>DAOKZP010000024.1:0-8500 GCA_035325585.1 Thiobacillaceae bacterium | reverse complement strand
AGCATGAGCTCGATCGCCATCAGCAGGATGATGACGTTCTTGCGGTTGAGGAAGATGCCCAGAACGCTGATCGCGAACAGCAAGCCGCCCAGCACGAGATAATGCGACAGGGAAATCATGCGCCGCCCTCCCCGCGCCCCCGCTTGGGTGTCGCCGGCATCTTGACGATGCGCAGCCGATCCTCGCGCTTCACCCGGACCTGATCCGCCGGGTTGATGTACTTGCTGTCCTTGCGGCGGCGCAGGGACAGCGCGATCGCCGCCACGATCGCCACCAGAAGGATCACGGCGGCAAGCTCGAATGCGTAGACGTAGTCGGTGTAGAGCACGCGCCCGAGTTCACGCGTGTTGCTGTAATCGGCGGCACGCGGCGCGGGCGCGCCCGTCACGTCCAGGCCGAAATGGCGGCTGCCCAGAATCAGCGACATCTCGATCATCAGCAGCACGGCGACGAAGCCGGCGAGCGGCAGATAGTCCCAAAAGCCCTCTCGCAGCCGGTCGAGGTTGATATCGAGCATCATCACCACGAACAGGAACAGCACCATCACCGCACCGACGTAGACCAGCACCAGCGTGATCGCAAGGAACTCCGCTTCGAGCAGAACCCACAGACCCGCCGCGGTGAAGAACGCGAGCACCAGGAAAAGCGCGGCGTGCACCGGGTTGCGCGCGGTGATCACGCGCAGGCCGGCAAACATGAGGATGGCGGCGAAGAAGTAGAAGATCGCGGTCGTGTAGGTCATGTCTTTCGTCAGCGATATTTGGCGTCGGTCGCGCGATCCTTCGCAATCTGCTCTTCGTGCCGGTCGCCGATCGCCAGCAACATCGACTTGGTGTAGAGGAGATCGCCGCGCTGCTCGCCGTGATACTCGAGAATGCGCGTCTCGACGATGGAGTCCACCGGACACGACTCCTCGCAGAACCCGCAGAAGATGCACTTCGTCAGGTCGATGTCATAGCGCGTGGTGCGACGCGTGCCGTCCGCACGCTGCTCCGATTCGATGGTGATCGCGAGCGCCGGGCAGACCGCCTCGCACAGCTTGCAGGCAATGCAGCGTTCCTCGCCGTTGGGATAGCGGCGCAGCGCGTGGAGACCGCGGAAGCGAGGGCTTTGCGGGGTCTTCTCCTCGGGGTACTGCACCGTGATCCGGCGCGCGAACAGATGACGCCCCGTGACCGCCATGCCGCGAAAAAGCTCGAGCAGGAACAGGCTCTGGAAGAACTGGGCCACTCGTTTCATGATAGGGATAGCCTTCTCATGGCGCGCTCAGTGGAAAAGATGGCCGTACGGCGTCTGCATCATCGCGCCGACGAAAACGATCCATACGAGGGTGACGGGAATGAACACCTTCCACCCCAGGCGCATGATCTGGTCGTAACGGTAGCGCGGGAACGTCGCCCGGAACCACAGGAAAAGGAACAGCACGGACCCGGTTTTCAGCAGCCACCAGATGATGCCGTCCGGCAGGAAGGCCACCGGCGAGAGCCAGCCGCCGAGAAACAGCAGCCCGGTGAGCGCGGAAACCAGGATCATGTTCGCGTATTCGGCAAGGAAGAAGACGGCGAACGCCATGCCCGAATACTCGACGTGGAAGCCGGCGACGATTTCCGACTCGCCCTCGGCGACGTCGAAGGGCGAGCGGTTGGTTTCCGCCACCCCGGCGACCAGATACACGACGAACAGCGGCAGCAGCGGCCAGATGTACCACTGCAGGATGCCACCCGATTGCGCCTGCACGATGTCGACGAGATTGAGCGACTGCGCGGCCATCAGCACGCCCACGAGCGCGAAGCCCATCGCGATTTCATACGAGACGATCTGGGCCGCCGAGCGCATGGCGCCGAGGAAAGCGTACTTGGAGTTGGATGCCCAGCCGGCGATGATGACGCCGTAGACGCCCATCGAGGTGATCGCCAGCACGTAAAGCAGTCCGGCGTCGATGTTGGCCAGCACCAGCGTGTCGGTGAAAGGAATGACCGCCCAGGCGGCCAGCGCCGGCGCAATCGCAAGAATGGGCCCGAGAATGAAGAGCGCACGGTTGGCGCCGGAAGGAATGATGATCTCCTTCATCAACAGCTTCAGCCCGTCGGCGATCGGCTGCAGCAGCCCGTGGAAACCCACCCGGTTGGGCCCCATGCGCACCTGCATCCAGCCGATGACCTTGCGTTCCGCGTAGGTGAGGTACGCCACGCCCAGCATGAGCGGCACGACCAGCGCCATGATCTTCAGCAGTATCCAGAGAACAGTCTGGATGGCGGCCCAATCCACGTAGAGTCCTTCCATCAGACCGGCTCCGCGGTGATTGCACCGAACATGGGGCCAAGCGTGGCGGTCAGCGGATGCCCCGCCGGAATCCGCACGCAGTTCTCTGCGAGGAGGTCGTCGCGTTCCACTTTCAGCGTCAGTGCGTTGGCCGTCTGGCGCACCGAAACCCGTCCGTTCTCCTCGAGGCCCAGCTTCGCGATCAGCCGGCTGTGCATGCGCGCCACGGGCAGCATCGCATCGGGCGTCTGCTGCAGCGACGGAGAACGCCGCACTACGGCGTCGGTCTGGTAGATGGGCACTTCGGAGACGCGTTCGAGGCCCTCGGCCGGTCCCGGCAGGTCGGGCTCGACGCCCTCGACCTGATTATTGAGGAATCCCTGGACCGAGCCGGTCGGCGTGTCGCCAAACACGTCGTGCAGCACTTCCCGCGAGTCGTTGTGGTCGAATCCCGCTAGACCGAGCAGGTTGGCGAGCACGCGCAGGACCTTCCATGCCGGCCGTGCCTCCCCGAGGGGGCGGACCACCGCATTGAAGCTCTGCACGCGGCCCTCGGTATTGATGAAGGTACCGGAGGTCTCGGTCCACGGTGCGATGGGCAACAGGACGTCAGCATAGTCCAGCGACTTGCTCTTGTACGGCGACATCACGACGACGAACTTGGCGGCATCGATGCTCGCCATCGCCGTCACGGGATCGTAGGTGTCGAGTTCGGCCTCGACGCCGAGCAGCAGGTAGGCATCCAGTGGCTCGGCCAGCATCTGCCGGGCATTCAACCCTGTGGTGGCCGGCTGGCCGAGCGGCCCATGCCCGGGAACCGCGCCGACCGCGGCGGCGCCGACGCTGTTGGCCGCCTCGCCCAAGACACCGAAGCTCGCCCCGGAAAGCCGGGCGATCTCCTGTGCAAGCGCATGGATGCGGGAATAGCTCGGGTGATGCTGCGCCATGTTCCCGAGAAAGACCGCACGCGCATGGTCGCTGGCGTCCTGGCCATCCCCGGCGATACTCCGCGCCATCCTGCGCGCAGTCTCGTCGGCGCTGCCGCCGGCCGCGATGTCGGGCACCGGTACGCCCTTCAGTTCCGCGAGCGCACGGCAGACGCCCGCCAGTGCACCGGCGAGCTGCGACGGCGCAACGATGCGCTTGGCGTGCACCTTGCCCAGGAAGGCGTCGTCGGCCGCGTTGATGAGATTGAGTTCACCCGACCACTGCACCGATTCGCGAATGCGATGCGCCATCAGCGGGTGGTCCTTGCGCAAGTTGGACCCGACCACCAGCATGCGGCTGAGCCGCGACATGTACGTCACAGGCATGCCGAGCCAGAAGCCGCCATGGGCCTTGCCGTCGAGGGAGAAGTCCGACTGCCGCAGACGATGGTCGACGTTGCCGCTGCCCATTGCGCGCATCAGTTTCTGCAGAAGAAAAAGCTCCTCGGCGGGACGATGCGGGGTCGACAGCGCACCGATGCGCTCAGGTGCGACCGCTTTCAACTTGGCAGCGACATATTCGAGCGCTTGCGGCCAGGTGGTCTCGACCCACTGGCCGTCGCGCTTCACCAGCGGCACCGTGAGACGCTCCGGCGTATTGAGGCCCTCGTACGAGAAACGGTCCCGGTCCGCGATCCAGCATTCGTTGACGTCCTCGTTCTCGCGCGGGACGACGCGCATGACCTTGTTGTCCTTGACGTGCACCTCGAGATTCGACCCGAGGCTGTCGTGGGGACTGATCGAAGGTCGGCGCGACAGCTCCCATGGACGCGCGGTATAGCGGAAAGGCTTGCTCGTCAGCGCACCCACCGGGCACAGGTCGATGACGTTTCCGGACAGTTCGGACGCGACCTGGGTCTCGAGAAACGGCATGACCTCGACGTGCTCGCCGCGGCCGGCCATGCCCAACTCCATGATCCCCGCGATTTCCTGACCGAAGCGGACGCAGCGGCTGCAGTGGATGCAGCGCGTCATGTCGGTGGCGATCAGCGGGCCAAGATTTTTCTCGCGCACCACACGCTTGATTTCTTGGTAGCGCGACGACGAAGCGCCGTAGCCTACCGCGAGATCCTGCAGGGTGCATTCGCCGCCCTGGTCGCAGACCGGGCAATCGAGGGGATGGTTGATGAGCAGGAACTCCATGACGGATTTCTGCGCATCGATCGCGTATTGCGAGCGCGTATGGACCTTCATGCCGTCCGTCACCGGCGTGGCGCACGCGGGCAGCGGCTTCGGCGCCTTCTCGACCTCGACCAGGCACATGCGGCAGTTGGCCGCGATCGACAGTTTCTTGTGGTAGCAGAAATGGGGAATCGGGATGCCGGCCTGATTCGCCGCATCCATGATGGTGTCGCCACTTTCGACCTGCAGCGTGCGCCCGTCGATTTCGATATTGAGCGTAGCCATCCTAAAATTCCGTTCAGACCATGCAGCGCTTGTGTTCGACGTGGTACGCGAACTCGTGGCCGAAATGTTTGAGAAAGCTCTGCACCGGCATCGCGGCGGCGTCGCCCAGCGCACAGATGGTATGGCCGGCGATTCCACCCGCCACGCTGTTCAGGAGATCGAGATCCTCCGGCCTGCCCGCTCCATGCTCGATCCGCTGGATGATCCGGTGCATCCAGCCGGTCCCCTCGCGGCATGGCGTGCACTGGCCGCAGGATTCCTCGAAATAGAAATACGACAGGCGTTCGAGTGCACGGACCATGCAGACGGTCTCGTCCATCACGATTACCGCGCCGGAGCCGAGCATCGAGCCGGCCTTCGCGATGGAGTCGAAGTCCATCGTGCAGTCCATCATGATGTCCGCCGGAAGCACCGGTGCGGAGGAGCCGCCCGGAATGACGGCCTTGAGCTTGTACCCCTGGCGCACACCGCCGGCCATGTCGAGCAGTTCCGAAAAGGGCGTGCCGAGCGACACTTCGTAGTTTCCGGGCCGGTTGACGTGGCCGGAGACCGAGAACAGCTTGGCGCCGCCGTTGTTCGGCTTGCCGAGTTCGAGGAAGGCCTGGCCGCCGTGCTGTACGATCCACGGCACCGATGCGAGCGTCTCGGTGTTGTTGATCGTGGTCGGCTTGCCGTACAGACCGTAGCTCGCCGGGAACGGCGGCTTGAACCGGGGCTGTCCTTTCTTGCCCTCGATCGACTCCAGGAGCGCTGTTTCCTCGCCGCAGATGTAGGCACCGTAGCCCTGGTGCGCGTGCAGCTGGAAGCAGAAATCGGTGCCGAAGAGATTGTCGCCGAGATAACCTGCCTCGCGCGCCTCCGCGAGCGCACGCTCGAAGCTCTGGTAGACCTCGAAGATCTCACCGTGGATGTAGTTGTAACCAACGCGCGCACCCAGCACGTAGCCGGCGATCGCCATGCCTTCGATCAGCTGGTGAGGGTTGTAGCGCAGGATGTCGCGATCCTTGAACGTGCCGGGCTCGCCCTCATCGCTGTTGCAGACGATGTATTTGTCGCCCGCGAACGCCCGCGGCATGAAACTCCACTTGAGGCCGGTCGGGAAGCCCGCCCCGCCGCGCCCGCGCAGTGCACTCGTCTTCAGCTCCGCGATGATGTCGTCGCCCGACACTTTTTCGGTGACGACGCGGCGCAGCGCCTGATAGCCGCCATGGGCCACATAGGTCGCCAGTGATGCCGGATCGTCGAGTTCTTGCGTCCAGCTGCAGACCTTGACGGTAGGTTCGAGCAGGCTCATTTCAGCTTGTCCAGCAATGCGTCCATCTGCTCGGCGGTGAGGTGCGTATGCATCTTGTGGTTATTGTGCAGGCACAGCGGCCCGTCGCCGCAAGCGCCCATGCATTCGCCTTCCTTTAGCGTGTAGCGGCCGTCCTCGGTCGTCTGGCCGAAGCCGATGCCGAGTTTCTGCTTCAGATGTTCCGCGATCTCGTTCGCCCCCACCAGCGCACACGACAGGTTGGTGCACAGGGTGATCTTGTGACGGCCCACCGGCTCGGTGTCGTACATGTCGTAAAAGGACGCGACCTCCTGGACCGCGATCGACGGCATCTCAAGATAGTGCGCGATGTATTCGATCATCTCAGGCCTGAGCCAGCCCTTTTCCGTCTGTGCGATACGCAGCGCAGCCATGACCGCCGACTGCTTCTGGTCGGGCGGATACTTGCCGATCTCGGCATCGATCAAGGCCAGCGATTCGGCACTCAACGCAGTTTCAGGATTGGCCATCAACGGTCGATCTCCCCGAAAACAATGTCCTGCGTGCCGATGATGGCCACGACGTCGGCGATCATGTGGCCGCGGCTCATCTCGTCGAGCGCTGCCAGATGTGCGAAACCCGGTGCACGGATCTTGAGGCGATAGGGCTTGTTGGCGGCGTCCGACACCAGATAGATGCCGAACTCGCCCTTCGGATGCTCGACGGCGACGTAGGCCTCGCCTTCCGGCACGTGCATGCCCTCGGTGAAGAGCTTGAAATGATGGATCAGCTCTTCCATGTTCTGTTTCATCGACAGGCGATCGGGCGGCGCGACCTTGTGATTGGCGCTGATCACCGGCCCCGGATTCTTGCGCAACCAGTCGATGCATTGCCGGATGATGCGGTTCGACTGGCGCATTTCCTCGATGCGCACCAGATAGCGATCGTAGCAATCGCCGTTCGTACCCAACGGAATGTCGAAGTCCATGCGATCGTAGACTTCGTAGGGCTGCGTCTTGCGAAGGTCCCACGCGACGCCCGAGCCGCGCAGCATGGGGCCGGTGAAGCCAAGCGCCTTGGCGCGTTCCGGCGACACGACGCCGATGCCGACCGTGCGCTGCTTCCAGATGCGGTTGTCGGTCAGCAGCGTCTCGTAATCGTCGACGTATCCGGGAAACCGGCTGGTGAAATCCTCGATGAAATCGAGCAGCGAGCCCTGGCGGTTCGCGTTCATCGATTTCATCGCCTGCTCGTTGCGGCTATGTTGCGCCTGGTACTGCGGCATGGTGTCGGGCAGGTCACGGTAAACGCCGCCAGGGCGATAGTACGCCGCATGCATGCGGGCGCCGGACACCGCCTCGTAGCAGTCCATCAGGTCTTCGCGTTCGCGGAATGCGTAGAGAAACACCGTCATCGCCCCGACGTCGAGCGCATGCGCACCGAGCCACAGGAGATGATTGAGGATGCGCGTGATCTCGTCGAACATCACCCGGATGTACTGCGCACGCTCCGGCACCTCGACGCCGAGCAGTTTCTCGATCGCCATCACGTAGGCGTGCTCGTTCACCATCATCGACACGTAGTCGAGGCGGTCCATGTACGGCACCGACTGCAGGAAAGTCTTGTGCTCGGCGAGTTTCTCGGTCGCGCGGTGAAGCAGGCCGATGTGCGGGTCGGCGCGTTGCACGACCTCGCCGTCGAGCTCGAGCACCAGCCGCAGCACGCCGTGCGCCGCCGGATGCTGCGGGCCGAAGTTCATGGTGTAGTTTCTGATCTCGGCCATCTCAGCGCCCTTCCCCGTAACCTTCGTCGCGCACGATCCGGGGCGTGACTTCACGCGGCTCGATGGATACCGGCTGATAGATGACGCGCTGCTGTGCCGGATCGTAGCGCATCTCGACGGTGCCCGAGAGCGGGAAATCCTTGCGGAACGGATGGCCGATGAAGCCATAGTCGGTAAGGATGCGGCGCAGATCCGGATGGCCGTCGAACGCGATGCCGTAGAGATCGAACGCTTCGCGCTCGAACCAGTTGGCCGCCGGCCACAAGTCGACCATCGAGGCGACCACGGGCAGATCATCGTCCGGACAGAACACGCGCACCCGTACGCGCTGGTTGTGCGTCAACGACAAAAGGTGAACGACGACCGCGAAGCGCGGGCCTTCCCAGGCGCGATCGGCATAGGTGGAGTAATCGACACCGCACAGATCGATCAGCTGTTCGAACCGGGCGTCCGGATGGTCGCGCAGCGTCTGCATCGCGGCGGCGTAATGCTGCGGCCTGACGCGCAGGGTGAGCTCGCCGAGATGAACGGCGGCCTCGATCAGTGCATCGCCGAGCGCGTTTTCGAGGGAGGAGGCAAGAGCATCGATGGTCTGGGACATGATGGCTCAGCGGGCGATGGTATTGGTGCGCCGGATCTTGTTCTGCAGCTGGATGATGCCGAACAGCAGCGCTTCCGCGGTGGGCGGACAGCCGGGCACGTAAACGTCGACCGGCACGATCCGGTCGCACCCCCGAACCACCGAGTACGAGTAGTGGTAATAGCCGCCGCCATTGGCGCACGAGCCCATGGAGATCACCCAGCGCGGCT
>DAOKZP010000023.1:0-11616 GCA_035325585.1 Thiobacillaceae bacterium | reverse complement strand
GCTTCCTCAACTGTGATTGAAACCCCGTTTACACAAAAAACCGGACAGGCCCGTCTCCGAGGCGTCGGCTTCTCCAGGTCCGCACGCAGCCATCGGCGATCGGATCCGGCCCGGAAGGCGAGCGTCGCAACCGTTCCCGCCTCGGATTGACGAGGGACCAAGTTTCTCGAAATCGGCAGGGTGAGCGACGATGGAACCTGCGCGTCGCTGCTTCCCCTGCCTTTCGACGCAAGCAGTCCGGATGCGCGGGACTACCCTGCCGCCGCCTTCGCCCACGAATCCTTCAAGGTCACCGTGCGGTTGAACACGGGGATGCCCGGCTTGGTGTCGATCTGATCCGCGACGAAGTAGCCGTGCCGCTCGAATTGGAACGACTGCTCGGGTGCGGCGTCTTTCAGTGCGGGCTCGAGCTGCGCGCGGATGATTCGCACCGAATCGGCGTTGAAATCGTCGAGGAAGTTGCCCGTGTCGGCCCCCGGCTGCGGAGCCGTGAACAGGCGGTCGTACAGGCGCACTTCGGCTTCGTACGCATGTGCGGCGCTCACCCAGTGGATGTTGCCTTTGACCTTGACCGTGTCGGCGCCGGGGGTGCCGGATTTGGTATCGGGCAGATATTCGCAACGGACGGCGACGATGCGGCCGTCTGCGTCCTTGTCGCAGCCCGTGCATTTGACGACGTAGCCATAGCGCAGGCGCACCGAGTTGCCGGGCTGCATCATGCCCGACGCGTCGAGACGCGGCGGGAACAGGCGGAAATAACCCTTGGGCGGCGTTTCCTCGAAGTCCTCGCGTTCGATCCACAATTCGCGTGAAAAGGGGATCGCACGCTTGCCCAGATCCGGCTGCTGCGGATGATTGGGTGCGAAGCAGTCTTCGGTCCGGTCTTCCGGGTAGTTGTCGATGATGAGCTTCACCGGGTCGAGCACGGCGATGCGGCGCAATGCGGTGTCGTTCAACGCATCCCGCTGGCAGGCTTCGAAGACGCCGTAGTCGATCCAGCCGTCTGACTTCGACACGCCGATCTGGTCGGTGAAGCGGCGGAAGCCATCGGGCGTGTAGCCGCGGCGGCGCGCGCCGACGAGCGTCGGCATGCGCGGATCGTCCCAGCCGTCGACGTGCTTTCCTTCCACCAGCTGGATCAGCCGGCGCTTGGAAAGCACGATGTAGGTGAGATTCAGCCGTGCGAACTCGATCTGCTGCGGCAGGGGGCGGGTGAAGAATCCGCCGTCGGCGAGCTTGTCGAGCAGCCAGTCGTAGAACGGCCGCTGGTCTTCGAACTCGAGCGTGCAGATCGAGTGCGTGATGTTTTCGACCGCGTCTTCGATGGGGTGCGCGTAGGTGTACATCGGATAGATGCACCAGTCGTCGCCCGTGTTGTGGTGGGTGGCGTGCTTGATGCGATAGATCGCGGGATCACGCAGGTTGATGTTGGGCGAGGCCATGTCGATCTTCGCCCGGAGCACATGCGCGCCGTCGGGGAATTCGCGCGCCTTCATGCGGCGGAAGAGATCGAGACTCTCCTCGAGCGGGCGGTTGCGGTAGGGACTGTCCTTGCCCGGTTCGGTGAGCGTGCCGCGATACTCGCGCATCTCGTCGGCCGAGAGCGAATCGACGTAGGCGAGCCCGGCCTGGATCAGGTACTCGGCGCAGGCGTACATGGTGTCGAAATAATTCGACGCGTAGTAGAGGTGGGGGCCCCAGTCGAAGCCGAGCCATTTCACCGATTCGATGATGGAATCGACGTATTCCTGCTCTTCCTTCTCGGGGTTGGTGTCGTCGAAACGCAGGTGGCAGACGCCGCCGTAATCGCGCGCCAGGCCGAAGTTCAGGAAGATGGATTTGGCATGGCCGAGGTGCAGATAGCCGTTCGGCTCGGGCGGGAAGCGGGTTTCGACGCGTCCTCCCCATTTCCCGGCGGCGTTGTGCTCTTCGATGATGTTGCGGATGAAATTGGCGGCGGGAGCGGGGGCTTCGTGCGACATGGCGGCATCGGAATCTCGGATGCCCCGATTGTAGCGGGTTCAGGTGATGATGCCGCCGCCCAGGCAGACCTCGCCCTCGTACAGGACGACGGATTGGCCCGGTGTCACCGCCCATTGCGGCGCGTCGAACGCGAGCTCCATCGCGTCGGCTTCCAGCTTCGTGATGCGGCAGGGCGCGTCGGTCTGACGGTAGCGGACCTTTGCCGTATAGACGCCATCCGGATCGGGTGCGACCCCGGCGATCCAGCTCAGTTGCTCCGCGGCGAAGGCCGTGCGCCGGAGCAGCGGATGGTCGTGGCCCTGTACGACGATGAGCGTGTTCGTCGCCATCTCCTTGGCTGCGACGAACCACGGCGCACCGCTGCCGTCCTTCTGTCCGCCGATGCCGAGACCCTGGCGCTGGCCGAGCGTGTAGTACATCAGCCCCTGATGTTGGCCGACGAGGCGGCCGTCGGGCGTCTTCATGTCGCCGGGGTCGCGTGGCAGGTAGCGTTCGAGGAATTCGCGGAAGTTGCGTTCGCCGATGAAGCAGATGCCGGTCGAATCCTTCTTCGCGGCGTTGGGCAGGCCGAGCTTTTCCGCGATCGCGCGTACCTCGGGCTTCGGCAGCCGGGCGAGCGGAAACAGGGCCGGCGAGAGCTGTGCCTGGTTCAGGCGATAGAGAAAGTAGCTCTGGTCCTTGTTCGTATCGAGGCCGCGCAAGAGCGTCGCCCGACCGGCCGCGTCGGTGCCCTTGCCGGCATAGTGGCCGGTGGCGATGTATTCGGCGCCGCGTGCGATGGCGTCGTCCAGGAAGGCCTTGAACTTGATCTCGGCGTTGCACAGCACGTCGGGGTTGGGCGTGCGGCCCGCCTGATGTTCGGCAAGGAAGTAGCTGAACACGCGTTCCTTGTACTCGGCGGTGAAGTTGACCGCCTCGATCTCGATGCCGAGCACGTCGGCGACCGCGAGCACGTCGAGAAAGTCCTGCCTCGCGGTGCAGTACTCGGTATCGTCGTCATCATCCCAGTTCTTCATGAAGACGCCGAGTACCTCGTATTCCTGCTGCTTCAGTAGATAAGCGGCGACGGCGGAGTCGACCCCGCCGGACATGCCGACCACCACGCGCGCGCTCATGCGTGCCTCACGAAGTCGAGTGGAAAACGGCGGCCCATGCGGTAATCCTCCATGCAGCGCCGCACCAGCGCGCTGCGGGGCGGGGCCGGGTGCGCGGCGAGTTCGTCGGGCGTGAGCCACAACGCGCGCACGATGCCCGCGTCGAGCGCGCGCGCGGATTCGAAACCGCTGACTTCGCAGATGTAGGCGAAACGCAGGTAGGTGATGTCGCGCTGGGGATAGTGCACGGTGTAGCAGCCGAGGAGCGCGGTCGGCTCGACGCGGTAGGCCGTCTCCTCGAGCGCTTCCCGCCGCACCGCTTCGATCAGGGTCTCGCCGCGTTCCCAGTGTCCGGCCGGCTGGTTCAGGCGCAGGCCTTCGGCAGTGTGCTCCTCGACGAAGAGGAACCTGCCGTCATCCTCGACGATCGCCGCCACCACGACGTGCGGCATCCACTTGTCAGACATGCATCTCTTTCCATTCGCCGGGCTGCAACGCGCCCAGCTTCCATTCGCCGACCGCGGCGCGGATGAGGCGCAGCGTCGGAAAACCGATCTTCGCGGTCATGCGCCGGACCTGCCGATTCTTGCCCTCGGTGATCGCGAGTTCGATCCACGCGGTGGGAATGCTGGCGCGAAAGCGGATCGGCGGAACGCGCGGCCACAGGTTCGCGGGCTCGTCGATCAATCGCACCTGGGCCGGCCGGGTGACGAAATCGCCAAGCTCGACGCCGCGCCGCAGTGGTTCGAGGTCGGTATCGGTCGGCGCGCCCTCGACCTGAGCCCAGTAGGTTTTCGGCAGCTTGTGGCGCGGATCGGCGATGCGGGCCTGCAGCGTACCGTCATCGGTTAAAATCAGCAGCCCCTCGCTGTCGGCGTCGAGCCTCCCGGCCGCATAGACGCCCGGCATGTCGAGATGGTCGCGCAGGCCCTGCCAGCGCCCCTCGGGGGTGAACTGGCTCAGCACGCCATAGGGCTTGTTGAAGAGAACCAATCGCGCCACGCTGCACAGAACATTCGCAAAGTCGCCCATTTTACCGTTATCGGAGCATTCGCCCGTCACTCCCGCCATGACCTACCAGCACATCCAGATCCCCGCACACGGCCAGAAGATCACCGTCGCCGCCGACAACTCGCTGAACGTTCCGGACGTGCCGATCATTCCCTTCATCGAGGGCGACGGCACCGGCGTCGACATCACGCCTGCGATGCGCCGCGTGGTCGATGCCGCGGTCGCCAAGGCCTACGGCGGCAAGCGGCAGATCGCGTGGATGGAGGTCTATGCCGGCGAGAAGGCGGTCAAGGTATACGGCGGCGAGCAGTGGCTGCCCGAGGAGACGGTCGCGGCGGTGAAGGATTACGTCATTTCGATCAAGGGCCCCCTGACCACGCCGACGTCCGGCGGCATCCGCTCGCTCAACGTCGCACTGCGGCAGATGCTCGATCTGTACGTGTGCCTGCGTCCGGTGCGCTACTTCAACGGCGTGCCCAGCCCGGTGAAGGAGCCCGAGAAGGTCGACATGGTGATCTTCCGCGAGAACACGGAAGACATCTACGCCGGCGTCGAGTGGGAAGCCGGTTCGGCGGAGGTGAAGAAGGTCATCGCCTTCCTGCAGCAGGAAATGGGGGTGCACAAGATCCGTTTCCCCGAGTCGTCGGCGATCGGCATCAAGCCGGTCTCGATCGAGGGCTCCGAGCGACTGATCCGCAAGGCGATCCAGTATGCGGTCGACAACGGCCGCCGCTCGGTGACGCTGGTGCACAAGGGCAACATCATGAAGTTCACCGAGGGCGGCTTCAAGAAATGGGGCTACGAACTCGCCGCGCGTGAATTCGGCGCCACCCTGCTCGATGGGGGACCGTGGATGCAGCTGCCGGAAAAATTCGGCGGCATCGTCATCAAGGACGTGATTGCCGACGCCTTCCTGCAGCAGATCCTGTTGCGCCCGGCCGAGTATGACGTGATCGCGACGCTCAACCTCAACGGCGACTACATTTCCGACGCACTCGCGGCCGAGGTCGGCGGCATCGGCATCGCGCCGGGTGCGAACCTGTCCGATACGGTCGCGATGTTCGAGGCGACGCATGGCACGGCGCCCAAATATGCCGGCAAGGACTACGTGAACCCGGGCTCGCTGATTCTTTCCGCGGAGATGATGCTGCGTCATCTCGGCTGGATCGAGGCTGCGGACCTGATCATCGCCGGTATGGAAAAGGCGATCGCCGAGAAGACCGTGACCTACGATTTCGCGCGCCTGATGGAGGGGGCGATCGAGGTCAAGTGTTCGCAGTTCGCCGAGGCGATGATCGCGAAGATGTAAGGGCGCGCAAGTCGCCGGCACAAAAAAAGAAACCCCGCCGAGGCGGGGTTTCCAGTCGTGGATCCGACGAATCAGCCTTGCGGCTGGATGTTGGAAGCCTGCTTGCCTTTCGGACCCTGGCTGACTTCGAAGGAGACCTTCTGTCCTTCCTTCAGGGTCTTGAAACCGCTGGTCTGGATGGCGGAGAAATGTGCGAACACATCCTCGCCGCCGTCATCGGGAGTGATGAAACCAAAACCCTTGGCATCGCTGAACCACTTGACCGTACCTGTTGCCATTAAAACTTCCTCCTTGGCGTGACACAAACATAACCGCTGACGCGGACGACAAGACGGCTGGTTTTTATTGCCGTCGGTCTGAATTCAAGCGCGCTACCCGGGTGGTGCCTTGCGGTATTGCCAAACCTGTGCGGTCCTTGAAACCAAACTGTTTGCTTTTTACTACCGCATTTGAGTTTTTACAAGTGAAAGCCGCACCGCTACAAGGGGTTTGCGGGCACGCATAATTTTCGCTCCCGGAATTAGGCTGAGGTCTGAAAAACGGGTTTGCATAGCACGTCGCCGTCCGGACCATGCCCTGTCCATGCGCGATCTATGCGGTAGGATGCCTGGCATGCGGCTGACCTGGGACATCTTCTGCAATGTCATCGACAATTTCGGCGATATCGGCGTTGCCTGGCGGCTCGCGCGAGGGCTCGCCGGCGATCACCATCAGACGGTACGCCTGTGGGTGGACGATCTGGCGGCGTTCCATCGCATCTGGCCGGCAATCGATACTCAGGCGGCGGCGCAGACCTGCGAAGGCGTGACGATCCGGCGTTGGGAGACGCCCTTCGGGGAGGCGGAACCGGCGCAGGTCGTGGTCGAGGCCTTCGGCTGTGCGCTCCCCGAATCCTATCTGGCGGCGATGGCAGGGCAGCCGTCAAGCCCCATATGGATCAACCTCGAATATCTGAGCGCGGAATCCTGGGTGGCTGACCATCACGGTCTGCCGTCACCCCATCCCCGGTTGCCGCTCACGAAGCATTTCTTCTTTCCCGGTTATGGGGCCGACACTGGCGGTCTGCTGGTGGAGGCGAAGCTCGCGTCGCGTCGCGCGGCGTTTCTTGCCACCGATATTCCCGCGTATTGGGCGAGCCTTGGGGTCGCAGCACCGGTGTCTGGGGAGCTGAGAGTCTCGCTCTTCGCCTACGAGAATCCGCGGCTGGCGCCGCTGCTCGAGGTGTGGGCCGCCGGCGAGGATCCCTTGGTCTGCCTCGTGCCGGAAGACCGTGTGCTGCCGCAGATCGCCGATTGGCTGGGACAGCGCACGCTGCGGGTGGGCGAGACGCATCGGCGCGGCGCGCTCGGACTGCATGTCCTGCCCTTCGTCGATCAGGATGCGTATGACCAACTGTTGTGGGCGTGCGATCTCAATTTCGTTCGCGGCGAGGATTCGTGCGTACGAGCCCAATGGGCGAAACGCCCGCTGGTCTGGCAGGCCTACCCGCAGACGGACGATGCGCACTGGCCCAAGCTCGAGGCCCTGCTGGCGCTGTACACGGCGGACCTGGCCGACGCACCGGCGCGCGCTGTGCGCGACCTGTGGCGGTCGTGGAACGGCATCTCCGGAGACATGGATATGGCGGCGTGCTGGACCGCGTGGCGGACGCAGTACAGTGCGATCGCGCGGCATGCGGAATCCTGGTGCGCGCGGCTGCGCGAAGCCGGTAGCCTCGCGGCGAAGCTGGTGGAATTTGCGGAAAAAAGGCTAGAATAACCAATTTTCCAAGGCCCTCCTCGGGGCTCGCAGCAGGAACCCGCACTCATGAAAATCGCAATGGAACTTCGCGCCGGCAACGTCGTGATGATCGGCAAGGATCCGATGGTCGTGCAGAAGGCCGAATTCTCGAAATCCGGCCGCAACGCCTCCGTCGTCAAGATGAAACTGAAGAACCTGCTCTCCGGCACGGCGACCGAGTCGGTCTACCGCGCCGACGACAAGTTCGAGACCGTCACGCTCGACCGCAAGGAATGCACCTATTCCTACTTCGCGGACCCGCTGTACGTGTTCATGGACGGCGACTACAACCAGTACGAAGTCGAGGGCGACAACCTCGGCGATGCGCTGAACTATCTCGACGTCGGCATGCCGGTCGAGGTGGTGTTCTATGACGGCAAGGCGATCTCGGTCGAGATGCCGACCACGGTCGTTCGCGAGGTCGAATACACCGAGCCCGCCGTTCGCGGCGACACCTCGGGCAAGGTCATGAAGCCCGCGCGCATCAAGCCCACCGGCTTCGAACTGCCGGTCGCGGCGTTCGTGGAGATCGGCGACATGATCGAGATCGACACGCGTACCAACGAATTCAAGCGCCGCGCCAACTGATCGGCGCCCGGCTGCGGCCGGGCTGCCCAGGCGCACGTAGGAATATCCGGAAAGGCAGCCTCGGCTGCCTTTCCGTTTTTCGGCCGGTGTCGTCCGCGAGGGTTAGAATGGCCGCTGACCTTTCGCTGCTTTCCAATGACCGATCCACGCTTCGTCCATCTCCGCCTGCACACCGAGTTCTCCGTTTCCGACGGCCTGGTGCGGGTCGATGGGGCGGTCGGTCGTGCGCGTGCGACGGGCATGCCGGCACTGGCGTTGACCGATCTCTCGAACACGTTCGGCTGGATCAAGTTCTACCGCGCGGCGCGCGGTGCGGGCATCAAGCCGATATTCGGCTGCGACGTCTGGATCGCAAACGCCGACGAACGCAGCCGGCCATCGCGTCTGCTGCTCCTGGTCCAACATCGCGAGGGCTACCAGCGCCTCTGTGAGCTCCTGTCGCGGGCCTATCAGGAGAATCTTCATCGCGGGCGCGCCGAAATCGATCCGGCCTGGTTTGCCGACGGCAGCGAAGGACTCATCGCCTTGTCGGGCGGCGACGCGGGCAATGTCGCGCAGGCACTGCTCGACGACAAGCCCGACGCGGCGCGCGCCGCCGCGGAGACTTGGGCCGCGCTGTTCCCGGGGCGCTATTACCTCGAATTGCAGCGCTACGGCCAGCCGCACACCGAGCACCTGATCGACGGCCTGCTCGACATCGGCGCGGCACTCGGCCTGCCGGCGGTCGCGACCCATCCGATCCAGTTCCTCGCGGCCGACGACTTCAAGGCGCACGAAGCGCGCGTATGCATCGCCGAGGGCATGATGCTGGGCGATCCGCGGCGGCCGCGGCGATTCACCGCGGAGCAGTATTTCAAGTCGCCCGAAGAGATGGCGGATTTGTTCGCCGATCTTCCCGAGGCCCTGCAGAACAGCGTCGAGATCGCGAAGCGCTGCAACCTCACGCTGGAGCTCGGCCGGAGCCGGCTGCCCGATTTCCCTACGCCGGGCGGCATGAGTCTCGACGATTACATTCGCGAGCGGTCCTACGCGGGTCTCGCCGAGCGCATGGCGCATCTTTTCCCGGACGAAGGGCAGCGTGACGCAAAGCGGCCCGAGTACGTGGAACGGCTCGAGTTCGAGCTCGGCACCATCATCCAGATGGGTTTTCCGGGCTACTTCCTGATCGTTTCGGACTTCATCAACTGGGCGAAACAGAACGGGGTGCCGGTGGGACCGGGGCGCGGCTCGGGTGCCGGCTCCCTGGTCGCCTACTGTCTGTCGATCACCGATCTCGACCCGCTGCGATACGACCTGCTGTTCGAGCGTTTTCTGAATCCGGAGCGGGTGTCGATGCCCGACTTCGACATCGATTTCTGCCAGGACGGGCGTGACCGCGTGATCCAGTACGTGAAGGACAAGTACGGGCACGCGGCAGTGTCCCAGATCGCGACCTTCGGCACCATGGCCGCCAAGGCGGTGTTGCGCGACGTCGGCCGCGTGCTCGATCTGCCGTACAGCTTCGTCGACAAGTTCGTGAAGCTGGTGCCGAACGAGCTCGGCATCACGCTCGCCGAAGCGCGTGAGAAGGAGCCGCAGATCGACGAGCGCGCGAGGGACGAGGAAGAACTCGCCGAATTGCTCCCCCTGGCCGAGAAGCTCGAGGGCGTGACCCGCAACGTCGGCATGCATGCGGGCGGCGTCCTGATCGCACCGGGAAAACTCACCGACTTCTGCCCGCTGTATCGGGCCGAGGGTTCGGACTCGATCGTGTCGCAGTTCGACAAGGACGACGTCGAGGCGATCGGCCTCGTCAAGTTCGACTTCCTCGGCCTGCGCACGCTGACTATCCTTGCCGAGGCGGTGCGCTTCGTGCAGCGCCATCCGGGGATAGAGCACTTCCGGTTGGAGGATCTGCCGCTCGACGATCCCGCGGTGTACCGGCTCTTTGCCGACGGCAACACGACCGCGGTGTTCCAGTCCGAATCGCGCTCGGCGAAGGATCTGGAGAAGCGCCTGAAGGGCGACTGCTTCGAGGACATCATCGCGCTGATGGCGCTCAACCGCCCGGGGCCGCTCGGCTCGGGCATGGTGGACGACTTCATCGCGCGCAAGCAGGGCAAGCAGAAGCCCGAGTACTTTCATCCGGACCTCGAACCCGTCCTGCGGTCGACCTACGGCATCATCGTCTACCAGGAACAGGTAATGCTCGTCGCGCAGATCCTCGCCGGCTACAGCCTCGGCGCCGCCGATTTGCTGCGGCGCGCGATGGGCAAGAAGAAACCCGAGGAGATGGCCCAGCAGCGTGAAATCTTTCTCGCTGGCGCGGCGGCGCGCGAGGTCGACACCGCGATCGCGGAGCGCCTGTTCGACTTGATGGAGAAGTTCGCCGAATACGGCTTCAACAAATCGCACTCGGCGGCCTATGCGCTCGTTGCCTACCAGACCGCCTGGCTCAAGGCGCATTACCCGGCGGAGTTCATGGCGGCGACGATGTCGTCGGAAATGTCCGATACCGACAAGGTGCGCATCTTCTACGAGGATTGCCGGGCAAACGGGCTGAGCCTGCTGGCACCGGACATCAATCTTTCCGGCTACCGTTTCGAGCCGGTATCGAAGACCGAGATCCGCTACGGCCTCGGTGCGATCAAGGGTAGCGGCGAGGCGGCCATCGGGGCGATCATCGCCGAGCGCACGGCGAACGGACCGTATCAGGGGCTCTTCGATCTGGCGCGCCGCGTCGACAAACGCTTCCTCAATCGTCGCCTGCTCGAAGCCTTGGTGAAGTCGGGAGCGTTCGACAGCCTGAAGGACCATCGCGCCGCGCTCGTCGCCTCGATCGGCCCGGCGCTCGAAGCCGCCGACCAGGCTTCCAGGAGCGGCGGGCAGGTCGGCCTATTTGGCGAGGCGCTGGACGGAGTCGAGGAACTGATCGACGCGCCGGCCTGGCCGGAACAGGAAAAACTGCTGCAGGAAAAATCGGCGCTTGGCTATTTCTTCAGCGGCCATCCTTTCACCGGCTATATCGCCGACGTGTCCGGGTTCGCCAAGAAGAAGCTGGACAGCCTCGAACCGTCGCGCGAGCCGGTGACGCTCGCGGGCATCGTCGTCTCCTTGCGCACGCAGATGACGCGCCGCGGGAAGATGATGATCCTGCTGCTGGACGACGCCAGCGCGCAGGTCGAGGTGGTGATCTTCAACGAGCTCTACGAGCAGAGCCGCCATTTGCTCAAGGAAGATTCGCTCCTGATCGTGGATGGCCGGGTCGCGCGCGACGACTACTCGGGTGGCATGCGGATCACGGCGGAACGCATCGACGACCTGGCGGGCGCCCGCACGCGCTTCGCGCAGGGTTTGCAGCTCACGTGCAACGGACATTCGAACGGGCGCGAACTTGCCGAACGGCTTGCACCCTACAAACTGCCGGAGGGCGGGTGTCCGGTGTGGATCGAGTACCGCAATCACCGCGCGCGCTGCCGCGTGCGGCTGGGGGAGGAGTGGCGGGTGCGGCTCGACGACCGCCTGCTCGAATCGCTGGGCGATTGGCTGGAACCCGACGCGGTGAGCGTCGTCTACTGAATACCCGGCGACCGGCAACAAGGCGGCACAAAGATACCAGCGGCAACAAGGCGGCACAAAGATACCAGGCGTTTTCTTGCAGGCAGGGGTTGACATGAATTTCCTTATATTAGAAAATTCTTAATAACACAGAGCTCGCCGCAACGGCACTCAGTGTTGTCTCCTCCAATCCTCCTCCTTTGGTGGATACTCAGCCCGGCTCACAAGCCGGGCTTTTTTTGTCCAAGCCAGATAGGGGGCTCCGAAGTTCGACATTTCGCGGACGATTTCGCCCCTTTTCCGGCGTCCGCCACC
>DAOKZP010000022.1:0-14432 GCA_035325585.1 Thiobacillaceae bacterium | reverse complement strand
CGTTGCAGACGTCGGCGCGCAGAAGGTTCTCGCCGAAGAACTGGTGGAACATCTGGCCGATCGGCGCTTTCAGGAAGGCCACGCCACCCGAATGCCCGGGGCAATGCCAGGAGTAGGAGCCGTCGGCGGCATAGTGCGTGAGCGCCCGGAAGAAGGGCGGCACCAGCGAATCGAGGTAGGCGCGCGCCTCGCGCCCGATGTAGCGGGCGAGAAACTCCGGCGTGTCTTCCAGCATGTGGATGAAGCCGTTGAGCTCGCGCAGGATGTCATTCGGGATGTGGCGCGCGGTACGCGTCTCCCCGTGCAGGAAAATCGGGATCTCCGCGTTGCGGAAGCGCACTTCCTCGACGAAGCCGCGCAACTTCTGCAAGGCCTGGTTGGCTTCTTCGGGACTGCCTGCGAGTTCCTCATCGTCGATCGACAGGATGAAGGTGGACGCCCGCGCCTGTTGCTGCGCAAACGAGGTCAGGTCGCCGTAATTCGTGACGCCCAGAACTTCCATGCCTTCTTTCTCGATCGCGTCGGCAAGGGCGCGAATGCCCAGGCCCGACGCGTTTTCGGAACGGAAATCTTCGTCAATGATGACAACGGGAAAACGGAATCGCATCGCTGCTCCAGAGGAAGCCGAACGGTAAAGGGGGTTGGAACGAAGCGGATTATACGAATCCCGCGCGGCGCGGGTGTTAAATCTTCGGCAGCGTCACGCCCACCTGGCCCTGATACTTGCCGCCGCGGTCGCGGTACGAGGTTTCGCAAACCTCGTCCGATTCGAGAAACAGCATCTGCGCGACGCCTTCGTTGGCGTAGATGCGTGCCGGCAAGGGCGTGGTGTTGGAAAACTCAAGCGTCACGTGGCCTTCCCACTCCGGCTCGAGCGGCGTGACGTTCACGATGATGCCGCAGCGGGCATAGGTACTCTTGCCAAGGCAGATGGTCAGCACGTTGCGCGGGATGCGGAAATACTCGACCGTGCGCGCGAGTGCGAAGGAATTCGGCGGGATGATGCAGGAATCGCCCTTCACCTCGACGAAGGAATTCGGGTCGAACGCCTTGGGATCGACGATCGTGGTGTTGATGTCGGTGAACAGCTTGAATTCGTCGGCGCACCGCACGTCGTAGCCGTAGCTCGACGTGCCGTACGACACGATGGATCGACCGTCGATCGACTTGACCTGCCCCGGCTCGAAAGGCTCGATCATGCGGTGCTCCGCCGCCATGCGACGGATCCAACGGTCGGACTTAATGCTCATCAGGTATTGGATATCACGATGTTCGGGAATTTTGCGGAGTGGTCAACCGCGGTTTCACCGATCTTGACCGCGACGCGACGCGCGATCTGCCGATAGATGTCGGCAACGCGGCCGTCCGGCTCGGCCACCACCGACGGCTTGCCGGAGTCCGCGTCGGCACGGATGCTGGAATCCAGCGGCAGCGCACCGAGGAATTCGACGTTGTAGTCCTTGCACATGCGCTCGCCGCCGCCTTCGCCGAAGATGCGCTCCTCATGGCCGCAGTTCGAGCAGATGTGCAGGCTCATGTTCTCGACCACGCCAATGATGGGGATGCCGACCTTCTCGAACATCTTCAGGCCCTTGCGCGCGTCGATCAGCGCGATGTCCTGCGGCGTCGTGACGATCACCGCGCCGGTCACCGGCACGCGCTGCGCCAGCGTGAGCTGGATGTCGCCGGTGCCAGGCGGCAGGTCGACCACCAGGTAGTCGATTTCTTTCCAGTTCGTGTTGTTGAGCAGCTGCTCCAGCGCCTGGGTCACCATCGGCCCGCGCCACACCATCGGCGTCTCGACGTCGATCAGGAAACCGATCGACATCGCCTGGATGCCGTGGCCGACCAGGGGTTCGAGATTCTTGCCGTCGGTGGATTCGGGCTTGTCCGTGATCCCGAGCATCGTCGGCTGCGAGGGGCCGTAGATGTCCGCATCCAGCATGCCGACGCGCGCGCCTTCGGCCGCCAGCGCCAGTGCCAGGTTGACCGCGGTGGTCGATTTGCCGACGCCGCCCTTGCCGGACGCGACGGCGATGATGTTCTTCACATTGGGGATCAGCTTCACGCCGCGCTGCACGCTGTGCGACAGGATCTTGAAGCTGACGTTCGCGGTCGCGTTCGTGACGCCATCGATGCTCTTCAGCTTATCTTCGACCTGCTGCTGGATCGTGGCGAGCTGGCTCTGGGCGGGGTAGCCCAGTTGAATGTCCACCGAGACGGTACCGCCGTCGATCTTGATGTTGCGGGCGGATTTGGTCGAGATGTAGTCCTTGCGGGTGTTCGGATCGACCAACTCTTTCAGTGCGGTCTGCACCTGAAGTTCGGTAACGGCCATGTGTGCTCCAGCGTATTGGTTAGGGGAACGATTCGCAATAGGGCATTCTAGCGAATTCTCCCGCTTTGCGGGCGGCTGAAACACAAGAAAAATCGCCGTATTCCATGCAATCTGCAGGGATATTGCATCAATTTGGCAGCATCGGGCATCCTTCGGACGACCGGACCACGGCGCTAGCGCAACTCGGCGTGGTGCGCCACCAACCGCGCTTCAGGGACGCGAAGCCGGATCGCGGCGACCAGTTCGCTGATCGCGCCCGGCCGGGGTCGCAGCGACACCCACAAGAGATTCAGTTTGAGATTCAGATCGGCGAAGACGACGTCCTGGTGCAAGGACAGCACGGCCTGGATGTCGAGCGAGCGCCGGGCGATCTCGAACGTCGGACGCGTACGCAGGCGCGGAATCAGCATCATGAAATCGGTCAGCGGGCGCCCGCTGGCGTCACGCGTCGGCGCAAGCTGCCACAAGGGGACGGCCGGCGCCGTCCCCGCGGACATCGCTGAAGGGTCGATCCGCAGCTTCATCGGATGCGCCAAGTCGTCCCGGCTTCAGGGTTTCAGCCGAAGATCGGCCATCGCCGCAGCGCGGCGCTCGGACGGGCAGCGTGTACGCGGCCGGGAATGGCGCACGTCCCGGCGCAAGTAGCGCTCGAGTTCTGCCAGCGCCATGCGGTACACCTCGCGCTTGAAATCCACCACCGACTCCATCGGCACCCAGTATTCGTTCCAGCGCCACGCGTCGAACTCGGGATGTTCGCTGGCGCGGAGGGAGACGTCGCAATCCCGCCCCGTGAGCCGCAGCAGGAACCAGATCTGCTTCTGTCCGCGATACAGGCCACGGTTGTCCCGCCTGACCCAACGCGACGGCACATCGTAACGCAGCCACTCGCGCGTGCGCCCGAGGATCCGCACATGTTCCGGCTGCAGGCCCACCTCCTCGCCCAGCTCTCGGTACATCGCCTGCTCCGGCGTCTCCCCGGCGTTGATTCCGCCCTGCGGGAACTGCCAGGCGTGCTGGTTGACGCGCTTGCCCCAGAACACCTTGTTGTGCGCATTGCACAGAATGATGCCTACGTTCGGGCGGTACCCTTCTCGGTCGATCATGGCCGCCACCATAAATAGAGTCCAGTTGGCGATATTCTTCCATACCCGCCGGAAATTGCCAACGAAAACGGCGCCTCGGGGCGCGCTTACACTTTGTTTTGATTGGTACTTTCCGACGTCCCCTCCCCCCATTGCACGCTGCGTGCAAAACCCTGCATGTCCAGGCCCCAGCGCTTCGACAGATCGTCCAGCCGCGGGCGGGCCGCCGCGAGTCTCGCCGGTGCGCCG
Organism: Thiobacillaceae bacterium; assembly: GCA_035325585.1. Lineage (GTDB taxonomy): Bacteria > Pseudomonadota > Gammaproteobacteria > Burkholderiales > Thiobacillaceae > Thiobacillus. The sequence continues at coordinate 10,763 of DAOKZP010000022.1, read as the reverse complement.
GCTTCGGGGAAGGCGAAGATGACGACGTTCGTCTTGCGCTGCACGGAGATCCAGCCCACTTCGCCGTCGAACGCGCGCTCCAGGCGCGCGAGATACTCAGGGAAATCGTGATCGTGGCCCCACAGGTTGACGACGAGCACCCCGCCTGGCCGCAGCGCACGGCGGCATGCCGCGTAGAACGTCTGTGTCGCCAGTGCCTCGACCTGGTTGCCGGCATCGAAGCCATCGAGCAGGATGACGTCCGCACTTGCGGGATGCTGGCGCACGTAGAGGGCGCCGTCGCCTTCGACGACCGTGAGCGTCGCATCGTCGCCCGGCAGTTCGAACTGGCTGCGGGCGATCGCGATCACCCGCGGATCGATCTCGACGGCGGTGATCCGAGTCTGCGGACGGTGCTTGCGGATGAATTTGGCGAGCGAGCCGCCCCCTAGGCCGACCATCAGCACCTCCGCTGGCGCCGGCTTGAACATGAGGAAACCCATCATAGCGCGTGTGTAGGCGAGTTCGAGATCCCACGGCCGGCTGACCCGCATGGCACTCTGGATGGCCTGGCTGCCGAGATGGAGGGTGCGTATGCCGCGTTCCTCCGTCACTTCCAGGCCGGCGTCGGCGGCGCGCTGTTTTCCAAACTTGAGACGCATATCCCTTCCATTCCAGTATCGTGCGCCAAAGATTACACGCCCGCACGCTAAAATGCGGCCTTTGCCCTCCCGCTGCCCACCATGCGCACGACCCAGTTCTTCATTTCGACCACCAAGGAAGCCCCTTCCGAGGCGGAACTCGTCAGCCACAAGCTGATGCTGCGCGCTGGGCTGATCAAGCGCCTGGGCTCCGGGCTCTACACCTGGATGCCGCTGGGCCTGCGGGTTCTGCGCCGAGTGGAGGCGATCGTCCGGGACGAGATGAGCCGCGCCGGCGCGATCGAACTCCTGATGCCCGCGGTGCAGCCCGCCGAGCTGTGGGAGGAAACCGGTCGCTGGGCGCTGTTCGGTCCACAGATGCTGAAGATCAAGGATCGCCACCAGCGCGATTTCTGCTTCGGTCCCACGCATGAGGAAGTCATCACCGACATCGCGCGCCGCGAAATCCGGAGCTATCGTCAATTGCCGGTCAACTTCTATCAGATCCAGATGAAGTTCCGGGACGAGATCCGCCCGCGCTTCGGCGTGATGCGCGCGCGCGAGTTTCTGATGAAGGACGCCTATTCGTTCCATACCGACCGCGACAGCCTCGCCGCCACCTACCAGGCGATGTACGACGCCTACACCCGCATCTTCACGCGGCTGGGGCTGACTTTCCGGCCGGTAACGGCCGACACCGGCGCCATCGGCGGCTCGGCGTCGCACGAGTTTCACGTCCTGGCCGATTCGGGGGAAGACCTGATCGCCTACTGCCCCGACTCCGGCTACGCGGCCAACGTCGAGCTCGCGGAGGCGGTCGCGCCGACGGCGGCGCGGGCCGTGGCGCAAGAGGCGATGCGCGAGGTGGAAACCCCCACACAGACGACCTGCGCGGACGTCGCCGCGCTGCTCGGCATCCCGCTCGAGCAGACGGTGAAACTCGTTGCCGTCATGGCGGGCGAGCAGATGGTCGCGCTGCTGCTGCGCGGCGATCACATGCTGAACGAGATCAAGCTCGGCAAGCTGGACGGGATGACCGACTTCCGCCTCGCGAACGAGGCCGAGATCCGGGACGCGTTCGGCTGCCCCCCGGGCTTCGTCGGCCCGGTGGGAATCGATCGCAGCCGGATACGCGTCGTCGCCGACCGCAGCGTCGCCGTGATAAGCGACTTCGTCTGCGGCGCCAACAAGCCGAAGCATCACCTGGCAGGCGTGAATTTTGGCCGTGACCTTCAGGAACCCGATCTCGTGGCCGATATCAGGAACGTGATCGCCGGTGATGCCAGCCCGGATGGCAAAGGCTCGCTCGCGCTGTGCCGTGGCATCGAAGTCGGGCATGTGTTCCAGCTCGGCAACAAGTATTCACAGGCAATGAATGCGACGTATCTCGACGAGGCCGGCCGCGCCCAGGTGATGGAAATGGGCTGCTACGGCGTCGGCGTATCGCGGATCGTGGCCGCGGCGATCGAACAGCATCACGACGAGCGTGGCATCGTCTGGCCGGAAGCCATGGCGCCTTTCGCACTCGTGATCGTGGCGATCGGTTACGGCAAGAGCGAAGCGGTCCGCGGCCACGCGGACGCATTGCACGCCGAGCTGACGGCCGCGGGCGTCGACGTTCTCCTCGACGACCGTGACGAGCGGCCCGGAGTGATGTTCGCCGACGCGGAGCTGATCGGCATCCCCCATCGGGTGACGATCGGGGAACGCGGGCTCAAGGAGGGTTTCGTCGAATACCAGCCGCGCCGCATCACGCCCGGCCAAAGCGGCGAAGCGCAGAAAATCCCGCTTGCGGAGGCGACGGGGTTCCTGAGGGGAGTATTGAGAGACTGACATGAAGCGAACGATGCGAATCGGCCTGCTGCTTGCCTTCTGCTGCCTCGCGAGCGCGGCGCAGGCAGGCGGTCAACGCGAGGAAGCGCTGTCCGCCAACGCGCGCGCCTCGCTGCAACGCGGACTCGCCGACACCGCCGTCACCCGGACCGCATTCCTGAACGCCGCCGACGAAGCCGCCTGGCTGAAGGAAATGTCGGCCCGGCTCGCCAAGCGCATGCCGAACGAGAGCGAACGCTTGGAGTTCCTGACCACGCTGCATTGGGAAGCCTCGCGCGCGGGGCTGGATCCGCAACTGATGCTGGGCCTGATCCAGGTCGAAAGCGGCTTCCGAAAATACGCCGTATCGCCGGTCGGCGCGCGCGGCTACATGCAGGTGATGCCGTTCTGGGTCAAGACGATCGGCAGCCCCGAGCACAACCTGTTCCAGCTGCGCACGAACCTCAGATACGGGGCACTGATCCTTCGTCATTACATCGACATCGAGCGCGGAGACCTGTTCCGCGCGCTCGGCCGGTACAACGGCAGCCTGGGTCGCGCGGAATATCCGAACCTCGTCGTCGGCGCCTGGAAGCGCCACTGGGATTACGTTCCCGCGACCCAATCCGCAGATGCCGCGGATGTCCCGCACGCGACCCGCAGCTGAACACAGCCACGCGATGCGTATCCATCGCCTTCACCCGGCAGCCCACCCGCGCGAACATCGGCTTGGCGGAGAAAGCCGCTCATCCTCGTAAACGCTCGACCTTATTGGAGCCCGTATGAAGAAACCTCTGATTCCTGTACTCCTTCTCCTCGCCGCGGCCCTGCCCATCGGGTTGTCGGGCTGTCACGCCTACCAGGCCGACGTGCGCATGCACGACCGCGATTACGACGCACGCATCGTCTTCAGTGATCACGACCGCGCGATCATTCATGACTACTACCGGACCCATTACCGCGGCCTGCCGCCCGGATTGGCGAAGAAAGGCAAGGTACCGCCGGGTCACGCCTACAAGATGCAGCGTCACCGCAGCATTCCGGCCGACGTCAGGTGGGAGCGCCTTCCGGGTGACGTGGAGCGTCGCCTGAGCCGGCTGCCCAGTGGGTATGCACGGGTCGCAATCGGTGCGGACGTCGCCATCATGAACACCCGCACACGGGTTGTCGTCGATCTGCTCGAGAATCTCGACAGGTAATCCGGGCGCGCTGGCCCCGCCGGCGCGGCGGACCCCAGGCATTCGCGGATTCCGTCAACCTCTGACGCGACGGAATCTCGCGGCAGCCCGCGCGGCGGAACGCCGCGGGGCTCGTCTGCCGACTTCCATCAAAGCACGCAGGGACGAAGAATCATTCGTGGAAACCGTGGGGTTCCGACTCGCGACACCGTGCATCCGCGGGCGTGAGGTTGTTGGTATTTCGATAAAAGAAGGGCAGTTGCGCAACCCGGCGATAGCGCCACTGGGCGTGATCCCGCCGCGATCACAGGCTCCCGCTAACGCGCGGGATCCAGCACGACCAGCGTTCTCGGCTGGCAATCCGCCGTAACCACAGTGCCCGGGCCACCGGGTATTGCGCTGACAACGCCGGCCACAGGTGCCCGGAGCTCGGCATCCGTCAGATCTTTCCGCGCAATCGTGTGGCGTGCGGCCGCCGTGGACAGCAGCGCTTTCGCCCGCGCACGACGCAGCGTCGCCGCCTCGAACTCGGACGATGACGTCACCGCCCGATTGAACAGCTCCTGGGCGCGCTCGAATTCGCGCACGGCATCGACGTCTTCGGCCTGCGCCCGGGCATATTCGGCCGCCGCTTCGTCCAGCCGCGCCTGCAGGACGATCCGGTCCAGGCGCAGGAGGACCGTACCCTTCTTCACGCGCTGCCCCGGCGTGACCAGGACCTCGGCCACGACCCCGGACACGCGCGTGCTGAGTTCGAGCTTCTCAGCCGCCTGCGCCGGACCCGCCGCGCCGAGCGCCCCGCCTGCCAGCGTGATCACAACCATCCAACGCCTCATTCCTGTGCTCCCTCTACGGGCGGCAGCTTGCCGCCGGCCAATGCCTCGAGCCGCGCGAGTGCGAGCGCGAGGCGGTATTCCACCTGTTTGCGCCGCAACGCCGCCATCTGCGTCTGGGCCATGCTCGTGCCCAGATTCGTTTTCAGCTCGACCTCGTATTCCGCCCGCGCACGCTCCAGCGCCCAGTCGCGATACTCGATCTGCTTGTCAGCCGCGCTCCGGCCGCTGCCGCGCAACCATTCGATCTCCTGCAAGGTCGCGAGGAGCGTATCGGCCAGATCGAGTCTGAGCTTCTCCAGCTCGGCGATGCGGCGCTCCTTCAGCGCGAGTTCCCGCGCGATCCGGCTGTCGACCCGCGCACCCTGATAGAGCGGAATGTTGAAGACCAGGCCCGCGCTCAAGTCGTCGCGCGTGATCGATTCACGGCTGTACCGCCCCCCGATCACTTCCGCATCCAGCATCGGATTGCGCTCGGCGCGGACCGCCGCGAGGCGGGCGTCGGTTGCCACCACCTGCGCCTGCAACGCCCGTGCGCTCGGGTTGTGTTCCATCACCCACGGCAGCAGCGCTTCGTACTCGGGGATCGGCCGCGCGTTGTCCGCGAGTTCCGGCTCGACCAGTTCGGTTGGCAGCGGGGCCGGACGATGGATGGCATGCGCCAGTTTCTGGCGCGTGCTGCGCATGCGCTGCTGACTGGCATTGCGGCGCTCACGGATGTCCTGGTATTCCGCCTCCAGGCGGAGGAGATCCGGCTGGCTGATCTGGCCGACCTCGAAGCGATCCTGAGCGTCATCCCAGGAAACGTAGGCCACGGCCATGAACTCGTTCTCGGCCGCATACTGCATATCCGCGAGCAGCACGTCGAAGAAGCGCGCCATGATGTCGATGCGGCGCAGATTCTCCGTGTTGAACAACTCGGCCTGGCGGGCCGATACCTCCTGCTCCGCCGCCTCGACACCCTGTGCGGTGCGCCCGAAATCCAGCAGCGGCTTGCGCGCCACCACGCGGCCGACGTTGTCACTCTGCCACTCGCCTTCCGGGCGCAATCCGGTCCGCAGCGCGCCATCGAGAAAGAGGTGGAAATCCTGCCGGCTCGCGGCCTGCTCCCGATCGGCCCGCGCCGCCGCGAGCTCGCTTTCCGCGATACGGCGTTCGGGATGGGGCGCGGCGGCCGCCGCCAGCGCCTCGTCGAGCGTGAGGCGTTCGGCCTGCACGCCAGCGGATAGCGCGCACGCAAGCAGCGCGAACCAGCCGGCGCGCATCACTTGCCTTGCTTGTACTTGGCGAAAGGCTCGGACGCGAACGCGCCCTCGGCGACGTATTTGCCCAGGAGCAGGAACTCGGCCTTGTTCTTGGTCGGGCCGGTGTGGCGGGCGACCATTTTCCCGTCGAGATCGAAGAAGAGCAGCGCCGGCGTCGCACGCACGCGATGCGCGAGGGCGAACGCCTTCTCCGTCGTGTCCTTACCCTGGAAATCGGTCATCTGGGTGTCGCCGTTGACGTCGATCGAATACAGGAGGAACTGCGCACGGTAGGCGTCCTGCACGTCGGCCTGGTTGAGAATCGTGGCTCTCATGCGCTCGCAGAACGGACAATCGTCCATTTCGAAAAACAGGAAAATCCCCTTCTTGCCCTGTTTCTTCGCCTCCTGCAGATCGGCCTGCATGTCGCCGAACTTGGGCTGGAAGAAATGATTGGCCGGATCGCGCGTCTCGGCCCAGGCGGGGCTGGAAAGCAGGAACAGAAACGCGATGAGCAGTTGACGCATGATGCCTCCTCCTATTGCCTATGGTGCCCACTCGCTTGAACGAGGCGGCGGGGGAAACGTTCCGGATTTCGCGCGAATCACTTGCCGGGCCGGGTGGGCACGGCCTTGCTCGCAATGTAGCTCTCGACCATCTCACGAGTGATCGCACCGACCTGTTGCGCGACCATTTTACCGTCCGGATTGAACAAATACGTCGTCGGCAGCCCCTGCACGGGACCGATCTGCCGCACCACCCGTTCGTTGCCGAGGACGATCGGGTAATCGACCAGCATGCCATCCGCAAAATCGGTCACCTGCTTGGCGTTGCGGTAATCCATCGCGACGCCGATGACGACGAGCTTGTTCTTCGGATTCCCGTGCAGCGCGATCAGATCCGGAATCTCGTCCAGACATGGCGGGCACCACGTCGCCCAGTAGTTGACCAGAACCCATTTCCCCTTGTAGCCGGAGAGCGTATGAACCTTGCCGTTGGTATCGACCACCCGGAAGTCCGCGGCTTGCACCCATCCCGCCACCAACGCCAGCAGCAAGCCCGCCAGCCACATCGGATAAACTCGACCCTTTTGCAATGTCCGCATCGATTTCCTCACCATGAATGAATTCCGCATCGAGAAGGACTCGCTCGGCGAAGTCCAGGTTCCCCGGGACGCGTGGTATGGCGCACAGACCGCGCGCGCCGTCGCCAATTTTCCCATCTCGGGCCGCCTGCCGGATAAGGATTTCGTACTAGCCCACGTGCGCATCAAGCTCGCCGCCGCGCGTGCCAACTGCCAGCCGGGCTGGCTCTCCGATGAGAAGCGCGACGCCATCGTCGCCGCCTGCGAGAAGATCCTGGCAGGCGAGCATCTCGATCAGTTCGTCGTCGATCGCTTCCAGGCCGGCGCGGGTACCAGCCACAACATGAACACCAACGAGGTGGTCGCGAACCTTGCAAACGTCGCGCTGGGCGGCGAAAAGGGTCGCTACCAGCCGGTCAACCCCAACGACGACGTCAACATGGGGCAGTCGACCAACGACACCATACCCACCGCGATCCGCCTCGCCGTGCTCGCCAAGCTGCCACGCCTCGTGGACGCCGTGCATGCGATGGCGGCCGCGTTCACGCAACTCGCCGAGCGCGAACGGGACACAGTGAAATCCGGCCGCACCCATCTGCAGGACGCCGTACCGACCACGCTCGGCCAGGAGTTCGCGGCTTACGCGTGGACGCTGGGCCGCTGCGCGGGAGCGCTCCAATCGGTGCGGCCCGCACTCGGCGAAATCGGTCTGGGCGGTTCGGCCGCCGGCACCGGCCTGAATACCTCGCCCGACTATCCCGTGCGCGTCGCCGCGGAGCTGGCCAGGCTCTCCGGTGAACCGATCCGGGCAGGCCAACTCGTCGCGCAGATGCAATCGATGAACGATCTGGCGCGCCTGTCGGGCGAAATCCGCAACCTGGCGCTCGAACTCACACGCATCTCCAACGACCTGCGCCTGCTCGCCAGCGGCCCGCGCACCGGTCTCGGAGAAATCCAGCTGCCGCCGGTGCAGCCGGGCTCCAGCATCATGCCGGGCAAGGTCAACCCGGTGATGTTCGAGATGCTCAACCAAGTGTGCTTCCAGGTACTGGGGCAGGACGCCGCCGTCTCCTACATGGTGCAGGCGGGCCAGCTCGAACTGAACGTGATGATGCCGGCGCTGGGCTCCGCCCTCTTCGACGCGATGGACTGGCTGACCAACGCCATGAACGCGGCGACCGAGAAGAACCTCAAGGGCATCGTGGCCGACCGGGAGCGCTGTGCCTTCTTCATCCATCAGAGCGTCGCGCTCGCGACGCTGCTCAACACAAAGATCGGCTACAACCGGGCGGCCGAGGTCGCCAAGGAATCGGAGAAATCCGGTCGTCCGGTACGCGACATCGTCGCCGAGCAGGGTCTCATGAGCGCGACCGAATTCGACGCGCTGGTACTCGCGGCCGCGCACGGCGTCGGCAGCGGCGGAGGCGGCGGCTGACGCCCGAACGGGCCGGCCGCATACGCCATGACGATCCAGTGGTTTCCCGGCCACATGGCCACCGCGCGCAAGAAAGCCGCGGACACGATGGCGCAGATCGACGTGGTGGTGGAAGTGCTCGATGCGCGCCTGCCCGAGGCCGGCAGTAACCCGATGATCCACGAGCTGCGCGCGCACCGTCAGCGGCCTTGCCTCAAGGTGCTGAACAAGGCGGATCTTGCCGATCCCGAGGTCACGCGTGCATGGCTCGACCACTACAACGCGCAGCCGGGCGTGACCGCCGCTGCAATCTCCGCGAAGAAGCCGGGGGACGTGGCGCGGCTCGCCGGGCTCGCGCAGCGGCTCGCGCCCCATCGTGACGACGTCTTCAAACCGCTGCGGCTCATGATCATGGGCATCCCCAACGTCGGCAAGTCCACCCTGCTCAACACCTGGGCCAAGCGCCGCGTCGCGGCCGTCGGTGACGAGCCGGCGGTGACCAAGTCGCAACAGCGCATCCACCTGTCGCCGCGACTGATCCTCGTCGACACGCCAGGCATGACCTGGCCGAAGATCGAGCACGATTCCGACGGATTCATGCTGGCGGCAAGCCATGCGATCGGCCGCAACGCGGTGATCGACGAGGAGGTCGCGACCTTCCTCGCCGGCATCCTGCTTGAACGCTACCCGCATCTGCTGAAGACGCGCTACGGCTTCGACCCCGCGACGCTCGATGCACCCGGCGTACTCGAGGCGGTGGCGGGAAAGCGCGGCTGCATCCTCCGCGGCCGTGGCGGCGCGCTCGATCTCGAGAAGGCCGCGATGATCCTGTTGACGGATTACCGCAGCGGCGTACTCGGGCGGATCAGCCTGGAAACACCCGCGTCACGCGAGGCGATGCTCGCGGGTGCTACCCCGTCCGATGACGCGCCCGGCTCCGGAACGGATCCGGCGGCCTGATTCAATCGTCGACCGGCCATGCCGCCGCATCGACCCACGCCGCCGTCTCCCGGATGCCGTGTACCGCCGCAACCGGCAGCCGCGCCCCGCCCAGCCAGCGCCGTATTGCATCGCACTTCGTGCCACCCGTGATCACGAACCACACACGCTCGCTGCGGCACAGGCGCCGCGCAGACAAACTGATTCTCTCCGGCGGCGGTTTCGGGGCGTCCGTGATCGCAAGTGCGTCGGAGCTGTCTGCCGCCTCGCCCCAGTCGTGCCCCGGAAAGAGGCTCGCGGTGTGGCCATCCTCCCCCATCCCGAGCAGGACGAGGTCGAATGCGGGCACATCGGCAAGCCAGCTTGCATAGGCTGCGGCACCCTCGGCCGCGCCGCGCTCGGCCGGAATCGGGCGCCGATTGCCGGGTGGAACGTGCGCGCCTCCAAGCCAGGCCGACTCCGCCATCACGCTGTTGCGTTCGGGATGCTCGGCCGGCAGACAACGCTCGTCTCCATACCAGATCTGCCAGCGTGCATCACCCGCACCGCGGCGTGCCAGCTCGCGATAGAGGGCCTTCGGCGTCGTGCCGCCCGCCAGCACCAGGTGGAAAACCCCGCGCGCGGCGATTGCCTCATCTGCCACCTTGAGCAGCGCATCGGCAAGCTGCGGTACCAGCGCTTCGCTATCCGTACGTACCCGCCAATCGATCGGGCTCATAACTCGTCACGCCAGGTCTGATCGTCGCTATCGAACAGGCGGTTGGCCTCCACGGGCCCCCAACTCCCCGCCGGGTAGGTCCGCAGGTACTCGCGCTCGACCGCCCAATGCTTGAGGATGGGATCGACCACGCGCCAGGCCCATTCGACCTCGTCGAAGCGCAGGAACAGCGAACGGTCGCCTTCGATGACGTCGAGCAGCAGCGCCTCATAGGCATCGAGGGTTTGCTCATCCGTCTTGAGGAAGCACGCATTCAACTGCATCAGCCGCGTATCCATGTCGAGCCCCGGCTGCTTGACGTGAATCTCCATGCGCATCGATTCTTCGGGCTGGATGGACAGCAGAATCCAGTTCGGATCGATCGTTTCGAGCGGCGTTTCCCGGAACAGCTGCTGCGGCGGGTGGCGGAAGCGCAACGCGATCATCGAGGATTGCCGCGCCATGCGCTTGCCGGTGCGCAGGTAGAACGGCACCCCGCGCCAGCGCCAGTTGTCGATGTAGAACTTGGCGGCGACGTAGGTTTCGGTGACCGAATTCGGCTCGACGTTCTCCTCCTGCTGATAGCCGGGCACACCCACGCCGCCGATCGTTCCTCGAGCGTACTGCGCCCGCACGGCATGCGCGTGCACGGCGCGCTTGGCAATCGGCCGGATCGAGCGCATCACTTTCACTTTCTCGTCATGCAGCGCGTCCGCCTCGAGCACGGCGGGCGGCTCCATTGCAACCACGGTGAGCAGTTGCATCAGATGGTTCTGCAGCATGTCGCGCAGCGCACCCGCACGATCGTAGTAGTCGGCGCGGTTCTCGATGCCGGCCGACTCGGCCACCGTGATCTGCACGTGATCGATGAAATTGCGGTTCCACAACGGCTCGATCAGCGTGTTCGCGAAGCGGAAGACCAGCAGGTTCTGCACGGTTTCC
>DAOKZP010000021.1:0-17939 GCA_035325585.1 Thiobacillaceae bacterium | reverse complement strand
CGGCTCGATCAGCGTGTTCGCGAAGCGGAAGACCAGCAGGTTCTGCACGGTTTCCTTGCCGAGGAAGTGGTCGATGCGGAACACCTGCTCCTCGTCGAAGTGCTGATGCAGCACCTGATTCAGCATCCGCGCCGATTCGATGTCCTCGCCGAAGGGCTTTTCGATCACCACACGATTGAGCCCGCGCGGCTTGTTGAGGCCAACCGCGGCAAGATTCTCGACGACCGCAGGGAACTCGGCTGGCTTGATGGCCAGATAGAACACGGCGCTCGAACACGCCTCCGGAGGTGGCAGGCGCGCAGCCAGCGTCTGGTACGAGCCCGCGTCGTTGAGATCCCCCTTGTGATAGCTGAAGCGCGCGACGAAGCGCTCGAACGCCGGTGTGTCGGCTTTCGCGCCAAGCCGCGGCGCGAGCACCTCGCGCATGTGATTGCGCCACTCGTGATCGTCCCAGGGACGGCGCGAGAACGCGATGAGACTGAGCGACTCGGGCAGCCGCGCGGACGCCTCCAGATGAAAGAGCGCCGGTAAAAGTTTGTTGGTCGACAGGTGGCCGGTCGCGCCGAAGATGACGAAGGTGCACGGCAACTCTTCAGAGTTCTGCGATTTCATTCGTTCTCCTTGACGGCATGGCCACCGAAACCCTGGCGCATCTTCGCGAGCATCTTCGCAGCGTAGTCGTTTCCGCCCTGGCTCGCGAAACGCATCATCAGCGCCAGCGACATCACCGGCGCGGGAATACCCTGCTCGACCGCTTCCAGCGCCGTCCAGCGACCCTCACCGGAATCGGCCACAAACGGCCGCACAGAATCGAGCGACTGATCATGTGCGAGAAAGCCGGCAGACAGGTCGAGCAGCCAGGAGCGAACGACGCTGCCGTGCCGCCATAGTTCGGCAATCTGAGCGAGATCGAGATCGAAGTCCGGTTTGTGCTTCATCAGCGCGAACCCCTCCGCGAAGGCCTGCATCATGCCGTACTCGATGCCGTTGTGAACCATCTTCACGAAGTGACCCGACCCGATCGGCCCCGTGTGAAGCCAGCCGGTCGTCGGCGTCGGCGCGAGGGCTTCCATGTAAGGCCGGAGGCGCGCCGCCGCGGCATCGTTGCCGCCGAACATGATGCAGTAGCCATTGTCCAGGCCCCATACGCCACCGGAAACCCCCGCATCCACGAACTCGATCCGCCGGTCCGCCAGCGCATCCGCCCGCCGCCGGGCATCCTTGTAATACGCGTTGGCCCCATCGACGACCAGATCACCCGCATCCAGCAGCGGAGTCAGGGTCTGCAGCGCCTGATCGGTGGCCTCGCCTGCCGGCAGCATCAGCCACACGATGCGCGGCGCCTCGAGCGCCGCGACGAGGTCGGCCAGCGAGGCGCAGGCCGCATGCCCGGTTTCCCCGGCGAGTTCCGTCGCGACCTCGTGGCTGCGGTTATGCACCGCGATCCGCATGCCATGCCGCGCCAGACGCCGTGCCATGTTGCCGCCCATGCGGCCCAATCCGACGATTCCAAACTCCATACTTGACTCCTTGACGGGAAAATCTTGGCGGCAACATGCACGAGAACGTGTGCGCCGCGATCCTTGCATGATAGGGTGTTCGGATCCCGATGAACGGGACCGTCACGTCAGCCGAGAAGGCCGGGAAACAGCTGCGCCAGACCTTTTGCGATCATGTCGATCGAGATCGCCGCGATGATGAGACCCATCAGGCGCGTGACGACGTGGATGCCGGTCTTCCCAAACCGCCGGGCGACCATCGGCGCCGCGCGAAATGCGATCCATACCGACAGCGCAACCAGCGCCACCGGAATCAGCAGGAGTCCACGACCCATCACGCTGCCTTGGACGCCACCCGCCGCGACGATCATGTGCGTGATCGCGCCCGGGCCGGCCAGCAGCGGCACCCCCAGCGGCACCACGCCAACCGCGTCCCGCTCGCCAGCTTCCAGCGCTTCTTCCTGCGTCTGTCGTTGCGGGCTGACATGCGCCTGCACCATGGACAACGCCAGCAGGAGCAGCAGCAACCCGCCCGCGACCGAGAAGGCGGCGAGCCGGATACCGAAGAATGCGAGCAGCGGTTCGCCGATGAAAACGAACACCGAGAGCACCCCCAGCACCGTGAGTGCGGCGACGCGAGCCGCCGAGCGGCTTTGTGCCCGCGTGTAACCCTGGGTCACCATCAGAAAGATCGGGATGGAGCCAACCGGGTCGACGATGGCGAAGAGTGCCAACGCAGCTTTTGCGAGTTCGAACAGATCCATGCCGTGCATCATAGCCGCACGACGTTGCCGATCTCAGATCCGGCGGAAGACCAGATCCCAGACGCCGTGGCCGAGCCGGATGCCGCGTTGCTCGAACTTGGTGAGCGGACGCGTCTCGGGACGGGGCGCATACTCGGCAACGGTGTTCACGAGCAGCGGCTCGGCCGACAGCACCGCCAGCATCTGTTCCGCGTAATCCTGCCAATCGGTTGCGAGATGGACATAGCCGCCGGTCGCCAGCCGGCTTGCAAGAAGGCTCACAAACGGCGGCTGGATGAGGCGCCGCTTGTGATGCCGCTTCTTGTGCCAGGGATCGGGAAAGAAAACATGGACGCCGGAAAGACTCCCCGGCGACAGCATGTGCGTCAGGACCTCGACCGCGTCGTGCTGGATGATGCGGACGTTTTCGAGGCCGTGCGCACCAATCTGCTTCAGCAGCGCGCCGACGCCCGGCGTATGAACCTCCACGCCGAGATAGTCGTTCTCGGGGTGCGTCACGGCCGTCTCGGCCAGTCCCTCACCCATGCCGAAGCCGATTTCCAGGATGCGCGGCGCCGGGCTCGAGTACGCCGCCCCGGAATGCACCGGGCTTGAAGGCTTCGCGCTCGATCGCGGCACGGAGCGGCCAAACACCGTATCGAGGTCAAGCACCGCCGCCCGGTACGGCAGCAGAAAGCGCGGACCGAACTCGGCCAGCGCCCGCGCCTGGCCCGAGCCGACGCGCCCCGCGCGCAACACGTACGAACGGATGCGCGGATGCGCGCCGGCCTCGCCCGTCATGAAATCACTTGCTGCCGCTGATCAAACCGCTGGTCGGAGAACTCGGACTCGCCTTGTAGATCTTCTTCGGCATGCGTCCCGCGAGAAAGGCCTCTCGGCCCGCCTCGACCGCTTTTCTCATTGCCGAAGCCATCAGCACGGGATTGCCCGCACCGGCGATCGCCGTATTCATGAGTACGGCGTCGCAGCCAAGCTCCATCGCGATCGCGGCATCGCTCGCCGTGCCCACGCCCGCGTCGACGATCACCGGCACGCTCAGGCGATCGATGATGATCTGCAGGTTCCACGGATTGAGAATGCCCATCCCAGAGCCGATCAGACTCGCCAGCGGCATCACCGCGACGCAGCCGACGTCCTCGAGCTGTTTCGCCGCAATCGGATCGTCCGAGGTGTAGACCATCACCTGGAAGCCGTCCTTCACCAGCACTTCGGCTGCCTTGACGGTCTCCGCCACGTTCGGATAAAGCGATTCGGGATCGCCCAGCACCTCGAGCTTGACGAGGGTATGGCCGTCGAGAAGCTCGCGCGCCAGGCGCAAGGTGCGGATTGCGTCGTCAGCCGTGTAGCAGCCCGCCGTGTTCGGCAGATAGGTGTACTTCGACGGCGGCAGCGCATCGAGCAGGCTGGGCTGGCTCGCATCCTGGCCGATGTTGGTGCGCCGGATCGCCACGGTGACGATCTCCGCGCCCGACGCTTCGACCGCCAGGCGCGTCTGCTCAAAGTCCTTGTATTTGCCGGTGCCGACCAGCAGACGGGACGAATACGATTTGCCTGCGATGACGAGTGCTTGCTGCATAGGTGCTGGGGTCCCGCAAAATGAGGCGTTCAGCCGCCGCCGACCGCGGCGACGATTTCCAGGCGGTCGCCGCTGATGAGCGAGGTTCCCGCGTGCTGGCTGCGGGGTACGATCTCGCCATTCTTCTCGATGGCGATGCGCTTGCCGGCCAGATCGAGCGTCTCGACGAGCTGCGCCAGCGTGAGCGGCGAGGGGAAACGGCGGGCTTCGCCGTTGATGACCAATTCAATCACGACGGTTCCGGGCATGGGTCTCTATACGAACTTAGCATTCTACCCCGAAGCCCGCCAGGCACTACGTCCAGGCACTAAGTAACGTACGCCATACCACACGCCCGCAACCGCTTCTGCCGACAACGAGTATTCGGTAGAATGAGCGCCTGCTCCGCGGGCGTCGTATAGTGGCATTACCTGAGCTTCCCAAGCTCATGAGGAGGGTTCGATTCCCTTCGCCCGCTCCATCCGTCGGCAATCTACCGTGCCTCCTTCCATCCTGGGAGCGTTCGGTCGTGCAAGCCTCGGTGCATCGGGGACTCAAGTCGGGGCGCAAGTCGCCGTTAACGGGCTGTGTGGACTCGCGATCGGAGTGGCGGACGCTTGTCGGCAAGGCACTGCCCTTGCAGATCCGGCCGGTCCGCGCGAGAACCGCGAATGACCCCATGGAGTCGCAATGCCAGACGATCCAGTCGTAGTTGACCTCGGCCAGTTCGAGCGCTCGCGCCGCTTTTCCGCGGCGACGCTGTCGATCCTGCATGCGAGCCGCGACCTGCTGATCGAGGGTGTGTCCCGCGCACTCACTCGGCAGATCGAGCCGATGGAGAACACCCTGCTCGCCCTTGCCGAACGCTCGCCGCTGCTGGAGGCACGCAATGCGTGCTATGCAGCGCAATCCATCCTGAACCGGCAAGCCAACGGGCTCATGACTGCGTGCAAGGAAGCATATTGCACGGGCTTTGACGCGTTCGTCCGCGGCCGTGTCAAGAACGCCGGACTCGACCTGTCCAAACTCGCGCTGGTGGATGAAGAGGACTTCGAGATCACGCTGGCGCTCGACAAGGCGACGTCGCGCCTGCGCTTCAATTGCGCCGAGGAACTCGTCGCCCTCGATGCCCGCGTCGCCCACCTCCTGGGCCGCCCGGACCTGCCGGAAAACGACAATCCGCTCGGGCCACGTGCGCTGTGCGAGGCGCTCCACGAAGGCATCGCCCGCTTCGAGCAGAACCAGGCAACGCAGGCAATGCTGCTGAATCAGTTCGATCTGGTTCTCGCGACCGAGCTTGCCGCCATCTACCAATCGCTCAACCAGTATCTGATCGACCAGAACGTGTTGCCCGACCTCAAGGCCGGCTCCCGGAAACGGCCCACCGCGCAGGGCACTCCGCCGGGTGCGTCCGCAACGGCGGGCCAGCCCGAAGGCGACATGCTCAAGCTGTTCGAGCAACTGGCGCATCGGGGCGGGCAACCCGATGCGATGGCCGGGATCACGGGAACCGGCCTGCTCGACTCCCTGAGCCAACTGCAGAAGGGCGGCGGCGTCCTGCTCGACGGCATCCGTTTCGAGTTGCCCCTGCTGGAAGCGGCCACCATACATAATGTGCTGCGGAGCCTGCAGCAGAGTGCGGTAATGCAGACCGCCAGCCCGCTCGACGCGGTACTCGTCGATGCCGTGGCGACGCTCTTCGACGCCGTGTTCGACGAACCCGGCGTTCCCGATCGCCTCAAGGCACAGATCGCTCGTCTGCAGATCCCCGTGCTGAAGGCGGCGATGCTGGACCGCAGCTTCTTTGCGCAGCAGAACCACCCCGTCCGCCGCATGCTCGACGCGATCGCAGCGCTTGCGGTCTACCTGAGCGATGACGCGGCAGGCCACGCCAAGCTCGAAGCCGTCGCACAAATCGTCGGCCGCGTGGCGGACAGTTTCGACCGTGACGTCGCCGTCTTCGACTCTGCGGCGGCAGAGCTCGAGGCGATGGATACCACGCTGGAAAACTCGCTGGACGAAGCGGCGAGCGCCAAGCTGGAGGAACGCATCGCCGCGCTGAAGCGCACCGAACGCGCGGAGCTCGCACCCGTCATCGTGCGCGACCTCGTCCAGCGCGCTCTCGAAGACCAGCCGGTCGCCGACACGGTGCGCACTTTCCTCCAGCACGACTGGGCGCGGCTCCTGACGACGGACTACGTGAACGACGGCGAACAGAGTGCGCACTTCAACAGTCATGTCGAAACCATGCGCGAATTGATATGGAGCGTCCAGCCGAAACCCGACATGGACGCGCGCCTGATGCTGGTTCGCATTCTGCCCGGACTGCTGAAGCGGCTCCGAGAGGGCGTGACCGACATCGGGCTGCCGCAGAAACAGGCTGATCATTTCTTCGCTGGGCTCGTCATCCTTCATGCGAACTCGGTGCGGCCCGCCAATCAAGCCGCTCCCCTGCCCCCGGTCCCGGCCCTCCAGGCCGAGGAGGAGACAGCACCGGCGCTGGATGGGCTCGAGGCGGATTCGGCTGGCGCGGCCGAGCCGTCGCCGCCGGAGATCGAAGACGTCTTCACCGGAATTGCCCGTGCGCTGGGCAAGGGGGACTGGGTCGAATTCCACTACGATGACGGCACTTTCCGCTGGGCGCGCGTGGCCTGGGTGAGCGGCATGAAGAACACCTACCTGTTCTCTGACAAGGATGGGATGAGCAGCTTCTCGATCGGCCTGCACCGCCTGGCCGACAAGCTCCGGACCGGCGAGGCCGTCCGGGTCGAGCGCCGGTCGATCACCGAATCGGCGTTCGGCAAACTGACGAAGCTTTTCCGCGAAAAACTCGGTCTCGCGCACTGATCGAACGCCCCCACCAGTTGATCCGGTACGCCGCGGCAACTACCCTGCCGCTGTGACTTCGTTCGCTTCCCGCATCATCGACTGGCAGCGCCGCCACGGCCGCCACGACCTTCCCTGGCAGGCAGGCCGCGATCCCTATCGCATCTGGCTATCCGAGATCATGCTGCAGCAGACGCAGGTCGCCACCGTCGTACCCTATTTCAAGCGCTTCGTAGCACGCTTTCCGGACGTGGCCACGCTCGCCGCCGCCCACGAGGACGAGGTACTCGCCCTGTGGAGCGGGCTCGGTTACTACAGCCGCGCCCGCAATCTCCTCGCGGCTGCGCGCATCGTCATGGCCCTGCATGGCGGCCGCCTGCCCGATACGCCTGCCGCGATCGCACAGCTGCCCGGCATCGGGCGCTCCACAGCGGCCGCGATTTCGGCGTTTGCGTTCGGCGTACACGGCGCGATCCTCGAGGGCAACGTCAAGCGTGTGCTGGCACGTCACGCCGGAATCCTGGGCTGGGCGGGCGAAAGGAAAGTGGAAACAGCGCTGTGGCACGCTGCAGAATCGCGACTCCCCGACACCGGCATCGAGGCGTACACCCAAGGCATGATGGATCTCGGCGCGCTGATCTGCACGCGCGGCCATCCCGCATGCGACACCTGCCCGGTGCGGCAGGATTGCGTTGCGCTGCAGCAGGGTCGCGTGCACGAACTTCCAACGCCGCGCCCCCGACGCACCCTTCCCGAAAAAAGGGTACAAATGCTGCTGCTGCTCGATCGGGGCGAGGTGATGCTGGAAAAACGGGCGCCACAGGGGGTTTGGGGCGGCCTGTGGAGCCTGCCTGAAGCGCCGCCTGATGCCGACGCGGCTGCCCTGTGCCGGGAGCGGTACGGCTTCGTTGCGCAATCACGGCTCGCACTGCCCATACTCCAGCACAGCTTCACCCACTTCCGGCTCCACATCGAACCGGTGCAGCTGCAGCTCGCGCCCCGCACCGTGGCCGCGCCCGGGCAGGTCTGGCTCACACCGACGGACGCCCTCGATGCCCCGCTGCCAGCCCCCGTGCGTTCGCTCGTCACACGAATCCGGCACGCCTGAAGGCAGCGCGCCGCCGTGGCGGTGGCTGGCCGATTTCGGCTCGGATGCTATACCGGACGTTAAGCGATCCATCGTAGGAGTTTGTCATGAACACCCCGAACATCCCCGCGGGCGTCGCCGCTTTCGACCTCGACGGCTTCCTGATCGACCCGCAGACCTGGAGCGAAAATCTCGCCAACCGCATCGCCGTGACCGACGGCCTCGGCCAGTTGAGTGAACTCCAGCTCGATCTGCTCCGTACACTGCGGGAAAAGTATCTCAGCCACGGCGCCGTTACCGCGTTGAGCCACGTCTGCCATATCACCGGCCAGAACGCGGACTGCATGAACCACATGTTCCCCAGCGCGCGCGAGGCTTGGCGGGTGGCCGGCCTGCCCAACCCCGGCGAGGAAGCCAAAGCCTATCTGTAGCCCTTTCGGGGTGCGATAATCATTGGATGATTCTTCCATCCGATCGTGACCCCGACATCAGCGTCCTCGACGAACCCATCGTCGGCGCCTTCGGCCTGCCCGGGGACACGCCCTTCGTCAGCATCAAGGGCGATCCGAGCCTGCGGGAGACCGTGCCCCTGCGCCCCCGGCAAGAGTCGCGACTCGACCAGATCGCTGGCCAGGTCCTGGAAACCTGTGCCACGTTGCTGCGCGACACGGGTGTGTTTGCGATCTATATCGGTTTCAACAGTTCGGAGGTGCGTACCGAGTCGATCTTCAACCCGTTCGCCTACGAGGTGCACGACGCGGAAGATCTGATGAAGCCGGGTTACACCGCGCGCCATTTCGTGCCGGTGCCCTACGAGGAGAAAGTCCGCACCATCGCCTGGGTGCGCGACATGATCCAGACAGGGCCGCTGCGCCATTATCTGCCGCCCCACTGGACGAAACTGATGGACGACGAGCGCACCGGCTGGCAACCGCTCGCAGCCGGTCTCATCGACGACATCGTCCGGAGCTTCGACGTCCTGCGTGGAATCGAGGGTTATTACCTGCGAAACGCGGCGATCTCGCT
Source organism: Thiobacillaceae bacterium (assembly GCA_035325585.1). Taxonomy (GTDB): domain Bacteria; phylum Pseudomonadota; class Gammaproteobacteria; order Burkholderiales; family Thiobacillaceae; genus Thiobacillus. The sequence continues at coordinate 9,182 of DAOKZP010000021.1, read as the reverse complement.
GTCGGAAAACATCGTACGCGCCTCCTACAACTGCGACGGAACCTACATCGTACGCGCGGAATACTTTCCCGAATTCGTGCGCATGAACACCCCCTAGTCCAGCGGCGAATCGATATAGGCCCTGCCGCGCGGGCAACCGGAATTGAAATGCCGCTTGCCCGCCCGGGTGTACGCAAGCGGTCGCCCCGGCCCGCCCGTGGTTGGATCACGCTCGAAGTAAACCCGCACCTCGCGCAGCATGGGATGACGCTTTTGGGGATCGGGCGTGCGCGGCGTCTGGCAGTCGAAGATGACCGCCTCCGTCAACGCGGGATCGACGCGCGTCAGGGCTGCGCGCAGGGTCGCAAGATCGATCTCCCGTCCCGCATGACTCGCGATCTCGGGCCCGATCGCGCGGTTGACCCGCTCGGTGAGCACGGCGGAAGCCGCGAAATAATCCGCGGCGCCGAGCCCCGAGCATCGGCCGTGCTTGGCCCATTGATAGCGGTCCAGGCAGTCCGCCGTGCCCGGCATCACGCGCTCGAGCCGCACGCGGGCATCCGCCGGGATGCGCACCGCCGGCAGGCGGCAGAACCGGCTCTCGCTCTGGCCTCCGCAATAGACGGGATGCCTGCCGTCGGCGCGATTCGGCCACAGGCCGTGCAGCGTCAGCGGGACGCGATCGAACGCATCTTCCGACAAGGCCCTGCACTGTGCGAACCCGCGCTTGCGCTGCGGATCGTCCTCGCAGAACGCCGGTGCGAGGCTCAGCGCCAGCAAGTAGTGATCGAAACGCGGCGATTCCGCGCAACTGCCCAGCGGTACGAGAAACAGCGCCAGAAGCGCACCCTTGATTCGCATATCCCCCCTCCATCCGGTGCGCATCGTGCCACAGACGGACGCATCGACCATCCCGGAATCCGGTAAGATCGTCGTTTTCCATTCACGTCACGAGATTCTCACCATGTCCATGGCCGACCGCGACGGCGTCATCTGGTACGACGGCAAGCTCGTACCCTGGCGCGACGCCACCACCCACGTCCTCACCCACACGCTGCACTACGGGATGGGCGTATTTGAAGGCGTGCGCGCCTACAAGGCGGAACAGGGCACGGCGATCTTCCGGCTCAAGGAGCATACCGACCGGCTGTTCAATTCCGCCCACATCCTCGGCATGAAGATGCCGTTCGATCGGGAGACGATCTCCGAGGCTCAGCGCACGGTCGTGCGCGAGAACGGCCTCGAGTCCGGCTACCTGCGGCCGATGGCCTTCCTCGGCTCGGAGGCGATGGGCATCTCGGCGAAGAATCTGTCGGTACACGTCATCGTCGCCGCATGGCCATGGGGCGCCTATCTCGGGCAAGAGGCGCTGGAGCACGGCATCCGCGTGAAGACCAGTTCCTTCTCGCGCCACCACCCCAACGTCACCATGTGCAAGGCAAAGGCCAACGGCAACTACATGAACTCGATCCTGGCGCACAAGGAGGCCGAAATGGACGGCTACGACGAGGCACTGCTGCTCGACGTCGACGGTTTCGTCTCCGAGGGTTCGGGCGAGAACATCTTCATCGTGCGCAATGGCCGGCTCTACACTCCCGACCCCAGCTCCGCCCTGGTCGGTCTGACGCGCGACACCATCATCCAGCTTGCCGCCGAAGCCGGGCTCGAGGTGGTCGAGAAACGCATCACGCGCGACGAGGTCTACCTTGCCGACGAGGCCTTCTTCACCGGAACGGCCGCCGAGGTCACGCCGATCCGCGAACTCGACAACCGGACCATCGGCACGGGCACCCGCGGCCCCATCACCGCCCGGCTGCAGTCCGCGTATTTCGACTGCGTGCACGGACGCGCCGCCGCCCACCTGGACTGGCTCACCCCGGTCAAGTGATCACGCAGGCCATGAGCGAATCCCCCAACGCAAGCACAAAAAAAATCAACACCCGGCGCGTCATCGAGATCGGGGAAAGCGATCTCCCCCTGCGCTGCCCGATGCCGCAGCACTCGGACTGGGACGCGCATCCGCGCGTCTACCTGCCGATCGAGCCGGGGCATGACGCATTGTGCCCCTATTGCGGAACGCTTTATCGCCTGAAGGGCAGGCCGAGCGGCGGCCACTTCTGATCACCACTTGGGCCACGATGCGCTGACCGGCTGCGCCCGGCCCGGCGAATGGCCCATTCGGCACCTCGCCAGCAAGTCCCGGACGGCAACGCCGTCCAAAAACCCACACCCCTGACAGTTTCGTGACACCGACCCGTCCGCGAGCATTCGTGGACGACGGCGTGATCACGCATCCGAGCCCTCCGCGTAGCGCGACATGCCTGGCACGCCGCTTGCTGCACGCAACGCGGCGCGCAAGCAGGCATGCGTGCCGAACTCCCGCGGAACCTAATTCAAGAAATGCAAAACGAAAACAATCGCTTCTATGTGCCCGTCAGGCTGAAGTTCGCCGCTTCAGTGATTGCTGCACTGGCATGGGCCATCCTGTCGTACTTCATCGCGCAGCGGTGGATCGAGGACTTGTCGGCCCTCGTGGGAATGCCGGTCGCGCTGGTCATCATATTCGGCATCGCGATCATCCCCGGGTTCATGAATGCATTCCTGGTGTCGAGCCTGCTGCTCGACCGCCGCCCGCCGCTCCGGCAGACGATCGAACCGTTGCCGGCCATCTCGATCATCGTTGCCGCTTACAACGAACAGGATCACATTCTGGAAACGCTCGAATCCATCGAGCGGCAAGAGTACGGCGGACCGCTCGAGGTAATCGTCGTCAACGACGGCTCCACCGACGCGACGCAGGTCCAGCTCACGTCATTTCACAGGCCGTGGCTACGCGTCCTCAATCTCGAACACAACGGCGGCAAGGCCGCGGCGCTGAACCAAGGCCTCGCGATCGCTGCGCATCCGATCGTTATCACCGTCGATGGCGACTCGTACCTGTACAAGGACGCACTAAAAAAGCTGGTGCTTCGATATCTGAACGATCCCGTAAACACTGCTGCGGTGGCCGGTGCCGTTCTGGTGCGGAATTCGCGGCACAACTTGGTCACCAAGGTGCAGGAATGGGACTATTTCCATGGCATCGCGGCAATCAAGCGACTGCAATCCCTCTACCATGGGACCTTGGTCGCACAAGGCGCATTTTCACTCTACCGGGCTGACGTTCTCAAGGAAGTCGGCGGTTGGAAAGACACGGTCGGGGAGGATATCGTCCTGACCTGGGCAATTCTGGAGCGTGGATACCGCGTTGGTTTCGCCGAGAACGCATGCCTCTTCACCAATGCGCCCGAAGCCTGGCGACAGTTTATTCGCCAGCGCCAGCGCTGGTCGCGAGGCCTGATCGAGGCGTTCAAAGCCCATTGGCGCCTGTTGTTCCGCCGTCGGATGTCGACGCTGTTCATTTGGTGGAACCTCAGTTTTCCTTACCTTGATCTCGTCTATACGTTCATCTTCATTCCTGGTGTGGTATTGGCGCTAGCAGGCTATTACTTCATCGCCGGACCGCTCACCCTGCTGGTACTCCCGCTGGCCATGCTCGTCAACTTCATCATGTATCGCATCCAGAACGGGATGTTCCACACGCAGCACCTCAAGGTGAGAAAGAACGTGCTTGGTTTCATGTTCTACTCGCTGTTTTACTCCCTCGTTCTACAGCCGGCGTGCGTCGTCGGGTATTTCAAGGAACTGTTTCTCCGCGACAAGAACTGGGGTACCAAGTGATCAGAGCCGCGATGATGGTATTGGGCGTGGCGCTCACGTTTTCCGCGCATTCGCAACAGGCGTCGTTCGATAGCCTGTATTCGCGGGATACTGACAAGCTCCGCGTTTTCACCAACACGCTCACGGCCTGGCGGCATGCGGTGCCGGCACGGGATACGCGGATCACGAACTGGTACACGAATCTCGATATCGATCTTCGCAACACCCGCCCCGGACAGTTGAGGCTCCATCTTCAGCCCGACTCGCCCGCGGCGGCGATCACCTCGCTGCCCGATGTCGATTTCACCGGGGCCATGGTAAAGGCACGCGTCCGGGTCGAGCGCTGGACCGAACTCAGCGCGCTGACGCTGGTATTCGGATCGGACGGCATCGCGGTAACGAAAACCGCAACGCTGGACGTGAAGCGCCAGCTCGTTGATCCACCCGACGGCGAATGGATCGAAATCGTCACGCCCGTCTCCGAACTCGAGCGCTACAACGACGTCGATCTCGCCCACATTGATTTCGCGATGATCCGCGCCGAAGGCACACCGGGCAACGAAGTCGACGTCGGCGCCATATCGCTGCTGCATCCGACGACCGACCGCGCCGCGGACACTGAAACAAAGCTCTTCGATCCGCGTTTCAATGTCACCCGGGCCGCCTTGCACAATGTGGCCGGGCTCGGCCCGCTGTTCGATTATGGTGCACAGGTGACCCGCCTCGACGTGGAGAACCGCGCCGGCGATTCGCGCCAGGCGGTCGACGCACGCCTGCTCGGCCGCGTGTCGTTCGGACACGTGCGCCTCGCAGGATCGATCGGTGTCCTGGACTCGCAGGATGCGACGACGGTAGGGTCGGCCGAAGCGATCTGGCAGGCAAGCCAGCCGCTCGCTCTTTCGCTCGAACTGGCGCGCAACGCGGTCGACACGGTGGAGGCGATGGAAGCCGACGTGGTGCAGGATGCGTTGACCTTCACCGCCGACTACACGACCCCCAGATGGGGAGCGTATGCCAGCGTCGCGGGGATCGGCTACTCTGACGGCAACGATCGCGCAATGCTGCGTACCAAGATCCACGCAAGCGTGTGGGAAGCGGCCGGCCTAAGCGTTTACGTGCGCACGCGCCACTATCGCAACTCGGATCCCTACACTGGGTTCTATTACTCGCCGGAGAATTACCGCCGCTGGCTGGTCGGGGCCTCGTCGCGCGTTCGCGCAGGACGATCCGTCGTGGTGTCGGGGCACCTGGACGTCGGCCGGCAGGAGGCCGACGGTGTGAGCGACCTTGGGTGGACCTCGCAGTTGCGGATCGAATCGCGGCCGATCAAGAACTGGGGGCTCCGGGTCACCATGGGCTTCGACCAGACCCGTCCGGACTACCGCTACGGATACCTCATGGGCTACCTCGTCTACCAGTAGCCGACGTTGTAAATGGCGCGGGGCGGGGTTCGTGACTAGAATCGTCAATCCCCCTCATTTCCGGGACCCGGCCCCGCGTCCATTGCTATCGTGAGTTTCCCCACCCCAGAGTCCGCCGAAGCGGCCTTCTACGCATCGTTCGAGGCACGCTCGCTCGACGCCATGATGTCGGTCTGGGCCGACAGCGACAACATCGCCTGCGTCCATCCGCTCTCCGCGCCACTCGACGGACTTACGGCCGTTGCGGCCGGGTGGCGGAGCATGTTCGAGGCCGCCGGCCAGTTCCGCATCCAGGTCGAACTCGCACACGAGATCCGCGACGCAACCCAGGTCATCCGGGTCGTCCGCGAGTATCTGCTGATCGGCCAGGAAACCGAGCCCCGGGCACCCATTCTCGCCACCAACGTCTACCGCAAGGAAGCGGCTGGCTGGCGCATGATCCTGCATCACGCGTCCCCACTCCAGGTCGGCGGCACGCCGCCCGAGCCGACGACAAACGTTCTCCACTAGACCCGCTCGAAACCCGAACCCGCCGTTATCGCGTATCGGCTGCCGAGCGGCAGCATCCACCCGCTTCCGGCCACTTCTGCTTTCGCCCGCGCCGGCATGCCGTCATCCGGGCGCGGATATGTCGCTCGGTACGACGCGCGAGCGGAGCGGCGGGCAAGCCGATCGCGCGAATCGCGGTATCCAGCGGCCAGACGCCCTTCTTATCCGGCTCGTCGCCGCAACGCCGGATCGATACCCGGACATGCAGTAGGCATTTCGACACGGAGCGCGGTTAAAATCGGTCCATTCTCCAACCGGGAGCGTTTCGTGGAATACCCCAAGGAAATCTTCAAGGCTTACGACATCCGCGGCATCGTGGGCAAGACATTCACGCCGGAAATCGTCGAGGCGATCGGACAGGCCATCGGCTCCGAAGCCGCCGCGCGCAAGCAGCGCGAAATCTGCATCGGGCGCGACGGCCGCCTGTCCGGCCCGGATATGGCGGCGGCGCTGGCACGTGGCATCCGCAAGGCGGGCATCGGCGTCATCGACCTCGGCATGGTCGCCACCCCGATGACCTACTTCGCCGCGTACCAGCTCAAGACGGACAGCGCCGTGATGGTTACCGGCAGCCACAATCCGCCCGACTACAACGGGCTCAAGATGGTGCTCGGCGGCGAGACGCTGTCGGGCGACGCGATCCAGGCATTGCGCCAGCGGCTCGTCGACAATGACCTCGTGCAGGGTGAAGGCGGCTACCGCACCTACGACATCGCGCCGGAGTATCTCGCGCGCATCGTCTCGGACGTGAAGCTCACGCGCCCGATGAAGATCGTGGTCGATTGCGGCAATGGCGTCCCGGGGGCGTTCGCACCGAAGCTGTTCCGGGACATGGGCTGCACGGTCGACGAGCTGTTCTGCGAAGTCGACGGCAACTTCCCCAACCATCATCCCGACCCCTCGCAGCCGAAGAATCTGCAGGATCTGATCGCACGGCTGAAGACCGGTGACGGCGAGATCGGCCTTGCCTTCGATGGTGACGGCGACCGGCTCGGCGTCGTCACCAAGGACGGCACGATCATCTTCCCCGATCGCCAGCTGATGCTGTTCGCCGACGACGTGCTCAGCCGCAACCCGGGGGCGGAGATCATCTTCGACGTCAAATCGACGCGCAAGCTGTTCGACTGGATTCGCGAGCGCGGCGGGCGGCCGCTGCTGTGGAAGACCGGACACAGCTTCATCAAGGCCAAGATGAAGGAGACCGGCGCACTTCTGGCTGGCGAGATGTCGGGCCACGTGTTCTTCAAGGAGCGCTGGTACGGCTTCGACGACGGCCTTTACGCCGGCGCGCGCCTGCTCGAGTACCTCTCCAAGCAGGCGGACATCGACGCGACGCTGCACAGCCTGCCCGACACGGTGAACACGCCCGAGCTCAACATCAAGATGGCCGAGGGCGAGCACTATGCGCTGATGGAAAAGTTGCAGAAGACCGCGCGCTTCCCCGATGCGCGCGAGATCATCACTCTCGACGGGCTCCGGGTCGAGTACGCCGACGGCTTCGGGCTGGCGCGCCCGTCCAACACCACGCCGGTGATCGTGCTGCGCTTCGAGGCCGACGACGCGGCGGCGCTGGAACGCATCCAGGCCGACTTCCGCCGCGTGTTGCACGAGGCCGCACCCGGGCTCGCGCTGCCGTTCTGACCGCGCTTCCTGCGGTGCGGTCTCCGGTTTCGTCCGGGGATGGGCCGCAGGCGCGTCCCGACCCAGGGCGGCGATTGCGGTCCGCGAGACCCGCGCCGCGCCCGCGGGGTCGATGCCGCCGGCCTGCGCGAGGCCGTGCGTTACGCGCTAGAATTCCGCGAAACCCCATTCACCTCGCGGAGCACCGCCATCACCTGCCTGCTCTTCCACGATTCCAAGGTTCGCGACATTTCGCTCGACGACATCAGCGAGCACGTTTCCGACCCGGCCCGCTTTCTGTGGGTCGAGTTGGAATCACCCGACAGCACGACTATCGCGCGGCTGGGTGAGGCGTTCGGGTTTCACGAACTCGCACTCGAGGATGCCGTCTCGTCGCACCAGCGGCCCAAGCTCGAGGAATACGGCGAGCATATCTTCATCGCTGTGCGCACCGTGCAGTTGTGGGGCGCCCGCATCGAGATCGGCGAGACGCACCTGTTCGCCGGGCCGAACTTCGTCATCGCGATCCGCCATGGCGCGGGGAGCGGCTACACGCGTGTAGTCGAACGACTCCGGAATCCACGCGGCGGCCTGCGGGCGAGCGCGCCGTACGCGCTCTATCTCGTGCTCGATCTCATCGTCGATGAATTCAAGCCCGTCATGGACGTGCTGCACGAGCGCTTCGAATCGCTGGAGAGCGTCCTGCTGGGCGGCAGCGAACTCGGGCGCAGCAACCTCGAACATCTCTACGCGCTGAAGCGCGAACTCACACGGCTGCGCGAGACCGCGGAACCGATCCAGGACATCACGCAGGACCTGATCCGCGTGCATCCCGAGTTCGTCGTGCGCGAGTTGAAAGCCTATTATCGCGACGTGCACGACCACGCGGTCCGGGTGACGACCGCCATCAGCCATCTGCGCAATTCGACTTCCGACGCGATGCAGTTCCATCTCGCATCGCTCTCGCTGCTTCAGAACGAGTCGGTGCAAAAGCTGGCGGGATGGGGCGCCCTGCTTGCGCTGCCGACGGTCGTCTTCAGCCTTTACGGCATGAACTTCAGATTCATGCCCGAACTGGAATGGCGCGGGGCATACCCGACCCTGATTACAGCCACCGGCGTCGCCGTCGTGGTCCTCTACCGACGGCTGAAGCGCCGCGGCTGGCTCTGATTCGCTGAGTCAGCGGCGGGTGCCGCGAACGTAGCGGACGCGCGTGCCCGCAGCCTCGTCGCGGTCGAGCCATGCGACGTGCAGAAAGCCATCTTCGTCGAGCGTCGCGACGGGATCGGATTGCGCCCCCGGACCGGCCGCCGCCGGTACCGCAAAGTCGTCCCCGAAAGCATCGCCCGACCATTCGGACAGCCATACGTCAGGCGTGCCGTCGCGCGCGTCGTCCCACACCGCGAGCAGCCGGCCGCTGCGATCGGCAACGACCTTCGCATGCCACTGCGCCATGTTGTCGCCGAAACTGTCCTGCACCTGGAGGTTGGCGCCGAAACGGCGGCCTCCCTCGTCGAACGCGGCGTAGACGTCGTAGCCCGACAGGAAATCGCGCTTGTCGAGCCAGATCGCCACGACGGATTTCACGCCCCATGCGGCAAGCGTCGGGCGCATTGCACCGGAACCCGCGCCCAGTCCGTCTACCGGACCGCTCGCGTAGTCGCTCAAACTCGTCGAGGCGGAGAAGCTGCGTCCGTCCCGGCTATGGCTCACACGCGGCACGGTATGGCGGGCGCGGCGATCCTCCCACGCCACCGTCAGGCTGCCGTCTCCAACCACGGCCAACGCGGGCCAACCTTGTTCGTCGACCGGCGGTTCCCCTTCCATCGGCCGCGCCCACCCCCGCCCCACCGCATTGTCCGCCCCCCCCCGGCCCCCCGCCACGGAGCCCCCCAACGCCCCCGCCCCCCCCCC
>DAOKZP010000020.1:0-26513 GCA_035325585.1 Thiobacillaceae bacterium | reverse complement strand
AGGCTTCCTCAACTGTGATTGAAACCCCGTTTACACAAAAAACCGGACAGGCCCGGCTCACGTGCACGCTGGGTGCTGATGTCGCTGGGATTTCTCGGTGCCTCACTGTTCTTCGGCGACACCTTGATCACGCCGGCCATCTCGGTGTTGTCGGCGGTCGAAGGACTGGAGATGGGCGCGCCCGTCCTGCATCCTTTCGTCGTGCCGCTCGCGCTCGGCATCCTGGTTGGGCTGTTCATCATCCAGCAGCACGGAACGGCCTCGATCGGCAAGCTGTTCGGCCCCGTCATGCTGGTCTGGTTCGGTGTGCTCGGCCTGCTCGGCGTACTTGCCATTCTTGACCATCCGCAGATCCTCGTTGCGCTGCTGCCGATTCATGCCCTGCAGTTCTTCATTCATAACGGGGCGGCGAGTTTTTTCATTCTCGGCGCGGTCGTGCTCGCCATCACGGGTGCGGAGGCGTTGTACGCCGACATGGGCCATTTCGGCCGTCATCCGATCCGGCTGGTCTGGTTCGGCTATGCCCTGCCGGCCCTGGTGCTGAACTACTTCGGCCAGGGCGCGCTTCTGCTCGCCGAGCCCGGGGCGGTGCGCAATCCGTTCTACCTGCTGGCCCCGTCGTGGGCGTTGTATCCCATGATCGCGCTCGCCACCGCAGCCACCGTGATCGCCTCGCAGGCCGTCATTTCCGGTGCGTTCTCGGTGGCGCGCCAGGTCATCCAGATGGGGTACGCACCGCGCCTCATCATTCGCCACACCTCGGCGAGCGAGGCCGGGCAGATCTACATCCCATTCGTCAACTGGACTCTCGCCGTGGGCGTCGCGCTGCTGGTGCTGGGATTTCAGAGTTCGAGCAACCTCGCCGCGGCCTACGGCATCGCCGTGACTGCGACTTTCGCCATCGATACGCTGTTGCTGGGACTGGTCATGCGCGTGCTGTGGGATGTCGGCCGCAAGACGACGCTCGCGATCATGCTGGCCTTCCTGACTGTCGACCTGGCCTTCTTCGGCGCGAACGTCGTCAAGATCCCGGATGGCGGCTGGTTCCCCCTGATGGTCGCGCTGACGCTCTTCACTCTGCTGGTGACCTGGAAGCGCGGACGCGAGATCGTCGCCGAGCGCCTGCGGGAGAAGGCCCTGCCACTCGTGCCCTTCGTCGACAGCCTGCTGGCCAATCCGCCACTCCGTGTGCCGGGAACGGCCGTATTCATGACCGCCGACCCGAATGGCGTGCCCGCAGCCCTGCTGCACAACCTCAAGCACAACAAGGTGCTCCACGAGCGCGTGGTGATTCTGAACGTCCGCTATGCCGAAGTGCCCTACGTTCCCGACAGCAGCCGATTGGAGATGGAAAAGCTCGCGGAGGGCTTCTACCACGTCGTCGTCCGCTACGGCTTCATGGACAACACCGACATTCCCCGGGCCTTGGTGGACTGTCCCTGCGGCATGCAGTTCGACATGATGGAGACGACTTTCTTCTTCAGTCGGGAAAATCTCATTCCGACCCGTGGCGACGGCATGGCGTTGTGGCGGGAGCACCTGTTTGCCGCCATGGCACGCAATGCCGCGAGCCCGATGACCTTCTTCCATATCCCGGCCAACCGCGTGGTCGAGCTCGGGGCCCAGCTGGAAATCTGACCGTCGGCCGCTTCGGCTCCGGACTGGTCAGCTCAACAGCTGGCCGTGCTCCCGCGTGTCGTGGAATGCAACCTTGGGCCAGCGCTCCTGTGCGAGCTGCAGGTTCACCCGCGTATCCGCGAGGTAGACGAGGTTGCCGTCGACGTCCTTCGCCAGCTTGAGTGCGTTGGCCTTGGTGAATTCGGCCAGATGCTGGGCGTCGGGGCAGGTGACCCAGCGCGCGGTATGGATGCCGGCGCTCTCGAATCGGGCGTCGACGCCGTACTCGGTCTTCAGGCGATGCGCGACGATGGCCACCACGCCCGCCGACGAGCATCAACTCTCCCGGAACAACCGAATCGCTTCGTCCAGCCGGTGTATCGCGTGGACTCTCATCCCGGCGATCTTCTGCTTAGGCTGATTGCCGGCCGGTACGATGGCCTGGGTGAAGCCCAGCTTCGCGGCCTCCTTGAGCCGTTCCTGGCCGCGCTGCACGGGGCGGATTTCACCGGCCAGGCCCACTTCGCCGAACATCACCAGCTTGTCTGGCAGCGGCTGACTCCTCAGCGACGACACGATCGCCGCGAGCACGGCAAGGTCGGCGGCGGGCTCGCTGATCTTCACCCCGCCGACCGCGTTGACGAACACATCCTGGTCGAAGCACGCGATGCCGGCGTGGCGGTGCAGCACCGCAAGCAGCATGGCGAGGCGATTCTGCTCCAGGCCGACCGACAGCCGGCGTGGACTCGGGGCATGGCTCGAATCGACCAGCGCCTGGATCTCCACCAGCAGCGGCCGTGTGCCTTCCTGCGTCACCAGCACGCAGGAGCCGGGCACCGGCTCGCCGTGGCGCGACAGGAAGATCGCCGAGGGATTGGACACGCCCTTCAGGCCCTTTTCGGTCATCGCGAAGACGCCGATCTCGTTCACCGCACCGAAGCGGTTCTTGAACGCACGCACGAGCCGGAAGGACGAACCGGTATCGCCCTCGAAGTAGAGCACCGTATCGACGATGTGCTCGAGCACGCGCGGCCCGGCAATCGCGCCCTCCTTGGTGACGTGGCCGACGAGAATGATCGCGCACCCGCTCTGCTTGGCGTGGCGCGTGAGCTGGGCGGCGCATTCCCGCACCTGCGCAACCGAGCCGGGCGCCGACGTCAGGGCCTCCGAGTAGAGCGTCTGGATCGAATCGATCACCGCGACGGCCGGTTTCATCGCGTGCAGTTGCGCGAGGATGGCCTCGAGCCGGATTTCCGGCAGCACCGGCAGGTTCGCTTCGGCGACGGAAAGGCGCCGCGCACGCAGCGCGACCTGCCGTGCCGACTCCTCGCCGCTGACGTAGAGCGTCTCCATGCGGCCCGAAAGCGCGGCCAGCGCCTGCAGCAGCAAGGTCGACTTGCCAATGCCGGGATCGCCGCCGATGAGCGTTACCCCGCCGGGCACGAGGCCGCCGCCGAGCACGCGATCGAGCTCGCCGATACCGGTGGCGATGCGGCTCTCCTCCGCCGCCTCGACGTCGTGCAGAAGCTGTACCTGGCTGGTTGCCGCGAGCGCGGCGAAACGCGGCTTGGCGGATTCGGCGACCGTTTCCACGAGTGTGTTCCAGGCGCCGCAGGCGGGGCATTGGCCCTGCCACTTGGGCGACTGCCCGCCACACTCGGTGCAGGTATGGACGGTTTTCGCCTTCGCCACGCTCAGGCGGGGAACACGCCGGTCGAGAGGTAGCGGTCGCCGCGATCGCATACGATCGAGACGATCACCGCATTCTCGACTTCGCGCGACAACTGCAGCGCAGCCCACAAGGCGCCACCGGACGAGATGCCGGCAAAAATGCCTTCCTCGCGGGCCAGCCGGCGCGTGGTCTCCTCGGCGTCCGTCTGGCTCACGTAGATCATCCGATCGACTCGCTTCAGGTCGCAGATCTTCGGCACGTATTCCTCAGGCCACTTGCGGATGCCGGGAATCTGCGCGCCGTCGGTCGGCTGCACGCCGACGATCTGGATCGCGGGATTCTGCCCCTTCAGATAACGCGAGCAACCCATGATGGTCCCCGTCGTGCCCATACTGGAGACGAAGTGCGTGATCCTGCCTTCGGTGTCGCGCCAGATCTCGGGACCGGTGGTTCGGTAATGCGCCTCGGGATTGTCGGGGTTGGAAAACTGGTCGAGCACCTTGCCCACGCCCTGCTGCTCCAACTCCAGTGCGAGGTCGCGTGCGCCCTCCATGCCCGACTCCCGGCTCACCAGCCGGAGTTCGGCGCCGAAGGCGCGCATCGTCTGCCGCCGCTCGACCGACAGATGCTCCGGCATGATCAGGATCATCCGGTAGCCGCGCATCGCCGCCGCCATCGCGAGCGCGATCCCGGTGTTGCCGCTCGTCGCCTCGATCAGCGTGTCGCCGGGCCGGATCTCGCCGCGTGCCTCGGCGCGCTCGATCATCGACAGTGCCGGCCGGTCCTTCACCGAACCGGCCGGGTTGTTGCCCTCGAGCTTGACCAGCACGACGTTTCCGGTGTCCCCCGGCATGCGCTTCAGGCGCACGAGAGGCGTGTTGCCGATGGTGTCCCCGATCGCCTTGTACATTGTTCAGGGCCGGCCGATCGGCAGGTATTCGAAGCCCATCTCGCGCATCGCCGCGGGATCGTACAGGTTGCGGCCATCGAAAATGAGAGGCGCTTTCAGCAGCGCCTTTATCGTCTCGAAATTCGGGCTGCGGAACACCTGCCATTCGGTGACGATGAGAAGCGCGTCCGCCCCCTTCAAGGCATCCATCGGGCTATCCACCAGGGTGAGGTCGGCGCGCTCGCCATAGATGCGCCGCGTCTCGTCCATCGCGGCCGGGTCGTAGGCCGATACGCTCGCGCCCATCGCCCACAGCGCCTCGAGCATGGTGCGGCTGGGCGCCTCGCGCATATCGTCGGTATTGGGCTTGAAAGCCAGCCCCCACATGGCGAACCGTCGGCCACTCAGATCCTTGCCCAGGCGCGCCGTCAGCTTGTCGATCAGGACCTGTTTCTGCGCGTCGTTCGCCGTCTCGACCGCATCGAGCACCCGCAGCGGCACGCCGCTCTCCTGCGCAGTCCGTCGCAGTGCCTGCACGTCCTTCGGAAAGCAGGAACCGCCGTAGCCGCATCCCGCGTACAGGAAGTGATAGCCGATACGCGGATCGGAACCGATGCCGTGACGGACCTGCTCGATGTCCGCACCGAGCTTCTCGGCGAGCAGCGCGAGTTCGTTCATGAAGGAGATGCGCGTCGCCAGCATCGCGTTGGCCGCATACTTGGTGAGTTCGGCGCTTCGCACATCCATCACGGTGAGCCGGTCACGATTTCGCTGGAACGGCGCATAAAGCTGGCGCAGCAGGGCGGTGGCGCGCTCGCTATCGGTGCCGATCACGATGCGGTCCGGCTTCATGAAGTCTTCCACCGCCGCGCCTTCCTTGAGAAATTCCGGGTTCGACGCGACGTCGAACTCGATCCCGGCGCCACGTTTCGCCAGCTCGTCGTGGAGCGCGGCCTTGACCTTGTCGGCCGTACCGACCGGCACCGTCGACTTGTCCACGACCAGTTTGTACTCGGACATGTGGCGCCCGATGTTGCGCGCCGCCGCCACGACGTATTGCAGATCCGCGGACCCATCTTCGTCGGGTGGCGTGCCCACCGCGATGAATTGAATCTGGCCGAATCCGACCGCCTCCTCGATGTCGGTGGTGAAGAACAGCCGTCCCGCGGCCGCATTGCGCTTCACCATATCCTCGAGCCCAGGCTCGTAGATCGGAATCCCTCCGGCCTTCAGGATCTCGATCTTGGCGGGATCGACGTCGAGGCACATCACCTCGTTGCCGACCTCCGCGAGGCAGGTGCCGGTCACAAGGCCCACGTAGCCGGTACCAACGACAGTAATCTTCACAAATTTCTCCTAGAAACCTAAAAAATCTCGCGCTGGATCGCCCGGAGTGCTGCGAGCGGGTCTGGCGCTGCCGTGATCGGCCGCCCGATCACCAAGTCGGTCGCCCCGGCGCGCAACGCCTCGACGGGCGTCATCACCCGCCGCTGGTCGCCCGCGTCGGCGCCCGCGGGCCGGATCCCCGGCGTCACCAAGCGAAAGTCCGCTCCGAGGTCGGCTCGCAACGCGGCCGCTTCCTGCGCGGAGCAGACGACGCCATCGAGCCGGCACGCCTGCGCGAGCCGCGCAAGCCGCAACACCTGCCCGGCCGGCGCATCGGCGACGCCGACCTCGGCAAGATCCTCGCCCGCCATGCTCGTCAGCACCGTCACCCCGATCAGCAGCGGAGGCCGGGGAAGCTCGGCCAGCGCAGCGTGCGCGGCGTCCATCATGCGGCGTCCCCCCGAGGCGTGGACGTTCAGCATCCACACGCCGAGCCCTGCCGCCGCGCGGCACGCCGCCGCAACGGTGTTGGGGATGTCGTGAAACTTGAGGTCGAGGAAGACCTCGAAGCCCCGCGCGACCAACGCCCGCACGAGCTCGGGGCCGGCGGCAGTGAACAGCTCCTTGCCCACCTTCACCCGGCACAGCGCCGGATCGAGCCGGTCGGCCAGCGCCAGGGCCGGCGCCGCATCCGCGTAGTCGAGCGCGACGATGATCTTCGCAGAATTCATGTTACAGCGCCCCCGCGCCGGTGATTTCCCACGTCAAACCTCGCCCTCGCGCCGCCGCTCCGGATCGAACGTGTCCCAGCGCCCGCACGCGGGGCAGCGCCAGAAAAACTGCTTGGCCTTGAAGCCGCAGCTGCTGCACCGATAGCGCATCATGCGCTGGCTCTGGGCCGCGACCAGGCTTTTCTCGATCTGCAGCAGTTCGCGCTGCTCCGGTGCCGCGTTGATCAGCTCGGCCTCCAGGAGACGGTCGAGCGTGCGCAAACTGGGGTTGCGGCGCAACTCGTCCCGCGCCAGCCGGCTGGCCGCCTCGGGACCCTCGGCCTCGAACGCCCCCAGGTACAAGGCGTCGAACACGTCGGGCGAGGGTTGCCGCGCATAGAGCGCCCGCAGCCATTGCACGCCCTCGCCCAGCCTGCCGAGCTGCCGATAGCTGCCCAGCATGCGGTCCGCGACCAGCGCCATGTGGGCCGCGCTTTGCGTCTCGACCAGGCGCCAATCGGCGATTGCGGCTTCATGCCGGCCCGCCTCCGCATCGAGATCCCCCGCCATCAGATTGGCGCGCACCGACAGCCGGTTGGTGGCGAGCGCCTGCTGCAATTCGGAGGTGGCTGCCGCAGGGTCTCCCTTGGCCGCTTCGAGCATCGCGAGCTCGCAATGGAAGTGGGCGATCTCGGCGTTGAGTGGCTTGCTGGTGTCTTTCTCGAGCACGCGCGCTGCTTCGATGGCCTTGTGCCAGTCCTTTTCCTGGACGTAGATCTCCAGCAGGTGGGTCCGTGCCTCCCCGTGGCGCGGCGTCTCCAGGAGCCGGGTGAAAACCTGTTCGGCGCGGTCGAGCAGGCCTGCCTTGAGGTAGTCCTGGCCGAGCTCGCTCATCGCTCGCAGGCGCTGATCCTCCGCCAGACCCTCGCGTTCCAGCAGGTGTTCGTGCATGCGGATCGCGCGGTCGATCTCGCCGCGACGGCGAAACAATCCGCCCAAGGCGAAGTGAAGGTCGATCGTTTCCGGCTCGAGCTTGACCATCTCGACGAAGGCTTCGATGGCCTTGTCGGGCTGTTCGTTGAGCAGGAAATTGACGCCGCGAAAATACGAATTGGGGAGCGCCCGCGACTCGGTGACCACCTGGCGGATATCGACCCGCGCCGCGAGCCACCCCAGGACAAAGAACAGGGGAAACGCCAGCAGCCACCAAATCTCGAATTCCATGACCGGCTACACGATGGGCATGTCGGTCGGCAACGCGAGCGTCTCCGTCTGCGGCTCCGGTTCATTCGGCTTGCGCGCGAGTTCGCGGCGCAGCCGGAACAGGGTCGGCAGCAGCGCGAGCACGCCGACGAGCGCACCGAGCACGAAGGCCAGCCCGAGCATGATGATCAGCGGAGCCTGCCACACGTAGCCCAGGAAGGAATTGAAGGTGACGCTGTGGCTGTTTTTCAGGGCGAAGCCCAGGACCAGCAGAAACACCAGCAGCTTCGCCGCCAGCCACAGATAGCGTGTGAGATTTTTCATGTCGATCGCGTCCGAGTCGCGCCCATTCTACCTTCGCGGGATGTCTTTCACGAAACCAAAAAAAGAGACGGCGCCGCGGCGCCGTCTCTCTTGCCTACCCTGCTTGATACGTCGCCCGGAAGCCCGGCGCATCATCTCATACCGGAAAGTCCACCCGGTCGCGCAGGTCCTTGCCGGCCTTGAAGTGCGGTACGTACTTCGCCGCCACCTGGACGCGCTCGCCCGATTTGGGATTGCGCCCGATACGAGCCGGACGGAAGCTCAGGCTGAAACTGCCGAAACCGCGAATTTCGATCCGTTCACCGCGCGACAGGCTTTTTGTCAGTGCGTCGAGGATCGTTTTCACGGCCATCTCGATATCCGCAACCGAAAATTGCGAATGCCGCGCGGCCAGTTGCGCGATGAGCTCCGACTTCGTCATGGGTTACTCGGCATTCTTGTTGTCGAGTTTGGCTTTCAACAGCGCGCCGAGGTTGGTCGATCCGCTGGCTGCGGCCGATTCGGCGGCGAGCTTCTTCATGGCGGCGTCCTGTTCGGTCACGTCCTTGGCCTTGATCGACAGGTTGATCACGCGGTTCTTGCGATCCACGTTGATGATCATGGCCTCGATCTCGTCGCCTTCCTTGAAGTGGCTGCGCATGTCCTCGACACGGTCGCGGGACACCTCGGAAGCACGCAGATAGCCTTCCATATCGCTGTCCAGCTGCACCGTCGCACCCTTGGCTTCCACGCTCTTGATCGTGCCCTTCACGATGCTGCCCTTGTCGTGGCCCGACGCGTAGCTCGTGAGCGGATCGCCTTCGAGCTGCTTGATCCCGAGCGAGATGCGCTCGCGCTCCAGGTCGATACCCAGCACGACGGCCTCGACTTCCTGGCCCTTGCGGAAGTTGCGCACGGCTTCTTCGCCCGGGGTGCTCCAGGACAGATCGGACAGGTGCACCAGGCCGTCGATGCCGCCGGGGAGCCCGATGAACACGCCGAAGTCGGTGATCGACTTGATCGCGCCCTTCACGCGGTCGCCCTTCTTGTGGTTCATCGCGAAGTCTTCCCACGGGTTCGACTTGCACTGCTTCATGCCCAGCGAGATGCGGCGCTTGTCCTCGTCGATGTCGAGCACCATGACCTCGACCTCTTCGCCCAGATGAACGATCTTCGACGGGCTGACGTTCTTGTTGGTCCAGTCCATTTCGGAGACGTGCACCAGACCTTCGATGCCTTCCTCGATCTCGACGAACGCGCCGTAGTCCGTGAGGTTCGCGACCTTGCCGAACATGCGCGTACCCGTCGGATAGCGGCGGCTGATCCCGACCCAGGGGTCATCGCCCAATTGCTTCAGGCCGAGGGAAACGCGGTTCTTCTCGGCGTCGTAACGCAGGATCTTGGCCTCGAGTTCCTGGCCGACATGCACCACTTCGGTCGGGTGCTTGACGCGACGCCAGGCCATGTCCGTGATGTGCAGCAGGCCGTCGATGCCGCCCAGATCCACGAATGCGCCGTAGTCGGTGATGTTCTTGACCACGCCCTTGACGATGGCGCCTTCCTTGAGGCTTTCCATCATCGCCTCGCGATCCGCACCCATGGTCTCTTCCAGCACCGCGCGCCGCGACACGACGACGTTGTTGCGCTTGCGGTCGAGCTTGATGACCTTGAACTCCATTTCCTTGTATTCGTAGGGCGTGGTGTCCTTGACCGGCCGCATGTCCACCAGCGAGCCCGGCAGGAACGCGCGCAGGCCACCGACCAGCACCGTCAGGCCGCCCTTGACCTTGCCCTGGACCATGCCCTTGACGACCCGGCCCTCGTTCATCGCCGATTCCAGATCCAGCCACGCGGCCAGCTTCTTGGCGCGCTCGCGCGAGAGCTTGGTCGCGCCGAAGCCGTCTTCGATCGACTCGATCGCGACCGAGACGAAATCGCCGATTTGGGCTTCGATTTCGCCCTGGTCGTTACGGAATTCATCGATGGGAATCAGGCTCTCGGACTTGAGGCCGGCGTTCACCGTCACGAAGTTGCTGTCGATGCCGACGATCTCGGCGGTGATGACTTCACCCTGACGCATTTCCTGGTGCGTGAGGGATTCTTCGAACAGGGCGGCGAAGCTTTCGGTCGAAGCGGGAACGGTGGAAGCGGTTGCAGTAGACATTAATACCTTCATTCCGTCGGGGAGACGGGGTTGGTTGCACATCGCCGGGCTGCGGGCGCAGATCCGGCACGATTCAGTTTGTTTGCTTGCTGCGGTAGTGCGTCAGCACCGCCTGTACCGCCGCCTCGATGTCCATTTCGGTCGTGTCGAGCAGCAAGGCGTCGGCGGCGGGCTTGAGCGGCGCCACGGCGCGCGCCGTGTCGCGCGCATCGCGCGCGCGCATGTCCGCAACAAGGTCGGAAAGGCTAGCAGAGTTCCCCTTTCCGATCAACTGCTTATAACGCCGCTCGGCGCGGGCCTCCGGGCTCGCCGTGAGGTAGACCTTCGCCACCGCATCCGCGAAGACGACGGTGCCCATATCGCGCCCATCGGCCACCAGGCCCGGCGCCTGCCGGTAGGCGCGCTGGCGTTCGAGCAGGGCCGCGCGCACGGCGGGCAGGGCCGCTACCCGCGAAGCGCCGTCGCCGATCGCCTCGGCGCGGATCGCCGCGGTGACGTCCTCACCGGCAAGCCAAACGGCGCCATCCTTGAAGGACGCCGGCAAGCCCGCAGCCAGTTCGGCCACGCGCGCCTCGTCGTCCAGTTCGATGGCATTACGAGCCGCCCACAATGCGGTCAGGCGATACAGCGCGCCGCTATCGAGGAAATGAAAGCCGAGCGCGACCGCCACCTTCTCGGCGACCGTGCCCTTTCCCGATGCGGAGGGGCCATCGATCGCGAGCACCGGGACGGCGCCCATGGGCGGACTCATCGCGCAATCTCCGCGAAGGCGCTGAAATACTCCGGGAAGGTCTTCGCCACGCAGCCCGGATCGTTGATCCGTACCGGCACGCCCCCGAGCGAGGCGAGCGAAAGACACATCGCCATCCGGTGGTCGTCGTAGGTGTCGATGATGGCATTGGGCGTCAGTGCTGCCGGCGGCGTGATGCGGATGAAGTCGGCACCCTCCTCGACCGTCGCGCCGACCTTGCGCAATTCCGTCGCCATCGCCACGATGCGGTCGGTCTCCTTCACGCGCCAGCTCGCAATGTTGGTCAGCGTCGTTACCCCGTCGGCGAAGAGCGCGGCGACGGCCAGCGTCATTGCCGCGTCCGGGATATGGTTGCAGTCCAGATCGATCGCGGCCAGGCGGCCGCTGACGGGTGCGCGCGCCTCGATCCAGTTCGGGCCCATCTCGATCTGCGCCCCCATCTGCGCCAACGCATCGGCGAAACGCACATCGCCCTGCACACTGTCGCGGCCGACGCCCTCGACGCGGACCGGTCCGCCGCCGATCGCGCCCGCCGCCAGAAAATACGAGGCCGACGACGCATCGCCTTCGACCCAGATCTCGCCCGGACTCACGTAGCGTGCATCGGCGGTCACGGTGAATCGCGCCCAGCCGTCCCGCGCCACCTCGACGCCGAAGCGATGCAGCATCGCCAAGGTGATGCCGATATAGGGTTTGGAAATCAGTTCGCCGACGACTTCGACCGTCGTCGTCTTCCGCCGTAGCGGCAGCGCCATCAGAAGGCCGGTCAGAAACTGGCTCGAGACGTTGCCGCGCACCTGGGCCGTATCACCCGCCGCAACGGCGGGACAGATCCGCAGGGGAGGGAAACCCGGATTGTCGAGGTAATCGATCTGCGCGCCGAGCTGGTGCAAGGCGTCGACCAGATCGCCGATCGGCCGCTCATGCATGCGCGCCACGCCCTTGAGCACGTAGTCACCTTCGGAGAAGGCGAGCGCCGCGGTCAGCGGGCGAAACGCGGTACCGGCGTTGCCCAGGAAGAGCTCGGCCCGCTTCGCGGCAAACGCCCCGCCCGCACCACGGATGCACCAGTGATTGCCTCCACGGTTCTCGATACCCACGCCCAGGGCGGCAAGCGCCGCGAGCATGTGGCGGGTATCGTCGGAATCGAGCAGATCGTGCACCTCGGTCACGCCCTCGGACAACGCCGCAAGCAGGAGCACCCGGTTGGAGATACTCTTGGAGCCGGGCAGGCGCACTGTGCCGCTCGCCCGGCCGGCTGCGGGCAAATCGAGAAATTCCATCACGAATCCTGAGATTTCATCCAGTTCTCGCGCGCGGCTCGGGCACGCGAAAAGCGTTTCAACAATGCATCGGCATCCGCTTGCGCGACCGTGCCGCGCAGCGATTGCAGCGCCTCTACATAGGCGTCAAGTTCCGCCAGCAGGGCATCGCGGTTCGCCAGGGCGATGTCGCGCCACATCTCGGGGCTGCTGCCCGCAATGCGCGTGAAATCGCGGAAGCCACCCGCCGCGAAGCGAAAGAAGAGTTCGCCGTCCTTGCGTCGCGCAAGTTCGTCGACCAGCGCAAACGCCGCGAGATGAGGCAGATGGCTCACTGCCGCGAACACGCGATCGTGGAGCGCGGCGTCGAGCAGTTCCACCCGCGCCCCCGCGGCTTCCCACAGCGCGCGCACCTGCATCAGCGCATCGTCCCGCGTTTCCTCGACCGGCGTCAGCACCACGCGCCGACCCTCATACAGATCGGCGCGCGCCGCCGCGGGACCGCTGCGCTCCGAGCCCGCGACGGGGTGGCCGGGCACGAAATCCACGATACGCGTTCCCAGGGCTGCGCGCGCCGCCGCGATCACGTCGGATTTCGTGCTGCCGGCGTCGGTGACGATCGTGCCGGGTTTGAGGTGCGGCGCGAGCGCGGTCAGGATCGCGGTAGTCTCACCGACCGGAGCCGCGAGCAGGATGCAATCGGCCTGCGCGGCGTCGGCCCAATCGACCGCGCGATCGATCACGCCGAGTTCTCGCGCGGCGTCGAGGCTCTGTGGCGAGCGCCCCACGCCGAGCACTTCCCGCACCGCACCGGCGCGCTTGAGTGCGAGCGCGAGCGAGCCGCCGATGAGCCCGACTCCGACGATGGCGAGCCGTTCGGCAATCATGAGGCTGGCGTCCCGTTGGCGGGATTCCGCGCTGATTCCGTGGCCGCCGCGTTCGCGCTTGCGCCGTGCGGCGTGGCCGCCAGCACTTCGCCAAGCGCATCGAGGAAACGCGCGTTCTGGCCCGCGAGGCCGATGGATACGCGAAGGAATTCCGGCAGTTCGTAGTTGGCAACCGGACGCACGATCACCCCGCGCCGCAGCAGGCCGGCGTTGATGCGCGCCGCGTCGCCCACCTTCGCGAGCAGAAAATTCCCCTTCGACGGAACCGCCTCGATACCCAGCGCCGCGAGGCCGGACGTCAACTGCGCCATGCCCGCGGCATTGAGCGCACAACTGCGATCGAGGAAATCGGTATCGTCGAGCGCCGCCTCGGCGGCCACGAGCGCAGGCAGGTTGACGTTGAAAGGATGGCGCACGCGATCGAGCAGGTCGACCACGTCGGGGTGCGCCAGGCCGTAGCCCACACGCAGTCCGGCAAGGCCATACGCCTTGGAGAAGGTGCGCGTGATGAGAAGGTTGGGGAAACGCGTCAGCCACGCCGACGTGTCGCAACGATCGGCGGGCGGGAGATATTCTCCGTAGGCCTCGTCGAGCACCACGAGCACGCTTTGCGGCACGGTCTCGATGAAGGCCTCGATCTCGGCCCACGGCAGAAAGCTGCCCGTTGGATTGTTCGGGTTCGCGATCCATACGATACGCGTATCGTCCCGGATTGCGGCCCGCATCGCGGCAAGATCGTGGCCGTATTCCCGCGCCGGCGCAACGATGCTGTGGGCACCGGCAGTCTGCGTCGCGATGGCGTAGACGGCAAACGCGTACTGAGCATGGACGGCTGTCGTCCCCGGCGAGAGGAAGGCCCGCGCGGCGAGATCGAGAACGTCATTGGAGCCGTTGCCCAGCACGATCTGCCGATGCGCCACGCCAAGTTTCCGGGACAGCTTCGCCTTCAGGGCGAAACCCGCGCCGTCTGGATACATCGCCATGTCGGCGATCGCCGCCTCCACCGCAGCCAGCGCGCGCGGACTCGGGCCGAGCGGATTCTCGTTCGAGGCCAGCTTGATGATGTCGTGTTCCGCGATGCCGAGCTCGCGCGCAAGCTCTGAAATCGGCTTGCCGGGTTGGTACGGCGCGATCGCCCGCACATGCGGCGGCGCCAGGTCACAGCAGTCGATCACGATGCCGCAGGGTAGGAGCCGAGAATCTTGAGGAAAGCCGCCCGCGCATCGATCTCGGCAAGCGCCGCGGCAAGTCGCGCATCCATGCGATGGCCTTCACAGACCACGAAGAAAACGTATTCCCAGTTGCCGGAGTGCGCCGGGCGCGATTCCAGCTTGCTCATGGAAATGCCGGCGTCCGCGAGCGGTTGCAGCAGTCGCACGATCGCGCCGGGTTCGTTCCGGGTGCTCATCACCAGCGAAGTCTTGTCGCGGCCGGACGGCGCCGCGTCGGCCGTGCCGAGGACCAGGAAGCGGGTGGTATTGGTCGCCTCGTCCTCGATCCGCGTCTGGACCACCTCGAGGCCGTACAGCGCGGCGGCCGCTTCGCTTCCCAGGGTTGCGGAATCGGGTTCGGCCGCGGCAAGCCGGGCGCCCTCGCTGTTGCTGACCACGCTGATCCGCCGCGCATCGGGCAAATGGCGCGCTAGCCATCGCTGGCACTGGGCGAGCGATTGGGCATGCCCGTACACGCGCTCGATGCCATCCAGGTCGGGACGAGCCCGCATCAACGCCTGGTGGACTGGCAGCATCACCTCGCCGCAGATTTTCAGGGGACTCGAAACGACCAGATCGAGCGTGCGCCCGATCGCACCCTCGGTGGAGTTTTCCACCGGCACCACGGCGAAGTCGGCGCGTCCGGTCTCCACCGCATGAAAGCAGGCGTCGATGTCCGCCTCCGCGAGCGCGTCGACCTGGTGGCCGAACTGCTTCGTCACGGCCTGCTGAGTGAAACTACCGGCCGGACCGAGATAGGCGACGCGCGTGACCTCTTCGAGCGCACGGCAGGCCGACATGATCTCCCGGATCAGGCGCTCGACCGCGTCGTCCGACAGCGGGCCGGTATTGGCGTCGCGCAGACGCCGCACGATCTGGGCCTCGCGCTCGGGACGGTAGATCTTCTCGCCCTTCTTGGCGTGCCCGACGGCCTGGGCGATGCCCGCGCGTTCCGAGATCAGTTTCAGGATGGCGTCGTCGATCTCGTCGATGCGGGCCCGCAGGCCCTTGAGCGCACCGTCCGTCATGCGGGCAGATACCGGACGGCGAGCACGCCGTCGATGGCCGCGAGCTGCTGGATCGTCGCATCGCTCACCGCGCTATCGACGTCCACCAGCGTATACGCCATATCGCCCTTGGACTTGTTGACCATGTTGCGGATGTTGATCGCCGCACCGGCAAGCACCGCCGAGATCTGGCCCACCATGTTGGGCACGTTGGCGTTGGCGATTCCCACACGGAAGTCGGATTCGCGCACCATGGTGACGTTGGGAAAATTGACCGAATTGCGGATGTTGCCGTTCTCGAGATAATCGGTGAGCTGTTCGGCCACCATCACCGCGCAGTTCTCTTCCGCCTCGGCGGTCGACGCCCCGAGGTGGGGCAAGGCGACGACCTTGGCGTGCCCCTTCAGGGCGTTTGCGGGGAAGTCGCAGATGTAGGCGTGAAGCTTGCCCGCATCGAGCGCCTCGACCACCGCGGCGTTGTCCACCACGCCATCGCGGGCGAAATTCAGCAGCACCGCGCCGGATCGCATCACGGCCACGCGCTGCGCGTTGATGAGATGGCGGGTCGAGTCGATGAGCGGGACGTGCAGGGAGACGAAGTCCGCCAGCCGCAACACCTCCTCCACGCTCTCCGCGCGCCGCACCTGGGCCGGCAGGCGCCACGCCGCATCGACCGTGATGCCGGGGTCGTGGCCGACAACGTTCATGCCGAGCCGGATCGCGGCATCCGCAATGTGGGAACCGATCGCGCCAAGCCCCACGACGCCGAGCGTGCGCCCGGGCAGTTCGACGCCGGCGAATTGTTTCTTGCCCGCTTCCGTCGCCTGGTGCATCGACTCGTCCGAACCCGACAGGCCTTCGACGAACCTCAGCGCCGGCACCAGATTGCGCGCGGCCATCAGCATGCCGGCAATCACCAGTTCCTTGACCGCGTTCGCGTTCGCCCCTGGCGCGTTGAACACGGGCATGCCACGTGCCGACGCCCGCGCGATCGGGATGTTGTTGGTCCCGGCGCCCGCGCGGGCAATCGCCCGGACCGATGACGGAATATCCATCTCGTGCATGTCGGCCGATCGCACCAGGATCGCGTCCGGCTCGGCGACGTCGCCCCCCACCACGTAATGCTCAGGCAGCCGCGCCAGGCCTCGTGCCGAGATCGCGTTGAGCGTGAGCACCTTGCAGGATTCAGCCATGGCTCTTCTCGAATTCGCGCATGTAGTCGACCAGCGTGCGGACGCCCTCGATCGGCATCGCGTTGTAGATCGAGGCGCGCATCCCGCCCACCGAACGATGGCCTTTCAGCTGGAGCAGGCCGCGCGCCTGCGCCCCCTTGAGGAAGGCGTCGTCCAGCGAGGCATCGCGCAGCGTGAACGGCACGTTCATGAGCGAACGGTTCTCCTTCACCACCGGCGACGCGTAGAAGGCGGTCGCATCCAGGGCGTCGTACAGCAACGCGGCCTTCTCGCGATTGACTCTCTCCATTGCGGAGAGGCCGCCATTCGCCTTGAGCCACTTGAACACCAGGCCCGCCGTATACATGGCGAAGGTGGGCGGCGTGTTGTACATCGAGTCGTTGTCGGCGTGGGTCTTGTAATCGAACATGGTCGGCGTGCCCTTCACCGTCTCGCCCAGCAGGTCATCCCGCACGATGACGATGGTGAGCCCGGCCGGCCCGATGTTCTTCTGCGCGCCGGCGTAGATCACGCCGTAGCGCGCAACGTCGATCGGGCGCGACAGGATGGTCGAGGACATGTCGGCGACCAGCGGCACTTCGCCGGTGTCCGGGGTCCAGAAGATCTCCACGCCGCCGATGGTCTCGTTGGGCGTGTAGTGGACGTAAGCCGCGTTCGGATCGAGCTGCCACTTGTCCTGCGCCGGCGCGTAGCTGAAGTTCTTGTCCTCGCTCGACGCCACCACGTTCACCGCGCCATAGCGCTTCGCTTCCTTGATCGCCTTCTTCGACCACTCGCCGGTATTCAGGTAATCGGCGCCCGGCTTGCCGCGCAGCAAATTCATCGGGACCATGGCGAACTGCGCAGACGCCCCGCCTTGCAGGAACAGCACCTTGTAGTTGGCGGGAATACCCATCAACTCGCGCAGATCCGCTTCGGCTTCGGCCGCGATCCCCATGAACTCCTTGCCGCGGTGGCTCATTTCCATGACCGACATTCCGCTGCCGTGCCAGTCGACGAGCTCCTGCTGCACCTGCTGGAGAACCGCCCTCGGCAACACCGCCGGGCCAGCACTGAAATTGTAGATCGCGCTCATGTGTCAGTTGTCCTTGCTTGCCGTTTGTTCGATCGGGACGATGTCCGCCGTGGCCTTACCCGTATGACTGTAGCCGACGAAGCGGGCACCGGATTCGATGTCCAGCGCCTCGGCCGTGACGTCGCCCTGCACCTCGCCCTGGCTGTGGATGCGCAGGTAGCCCTGCGCGGTCAGGGTCGCCTTGACGGTGCCGTGGATGACGATATTGCGCGCGCTGACGCGCTCTCCCTCGATGAGCCCGCCGGCGGATACCTCGATGTCGCCGTCCGCGCTGACCTTGCCGCGAATGATGCCGTCCACGCGCAGATTGCCGGCGGCGTGGACGCTACCGGCAATTTCGGTGCCCGGGCTCACGAAAGTCATCGCCGCCGTGCTGTCGGTTTTCTTCACATCCTTGACCGGTTTTGCCTTGAATACCATCTTTTTCTTGCTCCCGCATTGCGCGGCGCCTCAGGGGGTTTTCAGATACCGCGCGGGATCGACCGTCTGTCCGCGATAGTAAAGCGTGTAGTGCAGGTGCGGCCCGCTGGAACGGCCGGTGTTGCCGGAAAGACCCACCACCTGCCCTCGCTGCACCTCGTCGCCGGGCTTGACCTCGATCGCCGACAGATGCGCATAGACGCTGCGGTAGCCGTAGCCGTGATCGACGCTGACGCGGTTGCCGTTGGGCCCCTCGTACCCCGCGCTGATCACCCGTCCCGGTGCCGTCGCGAGGATCGGAGTCCCGATGTCGAGGACGAAGTCGACGCCGTTGTGAAATTCTCGGCCACTCCCGAACGGGTTGCCCCGCACGCCGTATCTCGAGCTGATGTCCTGCACGCCGGCGACCGGAATCCCGACCGGCCGCGCAATCTCGCGTTCGAGCGTCCGTTCGAGTTCGGGCAGCAGGTCATCGAACCCGTCGTCGAGCCGCGACAACTCCGCCTGCATGAACCGCTCGGCATCGGGGCCGTCGACGGGCAGCGCCACGCCGCCCTGCGGCCGCGGCGCGCGCTCGGCCGGAAACTGCGACTCGGCGCGCCCGACCAATCCGTGGACCCGTGCCGCGAGCCGCTCCACCCGGCCGCGCAGATCGAACAGGTCCCGGTCCGCGTCACGCTTTTCCTGCAGCAGCGCCTCGTTGCGCGACTCGAGCGCGGCAATCCGCTCGGCCTGCTGGTGTGCGAGGGTGGCGACGTCCTGAGTGGAAACGTGGGAATAGGCGACGTAGAACGTCCCGCCGAGCCAGAGCGCCGCGACCCCGCCGGCGACGCCGGCGAATCGCCTCAGTGAATCGAGGTTGATGCGGAAAGTGTGTGCCGGATACCCGGTGCGGGCCACCACGATTTCCAGGTGGCGCGGATGGCTCCCGGCGCGGCCGGCGGGTTTGCGCAGGATCTCGCGCAGCCGGCCCGGCATCACTCGCCGCCCTCGCCTTCCTGGACGGACTCCACGCCAATCAGTTTCTGGCCCTTGTCCAGGTTGATGAGCGTCACGCCCTGCGTGGCGCGGCCCATGGCACGGATCTCGTTGACCCGCGTGCGGATCAGCACGCCGCCGTCGGTGATCAGCATGATCTCGTCGTCCGGCTTCACCAGCGTGGCGGCGACGACCTTGCCGTTGCGCTCGCTCGCCTGGATCGCGATCATGCCCTGCGTCGCGCGCGCGTGGCGGGTGTATTCGGTGATCGGCGTGCGCTTGCCGAAGCCGTTTTCGGTCGCGGTCAGCACGAAGTCGTTCTCGTCCTCGGCCACCAGCATCGAGATCAGCGTGGCGCCCTTGGGGAGCTTCATGCCGATGACGCCGCGCGCGGCACGCCCCATCGGACGCACGTCGTTCTCGTCGAAGCGGACCGCCTTGCCGGCATCCGAGAACAGCATCACGTCGTGGCGGCCGTCGGTGATCGAAGCCCCGATCAGGAAATCACCATCGTCCAGGCCCACCGCGATGATGCCGGCGGCGCGCGGCCGCGAGAAGTCGCTCAGCGGCGTCTTCTTGACGATGCCGTTGCTGGTCGCCATGAACACGTAGTGTTCGTCGTCGAAGGTCTTGACCGGCAGGAGCGCGTTGATCTTCTCGCCGTCTTCGAGCGGCAGCAGGTTGACGATCGGCTTGCCGCGCGCGTTGCGGCCGCCCTGCGGCACGTTGTAGACCTTGAGCCAGTAGATCCGGCCGCGGTTGGAAAAGCAGAGGATGAAGTCGTGGGTATTGGCGACGAACATCTTCTCGATGAAATCCTCGTCCTTGGTACCCGCCGCCTGCTTGCCGCGGCCGCCGCGCTTCTGTGCCCGGTAGTCGTCGATCGGCTGCGACTTCATGTAGCCGCCGTGCGAGAGCGTGACGACCATCTCCTCCGGCTTGATGAGATCCTCCATCGACATGTCCTGCGCCTGCTCGACGATCGCCGAACGCCGCGCATCGCCGAACTGCTCGCGGACCTGTGCCAGCTCGTCGCGGATGATCTGCGTGATGCGCGCCGGATTGGCGAGGATGTCCAGAAGATCGGCGATCTTCGCCATGATGTCCCGGTATTCGGCGAGGATCTTGTCCGATTCGAGGTTGGTCAGGCGTTGCAACTGCATCTCGAGAATGCGCTGCGCCTGGATCTCGGACAGGCGGTACCCGTCGGCATGCAGGCCAAACTCCGTGCCCACGCCGACGGGGCGTGAATATTCCGGGTCGATGCGCGAGAGCATCTCCTCGACCATCGCCGATTTCCAGGCGCGGCCGAGCAGGCGTTCCTTGGCGATCGCCGGGGTTTCGGAACTCTTGATCAGCTCGACGATCTCGTCGACGTTGGCAAGCGCGACCGCGAGGCCTTCGAGGATATGGCCCCGCTCGCGCGCCTTGCGCAAATCGTAAACGGTACGACGCGTGACGACTTCGCGGCGATGGCGCAGAAAGGCGTCGAGCATCTCCCTGAGATTCAACAGCCGCGGCTGGCCGTCGATCAACGCCACCATGTTCATGCCGAAGGTGTCCTGCATCTGCGTCTGCTTGTACAGATTGTTCAGGATCACGTCGGCGTTCTCGCCGCGCTTCAGCTCGATGTAGACGCGCATGCCCGACTTGTCGGACTCGTCCCGGAGATCCGCGATGCCGTCGATCTGTTTTTCGCGCACCAGTTCACCGATCCGCATGAGCAGGTTGGCCTTGTTCACCTGATACGGCAGCTCGTCGATGATGATCGCCTGCTTGCCGCCGCTCTTGTCGAGATCCTCGACGTGACAGGTCGCCCGCATCACCACGCGGCCACGGCCGGTGCGGTAGCCGTCGCGCACGCCGGAAAGGCCGTACACGATGCCGGCGGTCGGGAAGTCGGGCGCCTTGACGATATTGATCAGCGTCTCGATATCGGTCTCGGGTTCGTCGAGCAGCGCGGTCAGCGCCTCGCAGACGTCGGTGAGGTTGTGCGGCGGAATGTTGGTCGCCATGCCCACCGCGATACCGGACGAACCGTTGATCAGCAGATTGGGAATCTTGGCCGGCAGCACGAGCGGCTCGTGCTCGGAGCCGTCGTAGTTGGGACCGAAATCGACCGTTTCCTTGTCGAGATCGGCCAGCAGCTCGTGCGCGATCCGCGCCATGCGCACTTCGGTGTAACGCATGGCGGCGGCGTTGTCGCCGTCGACGGAACCGAAGTTGCCCTGGCCGTCGATCAACGGATAACGCAGCGAGAAATCCTGCGCCATCCGCACCATGGTGTCGTACACGGCCGTGTCGCCATGAGGATGGTACTTACCGATGACGTCGCCGACCACACGGGCCGATTTCTTGTACGCCTTGTTCCAGTCGTTGCCCAGCTCGTTCATCGCATACAGCACCCGGCGATGCACCGGCTTGAGGCCGTCCCGCACGTCCGGCAGCGCGCGCCCGACGATCACGCTCATCGCGTAATCGAGGTAGGAGCGACGCATCTCCTCTTCGAGGCTGACCGGGAGGGTTTCCTTCGCGAACTGTTCCATAACCGACTGTTACTCTGAGTCAGGCTGCAAATCCGGCGATTTTAGCATGGCCGCTCTGGCCGCCCCTGAGCATGCGGGCAACCCGCAACGGCTTTGCCAATCCCGTGCCAAACGGTAAGAATGCCGCTCACCATGCACACGCCAGCCGACCTGCTTCTTCTGCCGCAATGGGTCATACCCGTCGAAACCCGCGGCGCGCTGACCGACCACGCCGTGGTCGTGCAGGACGGCATGATTCTCGACCTGCTGCCGGCCGAAAGGGCGCTTGCACGCTATACGGCCGCCCAGACGGTCGAATTGCCCGGCCAGGCGGTGATCCCCGGACTCGTCAACCTGCATGGGCGCGCCGCGATGTCGCTCCTGCGCGGCTTTGCCGACGATCTGCCTGCGGCGCGCTGGCTGAACGATCGCGTGGCGCCCGCCGAAGCGGGGCTGGTGTCGGAAAGCTTCGTGCGCGACGGCACACTGCTCGCAATCGCCGAGATGCTCGCAGGCGGCATCACCACGAGCAATGAGGCCTATCTCTTCCCGCAAACGGCGGGCGAAACCTTTCTGCACGCAGGCATGCGCGCGGCACTCGGGTTGTGGATATCGGAAACCGCCAGCGTCTACGCCGCCGATGCCGACGATTGCCTGGCGAAAGGACTCGACACACGCGACGCGTTGAAGGACGAACCCCTGCTTTCCTTCGCATTCGCGCTCCAGGATGCCGACACGGCCTCGGACGCCACGCTCGCCCGCGTCAACACCCTGGCCGAACAGCTCGGCCTCGCGATCCACGCCCCGATCCACGCCAGTACAGATCGTGTTGACGACAGCCTGAAGCGATACGGCCTGCGCCCGCTGGAACGGCTGGCAAAGCTCGGCCTACTCGGTCCGGCCTTCGTCGGCGTGCATGCGGTGCATCTGAACGAGGCGGAGATCGGTGCGCTCGCTTCGCACGCCTGCCACATCGCGCATTGCCCGGGTTCGGATCTCAAGCTTGCGCGCGGCGTTGCGCCGATCGCCGAACTTCTCCGCGCCGGGGTCAACATCGGCTTGGGCACCGATACCGCCGCCAGCAACAACCGCCTCGATCTCTTCGCGGAGATGCGTCTCGCCGCATTGCTCGCCAAGGGCGCGAGCGGCGACGCCACCACGCTCCCGGCGGCGGCCGCGCTCGAAGCCGCGACACTGGGTGCCGCGCGAGCGCTCAATCTTCACGACCGGATCGGGAGCATCATGCCGGGCAAACGCGCCGACCTTGTTGCCGTCGATCTGCGGAGTCTCGCCACCTTGCCCATGTTTGACCCGGCATCGCACCTGGTTTACGTTGCCGGGCGCGAACACGTCACGCATGTCTGGGTCGACGGCAAGCCGAAACTGAGCGACCGCCGCCTGGTCGATCTCGATACGGACGACCTGGCGGCCCGCGCGACTTACTGGCGCACCAAACTCATCGCCCGAGACGGGGCTCGGTAAGGAATAATCTGGCCGAACGCTGGGGACGATGTTTGGAGCAGGCCTAGGCGCGAGGCGCGCAGTTGTGTTATCACAACAGGCGACTTGCAACACCGGCGTGTTCCCAACGCGCTCCAGCCCGGAGGGTTGCCGCGTATTCGGGCGTCTGCGGCGTTGCGAGGCTTGCGAATGGAATAGCCATTCGCTGCATCTCGCGCCTTGCATCCATCCCGAATACGCGGCAACGTTTGTCAAGATTATTCATTACCGAGCCCTGCCATGAGCAACGTCGACGCTGCCGAAATCGCAAAATTCTCCGAACTTGCGCACCGCTGGTGGGATCCGAATTCCGAGTTCAAGCCGCTTCATGAAATCAACCCGCTGCGCCTGAAGTGGATCGACCGGCAGGCGCCGCTGATGGGCAAGAAAGTGCTCGACGTCGGCTGCGGCGGCGGGATTCTCTCCGAGGCGATGGCCGGCGCCGGAGCGACCGTTACCGGCATCGACATGTCGGACAAGGCGCTGAAGGTCGCGCGGCTGCATCTATACGAATCGGGCCGGCAGGTCGACTATGAACTCGCGTCCGCGGAGGATTATGCCGACCGGCACGCGGGGGAGTTCGACGTCGTCACCTGCATGGAAATGCTCGAGCACGTGCCCGAACCCGCCTCCGTGGTCGCCGCCTGCGCGCGGCTGGCCCGCCCTGGCGGCTGGGTATTCTTCTCGACGCTGAACCGCAACCCCAAGAGCTATCTCCTTGCCGTCATCGGCGCCGAATATGTACTCAAGCTGCTGCCCCGCGGCACCCACGACTATGCCAAGTTCATCAAGCCGGCCGAGCTCGCGCGCATGGCGCGCGAAGCCGGACTCGACGTCGAGCAACTGACCGGCATGACCTACAACCCGCTCACGAAGGTATACCGGCTCGAAGCCGACACCGACGTCAACTACCTCATGGCGACCCGCAAGCGTGAAGACTGAGATGGCCCGGCTGGAAAACATCCGCACCATCCTGTTCGATCTCGACGGCACCCTCATCGACACCGCACCGGATCTGGGCCGTGCGCTCAACCTGCAGCGCGCGCGCCACGGCCTGCCGCCACTCGCGGATGACATCATCCGCTCGCAGGCTTCGCACGGCGCACGCGGCCTCCTGGGCGTCGGTTTCGACCTGCATCCGGATGACGCGAGCTTCGCGCGTATGCGGGAGGAATTCCTGCAGCTCTACGCCGAGAACATCTGCCATCACTCGCGTCCGTTCCCAGGCATTCTGGACCTGCTCGACCAGCTTGAGCGCCGCGGTCTCGCCTGGGGCGTCGTCACCAACAAGCCGGCGCGCTTCACGGAACCGTTGCTGTCCATCCTCGATCTTGCCGAGCGCGCCGCGTGCATCGTCTCCGGCGATACCTGTCCGCAACCCAAACCGCATCCCGCGCCGATGCTCACGGCAGCCGAGCTATGCGGCACCGCGCCCGGCGAATGCCTCTACCTGGGCGACGCCGAGCGCGACATCCAGGCAGCACGCGCCGCGACCATGCCGGCACTGGTCGCAACCTGGGGCTATCTCAACGCATGCGACGACCCGCGTAGTTGGGGCGCACACGCCGAGATCGATCACCCGATCGAAACCCTCGATTACCTCGCCCCCTGAGCATGCTCTACGTCGTCCTGAAGCAGATCCATCTCGCCACCGTCGTCATCACGCTCAGCCTGTTCGTACTTCGTGGCGCCTGGATGATCGCCGCATCGCCGTTGTTGCGGGCGCGCTGGGTCCGTGTGGTTCCTCACGTCAACGACACCCTGCTCTTCGCAAGCGGCCTCGGCCTTGCCCTGTTGCTCCGCCAGTACCCCCTGGTGCATTCGTGGCTCACCGCCAAGCTCGTCGCCCTGCTGGTCTACATCGCCCTCGGCGCAGTCGCCATCAAGCACGGCCCGACCCGCCGTGCACGCATCGCAGCCTGGATCGCCGCCCTGCTCGTGTTCGGCTACATCGTGGCCGTCGCACGCACACGCAGCCCGCTGCCCTTCATCGGCTGAGGCTCAAAAATATTCTCCCGCGCCGGAACTTCCCTGCCATCCCACTCTCTATCGGGTACACTTGATGCATGCAACACATGGGGGCCGACCTGGCTTCGACGTGGGTCGCAAAGCAGATAAGGGCATAC
This sequence comes from Thiobacillaceae bacterium, assembly GCA_035325585.1. Taxonomy (GTDB): domain Bacteria; phylum Pseudomonadota; class Gammaproteobacteria; order Burkholderiales; family Thiobacillaceae; genus Thiobacillus. Next base: position 1,694 of record DAOKZP010000020.1, on the reverse strand, counting down.
CGAGGGTCGGATGACCTCGTAAATCCAACCGAAAAGCAAATAGTCGCCAACGACGAAAACTACGCCCTGGCCGCTTAATTGCGCCAGGCTCTGCACCAGTCAGCCTGCGGGCTGGGTCGGGTAAAACCGGCAGCAGAGTCACTTTGCAGGATCGCGCCGTCCCGGGTGACTTGGGCCGGCGTTAAATCAAGGTCACTCGCCTGAGGCGAGCCTGTTCGGCGGGCGCGCATCGGGTTAAAACCCAAAACACCGGACTAAGTATGTAGAACTTACTGTAGAGGGCTTGCGGACGCGGGTTCGATTCCCGCCGGCTCCACCAATATCAAAACCCCAACCGTTCTCGGTTGGGGTTTTTTCTTGTCTGTTTGCGCCAGTTCCCGCGTGTTGTTGGGGGTTCCTGCGGAAGCCTGCGGACTTCGCCAGCCGCCCAAATCGGCCGTTCCGGGCCACATTGCACTCTCTCCTGGCCATTCCTCGCTCCGACCTCGCTCCCTGGAACTGGCCCGAAGTCCGCAAAGGCCGCAACGCAGGCCCATACAGATCAAAGGGTTACGCGCGGACGAATCAAGCGGTTGGATTGCAGCATTGGCTACCGGAGGGAACACGAGCATCTCCCTGGGGGTCATCGCACTTGCAGTTTGTCAGAAACTCGCATATATTTTCGTACATGAACACGACGACCAAGACCGCCGAGCTGATTCGCCAGCGCATCGAGGCGATGCCGATCGGGGAGCCTTTCACCCCAACGGCATTCCTGGAGTGCGGCACGCGTGCGTCCGTCGATCAGACCCTCTCCCGCCTCGTCAAGGCAGGGTCGATCGAGCGTGTGACGCGCGGCGTCTTTGTGCGGCCTGAGGTCAGCCGTTTCGTCGGCAAGGTGATGCCCGAGCCTCTTAAGGTGGCCGAGACCATCGCCAAGACCACTGGCGCCATCGTCCAGGTTCACGGTGCCGAAGCGGCGCGCCGGCTTGAGCTGACCACGCAGGTTCCGACCCAGTCGGTATTCGTGACATCCGGCCCGTCGAAGCGCATCCGCGTGGGCAAGATGGAGATCCGTCTGCAGCATGTCTGTCAGCGCAAGTTGGCCCTGGCGGGTCGACCTGCCGGACTCGCGCTTGCGGCGATGTGGTACCTCGGCAAGACGGAAGTAACGCCGGCTCTCGTCGAGAAGATTCGGTGCAAGCTGGGAGCTAGCGAGTTCGAGGTGCTGAAGTCAGCCACCAGCTCAATGCCCGCGTGGATGAGCGACGCCATCTTCCGGAACGAACGGATGGCCGACCATGCCTGAGTCCTTCCTGCACCTGAAAGCTCAAGAGCAGTCCCAAATCTATCGGGCACAGGCTCCGCAGCTTGCCCGCTCGCCCGTCGTGCTGGAAAAGGATGTCTGGGTCTGCTGGGTGCTGCAGACCCTGTTCACGATGCCTGGCCGACTGCCGATGGCCTTCAAGGGCGGCACCTCACTCTCCAAGGTGTTCGGCGCCATTGCACGCTTCTCCGAGGACGTGGACATCACGCTCGACTACCGTGGCTTGGACGGTTCCTTCGATCCGTTCGCCGAAGGCATCTCACGCAATCGGCTGAAGAAATTCAGCGAGGATCTCAAGTCCTTCGTGCGCGAGCATGCCCACGGTGTTGTGGCACGGGCCTGTCCGGTTTTTTGTGTAAACGGGGTTTCAATCACAGTTGAGGAAGCC
>DAOKZP010000019.1:0-31655 GCA_035325585.1 Thiobacillaceae bacterium | reverse complement strand
CAGATGTTCCACCAGTTCTTCGGCGAGAACCTTCTGCGCGCCGACGTCTGCAACGCGGTCGACGAACTGGGCCAGCTGCTCGATCACACGGGCCCGGTGGGAGCGTCGGAACGCAACGCCGCGCGCATTTTCAACTGCGACCATCTGTTCTTCGTCACGAACGGCACCTCCTCGTCGAACAAGATGGTATGGCACGCGACCGTGGCCCCGGGCGACATCGTGGTGGTCGACCGCAACTGCCACAAGTCCATCCTGCACGCGATCATGATGTGCGGCGCGATCCCGATTTTCCTGATGCCGACGCGCAACCATTTCGGCATCATCGGCCCGATCCCGCTCGACGAATTCCGCCCGGAGAACATCGAGAAGAAGATCGCCGCACATCCGTTCGCGCGCGACGTGAAGCGCAAGCCGCGCATCCTCACCATCACGCAGTCGACGTATGACGGCATCGTGTACAACGTCGACATGATCAAGGAGCTGCTCGGCGACTACATCGACACGCTCCATTTCGACGAGGCCTGGCTGCCGCACGCGACCTTCCACGAGTTCTATCGCGGCATGCACGCGATCGGCAAGAACCGTCCGCGGGCCAAGGACGCGCTGGTGTTCGCCACCCAGTCGACCCACAAGCTGCTCGCCGGCCTGTCGCAGGCCTCGCAGATCCTGGTCCAGGATTCAGAGACGCGGAAGCTCGACGTTCCCCGTTTCAACGAAGCCTATCTGATGCATACCTCGACCTCGCCGCAGTACGCGATCATCGCGTCATGCGACGTCGCCGCCGCGATGATGGAACCACCGGGCGGCACAGCCCTGGTCGAGGAATCGATCAAGGAGGCACTTGATTTCCGGCGTGCCATGCGCAAGGTCGACGAGGAATACGGCGATTCGTGGTGGTTCAAGGTCTGGGGCCCAGAGAGACTGGCTGACGAGGGCGTCGGCGACCGTGAAGACTGGATGCTGGAGGCGGGCGCCCGCTGGCACGAGTTCGGCAACATCGCCCCGGGGTTCAACATGCTCGACCCGATCAAGGCGACCGTCATCACGCCGGGACTCGACGTCGATGGCGCGTTTGCGGACTGGGGCATCCCCGCGGCGATCGTCACCAAATACCTCGCCGAGCATGGCGTCATCGTCGAGAAGACGGGCCTCTACTCGTTCTTCATCATGTTTACCATCGGCATCACGAAGGGCCGCTGGAATACGCTGGTGACCGCGCTGCAGCAGTTCAAGGCCGATTACGACGAGAATCAGCCGCTATGGCGGGTGTTGCCCGAGTTCCTCGAGAAGCATCCTCGCTACGAGAAAACGGGCCTCAAAGATCTCTGCGACGAGATCCACGCCGTCTATCGGGCGGGGGACGTCGCGCGCCTGACGACCGAGATGTATCTCTCGGAAATGGCGCCGGCGATGAAGCCCGCCGATGCGTTCGCCAAGATGGCGCACCGCGAGATCGAGCGCGTGGAAATCGACAAGCTCGAAGGCCGCATCACGGCGATGCTCGTGACACCCTATCCGCCGGGTATCCCGCTCCTGATCCCCGGCGAGCGCTTCAATGCCACCATCGTGCGCTATCTCCAGTTCACGCGAGAGTTCAACGAGCGCTACCCGGGCTTCGAAAGCGACGTCCACGGACTGGTCGAAGAGAAAATCGACGGCAAGGCGAGGTACTACGTCGACTGCGTGATCTGATCGATCCGCCGCGCATGGCGGCGGCGCGGTCGGCACGGCGCGCGGCCTCCGTGCCGTCGCGCGGAGGCCGGCTTCGGAGGTGGCGGCGTCACACCGCCGCATGCCGCCACCCGCACGGCTCCAGGGTCACCGCCCCCGCAGGATCCGGTCCCCGATGGCCCGGCTCGATGGCTGCCGAGGGCGCACCGAGCGTGTAATGCCTTTGATTTTTCGACGCAAACGCGTATGATTTGCGGTCCCCGTTTTTGCGGGGGCGTTACTTTGCTTCTGAACCTTGCTCCACCGCACCGCAGCGGGGGGCTGAACCGAAAGGAAACTCGATGCGGCATTACGAAATCGTATTCATCGTCCACCCCGATCAGAGCGAGCAGGTGCCCGCGATGATCGAGCGTTACAAGAGCAACATCACGACCCGCGGCGGCGGCATCCACCGGCTTGAGGACTGGGGCCGTCGTCAGATGGCCTACCCGATCCAGAAGGTGCACAAGGCGCATTACGTGCTGATGAACATCGAGTGCGACCAGGAAACGCTGGAAGAGCTCGAGCATGGCTTCAAGTTCAACGACGCCGTGCTGCGCCACCTCACCATCAAGCGCGACGCCGCGGTGACCACGCCTTCGCCGATGATGAAGGAAGAGAAGTCGCGCGACATGCTGGAAGGCGCGAAGCCCGAGGCCGCGAAGGACGACGCTGCTGCGCCGCAACCCGCGGCGGCCTGAGTGAGTGAACCGGCTGCTCATCAGCGGCGATCTCATCCAGGTTGATCCGGTGCGTTACAGCCCGGCCGGCGTACCGATTGCCGAAGCGGTTGTGCATCACCGCAGCAATCAGGAAATCGCGGCCCAGGCCCGACAGGTGGAATGCGAGCTGACTGTGCAGGCAAGCGGGGCGCTGGCAGCCCGGCTCTCGCAATTCCCCCCCGGCACGCAGGTGAAACTGGAGGGCGCGTTGAATCGACGCAGCATGAACAGCCGGCAACTGATCTTGATACTGAACCGAATCGAAAAGGAATGAATCATGGCACGTCCCATGGGTAAGTCTGGCGGCAAATTCGTCGGCAAGCGCCGCGACAGCGGCAATCGCGGCCTCTTCAAGCGTCGCAAGTTCTGCCGCTTCACGGCGGAGAAGGTGGTCGAGGTCGACTACAAGGACGTCGAGGTGCTGAAGGAATTCATCGCCGAGAACGGCCGCATCATCCCGGCCCGCATCACGGGCACGAAGGCGCATTACCAGCGCCAGCTTTCGACCGCCGTCAAGCGTGCGCGCTTCCTGGCGCTCATGCCGTACACGGATCTGCACTAAGGAGACGACGATGCAAGTGATTCTGATGGATAAGGTCGTCAATCTGGGTAACCTGGGCGACGTAGTCAAAGTCAAGGATGGTTACGCGCGTAACTTCCTCATTCCCACGGGGCGTGCGCGCCGCGCCACGCAGGCCAACCTCGAGGCATTCGCCGCGCAGAAGGCCGAGCTCGAGCGCATCGCCGCGGAGAAGCTCGCCGACGCGCAGCGCCGTGTCGAAAAGCTGGAAGGCACGAGCGTGACGATCGCGCAGAAGGCCGGCGTCGACGGCCGCCTGTTCGGCTCGATCACGAACGCCGACATCGCCGATGCGTTGAAGGCGCAGGGCCACGAAGTGGTCAAGGCGGAGGTTCGCCTGCCCGAGGGCCCGCTCAAGGCCATCGGCGAGTATCCGGTGGTCGTGGCGCTGCACAGCGACGCCGTTGCAAACGTGACCGTCGTGGTCGTTGCGGAGCAGTGATCCTGGAACGGCCCGAAACAAGGGAGCCTCGGCTCCCTTTTTTCTTGGTGGAATGTCTTCCGCCACAGGCGGATCGCCCATTCTGATGCACGGATGTCCAGCCCTTATCCACAGGTTTATCCCTTGGTGCGGCCCGGTCACGGGGACTAGAATCCTCCCATGGCCGCCATCCATTCGCTGACCGCAACCACCGATCCCCAGCTTGCGCAGATGCGCCTCCCGCCGCACTCGCTGGAAGCCGAGCAGGCGGTGCTGGGCGGTCTGCTGCTCGACAACAGCGCCTGGGACCGGATCGGCGACGTGCTGTCCGAGAAGGATTTCTACCGTCAGGATCATCGCCAGATCCTGCGCGCGATCATCCGGCAGATCGCCGACAACCATCCGGCCGACGCGGTGACGGTCGCCGAGATGCTGCAATCGCTGGGTGAGCTCGAGGGTGTGGGCGGCCTTGCATACATCGTCGCGCTGGCGAGCAATACGCCATCGGCCGCCAACATCCGCCGCTACGCCGAGATCGTGCGCGAACGGTCGGTGCTGCGCCGCCTGGCCGAGGTTGCGACCGCGATCGCCGACAGCGCCTATACGCCCGCGGGCAAGAGCGCGCGGCAACTGCTCGACGAGGCCGAGGCCAAGGTGTTCGAGATTGCCGAATCCGGCAGCCGCGGGCAGGCGGGCTTCACCGAAATCAAGCCGCTTCTGAAGGAGGTCGTCGAGCGCATCGACGAGCTCTATCACCGGGACAACGACTCGGGCGTCACCGGCGTCCCGACGGGTTTCCACGACCTCGACCAGAAGACTTCCGGCCTGCAGCCGGGCGATCTCATCATCGTCGCCGGCCGGCCCTCGATGGGCAAGACTGCGTTTTCGATCAATATCGGCGAGAACGTCGCGCTCGATAGCGGCCTGCCGGTGGCGATCTTCTCGATGGAGATGGGAGCCACTCAGCTCGTGATGCGGATGATCGGCTCCGTCGGCCGGCTCGACCAACATCGGCTGCGTACCGGCAAGCTGGGCGAGGACGACTGGCAGCGGCTCACCTATGCGCTCGGCAAGCTCAACGAGGCGCCGGTCTTCATCGACGAGACGCCGGGGCTCAGCGTACTCGAACTGCGCGCACGCGCACGGCGGCTGATGCGCCAGTGCGGCAAGCTCGGCCTCATCGTGATCGATTACCTCCAGTTGATGGCTGGCAGCGGAACCGGAGAAAACCGCGCCACGGAGATTTCCGAGATTTCGCGTGCGTTGAAAGGGCTGGCGAAGGAACTCCAGGTTCCGGTGGTGGCGCTGTCGCAGCTGAACCGCAGCCTCGAACAGCGGCCGAACAAACGTCCGGTGATGTCCGACCTCCGCGAATCGGGCGCCATCGAACAGGACGCCGACGTCATCCTGTTCATCTATCGCGACGAAGTCTACAACCCGGACACGCAGGACAAAGGTACTGCGGAGATCATCATCAGCAAGCAGCGCAACGGCCCGATCGGAATGGTCCGACTCGCTTTCCTCGGTGAATACACGCGCTTCGAAACGCTGGCGCAGCCGGGTTCCTATTAGGGCGGGGTTGTGATGGATTCCGCATCTGCCTGTATTCGCCGGGCGGCGTCCGAACGCCACGGGGGCACCGATCTCTACGACGCACCGGGCCGTCGTGCCCTTCCAGCTCGGAGTGTTCCGGACGGCCCGCATTCGATGAGGTCATCGGACGAACCCGGAATGCTCCAGGACTAGCCCATGCGTCCCATCCAGGCGCGGATCTCGACGGGCGCGATGGCGCACAACCTGCGTGTGGCGTGCGAGCATGCGGGCAATGCGCGGGTGTTCGCCGTGGTCAAGGCCAACGCTTACGGCCATGGGCTCTCGCGTGCACGGCGCGGGTTTGCTGCGGCGAGCGGTTTTGGCGTGCTGACGCTGGAAGATGCGGCCAATCTACGGCAGATGGGTGTGAGCCAGCCCATCCTCCTGCTCGAGGGCTTCTTCAGTCCCGACGAGATTCCGCTCGGTGCCGATCTCGACGTGTGGCCGGTGCTGCATCACGCGGCCCAGATGGATTGGCTGGAGCAGCATCCGCCCGCCCGCCCGTTCCAGGTCTTCCTCAAGTTCGACAGCGGCATGCACCGACTCGGATTTCCGCTCGCGATGCATGCGCAGATCATTGCGCGCGCGCAGCGCCTGCGTGCCGTGGCAGGCATCACGCTGATGACCCACTTCGCGCAGGCAGACGAGCCCGCTGGTGTCGATTGGCAGCTGCGGCCCTTCTTGCACGAGCTGAACCGATACGATCTTCCCTGGAGCGGCGCCAATTCCGCGGCGTTGCTGCGCCATCCGGCATCACGCGGTGCGTGGGCGCGCCCCGGCCTCATGCTGTACGGCGCTTCCCCGTTCCCCGAACTGAGCGCCGCCGAGCTTGGTTTGCGTCCAGCGATGACGCTGCATTCGGAAATCATCGGTGTACAGACACTGCAGGCGGGCGAGGGTGCGGGCTACGGCCAGCTTTTCCGCGCGGACCGCGCGATGCGGGTCGGCGTGGTGGCGTGCGGCTACGCGGACGGGTATCCGCGCCACGCCCCGACCGGCACACCGGTCCTCGTCAACGGTCGCCGCACGCGGACGCTGGGGCGGGTGTCGATGGACATGCTGTGCGTGGATCTGGAGGGGTGCGGGGATGCCGGCGTCGGAACTCCCGTGGTGTTGTGGGGCGAGGGGCTGCCCGTCGAGTCGGTGGCCGCTGCGGCGGGCACCGTCAGCTACGAACTGCTGTGCGCGCTCGCCGCACGCGTCCCGGTCGTGGAGGTCGACTAGGCGGCGGGTAGGCTAGCCGGCTGGCGGCGGCTCCGGCGCACCGGGCATGAAACATTCCAGATGGCGCTGGCCCTGGATGAAATCCATGCAGTCCAGCGCTCGCACGGCCGCGTGCAGCGCCGTCTCGAACGCCGCGAAATCGCCGGCGACTTCATATCGCTCCATCCAGGTCGACGCGTCATCACATCGCACGAGGCGGCAGGGCGGGGCGGCACAGTGGACTGTCATCATGGAGAGCAGGGCGGCGATCGTGTCGGCGGCGCGCGATCCCTGCCCGGGAGCGATCCGATAATAGACATACGCGCACTTCACCTATTGGTCGGGCACGGCGTAGGGCAGGGGCCTCAGCGTCAGCGCCGCGCCGTCGGCGGCTTTCAGGCGGAGCACCTGATTGGCGGCGCTGTCCACCTGTGCGACCGCGAGTACGTCGTAGCCGCCTCCGGGGGCCGGTGCCGCGTTCACGATCGTGCCGGTGGCCTGGCCTTCGATGTCGGCGCTGTAGAGTTGGTCGCCGGGGGCGGCCGCGTCGTCGAGGTGCGCCAGAAACATGCGGCGCTTGATCCTGCCGAGGTACTGGCTGCGGGCGACGATCTCCTGGCCGGGGTAGCAGCCCTTCTGGAAGCTGACGCCGCCGATGATTTCGAGATTGAGCATCTGCGGCACGAACTGCTCTTGCGTCGCAGCGACGATCATCGGAATGCCGGCGCTGAGCCGCAGCCAATCCCAGACCGGGGCGCCCACGGGGGTCGCCGACGCTCGCAGCGCCTGCCACACCTCGGGTGCGCGCTCGGGCACGATCGACAGGACGAACTTGTCGTCCCCGACGCGAACGATCGTTCCGCTCTCCGTCGTGACGGTGTGCATCGCGGCTTCCGGGATCGTGCCCATCGCCGTCCGCACGGCATCCGGCGCCTGCGGGCCGGCAACCACGAGCCGCACGCTCTCGTCGCTGGCATCACGCCCCTGTACCTTGGAGCGCAGGATGAACATGGACAGGCGCTTCAGCAGGCTGGGGAGAATGTCGCCCGAGAGCTGCAGGCAGTAGTCCTCGCCCTGGCGCCAAGCCAGGAAATTGCCCAGCAGGCGCCCTTTCGGATTGCAGTACCCGCTCCATTGCGCGGTGTCGACATGCAGCCCCCGTACGTCATTGGTAAGCTGGCCCTGCAGGAAGACGGCGGTGTCCTCTCCACGAAGTGCAATGACGCCGAGTTGCGATAAATCCGCCACAATGGTGCCGTCCGCCGCGGCGGTACGCTCGGCAGCGGGATCGCCGTAATGAAGCACGGCGCCGCCGTCGATGGTCGCGCCTTGGGTTTGCAGAAACGTTTTCCAGAATTCGATCACGGTGCGGTCCTGTCAACGGAGAGTGCGATGAAGGCCAAAAGTGTACACGCTCGTGCGCGAGATTGAGGTCAAGCCCTCACGCCTGTTGGGGGTGTTGCTCGCAGGCATGATCGGGTTGGCGCTGGCTTCGATCTGGCTCGCGGCGCTGCCGTCGGTGGCAGGTGGAGCAGTTCTCGCGATCGGTGTGCTCGGCGGGCTCGCCTGGTACTGGCGGCGGATACGCGCGGCCAGCACCATACGTATCGCAGCGGACGGACGGCTTCAGTGCCGGGAAGCGGGCGCGTGGCACGACATGGAAGTGCTGGGCGACAGTCTCGCGTCGCCGTTCCTGATCGTGCTGCGCTACCGCAGCGCGGCCAGCGCCGGTGCGCAGACGCGGGTGCTGCTGCCCGACAGCGCCGCAGCCGACGATCTGCGGCGTCTCAGGGTGTCGCTTCGCTGGATACGCCGCACACACTCGGACACGTCGTCCCCGGGCGCGGGTTGAGCACGGTGTTGCCGGCGATCGGCAAGGTCTCGGGGTAGTCGCGGCTGTAGTGCAGGCCGCGACTCTCCTGTCTGAGCTGCGCGCAGCGGACGATGAGGTCCGCGCTCTGCACCAGGTTGCGCAGTTCGATCAGGTCGTTGCTGACGCGGAAGTTGCGGTAGAACTCGTCGATCTCGGTGCGCAGCAGCCGGATTCGGTGCGTGGCGCGCGTCAGACGTTTGTTGGTCCGCACGATGCCGACGTAATCCCACATGAATCGCCGCAGTTCGTCCCAGTTGTGCGAAATGACCACTTCCTCGTCGGGATCGGTGACGCGCGACGCGTCCCACAGCGGCAGTTCGAGCGCGGGGGCGGGCGGTGTGGCGAGTATGTCGGCCGCGGCGGCGTGGCCGAATACCAGGCACTCGAGCAGGGAATTCGATGCGAGCCGGTTGGCGCCGTGCAGGCCAGTGAAGGTTACTTCGCCGACCGCATACAGGTTGCAAAGGTCGGTGCGGGCGTCGCGATCGGTCACCACCCCGCCGCAGGTGTAGTGTGCGGCCGGCACGACGGGAATCGGCTGCCGCGTGATGTCGATCCCGAGCTCCAGGCAGCGGCGGTAGATCGTCGGGAAATGCTCCTGCACGAAGCCGGCCGGCTTGTGGCTGATGTCGAGATACACGCAGTCGATGCCGCGCTTTTTCATCTCGAAGTCGATTGCGCGCGCGACGATGTCGCGCGGCGCGAGTTCGGCGCGCGGATCATGCAGATGCATAAAGGGCGTGCCGTCGGGCAGCAGGAGCCGGCCGCCTTCGCCGCGAACCGCTTCGGAGATGAGGAAGGATTTCGCGTGCGGGTGATACAGGCAGGTCGGATGAAACTGCACGAACTCCAGGTTGGCCACGCGGCAACCGGCGCGCCAGGCCATTGCGATGCCGTCGCCGGTCGCGGTATCGGGGTTGGTGGTGTAGAGATAGACTTTTCCTGCGCCGCCGGTGGCGAGTACCGTGTGCCCGGCCGCGAAGGTTTCGACTTCTCCCGTCTCCCGGTTGAGCGCATACGCGCCGTGGATCTGCCGTTCCTCCCCGCCGGCACGCTTGCCGGAGATGAGATCGATGGCGACGTGCTGCTCGAAGGTCTCGATGTTCGGGTGGGCACGCACGCGATCGAGGAGCGTTGCCTGGATCGCATGGCCGGTGGCGTCGGCCACGTGTACCACCCGGCGCCTGGAATGCCCGCCCTCACGGGTTAGATGCAGACCGCCGGGGACTTCCGGATCGGGCGTGAAGACGACGCCGTTCGCCGTCAGCCAGGCGATCATCTCGCCCGCGCGCGACGCCACCATGCGGGTGACGGCTTCGTCGCACAGGCCGGCGCCCGCGACCAGCGTATCGTGCACATGAGCCTCGATCGAGTCGCCGCTGTCGACGGCTGCGGCGATGCCGCCCTGCGCCCAGTCGCTCGCGCCATCGGTCATCCGCCGCTTGGTGACGATGGCGATGCGACGCCGGTCGGCAAGCGTGAGTGCGGTGGTCAGCGCGGCCAGGCCGCTGCCGAGGATGAGGACGTCGTGTCGATGCATCATGGTGCTCGCGCGATGATAGCAGGCTTGGGGCCCGGCCGAATAACCCCGCCAGCGAGTGAACTTTTTTGCGGGGAGGTGTTCCCATGGTGCGGACAGTGCGGTCACGTATACTTTCCGCAGAAACAAGAAACCGCAGGGAGACATGTCGGACCGCGAACTGGATCAGCTATTGGTCGAACGCGCCCAGCAGGGTGACAAACGTGCTTTCGAGCTTTTGGTGAGCAAGTATCACCGCAAGATCGCGCGCCTGCTGTCACGCATGGTGCGCGACGCGGCGGAGGTGGAAGACATTACGCAGGAAGCGTTCATCAAGGCTTATCGCGCGCTGCCCGGCTTCCGCGGCGAGAGCGCGTTCTACACCTGGCTCTACCGCATCGCGGTCAACACCGCCAAGAACTACCTCGTGGCGCACAAACGGCAACCGGTGTCGAGCGACGTTCAGGCCGAAGATGCCGAGAATTACGAGGGCGGCGAACTCCTGCGCGACATCGCGACCCCGGATGCGGAACTCCAGACCAAACAGATCGCCAAAGCAGTGAACGATGCGGTTGACGCATTGCCCGAGGAGTTGCGCACGGCCATTACGCTGCGCGAGATCGAGGGCCTGAGCTACGAGGAAATCGCGCAGTTGATGGACTGCCCGATCGGTACCGTGCGATCGCGGATTTTCCGCGCGCGCGAAGCTATTGCAGAAAAGATTCGCCCGATGCTGGGCACCAGTCAGGACAAGAGGTGGTAACCATGTCAGCACTCCCCAAATCCGCCCCGCTTTACGATGTGGCCACCGACGACGACCCGCGACTGGTGTTGTCCGCCGTGATCGACGGCGAAACGCAGAATGCGGAGGCTGCCGCATCCATCGCCGCCCTGCGGCAGGATGCAGGCTTGCGGCAAGCATGGTCCGACTATCAGCTCATCGGCGATCTGATGCGCGGCACGGCGCCGGTGCGCGATGATTTCATGGCGCGTTTTTCGGCGGAATTGGCGGCCGAACCGACCATCCTCGCACCCCGTCGCCGCGTCTGGCCGCAACGGGTTGCAGTTGCGTCGCTCGCATCGCTTGCCGTGTGGGGCGCCGTTTCGCTGACGGTGCTGATGCGCGACAGCGAGGTGCCCGCTTCCCCCGCGACGCTTGCCGCCGCGCCGGCCACGGCCAGCGTGCAGGTCGCCGCATCCGACGAGGCGCCGCGTGATGACGACCGTTATGCGCCCTATCTCGTCATGCACCAGGAGTTCGCGCCCATGGCGGTGGTTTCGCCCTACCAGCGTGTGGTGGCGGTTGCCGCGGAGGCGCGCTGATGCAGGCGCGGTGCGACCGGCGGTCACGCGGATGGCTGGCGGCGAGCGTTACCGGCTTGCTGCTGTTATCGGGCGTTGCCCACGCCGACGCCGTACTCGACTGGCTCAATCGTGCCGCCGTAGCGGCCAAGCAGCAGAACTACAGTGGCGTCTACGTGTACCAGCATGGCGAACACGTCGAGGTGTTGCGCGTACTCCACCGCACACAGGGAAAAGGCGAGCTGGAGAAGGTCGAAGTGATGGACGGCACGCCGCGCCAGTTCCTGCGCATCAACAATGACGTCTATTGCCACCTGCCGGACGGCAAGAATGTGCGCCTGGAGCGCAACGCGCCGCGCCGCTTCTTTCCTGCGCTGTTGCCCAACGAGCCGGCGCGCTTGCTCGAGCACTATTCGGCCCGGCTGGGCGGCAGCGAGCGGGTGGCCGGAAGGTCCTGCCAGGTCGTGATCCTGGAGCCCCGCGACGGCTATCGCTACGGCTACAACCTGTGGCTGGACCGGCAGACCGGCCTGCCGCTCAAGTCCCGCATCATCAATGAATACGGCAGCGTGGTATCGATGTTCGTCTTCTCCGAGATCCAGATCGGCAGGGCGCCCGACGCGAGCCTGTTCCGCAACGATCTGGTGGGTAAGCAGATCCAGCAAGCCAGCCTTGATCAGCCGACCGGAATCGCCTGGGGCGTGACCCCGCCGCCAGGCTATGAACGCGTCCAGGAGGCGGTGCGCATGCTGCCCGGCAAGCAGGCACCCGTGGTTCATCTTGTCTTCTCCGATGGCCTTTCGGTGCTCTCGATGTTCGTCGAGCCGGCCGATGCGCAGGTGCAGCGGCTGCAGGGGCTGTCGGCGGAAGGCGCGATCGGCGTCTACGCACGTGAGGTCGACGGATACACGGTGACGACGCTCGGCGAGGTGCCGAATACGGCATTGATCGAGACCGGCAATTCGGTGACGAGCAGGAAGAGGTAAGGGCGCGATGCTGGAACAGACGGCCGAAGTGATCAGAACGGCGCCGGATGGCGTCTGGGTGCAGGCGGTCGAACCCTCCGGCTGCGGAGCCTGCGGCGGACAGGGCTGTTCGTCGCGGCGGATCGCCGAACTCTTTCAATATCGGCCGCGGCATTTTCTGGTCGATTGCGAGCTTGATCTGGCGCCGGGTGAACGGGTCGTGGTCGGGATCGCCCATGGCAGCGTATTGCGAACGGCGTTGCGGCTGTATGGCCTGCCGCTGGCGCTGATGCTGGCGGGCGCGATCCTCGCGCAACTCGTCTGGCCGGGAGATGCCGCCGCATTGGTCGGCGTGCTGTTGGGCGGGACCGCCGGATGGGCGATGGCTCGCGGCGGGCAGATCGGGCGCCCGGTCGTGCTCCGCCGAGACGACGAGGGCTTTTGTCACACTGGAAAAGGATGCGCACGATGAAAACTGCTCTTGCGGCGACCGCGCTGATGTTTGCCCTGGCCACGCCCGCAGCGGCGAAAGGTGCCGTGGACGTGGCCGACCTCGTCGAGAAGCACGGCCCGGCCGTGGTGAACATTTCCACGACGAAGCTGGTCCGGCGGGGCGGCAGCTTTCCGTTTGCCACTCCCGATGAGGAGGATATGCACGAATTCTTTCGTCGCTTCTTCCCTGGAACCCCGGGCGGGCCGATGCGCGAGATCCCGGCGCGGGGCGCGGGCTCGGGTTTCATCGTCAGCAGCGACGGTTACATCTTGACCAATGCGCACGTCGTCAGCGGCGCGGACGAGGTCGAAGTCAAGCTCATCGACAAGCGCAAGTTCAACGCAAAGGTGATCGGCGCCGACAGTCGCACCGACGTCGCGGTCATCCGCATCACCGCCAGCAACCTGCCGACGGTCACGCTGGGCAACGCCGACAAGCTGCGCGTCGGCGAGGCGGTGGTCGCCATCGGCTCGCCCTTCGGGTTCGAGAATTCGGTCACGTCGGGCATCGTTTCCGCCAAGGGACGCTCGCTGCCTTCCGAGGCCTACGTGCCGTACATCCAGACCGACGTGCCGATCAATCCGGGCAACTCGGGCGGACCGCTGTTCAACATGCGGGGCGAGGTGGTCGGCATCAACTCGCAGATCTACAGCCGCAGCGGCGGCTATCAGGGCGTGTCGTTCGCGATTCCGATCGACGTCGCGATGGACGTCGCCGACCAGTTGAAGAGCACCGGCAAGGTCTCGCGCGGCTGGCTGGGCGTCGTGATCCAGGAGATGACCGCCGATCTGGCCGACTCCTTCGGGCTCGACCGTCCACGGGGCGCGCTCGTGTCGCAGGTGCAGCCGGACAGCCCGGCCGCGAAGGCGGGGCTCCAGCCTTCGGACGTGATCCTCCAATTCGACCGCAAGCCGGTGGAGAATTCCGGCGACCTGCCGCGCATGGTCGGCATGGCGAAGCCGGGTACGGCGATCCCGCTGCAGGTCTGGCGCAAGGGGAAGATGCAGGAAATCCGGGTGGTGTTGACGGAGCTGCCGGGCGATGAGCAGGCCGCAGGCCAAAGCGGCAAGAGTTATTCGCGAGGCGGGCTCGCCCTGTCCGAGCTGACACCCGAGCGGCGGCGCGAACTCAAGATCGACCATGGGCTGCTGGTCGAGGAGGCCTCCGGTGACGCCGCGCGGGCGGGGATCCGCGCCGGCGACGTCATCCTCACGGTGAACAGCACGAAGGTCGCCACGGTCGACGCCTTCCGCAAGGCGATGGCCGGCGTTCCCAAGGGCAAGAGCGCGGCGCTCCTGGTGCGCCGCGGTGACGGCTCGCTCTACGTGCCGTTGAAGATATCGGGTGACTAAGGTCCTTACGCTGTATACGCGGGCCGACTGTCCGCTGTGCGAAGACATGGCAACGCACGTGCGCGGGCTGCTCGCGGGGAGCACGCATCGACTGGCGCCCATCGACGTGGATCGTGATCCGGTGCTCAAGGCGGCGTTCGGCTGGGACGTCCCGCTCCTGTTCGACGGCGACACCGAAATCTGCCGCCACGAGGTCGATTTGCCTGCGGTGGAGCAGTGGCTGCGCCGCAACCCTTGATATCCGATAAACTTTCCAAAGTTATCGCATCCCTGACCGGGCACGGAAACGTGCCCGTTTTGTTGTGTCGCAGAATCTGATCCGCAATTTTTCCATCATCGCCCACATCGACCACGGGAAGTCGACGCTCGCCGACCGCCTGATCCAGTACTGCGGCGGCCTTTCGGAGCGCGAGATGGAAGCGCAGGTGCTCGATTCCATGGCGCTCGAGCGTGAGCGCGGGATCACCATCAAGGCGCAGACCGCCGCGCTCAGCTACAAGGCGCAGGACGGCGACACCTACCGCCTGAACCTGATCGACACGCCGGGTCACGTCGATTTTTCCTATGAGGTCAGCCGCTCACTCTCGGCGTGCGAAGGGGCGCTGCTCGTGGTCGACGCCTCGCAGGGCGTGGAGGCGCAGACCGTGGCGAACTGCTACACGGCGATCGATCTCGGTGTCGAGGTCATTCCCGTCCTGAACAAGATCGACCTGCCGGCCGCCGATCCGGACCGTGTCGCGGCGGAGATCGAGGACATCGTCGGGATCGATGCGACCGATGCCGTGCGTGCCTCGGCGAAAACGGGAATCGGCATCGCCGAGATCCTGGAGGTCGTGGTCAAGCAGGTGCCGCCGCCGCGCGGCGACGAGGATGCGCCGCTCAAGGCGCTGATCATCGACTCATGGTTCGACAACTACGTCGGCGTCGTGATGCTCGTGCGCGTCGTCGACGGCGTGCTGCGCGCGAAGGACAAGATCCGCTTCATGGCGACCGGCGCGCAGTATCTGGCCGAACATGTCGGCGTATTCACGCCGAAGTCCGTCGATCGCCCCGAGTTGTCGGCGGGCGAGGTCGGATTCGTCATCGCCGGCATCAAGGAACTGAAGTCGGCCCAGGTCGGGGATACCGTGACCCTTGTCGACAATCCCGCTGCGGCGCCGTTGCCCGGCTTCAAGAAGGTGCAGTCGCAGGTCTTCGCCGGCCTCTATCCGGTCGAGTCGCATGATTTCGAGGCCCTGCGCGAGGCGCTGACCAAGCTGCAGCTCAACGACGCGGCACTGCAATTCGAGCCGGAGGTGTCGCAGGCGCTCGGCTTCGGGTTCCGCTGCGGCTTTCTCGGGCTCCTGCACATGGACATCGTGCAGGAACGGCTCGAGCGCGAATACGACATGGACCTCATCACGACGGCGCCGACGGTCGTGTACGAGGTGGTGCTGAAGGATGGCACCATGATCAACGTCGAGAACCCATCCAAGCTGCCCGAGCCGTCCAAGATCGAGGAGATCCGCGAGCCCATCATCACCGCGACGATTTTCGTTCCCGAGGAATTCGTCGGCAGCGTCATCACCCTCTGCAACCAGAAGCGCGGGGTACAGCTCGACATGCAGTACCACGGGAAGCAGGTCATGCTGCGCTACGATCTGCCGATGAACGAGGTCGTGATGGATTTCTTCGACCGGCTGAAGTCGACCAGCCGCGGCTATGCGTCGCTCGATTACGAGTTCAAGGAGTTCCGCACGGGCGATTTGGTGAAGCTCGACATCCTCGTCAATGGCGAGAAGGTCGACGCGCTCTCGCTCATCGTGCATCGTGCCACGAGCGTCTACCGGGGCCGCGAGCTCGCCTCCAAGATGCGCGAGCTGATCCCGCGCCAGATGTTCGACGTCGCGGTGCAGGCGGCGATCGGGGCCAACGTCATCGCGCGCGAGAACGTGAAGGCCATGCGCAAGAACGTGCTTGCCAAGTGCTACGGCGGCGATATTTCCCGCAAGAAGAAACTGCTCGAGAAGCAGAAGGCCGGCAAGCGCCGCATGAAGCAGGTCGGCAACGTCGAAATCCCGCAGGAGGCCTTTCTCGCGATCCTGCAAGTCTCGGACAAATAAGCATGAACTTCGCCCTCATTCTTTTCATCGCGCTTGCCGTTACCGGGAGCATCTGGCTGTTCGACGCGCTGGTGCTCAAGCGCGGTCGCGACCCGGGTGTGCGCGAACCGCTGCTGGTCGAGTATGCGAAGAGCTTTTTCCCGGTGATCCTGGTGGTGTTCGCGCTGCGTTCGTTTCTCGTCGAGCCGTTCAAGATCCCTTCGGGATCGATGATGCCGACCCTGCTCGTCGGCGACTTCATCCTGGTCAACAAGTACACCTACGGCATCCGCCTGCCGGTGATCAACAAGAAGATCGTCGAGCTGAACAACCCGGAGCGTGGCGACGTGATGGTGTTCCGCTATCCGGCCGACCCCGGTCTCGATTACATCAAGCGCGTCATCGGCGTGCCGGGGGACGTGGTCGAATACCGCGCCAAAGAGCTTGTCGTCAATGGCCAGCCGGTGCCGCGCGACACGACCGGTACATACAGCTACGTCGGCAGCGGGCTCAACTACATCACGGCTGCGGTGTTCCAGGAACATCTCAACGGCGTCGGCCATGCGATGATGACGGAACCGGACAAGCCGGCCGTCTTTCCGCCGCAGGTGGCGGACTTCCCGTACCGTGAAAACTGCTCCTACAATGCCGACGGCGAGGGCTTCGTCTGCAAGGTGCCGGCCGGACACTATTTTACGATGGGCGACAACCGCGACGCGAGCAATGACAGCCGCTACTGGGGCTTCGTGCCGGACGAGAATATCGTCGGCAAGGCCTTCTTCATCTGGATGAACTTCGACGATCTCGGCCGCATCGGCACGAGCATACGCTAAGGGGACGACATGCATTACGCTTACACGACGAAATACGCGCAGCGCGGCCTCTCGATGATCGGCTTCCTGTTCGTGGCGGTGATGCTAGTCGCGGTCGCGATGGTGGCGATGAAGCTCGTGCCGGCTTATATCGAGTTCTTCGGCGTGAAGAAGATCCTCACCGACATGGCTCATCAATCCGACCTCCGGAACATGGGTAACGGCGAGATCCGTGCGGATTTCGACAAGCGCGCTCGTACTGCCTATGTCGAGGACGTCTCGGGGAAGGATCTGCTGATCGACCGTCGCGGTGGGGTCCCGGTCGTCTCGGCCGAGTACGCTTTCCGCACCAAACTCGTCCATAACGTCAGCCTCGTGGTCGACTTCGCCGCCAGCAGCGACCCCAAGGCGGCACCCCGCCAGATTGAGTAATCCCCTGCTTCTCCAGCGCCTGCAGCAGGCCTTGGGCTATACCTTCGCCCGGGCCGATCTGCTGACCCAGGCGCTGACGCATCGCAGCTACGGCGCCGTCAACAACGAGCGCCTGGAATTCCTCGGGGATTCGGTACTGAACTGTTCCGTCGCCCGCGCGCTCTACGACGCCTTCCCCGATCTGCCCGAGGGCAGCCTGTCGCGCCTGCGCGCCAATCTGGTGCGCCAGGAGACCTTGGCCGGGGTCGCGGCGGACCTGCGCTTGGGCGACAGCCTGCGCCTTGGCGAGGGGGAGCTGAAAAGCGGCGGTTTCCGCCGGCCGTCGATCCTTGCCGATGCGCTCGAGTCGCTGTTCGGCGCCATTTTCCTCGATGCGGGATTCGAGACGGCCCAGCGGGTGGTGCGTGGTCTGTTCGATCCCCTGATCGCGAAGATCGACCCCAGGGCCTCGGGCAAGGATCCCAAGACACAGCTGCAGGAGATCCTCCAGGCACGCCGTCTGCCGCTCCCGGAATACCGGCTGCTCGACACGCATGGCGAGGCACACGACCAGAGTTTCGTCGTCGAATGCGCGCTTACGCGGCCGGCCCTCAGCACGCGAGGCGTCGGCAAGAGCCGCCGTGCGGCCGAACAGGAAGCTGCGCGCGCGGCGTGCGCACAGCTGCAGCAATGAACGCCGTTCAATCCGGGAGTTACCGGTGCGGGCTGATCGCCATCGTCGGCCGCCCGAACGTCGGCAAGTCGACCCTGCTCAACAAGCTTGTCGGGCAGAAGATCAGCATCACCTCCAAGAAGGCGCAGACGACCCGCCACCGCGTGATGGGAATCCGGACTGCCGACACGGCGCAGTTCGTGTTCGTCGACACGCCCGGTTTCCAGACCCGCCATGCGGGCACCATGAACCGTGCGATGAACCAGCGGGTGCGCGAGACGCTGGCGGATACCGACGTCGTGATGATGCTGCTCGAAGCCGGCCGCGTGACGCGCGAGGACCGCCAGGTGTTCGCGCTCTTGCCGACGGACCGGCCGGTGATCCTGGTCGTGAACAAGATTGACCGCGTGAAGGACCACGCCGCGCTCCTGGCCTATCTGCAGGAGATCGCCGCCGCGCATGCGTTCACCGAGATCGTTCCGGTTTCGGCCAGGAATGCGCGCAATCTCGACGTGCTGCTGAAGACGCTGGAACGGCATCTCCCGGAAAACCCCCCACTCTTCGACGAAGACGACGTCACCGACCAGACCGAGCGGCAGCTTGCCGCCGAGCTGATCCGCGAGAAGGTGTTCCGGCTGTGCGGCGAGGAGATTCCCTACGCCGTCGCGGTCGTCATCGACAAGTTCGAGGAGGAAGGCGGACTGCGGCGCATCTTCGCGACCATCCTGGTCGACCGCGCCAGTCACAAGGCCATCGTCATCGGCAAGGGCGGCGAGAAGCTCAAGACCATCGCGACCCAGGCGCGCCAGGACATGGAACACGCCTTCGGCGGCAAGGTCTATCTGGAAGTCTGGGTCAAGGTCAAGAGCGGATGGGCGGACGACGCGCGCGTATTGAAGTCCCTGGGGATCGATTGACCGACCGGACAGTGGGTTTGGTGATGCCGCAGGGGATGCGGGAAGGAATGCGGGCAAGCAGGCTGCAATGGACACCGGCGGGTTGCGGGCCGGCACCGTATGGGCGGCAGTCGGCCGGGTGCTCCGTTTTCGCGTGCCTCGGCCAGAGGGTTTGATCCGTGTCTTCCGACACCCGCATCAACAACGAGCCCGGCTTCGTGCTCCACACTTATCCCTTCAAGGAGACCAGCGTGGTGGTCGAAGCATTCACCCGCGGTCACGGGCGCGTCGCCCTGATCGCGCGTGGCGCCCGGCGCCCGGCGTCGGCGTTGCGTGGTCTGGTGCAGCCTTTCGCGCCGCTGCTGCTGTCCTGGTTCGGCAAGACCGAGCTGAAGACGCTGCACGCGGCCGAGTGGCAGGGCGGGCTCGCCGCGCCACAGGGACGGGCGTTGATGTGCGGCTTTTACCTCAATGAATTGCTGCTGCGCCTGCTGGCCCGCGGTGATGCGCACGAGCGGCTCTACGACCGCTACGTCGAGACACTCGAACAACTGGCCGGCGATTGCAGTGCGGGCGATTACGAGCGCATCCTGCGCCGTTTCGAGAAAGACCTGCTCGCGGAGATCGGCTACGGCGCAACCTTCGATGCCGACGCCGACAGCGGGGCGCCGATCGAGGCCGACGTCCGTTATGTCTTCCAGCCCGAGCGTGGCGCGCTTCGGTCGGACGGCCAGCCGGGATGCCCGGTGTCGGGGCAGACGCTGATCGATCTCGCCGCGGACCGTTTCGATCGCCCGGCGACGCTCGTCGAGGCCAAGGCGCTGATGCGCGCCCTGATCAACCATACCCTGGGTGCGAAGCCGCTTTATACTCGCCAGCTTCTACGCGAACTTACCGAACTCACAGCATGAGCATTCATCTCGGCGTCAATATCGATCACGTCGCCACCCTGCGCCAGGCGCGCAAGGCCCGTTACCCGAGCCCCATCGAGGCCGCGTTGCTGGCCGAGACCGCGGGCGCGGATTCGATCACCCTGCATCTCCGGGAGGATCGCCGCCACATCCAGGACGCCGACGTCACCATCCTGCGCGAGGTGTTGAAGACCAAGATGAACCTGGAGATGGCGGTGACCGACGAGATGCTCGCCCTCGCCCTCGCCATAAGGCCGCAGGACGTCTGCCTGGTGCCCGAGAAGCGCGAAGAGCTCACCACCGAGGGTGGGCTCGACGTGAAGGCGCAGCTGCCCAGGTTGACGGACGTCTGCAAGCGGCTGGCCGACGCGGGCATCCGTGTCTCGCTTTTCATCGACGCTGATTTCTCGCAGCTCGACGCCGCGCGCGCCGCCGGCGCTCCCGTCGTCGAGGTCCACACCGGGCACTATGCCGAGGCCAGGACGTTCGAGCAGCGCGCCGCCGAACTCGAGCGCATCCGTGCGGCGGTCGCGTACGGGCGCAGCCTCGGCCTCACGATCAACGCCGGTCACGGATTGACCTACCACAACGTGCAGCCGATCGCTGCGCTGCCGGGCATTCACGAGCTCAACATCGGCCACGCCATCGTCGCGCAGGCGCTGTTCGTGGGCTGGAAGGAAGCGGTGGCGGAGATGAAACGACTGATGGTGGAGGCCGCGGGCTGAAGCTCCGGCGCCACCCGTTCATGCGCGTTCGTCACAATCGCATGAACGCACTCCGGTAAAATCAAAGATTTGGAACGGCCCGAAAGGGTGGCCGGTTTTGTGTTGACCTGAAGGAGTCCTACGAATGACCATGCTCAGCAAATCCGCTCTGGTGCTCGCCGCCACGTCGATGATGCTCTCCGGTTTCGCAATGGCGAACGAGCCGCTCAAGCCCGAAGAGATGATCAAGTTCCGCAAGGCCGGTTACAGTTCCATGGCGTGGAACATGGGCAAGATCAAGAACAATCTCGACGGCAAGTTCAACAAGGACGAAGTCCAGAACGCGGCCAACGTGATCGCGGCGGTGGCCAACTCGGGAATGGGCGCCCTGTATGCACCGGGGACCGACAAGGATCATGGCGACCAGAAGACGCGACTCAAGTCCAAGTTCTTCGCCGAGCCGGAAAAAGTGCGTGAGATCGCGATGAACTTCAATCGCGAAGCCAACGCGCTCGCCAAGGTTTCCGCCGGTGGCAACGTCGCGGCGATCAATACGCAGTACAAGCGCGTGAACGATTCGTGCAAGGCGTGCCACGACCGCTATCGCACCAAGTAAACACAACTGGACGGCGCGGCAGCCAGCGGGCGCCGCGATGCGGTTCGGCGTACTAACGCTACCAGTCCGGCGCGACGTAGTCCGCGGGTAGCGGGACGGACTCGGGCACGAGTGCGAACACGACGGCCAGCGCGCCCGCCGCGACCACCAGCGCCAGTACGAACGCGAACCCGCCGCCACCGCTGTACGAAACGCCCGGCCTGTCTTCGCTCTGCGGCCGGTGGCCGGTGATCATGGGTCGCAACAGGTTCTGGCGCTTGAACCACGCATACGCCGCAATCGTCGCAACGTGCAACACGATCATGATCAGGAGCGCGTCGAACAGCCAGCCGTGCAGACGCGTCAGGTTTTCGCTGGTGGTGCCGCTGACGCGGCCGGCGAGCATGCCGCGGAAGTCGACGTCATCGTTGGCGAAGAGACCGGTGAGCGCCATCGCCAGAGGAAGCAGCAACAGCACGAGTACCGCCCAGCCGCCCAGCGGGTTGTGCCCGTCGCCGCGCCAGTGGCCGCGGAGATACGCCAGAACCGCGGCGGGGCCGCAGACGAAGCTGGAAAAGCGGGCGTGGGTCGATCCAACCCACCCCCAGGCCAGCCGAAACGCGATGAATGCAATGATGGAAAGGCCCATGCGCTGGTGCCAGACCATCAAGCCGAATTCCTGGGTCAGGTAGGCGGCCAGCACGAGAAGCACCAGACCCCAGTGAAACACGCGCGTCGGCAGGTCCCAGACGCGTACCTTGCATGCGTCTTCAGCGGATGATTCTTTTCTTGAGCTTGATGCGGACATAGAGCAGCACGATCACGGCGACCGCACCGAGGGTGATCAGCGTGATGAGGTGTAGATTGTTGCGGATGGCCTCTTCGTTGTGGCCGAGGGTGTAGCCGAGCACCGCGAGGATGGTGACCCAGATGCCGGCGCCGAGACTGGTGTAGAAGCTGAATACCGCGAGATTCATTCGCGCGAGACCGGCCGGCAGCGAGATGTACTGCCGCACCGCCGGGATCAGGCGGCCGGTGAAGGTGGAAATGTGGCCGTGACGCGCGAAGAAGTCCTCCATGCGCTGCAGCGACTGCTCCTTGAACAGCACGTACTTGCCGTAGCGCAACAGGAAGGGTCGTCCGAGCTTCAGTGCCAGCCAGTAGTTGAACAGCGCGCCGGCCAGGCTGCCGCCGATGCCGGCGAGGATCGCCAGCGCAAGGTTCATTTCGCCCTTGTACGCGAGGTAGCCGGCGGGAATCATCACCACTTCGCTCGGGAAGGGGAAGAAGCTCGATTCGAGCGCCATCATCAGGAAGATCCCGGTGTAGCCCCAGGCGCCGACCGTTGCGACGATGGTCTGGATGATGTCGTGGAGCATTTCAGGATCGCGGACTCAGGATTGGATATGGGGAAGAAGGCCGGAAATCGCGCAATGCACGGCGGATCCGACGCCGGAATCCGCCGTGCCGCGCCTTAGACGACGGCTTCTTCCTTCTTCTCGATCGGCTTGATGAAGTGTTCGCGCTTCACGCCGAGCATCAGCAGCAACGGTGAAGCCACCAGGTTCGAGGAGTAGATGCCGAACATGATGCCGATGGTGAGCGCGAGTGCGAAATTATGCAGTGCCTCGCCGCCGAAGAAGAGCATCGACAGCACCATGATCTGGGTCGAGCCGTGGGTGATGATGGTGCGGCTCATGGTGCGCGTGATCGCATCGTCGATGATGCGGGGAATGGTCTCGCCGCGCATCTTGCGGATGTTCTCGCGGATGCGGTCGAAGACCACCACCGACTCGTTGACCGAGTAACCGAGGATCGCCAGCACGCCCGCCAGCACCGTCAGCGTGAACTCCCACTGGAAGAACGCGAACAGCCCGAGGATGATCACGATGTCGTGCAGGTTCGCGAGCATGCCCGCCACCGCGAAACGCCATTCGAAGCGGATCGCGAGATAGATCATGATGCCGACAGACACCGCCAGCAGCGCCAGTGCGCCGCTGTCATAGAGTTCCTTGCCGACCTGCGGGCCGACGAAGTCGACGCGTTTGAGCTCGACGGTAGGGTCCGCGGTCTGAAGCGCGGCCATCACGCGGTTGCTCGTTTCCGCTGCATTGGCCTCGCCCTTGTTCGGCAGACGGATCAGGACGTCATGGCTGGTGCCGAAGTTCTGTACCGAGATCTCCGGCAGGCCGGTCTTGCCCAGCGTGTCTCGGATTTCCGGCAGGTTGGCGGGTCCGCCGTAGCTGACCTCGATCACCGTTCCGCCGGTGAAGTCGACGCCCAGGTTGAGACCCCGGTCCCACAGCGCCCATACCGAAAACAGGAAAGTGATCAAGGAAATCGCTGTCGTCGCTTTCCCCCAGCTCATGAAGGGAATGGTTTTCTTGAACGGGAAGAATTCCAGCATGGCGGCGGGGCCTCAAATGGAAACTTTGCTGAGCCGCGCCTTGCGGCCGTAAGTCAGGTTCACCATGGCGCGCGATACGGTTACCGCGCTGAACATGGACGTGAGGATGCCCAGACACAGCACGACGGCGAAGCCGCGCACCGGGCCGGAGCCAAGCCAGAACAGCGCGATACCGGCGATCATCGTCGTAACGTTGGAGTCGAGAATGGTGGCCCACGCGCGCTCGTAGCCGGCGTGGATCGCCGCCTGCGGGGTGAGCCCCGCGCGGATCTCCTCGCGGACGCGTTCGTTGATGAGTACGTTGGCATCGATCGCCATGCCGAGCGTGAGCGCGATCGCCGCCATGCCCGGCAGGGTGAGCGTCGCCTGCAGCATCGAGAGCACGGCGATCAGGAGGAGCGCGTTGATCGCCAGCGCAATCGAGGAGAACAAGCCGAATACGCGGTAGTAGAACACCATGAAGCTGACGACCGCCAGGAAGCCCCAGATGTTGGAACGGAAGCCCTTGGCGATGTTCTCGGCACCCATGCTGGGTCCGACGGTGCGTTCCTCGACGATCTGCATCGGCGCGGCGAGCGCACCGGCGCGCAGCAGCAAGGCCACGTCCGAAGCTTCCTGCGCCGTCTCCATGCCGGTGATCTGCACCCGGCCGCCGCCGATCTCCTCGCGGATGACCGGTGCCGTGATCGCCTCGGCGACGCCTTTCTCGATCAGCAGGATCGCCATGCGCTTGCCCACGTTTTCGCGCGTCACGTCCTTGAAGATCCGCGCGCCCTTGCCGTCGAGACTGACGTGCACCGCAGCCTGGCCGCTCTGGCCGTCGAAGCCGGGGGCGGCATCGGTGATCGAATCACCGGTCAGCACCACGTCCTTCTTCACGGCGATGGCGCTGCCGTCCCGGCTGGGGACGATGTCCGCGCCGAACGGCGCCTGGCCCTGCGCGATCGCCTGCGCGTCGGCGAGTTCGTCGACCATGCGGATTTCCAGGGTTGCGGTGCGTCCGAGGATGTCCTTTGCCTTGGCCGTATCCTGCACGCCGGGCAGCTGGACCACGACGCGGCTGGCCCCCTGCTGCTGGATCACCGGTTCGGCAACGCCCAGCTCGTTCACGCGGTTCCGGAGCGTGGTGATGTTCTGCTGCAGTGCGAAATCCTGTACCTGACGCTCGGCCTCGGGCTTGAGGCGTGCGGAAAGCGTGAAGCCCTCGGCCTGGTCGGCCGGCGTGAAGGCGAGGTCGGTGAACGCGGTTGCGAGCCGCTCGATGGCTGCATCGCGCTGGTCCCTCGTGGCGAAATGCACCGTGACCACATTGCCATCACGGGTGATGCGGCCATAGCGGATCCGGGCGCTGCGCAGTTCGCTGCGGAAGTCGTTCTGGTAGCGGATCGCCGCCTTTTCGAGCGCGGCCTTCATGTCGACTTCGAGCAGGAAGTGCACGCCGCCTCGCAGGTCGAGGCCGAGGTACATCGGCAGCGCATTGATCGCCGAGAGCCAGCCCGGCGATGCGGATACCAGGTTCAGCGCCACCGTGTAGCGCTCGCCGAGCCCGCTCTGCAGCACGTCCTTGGCCTTGATCTGCACGTCTGTACTGGCAAAGCGCGTCTTGATGCTGTTGCCGGCCAGTTCCACCCCGTCGTAAGCCATGTCCGCACCCTTGAGCAGCGACTCCACCTGGGCCAGCAGCGCGGTATCGACCTTTTCGGTGGTGCGTACCGGCGACACCTGCACCGCCGGCACTTCGCCGAACAGGTTGGGCATGGCGTACACGATCGCGATCAGCAGCGTGATGCCGATGGCGATATATTTCCAGAGCGGGAAGCGGTTCATGTTCGGACGGAAGGACGGGGGAGGGTCGGGGGCGAAGCCGAGGCGGCCCACGCAGCGGGTCTAGAGGCTCTTGATGGTGCCCTTCGGCAGGAGTGTCTGAATTGCCTGCTTCTGGATGTGCGTGGTCACGCCGTCGGCGATCTCCAGCGATACGTACTGATCGCCGATCTTGACGACCTTGCCCACTTGGCCGCTTGCGGTGACGATCTCGTCGCCCTTGCTCAGCTCGGACAACATCTTTTTCTGTTCCTTCGCGCGCTTCATCTGCGGGCGGATGAGCATGAACCAGAACAGGATGAAGATGATGATGAGCGGGAGGAATTGTTCGAACCCAGGGGCGGCTGCCCCGGTGGCCTGTGCGTGTGCGAGCGAGATCATGGCGTCAGCGTCAAGTCGAAGAACCTGCGGATTCTAGCACGCCCGAATGGCGGTCTCCGGTATGGCTTTCGCCGGTGGATGAGGCGCTGGAAACGCACCCGCGCACCGCTGCCTGGCGGGCGGGTGCGGTACCGGGTGAAACCGCCGGCGCCGCGCGCGAGCGGATGGCGTCCCGCTTTCGCCGGGACGGTGCCCGGCTCCGCGGCAGGTACCTGGAAACGAACGTATCCTCGCCGGCAGCGGGCCGGCAGCGACGTCGCAGAACCGAAAACTGCGCTGGATCCTGCGTCTCCCAAGGTGTTACGGCCTCCTTCGGCGCTGGGCGTCATATCGCACGCCAACGGCTACGCATGCAATATGCGGCGAGGGCGAGAAACGCTGTCCTTGCAATGGACGCGGGTGGTCACCATCCTTGCGCCTGCATCGTGTGGAACTCGGCGGTGAAATCGGCGAAGCGCCCGGTTTCGATGGCGGCGCGCATCCCCGCCATCAGCCGGTGGTAGTAGTGCAGATTGTGGATCGTCGCCAGCCGTGCGCCGAGGATCTCATTGGCGCGGATCAGGTGGTGCACGTAGGCGCGGCTGAAATGCGTGCACGCGTGGCAATCGCATTCCGGGTCGATCGGCGCGGTATCGAGCTTCCAGCGCGCGTTGCGGATGCGCAGCTCGCCGCGCCGGGTGAAGAGGATCCCGTGGCGGGCGTTGCGCGTGGGCAGCACGCAATCGAACTGATCGATGCCCTGCGCGACGGCGCCGACGAGATCGGACGGCGTGCCGACGCCCATCAAATAGCGTGGCTTGTCGACTGGAAGCTGGGGCGCGACGTGGGCGAGGATGCGCGTCATGTCCTCCTTCGGCTCGCCGACCGACAGTCCGCCGATCGCATAGCCATCGAAATTCATGCCGATCAGTTCGCGCGCCGATTCGTCGCGGAGCGCCTCGTACATGCCGCCCTGGACGATGCCATAGAGCGCGTTGGGATTGCCCGCGTGCGCGGCCAGTGAGCGTTCCGCCCAGCGCAGGCTCAGGCGCATCGAATCCCCGGCCTCGCGTTCGCTGGCGGGGTAGGGCGTGCACTCGTCGAAGATCATCACGATGTCGGAGTCGAGCGTGCGCTGGATCTGCATCGAGATCTCGGGCGTGAGAAAAAGCCGGTCGCCATTCACGGGCGACGCGAATTTCACGCCTTCTTCGGTGATCTTTCTCAGCTTGCCGAGGCTGAATACCTGGAAGCCGCCAGAATCCGTGAGGATCGGCCGATCCCAGCCCATGAAGCGATGCAGGCCGCCGAAGCGTTCGATCACCTCGAGCCCCGGGCGCAGCCAGAGGTGAAAGGTGTTGGAGAGCACCATCTCGAAGCCGATGGCGGTGATCTCCGCCGGCGACATCGCCTTCACCGTTCCGTAGGTGCCGACCGGCATGAACGCCGGCGTCTGCACGGTGCCGTGCGCCAGGTGAAGCTGGCCGCGGCGGGCGCCGCCGTCGGTGGCGAGGAGGTCGAACTTCATTGCGGTTTCTTTTCGAGGAACATCGCGTCGCCGTAGCTGAAGAAGCGGTAGCGCTGCCGGATCGCGTGCGCGTAGGCCGCGCGGATGACGTCCACGCCGGCAAACGCCGAAACGAGCATCAGCAGCGTCGACTTCGGCAGGTGGAAATTGGTGACGAGCGCATCGACCACGCGGAATCGATAGCCGGGCGTGATGAAGATGTCGGTCTCACCTTCTCCGGCTCTCGGCATGCTTGCCTCGTCCGCCGATACATTCGCGGCGGCCTCCAGTGCCCGCAGGCTCGTCGTGCCGACCGCGATCACGCGACCACCGCGCGCCCGTGTCTCGCGGATCGCGTCGATCGTCGCCTGCGGAATCGCGTAGCGCTCATTGTGCATCCGGTGATCGGCGATGTCGTCGACCCGCACCGGCTGGAACGTTCCCGCGCCGACGTGCAGGGTCAGCCGCGCCGTGTGAACCCCCGCTGTCTCCAGCGCGCCGATCATCGTCGCGTCGAAATGGAGGCCTGCCGTGGGCGCGGCCACCGCACCCGGTTCGTTCGCATAAATGGTCTGGTAGCGGAGCTCGTCGTCCGCGGTCGGCGCGTGCGTGATGTAGGGCGGCAACGGCAGCCGACCGAGCGTTTCGAGTACCTCCAGCACCGGCTGCGGGAAGCGCAGCCGCGTCAGGTCGTCCTTCCGTTCGATCACCTCGAGTGCGACGTCGTCGGCGAGATCGATCGTGGTTCCCGGCTTCGGCGCATGGCTCGCCCGGATAAAGGCAAGCGCCTCGCATTCGTCGGTCACCCGTTCGACCAGCAGTTCGACCCGGCCGCCGGAGTCCTTGCGCCCGAAGAGTCGAGCCTTGATCACGCGCGTGTCGTTCATCACCAGGAGATCGCCCGCGCGCAGCAATCCAGGCAGATCGCGGAACGCGTAATCCGCGATCCTGCCCGATGGATCGACGTGCAGGAGCCGGCTTGCGTCGCGCGTCGCAAGGGGGAACTGGGCGATCAGTTCGGGGGGAAGATCGAAGTCGAAGTCGGCCACGCGCATGGGCCGCGATTATACGGCCGCCCGCACCGGCGCTCCCTGGAAGACTCCGCACGCCTGTACCGCAAGAACGGCGCCCGTGGTAAGGAGCCGATTCCGAGAGAGATGAGCCGACCCGAGGGATCCGAGGTCCACGCCCGACATTTTTTGGTCCACGCCGGAATTTTTTTGTGACGCGGCTTGGCTTGATGCCACGAAGCCGCTGTCCAGACGTGCGCCTTGCTATGCCGGCCATGGTGCAGCGATAATGCGCGGCTCCAATGCCGGCGCGCTCGCGTCCGGCTCAATGGCCGGGATGGCGGAATCGGTAGACGCAGCGGATTCAAAATCCGCCGCTGGAAACAGTGTGGGGGTTCGAGTCCCCCTCCCGGCACCAGTCTTCAGCATCAACGAGGTGCAAGTTGTACCAAAACCCTCGCCATAGCGTGGCGTGATGGCTTTCTTGTTGTGTTGTGTGAATCGCCGCGGTGCTTCTCGCGGCTGAATCCGCCCCGCCCTTCCTGAAGGCGTAGACATCGATCTCCCTGGCTTGCTCCGTAGCCAGACCCTTGCGGGTTACGTCGCAAGTCACCTCGCCCTTGCCAGCGGTGTGCTCGACGATCTCCAGCCCCATCTTCTCGACCACGGCCCGGGCAACGGCCTGGCCGACCATGGCCCTTGCTGGCTTGGCGGGTGCATTGAGAATCCGCGCACGTTTGCGCGGCGGCCGTCGGCACAAGTCTCGCCTCTGTCAGCGGCCATCTCCTCGCACTTTGCGCGATCGCTGATCGCATCATCGCGCGATATGAAGGCGTTTCCGCCGGTCGGCTTGCCGGAATCCGCGCGGATGGCGTGCCGGCGGCATTGTCCTTGCCTCCGCAGGGGGTTACATTCCCGGCGTGAGCAAAGCCGTAGAAAACCGCCGGCCTTCCAACAATAACGACGATATCGACCGTGAATCATCAATCCCTCTCCGCCTTCATCTGGGCCGTCGCCGACCTCTTGCGC
This sequence comes from Thiobacillaceae bacterium, assembly GCA_035325585.1. GTDB lineage: Bacteria > Pseudomonadota > Gammaproteobacteria > Burkholderiales > Thiobacillaceae > Thiobacillus. The sequence continues at coordinate 2,702 of DAOKZP010000019.1, read as the reverse complement.
GGCGACTACAAGCAATCCGAGTACGGCAGGGTGATCCTGCCGTTCACCGTCTTGCGCCGGCTGGACTGCGTGCTTGAGGCGACGAAGTCCGCCGTGCTGGCCGAGTACGCGGACAAGGAAAAGGCCGGGGTGAACCCGGAACCCTTCCTGCTGCGCAAGGCGGGGCAGAGCTTCTACAACACGTCGCCGCTCGACATGAAGAAGCTGATGGGCGACCCCGATTACGTTCGCGCCAACCTCTTCCGCTACATCCTCGGTTTCTCGCCCACGGTGCGCGACCTGTTCGAGCGCTTCGACTTCCACGCCCAGGTCGACCGTCTGCACAAGTGCGGGCTGCTCTACCAGGTCACCGAGAAGTTCAGCCAGATCGACCTGCACCCCGAGGCGGTGGACAACCACCAGATGGGCCTGGCATTCGAGGAACTGATCCGCAAGTTCGCGGAAATCTCGAACGAGACCGCCGGCGAACACTTCACCCCGCGCGAGGTGATCCGGCTCATGGTCAATCTCATCTTCATCGAGGACGACGACGTTCTGAGCAAGCCGGGCGTCGTGCGCACCATATATGACCCGACAGCCGGGACGGGGGGCATGCTGAGCATCGCCGGCGAGTACCTGGAGGAACACAACCCGCAGGCGCGGCTGACCGTGTTCGGGCAGGAACTCAACGGCGAGTCCTACGCCATCTGCAAGGCAGACATGCTCATCAAGGGGCAGGATGTCGCCAACATCGTCTACGGCAACACACTCTCGGACGACGGCCACCCGCACAAGAAGTTCGACTACATGCTCTCCAACCCGCCCTTCGGCGTGGAGTGGAAGAAGGTCGAGAAAGAGGTCCGCAAGGAACACGAACAGCAGGGCTACAACGGCCGCTTCGGCCCCGGCCTGCCGCGGGTGTCCGACGGCTCGATGCTGTTCCTGCTGCACCTGATCTCGAAAATGCGGCCGGCGGCCGAGGGCGGCAGCCGCTTCGGCATCGTCCTCAACGGCTCGCCGCTCTTCACCGGTGGGGCCGGCAGCGGCGAGAGCGAGATCCGGCGCTACGTGCTGGAGAACGACCTGTGTGAGGCCATCGTCGGCCTGCCGACCGACATGTTCTACAACACCGGCATCTCCACCTACGTCTGGATCATCAGCAACCGCAAGCCCGCGCATCGCCGCGGCAAGGTGCAACTGATCGACGCCTCATCCTTCTGGCAGAAGATGCGCAAGAGCCTCGGTTCAAAGCGTAAGGAACTGTCAGACGATCACATCGCCGAGATCACGCGGCTGTTCGGCGACTTCGTCGAGGCCGAGCAGGATGGCAAGCCCATCAGCCGCATCTTCGCCAACAGCGACTTCGGCTACCGCACCATCACCGTCGAGCGCCCGCTGCGCGACGAAGCCGGCAACGTCGTCCTCGGCGTGAAGGGCAAGCAGAAGGGCAAGCCGCAGCCCGACGCCAGCCTGCGCGACACCGAGAACGTGCCGCTCGACGAGGACGTGGAAGCCTACTTCAGGCGCGAAGTGCTGCCCCATGCGCCGGATGCCTGGATCGACTTTGAGAAGACCAAGGTCGGCTACGAGATCCCGTTCAACCGCCACTTCTACGTGTTCCAGCCGCCGCGTCCGCTGGCCGAGATCGACGCCGAACTGAAGCAGGTCACCGACCGCATCAAGGCCATGATCGAGGGGCTGTCGGCGTGAGCTTTCCGCGTTATTCCGAGTACAAGGACAGCGGCGTGGACTGGCTCGGCGAGGTGCCGGCGCACTGGAAAGTAAAGCCCGTAAAGGCGGTGGCGACCTGCAATGACGACGTGCTGGAGGAGTCGACCGACGCCGACTACGAAATGGAGTACGTCGAAATATCGGGAGTTGAGGCGGGGCGAGGGATCAATCACTCGCAATCATTGACGTTTGCCAATGCGCCCTCGCGCGCTCGTCGTCGCGTTCAGGATGGCGATGTCATTGTGTCTACCGTACGCACTTACCTGCGTGCTATCGCCCCAGTCGCCCACCCTCCGGAGAACATGATCGTGTCTACCGGCTTCGCGGTAATCCGTCCAACTTCGATTACATCTGGTTATTTGGGATATTTGTTCCAAGCAGAATTTATGATCGCAGAGGTCATCGCAAGGTCTGTAGGTGTCAGCTACCCGGCGATCAACGCCAGTGAGCTTATGCGCCTGCACGCGGCGCTTCCGCCAAGAGAAGAGCAGGCAGCCATCACGGCCTTCCTCGACCGCGAGACCGCCAAGATCGACGCGCTGGTGGCGGAGCAGGAAAAGCTCATCGCCCTGCTCAAGGAAAAGCGCCAAGCCGTGATTTCTCACGCCGTCACCAAGGGGCTCGACCCCGATGTGCCGATGAAGGATTCCGGCATCGAGTGGCTGGGCGAGGTGCCGGCGCATTGGGGCATCACGCCGATGCGGTTTATTGCGAGCGTTGTTCGTGGTGCATCGCCCCGTCCTGCAGGTGATCCACGATTCTTTGGTGGGGAGGCCGTGCCTTGGGTTACCGTTGCAGAAATCACGAAAGACGATGCGATATACCTAACCGGAACCGAGAGTTTCCTGACCGATGAAGGTGCTTCGCACAGCAACCTGTTTCCTAGCGGAACGGTGATTTACTCAAACAGCGGCGCAACTCTTGGAGTACCCAAGATTGGACGTGTCCTGAATTTTGTGTAAACGGACCTTTGGCAGGAAACTGCCGACTTA
>DAOKZP010000018.1:0-33884 GCA_035325585.1 Thiobacillaceae bacterium | reverse complement strand
GAAATTTCGGGACTCTGCTAACCAAGCGCTGGTACTAAAGACGGGGGCAGGTCAGAGCCACTGTGACTTGCGTAAGGCAACTACACGGACGACAAAGTGAGCAACTAACGAATGTGCCAATACAGTGCCATTGACGGTCTGACGAACAATTGGCATCAAGTTCACTATGCGAGCCTTGCTCGGGGTGGTGCCGGCCTGGTTATCGTCGAAGCCACGGGTGTCGCGCCGGAAGGCCGCATCTCTCCGGGTTGCCTGGGTTTGTGGAATGACGATCAAGTAGGCGGCCTGACCAGAATCGCCGCTGCCATCAAGGCGGGCGGCGCGGTGCCGGGCATCCAGATCGCGCACGCGGGCCGCAAGGCGAGCACGAATGCTCCGTGGGAGGGCGACGACCACATCGCCGAAGGCGACCCGCGTGGCTGGGCGACCATTTCCCCGTCGGCTGTCGCTTTTGGTGCCCATCTGTCGAAGGTGCCCAAGGCGATGACATTGGAGGACATCGCCCGGGTGCGGAGCGACTTCGTCGCTGCGGCCCGTCGCGCCCGTGAAGCGGGTTTCGAGTGGCTGGAACTGCATTTTGCCCATGGCTATCTGGCGCAGAGTTTCTTCTCGGTTCACGCCAACCGGCGTACCGACCAATATGGCGGCGACTACGCCGGCCGCAGTCGCTTCCTGTTGGAAACCCTTGCTGCAGTCCGCGAAGTCTGGCCCGAGCACTTGCCCTTGACGGCCCGCTTCGGCGTCATCGAGTTCGATGGCCGGGATGCGGAAACGCTGGCCGAATCCATTGACCTGGCCATTGCATTCCGCAAGGCCGGTCTGGACCTGCTCAGCGTCAGCATTGGCTTCTCTACGCCCGAGGCCAATATTCCCTGGGCGCCAGCCTTCCTGGCACCCATCGCGGAAAAGGTGCGCAATGCGGCCGGGATGCCAGTCGCGTCGTCGTGGGGCATCGATGTGCCAGCCATCGCCGACGAGGTCGTGGCCAAGAACCAGATGGACCTGGTCATGGTCGGCCGTGCCCATCTCGCCAACCCTCACTGGCCCTATCAGGCGGCAAAAGCGCTCGGGAAAGAGAAACCTTCGTGGGTGCTGCCGGCGCCGTATGCCCACTGGTTGGAACGCTACGGCTCCAATGGATGATGATTGCCAAGGCTGCGACCCGGCGAACGGCTCTTTCTTTGGCTTCCTTCTTCTGAGGAAGCCATTTTTTCAGGTTTCAGCTGGGTACGAACGCCGTTCGGCAGATTGGCGATTCGGGCCGTCTCGCAAGCCCGTACCAATCATTCCGCGATCGCCTTGGTGATCAGCGGTACCAGTGGTTCCGGCAATGTGACCTTGCCTGACAGTGCGAACTCGCGGGCATCCTTCGACATCTTCCGCCACGTCTTGCGGATGATGTCCAGCCATTTTTCTTCATCGTACTCGGGCTTGGACTGGGCGAACGCGAGCATGTAGTGCTCGATGAAGACGAGGTTGGCGCAGTCTTCCAGGAGTTGCGTTTCGGGGTTGCTCTTGATGCCGCGTTTGCCGACGGCTTTCTTGACGCGCTCGATCATGGCGTCGTCGTAGCCGGCCTGCTGCAACAGCTCGCCGGCGGCGTCGGCATGGAAGGTGTACAGACTGGTGCGCCAGGCGTGATATCCCTCCTTGGTCATCGGATAGGTATCGCGCGGGACCTTCCAGCGCTGGATGTGCTGGGCGCGCACGGCAAGCTGCACGGCTTCGGAAGCATCGGGGGCGAAGCGCGCGATCATGTCGGACATGCGCTTGCCGTAGAGCAGTTCCTTCGGCTGGCCTTCGTCCTGGTTGGGGTCTGCCGCGTTGGCGGCGTCGATGAGCGCGATTGCGCGGTTGAAGCGTTCGGGGTTCTCGATCATCCGTTCTTCCTTGCTTGTCAATTACGGCCCGCGGCTGGGCGGCCGGGGCCTTGGCCCACATAATACGGCTTTCGATTCACGAACCGATCCTTTACATGCTTCGCCTGCTTGCGTTCCTCGCTGCCGGCCTGCTCGCCGCATGCGCCGCACCGCCGCCATCGCCCGCTCCCGTGCCAACGCCTCCGGAGCCGGTCGTGGCGCCCAGGAAGCCGGTCCGGATCGCGCTGGCGCTGGGTGGAGGGGCGGCCCGGGGTTTCGCGCACGTTGGTGTGATCAAGGCGCTCGAAGTGCAGGGTATTGTGCCGGATATCGTCGTCGGCACCAGCGCGGGATCGGTGGTCGCGGCGCTTTATGCGTCGGGGATGAGCGGTTTCGACCTGCAGAAAGTGGCGTTGCAGATGGAAGAGAGCATGGTCGCGGACTGGACGCTTCCCAATCGGGGCGTGCTGAAAGGCGAGGCGTTGCAGACCTTCATCAATCAGCGGGTGGGTAATCGGCCGATCCAGCAATTGCCGAGACCGCTCGGGGTGGTGGCGACCGATCTGCAGAACGGCGAATCGGTGCTGTTCCGGCGCGGCGACACGGGCATGGCCGTGCGCGCATCGAGCGCGGTGCCGGGCATGTTCCAGCCGGTCGAGATCGGTGGGCGCGACTACGTCGACGGCGGCCTCACCTCCCCCGTTCCGGCACAGTTTGCCCGGTCGATGGGTGCGGATTTCGTGATTGCGGTGGATATCTCCAACGTGGCCCGGCGTGCAAGGCTCACCGGCACGCTCGACGTGCTGCTGCAGACCTTCTCGATCATGGGCCACGCGATCGGGCGTCACGAGTTGGCGGATGCGGACTTGGTGATTCGGCCGAAAACGGCGGCGGTGGGCAGTACCGATTTCGCGGGTCGGCACCTGGCGATCATGGAGGGTGAAAAAGCCGCTGTCCTCGTCATGCCCGAGCTGAAGGCCCGTCTCGAACGCGCGCGGGAAAGCGGCGGCCGCTGAGTGCGGTACGCCGGGGCGCCTGGCGGCTCCCGGCGGAGTGCGGCGGCTCAGTTTTCCTGCTTGCCCTCGATCGGCAGGCCCGCTTCCTTCCATTCGGGGAAGCCGCCGCGGAACCACGCGATGTTCTTCCAGCCCGCGCGGATCGCGACCGTGGCCGACTTGTAGCTCTTCCAGCAGAAGGTGCCGTCGCAGTACATCACGAGCGGTGCATTCTTGTCCCGCGGCAGGCGGCTGAGCGGAAACTCGTCGTCGGCGGGATCGAAGCCCACCTCCTTGGCACTGCCTTCCTTGTAGGGGACGCCGCGAGCACCGGGAACATGGCCCTTTCGATATTCCTCTTCGTCGCGCACGTCGAACACCGGAGCGCCTTGGGCAATCAGCTTCTCGACGTCGGCGGCGGACACGACGCGGGCGCCGGGCAGGCTCAATGGCGTCGTGTTCAGCATCGACCCGATGGTCTTGAAGTCGGCCTTGCTTGCGGTGCTGAAGGCCAGGTTGAGACTGTTGGCCCTCTGCAGGGAGCCCACGAGCTTCTGTTGGGCCGCAGGCGGGATGTTCTCGGGCTGGACGCTCAGCGCGCGCAGCGGAACCGCCGCGCTGGTGAAGACGATGCGTCCGCCGTTTGCCGCGGTCCAGGTGCGGGCTTCCTCGGCTGACGCAACCGCGAGATCGTAGCGGCCAAGCTTCAGGCCATAGAGCGGCGCTTCCGCCATGCGGTGGAACTTGACCTCGGCAAAATCGGCCTTGGCGAGACCGCGGCTGTTGATTTCGCTGCGCGCGATGCCGCCCATCAGTGACTCGTAGTCCGGCACGCCGAGCCGGGCGCCGGATCTCGCGGTGAGGTTGCCGCGGTAGTTCGGTCCCGCGACGAAGGCCGCCGCGGTCGTTTCGTTGGACTTGAGGATGGGCTCGAACTTGAACTTGCCGATGTTCGCGATCACCTGGGCTGGCCCGAAGATGATGTCGAGCGTGCCGTCCTTCGCATGCTTGATGGCCGAAAAGCCGCGCTTGTAATACTGCATGCGCACGGGCTGGCCGACCGCGGCCTCGATTTCGCTGGCGAACGCGCGGTAGCGCTTGGTCGTATTCGCGTCGGTGAGGGATTCATGCTGATCGAGGACGACGCCCAGCGTGAGCGGAGCGGCCTGGACGAGGCCGGAAATCAGAAGCAGGGGCAGGACGGCAAGGCGCAGCATGATGGGGTCTCCACGAGGGTTGCCCAGTTAAACGGCTGCATGGAGGGAAAGTTTAATTTCGGCTCAAACGTGCGGCGCCGCGGTGCCGAGCCAGCCCTTCAGCGTCGTCCGCAAATCGTCCTCCTGGATCGGCAGCGGCAGCGCGGCATCGATGCGCAGACGCGCACGTACCTTGTCCAGCGCGGCCTGATGTGCGGTGTCGTAGAGGACGAGGATGCGCGTGGCCGGCTGGGCCTGGGCGGCGGCCAGAAGCGATTCCAGATTCGACAGCCGGTCGCGAAAATCCGGCTGATGGTAGAAGTCGGCGACGATGACCGCCGGCGGGGATTTCCGCAGGAGGCTGATCGCCTTGCGTTCCGACCATTCCGTGATGACGCTGTAGCCCAGTTCCTGATACAGCTTCTTGTAGCCAGCCGTGCCGATGAAGGCGTTGACCATGAGCAGGCGGGGCGGCGCGCTCATGCCGATGGCTTCTTGACCGTGGCCTTCTTGGTGGACGCGGCTTTCGTGGCGGGCGTCTTCGCGGCACGCGGCGCTTTCGTCGTCGTGGCCTTCGATGCCTTCTCCGCGGCGGGCTTCGCCGCCGACTTGCGTACCGGTTTGCGGGCCGGGCCCTTTGCGACGCGCGCGGCGATGAGTTCGATCGCCTCTTCCAGGGTCACCGCCTCCGGCGTGAGATCCTTCGGCAGCGTGGCGTTGGTCGTGCCGTGCTTGACGTAGGGGCCGTAGCGGCCTTCATGCACGGTCACGCTCTTGCCTTCGTGTTCGCCGAGCGTGCGGAGGGCGGCCACAGCCGACGCGCCGCGCGGTGCGCGCTCCATCTTCAGGACTTCGAGCGCGCGCGCGAGGTCGATCTCGTACACGCTGTCGGTCCGCGGGATCGACTTGAACTTGCCGTCGTGCAGCAGATACGGCCCGAAGCGGCCGTTGTTCGCCACGATCGGCAGGCCGGTCTCGGGGTGGATGCCAACCTCGCGCGGCAGCGAGAGGAACTTCAGCGCGAGTTCCAGCGTGGCGTCCGCCAGCGGGACGTCCTTGGGCCACGAAGCGCGGCGCGGCTTGGGCGCCTTCTTGTCTTCGGGCATGTCCCCGATCTGCACGTAGGGGCCGAAGCGGCCGGAGAGCAGTTTCACGTCGAGGCCGGTCGCCGGGTCCTTGCCGAGGATGTTGTCGCCTTCGGCGGGCGCACCGTGCAGGGGGCGCGTGTAATCGCAGGCCGGATAGCCCGAGCAGCCGATGAAGAGCCCGCGCTTGCTCGCCTGCATGAAGAGCGGCTTGCCGCATTTCGGGCAGGATTCGAGGATGGGGCAGCCCCGCTCGACGTCCTGCTTCGCCTTGAGTTCGCTGTCGAACGCCGTCCAGAAGTCGCGGAGAAAGCGCGACCATTGGCGCTTGCCGTTGGAGATGTCGTCGAGCTTGTCCTCCATCTTCGCGGTGAAGTCGTAGTCGACGTAGTGCGTGAAGTGGCGGGTGAGGAAGCAGTTGACCAAGCGGCCGATGTCGGTCGGCTGGAAGCGCTTCTTCTCCAGCACCACGTATTCGCGTTCCTGCAGCGTGGAAATGATGCTGGCGTAGGTCGAGGGCCGGCCAATTCCGTATTCCTCGAGCGCCTTCACGAGGCTCGCCTCGCTATAACGCGGCGGCGGCTGGGTGAAGTGCTGCTCGCCGTAGAGGCGATCGACCGGCAGCGTCTCGCCTTCGGCCAGCGCGGGCAGCTTGGACTCCTCCTCTTCTTCCTCGTCCTGATACACGGCGAGGAAACCGGGGAAGGCGAGGGTCTGGCCGGTGGCGCGGAACGTGCCCTCGCCGACCGAGATGTCGGCGGCGACGGTGTCGAACTGCGCTGCGGACATCTGACAGGCGACGGTGCGTTTCCAGATCAGCTCGTACAGGCGCGCCTGGTCCTGCGTGAGAAAAGGTTTCACCTCCTCGGGCGTGCGCAGCGTCGAGGTCGGGCGCACGGCTTCATGCGCTTCCTGGGCGTTCTTGGTCTTCGCCTTGTAGTGGATCGCGTTGGGCGGCAGATAGTCCGAATCGAAGTGGGCGCTCACATACCGGCGAATGTCGGTGATCGCTTCTTGCGCGAGGTTGACCGAGTCGGTTCGCATGTAGGTGATGAGGCCGACCGGGCCTTCGCCGAGATCGATGCCTTCGTACAGCTGCTGCGCGGTGCGCATCACGCGGTCGGTCGTCATGCCGAGCTGGCGCACGCCGGCCTGCTGCAGTGTCGAGGTGGTGAACGGCGCGGCGGGGTTGCGGGCGCGCCGTTTCTTCTCGACGCGCATGACCTTGGCGTCCCGGCCTTCCAGTATGGCGAGCCACTCCTTGCTGCGCGCCTCGTGCTCGACCGAGAACTGATCGAGTTTCTCGCCCCGGAAGTGCGTGAGTTTCGCGGTGAAGGGCTGGCTGCCCTTGTGCGTGTCGAGATGCAGCGTCCAGTATTCGCGCGGAATGAAGGATTCGATCTCCTTCTCGCGCTCGACGATCATCCTGAGCGCCGGCGATTGCACACGGCCGGCACCCAGGCCCGGGCTGATCTTCTTCCACAGCAGCGGAGAGAGGTTGAAGCCGACGAGGTAGTCCAGAGCCCGGCGCGCCTGCTGCGCGTCGACGAGGTCGGACGCGATCTCGCGGGGATGCCGCACCGCATCCTGGATCGCCGATTCGGTGATCTCGTAGAAGGCCACGCGCTTCATCGGCGTCTTGACCTTGCGCTCTTTGAGGATCTCGCTGATGTGCCACGAGATTGCCTCGCCCTCGCGGTCCGGGTCGGTGGCGAGCAGGATTTCGTCCGCCTTCTTCGCGGCCTTGACGATGGCGTCGACGTGCTTGGCGTTGCGCTCGATGATCTGATACTTCATCGAGAAGTTCTCGGTGTCGACCGCGCCCGTCTTCGGTTCGAGGTCGCGCACGTGGCCGTAGCTGGCGAGGATGTCGTAGTCCGCGCCGAGATATTTCTTCAGCGACTTGGACTTCGAAGGCGATTCGACGATGACGAGCTTGGCCATGTTAGGGCGTGTTGACTCTGATTTCGCACCCGCGTTGCCGCGAGCAAGCCATGAACGCGACGCGCGCCGCGCCGGCAAGGCCCATCCCTTGCCCGGGGACCCAACGTAGCAGACGCGCCGTCTCGCGGCAACTCGACGGCATGGGCCGATCCCGGCGCATGCCGTCGCCGGGTGCCGCTTGCGGTGAACGGCCCGGCAGTGCGCACCGCTCCATGGCTCGCATCCCGAATGGTCCGCGTTGCTAGCGTGAAATCAGGGTCGGCGCGCCTTGGATCAATGCAGGCGCCCCGGCTCGTGATTCAGCAGCATGTCTTCGAGATGGGTGAAGTGTTCGATCAGCCCGCGGCTCCACAGCACGATCAGCGTCATCCAGCGCACGTGCTCCGGCTCGATGTCCTCGCCGCCGAGCGCCATCAGTCCGGAGATCACCCATTCGCGGGATTCCGGATCGAGTACCTGGGCGCTGGAGAGGAAGGCCAGTTCGCGGCGGCAGACGTCGCTCAGGCGCTCCATCTCCTCGGGCGCATAGTGCCGGTGGCCGACGTGGGCCAGCCGCTCGTGGCTGACGCTGCCGGCGAGGTTGGCGTACCAGTCGAGCGCCGCGTTGATGTCGGCTTCTTCGAAACCGGCTGCGAACAGCCGCTTTTCGAGCGCGCCCCGGTCGGGCGCGAGCTCGGCCATGCGAAAGCTTTCGTAGAGGTAGACCAGGATGTCGAGCATAGGATCAGTGGATTCTTTGGTAACGCCCGCCGGGCAAGGCCGCAACCCGCCCTTCCAGCTCGAGCGTCAACAGCTTCGCCGAAAGCGCATCCAGCGTCAACCCGGTGCGCTGTGCCAGTATGTCGAGCGGCGCCGGTGCGCCTTCGAGCGCGGCCAGCACGGGGTCGGCGGAGGTTTCCGGCGGTTGCGGCCGCAGTGTGGCCAAGCTGTGCTGCCAGGCGAGGTCCTCGAGAATGTCCGCGGCGGATTCCACCAGTTTGGCGCCCTGTTTGATCAGCGCATGGCAGCCGCGCGCCAGCGGCGAATGGATCGAGCCGGGGATCGCGAACACCTCGCGTCCCTGTTCGGCCGCGACCCGCGCGGTGATCAGCGATCCGCTGTCGGGCGTGGCCTCGACGACCAGCACGCCGCGGGACAGCCCGCTGATGATCCGGTTGCGGCGCGGAAAGTTGCCGGGAAGCGGCGGCGTGCCGAGCGCGAATTCCGAGATGATCACGCCGGACTCCGCCAGCCGGTGCGCCAGCGCCTTGTTGCGGGCGGGATAGATCCGGTCGAGCCCCGTGCCGACGATGGCCACGCTCGAACCGGCACCGGCCAGCCCGCCACGATGCGCGGCCGCGTCGATGCCGAGCGCAAGCCCGCTCGTGATGGTGAGCCCGGCGTCCGACAGGGCGTTGGCGAATGCTTCTGCGTCGCGCGCGCCCTGCGGGGTCGCGTTGCGGCTGCCGACGATGCCGAGGGCGGGACGCCCGAGCAGGTCGCGCCGCCCCTTGCAATACAGCACCGCAGGCGGGTCGGGGATCTGCAGCAGATCTTGCGGATAGTCGGCGTCGGCGAGCGTCAGCAGACTGTTGCCGGGCTGCGCGAGCCAGGCGTGGACGGCCGCGAGCCGGCCGGCGTCGGGCTCGCCCAGCAGCGCATCGCATTGCGCGGGAGAGAGATGGGGCGCGAGAGCGGTGCGGCCCGAAGCCACGACCGCCTCCGGCGAACCGAAGGCGGCAAGCAGGCGCAACACGCGGGCGTTGCCGATCCCCGGGGCGAGTGCGAGGCGCAGCCAGGCATCAAGCACGCAGGCCTCGCCGGCTGGGAGTCGCCGCGATCAGGGATTTCTCACGCGATCGAGCAGGTACACGGGGCCTTCCGATTGCATGATCAGCCCGTACGAGACCCGGTCGAAGACGCGATACACCATGAGCAGGCCGCTGCGCTCGTCCGGCAGCTTGACCGCCCGCTTGTCGGTGTTGCCAAGACAGGTGTGACGGAAGGTGTTGCGAATTTCCGCTGCCTGGTCGTAGCTCACCTTGCTGTCCTGGTTGAGGCAGCGAACGTCGCTGTAGAGCCAGGCGCCGCCTTCCGGAACGCCGGTGGATTGTTCGTTCACCCAGGCCATGCGCTCGTTTTCATCGCGGGTGAGCGAGACGGCCCGGCCTTCGCGGAAGATCGCGAGCACGTTGCCGGGCTCGAGCCCGTCTTGCGCGCCGCGGTTGATCACGACGGTCTGATAGCGGCCGCTGTCGGACATGCCGCCGTAGGCCGAGATGATGCGCCCTTCCACGGATGCGTCCGGCGCATGCGGCACGTATTCGAAGACGGTGGTATCGCTCGCCTCCACCAGCTTGTCGCGCGGCATGATTTCGCGTGCGGACTGGGTGATGCGGATCTTCTGCGGCGCGCCCGCCGCCAGCGTCTGCGCGTCGCCCAGGTAATCGGCTTCGTAGCCGAGGACCTCACCCGTCTCGGGGTCCTTCAGGGCCTTGCCCGGGCGCACCACGTTCCAGCGCGTGACGCCGCTGGGGCCGCCGGTGGCGAAGGCGTCGTCGCCGGCGCCCAGCACGCCGCGTTCCTCGTTGCCGCCCAGGACGAACGGCGCGTCGTCGAGCGCCTTCTCCGAGACCACGCGAGCGTGCGACAGGAAGGGATGGATCGCCCGGATCGGGATCGCCGGGACGGCATCGCTGCCGATGTCGCTCGCGCGCACACCCGGCGACAGCCGAACCGTCGGGACCCCGCCTTTGACCAGGCTCAGCCGCGGCTCCTTGCCGCTGCGGTCGAGGAGGATGATGTCGCCCGGATAGATCCAGTGCGGATTGCGGACTTCCTCGCGGTTCAGGTTCCAGATCTGGGGCCAACGCCACGGATCCTTGAGAAACCGTGCGGAGATGTCCCAGAGCGTGTCGCCCTTCTCCACGACATACTTGTCCGGCGCGTTGTCCTGCAGTTTCAGGGTATCGGCGAATGCCGGCGCTGCGAGCAGCAGGGCAAGGGAGACTACGAGTTGACGCACGGGGAACCCTCCATTTAGACCTTGTCTAATTTTCTGCGTTGAAAATATACTGTGCGCTTGGTATACGGCTAAGCACCGGTATTTATTTAGGGCGCCGCGCACGGGAATTCACACGGGGGTTCGGATTACGGGGGGTTCGGGGGCGCGGTCCGGCAATTTGGTAGCGATTCTATGGCCATACTCGACATCCTGCATTATCCCGATGCGCGCCTGCATACCGTCGCGCGGCCGGTCGCCGAGGTCGATGCGCGCGTCCGCAAGCTGATCGACGACATGGCCGAGACCATGTACGCGGCGCCGGGAATCGGATTGGCGGCGACCCAGGTCGACGTCCACGAGCGCGTCGTCGTGATCGACGTGTCGGAGTCCCACGACGCGTTGCGCGTGTTCATCAACCCCGAGATCATCGCGCGATCGGGCACCGAGGAGAGCGAAGAGGGCTGTCTCTCGGTGCCCGGCATCTTCGACAAGGTCAAGCGCGCCGAACGGGTGACGGTGCGCGCGCTCGGCCGCGACGGCAAGCCTTTCGAACTCGAGGCGGACGGCCTCCTGGCCGTGTGCATCCAGCACGAGCTGGACCATCTCGATGGCAAGGTCTTCGTCGACTACCTGTCCAATCTCAAGCGCAGCCGCATCAAGACCCGGCTCGCCAAGCAGGCACGCGAACACCGACCCGACGCCGCCCCCGTGCGCGCGTCGCTCTGAGCGCCGCGTGCGCGTCATCTTCGCCGGCACGCCGCCGTTTGCAGCCGCTGCGCTCGAGGCGCTCGCGGACGCCGGCCACGAACTCGCGCTGGTGCTCACCCAGCCCGACCGGCCGGCCGGCCGGGGCATGAAGCCGGCGCCCAGCGCGGTGAAGCGGGCGGCGCTCGCGCGCGGGCTCGCCGTCTACCAGCCGAGCAGCCTGAAGACGGCCGACGCGCAGGCCGAACTGCGTGCGATCGGTGCGGACGTCATGATCGTCGCGGCCTACGGGCTGATCCTGCCGGCGGCGGTGCTCGCGCTGCCGCGCCTCGGCTGCCTCAACATCCATGCGTCGCTGTTGCCCCGCTGGCGCGGCGCGGCGCCGATCCAGCGGGCCATCCTCGCGGGCGACGCGGAAACGGGCATCACGATCATGCAGATGGACGCCGGGCTGGATACCGGCCCGATGCTGCTGAAGACGACGGTGCCCATCCGCGACACGGATACCGCCGCGACGCTCCACGACGCGCTTGCCGCCGCGGGGGCTTCCGCCATCGTCGAGGCGCTGGCGGACTATCCGGCGCTAGTACCCGAAAAGCAGGACGATGCAGATGCGACCTACGCCGCCAAGCTGAGCAAGGAGGAAGCGAAGCTGGATTGGCACCAGCCCGCCGAGGTGCTTGCGCGTGCGGTGCGCGCGTTCAATCCCGCGCCGGGCGCCTGGACGACGCTTGAGGGTACGCCGCTCAAGATCTGGGCCGCCGAACTCGTCCCGGGCTCGGGGCAGCCGGGCGAGGCGCTCGCGGCCGACGCCGGTCGGCTGGTCGTCGCCTGCGGCGACGGCGCGCTGGTATTGCGGGAGGTGCAGCCGGCGGGCGGCAAGCGGATGGCGGCCGCCGCTTTCCTCGCCGGCCGCCCGCTCGCGCGCGGCAGTTTCCTCGGCGGCTGAAGCGGCTGGCGCCGGCCGGCGCCTGCTATCATCCGCCGCTCCCGCCGCTGGTCCCCGATGAGATTGCCGCTCGCCCCGATCATGTTCCGCCATGCGTAAGCTCCAGAAGCTGGCTGCCGCCGTGCTCCAGGAAGTATTCGAGGGTGCGGCGCTGCACCAGGCTTTGCCGCGCCGGCTGCGCCAGCTCGACGCGCCGGGCGACCGCGGCGCGCTGCAGGACGTCGTATACGGGAGCCTGCGCCAGTTCGGCCGCCTCGACGCCTGGCTCACGGCACTGCTGGAACGTCCGCTGACCGATCCGGATCTCGGCTGGCTGCTGCGGGTGGCGCTCTACCAGCTGGCCTACACGCGCGCACCGGCGCATGCGGTGGTCCACAATGCGGTCGACGCGGCGGGTCCGGGCTGGCGGCGCGGGCTCGCCAACGCGGTGCTGCGCAACTTCCAGCGCCGTCGGACCGAGCTCGACGCGATCGCCGAATCGCAGCCCGGCGCACGCTGGTCGCATCCCGACTGGTGGATCGAGCGCGTGCAGGCCGAGTATCCCCAGCGCTGGCAGGCCATCCTCGGCGCGGGTCTGCTGCATCCCCCGTTCACGCTGCGCGTCAATGCGCGCCGCGGCAGCGTCGCCGCCTATCTGCAGCGCCTGGAAGCGCATGGACTGCCGGCGCATCGCTCGGGGCCGGATGCAATCACGCTGGAGCGTGCGGTGCCCGTTCACGAACTGCCCGGCTTTGCGGCAGGCGACGTTTCGGTGCAGGACGCCGGCGCGCAGTGGGCGGCACGCCTGCTGGACGCGCAGCCGGGCGAACGCGTGCTCGACGCTTGCGCCGCTCCCGGCGGCAAGACCGGGCACATCCTCGAGCGCGCCGATGTTGATCTCACCGCACTCGACGTCGATCCCGCGCGCCTGGCGCGGGTGCGGGAAAACCTCGACCGGCTGCAGCTCACCGCGACACTGGTCGAAGGCGACGCCGCCGCGCCGGAGGGCTGGTGGGACGGCCGGCCTTTCGATCGGATCCTGGCCGACGTGCCGTGCAGCGCCTCGGGGGTGGTGCGCCGCAACCCCGACATCAAGTGGTTGCGCCGGCCGGGCGACATCGCGCAGTTTTCCGCGCGGCAGGCGGCCATGCTGGACGCGCTCTGGCGGCTGCTGGCGCCGGGTGGTACATTGCTCTACGCCACCTGCTCGATCTTCGACGAAGAGAACGACGGGCAGGTGCGGGCGTTTCTGGCGCGGCACGCCCGGGATGCCCAGCGCGATTCGCTTCCTGATCCTTTGTCCGGCGGGCAGTTGCTTCCCGATGTCGAGCATGATGGTTTCTTCTACGCCCTGCTGCGCAAGACGTGAGCCCGCCCTGCGCTGGCTGGTCGGGTTGTTGCTCGGCTGCTGGCTGTCATTCGCGGGGGGCGCGCTGGCGAACGACCGGAGTGCGGTCAGGCACGCCGCGATTCTCGCCACGCCGCAGGGCTACGTGCTGGACGCCGACATCGACGTGGTGCTCAACCCGACCCTCGAGGATGCGCTCCTCAAGGGGATCAATCTTCATTTCCTGGTCGAGTTCGAACTGAGCCGCCCGCGCAATTGGTGGTTCGACGAAGGCATCGTCGAGGCGACGCGCAAGCTGCGGATCTACTACCATCTGCTGCTGCGGCGCTACGTGGTCGAGACCGGCTACACGACACACACGGTCTCCACGCTCGGCGAGGCGCTGGTGCGCCTCGGCCAGGTGGAGGACTGGCAGGTGCTCGAACGCGGGGCGCTGCGGGCAGGCAAGCGCTACGAGGGCCGCCTGCGCCTGCGCCTCGACACCTCCCAACTGCCAAAACCCCTTTCCATCGGGGCGGTCGGGGGCGATCGCTGGGAACTCGCCACGACGTGGCATGAATGGGCGTTCGACGCGCCCGCCACGCCTGCGCCCCCTCCGCCGCTGCCCTGATGCGCAGCCTCATTGCCGCCGCGCTTGCCGTCGGCATTCTGCTCCTGGCGCTCCTCTTCTACGCCAGCGGCGACAGCGCCATGTTTTCCGACAGCCTGCCGACGCTCTTCATCGGCGGCGGCGTATTCGGCGTCGCGCTGCTGGTCCTGCTCGGCTGGCGGCTGTGGCGGCTGCAGAAACGCATCCGGCGCGGCGTGTTCGGTGCAAAGCTTACCTTCAAGCTGCTCTTGATGTTCGGTGCGGTCGCGACCCTTCCGGGCCTCGTCGTGTATGGCGCGTCGGTCTTCTTTCTGAACCGCTCGATCGAAACCTGGTTCGACGTGCGGGTCGACAATGCGCTCACCTCCGGCGTCAACCTTGGCCAGCAGGCGCTTGATGACCTCTTGCGCGAGCTCGATCGGAAGGCGGACCGGATGGCGCTGTCTCTATCCGACGAAGGCGTCGGGTCCATCATCACGAGCCTGTCGACGCTGCGCGAGCAAAGCGCGGTGCAGGAATTGACGCTGTTCGACGAGCGTGGCGGCGTGGTTGCGCACGTCGGCGGTGACCGCGGCACGCTGCTGCCGGTGCTGCCCGACCGCAGCGTGCTCTGGCAGGTACGCCAGCAGCAGCCGTACAGCCGGATCGAGGAGGTCGCGGAGCGCGGCCTCATCATGCGCGTGGTCGTTCCGGTGTACGCGAGCGCGCTGGCCGGCGAGACCCGCGTGCTGCAGCTCGTGCAGCCGGTGCCTGCGCGCCTCGCCCGCGATGCGCAGGCGGTGCAGCTGGCGTACCAGGAATACCAGCAGATCGCCGTCTCGCGCGTCGGTCTGAAGCGCATTTACGGCGTCGCGCTGACGCTCACTCTGATGCTTGCGCTTCTGCTGACGTTCGTCATCGCATATCTCATGTCGGAGCGTCTCGGCGCGCCCCTGCGGACGCTGGCGCGCGGCACCCGTGCCGTCGCCAAGGGCGATTTCTCGCAGATGCCGCAACTGCGGAGCCGCGACGAACTGGGCGTGCTGATCCAGTCGTTCAACCGCATGACCCGCCAGTTGTCGGAAGCGCGCGAGCAGGTTGCGCGCAACCACCAGCAGACCGAGCAGGCGAAGGCCTTTCTCGAGCGGGTGCTGGCCAACCTGTCGTCGGGCGTGGTCGTGCTCGACGAGGCGCTGCGGGTGCGCACCCTGAACGCCGCCGCGGTGCAGATACTCGGCGTGGCCGCCGAGACGCTGGACGCGCAGCCACTGGCCGGCCTCGGCGAATCGGGGGAGGCACTGCGCGAATTCGGGGAGCGTGCCGCGGCACGTTTCGCCGAGCACGAGGCCGAGTGGCAGGAACAGGTCGACTACGCCGGCCAAGGCGGGAGCCAGTCGCTTCTCCTGCGCGGCACCCGCCTGCCTCCGGGGGTGGAGCGCGGCTACGTGCTCGTCTTCGATGACGTCACCAAGCTCATCAACGCGGAGCGCAATGCGGCCTGGAGCGAGGTGGCGCGCCGCCTCGCCCACGAGATCAAGAACCCGCTCACGCCGATCCAGCTGTCGGCCGAGCGTATCGCACACAAGCTGGACGGCCGGCTGGAGGCACCGGACGCGGAGTTCCTCGCGCGCGCCACGCAGACGATCATCAATCAGGTCGGTGCGCTGAAAAGCATGGTCGATGCGTTCGCCGGCTATGCGCGCATGCCGCGAGCCAAGCTGGAGGCACTCGACCTCAATGCGCTGGTGGGCGAGGTGCTCGCGCTGTACGACGCGCGCGCGTTGGGCCTGCAGATCAACCTGGGGTCGGAGTTGCCGCGAATCACCGGTGATTCCACATTATTGCGCCAGGTGATCCATAATCTGATGCAGAATGCGCAGGATGCGTTGGTAAACCACCCCTCGCCGAGCGTCGAGGTGGGTACGCAACTGTGCGGCAATGCGGTATGTTTGTCCGTCACGGACAACGGGGCGGGGTTTCCGGAGCACCTGATGACGCGGCTGTTCGAACCCTACGCGACCACCAAGGCCAAGGGAACGGGGCTGGGACTGGCGATCGTCAAGAAGATCGTGGAAGAGCATCACGGAAAAATTCAAATCGAGAACCTCAAGTCGGGCGGCGCCGCCATCCGCATCGCGCTGCCCGTTTTTGCGGCAGCCGGAGAACACAGGTGAGCGGGCATATTCTCGTCGTCGATGACGAAGTGGGCATTCGTGAACTGCTGTCGGAAATCCTCACCGACGAGGGATACGACGTGCATCTGGCGGAAAACGCGGAGGCGGCACGCCAGTTCCGCGCCATGCGCCGGCCGGATCTCGTGCTGCTCGACATCTGGATGCCCGATACCGACGGCGTCACCCTGCTGAAGGAATGGGCCGGCGGCGGCCAGCTCACCATGCCGGTGGTGATGATGTCGGGCCATGGCACGATCGATACGGCCGTCGAGGCGACCAAGCTCGGCGCAGCCGACTTCCTGGAGAAGCCGGTCGCGCTGGCCAAGCTGATCGACACCGTGAGCAAGGCGATCAGCCGCGGCGTGACCATGCCGCGACGCGCACCCAGCATGGACCTCTCCGCGCTCGGCAAGAGCCCGCTCATTCTCGATCTCAAGAAGCGTCTGACGCAGATTGCGGGCAACACCGCGCCGGTGCTGCTGCTCGGGGAGCCGGGCTGCGGCTTCGAGGTCTGCGCCCAGTTTCTTCATCAGGCGTCCACGCCGTGGATCGAGATCAAGGATCGTGCGCGCCTCGTGAGCGATCCCCTGAGCCTCGTCGAGACGCTGGGCAACGGCACCGTCTACCTGCCCGACGTATGCGAACTCGGCCGCCTCGAACAGAAAGGGCTCGGGCTGCTGCTGGACCGCATCGAGCACAGCGGCGCGCGCCTCGTGTGCGCGAGCAACCGCTCTCTCGTCTCGATGGTCGCGGCGGGCGAGTTCGACAGCCGGCTTTTCTATCGGCTGTCGAGCCTGGCCATCCAGGTGCCGCCCCTGCGCGAGCACCGCGAGGACGTGCCCGAGATCGCCAATTTCATGCTGGCACAGTTGATCGAATCCGGCGCCTGCCCGGTGCGGCGGCTCACGACGCCGGCCCTGAACCAGTTACGCAACTTCGACTGGCCGGGAAACCTGCCGCAGCTCAACAACGTCGTTCGTACCGTGGCCGTGACGGCGCTCGCGAGCGAGATCGATGCGACCGACGTCAATCGCGTACTCGCGCCGATGAAGCGGGAGGCGCCCGCCGAGGCGCATGGCATTCCGCTCGATATCCCGCTGCGCGAGGCGCGCGACGCCTTCGAGCGCATGTACTTCGAGCATCTGATCCAGAAGGAGGGCGGCAGCATGACGCGGGTCGCCGACAAGTCGGGGCTCGAGCGCACCCACCTCTACCGCAAGCTCAAGCAGCTCAACATCCGCCACGGGCGACGCCTCGACGACGACCTGTAGCCGGGAGCCCAGGTGAAGATCATCATCCTCGGCGCCGGCCAGGTCGGCGCCAACCTCGCGGCGAACCTGGTCGCCGAGAACAACGACATCACCGTGGTCGATCTCGACGGGTCCCGCCTTTCGCTGCTGCAGGATCGCTTCGACCTGCGCGCGATGCGCGGCCATGCGGCGCATCCCTCCGTACTCAAGCAGGCCGGCGCCGAGGATGCCGACATGCTGGTCGCGGTCACGCAGAGCGATGAAACCAACCTCGTGGCGTGCCGCATCGCGTCCTCCTTGTTCAACGTGCCCACGCGCATCGCGCGGATCCGCTCGCATGATTTTTTGACCCAGGAGGCGGCGTTCCTGCGCGAGCACTTCGGGGTCGACGACGTGATCAGCCCTGAGCAGGAGGTGACCGACACGCTGCGGCGTCTGATCGAACACCCGGAGGCGCTGCAGGTGCTCGACTTCGCCGAGGGCCGGGTGCGCCTGGTCGCCGTGCGTGCCTACCATGGCGGTCCGCTGGTGGGCCATGAACTGCAGGACATCAGGCGCCACATGCCGGATCTGGAATGCCGCGTTCCCGCGATCTATCGCCGCGACCGCGGCATCGTGCCGAAGGGGATCACCGTCATCGAGCCGGGGGACGAGGTGTTCTTCCTCGCGCGCCGGCAGGACATTCCTTCCGTGATGCGCGAACTGCGCCGGATGGAGCGGCCGGTGAAGCGCGTGATGATCGCCGGTGGCGGCAACATCGGGCGGCGGCTGGCGGCCGTGCTGGAACGGGACTACGAGGTCAAGCTGATCGACCATAACGAGGCCACCTGCAAGCTGCTCGCCGAGCAGCTGCATCGTACGCTCGTGCTGCAGGGCGATGCCACCGACGAGGACCTGCTGGAGCAGGAGAACATCGAGACGATCGACGTCTTCTGCTCGCTCACCAACGATGACGAGGACAACATCATGTCCGCGCTCCTCGCGAAGCGGATGGGCGCGCAACGGGTGATCGCCCTGATCAACCGCTCGGCCTACGTCAACCTGGTGCAAGGTGGCGAGATCGACATCGCGATCTCGCCCGCGCAGGCGACCGTCGGGCCGCTGCTGTCAAAAATCCGCCGCGGCGACATGGCCGCAGTCCACTCCCTGCGGCGCGGCGCTGCCGAGGTGCTCGAGATCGTCGTCCACGGCGACCTCAAGACCTCCAAGGTAGTCGGGCGGCGCATCGGCGACGTGGCGCTGCCGGAGGGCGCGGCGATCGCCGCGATCATCCGCGGCGACGAAGTCATCATCGCCCACCACGATACGCTGATCGAGGCGGAGGATCACCTCATCGTGTTCGCTTTGAACAAGCGCATCATTCCCAAGGTGGAGAAGCTCTTTCAGGTCGGTTTCGGCTTTTTCTGAGTCCTCCATGCGCCGTGCCGCCTTTGTCCTTGCGCTTGTTCGGCCCGGCGTTCCCGGCCCTCTCCCTCCACCATGCCGGGCCTCGATTCGCCGTTGATCGAAGTGGTGCTGATCTTTTTCATGCCGCCGGTGGTGCTCGACGTCGTCATGCATTTCTTCGTCTTCCGCAAGAAGCGCCTCGCTCCCTGCCGGCATGACGGAACTGGCCCGGCGGCCCCGGGCGAGTTGCCGCAAGTG
The DNA here is from genome assembly GCA_035325585.1 of Thiobacillaceae bacterium. Taxonomy (GTDB): domain Bacteria; phylum Pseudomonadota; class Gammaproteobacteria; order Burkholderiales; family Thiobacillaceae; genus Thiobacillus. The sequence continues at coordinate 15,205 of DAOKZP010000018.1, read as the reverse complement.
GCTCGGCATCACCCTTCGCATCCCGCAGGCGAAACCCCCGCCCGCGCTGCGCCACGGCAGTTTCAAGCGGACGCGGATCGGCAGCGATTCCGGCTGTGCCAATGTCGATTTCAACACCAGGCCGATCTGCCCGCGGGCATGGATGCGGTTCCGTTCTGGCGGCGCCGCGGGCTTCCGCTCGATCAATGGCCGGGATCCCGTTCATGCGATTCGCCCGCACTTCCTGGCGCGAGCGGGGCTGGTAAGATCGCGCCGTTCGCGCCGGTTCCCGCCATGACGGAAGCTTAGATGTCGCAGATCCTGCCAGTCGTCCATATCCTGTCGAGAGTGCTGATGCTCTTCGCGTTCGCCTTCCTGGTGCCGCTCGGGGTATCGCTCGGGCTCGGCGACGGCGCGCGGAACGCATATGAACAGGCCTTCGTCTTCACCTTCGCCAGCGGGGCCATGCTGTGGCTGGCGTCGCGCCGCGGCAAGCGCGAACTGAAGACGCGTGACGGTTTTCTGCTGGTGGTGATGATCTGGGCGGTGCTGCCTGTTTTTTCGGCGATCCCGCTGCTGGTCCATCTGCCGGGCATGAGCTTCGTCGATGCCTACTTCGAGGCCGTTTCGGGGCTCACCGCGACGGGTGCGACCGTCATGTCCGGGCTCGACGGCCTTCCGCCCTCGATCAACATCTGGCGCACGCAGATGCACTGGATCGGCGGCATGGGCGTGATCGTGCTCGTGGTCGCGGTGCTGCCGATGCTGGGTGTGGGCGGCCGCCAGCTGTTCAAGGCGGAGACGCCGACGCCGATGAAGGACAGCAAACTCACCCCGCGCATGGCCGAAACGGCGAAGGGGCTGTGGCAGGTCTACGTGCTGATCACCTTCTTCTGCATGACGGCGCTGTGGGCGGGCGGCATGAGCTGGATCGACGCGGTGGTGCACGGCTTCAGCGTGATGGGGCTGGGCGGGCTGTCGTCGCACGACGCCAGCATGGCGTACTTCGACTCGGTGCTGCTGGAAACCATCGTCGTGGTCTTCGCGCTGATCGCGGCGATCAACTTCTCGACCCATTTCATGGCCCTGCGCGGCCGCAGCTTCATGAGCTACCGCAAGGACGCCGAGATCCGCTGGACCTTCGGCGTCCTGGGCGTGAGCATCGCGGGTCTGACGGCGTACCTGCTCTACAAGGGTTTCTATCAGGAATTCCCCGAGGCGCTGCGCCACGCGGCGTTCAATACGGTCTCGGTCGCCACCACGCTCGGCTTCTCGTCGACCGATTACGGCGTGTGGCCCTATTTCGCGCCGCTATGGATGCTTTTCCTGTCGAGCTTCGTTTCCAGTTCCGGATCCACCGGCGGCGGCATCAAGATGCTGCGCGCGGTGCTACTCTACAAGCAGTTCTACGGCGAGCTGGTCAAGCTGGTGCATCCGAGCGCGGAAGTCCATACCAAGATCGGACGCCAGGCGGTGCCGGACAAGATCATCTACGCCGTGCTGGCGTTCCTGTTCGTTTACGTCGCGTCCATCGTCGCCCTCTCGTTCATGCTGTCCGCGTCGGGGCTCGACGTTTTCACCGCGTTCACCGCCGTGGTCGCGATGGTCAACAACACCGGGCCGGGGCTCGGCCTGGTCGGGCCAGCAAGCAATTACGCGGCGCTCAACGACTTTCAGATCTGGGTATGCTGCTTCGCGATGCTGCTCGGGCGGCTCGAGTTCTTCACCCTGCTGGTCGTGCTGACGCCCGCCTTCTGGAGGAAATGATGACGACGATCGAGAAGTTCGAGGCCATGCTGGCGGCCGGGCGCGACAACGCCTTGTTGCGCTATTCGCTCGGCAACGAATACCTCAAGGCGGGCGATGCGGCCAAGGCGGCCGAGCACATGCAAAGCGCCGTCGACCACGATCCGAAGTATTCGGCGGCGTGGAAGCTGCTCGGTCATGCGCTCGCCGACGCGGAGCGCCCCGAGGAGGCGCTGGCCGCTTACCGGGAGGGCATTGCAGTCGCCACCGCGCGGGGCGACGTGCAGGCGGCGAAGGAGATGCGCGTGTTCGCCCGCCGTATCGAAAAGCGGCTTGGGTTAGAATCGGGCAATTGAACCCTCAGGAGCAAGAACATGACGCGAATGGTGCAGTGCGTGAAGCTCGGCCGGGAGGCCGAAGGCCTGGCTTTCCCGCCGGTGCCGGGCGAGCTCGGCAAGAAGATCTTCGAGAACGTCTCGAAGGAGGCGTGGGCCGGCTGGCAACGTCACCAGACCATGCTCATCAACGAGAACCGCCTGAACATGGCCGATGCGCAGGCGCGCAGCTACCTGATGGAGCAGATGACGCGCTATTTCTTCGGTGGCGGCAGCGTCGACACGGCCGCCGGCTACGTACCGCCGAAACAGTAACCGCGTACGTGGAAACGGGCGCCGCGGCGCCCGTTTCCATTTTTCCCCTGCTGTTCCCCTTGGGGGGCATGCGATTCACATGACTTCGCGTTCGATCTCCTCCAGGGAGGTGTGGCGCACGTCCTTGCCCTTGACCATGTAGACGACGTACTCCGACATGTTCTTGGCGTGATCGCCCATGCGTTCGATCGCCTTGATGGCGAACAGGATGTCGATGAAGACCGAGATGGTGCGCGGGTCTTCCATCATGTAGGTGATGAGGTGGCGCAGGTTGAGGCGAAACTCCTCGTCGACCGCCTGGTCCTGGCGCGCGATCTCGACCGCTTTCGTGGCGTCCAGGCGGGCGAACGCGTCGAGCGCCTTGCGCAGCATGTCTAGCACCTGGTCGGCCATGTACTTGACCTCGGAGAACCGGGGCAGGCTGATGCGTTCGGACTCATGAATCAGCCGCGCCATGCGCGCGATCTTGGCGGCCTCGTCGCCGATGCGCTCGAGATCGGTGATGGTCTTGACCACCATCATCACCATGCGCAGGTCGGACGCCGTCGGCTGGCGCCGCGCGATGATGTGGGTGCAGTCCTCGTCGATCGAGACTTCCAGTGCGTTGACGTTATGGTCGTTGGCGTCGACCTGTGCCGCGAGCCGCACGTCGCCGTGCACGAGCGCGTCGACCGCATTGATGATCTGCTCCTCGACCAGGCCGCCCATTTTGAGCACGTCGGCGCGCACGGCTTCGAGCTCGGCATCGAACTGCCGGTAGGTGTGTTCGGTGGGCATGGCTCTCTCCAATGATCCATTGGACATTATAGATGTCGTCTTGTGACGTTGAAATGTACGGCAGGTTTCAGAGCGTACTGAAGGGGAGCTCGTAGCGCGTGCCGTCCAGTTCGAGATAGAGCTTCCAGTCGCGCCGCCCGCTGACGCATATCGGCAGCGTCACGGTCGACGTGAACGTGCCGTCCGCACCCGGCCGCAGGTCGTAGCGGTTGAACCCCATGTCCATGCCGACCATCTGGAATTCCGCGCTCACGTGCGCGACCCCGGCCGCGCCGACCGTGATCACGAACGGCTCCAGTGGCGAAGGGTGGATCGAGAAACGTGCCAGAACGGGCGCGCCCCCGTGCTCGAAACGGCAACCGGCGATCGGGTCCGCGCAGGCCACCTGCACTGCCCCGGCGGGCTGCTTCAGCCAGTAGCCGGCGGCCGCCACCAGGACGAGCGCCACTGCCATCAGCAGGGGCGCGAAGATTCTCCAGCGTGGCGCGGAATTGCGTTCCTGCGTCATGTCCAGGCGCCCCGCAACAGTGCCACGCCGTGCGCACCGTGACTCTGCGCCAGCGCGACGTCCTCACGGCCGAGCCCGCCGAGTGCGAAGACGGGGATCGGGCTTGCCGCCGCAAGGGTGGAGAAGGTCGGCCATCCGAGCGTGGGTGCACCCGGATGAGAGCGCGTGGGGAGCACGGGCGACAGCAGTGCGAAATCGGCGCCGATCGCGGCCGCGTGCGCAAGCTCCGCGGCATCGTGGCATGACGCGCCGACCCACTCGCAATCCGGCCGCGCCGTCAATGCGGCAGCGGCGACGGCGTCGAGATGCACCCCGTCGGCTCCGGCCGCGCGTGCGAGTTCTGCGCTGCCGTTGACCAGCACCCGCGCACCGACGGCGTGTGCACGCTGTACCGTTTCGCGTGCGAGCCCGAGCCGTATCTCGTCAGGCAGCGATTTGTCGCGTACCTGGATCAGGCGCAGGCCGCCATCCAACGCAGCGTCGAGCCGTGCGAGGAAACCTTCGGCGCCGAGGGCCTCCGCGTGCGATATGCCGTACATCGGCGGCAGCTCGAGCGCTCTCAGGACCGGAAAGTTGGCTGGCAGCAAGGGCGTCGGCTCGACGGCGCCGGGGTGCTGCCAAGCGAGCGCCTGGCCTTCGCGCGCCTGCAGCGACCCTTCCCAGGCGAACACGCGGAAGAAGTTGAGCCGCACCGTCGCGTGCGGATACTCGAACACGCGGGTGATCCAACGGCAGGGCGATGCGATCGTGATCCCCAGCTCTTCATGCAGTTCGCGCGCGAGCCCGACCTCGAAGGTCTCGCCCGGCTCGAGTTTGCCGCCGGGAAATTCCCAGTAGCCTGCGTAGGGCTTGCCGGCGGGGCGCCGCGCGAGCAGTACGCGGCCGTCGGGCTGGACCAGGACCGCGACGACGACGTCGGTGATGCCGCTCATCGCCGCCCCGCCCAGTCGCGCGCGAATTGCCAGGCAACGCGCCCGTTGCGCGCGCCACGCGCCATCGCCCACTGCAGGGCCTCGCGTTCGAAGCGTTCGCCGTCTGCCGGGGCACCGAACGTCTCGGCCCAGTGGCGTGCGATGTCGAGGTAGGTGGGCTGGTCCATCACGTGGAAGGAGACCCAGAGGCCGAAACGGTCCGACAGCGAGACCTTTTCCTCGACGGCCTCGCCGGGGTGCACCTCGCCGCCGAGATAGCGCGTTTCGAGGTTTTCGGCCATGTATTCCGGCATCAGGTGGCGACGGTTGCTGGTGGCGTAGATCAGCACGTTGTCGGACGGTCCCGCGAGCGAGCCGTCGAGCGCGGCCTTCAGGCTCGCGTAGCCGGGTTCGTGCTCGCCGAAGCTGAGGTCGTCGATGAAGACGATGAAGCGCCAATCCGCGTCGGCGAGAAGCTCGAACAGGTCGGGAAGCTGCGGCAGTCCGGCCTTGTCGACCTCGATCAGGCGCAGCCCTTGCGATGCATAGCGGGCATGCACCGCCTTCACCAGCGAGGACTTGCCGCAGCCGCGCGTGCCGGTGAGCAGCACGTTGTTGGCGGGCCGGCCCTCGACGAACTGGCGGGTGTTGGCGTCGACGCGCGCTTTCTGGTCGTCGATCGCGAGCAGGTCTTCGAACGCGACGCGGCTCGGATGCAGGATCGGCTTGAGACTCGCCGTCGGCGCCGACCAGCGTGCGGCCGGCACCGTGCCCCAATCCGGCGCGGCGGTTGGGGCCTCGAGACGGTCGAGCAGGAGCGCGAGGCGCGGCAGCAGGGCGGCGGGGTCGGTCATGGCGTGATTCTAGCGGATGCGGCGCGCCGGCAGATCGCGCGGAACGGTGCCGGCGCGACCCGCCGGGGGCGACCCTTTCGTCCCCCGGCGGCGGGTTCAGCTGCGGTATTCCGCGTTGATCTTGACGTAGTCGTAGGAGAAATCGCAGGTCCACACCGTGGCGGCCGCGTCGCCGCGGCCGAGCACGACCCGCACGAGGATCTCCGCCTCCTTCATCACGGCCGCACCCTGAGCCTCGGTGTAGCTCGCCGCGCGGCCGCCGTGCTCGGCGACCAGCACGTCACCGAGCCAGACACGGACCGCGTCGACGTCGAGGTCATCGACACCGGCGTAGCCGATCGCGGCGAGGATGCGGCCGAGGTTGGGGTCGGAAGCGAAGAACGCGGTCTTCACCAGCGGCGATCGCGCGATCGCGTAGGCGATTTGCTTGCATTCGGCGCGGTCGCGTCCGCCCTCGACCGCGATCGTCATGAACTTGGTCGCGCCCTCGCCGTCGCGCGCCATCGCCTGTGCAAGCTCGATCGCGACGTCGGCGATCGCCGCTTTCAGCGCGGTGTAGTCGGCGCCGCCGGCATCGGCGATCTCGGCGTTGCCGGCCTGGCCCGTAGCGATGAGGACGAAGCTGTCATTCGTGGAGGTGTCGCCGTCGACGGTGACGCAGTTGAAGGACACGTCGGCGATCTCGCGCACGAGGCTGTCCACCAGCGCCGGTGCAACCGCGGCGTCGGTCGCGAGAAAACCGAGCATGGTCGCCATGTTGGGATGGATCATCCCGGAGCCCTTGGCGATGCCGGTGACCGTCACCGTCCGGCCATCGATTCGCACCTGGCGGCTTGCGCCTTTCGCGACGATGTCGGTCGTCATGATCGCGTGCGCCGCATCGTGCCAGCGATCCGCCGCGAGGTCAGCTCGTGCGGCGGGCAGTGCAGACAGGATCTTGTCGATCGGCAACGGTTCGAGGATCACGCCGGTGGAGAATGGGAGCACGGCTTCCGGCGCGCAGCCCATCAGCGCGGCGACCGCGTCGCAGCTGCGGCGTGCGCGTTCGATGCCTTCGGCGCCGGTGCCGGCGTTCGCGTTGCCGGTATTGATGAGCAGGGCGCGGATCCCGCCGTGCGCGAGGTGCTCGCGGCACAGGGTGACCGGCGCGGCGCAGAAGCGGTTCTGCGTGAAAACGCCCGCGACCCGGCTGCCCGCGGCGAGCTCGATGAGCGTGATGTCGCGGCGCCCGGGTTTCTTGATGCCTGCGGACGCGATGCCGAGGCGGACGCCGGCAACCGGCAGCAGGGAGGCGGGATCGGGAGCGACGAGGTTGACGGGCATGGCGGCTGACCGGAACGGAAAACCGCCATTCTATGACGGGCGGCAGGATGCCCGCTTAACGTATGCGGCTCAGCAGTGAATTCACGATGCGCCGGAAGCCAGGCCGCCACGGCCACACTGGATCAAGCTCGATCGAGCGCGCGAGCGCTGCCAGCGCCACGAGCGCGAAGGCCGCGAAAAGCAACTGCGAGATGAACTGCCGTGGCGTCAGCGCACCCAGCGGCGTGTCCAGGAAGCCCGGAACGTAGAACACGCTGGCGAAAGCCGCAAACAGAAACGCGGGGCCGAGATACATACGACTTCCTCCGGTAATGATTTCTTGCTATCAGCAAAGATCGTACCAGAGGGAAAACTGTGTGCCGATACAGCGACGTACGATCGGCCTGCACCGGTGTTCCGATGCCGCTTGTAAACTAATCCGACGACCGCTTGCCGTCGTGCGGCGTGGCCAGACGGCGCAGGATCTCGTGCGACAGCGCGTAGAAACGCGGGGTGGGTCCCAGGTCCTCATAGATCGGATCGCCGCAATCGTCTTCCGCGATGATGCGATGGCCTGGAACGTAGGGCATGGCGACCTCCAGTTCATCGAGTGCGGCACGGATGAGATCGGCCATCAGCTCTGACTCGCTGCGGCGCGGATACATTACGCGCAGGGCCTCGATGCGGGCTGCGTCGCGCAGCGGTAATTGAGCCGTGTACGCACGCACGTCTGCGCGCGCGTGTTCCTGGGTGCTCCAGCGTTGGATGAGGTCGGCGATTCTCATGTTATGTCCTGTTCCGCAATATCTTTTTTATAGCAAACCCCCCCCGCTGCGCCCAGGCACCCCGCCGCGGCGGGGTGAGTGTCATCGCGTGCGACGCCACACCAGCGTGCGGTTGTTCGCCGGCATCGCGAAATCCCGCTGCAGCACGAGCCCCTGCGCAGTGGCGAGCGCATCGACCGCCTCGAAGTCGCGCACGCCCGACGCGGGGTCGCGCGCCTTCAGCCAGGCGTCGAAGCGCGCGTTGCTGGCCGAGGTGAACGCGCCGCCGTAGTTGAACGGTCCGTAGACCGCCAGCACGCCATCCGATTCGAGCACGTCGCCCACGCCGGCGAAGAAGCACTCCACTTCGGGCCAGCTCATGATGTGCAAGGTGTTGGCGGAGAACACCGCGTCGTACGCGCCGCCGCGCCAGTCCGCGCGGCAGACGTCGAGTGCGATCGGGGGCAGCACGTTGACGAGCCCGGCCTCTTCGAGCCACATGCGGATGCCGGCATGATGCGACGCGACGTCGCCCGTCTGCCATGTCAGCTGGGGCAGTTCGGCGCCAAAGTACACGGCGTGCTGCCCTGTCCCGCTGCCGATCTCGAGCACACGTCGGCGATCCGCGAATACCTCCTTGAGCACGGCGAGGATCGGCGCGCGGTTCTGTTCGCAGGATTCGGCAAAAGGTTTCTCGCTCACGGGGCGTTCTCCATGTGAACCAGGCGGCCGTCGGCGAGGAGCACCGCGGTACGCACCGGCTTGTCGGGAAAGAGTCCGGCCAGAAGCGCGCCGTAGCCGGCCAACTGGTCGCGGTGCCGCTCGCTTACCTCCGCGTCGGACAGGTGGCGCTCACTGCCGGTCTTGTAGTCGAGCACCCACACCGCGTCGTCGAACTCGACGACGCGGTCGAGCCGTTGCAGACGGCCCGCAGCGTCGAGCAAGGTCAGTTCGTTGTGCGCGCGGGTGAAGTATCCAGGATTGAAGAAGCGCTCGAGGTGCGGCTGCGCCAACAGCGCACGCGCCGCGGTTTCGGTCGATTCGAGTTCGGATTCGAGACCGAGGTGGGCGGCGAGGGCGCGCAGGTCGCGCGCCGTACCGGGAGGCGCAAGCGCTTCGAGGCAGGCATGAAAGAGCTCGCCGCTCGCCGCGGCGGGGCCGGCGGCCGGTATCTCGACACGCTGCCCGATGGCGGGGGCCGCGATGGGTGCCGCAGCTTCGGGCCACTGCGGGGCGGCAGGCGCCGCGGCCGGCAGATCCGCCGGCAGTTCCGCGCCTTGCCAGGCGGTGCCGACGCGCTCGAGCCAGGCGTTTCGTTTGGCGTCACCGCTGACGATCAGCGCCTGTTCCGCCCGGGTCAGGGCAACGTAGAGGAGGTTGCCGTCCTCACGCTGTGCCAGCGCGGCCTCGTCGTCAAACCAGTCTGCACGCGCCGCTCCGCGTTCAGCGGCGCGGCCGAAGAGCGAGAAATGGACGGGACGTGGATGCTCCGGCGGCCATGGGGCAAGCACGCCGTAGCTGTCGCCCTTCGAATGATCACTGCCGCCGAGCAGCCACACGATCGGCGCTTCCAGCCCCTTCGCCCCATGGATGGTCAGCAGGCGAACCGCGTTCTCGCCGTCGGCCGCGACGCCTTCGTCGGGGGCCGCGTCGGCGTCGTCGACGAGTTCGGACAATTCGCGCACGAACCCCGCCAGCGTCGGATAACGGCCGGCATCCTGCGCCAGCGCGAGCTGGAGGAAGGCACGCAGATTCGCAGCCACTTGCGTCCGCATCGCCTCCGGCACCGCGGCGGCATAGCGCGCCTCGACGTCGCCTTCGAAGTAGATGCGGTCGAGCAGGTCGTGCACCGGGAGCCTGCCGCAGAATCCACGCCAGCGATCGAGCAGACGCGCCGCGCGCGCCAGCGCGGGTGGGCAGGCGGGATCGGACGCGCGCGCCCGCAGGCGCACCCAGCCGCGTGAGGCGTGCGCGGGATCGGTGCCGAACACGCTTAGCAGTTCGGCGTCGTCACAGGCGAACAGCGGGCTTCTCAGCACGTGCGCCAGCTTGAGATCGGCGTGGGGCAGGAGCATCGCCTCGATGAGCGCGATGATGTCGCGCGCTTCCAGCGCGTCGAGCAAGCCGCCGCGGCGCGAGGTGATGAAGGGGATGCCGGCGGCTTCGAGTTCGCGCTCGTAAAGGCGGAGGTGCGTGCGCCGGCGTACCAGCGCCATGACGTCACCCGGACGCGCGGCGCGCGCGTGTGCCGCGTCCCGCACGCCCCAACGGCCGAGGATCCGATCGCGCAAGGTACGGGCGAACAGGCGGGCCTCCGCGTGTACGGCACGGTCGTCCGCCTCCGCTTGCGGCGTGGTGAGCGGATTGCGCATCGAGCCCCACGGGTGGGCGAGGACGTCGTCGTCGACCGAAGCCGCGTGGTCGGGCAGGATCGCGCAAGGCGCGGCACCGGTCTCGTCGTCGTGTACCGGCAGCCACGCGAGCGCGCCCGGAAGATCGGTGTTTTCCGGTGCATGGCGATGCGCGGCGAAGCCTTCGGCGCCGGCGAATATCGGGTTGAGGGCGCGCACCACGGCTGGCGCGAGGCGGCGCGTGGTGTCGGTGCTGAAGCGCCGCGCAGCGAAATGTTCGTGCAGAAAGCGGGCCGCCGCGTCGAACACCCGGGCCTCCCCGCGTCGGAAGCGGTAGATCGCCTGTTTCGGGTCGCCCACCATGAACACCGTCATCCCGCTGTCGGTGCCGTGCGCTTCCCGAAGCCACGTCGACAGCGCCAGCCACTGCAACGGGTTGGTGTCCTGGAACTCGTCGAGCAGCAGGTGCCGATAGCGCGTGTCGAGCTTCAGCGCCAGCAGCGGCGCATGTTCTTCGCTCGCGAGCAGCCGGCAGGCGAGCCACTCCGCGTCGATGAAGTCGATCACGCCAAGCTGGGCCTTCGCATCCTGGAATGCGGTGACGAGCGCATGGCCGAGTACGAGCCCATGCCGGTTGAGTTCCCAGATGCGTTGATCGGTACGAATCGCAGCGATCGTCTCGAGCGCGGCTTCGACGGTATCCAGATCGCGCAGATAGCCGTCGAGCCCCGCTCCAAGAGTCTTAGAGAGCTCGCGCGTGGCCTGCGTCTTGCGTCGCCGTCCTCCCGTCATCAGATGCTTCATCAATGCGGCGTAGGCGGTCTCCGGGTCGCAGCGCGTCGCGGCCAGGATCTCCCGGCCGCGCTCGCGCTCGTTCTTTCCGCCTTTCTCCAGCGCTTGCCCGATGCGTGTGACGCGGGCCGACATTTCATCGTCGGCCCGGAAGGCTGCCACGGAATCGTGGTCCAGATCAGCGTGCAGGAGCGGGCGCAGTTGCGCCAGCGCGTGCACGACCGGATCGGGTCCGCTTTCGGTATACGCCCACCACTCCGCGCGTGCCTGCGCGAACCGCTTGAGAAGCGTGTGCAGATTGTGCTCGCCGATGTCGGCGAGGAGCGCCCGCAGCGCCGCGCCTTCCTGAGATTGGGGCGCCGCGGCCCAGCGTGCGAGGAGGCGATCGCGTACCTTGGCCAGCAGCCGGCTCTCGTGCTCCAGCAAGGGCGCGCCCCACGGCAAGCCGGCACCGAGGGGTGCGTGCTTGAGGAGCTTGAGGAACCAGCCGTGGAAGGTCGTCACCGTGGGGCCCGGCCGTGCGGCCAGCACCGTCTCCAGCAGGCCGCGCGCGCGCGGCAGGGCGGCCTCGATCTCCGTTTCCGGCAGGCCGCGCGCGCGCAGGAAGGTGCGCGCGCTCGCGTCGTCCGCCAGGGCGAGCTCACGCAACCAGGCGTGCAGCCGGTCGCTCATCTCCTGCGCCGCCTTGCGGGTGAAAGTGATCGCAAGCAGCTCGGACGGTTCGGCACCGGCGAGCAGCAGGCGCAGCATGCGCGACACCAGCAGCCAGGTCTTGCCGCTGCCGGCACAGGCCTCCACCACCGCGGAACGGGTGGGGTCGAGCGCGGCGGCGGTGTCGAGTGGGTGTGTCATCGGGGTCGGGGCGCGTCGGATCGGGATACGCCGCGGCCCATCTGTTGCCCGCCGCGGCGCCTGGCCGCATTCTACGCGCCGGCCGTGCGTCAGGCGCGCGTTCGCGCTTGCAGCCAGGCGAGCAGGCCATCGAGCGGCATCGGCGCCGCGATGAGATAGCCTTGAACCCCATCGCATCCGAGCGCGCGCACGAGTTCGAGATCAGCGGTGGTTTCCACGCCCTCCGCCACCGTCGAGAGGGCCATTCGGCGCGCCATGTCGAGGCTGCCTTGCAGGATCGCGCGCGCGGTCGCATCGCTGCTGCCCTTGCTCACGAAACGGCGATCGAGCTTCATTTCGGTGAAGGGAATGCGGTCGAGCTGTTCGAAGGATGAGTACCCGATGCCGAAATCGTCGATGGACAGGCCAAAGCCTTTCAGGCGCAGCCGCGTGAGCACGTCGAGGGCGATGGCGAGCTCCTTCAGGACGCCCGTTTCGGTCACTTCCAGGACGACGTCGGCCGGTCGCAGGCCGGCCGCCCGGGTGGTGGCGAGCAGGAAATCCGGCAGTTGCAGGTCATCCAGCCACAAGCCCGAGAGATTGAGCGCGACGGAGAGCGCGAAACCGGCGTCGTGGATGCGCGCACCCTCCATGAGCGCCTTGGAAACGAGGACCTGCGACAATTCTCCGATCAGGCCCTCTTGCTCCGCCACGTCGATGAAGACTTCGGGAGAGACGATGCCCTCGCCGGGGCGCTCCCAGCGCGCGAGCGCTTCGACGCCGATCGGCTCAAGACTGCGCGCATCGACCTTGGGCTGAAACCAGATCGTGAACTCGTCCCGCTCGATGCCATCGTGGATCGCCTGCACCGAGACTTGCGGCCGGGTGCCCGTGCTGCGCGTCGGTGCTCTGGGCGGCATGCGGCGGGAGAGCAGTTCGGTGATCTGCTCGGGTGTCGCGGGTTTCTGAATCTGACCGAGAACGCGCAAACCCTGCAGGTCGGCGAGCTTGCCCACGGTGTTCAGAACTTTCTCGTCCGCCCCGCTCATCAGCACGATGCCGGCGCGGCAACCCGCGCGGCTGAACTGGCGAATCAGTTCGACGCCGTCCATGCCCGGCATGTTGAGGTCGCAGATCAGCGTCTCGACGCGGCCGCCGCGCGCGCTCACCAACTGCAGCGCTGCGGGCCCGCTGTCCGCGGCCAGCACATCCTGGACACCGAGGCGTTCGAGCATCGGCTTCATCTGCTGCAGCACGACAGGATCGTCGTCCACGATCAATACCGCGCCGTGGGCGGCGAGGGGGCGCGGCGCTTGTGCCGCGGCTTCGAGATCGGCGTACGCGGCGTCGACCTCGGTGAGCGCCGCCCGCAAGTCGCCGATCAGGGCCTGAATATCCGTCGCCTCTCCGGCACTCGCGGCGACCTGCTCGACCGTCGCGGCCAGCGTGGCGTAGCGTAGCGCCCCGACCGTGCGCGCCGAGGACTTTTGCTTGTGCATCTCGCGCGCGAGCGCTGCTGCACTCGGCGCGGCCGCGAGCGCATCGAGTCCGGTCCGCGCCGCCTGGAGGAAGGTGGCGATCAGCATGCGGCCCTGTTCGGGGCTCGCTTCGCCAAGCACTTCGTAGAGCGCACCCAGATCGAGCGTCGCCACTGGTGCCAGGGCCCCGGCTTCGGGCGCCGGGGCGTGCCCGAGCCACTGAGTCAGCTTGCCGCGCAGACTCTCGATCGTGATCGGCTTGGTCAGCACGTCGTCGATCCCCGCTTCCCGGCAGCGCCCCCCCTCGTTGGCGTGGTCGGCTGCGGTCACGCAGATGATCGGGGTCCGATGCTCGCCGCCGGCCTCGCTCGAACGCACCGCGTGGGCGAGTTCAAGCCCCCCCATCACCGGCATGTTGAGGTCGGTGAGGATGAGGTCGTAGCCGCCCTGGCGCAATTTTTCGAGTGCGATGGCGCCGTCGTCCGCGAGATCGGCCTCGCAGCCGAGCGCGGAGAGCTGTAGCCGGAGCACGGCCTGGTTGGGCGCATAGTCCTCGGCCACCAGGATTCGTGCGCCTTCGAGGCCCCGGTTGCGCGCAGGTGGACGAGCGATGTCGGCGGCGGCGTCCGCGGCACGCGGCAGCTCGATCCAGAATGCGCTGCCGCCGCCGGCGGGGCTGTCGACACCGATGCTGCCGGCCATGGCCTCGACGAGGCGCCGTGAGATGGCAAGCCCGATTCCGGCGCCCTCGACGCAGCCCTTCTCCGCCCCGAGCCGGTTGAAGGGAACGAACAGCTGCGCGCGTTGTGCGAGGGTGATCCCGGGGCCGCCGTCGGTGACGGTGATCCGCACGCGGCCATCGGGGCGCGCCGCGCACGCCAGCGTGACGTCGCCGCCATCGTGGTTGTACTTGATCGCGTTGGCCACGAGATGGTTCAACACCTCCTGCAATGCACGGCGGTCGGCGACGATGCGGAAAGGCGTGCAACTGTCGGGGCAGGAAAGCGAGATCCGGCGCTGGCGGGCGGCGTCGGCGTGCGCGGCGAGGCAGTCCGCCAGCAGGTTTGAGAGGTGGAGGGGCTCGGGGTGCAGGTCGGCGCCGCCGGATTCCAGATTGGCCAGCTCGATGACGTCGCTGAGGAGCGCCAGCAGGTTGTTCCCGGCCTGCACGATTTCCTGCGCGCTGCTGGTCGCACTTTCGGGGAGATCCCCGTGCATCGTCAGCAACTGGGCGTGGCCGAGGATGGCATTGAGCGGCGTACGCAGCTCGTGGCTGATGCTCGACAGGAAGAGCGTCTTCGCATGGCTGGACGCCTCCGCGGCCTCCTTCGCCCGGAGCAGCGCATCCTGGGCGTGCTTGCGCGCCGTGACGTCGCGGTCGGCGCCGCGGTAGCCGAGATGGTTGCCTGCCGCGTCGACGATGGGTTCGCCGCTCGATTCGAGCCGCACCTCGTGCCCGTCGCGATGCAGCGCGATCTTCTCGATGTCGGAGAATGGCCGCCGGCTTGCGATGGCGTCGTGGAAGGCGCGGCCGGCATGAGCTGCTCCGGTCGGCGCCGGCATGAGGTCGAACGGCGTCTTGCCGATGACTTCGTCCGGGCCGTAACCGAGAAGCGCGTGCACCTTCTGGTTGGAGAAGGTGAAGACCCCGTGCGCATCGATTTCCCAGAACCAGTCCGCGGTGGATTCGACCATGCCGCGGAAGCGCGCCTCGCTTTCCTGCAGCGCGCGCGCGTTCGCTTCGCTCTCCAGGTCATGGCGCAGGTTGCGGGCGAAACGGGCGAGGATGGGGGGCGCCAGACGTCTCAGCGAAGCTGCATGTTGTGGTGCTTCGCGGAAGAAGAGCAGCAGGTATCCGATTTCCGGGAGAACGAACGCCAGCGTGTGGCGGCATGTCCCGCTGCAGGGAAGGCTTTCCTGCGGTTCCCGCCCATCCTGGTCGGCGAGCAGATGGGCTGGCCAGGCGGCCTGCTTTCCTTCCATCGCGCGCAGTGCCGGATCGCCGGCCGCCGCGTATACCTCGGCGATGACATGCACGCCATCACCGGCCGGAACCGGGTCCAGCAGCACCGTGGCGCCGGCGCAGCCGGTATGCGACAACAGGCATTGCAGCACGGCGCTCGCGAGAGGGTAGGGGCGCGTCTCGCCCGCCATCGCGATGGCGAGGTCATACAGGATCGGCATGGAGACGTCGTCGTTCAGCGGCATGACGGCGCGGCCCGGTCGAGGTCGCATGCGTCGAGCGGCAACCGCGCGTCAGGA
>DAOKZP010000017.1:0-34399 GCA_035325585.1 Thiobacillaceae bacterium | reverse complement strand
GGCTTCCTCAACTGTGATTGAAACCCCGTTTACACAAAAAACCGGACAGGCCCCTCCCTTCGGTCGCTGGGACGCGCCTACGGCGCGCCCCTCAGCTTCACGTTAGCCGCTTATGCGTTCTCGCTTCCTTTTCGTCTTAAGCACGCTTGCAGTAGCTGGCATCGGGTGGGCAACGTTTAGTCGCTTTTCGCAAGCGAGCAAAGCAGGGCATGCTCTGTACCAATCAAAAGTATTTCTTCGTTCCATTGCAGCGCCAGAGACATTAACAATCGGTGAGCATATAATGTCGGCAATCGGCTTTCCATGTCTCATCGCCGCCATGCTCTGGTGCATGTATATGGTGCTTCAAGACAATCCAAAAATCCATTCTTCTTTTTCCAAGTGGGCTGGCGCCGCCTATTCAAAACACTTTGCTCGTGTCGTAGTTTATTTTGGTCTTGGCATGTATTTGATCCACCAATTCGACAAGGAAGTACTAGAGGCCGCTACAAATAGAGCGTTTCACTTTTACTGGGATGTTGTTGGTCTTGGCGTCACGTACTTATTGCTTTACCCATTCTTCCGCCCGAGCAACTATGCCCGTCTTCACCAATGTCAGGGCTAACCAGCCGCTCCAGTGCGTAAATAGGGTCGTAAATAGGGTCACCCATTCGCTGGCCGTAGTCAAGCGCGAACACCCTACCCGCCCGCTTGTTAAAGGCGGGTTTTTCTTTTCTCTTCATCCTGCCTTGCTGCTTCAGGCCGAATCCGTTTCCTCGATGCTGGCTACGACCGAGTCGTGCCTGTCACCCATATGGATCAAGCGGATGAACAGCTTCCGCCCTGGCGGAATCCCGCCCCAGAGAAACGTTGGTACCGCGGCAGTGTCCGGGCAAAGATCACAGATCCGTGGCTCGCGTTTCCGCGTCCAGTCCCCAACTGGCTCACCCGGCGGACGACCCGGTGCAACAACACAGGCGGTGACGACAGGCCTCCATCCAGACACACTGGTTCAAGCCCAGACCCCATTGCTGGCTGACCTGCCGTCACCCGGCTCATGCGAAACAGCGCGTTACGTCGAAGGGCTGTTTCGTCTTCAGCACGTGGTAGCTGGCCCGGGCCAGCTTGTGCGCCAGCGCCTTGGTCGCCACCACGCCGTTCGTTCTGGCCTTCTTGTGCTCGAAGAAACGTTTCGCTTCATCGCAGTAGCGACGGGCGAAGTTTGCCGCCTCGACGAACGCCCACACCAGATAGGCATTGCCGTTCCTGGTGTTGCCTTGGCCTTTCTTCCTGCCGTTGGAAATGCGCACGCTGTCCACGCAACGGGCATAGGAAGCGTAGTTGCCGGCCTGGGCGAAGCGGTTGATATCGCCTGTCTCCAGCATGATGACGGTGGCGAGCACCTTGCCGACGCCGGGAATGGAGAGCAGTCGCGCGTAGTCTTCTCGCAGTGCGACGCTTTCCAGGAGCCTCGCCTCGAGCTTGCCGATTTCTGCGTTCAGCGTGGCAATGACGGCAAGGTTGGCCTGCACCGCCAAGGCCACGTCCGGGGCGAGGTTGTGTGCGACCAGGTCTTCTGCGCCCAGGCGCTTGATGGCCGCGGCGGACAGCCGCGAGCCGGTCGACCGGGCCAGGATGTTCTCCACTGCCAGCACATGCCGGGTGCGGCTGCGCACCAGCTGAACACGCTTTCTGGCCAGATCGCGCAAGGCGCGCTCGGCAGGCGGATGGATGTAGCCGGTGGGCAGAATGCCGAGCCGCAGCAGGTGCGCCAAGTGGGCGGCATCGGTCTCGTCGTCGCTGTGCTTGAGCCCGTCGTAGCGCTTCATCCCGACGGTGTTGGCAAGCCTGACGTCGTAGCCTGCCGCCATCAGGCCGTCGACGAGCCAGTACCAGTTGTAGGTGGATTCGACGACGACACCGGCCAGTTCGCCCCGGTGTGGCGCAAGCAGCGTGAGCATCTTCTCGAGATCATTGGGACAACGGCGACTGACGAGCACCTTGTCGGTCTCGTCGGTCACCACCACAACGCTATTGTTCGAATGCAGGTCTATGCCACAGAATCTCATCTCGGCCTCCTTTGAGTGAGAAAACAAAGTTCGCACCTTGCTTTTTACTCCTCCGCCTCACCGCGGTGGGAGGCCGGCTAGATGATTCTCAGACTCCATTTCCACTAGATCCTAGATCCTACATCGCACCAGCAGATACGCTTACGATGCCGACGGCAATGTCATCAGCCAGCAGGATCAGCAGCTACCCGCATCGCCGATACTCAGAACGATCCCACGTGGAGCCTGCCTGCCCAGACCAGCACCACCCCGACTCCAATCCCGCCCGCCAAGCTGATCTGCGCCGAGAGTCGTGCCACTATGCGCAGCTACACCGCAACCGGTGACTTCGCCGAGGTGAAAAATCTCCGATGCAATTCCACCCGGTTCGTTCTCGACGGCACCGATGGACCGTTGGCGCTGCCATCCCCGGAGGTATCGCTGGCCTCAGTCTTGAACGACGAACCCCTGCCAAGCATCTGCCGGACCGGCTAGCCGCCCATCTGTATGCCATTCAGAAGGCGCGCATGGATCTGCGGCATGGCGGCATCGACAGCTTGGCGACCGGCCTCGATCGCGATCGCCGCTCGATGAAAATCCATCAGACCGAGGTCTGCCAGCCGTGGCGTGATCAACACGTCGGCCGGCTCGCCGGCGAGACGGCTGCGCGTGATGAGCACCTGCATGATGTTGATGCTCGAGGCCAGCACGTCGAGCATGGCCGGCGGCTTCGCGTCGTGCGGGCCGTTGAGTCCGAGTTGCGACATGCCGGCCTGAAGGCGTGCCATGACGTTGTCCGCGAGGGATTCATGTGTACTGGCCGTGCGCCGGCGCTCCGCCTTTGCCGGCCGGAGTTTGAGGTGGCGCCCGAGGAGGTCCGCGTTCAGGTCGACCGCGATGACCAGGTCGGCGCCCATCGCTTTGCACAGCGATACCGGAACCGGGTTCACGAGCCCGCCGTCGACCAGCCAGACGCCCTCGTGCAGCGCGGGCGTGAATAGGCCGGGCAGCGCGATCGACGCGCGCACGACGTCCGACACGGCCCCGTCGCGCAGCCATATTTCTTTCCCGTTGTGGAGTGCGGTGGCGACCGCGCCGAAGGGGCATCCGAGCTCGCGGACGTCGCGGTCGACGACGTGGCTGCGGAAGAAGTCGATCAGTTTTTCGCCCTTGATCAGGCCGCTGCCGAGGGAAAAGTCGAGAAAGCCGACCACGGTCTGCAGCCGCAGGCTGCGTATCCACGCTTCCAGCCGATCGAGCTCGCCGCCGGCGTAGGCGGCGCCCACCAGCGCGCCGACCGAGGTACCGCAGACGATGTCGGGCGCGATGCCGGCCTCGGCGAGCGCACGAAGCACGCCGACGTGGGCCCAGCCGCGCGCCGAACCGCCGCCGAGCGCGAGGCCGATGCGCGGCGTATTTGCCAATGGGGCATGCACGTTCATTCAGTCGGCTTCCCGCTCGATGCCGCAGCATTGCTGCCGTTCCCCGGCCGAGGCTTCACTGAGCACTTCCCCTCTGACCGGGTTGGGGCGAAACACGGTGCAGCCCTTGAGGCCGAGCGCGTGCGCCTGCCGGTAGAGTTCCTCGAAGCGGTCGAAAGGCAGCTCGGCCGCGACGTTGATCGTCTTGGAGATCGCGTTGTCGACGAACGGCTGCAGCGCGGCCTGCATCTGCAGGTGCGCGGTCGGGTCGACCCGGCGCGCCTCGACGAGAGCAGGCGGCATGCCGGCGTGGCCGAGTTGCCGCCAGCGCTGCACGGCATGGTCGACGACGCGGTGCACCCGATAGGTGCCGTCGGCCCCGAGCACGCGTCGCTCGGCCTCGGCGGCGAAGATGGGCTCGATGCCGCTGGAACAGTTTCCGGCGAGCAGGCTGATGGTGCCGGCCGGTGCGATCGCCAGCAAATGGCTGTTGCGGATGCCGTCGCGAGTGATTCCGGCGCGGATGTCGTGCGGCAGGCGCGCGGCGAAGCCGCTGGCGAGAAAGGCATCGCGATCGAGCGCGGGGAAGCCGCCTTTCTCGCGCGCCAGCCCGATCGAGGCGCGGTAGGCTGCGTCGCGTACCGTCTGCATTACCCGCACGGCGAGCGCACGCGCTGCGGCATCCCCATAGTCGAGCCCCAGCATCACCAGCGTGTCGGCGAGGCCGGTGATGCCGAGGCCGACGCGCCGGGTGCGCCGCGCCTGCGCCGCCTGCGCCGGCAGCGGATAGCGCGAGACCTCGATGACGTCGTCGAGAAAGCGCACCGCCAGCCCGGCCGACGTGCCCAGCGCTTCGAGATCGAGACGGGCCTCGGCGGTAAACGGCGCGACCACGAAGGCCGTGAGATTGAGCGAACCAAGGTCGCAGGCGCCGTAGGGCGGAAGCGGAATTTCGCCGCATGGGTTGGTCGCGCTCAACGACTCCTGCTCGTGGAGGTTGTTTTCGCGGTTGATCCGGTCGACGAACAGCAGGCCGGGTTCGGCCGTGTCATACGCGGCACGCAGGATCCGCTGCCAGAGCGTGCGCGCACGCACGCTGCGCACGACCTTGCACGGCACGGTCTTTCCGCCGCTCCAGCGCCGCTCGACGACGTGGCCCTCGGCCGCCTCATCAGCGCGCAACGGAAAGACCAGCGGCCAGTCCGCATCGTCCGCGACCGCGGCCAAGAACGCGTCGGTGATCTGCACCGACAGGTTGAAGCGCCGCAGCGCGGCCGGGTCGCGCTTGGCGTCGACGAAGGTCTCGATGTCCGGATGGTCGCAGCGCAGCGTCGCCATCATCGCCCCGCGGCGGGCGCCGGTGGACAGCATCGTCGCGCACATGGCATCCCAGATGTGCATGAAGGAGACAGGGCCGGATGCGATCGTGCCGCTGGCAAGTGCGACGGTTCCGGCCGGGCGCAGCGTGGAAAAATCGTAGCCGATCCCGCCTCCGTGCTGCATGGTGAGCGCGCCTTCCTTCAAGGCCTCGAAAATGGCTTCGAGCTCGTCGGCGATCTCCCCCATGACGAAGCAGTTGAGGAGCGTGACGCGGCGGTCGAT
This sequence comes from Thiobacillaceae bacterium, assembly GCA_035325585.1. GTDB lineage: Bacteria > Pseudomonadota > Gammaproteobacteria > Burkholderiales > Thiobacillaceae > Thiobacillus. The sequence goes on along the minus strand of DAOKZP010000017.1, from coordinate 29,349 downwards.
GCCGGCGCCGGCGAGAATGCGGCCGCCGGGCAGGAAGCGGAAACCCGTGAGCAGCCGGTGGAACCGTTCGGCCCATCGGTCCTGGTCGCGCGGCTCCGCAGCCGCGATCGCATGTGCCACCCGGCGCCAGCTGGCGTCGATATCGGCCTCGCCGGGCGCGCGGTAACGCGTCTCCCAGATGTGGCGGGAGATGTCAATGCCGGAAGCGGGAGTCGATGTCATGCCGAGGCGGGCCGTGAGATGAGGCATTATCCGTGTGTTCGATTTCTTGAGCATAGCCGCTTCACCTCATGACGGATGCGCCCCACCCTTATTCCGCGTTGACGCCGGACTGCGCGCTCGATGCGCTCGAACACACCGGCCTGCGCGCGGACGGGCGCCTGCTCGCACTGAACAGCTACGAGAACCGTGTCTACCGGATGGGCGTCGAGGATGGCGCACCCGTGGCGGTCAAGTTCTACCGTCCCGGGCGCTGGACCGATGCCGCGATACTCGAGGAGCATGCGTTCACGACGCAACTCGCGGCGGCCGAGATTCCGGTCGTGCCGCCGCTGCGCTTCAATGGCGCGACCCTGCATACGCACGCCGGTTTCCGCTTTGCGGTGTACGCCTGGCAGGGCGGGCGCACCGCGGAATTCGATCGTATGGAAACGCTCGAGTGGATGGGGCGTTTTCTCGGGCGTATTCATGCCGTCGGCGCCACGCAGGCTTTCGCGCATCGGCCGATGCTCGATATCGCGACGTTCGGCTACGCGTCGCGCGACGCCCTGCGCGCGGGCGGCTGGCTGCCCGCCGATCTCGTCGCAGCGTGGGAGAGTGTCGTCGACCATGCGCTCGCCAGTGTCTCGCACTGCTATGCGCGGGCCGGCGCGGTGCGTGCGATCCGTCTCCACGGCGATTGCCACGCCGGCAACGTGCTGTGGACCGACGCCGGTCCGCATTTCGTCGATTTCGACGACAGCCGCATGGGGCCCGCGGTGCAGGATTTGTGGATGTTGCTGTCGGGTGAGCGCGAGGCGCAGCAGGCGCAGTTGAACGCGATCCTCGCGGGATACGAGGATTTCGCGACCTTCGACCCGCGTGAGCTTCATCTGGTCGAGGCGCTCCGAACGCTGCGGCTGATCCACCACGCGGCCTGGCTTGCGCGGCGCTGGGACGACCCGGCCTTTCCGGCCGCGTTTCCGTGGTTCAATACGCAGCAGTACTGGCAGACGCACATACTCGAACTGCGCGAGCAGATCGCGCTGATGGACGAGCCGCCGCTGGCGGCGTAGAGAACGGCAATGGACGGGCGGCGAGACGCGGTGCTCCCGCCGGATAGAGGCAAGATCCCATGTGCGGCATCGCAGGTGAATTTCGTTTCGACAACACGGCGCCCGACGCGGCGGCGATGGCGCGCATGCTCGAAAAACTCGCGCGCCGCGGACCCGATGCCGAGGGCCAGCACGCGGACGGCCCGCTGCGGATGGGCCACCGCCGGCTCGCGATCATCGACCTGTCGGCGCGCTCGGGGCAGCCGATGGTCGACGCCGCGACCGGCACCGCACTGGTGTTCAACGGCACCATCTACAACTATCCCGAGCTGCGCGCCGAGCTGATCGGGCGCGGCCACGCCTTTCATTCGGATGGCGACACCGAGGTCATCCTGCGTGCCTGGCTCGAGTGGGGCGAGCGCTGCGTCGAACGCCTGCACGGCATGTTCGCGCTCGCGATCTGGAACCGCGAGACGCTCTTTCTCGCGCGCGACCGTCTCGGCATCAAGCCGCTGTACTACACCGAGAACCTCGGCCGCTTCCGTTTCGCCTCGACGCCGCAGGCGCTCATCGCGGCGGGCGGCGTGGACGTCGGCATCGATGCGGTTGCGCTGCATCATCTGTTCACGCTGCATGCGGTGGTGCCCGCGCCGCGCACCATCCTGAACGGTATCCGCAAGCTCGAGCCGGGTACCACGCTCACGGTGAACGCGCGCGGCGAACTTCTTCATCGCCGGTACTGGTCCTTGACCGCGCAGCGCCCGGCGCAGCCGAAATCGGAAGCCGAGTGGGCCGAGGCGATTCACGAGGGCTTGAGACAGGCGGTCCGTAAGCGCATCGAGATCGCCGACGTCAAGGTCGGCGTCCTGCTGTCGGGCGGACTCGATTCGAGCCTCCTGGTGGCGTTGCTCGCCGAGCAGGGCGTCCACGATCTGCTGACCTTTTCCGTCGGCTTCGAAGACCAGCCCGAGGAACGCGGCAACGAGTTCGAGTACTCCGACCCGGTGGCGGCGATGTACGGCACGCGCCATCACAAGTACCTGATTCCAAACTCGGAGGTGTTGCGCCGGCTGCCCGAGGCGGTCGGGCAGATGAGCGAGCCGATGTTCGCGCAGGACGCGGTCGCGTTCTACCTGCTCGGCGAGCAGGTGAGCAGAACGGTCAAGGTGGTGCAGAGCGGACAGGGCGCCGACGAGGTGTTCGGCGGCTATTTCTGGTACCCGCGCATGGCGGCCGAAACCGAGGGCAGCCCGCTGGCCCGCTTCGCGCGCCATTATTTCGATCGCGACCATGACGAGTTCATCGAGATGGTCGCGCCTGCCTACCATGGCCCCGACTACACCGCGGAGACCATCGCCGCGCACCTCTCGGAACCTTTTGCCGACGAGTTCATCGATCAGGTGTTGCGGATGGACACGACCATGCTCATCACCGACGATCCGGTGAAGCGGGTCGACAACATGACCATGGCGTGGGGGCTGGAGGCGCGCGTGCCCTTCCTCGATCACCAATTGGTGGAGCTGGCGGCGTCGATGCCGCCGGAGTTGAAGCTTGCGTCAGAGGGAAAACACGTGTTGAAGCGGATCGCGCGCGGCATCGTGCCCGATGCGGTCATCGACCGCCGCAAGGGCTATTTTCCGATGCCGGCGCTCAAGTTCGTACGGGGGGATTTTCTGGATTTCATGCGGGACATTTTGAATTCGCGCCAGTGCCGGGAGCGTGGCCTCTATCAGCGTGCTTACGTCGACAAGCTGCTTGCCGCGCCCGAACAGCACCACACCCGGATCCAGGGCAGCAAACTGTGGCACCTGGCGCTTCTCGAATACTGGCTGCAGCAGCATGCGTAGAGTCGTCTATTTGTCGCTGCTGGCGGTCGGCGCCTGCGCGTCGCCGCAGCAGCCGGACGCGGAGGCGCCTCCGGCTCCGGCGCTTGCGCACGTCGCCGTGGAGCCGGCCCCGCCACCCGCGCCTGAGCCGGCCCCGCTCCAAGCCCCCCAGCCCGATCTCGCCCGGTTCGAAGCCTGGCTCGCCGACTTTCGCGCGGAAGCCGCCGCAAGCGGCATCTCCAAGCCTACGCTCGACGCGGCCCTCACCGGCATCACGCCGGTCGAACGCATCGTTGCGCTCGATCGCGGCCAGCCCGAGTTCGTGCAGACCTTCAGTGATTACGTCGTGCGGCGGCTGACGCCGCGGCGCGTGGAAGAAGGCCGTTTCCAGCTGGAGACGCATGCGGCGCTGCTCGATGCGGTGGAGCAGCGCTACGGCGTTCCGAAATCCGTCCTCGTCGCGCTCTGGGGCCTGGAAACCAACTACGGCAGCGTCAAAGGCAGCCTCAACATACCCGCTAGCCTGGCGACGCTTGCTTACGACGGCCGTCGTGGGAAGTTCTTTCGCGGCCAACTGCTCGACGCCTTGCGCATCATCGATGCCGGCCACGTCGCGGCCGCCGATATGACGGGCTCGTGGGCGGGCGCGATGGGCCACATGCAGTTCATGCCTTCGACGTTCCGCGCGTACGCGGTGGACGGCGACGGCGACGGCCGCATCGACGTCTGGGGTTCGCTGCCCGATGCGATGTACTCCGCGGCCAATTACCTCAAGCGCGCCGGATGGCGCGCGGACGTGCCGGTCGCCTTCCAGGTGCGGCTGCCGGAGAATTTCGATTGGGGAGAGGCGCGCATCGGGCATCGCCTGCCGGCCTCTACTTGGGCGGCGCGGGGCGTCACCTGCATGTCAGGCGACGCGCTGCCCGCGGCGGGGGTGGCGGCGATCGTGTTGCCGCAGGGTCGGCAAGGCCCCGCCTTGATGGTTTTCGACAATTTCGACGTGGTGATGGACTGGAACCGCTCGCAGAATTACGCGCTGGCGGTGTCGCTGCTGGCCGATCAACTCGCGGGGGGCGACGGGCTGATCGTGGTGGGCGGCGCGGAGGTCCTCAGCGTGAGCCAGCTGACGGCGCTGCAGCAGGCCCTGAATGAACTGGGTTTCGATGCCGGTCCGCCGGATGGATTGCTCGGGCCCCGCACCCAGACCGCGATCCGCCACTACCAGGTGATGCAGAGACTGCCGGTCGACGGCTACCCGAGCCCGGAACTGCTGGCCCACGTCGAGCAGACTCACGCCGCCGCAGCAGCAGCCGACATGCTCGCGCCGCCCCCGCCCCTGACTTTTTCCAATGGGGAGACGCAGTGATGGACGCAGGCTCGGCGAAGCGTGATGTCCGGCGGACCTTGGCAGGCGCGCGCGGGCTGCGCCCTGCGGCCGCGCGACGGCGTCGGTCCGGGCAGGTGCGGGCGCCATGAGCCTCGTGTGCTGGAAATGCGGCGCCAGCCTGGCGGGGCTGCCGCTCCCGCTCGGCCGGCGCGAGACGTGCCCGAGCTGCCATGCGGAATTGCACGTATGCCGGCTGTGCCGCCACTTCGACCCGCGGCGGGCGGGGCAGTGCCGTGAACTGGCGGCCGAACCGATAAGCGAGAAGACGCGCGCCAACTTCTGCGGCTGGTTCGTGCCGCGCCCAGGCGCTTACGAGGGTGGCGGAGCGGCGGTGGCGCAGCAGAACCGCGCCGCGCTCGATGCCTTGTTCGGCGGTGCGGGCCCGGCCAGCCCATCGTCGCCGCCGGAAGACCCGTTCAAGAAATAGCGCTCAAGGGCGCAGCGCCGAGAGATAGGCGGCCAAGTGCTGGATGTCGGTGTCGGAAAGATTGCGGGTGAAGGCCGCCATCCGCATGTCGACGCGTTCGCCGCCGCTGCGATAGCGCTTGAGCGAATCCTCGACATACTGCGGCTGCTGCCCTGCGAGGCGCGGAATCCTGCTGTCCCCGGTGCCGCGCGGCCCGTGGCAGCTCACGCAGACGCTCACATACAGTTTGTGCCCCGCCGTGGTCTGGCCACTGGTTTCGGAAGGCTTGGGCGTTACCGGCTGCTGCGACAGGAACAGCGCGATGTTGATGCGCTCCTCGGGCGTGAGCGCCTTGATCATGCCTTCCATGAACGCCGACGACTTGCGCTGGCCAAGAACGAACTTGTTCATCTGCTCGAGCAGATAGGCGGCGTTCTGGCTGGCGAGGTTCGGCACGTCCGGCATTACGCTGTTGCCGCCGATGCCGTGGCAATGGCGGCAGACCGCGGCGTCCTTCCGCCCGCGCTCGACGGCTGTCCGCAAACGCTCGGCATCCCCACGGATCTGTGCCATTTCTTCGTGCATCGCTTCGGGCGAAGGCGGCGGTGATTTTCCCGCCCTCTTGATCGGCGCGGCCGTGACGAGGGTGCTGAAGCACACCAAGCACACGACGGCGCATGTCACCCTGAGCAAGGCCATGGAACACCCCTTCTCTTAATGTGGTTTTGCGGATGATGATATCAACAATTCGGGTATTGGAGCGGATGATATTTCGCGAGCCTGCGACGAGGCTTCAGCTGCCTGCGTGTTCGCGGGCTCGCGCGAGCTGGCGCAAGGCCTGCCATTCGTAGAGCGCGAGCCCGGTTCCGATCAGCGCGATTCCGGCCCAGCCGGCGATCGGGATGCGTTCCGCATTGAGCGTTCGCCCAAGCAGCAGGGCCGCCACGGGCGTGACGAGCGTGATCAGGGCGACGCGGCCGGCGTCGAGGTGCCGGATGACGTAGTAGTAGAGCGTGAAACCGACCAACGAGCCGACCACGCCGAGGTAGACGATCGATGCGGCGGCCCGCGGTGCCAGATCGGCAGGCAGGCGCGCCGCGTCGGCCAATATCCACGCGAGCGCAAAGCCGGGCATGGCCACCGCGAGCGAGCCCGTGGTGATCGCGAGCGGCGATGCATGAGAGCGCAGTCGCTTGACCCATACCAGTCCCAAGGCCTGCACCGCCATGCCCGCCACGACTGCGGCGGTGCCGAGCGTCGCCTGACCGTCGCCCGGCCAGGGCTGGCCGAAGATCGTCCACAACCCCGCCAGCGCGATGGCCAGTCCGGTAATGCGCAACGGCGTGAGCGAGCGCTCGCTCAGCCACAGTGCGGCGAACACGCCCGTCGCCAGGGGCGAAAGTCCGAAGATGACCGAGATGAGTCCGGAAGGGATGTGTTGCGCGCCCCAGTAGGTGAGCAGCATCGACACGCACAGTGCCGCGCCGCTGACCGCATACAGCCGCCTCGCTGCCGCATCCCAGGGAAACGCTGTGCGGGTCGCGCGCATGAGGAGCACGCACAATACCTGCCCGACCAGCATGCGCGCCAGCACGGCGAAGCTGAAGCCGGCGCCCTGGGCGCTCCACTGGATCGCGAGCGGCGTGGTGGACCAGATGGCGATGACGCCGACATACGCGGCGGGGATGGCGCCTCGCCGCGATGCGTCCGGTATGAGTCGCCGCATCGCGGCAAGGGCTCCGTTTAGAGCAGGTAATCCCCGGTTCGCTCGGGCTGATAGCTCACTTCGACGATGCGGGCGCGCACGGTTTGCCCGTTCGGCGCGACCCACTCGATCTGTTGGCCGACCGCGAGGCCCAGTACCGCGATGCCGGCCGGGGTCGTCACCGAGAGCTGGTCGGGCAGGCCCGTCAGATCGCGTGGATACACCAGGTCCACTTCGACTTCCTTGCCGGCCGGCTCCACCACGAAACGGATGCGGGAATTCATCGTCACCACGTCCGCCGGCATCTGTTCGGGGGGAAGGATCTGCGCCCGATCGAGTTCGTCACGCAGCGCGTCCACGCCGGGCTGGTCGTCCGGGAGACCCGCGAGCATGGCTTCGAGCCGCTCGAGGTCGCGCTCGGACACGATGATGGCGGGACGGGTGGTGATTTCCATGACGATCTCCTGGAACTGGGCGCAAAATGAAAACCGCCCGGGCTGCGGCACGGGCGGTGTTGCTGAAAACTATAGCACCGAAGCCGGCGCCGGGCCAGCGACTCGTGCGCTCGCCGCGAGCATCATCCGGACGCCTGCAGGCTCCGGTAGCACAAGCCGCCGGCTCTCCCGCTCACGGCCGAAATGGCACATGAAGCGGCTGTTTTTTCTTGGAACCGGCCGCCGGTGCGGGTACCGATTCCTGTCGTTCGAGATCGTGACGGCGCGCGTCGCGACCCCTGCCACGGCCGGCCAACGTCCGGCCGTTTCGCTCTCGATGGCGGCCGCGTGCGCGGAGCCCGCGTGTCCCCGCTTTGGCGTTCAGCGCGAAATGGCCTGCAGGCCCTCGGCCGCGATCTCTCGCACGTCGGGATCGTCATCGCCAAGGCGTGCCTCGAGCCAGGACTTCGCGTCGGGGTCGCCACTCAGACCGAGGTAATGGCAGGCGTCGGCCCGCACGCGTGCGTCGGCATGCTGCGACAGCTCGCCCAGGCGCGGCAGCAGCGCACGCAGCGCCTCGCTGCCGGCGAAGTTCTCGAGCAGCGCGCCGGCGCCGAGCCGCACGTTGAGGCTGGCGTCGACGTTGCCGACGATCGGCAGCACCGCCGCCAGACGCGCCGGATCGGCTTCGATCGCCGTCTGCGCGCGCGCGAGCTGGCCTTCCTTCAGCAGCTGGTGGAACCAGTCGGAGAAACCTTCCTCGGTGCCGGCGCGGGCGGCCCACGTCGCAAGCTCGGCTTTGCTGTGCTGGCCGGTGAGCTCGATGCCGCCGATGCGTATCCACGGCACTGAGCGGACGCCGAACGCTTGCCCCACCTCGGGATGCTGTTCGAGGTTCACCGCCTCCAGCCGGCCCACGACGCCCTGCTTGAGGAGATCGGCGAGTGCCGCGAGCACCGCCGGGCAATGCGGACAATGGGTGGAGAGGAGCAGGAGGGCGTCAGGTGCGGCCATGCGGCAATCCGTTGGATAATCGACCCATGGAATTTAGCATTCTTCCCGTCACCCCATACCAGCAGAACTGCTCGCTGGTGTGGGACGCAGAGGGCCGTGCCGCGCTGATCGATCCCGGAGGCGAGGCCGATCGCCTGCTCGCGGAAATCGCGCGCCGCAAGCTGGAACTGCAATGCATTCTGCTGACCCATGGCCATCTCGACCACGTCGGCGGTGCCGCCGGGGTTCGCGACGCGCTCGGCGTGCCGGTCATCGGCCCCCAGCGCGAGGATGCGTTCTGGCTCGATTCCCTGCCGCAACAGGCGGAACTGTTCGGTTTTCCTCCGACGGCCGCGCTGACCCCGGATCGCTGGCTGGCCGACGGCGACCGCGTCGAGGTCGGCGCGCTCCGCTTCGAGGTGCTGCACTGCCCAGGCCACACGCCGGGGCATGTCGTCTTCCATGAGGCCGCATCCCGCATCGCCTTCGTTGGGGACGTGCTGTTCAAAGGCTCGATCGGCCGCACCGACTTCCCCCGCGGCGACCACGTCGCGCTGCTCGAAGCGATCCGCGGCAAACTTTTCCCGCTCGGCGACGACGTGCGCTTCGTACCCGGCCACGGCGCGATGTCGACGTTCGGCCGCGAGCGACGCGACAATCCCTTCGTTGGAGAGGCCGCGGACTGACCGCGCCGCGGCCCGCTATCCGGCTTGAAGAACGCGCACGGATCGCGCTGCGCCCCGCGTTCGCCTCCGGCGGCCTGGCGCTCTAGGCAGTCCCGCGAGGCGAGCGTGCCGCAAGCGCGGCGGGCGCGCGTCAATGGCTGGTGCCCGCGGAGCGGGTGGTCTTGTTGTAGACGTTGTACTTGCCCGAGGGCTTGCTCATCGGCAGGCGCTTGACCTCCTCGAAGGTCGCCGTGTCATACACGATCAGCGCGCCGTCCATCTCCCAGATGCTGACGAGGGCATAGCGCCCGTCGCGGGTGAATTCGACGTGCGCGGCGGTCTTGCCCGGCATCGGCCTGAGGTTGCGCACGATCTCGAGCGTGCGCTTGTCGATGATGGTGAGCGTGTCCTTGGCCGGACTCATGAAGTTGTCGGTCCAGGCGTAGGGCGTCTCCTCGTGGCTGCGCATGAAGAATCCTGGACCCAGGGTGTCGATGCGCTTGATCACCTCCCAGTTTTTCATGTCGATGATGCTGATCACGCCCGACTTGAGGTTGGGCGTCGCCATCACCGGCCGACCCCGGTATTCCCAGGTGATGCCCGAGCCGAGGTGCGGCATGCCGGGGAGATCGAGATCGGCGACCTTCATGCGCGCGTCGAGGTTGACGACCTGGCCTTTGCCGCCCCCGCGCGATGCGCCCATCAGATGGGTATAGGGCTGGTCGAAATAGAAATCGTCCAGATAGTCCTCGAGCGGAATCCTGCGCACCGGAAACGGCCCCTTGTCGGCGATCGCCTCCGCCATGCGGAAATCGTGGACCAGCCCCGGGTAGATCGGCTCGTGGTCATCGGTGTAGGGGATCTCCCATACCTCCTTGACGTCCTTCAGTGCGGCGATGAAGCTCTTGCGCGGCGCGGCGTCGTAGACGGCCGAGACCCGCGAGCGCTTGCCGGTGTCGTCGCTGGTTTCGATCAGCTTGAGCGGCGTGAGGTCGACGGCGTCGAGGATGAGCAGCGTCTGCGGCAGGTAGTTGCCGACGATCACGTAGCGGCCGTCGCCCGACACGGCCAGGTTGCGGGTGTTGATGCCGGCGCGGATCTCATGGGTCGTCTTCAGGTTCCAGATGTCGAATTTGGACACCCAGCCGTCGCGCGAAGCGAAATAGACGTAGCGCCCGTCGGGCGTGAACTTCGGGCCGCCGTGCAGGGCAAAGCGCGTCTGGAAGCGGTGGATGGGCGTGAAGCTGTCTCCATCGAGGAGGGTCGCATGATGATCGCCGGTCTCGACGACGACGAAGAGGTTGAGCAGGTCGGCCTTGAACGCCGGCGCGTCCGGCAGGCTGCCGGCCCTGAAGTGCTCGATGCGGGACGCGCCGATCTTGGCGAGGCCCCAGATCGGCGTCTGCGCCGGCGGCGTGTAGATGAAATCGGCGATCGCCTGGATCTCGTCGGCCGAAAGCTTGTCCGCAAAGCCTTGCATCTGGGACGCGGCGCGGCCGTTGGCGATGACTTTCAGCGCTTCGGGCTTGCGCAGCCGCTCGAGATTTTCCGGCAGCAGCGCGGGGCCGGTGCCGCCAAGCCGGTCGGCACCGTGACAGCTGGCGCAGTGTTCCGTGTACGCGGCAGGTGCCGGCACGGTGGCGTGCGCTCCCGGCAGCGTCAGCAGCGCGGCAGACAGGATCGGGATCCAGGACGCGAACGGGATGCGCATCAGCTTGCCGCCCGTCGCAGCGGAACGTAGGGCGTGACGGTCAGCCGCTCGCGCGGCGTCGTCACGCCGATCTCGTCGTCGTCGAGATAGCATGCGGGGTCTTCCTGCCAGGGGTCGCCGGTGAGCTGGTAGGCGCGCACCCGCGTGTTGCCGCCGCAGATGTCGAAGTAGGCGCATTCGCCGCAACGGCCCTTGACCGTGCGCGGCGTGGCCTTGAGCCCGGCCATCAGGGGATCGCTCGTGTCGGGCCAGATCGCCGAGAACGGCCGCTCCTTCACGTTGCCGAGCGTGTAGTTCCACCAGAAGGTGTCCGGATGGACGTTGCCGAGGTTGTCGATATTGGCGACGTTGACGCCGCTGGCGTTGCCGCCCCACTGTGCGAGCTTGGCGCGCATGTGCGCCTCCATCTCCGGGAAGTGCCGCCGGATCCAGAACAACAGATAGACGCCGTCGGCGTCGTTGTTGCCGGTGACGAATTCCTTGTGCAGGCCCGCCTGCTGATAGCGCCAGCAGGTGTCGAAGAGGAGATCCATCGCCTGCCGGGTGGCGCGATGCACGACGTCGTGCTTGCGATTGGTGTTGCCGCGGCCGGCGTAGTTGAGGTGGGACAGGTAGAACTTGTCGAGCTGCTCGTCCTCCATCAGCTGCAGCAGCGCGGGCAGGTCCTGCGCGTTGTCCTGGGTGAGGGTGAAGCGGATGCCGACCTTGATGCCCCTGTCGCGGCACAGGCGGATGCCGCGGAGCGAGGCGTCGTAGGCGCCCTCCAGGCGGCGGAAGCGGTCGTGCGTATCGGCGATGCCGTCGAGCGAGACGCCGACGTAATCGAAGCCGATGGCCGCGATGCGGTCGATGTTGCACTCGTCGATGAGGGTGCCGTTCGACGACAGGCCGACATAGAAACCCATGCCCTTGGCGCGCTGCGCGATGTCGTAGATGTCGGGACGCAGCAGCGGCTCGCCGCCCGAGAGGATGAGTACCGGCACGCGAAAGCGCTTGAGGTCGTCCATGACGGCGTACACCTCGTTGGTGTCGAGCTCGCCGGGAAAGTCCTTGTCGGCGGAAATCGAGTAGCAGTGCTTGCAGGTGAGATTGCAGCGCCGTACGAGGTTCCAGATCACCACCGGGCCCGGCGGATTTCGCTTCGGCCCGAGCGGGGTCGGGTGGGCGAGTTCCTGCATGTACTGGGAGATGCGGAACATGGTTGGCCTCCTATGCGCCGATGCGCAGTCCGGTCTTCTTGAGTATCCGCGAACTGTACAGGATGTCGTTGCCGCGGCTTGCCTCGCCCAGCAGCGTGGCGATGATGCGGGCCTTCGCCTCCACTTCTTCTCGCGCCTTGCCATGCACCATGGCGAAGAGGTTGTACGGCCAGCTGGGAAGGTGGCGCGGGCGCTGGTAGCAGTGGGTCACGAAATCGAGTTTGCCGACGCGCTCGCCGAGTTCGTCGATGCGGTCGTCGGCGACGTCCCACACGGTCATGCCGTTCGCGCGATAGCCCAGCGCATAGTGGTTCGGCACGGCGCCGATGCGGCGGATGACGCCGAGTGCGAGCATGCGCCGCATGCGCTGCATCACCTCGTCTGCGGACACGCCGACTTGCTCCGCGACCACGTGGTAGGGGCGTGGCGCGAGCGGCAGCCCGGCCTGCGTCGCGCGAATGATCCCGCGATCGATCTCGTCGAGCGGGTTGCCGTCTTGCAGTGAGAAATCCTCGGGCGCGTTCATACCTGTAGCTTGAGCTCCACGAAATATTCCCGAATCTTGGGCATGTCGTAGACGCGGTAGCCGCTCTCGCGCTCGATGCGTGCGATGACGTCCGCCTGCGTCTCGTGCGCTTCGGTCGCCAGCACGAACCACATGCTGAGGCGATGCTCGCGCGCGTAGTTGTGCGCCACCTCGGGTTGCCGGTTGACGATCTCGGCGACACGATCGAAATCTTCCGCGGGAATCTCCATCGCGGCCAGGCTCAGCGCCCCGCCCATCTGGCCGGCGTGGTACATGGGGCCGAAGCGCGAAAGGAGGCCGCGCGAGAGCAGGCCATCGATGCGCTCGATCACGGTCGCCTCGTCGCTCCCGACGCGTCCCGCGACTTCGGCGTACGGGCGCTCGCAGACGGGGAATCCGCCCTGCAGGGTGTTGATGAGCGTGCGATCGAGTTCGTCCATCAGCCGACCTCGGCTCGCGCCGGGGCCGCGACGTAGCGCGCCCCGGTCTGCTTGAAACGCTGCCGGCTGAAGAGAACCTCGTACGGGAAGTCGGCGAGCCCGCACTGGTCACGCAGGTTCTCCAGGTGCGCCAGCACGGCATCGCGATCCTTGCCGTGGATCATGCAGAAGAGGTTGTAAGGCCAATCCGGCAGCCGGCGCGGGCGTTGGTAGCAAAGGTTGACCAGCCCCGAAGCGCCGATGCAGCGGCCGCATTCGTCGATGTGCTCGTCGGGGACGTTCCATACGACCATCGCGTTGGCGCGGAAGCCGAGTTCATGGTGGCGCACGACGATGCCCAGGCGCTTGATGACGCCGTGATCGAGCAGCCGGTCCAGCCGTGCGATCACTTCCGCCTCCGAGGCGCCGATGAAGGCGGCGATTTCCGCGTAGGGGCGCGGGACGAGCGGAAGTCCTTCCTGGATCGCCTCGACCAGTGCGTAGTCGAGCGCATCCAGTTCGAGCGGACGGAGCGGCGTCGCGCGCTGCGCATGCCGGCCGGACTGGCCGACCGTATGCCGCAGGTCGAAGCCGAGATCGATGTGGTAGTCGCGCACCATAGGCAACCGCATCACCGGCAGGCCGGCGGTACGTTCGATGTCCTGCAGTACGCCTTCGAGCGCATCGGCGTCCGCGGCTGCGGCGACGAACCAGAGGTTGAAGCGGTGTTCGCGCTCGTAGTTGTGGTTGACTTCCGCGCGTGCGCTGACGAGGCGGGCGACCTCGTCGAGCCGGCCGTCCGGCACGGCGATGGCGGCGAGCGTGCTCACGCCGAGCCGGTTGGGCCGGAAGACGGGTCCCACGCGGCTGATCACACCCTCGCGCGCCAGCCGGCGCAGCATTTCCAGCAGGTCGGCCAGTTCGATTCCCAGGCGCCGCGCGATGACGTCGAAGGGCCTGGAGACCAGCGGAAACCCGCGCTGAAAGTCGTTGAGGAGATTGAGTGCGAGATCGCTCATAGTCCGGTCCTGTGGGCACGTACGGTGAAGAAGATCCCGCTTGGGCTTTCGACGGCCAGCGAACCGATGCGGGCGAACGATTCCGGATCGTAGATATCGACGCGATTCTCGTCGCGCAGCGAAAGCCATACCTGCTCGCCGCGCGGGGAGAATTCCATGTGCAGCACGCCTTTGCCGGGCTTGAGGGTCTGCACGATGTGGCGCGAGTGCAGATCGAGCACCTGCACCGTGTCGTTTTGGGGAAAGGCGAAGTTGATCCACACCCGGCGCCCGTCGGGGCTCGCGATGGCGAACACCGGCTGGCCGGCGACCGGGATGCGGGCGATCTCCTTCCAGTCGTTCTGATCGGCGACGATGACTTCGTGCTTGCCGACGGCGGGCAGCACCACCTGGCCGCCGGTCGTCGCCCAGCCTTCGAGGTGGGGCATCTTGTAGACGGGGAGCTTCTCGCCGTGGCGACCGAACTCGACGAGCGTGCGCCGCACGCCGGCGTCGAGGTTCCACAGGTCGAGCAGGGCGACCCCGTCCTCGCCGAAGAGTCCGGCTGCGTAGTAGCGGCCGTCGGAAGTGATCATGCCGTCGTACGGCTCCTTGCCGATGCCGGTGAACTTGCGCAGCGCCGGCTGTTTCGGGTCGCGCATCTCCGCGACCCAGATCTCGCCGGCCTCGAAGAGGCTGAATACGAAGCGGTGCCCCGGTGCGTCAACCAGTCCGACGACCTTGGAGCGCGTGCCGTCGGCGCCGACGGCGGGGATGTCGGCGACCAGCGACAGGTCGTTCGCGTCGAACACCTTCACGCCGCCGGGCTCGTAGTTGGCGACGGCGACCAGTTTGCCGTCCGGCGAGACCGCGCCGCCGATGCTGTTGCCCCCCTGGATCACGCGGCGCACGATGCGCCGCGTCAAGAGGTCGACCTTGGTCAGCCCGCCGTCGCGGCCGAAGACGTAGGCGTAGCGCGCATCGCGCGAGTAGCTGACCGAGGCGTGCGAGAGATCGCCCAGGCCGCTGATCTTCGCCAGGCTGGTGCGGTGGCTGGTGTCGAGGATCTGCACGCTGCCGGTGGCGCGTTCGATGACGACGCCGAGGTCGCCCGTGCCGCGCAGATCCGTGTTTGCGCAGCCGGCCAGTGCGCCGGAGGCGAGCAGAAGCAATACGGCGATCCTAGCGCGCATCGGGGAAGCCCTCCTGCAGGCCGTGCACGATCCAGGTCGCCTCGGATTCGGAAAGAAAAGTGTTCCACGGCGGCATCGGCGTCCCGGGCCGGCCGTGGAGGATGGTGCTGACGAGCGATTCGACCGGCTTGTCTCTCAGCATCTCGGGCGTGAGCGCGGGGCCGAGGCCGCCGCGCAGCTGCAGGCCGTGGCAGGATCCACAATCCTGGCGCACGAGGTGAACGAGTTCGTTCTGCCGATCCGGGCTGATCTGGGGCGAGGCGGCGAGTGCGCCGCCGAAGCTCATGGCCATCATCAATCCCGCTGTGGTCGAATGTCGCATGGGTCCTTGCAAGTCCTTTTCGATGCTGGGGCGGGTGGCCAGACCGCCCGCCCCCAGGGCTCAGTAGACGTCGTGCTGCGTGTTGTAGACGTTGAACTTGCCGGTCGGCGTGATCAGGCGCTTGTCCTTGATCACGGCCTTGAGCTTGCGCGTCTTGTCGTCCATGACGACGATGGCCGACTGCTGGTTCGAACCGTTCCAGACCGAGAACCACACCTCGTCACCCGCCTTGTTGTACTCGGGCTGCACGACACGCTTCGGTCCATCGCCCAGGTCCGCGAGCTCGGCGATGTTGACCACCTGCGGCGCCTTGTCGAGATTGCCGATGTCGTATATCGCCACCGACTGGCTGATTGCCGCGTCCGGGTTGAGCGTGGTGTCGACCCACAGGTTTCTCGACTTCGGATGCGTCTTCAGGAAAAGCGACCCGCCGCCGAGGCCCTTGAGCGTGCGCACCACTTTCCAGGCGTTGGCCTTGTGGTTCTTGGGATCGGTACCGATGACCGCGATCGTTTCGTCGCCGAGGTGGCCGGTGGCCCACACGGGGCCGAACTTCGGATCGATGAAGTTCGCGCCGCGGCCGGGATGCGGGATCTTGCCGACTTCGACCAGTGCGGTGAGCTTCTGGTCCTTGGAGTCGATGACCGCGATCTTGTTGGATGCGTTGGCCGCCGACATGAAGTAGCGGTGGGTCGAGTCCCAGCCGCCGTCGTGCAGGAAGCGCGCCGCCCCGACCTCCGTGATCCGCATGTTGTCGATGTCCTCGTAGTTCGCCATCAGGACCTTGCCGGTCTCTTTCACGTTGACGATGAACTCGGGATGCTCATGCGAGGAGACGATCGCCGCCACGCGCGGCTCGGGGTGGTATTCCTGGGTGTCCACGGTCATGCCGCGGGTGCCGACGATCTTGCGGGGCTCCAGGGTGTCGCCGTCCATGATGACGAACTGGGGCGGCCAGTAGGTGCCGGCGACGGCGTACTTGTCCTCGAACCCCTTGTACTTGGAGGTTTCGACGGAACGCGCCTCCATTCCGACCTTGATCTCCGCGACGACGGCGGGCTCTTCCATCCAGAGGTCGACCAGGTCGATCTTCGCGTCGCGGCCGATGACGTAGAGATAGCGGCCCGAGGCGGACAGGCGCGAGATGTGCACGGCGTAGCCGGTTTCGATGGTGCTCACGATCTTCTTGCTCGCCCCGTCGATCAGCGCGATCTTGCCGTCGTCACGCAGGGTGACCGAGAAGAGGTTGTCCAGATCGAGCTTGTTCATTTTTTTCGTGGGACGCTTCTCGGGCGGCACCTTCAGCTTCCAGGTCGCCTTCATGTCCGCAAGACCGTATTCCGGCGGCGTCGGCGGTTCATGCTGGAGGAAGCGCGCCATGATGTCCACGTCCTGCTCGCTCAGCACGCCCGAGGTGCCCCAGTTCGGCATGCCGGCGGGCGATCCGAAGTTGATGAACACCTTGAGGTATTCGCTTCCGCGCGGCAGGGTGACGTCGGGCGTGAGCGGCTTGCCGGTCGCGCCCTTGCGCAGTACGCCGTGGCAACCGGCGCAGCGTTCGAAGTAGATCTGCTTGGCGCGGGTGAACTCGGCTTCCGTGAGCGCCGGCGCCTTCGGCGTCACCACGTCCTGTACGTCCTCCGGTGCGATCGGCACGGGTGCGCCCTTGTAGCGCAATACCGGGTCGCTGGTGCCCGGGTGTCCCGAGGCGGGCACATCCTTGGCGATGGCGATCTGCGCCATGCCCATCATGAGAATGCTGGCAGTCAGAATGCTCAGCTTGGTATTCATTTTCGTCCTTTTCTGAATCTGAAAGTGAAAGTGGAAGTAGAAGAGGTCCCGCGTATCGTGTGCTTGAGGTTAGGCGTCACTCACCGCGTACGCATTGACTTAGGTCAATCGAGAACGCGGCACCCCCTGCAGGGGTTGTCGGATTCGCCCTCCCACGATCCTTCCGCATCGTGCGCCACCGTGACTGGAATCTCACGGAGGCGCGTGGCGCCGGACGTCCCTTCCCTGCCCGCCGCCGAAGTACGTGCCCGGCCGCTGCGTTCGCGGCGCTTGCGCTTTTCCACCAGCGGCGGGCACTTACGATCGTTATAGTAGGTCACCTGGCAGTCTAGGCATTGATGGCACTCGTTGACGTTGATTTCGCCCGTCGGGCGGATCGCCTGGACTTCGCACTCGACCGCGCACACCTGGCAGGGCTTGCCGCATTCCTTGCGGCGGCGCAGCCATTCGAAGGAATGGAAGCGGCCGGGAATGACGAGCGCCGCGCCCAGCGGGCAAATGTACTTGCAGTAGAACTTGCGGTTCAGGACGGAGAGCATGAGCACACCCAGGGCGAAGGCGACGAAACCCCATTCGCGCTGGAAGTGCAGGATGATCGCGGTCTTGAAGGGTTCGATCTCGGCCGCCCGAACCGCCGCTTCCATCGACTGCAACGATAGGCCAAACAACACCAGCAGGATCACGAACTTGAGCGCGAGCATGCGTTCGTGCACCACATGCGGGATGTCGAACGACGGCAGCCTGAACTTCTGCGCGAGCTGGTGGGCCAGCTCCTGCAGCGCGCCGAACGGGCAGAGCCATCCGCAGTAGACGCCGCGCCCCCACAGCAGAAGTGCAATGGCGACGAAGGACCAAAGGATGAACAGCATGGGATCGATGAGAAAGGTCTCCCAGCTGAACTCGCGGGTAACCGCCTGCACGAATGTGAGCACGTTGACGATCGAAAGCTGCGCGAGCCCGTACCAGCCGATGAAGAACAGCGTATACATCAGGAAACCGATGCGTACCCGGCGCAGAAGCGAAGGCCGCCGGGCCAGATAGTCCTGGAACAGCAGGATCCAGGTGAGAAATGCGAGGCCGGCGACGAGCAGCGCGATCTCCACCTTGCGCTGCCGCCAGAGCTCACGCCAGATCGGCGCCTCGTCAACGGCGGCAATCGGCGCGGCCGCAGTCGGCGTGGGAGCGATCGGTATGGAGGCTACCGGTGCAGTGACCGTCGACTTTCGGGCGGCCGCATCGGGCGCATCGCCGCCGATCCGGAGCGCCGGTGCAGGCGTTTCCGGCGTCCGCGCCGCTGGTGGCGCCTCGTTGCCGTTTGATGCGCTCCGGCTGGGCGCGGCGGTTGGCGCGGTTGCCACGGCTTGGGCCGGCGGAACCGCCGCCGGTGGCGGTGCAGCCGGTACAGTGGGTGATGGCGATACCGGGGGCGCGCCGATGCCTCGCGATTCGGCGACCAGACGGGCGGAACGCGTGATGGTCGCGTTGATGACCATGATCGAGATCGTGGCGCCGGTGATCGCGTCCACCGTGGCGTAACCCTCGCGCTTCGCCCCGACGAGAATGCGGCCGTTCGCCGGTTTGCCCCGGTACTGGTCGACGAATTGCGCGAGCTGTTCTTCGCTTATGCCTGCCGCGAGGATCGGCTCTTCGTGATGCGCGATGCGTGCGCCGGCGATGCGTCCCTGTATGTCGATTCCCACGAGAAGGTTGACCGGGTGCCCCGAATACGCCGGGATGCGGACCATGTCGTCGGTGAAGAAAACGTACCCCAGGAGTTCCGCGCCGGCATAAACCGCGCTGGCGGGTGGTGTGCCCTCCGACGCCTCGAAACGGTCCGCGGCGGGAAACAAGTCGCGAATCTGGGGATGGGCGGCGGCCATGTCCGCGCCGAAGGCTGGCATGGCGCCAAGCAGTAGCGCGAGCCATGGAAGCAGCCCCCGCAAACCTCGCCGCGGGCGCATCGGGGCCACCTGATCGGTCGCGGCTACGGCCGCAGAGAAGAATGAGCGTACCGGCTTCGGGAGCCGCAGTCGCCCCGGGAAACGATGGCCAAAGATCATGGGGTTGGGCCGCGCGCGGCGGAAAGGAGGCGCACAGAAGGCCGCCTGTCGAACCATACCCGATGTTCCGCACCCGACGGGCGATGCGCCTTGACTTGGATCAAGCCGGTTGGCCTTATACTGGTCGCCATGACTCTGGACCCTGCGGACATTCAATATCTCAAGGGCGGCTATTTGCTGGCAGCGCTGTCGGAGCCCGAATTCGACGAAGTGCTGGCGCATGCCCGAATCCGGACGCTGGCGCCGGCTGAGCGCCTGTTCGACCAGGGCGACCCGTGCGGCCAATTCTTCTTCGTTCTGTCGGGGATCATCAAGCTGTGCCGCGTGGCGCCGAGTGGCGAAGAAAAGGTGATGGACCTGGTGCGGCCGGGACATTTCTTCGCGGAGGCGGCGATGTTCATGTCGGGAAGCTACCCGATCAATGCGCGCGCCCTCGAGGCGACCCGGCTGTTCGCGCTCGACAGCAAGCATTTCGTCGGCCTGGTGCGTGCCAACGCCGACCTCAGCCTGCGGCTGCTGTGCAAGATGAGCCAGCGCATGCACGGCCTGATCAACGAGATCGACAAGCTGACGCTGCACAGTTGCGCCCAGCGGGTGATCGGCTACCTGCTGGATCAGTTGCCCGAGGATGGCGCGCCGGCCAGCATCCGGCTGGTCGTGCCCAAGCACGTGATCGCATCCCGCCTCGGCATCCAGCCGGAAACCCTGTCGAGGGTGCTGGCGAGGCTGCGCTCCCAGCAGTTGATCGACGTCCATGACGACATGATCACGCTCAACGACATCGAGGCCTTGCGGCGCCAGACGTGAACGGCGCGGACCACCGGCGGCGTCGATCCACGGGCGCGTAGCGGGTCGTCGCGACGGCGTGCGGGCAGGCTGCATAGCTACCGTGGGCCGGTGATCGGGCGCGTGCCCCGCGTCCGCGCGCAGCGTGCACACCCTGGTTCGTGCCGCGGGCGAGCGCCGAGGGGCGTCGCCACATGCATCACTTCGTGTCGCCGGTCAGCCGCTCCAGGGCGCGCATGATCGCGGATGAATCGAGTTCGCTGTCACCTGCGCCCATCAGGGCGTTCATCTGCTGCGCGACGAGGGCAGCACCGGGGAGAGCCGTTGCGGTCTCCTGCGCGTTGTCCATGACGATCGCCATGTCCTTGTGGTGGAGTTTCACCTTGAATCCCGGCTTGTAGTTGGAGTCGAGCATGCGCTGGCCGTGAACCTCCAGGATGCGGCTGCCGGCGAATCCTCCCATCAGCGCCTCGCGCATCTTGAACGGATCGACGCCGTTGCGCCGCGCGAGCAGGATCGCCTCGGCGACGCCCTCGAAGGTGAGCCCCACGACGATCTGGTTGCAGCATTTGACGACCTGGCCGGCGCCGTGGCCACCGACATGGACGACGCTCCTGCCGAGCAGTTCGAACAGCGGGCGCACCTTCTCGAAGATCGGCGCCTCCCCGCCGACCATGATCGAAAGCGAGCCCTCGCGGGCGCCGGTCTCGCCGCCGGATACGGGCGCATCGAGCATGTGCACGCCGCGCTCGGCGAGGGCGGCGGCGATGCGACGCGTGGCGGACGGCGCCACGGTGCTCATGTCGACGATGATGTGGCCCGGGCGCGCGCCCTGTACGAGGCCGCGATCGCCGAGGATGATCTGTTCGACGTCGGTGGTGTCGGAAACGACGGTGAAGGTGACGTCGGTTTCGGCGGCGACTTCTGCCGGCGTCCCCTTGCCGAGCGCGCCCATCACCAGCATGGGTTCGAGCCGGTCGAAGCGGCGACCGTACACGGTCAACTGATGGCCGGCGCGAAGCAGGTTCTCCGCCATGGGGCGGCCCATGATCCCGCTACCGATGAATCCGATCTTCATGATGCGAGCTCCCTTAACAACCATAGCCAGAATGGCAGCGTAACCAATCCGCTCAGGGTTGACCAGCCCATGATGAGGCCCGCCAGGCGGGTGTCGAGGCCGAATCGATCGGCGAGCGCGATGACCATCACCATGGTCGGCATCGCCGCTTCCAGCACTGCCGCCTGGGCCGGTTCCGTGAGACCGGCAGGCGAGACGAATGCGAGGCCGAGCGCGAACAGCGGCATCAGCGCGAGCTTGATCGCAAGCGCGACCATCACCGATCTTTGGGGGCGGAGGGCGCCCCACGGAATGGTGAGGCCCAGCACGAACAGCATGAGCGGAATGGTCGGGCTGCCGGCCCAATGTGCGGCTTCGACCAGCGGAGTGAGATCGGCGCCGGAGAGGTTGACGGCGATGCCGAGGGCGAACCCCCAGACCGGCGGCAGCGTCAGCCACATGCGCAGGAAGGACGCATGTTCGGTGTGGCTGCCATAACGGTAGGCGATCCACACGCCGAGCGACCATACCAGCGGCGTGGTTGCGAGCATGTCCGCGAAGAAGGGATAGCGCGCGCCCGCCGCGCCGAACACGGTGGTGAGAAACGGGTAGCCGAAGAAAAGCACGTTGCCGAACCCCGATGCGAGTATGGCCGCGCCGCATTGCGGCCGCGAGAGCCCGCGGCCGAGCGGTGTAGCGAGCAGCACCAGCGCGGCGGCGCCGAGGCCGAGCAGTGTGGCGGCGCCGAGCATCAGCGGCAGCTGCAGGATGGCGAGGTCGACGGTGGCGGTCGCGCCTGCGGAGAAGAAGAGTACCGGCGCGAAGAAATTGAGCACCAGCCGGTTGATCTCCCCGCGCAGCGACGTACTGGAAACGCCCGTCTGCCAGCGCGGCCAGATGCCGCCCGCCGCGATCAGCAAGGCAAGCGGCAACAGCGTCTTCAGCAGCAGTTGCTGCGCGAGTTCGGGAGACATGAGACAGGCGACAGGCGGTCGGGGCGCTCATCATAGCGCCTCGGCCGTGCCGCACGCAGACGCGTGCGTGCGACGATCAGGTGCGGGAAGCGGGCCGGTAGGTGGCGGGCGTCACATGCGCCTCGCCGGACTCAAGCCATTGCTTGATGCGTGCGGCGTCTCCGGCGCGACGATTGGAACCGGTCGCGTCGAGCAGGACGATGATGACGTCGCGGTCGGCGACCTCGGCCTGCATCACCAGACAATGCCCGGCCTCGTTGATGAAGCCGGTCTTCGACAGGCCGATGCTCCAGTCGTCCATGCGGGTCAGGCGATTGGTGTTGTTGAATGCCACGGGACGGTAGTAGACCTTGGCTTTCTGCTTCTTCTTCTTTACGACCACGCGCTGCGTACCGAGCGTATAGTGTCCCGTTGCAGAGATATGGCGAATTTCCGGATAGTTCGCATAGACGTGGTCGGCGAGCCGGGCAAGATCGAACGCGGTCGAGCGGTTTCCGCTGGACAGGCCCGTAGGCTCGACATAAACGGTGTCCCGCATGCCGAGCACCCGGGCGGTGCGGTTCATGGTCGTGACGAAACGCTCCAAACCGCCGGGATAGGTACGCCCGAGCGCGTGCGCCGCGCGATTGTCGGAGGCGATCAACGCCAGATGGAGCAATTGGGCGCGGGTATAGCTGGAACCGATGGCCAGCCGCGAGCCGGTGCCCTTGATGGTGTCGCGGTCGTCCGCCGTGATCGTGATCTTCTCGTCGAGCGGCAGCGCGGCGTCGAGCACGAGCATGGCGGTCATCAGCTTGGTGATCGAGGCGATCGGCGTCTGCGTGGACGCGTTCTTCGCAAGCAGCGGCTGCCCCGTCTCCTGGTCGAGTACCAGTACGGACTGCGCGCTGAGTTCGGGCAGCATCGCGCCACTGAACGGCGCGACTATGGGAGCCGGTTCGCCGGTGACCCGCTCGTTCCACGGCGTCGGCGCGTGTCCGTCGATCGCGGCGGCGTTCAGGTGGGTGAACAACAACAGCAGTCCAGCGAGTGTGGCTTTCATGTAAGTCCGCTCCATTGTCCAGCGCTGGAAATTTAACACGATGAGCACAATACGGTTACGCTGACCCAAACTTGAAGGCAACAGTCCAGAAGCGCGGCCGGATTTCGCTTCGGCCATGATTGACCATTTAGCAAAAATCGTTATAAATGGCAACAGGATGCGAGAACTTCCGAATAATTTACTAAAGAAAACGGAGCTAACGGCGAGCCTGTGTGCTCCGGGGGTGGTGGCGGAAGCGCTTGAGCAACTGATGCGCGGCGACATCGCGCACGCGGAATTCGTCGATTGCGTGCGTTTCGATCCCGTGCTCGCGTTGCGTCTGCGATCCCTCCCCGCCGACTTCAGCCTGGCCCATCAGGACTTGGCGCGTGCCGTGCTGCTCGCCGCGCCGGTGGCGGCCGGTGCGGCGCATGCGGCCTACGCGACGCGTTGGCGGCAGTCGGTCGCCGTGGCAAGCCTCGCACAGGCCCTGGCGATGCGCACCGGAATCGCCGATGCGGACGATGCATGGCTCGCAGGCTTGAGTCACAACCTTGGCGACTATCTCGCCGCCAATCTGGACCGGCCGGCCCATCCGGCAGATTGGCTCGAGGGGCTCGACGCAGGCGGCTGGCTCGCAGACGCCGTGCGGTACCATGCGGAGCCGCTGGCACGCAGCCGCGCCGCCCATCCGCTGACCCGTGTCGTCCAACTGGCATATCAACTCGTCACCCGCGCCGACGCCATCGGCAGCGTCGATGTGCGTGCCGCGTTCGCCGCATTGAATATGGGTGCAGGCGAAGCTGCGTCGCTGCTCGCGGAGAGCCGATCCCAGGCGCTGCAAGAGGCGCGGCGCTTCGGACTCGCAGAGGCCGCCGCACCGGCGGCGGATACGGGATTCGATCGGCTTGCGCGCCTGTACGCCGGCCAAGCCGCGCAGTCTGCCCTGCACAGCCACTTCCGTCAGGCCGCGACGGTCGAGCAGGCCTATGTCCTTCTGCAGGAGGCATTGCATGCACTGTTCGGCGTTACGCGCGCGGCCCTGTTCGCACCCGCGACGGACGGCCACCTGCGGGTCACGGGCCTCATCCCGGCGCCGCCGGGCCTCGCCGCGCTCGCAATTCCGCCCGACGATGGGCTGGCGGCAGTGGCGCGCGCGCTCGTGCGCCGCGCACCGCAGCAGATATCGGCGGCGGCCGACGAGACGGCGCTGGTGGACGTGCAGGTCGCCCGGCTCCTCGGCGTAGCCGGCTTCGTATGTCAGCCGCTGCTGCTGCACGATGGCCGGACCGGGGTGCTGGTTGCCGGAGATGCGCTCCCCGGGCTTGGCGCCACGGTGCTGTGGCGCTTCATGCTGGCGGAATGCGCGGAAGCCTTGATGCCGCGTGCCGTTGCGCCATCCCCGGTGCCGGTATCCCTGTCTGCCGATCGTGCCGATGCCGCCGCCGGGGGGCGGCAGGAACGGGTGGACGGCATACCGCGCGACCGGGTGAGGCGTGCCGTTCACGAAGTTGCGAATCCGCTGACCATCATGCGCAACTACGTGAACCTGCTCTCCGAGCGCCTGGGCTCGGATTCCTCGGTCCGGCGCGACCTCGGGATCATCGGTGACGAGATCGAGCGGGTCGCACGGATCGTTCGCGGCATCGCCCAGAGCGAAGAGGTCGCCTCGCCATCGGCGGCGCTCGAGATGGTGTCGGTCAACGGCGTGATCTCCGAGTTGGTGCGGATGGCGCTTGGCACGCTGTTCGTGCCGAACCAGATCAACGTGCAAATCGACCTCAATCCGGACGTTCCGCCGCTGCCGCTGGAGAAAGATCTTCTGAAGCAGGTGTTGTTCAATCTTGCGAAGAACGCGGTCGAGGCGATGGATGCGGGTGGCCACGTCAAGTTCACGACCCGTCTGTGCGAGGCGGACGGTCAGCCCCAGGTCGAGATCGAAGTCGCCGATACCGGTCCGGGCTTGCCCGACGCCGTTGCCTCCCGGCTGTTCGAGCCGGTCGTCAGCGAAAAAGGCGGCGAGCATGCGGGACTCGGCCTCAGTATCAGCCGCAATCTGGTGGAACGGATGCATGGCCGTCTGAGTTGCGCCAGCTCACCGCAAGGAACGCGATTCCTGATCCGGCTGCCCGGCGTGCAGAACGGCCAGGCTCCACTCACGACGAGACGCTACGGGTCGATGTAACCCGGCCAAGGGAGGACCAATGCTCAACAAACTCATCCAGGGCTCGTCCGACAATGCCACCGTCAGCGGTTTTCCGACGCGATCCCGGATCCTGGTGGTCGACGATGAGCCGCTGATCCTCGAGGGACTGAAACGCCTCCTCGCGGCGCGCGATCACGACGTCGTCATCGCCAACGGCGGGTGCGAGGCGCTGATCGCGATCGGCAAGCAGCAGTTCGACGCGATCCTGCTGGACCTGGGGATGCCCGACCTGAACGGCAGCGAAGTGCTGCGCTTCGTGACCGAGCGCAGTGCCGATACGCCGGTCATCGTGGTGTCGGGCGACAGCACGATCGACGCCGCGATCCGCGCCCTGCGTGGTGGTGCGGCGGATTTCGTGCGCAAACCCTACGAGCCCGAGGAACTGCTGCGCCGCATCGACAACACGCTCGCGCGGCGGCGGCTGGAAAAGGAAAACAACGCCATCCTGCAGCGCCTGCAGCAGTCGGAGAAGTGGCATCGCTTTCTCGTCAACAGCTCGCCGGACTTCATCTACACGCTCGACGAGCAGGGGCGCTTCACCTTCGTCAACGACCGCGTCGAGAGCCTGCTGGGTTACCGCCGCGAGGATCTGCTCGGCCAGCATTACAGCCTGATCATCCACGACGACGACGTCGGGCGCGCCGAGAACGTGTTCAACGAACGCCGCGCCGGCGACCGCAGCGCGCGCAACATCGAGATCCGGCTCAAGTGCAATCCCGGCATGCGGCGCCCGCGCCTGATGAACGGCCGCTGCAAGGCGGTCGAACTGACCGCCACCGGCATGTACGACGAGGAGGCGGGCGTCTTCGAGCGGCGCTTCATCGGCAGCTACGGCGTCGCCAAGGACGTGACGGAGCGCAAGCAGGCCGAGGAGACCGTGCATTTTCAGGCGTATCACGATCTGCTGACCGGGCTGCCCAACCGCGCGCTTTTTCGCGACCATCTCGGCCTCATGCTGGCCCAGGCCAAGCGCAGCCAGCAGCCGATGGCCGTACTGAGTCTCGACCTCGATCACTTCAAGGTCATCAACGACTCGCTCGGTCATACGATCGGTGACGAACTGCTGCTCACCGTCGGTACGCGCCTGCGCCAGTGCCTGCGCGAGGGCGACACGCTGTCGCGGCTCGGGGGCGACGAATTCGCCGTGCTGCTGCCGGCGCTGATGTCGCGCGGCGACGTCGAGCACATCTGCCGCAAGATCATCCAGGTGCTCTCCAAGCCCACTTACGTGAAGGGGCACGAGATCTACATCTCGGTGAGCATCGGCGCCTGCTTTGCGCCGGACGACGGCGAACTGATCGACGGCCTGATCCGCCAGGCCGAGATCGCCATGTACCAGGCCAAGGCGCAGGGCCGCAGCCGGGTCCAATTCTGGGAGCCAGGGATGCAGGCGCCCTATTCCGAGCGCATGCAACTCGAATCCGATCTGCGCCGCGCGCTTGCGCGAAACGAGTTCGTGCTGTTCTATCAGCCGCAGGTCGATGCCGTGAGCGGTGTGGTCCGCGGCTTCGAGGCCCTGTTGCGCTGGTGGCATCCACAGCGCGGCTTGCTTACGCCGTCGGACTTCATCCCCGTGGCCGAGGAGTCGGGCGTGATCGTGCCGATTGGCGACTGGGTCATGCGGGAGGCCGGCGTCCAGCTCGCGGAGTGGCGCAAGGCCGGGCTGCCGGAAGTGCGCCTCTCGGTCAACATCTCCGCCCGCCAGCTCGAGAGTCCCGATTTCGTCGAGAGCGTGATGCGGGCGCTGCAGGTGAACGCGCTCGATGGGCCGCAGCTCGAGCTCGAAATCACCGAGAGCCTCCTCATGCGCGACTTCGAGGCCAATGCGGTCAAGCTCGGGCGGCTTTCCGCCGCGGGCATCCGTCTTGCCATCGACGATTTCGGCACCGGCTACAGTTCGTTCAAGTATCTGTCGCGCTTCCCCATCCATTCGCTCAAGATCGACCAGTCCTTCGTGCAGGAACTCGAGCGCGAGGAAAACCTGTCCATCGTCAACGCGATGATCGCGATGGGGCGCAGCATGAACCTGACCGTGATCGCCGAAGGCGTGGAAACGGACGCCCAGCGGACCCGCCTGCGGCAGATGGAATGCCACGAGATGCAGGGCTACTTCTTCAGTGCGCCGCTTTCCTGTCACGCGGCGACCAGCTTGCTCGGACGCAACATGGCGGGCGCCCAGGACGGAAACCTGGCGACCGGATGAGCCGCCAATACCCGCGATGCGTCAATTTGACGCATCGCGGGCGGCGGATCCCGGGGTAAGCTAAGCCGTCACGAGATATTAGAGATGACGGCCGCATGGGCCACGTGATTTTCGCTTCATTGCCGGCGGGGCCATCGGCTCACCGCCGCGACGCATTCCCTGCTCTGGACGACGCGCCTCCGGCACGCGCCATACGAGCGGCCCGGCCCGCATGACCGGGCTGGTGCGCGGGT
The DNA here is from genome assembly GCA_035325585.1 of Thiobacillaceae bacterium. Taxonomy (GTDB): domain Bacteria; phylum Pseudomonadota; class Gammaproteobacteria; order Burkholderiales; family Thiobacillaceae; genus Thiobacillus. Next base: position 1,981 of record DAOKZP010000017.1, on the reverse strand, counting down.
TCCGATGGGACCGCGCCGCTGGCCTGCTGACCGTCATCGCGCTGCACGGCCTCGTCCTCTACACCTTGTGGAGCACGCGGGTGATGACGCCGCCGGCCGGGATGACGACGCTGTTCGTCAATTTCGTCACGCCCGAGGCGCCGAAGCGGAGCGTCGTCGAACCGCCGCCCAAGCCCAAGCCGAAGCCGCGCGAACGGCCCGTGCCGCCGGAGCCGCACCGCCATCTCGCGGCGAACGCCCCGATCGTGTTGCCGACCGAGGCGGTCGAGCCGATACCCGATCCCGAGCCATCCGAGCCCGATCCGGGTCCGCCGGAGCCGCCAGCGCCACCCGCTCCACCGGCACCGCCGCCTGCACTCCCCATGGGGCCGGTCACGCTGGGAACGGAGCTTGCCGTGGCCTGCCCCGAGCGCACGCCGCCGGTCTATCCACCGGTTTCGCGCCGCCTCGGGGAGACGGGCACGGTCGTGCTGCGGGTCGAACTCGATGAGACGGGCCGCGTGCGTACGGCTCAGGTGCAGACGAGCAGCGGGTCGAGCCGGCTCGACGCCGCCGCGCTCGCGGCGGTCCGTACCTGGCGCTGCGAACCCGCCCAGCGCCAGGGCCGTGCCGTCGGCGCAGTCGCGACGCAGCCGTTCAAATTCACCCTCGAAGGACGTTGATCATGGAAAACAGTCTGGGTTTCGCCCACTTTCTTGCGCAGACGGATGCCGTCGGGCGCGTCGTCCTGCTGCTCCTGTTCGCGCTCTCGGTGGCGAGCTGGTATCTGATCGTCACCAAGACGCTCGCAAACTATCTGGCGGGACGCCGCGCCGACGCTTTCCTCAAGCGGTTCTGGGCCGCCGATTCGCTGCAGGAGCTGTCGGGCTCGCTGCGTGAGCAGGCCGTGGACAACGCGTTCGCGCAGCTGGCGCACGACGCCCTCGACGCCCTCGACGCCGCCCGCGACGAGCACAAGCAAGGTCTGCAGAAGCTCGCAGCGGCCGGCGGCCTGGGCGAGTACCTCACGCGCCTCTTGCGCAACGGCATCGACCAGGAGGCGATGCGCGTCGAGCATGGGCTCACCATCATGGCCTCGGCAGGCTCCGCCGCGCCCTACATCGGACTGTTCGGTACGGTCTGGGGCATCTACCACGCGCTGGTCAACATCGGTCTCGCCGGCCAGGGGACCTTGGACAAGGTTTCCGGTCCGGTCGGCGAAGCGCTCATCATGACGGCCGTCGGTCTTGCGGTGGCGATCCCCGCGGTGCTCGCCTACAACGCCTTCAACCGGCGCAATCGCGTCTGGCTGGCACGGCTGGACGGCTTCGCCCACGACCTCTACACGCTCCTCACCGTCGGCGAGAAGACCGGCAAAGCCGTCGACGAGGAGCGCGTGCCGCGCCCGTCCCTGAGACTCGAACCGCGCGCCGTCGCGGAGGCGTGACGTCATGGCCATGGGCAGTTTCGATCCCCGCAGCCGGCAACAAGGGCCGGTGTCCGACATCAACGTCGTTCCGCTGGTCGACGTGATGCTGGTCCTGCTCGTGATCTTCATCATCACCACGCCCTTGCTGACGCATTCGATCAAGATCGATCTGCCGAAGGCAAGCAGCGCGCCCAACATCACACGGCCCGAGCACATCGAATTCGGAATCCGCGAGGACGGCAGCCTTTATTGGAACGGTGCCGCGGTTGCGCGCGCAGAACTCGACGCACGTTTCGCCGAGGAAGCGAAGCGCGACCCGCAACCCGAACTGCACATCCGCGCCGACCGCCACGCGCATTACGAGCTCGTCGCGCAGGTGATGTCCTCTGCCGCCCGCGCGGGACTCGTCAGAATCGGATTCGTCACCGACCCCACGGAGCCTTGAATCCGCCCGGGCCTTAAGCTACAAGCGCCTGACGAATCGCCGCCTGATCGGGCAAATTGCCGACTTCCCAACGGAGGACGTGTCCTGAATTTTGTGTAAACGGACCTTTGGCAGGAAACTGCCGACTT
>DAOKZP010000016.1:0-41261 GCA_035325585.1 Thiobacillaceae bacterium | reverse complement strand
CGCATTACTCACCCGTTCGCCACTCGCCACCAGGTGCAAGCACCCGTGCTGCCGTCCGACTTGCATGTGTAAAGCATTCCGCCAGCGTTCAATCTGAGCCAGGATCAAACTCTTCAGTTCAATCTCTGCAAATTACTTCAAATACTGCGCTCAACTCAAACTCAGCCGTCATCAAGACGACTCATTCAAGTGTGAGCATCTATGCTAGCCACCACCCAAAAAACATCAGGCGGCTGCCGCAAAAACACCCACACCTATCGGCTGTAAATTGTTAAAGATCAATCCCTTGCAACAACAAAAACATCCACCACAGCAAGAGAGCTGCGCATTCTACAACGAAACAAAAATGCGTCAAGTACTACATTCGAACCTGCCCGAACTCTGACAATCGCCGATCCGGCCTGCTCGCTTCGGCTCGCCCTTGCGAGGCGCTTCGAAGAGGTGCGCATTCTACAGGGCAAAACCGCGGCGTCAACCGTTTCGTCAAATTAATTTCAGATAACCGTAACGCGGGCGAACTTCCGCTTGCCGACCTGCGCCACCACGGTGGCGCCCACCGGGACACCGATCCCCTTGTCCATCACGCGTTCGCCATCCAGCCGCACGCCACCACCGGCGATCTGGCGGATGGCTTCCGACGTGCTGGCGACCAGACCCGCCTGTTTAAGAAGCTGAGGGATCGTGAGCGTGCCGTCTGCCCCATGAAGGCGGATTTCGGGCATGTCCTCGGGCAGCGCGCCCCGCTGGAAGCGCGCCTCGAAGTCTGCGAGCGCCCGCGCCGCGGCCTCCGCGTCATGAAACCGCGCGACGATCTCCTGTGCGAAGCGGACCTTGACGTCGCGGGGGTTGCCGCCTGCGGCGACCTCGCGCTTCCATGCATCGATCGTGGTGAGCGGCTCGAACGACAACAGGCTGATATAGCGCCACATCAGCTCGTCGGACACCGACATCAGCTTGCCGAAGATTTCCTGCGGCGGCTCGTTGATGCCGACGTAATTGCCCAGCGACTTCGACATCTTGTTGACGCCATCGAGGCCCTCGAGCAGGGGCATGGTAAGGATGCATTGCGGCGCCTGGCCATAGTGCTTCTGCAGCTCACGCCCCATCAGCAGGTTGAATTTCTGGTCGGTGCCACCGAGCTCGACGTCGGATTTCAGCTCGACCGAGTCGTACCCCTGAATCAGGGGATACAGGAACTCGTGGATCGCGATCGGCTGCTGGCTGGCGTAGCGCTTGTGGAAATCGTCCCGTTCGAGCATGCGCGCGACGGTGTGCGTCGCGGCGAGGCGGATCATGCCCGCAGCCCCCATGTGCTCCATCCATTCCGAGTTGAAGCGCACTTCGGTCAGCGCGGGATCGAGAATCTTGAACACCTGTTCCCGGTAGGTCCGCGCGTTCTCCTCCACGGCTTCGCGGGTCAGCGGCGGGCGGGTCGCATTCTTGCCCGTCGGGTCGCCGATCATGCCTGTGAAGTCGCCGATGAGAAAAATGACGTGATGACCGAGCAGTTGAAACTGGCGCAGCTTGTTCAGGAGCACGGTGTGTCCGAGATGCAGATCGGGGGCGGTCGGGTCGAACCCCGCCTTGATGCGCAGCGGCCGTCCCGTCCGGAGTTTCTCGACCAGTTCGGCCTCGACGAGCAACTCGTCGGCCCCCCGCTTGATTTCCTGCACGGCGTCCAGCATCAGCTTCCTCTCGTCGACAGCCTCAAGTTTGTCCGCGGCACGCCCGTTACAACATCCGTGCGACGTCGTCCGGTACGGTAGAAGCCGCTATTCGGATTAAGAAATCACGGGGCCATTCGTGGTAGACTCCCCGCTCGCTTATGGAAGGGAAACGGTTCATGCCGCTCACCAAACTGAGAATCTTAACCGATCGCATGACCGGAGCGGAACGTCGCTTTGGACTGCGCACTCTGGTTACGGTCTCCAGCCTGCCGCTGTTCGGCGTCGTCGCCGCTTTCGGTCTGGCCCCCGACACCAACGCACTCAACATCACCCCGCAAACCATCACCCAGGCCATCGCCCTGCCGACACCGGCGATCTTCAACGATGCCGGAACGTTCGAACGCGAAAGCGTGATCCAGCCGGGCGACACCCTGAGCAGCGCACTGGCGCGCCTGAACGTCGACGATCTCGAAATGCAGCGCCTGATGGCGACGGACGCGGTGCGCAAGCTTGCCGCAAGCATCCGTCCTGGCAAGCGCATCCAGGCCACGACCACGCAGGACGGGCAACTGCACGGCATCCAGTTCGAGCGGAACGACGGCACCTCGCTGACCGTCCGGCGCGCGGATGACGGCTTCGTCGCGGAAGAAAGCGACGTACTTCTCGAGACGCGCGTCATCATGCGGTCCGGCCGCATTCTCTCCTCGCTGTATGGCGCCACCGACAGCGCAGGCATCCCCGACAGCATTGCCAACCAGCTGGCGGAAACCTTCTCCACCAGCATGGACTTCCGCGAAGACCTGCGCCGCGGCGACACCTTCTCCGTGATCTATACGGTCAAATACCGCAACGGCGAACCGGCCGGAGCCGGCAAGCTGCTCGCCGCCGAGTTCATCAACGCCGGCAAACCCTATCGCGCCGTCCTGTTCCGCGATGCCAACGGTCAAGAAGGCTACTACACGCCGGAAGGCGAATCCTTGAAGAAGGGTTTCCTGCGTTCGCCGCTCGAGTTCTCGCGTGTCACATCGAGCTTCAGCAACTCGCGCAAGCATCCGGTATACGGCTTCCACCGCGCCCACACGGGCGTCGACTTCGGGGCCCCGACCGGTACCCGCGTGAAAGCCACCGGCGATGCCACGGTCACCTTCGCCGGACGCAAGGGCGGCTACGGCAACCTCGTCATCCTCCGCCACCCGAACGGTTACGAGACCTACTACGCGCATCTGAGCGCATTTGCGTCCGACATCCGGCCTGGCCGCAGCGTCAATCAGGGCCAGGTCATCGCCTACGTCGGTTCGACCGGCGCATCGACCGGCCCTCACCTCCACTACGAAGTGCGTATCGCCGGCAAGCCTCAGAATCCAATGGCGATCAAGCTGCCAGGATCGCTCCCGCTCGCATCCACACAGCGTGCCGCCTTCGTTGCGCAAACGGGCGGCTGGTCGGAAAAGCTCGCGCTCCTGCGCGGCACCAATCTCGCCGCACTCGATTGAGCGCACCCTCCCCGCATGAGGCCGAACGTTACGTCGGCCTCATGTCCGGCACCAGCCTCGATGGTGTCGACGCGGTGCTCGCGGAAATCGGCGTCGACGCCCAAGTCCGCACCCTCCGCACCCATTACCTCCCGTATCCAGACGCATTACGCGAGCAACTGCTCGCACTGCACGCGCCGCAGGCCGATGAAATCCATCTTGCCGCCTGCGCCGGCAATGCACTTGCGCACCTTTATGCCGACGCCGTCGATGCGATCCTGAACGAGGGGGAACGCGGCGGCGTGCGCGCGATCGGCTGCCACGGGCAAACCCTGCGCCACCGCCCGGCGGATGGTTACACCCTGCAGATCGGCAATGCAGCCGCGCTCGCCGAGCTTACCGGCATTACCGTCATCGCGGACTTCCGCAGCCGGGACATCGCGGCCGGAGGCCAGGGCGCGCCGCTGGTACCCGCGTTCCACGCCGCCGTGTTAAGCCGCCCCGGGAGCCATCGCGTGATCGCCAACATCGGCGGGATCGCCAACGTCACCGATCTGCCGCGTGGCGGCATGGTAAGGGGCTGGGACACCGGCCCCGGCAACATGCTGATGGACGCCTGGATTCAGCGGCATCACGGTACCCGCTACGACCGCGACGGTGCCTGGGCGGCGAGCGGCCGCATTCACCCAGTGCTGTTTGACGCCTTGGCAGCGCATCCGTATCTCCCGCCGCCTCCACCGAAGAGTGCGGGGCGCGAGCAATTCAACCTTCCCTGGCTGGATGCCATGCTTCAGAGACTCGGCGTCGCCATTGCGCCAGCCGATGTCCAGGCAACCCTGCTCGAATTCACGGCGGCAAGCCTTGCTGGTGCGATTCGCCGCGAGTGCACTGGCGCCGAATCGGTCCACGTCTGCGGCGGCGGTGCCCACAACACGGCCCTGATGCGGCGTCTCGCCGCCTTGCTCCCCGGGGTCGAGGTCGATACCACCGCAGCGCTCGGAGTCGATCCCGACTGGGTTGAGGCACTCGCGTTCGCCTGGCTTGCTCGGCAAACGCTGCACCACCTTCCGGGCAATCTACCGGCCGTGACGGGTGCGCGCGGTCCGCGCATCCTCGGCGCGATCCATCGCGCCTGAAGCAGGGCAGCGTCAAGACCGATGCGCGGTACGTGGCCGCCATTGGTTTCCAATGGTTCGAAGTGGGCGCCGTCTGATCGCCCCCTCTCGACCCGCCCCATCCGCAGCCCAGCGTACCGACGAAAAAAAGCGGCCGAAGCCGCTTTTTGTCCAGCCCGGTACGCCCGGGATCAAGCGGAGAACGAGGAGCCGCAGCCGCAGGTGGTATTGGCGTTCGGGTTCTTGATGACGAACTGCGCGCCCTCAAGGCCTTCCGAGTAATCGATCTCCGCGCCGACCAGATACTGGAAGCTCATCGAGTCGACCAGAAGCGTCACGCCGTTCTTCATCATCACGGTGTCGTCATCGTTCTGGGTTTCGTCGAAGGTGAAGCCGTACTGGAAGCCGGAACATCCGCCGCCCGACACGAATACGCGCAGCTTCAGATCGGGGTTGCCTTCCTCGTCGATCAGGCTCTTGACTTTCGTTGCGGCGCTGTCGGTGAAGACCAGCGGGGATTCCATTTCGGTGACTGCATTCATGGTGACGCTCCTTCAAAATGTGTGGGGTGATTATCCGCATCACCCAATCTACGTCAAGCAAAGACCCTTCATGAGGCGCGGAGTTCCCAGTCTTTCTGTCCAGTCTAAGGCAACATGCCGACATCGGCCAGTGCCGTATCCTCGGGCAGATCGAACATGATGTTCATGTTCTGCACTGCCTGGCCCGCCGCGCCTTTCACCAGGTTGTCGATCACGGAGAGCACGACCACCATGTCGCTGTCCGGCGCGCGGTGCACGGCGATACGGCACACGTTGGCGCCGCGCACCGATCGCGTTTCCGGATGGCTGCCTGCGGGCAGCACGTCGACGAAGGCCTCGCCGGCATAACGCTTCTCGAACAGGGCCTGCAGATCGACGTCGCGATTCGCCTTCGCATAGAGCGTGGCATGGATGCCGCGGATCAGCGGAGTCAGATGGGGCACGAACGTGAAACCGACCGGCTTGCCCGCGAAGCCGTCCAGCCCCTGCCGGATCTCGGGCCAGTGCCGATGGCCGGCAACGGCGTACGCCTTGAAGTTGTCTGAGGCCTCGGCGAACAGAATGTGCGTCTCCGCCTTGCGCCCGGCGCCCGACACGCCCGACTTGGCATCCGCCACGAGGAATGCGGGATCGACCACGCCCGCCTCGAGCAGCGGCAGAAAGCCCAGCTGCACCGCGGTCGGATAGCAGCCGGGGTTGGCGATCAGGCGGGCGCCGCGAATATGCTCCCGGTTGATCTCGGGCAGGCCGTACACCGCCTCGGCAACGAGATCGGGGCATGCATGCTCCATCTTGTACCACTTCTGCCAGACGGCGAGATCCCGGATGCGAAAGTCGGCCGCGAGATCGATCACCCGGACGCCCGCTTCCAGCAACGCGCGCGTCTGCTGCATCGCAACGCCGTTGGGCGTCGCAAAGAACACGACGTCGCAGTTTTCCAGCCCGGCCTCCTCGGGCGACGAGAACGCCAGCGCCACGCGCCCGCGCAGGTTGGGGAACATTTCCGCCACCGACATGCCGGCTTCCTTGCGCGACGTGATCGCCTTGAGTTCCACCCGCGGATGGCGGGCCAGCAGGCGCAACAATTCGACCCCGGTGTAGCCCGTGCCACCGACGATACCGACTTTGATCATGAAAACGTTCCTCGCAGACAATGAGCGTATTCTAGGGCACGCCCGGCCCACGGACACAAAAAAGCCGCCCAATTGGGCGGCCCTTTCGCGGCGCAACCGCTTGATCAGCGCTTGGAGAACTGCTTGCGGCGGCGCGCCTTGTGGAAGCCGACCTTCTTGCGCTCGACTTCGCGCGCATCGCGGGTCACGAGGCCCGCAGCCTTCAGCGCGGGCTTCATGTCTGCAGAATAGTCGATCAGCGCACGCGTGATGCCGTGACGCACCGCGCCGGCCTGGCCGGACTCGCCGCCACCCGACACGTTCACCATGATGTCGAAGGTGTTCAGATTGTCGGTCAGGACGAGTGGCTGGCGCACGATCATGCGCCCGGTCTCGCGGGAGAAGTACTCATCCACAGGCTTCTCGTTGACGACGATCTTGCCGCTGCCGGCCTTGATGAACACGCGCGCAACCGATTCCTTGCGACGACCCGTACCGTAGTTGTAATTACCGATCATGATGCGACCTTAAGCGTTGATTTCGAGGGGCTTCGGCTGTTGAGCCTCGTGCGGATGCTCGGCGCCCGCGTAGATTTTCATTTTCTTGATCATCGCGTAACCGAGCGGCCCCTTGGGCAGCATGCCCTTGACGGCCTTTTCCAGCGCACGGCCGGGGAAACGCGCCTGCATCTTGTCGAAGGTCGTCTCGTAGATCCCGCCGGGAAAGCCGGAGTGGCGATAGTATTTCTTGTCGACGCCCTTGTTGCCGGTCACGACCATCTTCGCGGCGTTGACGACCACGATGTAATCGCCGGTATCGACGTGCGGGGTGAACTCGGGCTTGTGCTTGCCGCGCAGACGGCGGGCGATCTCGGAAGCCAGGCGGCCCAGCACCTTGTTGTCGGCGTCAACCACGAACCAGTCGCGTTTGACCTCATGCGTTTTTGCGGAAAAGGTTTTCATGACCCAAGCTCTGCACAGATAATCCCGGAAAGCCGGGCATTCTAACCGTGCTCGCGTGGCAAAGTCAAACGCTCGCACCCGCCCCGGCCGCAGCTAAAATCGCGGCATGAGCGTCTGGACCGCGACCAACCTGGCCGCCCTCGCCCTGCTGCCGCCCTTCTCGATCGTGCTCCTGCTCGTCATCGGGCTCGCCGTCCAGCGGCGGCGCCCCCGGCTCGGCTGGACGATGACCGCGTTCGCCACCGGCACGCTCTATGTCCTGTCGATGCCGTGGACCGGCGGCGTGCTGCTCGCGAGCCTGCAGACAAGCCCGCCGCTCGATCCCGCACGGCTCGCCCAGGCAGACGCCATCGTGATTCTCGGCGGCGGGCGCGTACTCGACGCGCCCGAATACGGCGGCGACACGCTCAAGCGCATCAGCCTCGAGCGCGTGCGCTACGGCGCGCGTCTGCACCGCGCCAGCGGCCTGCCGCTCCTCGTCACCGGCGGCACACCCGGCGGCGGCACCCTCTCCGAGGGCGAGATCATGGCGCGGATGCTCAACGAGGAATACGGCATCCCCGTCCGCTGGGTGGAGACCGGCGCCGAGACCACCCGCGACAACGCGCAACTGGCCGCCCGCCTGCTGCATGCCGACGGCATCCGCCGCATCGTACTGGTCACCCATGCCTGGCACCTCCGGCGCGCGGCGCCGCTCTTCGCGCAGCAGGGATTCGAGGTGATTCCCGCCGGCGTCGGTTTCGCCCGTACCGAGCTTGACGACGCGTTCGCGCTGCTGCCCACGCCCGGGGGTCTGCGCGACAGCGCCTTCGCATTGCACGAGTGGCTCGGCATTCTGTGGTACAAACGCCGCTCCATTGCCTGAAGGAAATCCATGAAAGCCCGCGTCAAACTCATCGAAGGCGTCAGCTTCGCCGGCCAGAGCGAGTCCGGCCACACCGTCGTCATGGACGGGCCGCCCGATTCCGGCGGCAAGAATCTCGGCGTGCGCCCGATGGAGATGCTGCTGCTGGGCCTCGGCGGATGCTCGGCCTTCGACGTCGTGCACATCCTGCGAAAGGCCCGCCAGCCGATCACCGACTGCGTCGCCGAACTCGACGCCACGCGCGCCGACGCCGATCCCAAGGTGTTCACCCGCATCCACGTCCACTTCATCGTCACCGGCAAGTCGCTCGACCCCAAGCGCGTCGAGCAGGCAGTGCGGCTCTCGGCCGAGAAGTACTGCTCGGCGAGCATCATGCTCGGCAAAACCGCCGAGATCACGCACGATTTCGAAGTGATCGAAGGCTGACCTCAACCGGTCAGACAATGAAACGGGCTCCGCTTGGAGCCCGTTTCATTTGCACGACGATAGCGCTTCGGCCGCCGGCGTCACGGCATGCGCAACGACACCGCCCGGTACGCGCCTGGACGACGACGCGACGTCCCCGGATATCGCCGCAACTGATCCCCGAATCGCCCACGCGATGCTTCCAGCCGTTCCCGACCTCGCCCCAACGCACGTGGCCGGGTACTGTGGAATCACCCATGGGCGCCGATCTTGCGCCACGCACATAAAAAACGGGCTCCCGAAGGAGCCCGTTTCAGCCTTGCCAATTCTGACCGGGTCACCCCGGCGTCGAATTAGAAGGAGTGGACCACGCCCAGCGACAGCGCGGAGATGTCAGCGTCACCGGTGACGGCACCGCCGGCGATACGATCGCTGCTGCCAGCACCGCAGCCCAGGCACACGTTCGTGCCGGAGGTGTACAGCGCATAGAGAGCGGTGCGCTTCGACAGGTTGTAGTCGGCGCCGACCGTCCACTGCTCGACGTCGTAGCCGGCCAGCAGCGCGTCACCATCGTACTCGCCTTCCATGTAATTGGCCTTCAGCACGACGTTGCCGATCGTGTAGGCGCCGCCGACCATCCAGGCGTCGAAATCACCAGGCTGGGTGCCGACGGTGTCGGAATCATCGTCCAGCTTGTCGTATTGGGCGACGAGCTTGGCGTTGCCGAAGGTGAAGCCGGCGGCTACACGCAGATGCGCGCCCATGCCCAGCGCCTCGTGGCCGTTGCCGTCACCGTAGCCCAGGCCCAGGTAGATCGGGCCGTTGCTGTAGGTGGCGTTCAGGTTGTAGACGTCCATGTCGTTGGCGTCGCCGTTGTTGCCGCTGTTCCCGATATCGGTGGAATACGCGACTGCGAGGCCCAGGCCGCCGAGGTTCGGCGTCATGTAGGTGATGACGTTCTTGGCGCGAATGTCAGAACCAACGCCCATCACGTTACGCGAGTCGGCCAGGGTGTCGCCGAACAGGTCGACCGAGCGGCCAACGAGCTTCAGCGGGGTGTCGTGGTTGCCCAGCAGCACGGTACCGAAGCCTCCGGCGAGGCCGACGAAGCTGTTGCGCGAGGCCCAGGTGCCGCTCTGCTCGTCCAGGTTAACGCCGGACTCGACCTGCCAGATGGCGGACAGGCCGTTGCCGAGGTCTTCCGCGCCCTTCACACCGATGCGGCTGGGGTTGGAGGTGATCTGCACGTCGTTGATGCCGTCCGGCTGGTCATCGAACTTGGACACCGACATGTGCAGCTTGCCGTACACGTCGACGTTGCTGGTGGCGGCAAACGCCGGTGCCGCGAAGGCGCCGGCGACTGCCAGGGCGATCAGGGATTTTTTCATTGCTTTCTCCTAGAAAAATAACGACTCAATCAAAGTCTCAAGCTCTGCAGAGCTGTCCCACACAATGTGTCAGGCCCTTGTAGAGACCCGCTTGGACATGGCCGATTATCCAGAGCCCGGATGCGACGACAATGACTCCTGTTGTTTTTCCTACCACTTACGCGGAAAAGTGTTGCATTGTTGCCACAAAACAACACTTCGGGGCGGAATCCGGTCGGAACCTACCATGTCAGCAGCGCGTGAAAGACGCCGTGGCGGCATGGCCGGCGGTCGGCTGGCGCACTAGAATGAACGCTTTGCAACATGCCGGGGACATGCCATGCGTTGGGAACGCGGACGCCGCAGCGAGAACATCGAGGATCGTCGTCACCTGCGGGTGAGCCGAAAGGGCCTTGCCGGCGGCGGGATCGGCGCCATCATCCTCGCGTTGGTCGCGATGTATTTCGGTGTCGATCCCTCGATCGTGCTGAATCAGGCCGGCACGCTGGCACCGGAGACGACGGTGGAACAGCCGACGACATTCAGTCCGGAGGAGGAGAAGATCAAGGAGTTCATGGCGGTCGTGCTCGGTGATACCGAAGACGTCTGGGGCGAGATGTTCCGTGCATCGGGCCGGCGTTACGAGGAACCGAAGCTGGTGCTGTTCTCCGGTGCGGTGCAGTCCGCGTGCGGCTTCGCGGAGGCGGCGATGGGCCCGTTCTACTGCCCCGCGGACCGCAAGCTGTACCTGGACACGCGCTTCTTCAACGATCTTGCGCAACGCCACGACGCACCGGGCGACTTCGCGCAGGCCTACGTCGTGGCGCATGAGGTCGGGCATCACGTGCAGACGCTGCTCGGGGTTTCGGAGCAGGTGCACGCGGCACGACAGCGGACAGACCAGGCAACGGGCAACGCGCTGCAGGTGCGCATGGAGTTGCAGGCGGACTGCTTCGCTGGCGTGTGGACGCACCACGCACAGCGCCAGCGCCAGATCCTCGAGCCCGGCGACGTCGAGGAAGCACTCGCCGCCGCAGCGGCCGTCGGCGACGATCGGCTACAGCAGCAAGCGCGTGGTTACGTCGTGCCGGATTCGTTCACCCATGGCTCCTCGGAACAACGCATGCGCTGGTTCCGCCGCGGCATGGAATCGGGCGATCCCGGGCAGTGCGACACCTTCGAGGCGGCGCAGCTGTAGCCGACGACAGCGCGCGGCGCGAATCACGCGCGCCGCTGGTGCGAGGCCGTCACACCCAGCGCCCGCCCCCGGCCAGGCCGACCGCGAGGCGCACTGCCTCGTAGGCAAGCCGGGACAGCATGCGATGCGGCCAGGGCCGTCGCCGCCAGCGGGTGGGATCGAGCGCGATGGATTGCGCGATGGCGGCCTCCAGGCGCTGCCGCAGAAGCCCCGCGAAGCCCCGGTCGACGACGACGAGATTCGCCTCGCGTGCGACCAGCAGGCTGAAGGGGTCGATGTTGGCGGAGCCGACCGTCGCCCAACGCCCGTCGATCACGGCGACTTTGGCGTGCAGTTCGCTGGCGTGGTATTCGTGGATGGCGATGCCCGCCGCAAGCAGATCGTGGTACAGGGCCCGCGCCGCAGTCTGATAGAAGACGTGATCGGTGTGGCCCTGGACCAGCAGATGGACGCGCACGCCCCGCAGTGCAGCCTCTTTGAGGAGCCTGCGAAAGCGATGCCCTGGCAGGAAGTAGGCGTTCGCAATGATGATCTCGTGACGCGCCAGCGCAATCGCCGCGAGATAGAGGCGTTCGATGTCGTGGCGGTGCGCCAGGTTGTCACGCACCACGAAGGCGGCGCGCACGCGGCCATCCGTCGGCCAGGTGGCCCGCACGGGCGGCGCGTCGTACCGCTCTTCCGCATGCAACTGGGTCAGCGCGACCAGCCGCCACAGGCGGCGTGCATTCTGGTGGATGGAGACGAGCAGCGGTCCTTGCACCTCGACGCTGAAATCCAGCCGCGGTGCCGGAAAACGGGTCGGCTCGTAATCGTCGATCAGGTTCATGCCGCCAAGGAAGGCGATGCGCGCGTCGATCACGGCGAGCTTGCGATGCAGGCGCCTCAGGCTGCGTGGATTCGAGCGCCAGCCCGTCACCAGGGGACGATAGACCAGGAGCACCACGCCGGCGGAGACCAGCGCATCGTGCCATGCCTGGGGAAAATCCCGCGCGCCGATTCCATCGATCAGCACCCGCACTCGCACGCCCCGCTGCGCAGCAGCCGCGAGTGCGTCGCGCACCGCCGCGGCGCTGGCGTCGTCATTGAAGATGTACGTTTCGAGATGGACCTCGACCTGCGCCGCGGCGATTGCGGCGATCAGTGCGGGAAAGAACGCCGCGCCCCCCTCCAGCAGCCGGACGTGATTTCCGGAAACGGGGCGGGCACCGGCGAAGAACAGCCGGCGCGTGCGGCGCTTCACGGCGGCGACCCGGCGCGGGCGAAGCGTTCAGCGCACCCCGGCAGGCACGTGGCGCTTCTCCCCGCGCGGGACATCAGGCAGGGATGAGCTTCGCGGTGAGGGCGGCGTGGTCGGAGATGCGGTGCCAGGCGTTGCCGGTATGGACGCGCGCGGCATCGATGTTGAAGCGGCGCACGTAGATGCGGTCGAGCTGGAACATGGGAAGGATGGACGGATAGCTGCGTGCCGGCCGGCCATGACGGGTCTCGAACACCTCCACAAGGCCGAGTTCGTCCTTGAAGTAGGTGCACGCACGCATCCGCCAGTCGTTGAAATCGCCGGCGAGGATCAGCGGCGCATCGTCGGGCACCATCGTGCGGATGCGCGTGCGGATCTGCGCCAGCTGGCGCTTGCGGCCCGACTCGTTCAGCGCCAGGTGGACGTTGATGCAATGGAGCGGGCGCTCCATGCCGGGCACCTCGATCTCGCAGTGCAGCATCCCGCGGCTCTCGAAGGCGTGCGACGAGATGTCCTCGTTTTCCCAGTTGAGGATCTTGTAGCGCGACAGGATGGCGTTGCCGTGGTGGCCGGTGTCGTAGACGCAGTTCTTGCCGTAGGCGAATTCGGTGTAGACGTGGCCAGCAAGGAATTCGTGCTGCGGCTTTCCCGGCCAGTGCTGGAAGCGGCTGGCGCGCAGGCTGTGGCTGTGTTGCACTTCCTGCAGGAAAACGATGTCGGTGCCCAGTGTGCCCAGGCGATCGCGCAGTTCATGCACGGTCAGGCGCCGGTTGAATTGCGACAGGCCCTTGTGGATGTTGTAACTCGCGACGTGGATCGATGATTCCATTAAAGTCCGCTATGAGCGTGTGAACGCATACATTATAAACGCGCGGGCAGCTGCCGGATCGCCGCTGCATTGCTCGGCGAAAAACAGCGCGCCGCCGCCTCCTCCCACGGCAACCAGGCACAGGCCACGTGCTCGTCGGGCGAGAGTGTGACCGGCATTGGCGCCGGCAGTTTCAATCCGAACACACTTTCTGTGTTGTGGGTGACGCCGGGCGCGTAGCGATGCCGCCAGCGGGCATAGATCTCGTAGCGGTTCTCGATCCCCCAGGACTTCAGTTCGTAGGCCGTGGCATCGAGCCCGGTTTCCTCGCGCACCTCCCGGATGGCGGTCTCGACGAGCGTTTCACCCGGATTCACGGAGCCGGTGACCGACTGCCAGTAACCCGCCGCATCCGCACGCTCCAGCAACAGAACCCGGGCGTCCGCGCTGTGGACGACGACGAGCACCGAAACCGGGATCTTGTAGGCGCTCAAGCGATCCGCGCGTACAGGGGCGCGCCATCGAGCATGAGGGCCATCAGGCGGTCGATGTTGGGATGCTTGCCCGGATGCGCCGCCGCATCTTGGGTATGTTCGGCGAAGATCACCAGCCCCTCGGCCGCAGCTTCGGCG
Organism: Thiobacillaceae bacterium; assembly: GCA_035325585.1. Lineage (GTDB taxonomy): Bacteria > Pseudomonadota > Gammaproteobacteria > Burkholderiales > Thiobacillaceae > Thiobacillus. The sequence continues at coordinate 27,879 of DAOKZP010000016.1, read as the reverse complement.
GTAATCGCGCCGTAACGCTGCGCGAGGTAGGCGTAGACGCGAAACGAGCCCGCGGTACCCGGCGCGTTGGCGATGGTCGCGATCTCGGCGCCGGAGGCGTCGAGGAGGATCAGTTTTTCCCCGGTGAACTCGGGCAGGGTCTTGAGGGCGTCGGCGAAAGTCATTTCAACTTCTCATTGTCCACGAAATCGCGGCTTGCGCGCGATGGACGGCCGTATCGCCCACGCCGGGCCAGCACGCTACGTGGCCGCCATAAAGACTCGGGTTCTCGGCGCCCGACCGGCCGCATCGGGAGCTATCCGCCCTGGGGCAGCTTCCGCTCCTGGCTCCCATGCCGGGCCTCCCGCCCATGACGATCAGGCAGCCCGATCGCTGCCGGGCGGATTGCGCAGGCGGATGTGCAGTTCGCGCAGCTGTTTCTCGTCGACGACGTTCGGCGCGTTGGTCATCAGGCAGGAAGCGCGCTGCGTCTTGGGGAAGGCGATCACGTCGCGGATCGACTCGGCGCCTGCCATGAGCGTGACGAGGCGGTCCAGCCCGAATGCAAGGCCGCCATGCGGGGGGGCGCCGTACTGGAGCGCATCGAGCAGAAAGCCGAATTTCTCCTGGCGCTCTTCCGCACCGATGTTCAGGGCGGCAAAGACCTTTTCCTGCACCTCGCTGCGGTGAATGCGAACCGAGCCGCCGCCGACCTCCCAGCCGTTCAGGACCATGTCGTAGGCCTTCGACAGGCACTTGCCGGGATCGGCCGCGAGCCAGTCCTCATGGCCATCCTTGGGTGCCGTAAAGGGATGGTGCAGCGCATCCCAGCGGTTCTCGTCCTCGTTGTATTCGAACATCGGGAAGTCGACCACCCACAACGGCGCCCAGGCGCGGCCGTCGAGATGACCTTTTTCATGGCCGATCCGAGCGCGCAGCGCGCCGAGCGCGTCGTTGACGGTCGCCGCCTTGTCGGCGCCGAAGAAGACGAGATCCCCGTCCTCGGCGCCGGTACGCTCGAGAATGGTCGCGATCGCCGCATCGTGCAGGTTCTTGACGATCGGCGACTGCAGGCCTTCGCGGCCCTTCGCCTTCTCGTTGACCTTGATCCATGCGAGCCCCTTGGCGCCGTAGATCTTGACGAATTCGGTATAGGCGTCGATCTCGCCGCGCGAGAATTCGCCGCCCCGCGGTACGCGCAGCGCGGCCACGCGGCCGTTGGCGGCGTTGGCCGGCGCCGAGAACACCTTGAAATCGACGTCGCGCATGACGTCGGTGAGTTCGGTGAGACGGAGCGTCACCCGCGTATCGGGCTTGTCGGAGCCGTAGTTCGCCATCGCTTCGGCGTAGGTCATGCGCGGGAAGGGATCCGGCAGTTCCGCGCCCAGCGCCTTCCGCATCATGTCGCGGATCATGCCCTCCACCAGCGTCATGATCTCTTCTTCCCCCATGAACGAGGTTTCGAGGTCCACCTGCGTGAATTCAGGCTGGCGATCGGCGCGCAGGTCCTCGTCGCGGAAGCACTTGGTGATCTGGAAGTAGCGATCGTATCCCGACACCATGAGAAGCTGCTTGAACAGCTGCGGACTCTGCGGCAGCGCGTAGAACATGCCATCGTGCACACGGCTCGGTACCAGGTAGTCGCGCGCGCCCTCCGGCGTCGAGCGCGTCAGCATCGGCGTCTCGATCTCGATGAAGCCGCTCGCATCCAGATAGTCGCGCATCAGCCTGGAGACGCGATAGCGCAGGCGCAGGTTCTTCTGCATCGGCTCGCGGCGCAGGTCGAGATAGCGGTACTGCAGGCGGATGTTCTCGCTGAGATTGTCGTCGTCGAGCTGGAACGGCGGCGTGAGGGAAGGATTGAGGATCTCGATCTCCTGTGCGAGCACCTCGATCATGCCGGTTGCCTGCTCGGGATTCTCTGTGCCGGCGGGGCGTGCGCGCACACGGCCCTCGATCCTGAGGACGAATTCGGAACGCACCTCCTCGGCGCGCCGGAACGCCTCGGGCGTATCCGGATCGATGACCACCTGCACCTGCCCCTCGCGGTCCCTGAGGTCGATGAAGATGACCCCGCCGTGATCGCGCCGCCGGTGCGCCCAGCCGCACAGGGTGACGGTGTTGCCGATGTCGGCGGCGGTGACCGCGCCGCAGTAGTGAGTACGCATGGTTTTCCCTATTGAGCGAGGAGGCGCGTTTCCCCACAAGCGCCCTCCATCGAGACGATGTATTTCAGCGTGTGGCCGGCCGACATGTCGAGTTCGGCGACCTTGTTTCGCTTCACGTAAGAATAGAATCCGTTGACCGCGCTCGGCACGGCGAAGACGGGCAGCGCCCGATGCGCGCCGGGCAAGGCGCCCACCCGTTGGTTCTGCGCGCTGCTCTGACGATCAAGCGATCGTGTACGTGGGTGCCGGTGGCATACCCGCCGGACCGTGCCGACGGCGGCGCCGTTGCCGGAGGACAAGCCCGCACGGGGCATGCCGATCAGTCGGTTGAGCGCCCACGACGCGGGCATCGGCCGCATCCGGATCAGGGGGTCGGTTACAAAATACCGCTTCATTGCATCTCGGTCGGAAACGAAGAAGCGGACGGCTTCCACCGCCCGCTTCCGCGTGTGGCCGCGCCGCTTCAGTTACAGGCGGGGCAGGCGCCCGTGCCGCAGGCCGGCGAAGGCGCCTCGGATTTCGGCTCGGCGGGCTTGCCGCTGTTCTTGAAGTCCGTGGCATACCAGCCCGTACCCTTGAGCGTGAAGCCGGCCGCGGTAAGCTGCTTCGCATACTCGGCCTTCCCGCACGACGGGCACACGCTCAGCGGCGCGTCGGATACTTTCTGCATTTCATCCTGGGCAAAACCGCAGGATGCGCACTTGTAGGCATAGATCGGCATGGGAATCCTCCGACAAAAGAATAACCGGCGGGATTATACCCCTGCGACGGTCACCTCATCGCCTCACCATTCCATGTTCGCACCCAGCAGGAAGCGGCGCTCGGTCTCCTGCCCCGACCAGAACTCGGTCTGGCCGCCGGACAGGCTCTGGCCCGTCAGCCATAGCTCGACGGGCCGTCCTTCCAGCCGCGCCCGATAAGCGATGCGTGCATCGAGGCGATCGGTCGCGCCCACCCGCTCCCCACCACCCAGCCAGGTCATCGCTTCGTTTCGGTAGTAGCCGGCACTGGCGCGCCAGCGGGAATTGATCGTCCGATCCAGCAAAACACCAAGAGAGAACGGCGGTGCGGAATCCTCGATGCGGGCGTCACGGCTGTGGATCCTCGTCCAGGCTGGAGTCAGGAATAGCCGCGTCGACGCGTCGGGCCGCCACTCGATCTGGAACTCGATGCCCCGAAGCTTCGTGGTCCCTGGCGCGTTGATGAACTGGTAGATGAAGTCGTTGCCGTCACCCGTGGAAACGAGCGCGACGTCGATCAGGTTTTCATAGTAATCATGGAACAGGCGCGCATCGATTTGCAGGCCGCGCGCGGGCAACTGCAACAGCCAGCCGAGGGCATGCGAGGCAACCTTCTCGGCTTCGAGATTCTGCGCGCGCAGCGTCTGGAAAACGACGTCATCGCCGGGATCGGCCGTACCGCCGTCATCGAGGTAGTAGTTCTCCGCCAGCAGCTCGTAGAAGGTCGGGACGCGCTGCGCGCGGCTGTATTCCAGGCGGAATGCCTGCGCACGGCTGGGCTTGTAGTTGAGCGTCGCGCGCGGAGAAAACGAATGGTCGCCGGTGTGGGCGCGTTCGGTCATGCCGCCGAAATTGAGCAGCCACTGCGGACCCAGCGTCCATTCCGCGTTACCGTGGAGGCGCCAGGAATCTTTGGTGATCGCGTCCGACGTGGAGTAGTAGAAGGTCGAGCGGGCGGTATCGCGCCGGTACTCCACGCCGGCAACGGCACGCAGGGCATCGGCGAAACGCCCATGCCATTGCGCCCGGACATCGTGTCGAGTCGTACGATAGCCAAGATCGACCCCTGGATTGTCGGCGAAGCTCTCCTCCGTGAGACTGTAGCCGGCAGAAAGCTCGCTATCGGCGCTGCGCGCAAATTTCCAGCCGACGCTGGCATAGCCATGGCGCTGATGGTAAGGCGTGGAATCGGTCTCCTGGCGAGTATGCGCAATGCCCGTCTGAACCGTGAGCATCTGCCTTGCATCGAGACGCAGTTCACTCTTCCAGTCGACCAGCCGCTCCCGCACATCGTCGCGCTCAGCCATCAGGAGGCCGTCGTCAACGCCGGTATGAGCGGAAAGCCGCCAGTCGAACCGTTCCGTCTCGCCGCTGGCGCGGGCGTCCAGCATGCGCTGTCCACGGTCTCCGAATGCGACTCCGACGCGCGGGGAACCCGCCCCCGCCGGGCGCGTGAGGATGTTGATCACGCCCATGAACGCGTTCGCGCCGTAGCTCGCACCGGCGGGACCGCGAATGACCTCGATACGATCGATGTCATCGAGCGCGAGCGGGAGGTTGCGCCACGAGACCTGGCCGAAATCGGGGCTGTAGACGGATCGGCCGTCGATCAGCACCTGAAACCGGCGTGCATAACCGTCGCCCATGCCGTGGTAGGTGACCGTGGGCAGCAGGCTGCTGCCGTAGGCGACGGAAAAACCCGGCACCAGCCGGAACAGGTCCGCAACCTGGGTGAAGCCCGAGGCGCGGATCATGTCGCGATCGATCACCGTGACGGAGGACGGAGAGTCGGAGAGCGGCTGCGACAGCCGGGACGGCGAAAGCACGACCGGCATCTCGCCGAGAAAATCCGCTTCGCTGACGGCCCGCGCGTCTAACGGCGCAAGCATGCCCCCCAGCAGCAACGCGGTGCCGACCCGACGGAAACCAATCTGAAGTCCGGTGCTCAATTGATCGCGGGCGCCGCGCGCCCACCCTCTCCCTGCTCCCGCCTCGGTCACATTTTCGGGGTGCGCTCGACGGACCATCGGCCGGATCGGGCGCGCCGTCTGCTTCAGAACGGGATGTCGTCGTCCAGGTCGTCGAAACCGCTGCTCGCCGGCTGCGCAGCCGGCGCACTGCCGCGCGACTGGCTGCGTGCAGGAGGCGCCTGACTGAAGCCGCCATCATCCATGTCCGCCGTGCTGCCGCCGCGGCCGCCGAGCATCTGCATCCGGTCGCCGCGGATTTCAGTGGAGTAGCGCTCGATGCCCTCCTTGTCCGTGTACTTGCGCGTGCGGATGGAGCCTTCGACGTAGATCTGGCTGCCTTTCTTCAGGTATTGCCCGCAGACTTCGGCGGTGCGGCCGAAAAACGCAACGCGATGCCACTCCGTCTGTTCGACGAGCTGGCCGGACTTATCCTTGTATTTATCGGTAGTGGCGATGGCGAGGTTCGCGATGGCCTCTCCGCTGGGCAGGTAGCGCATCTCGGGATCGCGTCCGAGGTTGCCGACCAGAATGACCTTGTTGACCGATGCCATGTTGTCCCCTGAATTATTTTCCTGAAGAGTTTAGCCTGACTGTGAAGATTCTAGCAGGACGACCGCTCAGACCTCCGCGGTCTCGAGCAGGCTGCGAACGCGCTCCTCGTCCCAGCCGGCGAGGCTGACCTTGAGCATGGCCACGCCTTCTTCCGCCAGCACAGCGGCTTCCACCACGCCCGGCACGCCCCTGAGCTGGGACTTCAGCAGCGCGGCCTGGTCCGCGGACAAGGTCCCGACATGGAACATGCGGGTCTTGATCGCCGGGGGCGTTGCCATCGATACGCTCGCCAGCAGCCACACCGCCATCAGGATCGCGCAGAAGAGAAAGACCGCGGGAAATCCATGATGCTGCGCCAGCCAGCCGCCCAGCGCGCCGCCGAAGAACAGCCCCAGCGCCTGGGTGGTGTTGTATACGCCCATCGCGGTGCCTTTGGCCGATACCGGCGCGAGCTTGGACACCAGCGACGGCAGGCTGGCCTCGAGCACGTTGAAGGCGACGAAGTAGAAGAAAAGCGCCCAGACGATGCCCCACAAGTGGTCGATGCCGAGCATGAGCGCGACCTGCGCAAGGAGCATCAACCCCACCGAGCCGACGAACACGGGTTTCATCCGGCCGCGTTTCTCGCCGTAGATGATGGCCGGCACCATCAGGGCAAACGACCCGAGCATCGTCGGCAGGTAGACCAGCCAGTGACGGTCGACAAGGCCGCTATCCTTGAGCGCGACCGGGACCACGACGAACATCGCCATCTGCGATGCGTGCAGCGCGAAGATGCCGAAGTCGAGCCGGAGCAGTTGCTTGTCGCGCAAAACATCCTTCAGCCGGGCGGGATTGGCCTGGGCGTCGGCGTGGAAATGCGTCAAGGCCGGATCGGGCACCCAGACCATCACGACCCAGATCGCGGACAGCGCGAGTACGCCGGTGAGCGCGAAGATGCCCGGGACGCCGATCGCGCGATCGAGCACCGGGCCGGCGACGAGCGAAACCGCGAAGGTGATGCCGATGGTCGCGCCGATGACGGCCATCGCCTTGGTGCGGTGTTCTTCGCGGGTGAGATCGGCGAGCATCGCGGTCACCGCGGCCGAGATGGCGCCGGCACCCTGCAGCGCACGACCGATGATGGTCCAGGTGATGTCGGTCGCGGCGGCCGCGACGAAACTGCCGAATGCGAACACGACGAGGCCGAAGACGATCACCTTCTTGCGCCCGATGCGGTCGGAGAGCATGCCGAAGGGGAGCATGAAGACGGCCTGAGTGAGCCCGTACATGCCGAGCGCCAGTCCGACCAGCGTATGGTTGTCGCCGCCGGGAAGGCGTTCGGCGTAGAGCGCGAACACGGGCAGGATAAGGAACATGCCCAGCATGCGCAGGCCGAAGATCGCCGCCAGGCCCGAGGTGGCGCGCGATTCGTCGCGGGTCATGGTTTCCGAGAGATCGATCTTTGCCACTACGGATTCGGCGGAATCGGGAAGTCCGCTATATTAGCAGGTTGCGAATTTCCTCCGCCGCCCGAGAGGCGGCCCAGACAATGGAATTCATCCGCATACGCGGCGCCCGCACCCACAATCTGAAGAACGTGAATCTCGACCTACCGCGCAACCGGCTGGTCGTGCTCACTGGACTGTCGGGTTCGGGAAAATCCTCGCTCGCATTCGACACCCTCTATGCGGAGGGGCAGCGCCGCTACGTCGAATCGCTCTCGGCCTACGCCCGGCAGTTTCTGCAGTTGATGGAGAAGCCCGACGTCGATCTGATCGAAGGTCTCTCACCGGCGATCTCGATCGAGCAGAAGGCGACCAGCCACAACCCCCGCTCGACGGTCGGCACCGTCACCGAGATCCACGACTACCTGCGCCTGCTCTATGCACGCGTCGGCGATCCGCGCTGCCCGGAACACGGCATCACGCTCGCCGCGCAGACGGTGTCGCAGATGGTCGACGCGGTACTGGCCTTGCCCGAAGAAACGAAGCTCATGATCCTGGCGCCGCTGGTCGTGGGCCGAAAAGGCGAGAACCTCGAGCTTTTCGCCGAGCTGCGCGCGCAGGGTTTCGTGCGGGTACGCGTCGATGGTGCCGTGCATGAGCTCGACGCCGTGCCCAAACTGGACAAGAACCGGAAGCACACCATCGAGGTGGTGGTCGATCGCCTCAAGGTGCGACCGGACGCCAAACAGCGCCTCGCCGAGAGCTTCGAGACAGCCCTGCGGCATGCCGACGGCCGTGCACTCGCGGTCGAGATGGACTCGGGCAAGGAACATCTCTTCTCCGCGAAGTTCGCGTGCCCGATATGCAGCTATGCATTGCCGGAACTCGAACCGCGCCTGTTCTCGTTCAACAATCCGATGGGCGCATGCGGCGAATGCGACGGTCTCGGCCAGATCACCTTCTTCGACCCGGTGCGCGTGGTCGCCTTTCCGCATCTGTCGCTGGCCTCGGGGGCGATCAAGGGCTGGGACAAGCGCAACCAGTTTTTCTACTTGATGCTGCAGAGCCTCGCGGCGCATTATGGGTTCGATCTCGATGCGCCGTGGGACAGCCTGCCGGCGCACATCCGCGATGTGATCCTGGAGGGCTCGGGCCGTGAGGAGATCGCGTTCCAGACGCTGTCTCCGCGCGGCGGCTACGTCACGCGCCGCTATCCGTTCGAGGGCGTGCTCGCCAACATGGCGCGCCGCTACCGCGAATCCGATTCGATCGCGGTGCGCGAGGAACTCGCGAAGTACCAGAACAGCAAGGCCTGCCCCGCCTGCGGCGGCACGCGCCTGCGCGAGGAAGCGCGCCACGTCATGGTCGGCGGGGTCCCGATCTACGAAGTCAGTGCGATGCCGCTCAAGCAGGTGCTCCCCTTCTTCGAGTCGCTTGCGCTGGAGGGCCATCGCGCCCAGATCGCCGACAAGATCGTGAAGGAAATCGTCGCCCGCGTGGGTTTCCTCAACAACGTCGGGCTCGACTATCTCTCCCTCGATCGTTCCGCCGATACGCTTTCCGGCGGCGAGGCCCAGCGCATCCGCCTTGCGAGCCAGATCGGGTCGGGACTCACCGGCGTGATGTACGTCCTCGACGAGCCGTCGATCGGCCTGCATCAGCGCGACAACGACCGGCTGCTCGCAACGCTCAAGCACCTGCGGGACATCGGCAACTCCGTGCTGGTCGTCGAGCATGACGAGGATGCGATCCGCGCCGCCGACTATGTGGTCGACATGGGGCCGGGGGCTGGCGTGCATGGCGGAGAGGTCGTCGCCGAGGGAACGCCGGAAGAGATCCGTCTGTCCGAGGTTTCGCTCACCGGCCAGTTCCTGTCGGGACGTCGTGCGATCGCGATTCCCAAGCAGCGCCGCAAGGTGGACCCCGAGCGCCAGCTGGTCGTCGCCGATGCAACGGGCAACAACCTGAGGCATGTCACGCTCAGGCTTCCGGTCGGACTTTTCGTATGCGTCACGGGCGTGTCCGGCTCGGGCAAATCGACGCTGATCAACGACACGCTCTACGCCGCAGTCGCGCGCCACCTCTACGGCTCCTCCACGGAACCCGCGCCGCACGGCGAAATTCGCGGCCTCGAATTTTTCGACAAGGTCATCAGCGTCGACCAGAGCCCGATCGGGCGCACGCCGCGTTCCAACCCCGCGACCTACACCGGGCTCTTCACGCCGATTCGCGAGCTGTTTGCCGGCGTGCCCGAGTCACGCGCGCGCGGCTACGGCCCCGGTCGCTTCAGTTTCAACGTCAAGGGCGGTCGCTGCGAGGCCTGCCAGGGCGATGGCGTGGTCAAGGTCGAGATGCATTTCCTGCCGGACATCTACGTACCGTGCGACGTCTGCCACGGTGCACGCTACAACCGCGAAACGCTTGAGATTCGGTACAAGGGAAAGACGATCCGCGAGGTGCTGGAGATGACGGTCGAGGATGCGGCCGCATTCTTCGAGGCTGTCCCGGTTGTGAGAAAGAAACTCACCACCCTGATCGACGTCGGGCTGGACTACATCCGTCTCGGCCAGTCGGCGACCACGCTGTCCGGCGGAGAGGCGCAGCGCGTCAAACTCGCGCTCGAGCTCTCCAAGCGCGATACGGGGCGCACGCTCTACATCCTCGACGAGCCGACCACGGGCCTGCATTTCGCCGACATCGACCTGCTCCTGAAAGTGCTGCAGCGCCTGGCCGACGCCGGCAACAGCGTGGTTGTCATCGAGCATAACCTCGACGTGATCAAGACCGCCGACTGGCTGGTCGACCTCGGCCCCGAGGGGGGCGCGGGGGGCGGCACGATCGTTGCCGAAGGGACGCCGGAAGACGTCGCCGCCAATCCGGCGAGCCATACCGGCCGCTACTTGCAGCCCGTGCTGGCCCGCCGCTGATGAGCGAGCGCATCCGCCTGTCGAAACTGATGTCCGAACGCGACCTGTGCTCACGCCGCGAGGCCGATGCGTATATTGAGCGGGGCCTGGTCTTCGTCGACGGCGAGCAGGTACTCGAGCTCGGTATTCGGGTCGATCCCGGTTGTGAAATCCGGCTCGCCGAGGCCGCCGCGACGCACCAGGCCGAACGGGTGACGATCCTGCTGCATAAGCCGGTCGGCTACGTGTCGGGCCAGCCCGAGCCCGGCTACGCAGCCGCCAGCACGATGATCCGCCCGGACACGCACTGGCGGGAGGACCGCTCGGCACGGCGCTTCACGCGCGATCATCTCAAGGGGTTGGCGCCCGCCGGTCGCCTCGACATCGATTCGACGGGCCTGCTCGTCCTGACGCAGGACGGACGGATCGCGAAGCAGCTCATCGGTGAGGATTCAAACATCGAAAAGGAGTATCTGGTCCGGGTCGAAGGACGGCTCGACGGTGCAGGGCTTGCGCTCCTCAACCACGGCCTCTCGCTCGATGGCCGCCGGCTACGGCCTGCCCGCGTCGATTGGCAGAACGCGGACCAGCTTCGCTTCCTGCTCAAGGAGGGACGCAAACGGCAGATTCGCCGCATGTGCGAACTGGTCGGGCTGCGCGTAGTAGGGCTGAAACGGGTACGCATCGGGCGCGTCCGGTTGGGAAACCTGCCGCGGGGTCAGTGGCGGTATCTTCACGACGACGAACGGTTCTGAGACGCCACCGCGCGCAGTTGTGCAAAAAGCTTGTTGTGGAGCGGTTTAGACGCTAAATTGGGAGACTGCGGCTGGACCCGCACCATTTCCGTTCATCACACCAGGGAGAAATCCATGCAATCCAAACTTCTTGTCGCACTGTTCGCGGCTCTTGCGCTGACCGCATGCCAGAAGGCTGAAGAAGCCGCCGCCCCCGCCATGGAAGAGGCGCAGCAGGCCGCGGAAGCCGCAGGCGACGCTGCAGATGCTGCAGCCGAAGCGGCGGGCGACGCGGCAGAAGCCGCTGGCGAAGCGGCAGGTGCCGCGGCCGAGGCGGCGGGTGACGCCGCAGAAGCCGCCGGCGAAGCCGCAACCGAAGCTGCGCAGGAAATGAAGGAAGACGCCAAGGACGCCGTGAGCCAGTAAACTCATGAGCCCACCGCGGTAAATCCGCAGAAACGGCCAGGCTGCGCGCCTGGCCGTTTTGTTTGTGGCGGGGCTCGTTCCCTATTACATACCATGGCCGCTCGTTTCCACCCGAAGACGGGGCACCCGGACGCCCGCCCCACTTCCCCGCTCATCTTCGTTCCGGTCCGTTGGCTCGGCAACGAAACCAGTCGAAGAGCCGCATAGGCATGGCGCCGCGCCCATCCCTGGCATGACTGCACGCACGCTGCTGCTCGAATCCTTCCACGCGGCATTGGCAGCCGCCGACGCAACACGGGTGTTGCCACCGCATTTGCCGCGGCCTCCGCGCGGGCGCACCGTCGCGGTCGGCGGAGGCAAAGCCGCGGCCAGCATGGCGGCGGCCGTCGAGGCGCACTGGCCGAACGATGCACCGCTCACAGGGCTGGTGGTTACACGCTACGGGCACACGCGGCCCACACGCCGGATCGAGGTCGTCGAAGCGGGCCACCCGCTGCCAGACGAGCACGGCCAGGCAGCGGCGTTGCGGATGCTCGATCTGGCGCGAGGACTGGGTACGGACGATCTCCTGCTGGCGCTGATTTCCGGCGGCGGCTCCAGCCTGCTCGCCGCACCCGTCGAGGGCGTGGGCCTTGCGGAACTGCGCGGCGTCACGCAGGCACTGCTCAACGCCGGTGCGGCCATCCACGATATCAACGTCGTGCGCAAGCATCTGACTCGCGTCTCGGGCGGGAGGCTCGCCTGTGCCGCGGGCCGCGCCACAGGCCTGGCGTTGATCGTTTCGGATGTGGTGGGCGACAACCCCGCCGATATCGCCTCCGGCCCCTGCGCGCCCGACCCCAGCACCTGCCGCGATGCGCTGGAGCGACTGCACCGGTTCCGGATTGAAGTACCCGCAAACGTAAGACTGCATCTCGAAGGCTGCGCCGCAGCCGATGCGGACGATACGCCCAAGCCGGGCGATCCGTGCTTTGCCCGCATCGAGAACCGCGTCATCGCCAGCGCAGAGGGAAGCTTGGAGGCTGCGGCAGGCTACTTCCGCATGCGCGGAATCGAGGCCCTCGTGCTCTCCGACCGCGTCAGCGCCAGCGCGCGAGATTCAGCCCGACAGCACGCGGCGCTCGTGCGTGCGTTGAATACACGGCGACCGCTCGCACTTCTCTCCGGCGGAGAGACGACGGTGGCGCTGGAGCAGTCGGTGCACCTCGGCGGGCGCAACACGGAGTTTCTGCTCGCGCTTGCGCTGGCGTTGGACGGCGCTAAAGCATGGGCCATCGCCGTTGACAGCGACGGTATCGACGGCAGCCAGGACGCCGCGGGGGCAATCCTCACGCCCAGCACACTGGCACGTGCGCAGGCGCGCGGGATGGACGCCACCCTCTCCCTCGCGAAGCATGACAGCCACCGTTTTTTTGCGGCGCTGGATGACCTGGTGGTGACCGGCCCGACCCTGACCAACGTGAACGACTACCGAGCCATTCTCCTGGGTGTAGCCTAGCGGCCGCCCGGTTCAATTCGGACGCTGGATGGCAACGACGTCGCCGACTTCGAAACCCAGGCTTGCGGCGGCGTCACCCCGGTTCACCGCGATCTCCAGCAAGCCGACACTGTTGATGAACCAGAACGCCTCGCCCCGCTCGACGTGACCGAAGCTGTCGGCATGGTGCAGCGTCCGGTTCCGCAACGTCACCCGGGTATCGCGCGCGACGTTCCGGATGCCGGTCCAACCGTTGCCGTAATGATCGACATAGATCACACGCGGCAGGTCTCCAGCGTCGAACTCGACGTCGAGCCGTTCGAGCGGCGCAGTCTTGGCGACGGGGAAATCGCCGCGCGCGATTTCCGCTGCCACAATCGCAAACAGGTCACGACCGTGAAAGGTGGCCGACAGCGATTCGGGACGCCAGGTGATGCGCCATGCTCGAGCGTCGACATGTCGCGCCGCCGCAACCGACAGCAGGCCATTGTCCGGCCCGACGAACCACTGCCCTCCGGCCTCGACCACTGCCGCCTCCCGCGGCGTACCCACCCCGGGGTCGACGACGGCCAGGAACACGGTACCGGCTGGAAACGCCGGTGCAAACGCGGCGAGCAGGTGCGCACCCGCGTGGGCGTTGAAAGCGGGAACCTCGTGCAGCAGATCGATCGCCGGGTGGCCGGGCGCATGCACGGCGAGGCGCGCCTTCACCTGCCCAATGTAGGGATCGCCGATCCCGAAATCGGTGAGAAGAACGATCATGTTGCAGCTCGGGAAGGAGATATCTGGGCCACTTTGCCCCACTCCGACCCGCCCGGCAAGTCGCTCGCTGGCTCTGCCGCCAGGATGGCAAGACTCCGGCGGCCGATGTCGCTTCGTTTGAATAGCGTGCCGCCGCCAGGACAGCCAAGCTTCAGCATACTCAGTCACTCATCCGGCCACGCGACAGGGTTCACGACGACTCCGCACGAGCTTCGCGGGCAACACACCGCCACGTCGGCGACACGGCCAGGCCGCGGCTTCATCCTCGTCATCATTCCCCATATCGTTAGGATGTCATCGAGCAAAAACGGTTCGCCAAGGGCGTCATCGATGCGAGGCATGGCCCCTGAGAGCACGGGAACGAATCCGAACCACGGCGAAAGTTGAACGGCCAAGCCGCTCCTTGCGTCGCGCTCACCCTCAAAAAGTGCGCACCAAACCAGCTTGCCAGAGCCAGGACAGGACAAGCCGACGCCGAACTCCTGAGGACAGGCCGAAGCTTTTTCAGCGAGGGCCGGTCAGACTGCGGGGTTCAAGGGGTCCGTAGCCAAATCAGGGTTGGATACGGCGCGTTCTTATTTTTTTGGCCATCCGCATATTGACACGCGGCGGCGACAAAAAAAGCCGGGCAAGCCCGGCTTTTTTCGACGTCGGTCGGACCCGGCCGCGTCACTCGGCGCCTTCTGCCGTGTCGCGTTCCGGACGATCGACGAGTTCAACCAATGCCATGGGCGCATTGTCGCCCACGCGGAATCCGTACTTCAGAATGCGCAGGTAGCCGCCGGGGCGGGTCTTGTAGCGCGGGCCAAGCTCGCCGAACAGCTTGCCGACCATCTCACGGTCGCGCAGACGGTCGAAGGCGAGGCGATGGTTGGCGAGGGTGGGCTCCTTGCCCAAGGTGATCAGGGGCTCGACGAAGCGCCGCAGCTCCTTGGCCTTCGGCAGCGTCGTCTTGATGACTTCGTGCCGGAGCAGCGAATTGCTCATGTTGCGGAACATGGCCAGCCGGTGGCTGGTGGTGCGGTTGAGCTTGCGGTTCGATTGGCGATGACGCATGGCGACTTCCTTTCAGATACTGTTCTTGGGCTAGGCCGCCTGCCACGGCGACCCGCGCTTTGTTGTTATGGGGTGGTGGTATTGAGTGAAAATCAGGGACGCTCAAGGCCGGCGGGCGGCCAGTTTTCGAGCTTGACGCCCAGCGCCAAGCCTTTGGATGCCAGCACGTCCTTGATCTCGTTGAGCGACTTGCGGCCCAGGTTCGGCGTCCGCAGCAGTTCGGTCTCGGTACGCTGGATGAGATCACCGATGAAGTAGATGTTCTCCGCCTTCAGGCAGTTCGCCGAGCGGACCGTGAGCTCGAGGTCATCGACGGGACGCAGCAGCAGGGGATCGACCTGCGGCGCACGGGGCGATTCCGACTCTGCCGGGGTTCCTTCGAGGTCCGCAAACACCGACAGCTGGCTCACAAGGATGCGCGCCGCGGTACGGACGGCTTCTTCAGGCTCGACCACGCCGTTCGTTTCGATGTCGATGACGAGGCGGTCAAGGTCGGTGCGCTGTTCGACACGGGCGCTCTCGACCGAGTAGGCCACACGGCGCACCGGGCTGAAGGATGCGTCCACCTGGATCGCGCCGACGGAGCGCGATTCATCGGGAATCTTGCGCGCGGTCGCCGGCTGGTAGCCGCGGCCGCTCTCGATCTTGATCTCCATGTCGAGCTTGCCGCCCTTGGTCAGATGGGCGATGACGTGATCCGGGTTCAGCACCTCGACGTCGTGCCCGATCTCGATATCGCCAGCCGTGACCACGCCCTCGCCGGACTTGGCGATCCGGAGCAGCGCCTCGGACTTGCCATGCATCTTGAACGCAACACCCTTCAGGTTCAGCAGAATGTCAACGACGTCCTCCTGCACGCCCTCGATGGTCGAGTACTCGTGCACGACCCCGCTGATCGAGACCTCGGTCGGCGCGTAACCGACCATGGACGACAGCAGGATGCGCCGCAGCGCGTTGCCGAGCGTGTGGCCATAACCCCGCTCGAAGGGCTCCATGATGACCTTCGCATGAAGCGGGGAGGCGTGGTCGACCTCGACGATACGCGGCTTGAGAAATTCGGTAGCGCTTTGCATAGAGTGCGATTCCTTGAGGCCCGGTCACACGGACCGGCCAACTTATTTGGAGTACAGTTCGATGACCAGCGATTCGTTGATCGTCGAGGGCAGTTCCGAGCGCTGCGGCGCGGCCTTGAACGTGCCCTTCAGCGCCTTGGCGTCGACCTCGATCCACTCGGGAATACCCCGTGCGGCCGTCGCTTCCGCCGCTGCCTTGATACGCAGCTGTCCCTTGGCCTTTTCGGCAACCTCGATCACGTCGCCCGCCCGCAGTTGGTAGGACGGAATGTTGACGCGGCGGCCATTTACCATGATGCCGTTGTGGCGCACGACCTGACGCGCCTCCGTGCGAGAGGCGCCAAAGCCCATGCGATAGCACACGGCATCCAGGCGCGATTCGAGCCCCGCCAGCAGGTTCTCGCCGGTCACGCCCTTGCGGCTCTCGGCGCGCTTGTAGGCCAGGCGGAACTGCCCTTCGAGGACGCCGTAGATCCGGCGAATCTTCTGCTTTTCGCGCAACTGCACGCCATAGCCGGACAACCGAGCGCCGCTTTTCTGGCCGTGCTGGCCGGGCGCGTAGGCACGGCGCTCAATCGCGCACTTGTCAGTGAAACACTTCTCGCCCTTCAGGAAGAGCTTTTCGCCTTCGCGACGGCACTGGCGGCATTTGGGGTCAAGATTACGAGCCATGATATTCCGTAGTGATTTAGATACGACGCTTCTTGGAGGGACGGCAACCGTTGTGCGGAATCGGCGTGACGTCCGATATGGCGACGATCTTGAAGCCCAGCGCATTGAGCGCGCGGACCGTCGAATCACGGCCCGGGCCCGGGCCCTTGATGCGCACTTCCAGGTTCTTGACGCCATATTCCTGCGCCATCTTGCCGGCGTTCTCTGCCGCGACCTGCGCCGCGAACGGCGTGGATTTCCGCGAACCCTTGAAGCCCGCGCCACCGGCGGTCGCCCACGACAGGGCGTTGCCCTGGCGGTCGGTGATGGTCACGATCGTGTTGTTGAACGAGGCATGAATGTGCGCGATGCCTTCAGCGACATTCTTCTTGACCTTCTTGCGCACGCGTGCAGCAGTTTTCGTTGCCATGGATAATCCTTATTTCTTGATCGCCTTGCGCGGGCCCTTCCGGGTGCGCGCGTTGGTCCGCGTACGCTGGCCGCGCACCGGCAAGCCCTTGCGGTGACGGAAACCGCGATAGCAGCCGAGGTCCATCAGACGCTTGATGTTCATCGTGACCTCGCGGCGCAGGTCGCCCTCGACCGTGAACCGGGCGACGCCCTCGCGCAGACGCTCGACCTCGGCGTCGGAAAGATCCTTGATCTTGATGCTGTGGCCAACGCCGGCCGCGTCGCAGATCTTGCCGGACGTCGTGCGGCCGATGCCGTAGATCGCGGTCAAGGCAATGATCGCGTGTTGATGATTCGGGATATTAACCCCAGCAATACGAGCCATTCGCAAAGCTCCGAACGGAAAACAAAAAATTATAACACGTCAACCCGCATGAGGGGCCGACTCGAACCTGTCTGCGGAAACGGCCGCTCAACCCTGACGCTGCTTGTGACGCGGATCCTCACAGATCACGCGCACGACGCCTCTGCGACGCACGACCTTGCACTTGCGGCACATTTTCTTGACGGAAGCCTGCACTCTCATGGTTATCTCCATTCACCCGCGCCGGCGGCCCGCCGCCGGCAAAAAATCATTTGGCGCGGAAAACGATCCGCCCCTTGCTCAGGTCGTACGGCGTGAGCTCCACCGTGACCTTGTCGCCCGGGAGGATGCGGATGTAATGCATGCGCATCTTTCCCGAGATGTATCCCAGCAGCACGTGGCCGTTTTCGAGCTTGACCCGAAAGGTGGCATTGGGCAGGTTCTCGATCACCTCGCCCTGCATCTGGATGACGTCTTCCTTGGACATCAACGTCCCACCAGGCCGTTGCGGAAATTCGCCTTCTTCAGCAAGCCTTCGTACTGGTGAGACATCACGTACGCCTGCACCTGCGCCATGAAATCCATCGCCACCACCACGATGATCAACAGGGACGTGCCGCCGAAGTAGAACGGAACGTTCCATTTCAGGATCAGGAACTCCGGCAGCAGACAGACCAGCGTGATGTAGATCGCACCGACCAGCGTGAGCCGCGTCAGAATCTTGTCGATGTATCGCGCCGTCTGGTCACCTGGCCGGATGCCGGGCACGAAGGCGCCGCTTTTCTTCAGGTTGTCGGCGGTTTCCTTGGGATTGAACACCAGCGCCGTATAGAAGAAACAGAAGAAAATGATCGCCAACGCGTACAACAGTACGTAGATCGGCTGGCCGGGCGACAGGGTCCCACCGATGTCCTTGAGCCACCCCATGCCGTCGGCGCTGCCAAACCAGCCGGCCAGTGTCGCCGGGAACAGGATGATGCTCGACGCGAAGATGGGCGGGATCACACCTGCCATGTTCAGCTTGAGCGGCAGATGCGAGCTCTGCCCGCCGACGACCATCTTGCCGACCTGACGCTTGGCGTAGTTCACCAGAATCTTGCGTTGCCCGCGCTCGACGAACACCACCAGCGCGGTCACCAGCAGCACGCCGATGAACAGCATCAGCACCAACGGAATCGAGAAGGCGCCGGTGCGGGTCAGCTCCAGCGTACCGCCGATCGCGGCCGGCAGCCCGGCGGCGATGCCCGCGAAAATGATGATCGAAATCCCGTTACCCAGGCCCCGCTCGGTGATCTGCTCGCCGAGCCACATGAGAAATATCGTGCCCGCGGTGAGGGTGAGCACCGTGATCAGACGAAAGCCGATGCCCGGATCAAGCACGAGTTGCGCTTGAGATTCGAGCGCGATCGCGATCCCGAGTGCCTGGAACACCGCAAGGAAGAGCGTTCCGTAGCGGGTGTACTGCGTGATCTTGCGGCGTCCCGCCTCCCCTTCCTTCTTGAGCGCTTCCAGTTGCGGCGTCACGCTCGTCATCATCTGAATGATGATCGACGCGGAGATGTACGGCATGATCCCGAGCGCAAATACGCTGAAGCGCGACAGCGCACCGCCGGAAAACATGTTGAACATCCCGAGAATGCCGCCCTGCTGCGACTTGAACAGCTGGTCGAGCACGAGCGGGTCGATGCCCGGCACCGGGATGAAGGTACCGATGCGATAGACGATCAGCGCGCCAAGCAGAAAAAGCAGGCGACGCTTGAGGTCGCCGAACTTGTTCAGGCCGGATTTGGACGTGGCCAAGACGGGCTCTCCTCGCGGCTCAGTCGGCGATGCTGCCGCCCGCCGCTTCGATCGCGGCGCGCGCGCCCTTGGTCACGGCAATGCCGCGAAGCTTGACGGCGCGGCCGATCTCGCCCGTGAGATAGACTCGCGCAGCCTTGGCCGAGGCGCCGACCAGACCGGCCTGCTTCAATACCAGCAAATCGACCTCGTCCAGTCCAAGCGCCGCCAGTTCGTACAGGCGGATGCGGGCCGTGTCGGCCTTCGTCCGCGAAATGAACCCGCGCTTCGGCAGGCGCCGATGCATCGGCATCTGGCCACCCTCGAATCCCACCTTGTGGAAGCCGCCAGCCCGCGATTTCTGGCCTTTGTGGCCCCGTCCCGCAGTCTTTCCGAAGCCGGACCCGATCCCGCGTCCGACCCGCCGCTTGCTCGTCTTCGCGCCGTCCGCCGGCTTAATCGTGTTCAGTTCCATTCAAGCCTCGCACTTCACCAGATAGGCGACCCGGTTGATCATCCCACGGTTCTCCGGCGTATCCAGCACCTCGACCGTGTGGTTCACGCGCCGCAGACCGAGCCCGCGCACGCATGCGCGATGCGGCACTTTCGTGCCGATCAGGCTTCGGACCAGCGTCACCTTGATTTTCTTTTGCTCACTCATGACTTACCCCGTGATCTCTTCGACCGACTTCCCGCGCTTGGCGGCAATTTCGGACGGCGTCGACATCTTCATCAGACCGTCGATCGTCGCGCGCACGACGTTGTAAGGATTCGTCGAGCCAAGACACTTCGCGAGCACGTTCTGCACGCCCATCACCTCGAAGACCGCGCGCATCGCGCCGCCGGCGATGATCCCCGTGCCTTCGGAGGCGGGCTGGATCAGGACGCGCGATGCGCCGTGCTGACCGACCACCGTGTGGTGGAAGGTGCCGTTCTTGAGATCGATCTTGACCAGCTTGCGGCGGGCTTCTTCCATGGCCTTCTGAACCGCCACGGGAACCTCGCGGGACTTGCCTTTGCCCATGCCGATCCCGCCGCCGCCGTCACCGACCACGGTCAAGGCGGCGAAGCCCATGATCCGTCCGCCTTTCACGACTTTCGTGACGCGGTTGATCGAGATCATCTTCTCGCGCAGGCCGTCGCCGCGCTCTTCGTTGCTTGTAAGTGCCGTACGGGCCATCTTGATTCCGCCTCGTTAGAAAACCAAACCGCCTTCGCGCGCAGCGTCAGCCAGGGCCTTCACACGCCCATGGAAACTGAAGCCGGAGCGATCGAAAGCCACTTTTTCGATACCCAGACCCTTGGCCTTTTCGGCCAGTCGCCTGCCCACCACCGACGCCGCCGCGACGTCGCATCCTTTGGCGAGCTCGCCGCGCAACTCCTTGTCGTTCGAGGAAGCGCTGGTCAGCACCGTACCGCCATCCGCCGAGATGATCTGGGCGTAGATATGGCTGTTCGTGCGGTGAATTGCCAGACGAATCGCCTTGACGGCCGCGATCTTGGCGCGGGTCTTACGCGCCCGACGAATCCGTGATTGCTTGGTGTTCATGTCCTGTCCTTAAACCTTACTTCTTCTTGGTCTCTTTCCGGATGACCACTTCGTCGCTATAGCGCACGCCCTTGCCCTTGTAGGGCTCTGGCGGACGGTAAGCGCGAACGTCGGCGGCCACCTGGCCTACGACCTGCCGATCGATGCCCTTGATGACGATCTCGGTTTGCGACGGCGTCTCGACCGTAGTGCCGGCCGGCATCTTGTGGACGACCGGATGCGAAAAGCCGAGCGTGAGATTCAGCGCGCCGCCCTGGGCTTGCGCGCGATAACCGACGCCGACGAGCGTGAGCTTCTTCTCGAAGCCTTTCGAGACCCCGACCACCATATTGTTTACCAGTGAGCGCATCGTGCCGGCCATGGCGTTGGCTTGCGCGCTCTCGTCCGCCGGAGCGAAGGTGAGCACCCCGTCATCGAACGCGACTTTCACATTCTCGGCCACCGGGCGGCTCAGCGCGCCGAGCGGGCCCTTGACCGCGATCGCGCCGTCCAGCGTGATTTCCACGCCTTTCGGCACCGTAATGGGATTATTGGCTACGCGTGACATCTCCCCTCCCCCTTTACGCGACCACGCACAGGATTTCGCCGCCCACGCCCTTTGCACGGGCCTGACGGTCGGCCATGACGCCGCTCGACGTGGAGACGATCGCGACGCCGAGTCCGTTCATCACGCGCGGCAACTCGGCGGCGCCCTTGTAGATGCGCAGGCCAGGCTTGCTCACACGCTCGATGCGTTCGATCACAGGGCGGCCGGCGTAATACTTCAACTCCAGCTCGAGCTCCGGCTTGGCGCCTTCGCCACGCACGCTGAACCCCTCAATGTAGCCTTCGTCCTTCAACACCTGTGCAATCGCGACCTTGACCTTGGACGAGGGCATCGACACCGACGCCTTCTCGACCATCTGCGCGTTGCGGATGCGCGTCAGCATGTCTGCGATGGGATCATTCATACTCATCTCGTTCGCCCCTTACCAGCTAGCCTTGACGATGCCAGGAATCTCACCACGCAGCGCGTGCTCGCGCAGCTTGCCGCGCGCAAGGCCGAACTTCTTGAACACGCCCCGCGGCCGACCCGTAAGCTGGCAGCGGTTGCGCAAGCGCACCGGGCTCGCGTTTCGCGGCAGGGACTGCAGAGCGCGATAGGCGGCCGCCCGATCATCATCGCTGGTCTGCGCACTGGCGATCACGGCCTTGAGCTCGGCGCGCTTGGCGGCGTATTTCTTCACCAGACGCTCGCGTTTTTCTTCACGGTTGATCAAGGACAACTTGGCCATACCTACCTCAATTCTTGAACGGGAAGCTGAAGGCCGCGAGCAGCGCCCGCGCTTCATCATCGGTTTTTGCGGTCGTGGTGATCGTGATGTTCATGCCACGCAGCGCGTCGATCTTGTCGTACTCGATCTCGGGGAAGATGATCTGCTCCTTCACACCCATGTTGTAGTTGCCGCGACCGTCGAACGACCTGCCCGAGACACCACGGAAGTCGCGGATGCGCGGCATAGCGACCGTCACCAGACGATCGAGGAATTCATACATCTGGGCGCGACGCAGCGTCACCATGCAGCCGACCGGATAGTTCTCGCGAATCTTGAAGCCGGCGATCGACTTCTTCGATTTCGTCACCACCGGTTTCTGGCCCGCGATCTTCTGCATGTCGCCCACGGCGTGCTCCATCACCTTCTTGTCCGCAACCGCCTCGCCCACGCCCATGTTGAGCGTGATCTTCTGGATCCGCGGCACTTCCATGACGGACTTGTAGCCGAACTGCTCGATCAGCTTCGGCACCACCGTTTCACGATAGACTGCTTGCAAACGCGCCATGATTACCCCTGTGCGTCAACCATCTCGCCGTTGGACTTGAACACGCGCACCTTGCGCCCGTCCTCCAGCACCTTGAAACCCACGCGATCGGCCTTCTGCGTGCCCACGTTGAATAGCGCGACACTGGACGCGTCGATCGGCATCTCCTTCTCGATGATGCCGCCCGGCACGTTGCGCATGGGGTTCGGCTTCTGATGCTTCTTGACGCGATTCACGCCCTCGACCACGACGTGGCCGTCATCGAGAACGCGCAACACCGTGCCGCGCTTCCCCTTGTCCTTGCCCGCCAGGATGATGACCTGGTCATTCTTACGAATTCGTGCCATGACTCTCTCTCACAGAACCTCGGGCGCAAGCGAGACGATCTTCATGAACTTCTCGGTGCGCAACTCACGGGTAACCGGCCCGAAAATCCGGGTGCCGATCGGCTCCAGCTTGTTGTTCAGCAGAACGGCGGCGTTGCCGTCGAAGCGGACCAGCGATCCGTCGGGACGGCGAACCCCTTTGGCGGTGCGAACCACGACGGCGTTGTAGATGTCGCCCTTCTTCACGCGGCCGCGCGGCGCCGCATCCTTGATGGTGACCTTGATGATGTCGCCGACGTTCGCGTAGCGGCGGTGACTACCGCCCAGCACCTTGATGCACATGACGGCACGCGCACCCGTATTGTCCGCAACGTCCAACATGGACTGCATCTGAATCATTTTTAAATTGCCTCCAACTTAACCCACCATGGGGCGGCCAGTTTTGGATCCCGTTCGGGAGAATATCCCGCCGGGGCGGGATCACTGTGCTAGCGAACCGGGCAAAACCAACCGGCTCACCAACCGGAAAGCCCAGTATGGTACCGGGCCTCTAACGTATATGCAAGACTTTCTTCAGACGCGTGCGCGCTCGACGAGCTTGCTCACCTTCCATGCCTTGGTACGCGAAAGCTTCCGGGATTCCTCGATCTGTACGGTATCGCCCTCGTGGCACTCGTTGTTCTCGTCGTGCGCGTGATACTTCTTGGACATCCGGATCACCTTGCCGATCAGCGGGTGCTTGACGCGGCGCTCGACGAGCACGGTGACCGTCTTGTTCATCTTGTCGCTGACGACGCGCCCCGTAAGCGTGCGCACCCTCTTCTTGTTCTCGCTCATGCCTGCCCCGCCTTCTCGCGCATAATGGTCTTGACGCGGGCAATGTCACGCCGGAGCTTGCCCAGGTCGGCCGTTTTGTTGGACTGCTGGGTGGCCACCTGCATACGCAGCGCGAAGTGAGCCCGCAGCAGGGATTCCAACTCCTGCTTCAGTTCGGCGGCGTTCTTGCCGCGCATTTCTTTCGTGTTCATGTCTCAGCTCCCGATCATGCGGGTGACGAAGGTGGTCGCGATCGGCAGCTTGGCGGCCGCGAGGCGGAAGGCCTCACGCGCAAGCTCCTCGTTCACCCCGTCCATCTCGTACAGCACCTTGCCGGGCTGAATCTCGGCGACGTAGTACTCGGGAGCGCCCTTGCCGCTGCCCATGCGGACCTCGGCCGGCTTGCGGGAGATCGGCTTGTCGGGAAAGATCCGGATCCAGATGCGCCCGCCGCGCTTGATATGGCGCGTCATGGCTCGCCGGGCGGCCTCGATCTGACGTGCGGTCAGGCGGCCGCGGCCCACGGCCTTGAGGCCGAAGTCGCCGAAGCTGACACTGGCGCCACGGGTTGCCAAGCCCGTGTTACGGCCTTTGTGCTCCTTGCGGAATTTTCTTCTAGCTGGCTGCAGCATGTTTCACTCCTGGTTTCTTCCCGCGCTTTTCGTGCTCGGGCGCCGCCGGCTGCTCACCCCGGTTCAGGGTGTCGCCGCGGTAAACCCATACCTTGATTCCGATGACGCCGTACGTGGTCTTCGCTTCGGAGAACCCGTAATCGATCTCGGCCCGCAGCGTATGGAGCGGCACCCGGCCCTCGCGATACCACTCGGTACGAGCGATCTCCGCACCGTTCAGGCGGCCCGAGCTCATGATCTTGATGCCCTGGGCCCCGAGGCGCATGGCGTTCTGCATCGCACGCTTCATGGCGCGGCGGAACATCACCCGCTTTTCGAGCTGCTGCGCAACGCCGTCCGCGATGATCTGCGCATCCGTCTCGGGCTTGCGCACTTCCTCGATATTGACGTGCACCGGAACCGACATCATGCGCGCCAGTTCGGTACGCAGAATCTCGATGTCCTCGCCCTTCTTCCCGATCACGACGCCGGGGCGGCCGCTGAAGATCGTAATCCGAGCATTCTTCGCCGGGCGCTCGATCAGCACCTTGGAGACCGAGGCGTGCGCGAGCTTCTTCTTCAGGTAGTCACGGACCTTGATGTCCTCGAGCAAGGTGCCCGCGAAGGTCCGGTTCGAGCCGTACCACTTCGCCGTCCAGCCCCGCTGGACGCCCAGACGGAACCCGATCGGATGTATTTTCTGTCCCATGCCGCTTCCTTAATCCCCGACCGTCACGGTGATGTGACAGGTCGGCTTGCTAATACGGTTGCCACGCCCTTTGGCGCGTGCGGTGAAGCGCTTGAGCACGGCCCCCTGGTCGACGTAGATCGTCTTGACCTTCAGGGTGTCGATGTCGGCGCCCTCGTTGTGCTCGGCGTTGGCAATGGCCGACTCCAGCACCTTCTTGATGACGGCGGCGCCTTTCTTCGGGCTGAAGGCGAGGATGTCGAGCGCCTTCTCGACACGAAGGCCACGAATCTGGTCAGCCACGAGCCGGCCCTTCTGTGCGGACAGGCGGGTGCCCCGCAACACTGCAGAAACTTCCATCATGCGCTCCTTATCTCTTCGCCTTCTTGTCCGCGACGTGGCCCTTGAAGGTCCGCGTCAGGGAGAATTCGCCGAGCTTGTGGCCCACCATGTTCTCCGTAACGAACACCGGGACGTGCTGGCGCCCGTTGTGCACGGCGATCGTGAAGCCGATGAAATCGGGCAGCACGGTGGAACGGCGCGACCAGGTCTTGATCGGGCGCTTGTCGTTCGAGGCACGGGCGGCCTCGACCTTCTTCAGCAGGTGGCCGTCGACGAACGGGCCTTTTTTGATAGAACGTGCCATATCTCTCTACCTCAATCAGCGCGCGTGGCGGCGGCGGATGATCATGTTGGACGTACGCTTGTTGGTGCGCGTCCGATATCCCTTGGTCGGAATGCCCCACGGGCTCACCGGGTGCCGGCCGGACGCGGTACGCCCTTCGCCGCCCCCGTGCGGGTGATCGACCGGGTTCATGACCACGCCGCGCACCGTCGGGCGCACGCCGCGCCAGCGCATCGCGCCGGCCTTGCCGATCGAACGCAGGCTGTGCTCCTCGTTGCCGACCTCGCCGAGGGTCGCCCGGCAGTCCACGTGGACCTTGCGGATCTCCCCCGAACGCAGGCGCAGCTGCGCGTAACTTCCCTCGCGGGCAAGCAGTTGGACCGACGCTCCCGCCGAGCGCGCGAGCTGCGCGCCCTTGCCGGGCATCATTTCGACGCAGTGCACGGTGCTGCCGACCGGGATGCTGCGCAGCGGCAGACAGTTACCCGCCTTGAT
This sequence comes from Thiobacillaceae bacterium, assembly GCA_035325585.1. Taxonomy (GTDB): domain Bacteria; phylum Pseudomonadota; class Gammaproteobacteria; order Burkholderiales; family Thiobacillaceae; genus Thiobacillus. Next base: position 2,494 of record DAOKZP010000016.1, on the reverse strand, counting down.
CGGTGCCTCGGCGCCGTTGAACAGTTGCGCGCCGACCTCGACGCCACGCGGCGCGATGATGTAACGGCGCTCACCGTCCGCATAGCACAGCAGCGCGAGATGCGCCGAGCGGTTCGGGTCGTATTCGAGCCGCTCCACCTTCGCCGGGACACCATCCTTGTTGCGACGGAAATCGACCACACGATAGTGGTGCTTGTGTCCGCCGCCCTTGTGGCGCACCGTAATGTGGCCGTGGTTGTTCCGGCCCGAGCCCCGCTTCTGCGGCTCCAGCAGCGTTGCGACGGGCTTGCCCTTGTGGAGGCCCGGCGTCGCGACCTTCACGACGGCCCGGCGGCCGGCGGAGGTCGGTTTGACTTTGATCAATGCCATGATTTATTCCTCAGTGTCCGCCGGCAAAGTCGATGTCCTGACCCGGCTTGAGGGTGACATACGCCTTCTTCCAGTTGTCGCGGCGGCCCATCACACGGCCGGAACGCTTGATCTTGCCCTTGACGTTGAGCACCTGCACGCCGGTCACCTCGACATTGAACAGGCTCGCCACCGCAGCGCCGATTTCCTGTTTCGTCGCATCGGGAAGCACCCGGAAGACGACCTGATTCTGTTTGTCCGCCACGCGCGTGCTCTTTTCGGAGATCACCGGCGCGAGAATGACTTTGAGCAACCGCTCCTGACTGATCGCAGCCATCACACCATCTCCTCGAATTGCTTGACCGCCGCCTTGGTGATCAGCACGTTGCCGAACTTGATGAGGCTCCAGGGGTCCGCCTGATGCGGCTCGACCACATAGACGTCGCGCAGGTTGCGCGACGAAAGCCACAGATTGTCATCCACACTGTCGGCGATGATCATGACCTTGCCGTAACCCATCGACTTCAGCTTGCCGGCAAGCAGTTTGGTCTTGGGCGAATCGACACCCAGGGAGTCGATCACTTTCAACCGCCCGTCGCGCGCAAGCTGAGACAGGATCGTCGCCAGACCGGCACGGTACATCTTGCGATTCACCTTGTGCGTGAAGTTCTCGCTCGGCTTGTTCGGAAACGTGACGCCACCGCCACGCCAGATCGGGCTCGACGTACGCCCGGAACGCGCCCGGCCGGTGCCCTTCTGGCGCCACGGCTTGCGGTTGGAGGCGGACACTTCCGCACGGGTCAGCTGTGCGCGGTTCCCGCTGCGCGCATTGGCCTGAAACGCGGTCACGACCTGATGAACGAGCGCCTCGTTGTAATCGCGGCCGAAGGTTTCGTCGGAGGCAGCGACGCTCGCCACCTGCTGGCCCTGCTCATTGATGACAGCAAGATCCATCACGCACCCCCTTTCACGGATTTCACGGCGGCACGCACGACGACGTGCCCGCCCTTCGCTCCCGGGACGGCACCCTTCACAAGCATGAGCCCGCGCTCGGCATCGACGCGAACCACTTCGAGGTTCTGCTTCGTGCACTGGACGGCACCCATCTGGCCGGCCATGCGCTTGCCCGGGAACACGCGGCCCGGGTCCTGCGCCATACCAATGGAGCCCGGCACCCGGTGCGAGCGGGAGTTGCCATGCGAGGTACGCTGCGACGCGAAATTGTGACGCTTGATGGTGCCTGCGAAGCCCTTGCCCTGCGTGACGCCCGTCACGTCGACCTTCTGACCGGCAGCAAATACCTCCACCGACACCGCGGCGCCCGGCTGGTATTGCGCAGCGACGTCGGCCGGCACGCGGAACTCGCGCAGGAGTTCCGCAGCATCCACACCTGCCTTGGCGAAATGACCGGCTTCCGACTTGCTGACACGGCTATTGCGACGGGTGCCGAACGCGACCTGCACCGCGGAATAGCCATCGACTTCTGGCGTGCGCACTTGCGTGACACGATTGTTTGACATTTCCAGCACGGTCACCGGAACGGACGCGCCGCTCTCGGTGAAAATGCGGGTCATGCCGACCTTGCGGCCAACGAGCCCGATACTCATCTTTCGTATTTCCTATCTCAAGTCGGCAACGCAGTCGCCGACGAGGGTTTTAGGTGCCGATTACGATTGACCGGCGATGATTGGTACAACTGAAGGGGCGACATTTTACACGTGCCGCACCTTCTTTACAACTTGATTTCGACGTCCACGCCCGCGGGCAGGTCCAGCTTCATGAGAGCGTCCACCGTCTTGTCCGTGGGGTCCATGATGTCCATCAGGCGACGATGCGTGCGGATCTCGAACTGGTCACGCGACGTCTTGTTGACGTGGGGCGAACGCAGCACGTCGAATCGCTCGATCGAGGTCGGCAGCGGTACCGGCCCCTTGACGACAGCGCCGGTGCGCTTGGCCGTATCGACGATTTCGAGCGCAGACTGATCGATCAGCTTGTAGTCGAACGCCTTCAGGCGAATGCGGATTTTCTGGCTTTGCATGAATTGGGCCTTACTCTTCGATTTTTGCCACGACGCCGGCGCCGACGGTGCGGCCGCCTTCGCGAATCGCGAAGCGCAGACCTTCGTCCATGGCGATCGGGGCAA
>DAOKZP010000015.1:0-54111 GCA_035325585.1 Thiobacillaceae bacterium | reverse complement strand
AGGCTTCCTCAACTGTGATTGAAACCCCGTTTACACAAAAAACCGGACAGGCCCCACGCCGGCAGTTTGCTGCGCTTGCCTTCAAGCTCACGCTGTTTCTTCTGCCATGACAGCTTTTCTTCCAGCGTGGGCGAGGTCGCCGCCGTGCGGCGCACTTCCTTGATCTCGCGATCTGTTTCCTTGATTTCCTGCTCAAGGCCCAGCTTCAGGTCGTCCGCCCACGCATCCAGCTTCTGTACCTCCTGCTCGAAATAGCCGAGGTTGCGTTGATTGATCTCGCGCAGCAGTTGGGTCTTGCGGGCGACCACGCGCTGCTCTAGCGCGGTTTGCCCCTCACCCCAACCCTCTCCCCAGAGGGGCGAGGGAGTGGATGTGGCCGGCAGGCGCAGCAGTTTCTCGGGATCGTCTTCGGCCAATGCAGCACCATCGGTCGTGGTGGCTGCAACCAACAGATGCTGCTCCTCGTTGCCCAGGGCTTGGACGACCAGCAGTTTGCACGTGAGCCAACCGGCTTTGCTGCGATACGGCTCCAGGGTGCTGACCTTGATGCCATAGCCGTCGTAGTCGAACACCAGTCTGGCTCCGTCGAGCGCACGGGTCTTGGCCTGCTGCGTGATCCACAGCGCCAGCGGGTGATTGATGCGGTACAGGTGCGCGTCGCCGGATCGGCGCGGCAGTTCGTAGCGCCCCAGTTCGATGCCTTCGATGCCGCTGGACTCGATGCCATCCGGCACGCGCTGCAGGTTGAAGCCGTCGTCATTGAAGCTGGCGCAGTCACGCAGTTCCGCACGGGTCAAATCCATCAGCATGCGTTCGTAGCGATTGCGGGCGCTGCGGCTGTCCTCGGCACGGATGCGGAGCTTGTCCTGTACCTCCTCGTCGAAGTTCTCCAGCAGAATCTGCCGCGTCTTGACCATCGCCTCGTTGATTTCGCCGGAGAGGTCGAGCTGGAGCTGTTCGAAGTTGGCCCTGATTTCGCTCGGGCTCCGGCAGTTCTGGTAGATGTTGGCAATGCGGCGCTCGAAATCCACGCCGGAGCCGATGGCGCCCAGCACTTCGTCACTGGCGCCGAACACGCCCTCGAAAAGCTGGAACTTCTGCGCCAGCAGTTCGTACACGCGGGCGTCGGCCTCGTTGCTGCGATCCACGAAGTTGACCACCACCACGTCGTGCTTCTGCCCGTAGCGGTGGCAACGGCCAATGCGTTGTTCGATGCGCTGCGGGTTCCACGGCAGGTCGTAGTTGATGACCAGCGAGCAGAACTGCAGGTTGATGCCTTCCGCGCCTGCTTCGGTCGCGATCATCACCGTGCCGCGTTCCTTGAAGTGCTCAACCAGCGCCGCACGGGTGTCGGCGGTCTTGGAGCCGGTGATGCGGTCGGTACCTTCGTGACGTTTGAGCCAGTCATTGTAGATGGCCTGCGCGCGCGAATCGCTGTTGGTGCCATTGAACAGGACGATGCCATCGCCGTAGGATGTGTCTACCAGCAGGGTCAGGAGGTAATCCTGCGTGCGCCGGGATTCGGTGAAGATGATGGCTTTCCTGGCCGCGCCCAGCCGATCCAGCTCGACGAAGGCCTTGTCCAGGGCCGTGAGCAGCGCCTTGCCTTTGGCGTTGTCGCGGATGCTGGTGGCCAGCTCCTTGAAGTGGCGCAGCTCGTCGATTTCGTTGGCGATGGCGGTGCGCTGGTCCGCGCTGGTCCCAGGCGCATCCGATGCCGGGTCTTCATCGCTACTCACGAACTCTTCGGCGGTTTCGTCCAATGACTCGTAGTCTTCGTCCAACTCGTCCGTCAAGTCGATCACAGGCGACGCGTCGAGCACGCCTTGCAGGCGATTGGCCATCGTGTCCAGCGCGCCCGCAATGGCGTGCGTGCTGGACGCCAGCAGCTTCCACAGGACGAGCGAGATCAGCTGGCGCTGGCTCTGCGGCAGCGCCAGCAGGTTGGGGCGGCGCAGATACTCGGCGACGAGGCGGGAGAGTTCCTGCTCCTCGCTCGACGGTGTGAACTCCTGCACGATGGCCTTGCGCGCCGTGTAGGAGACGTAGGGTTGCACCTGCTTGCGCAGGGTGCGTTTGCAGACGGTGGACAGCCGTTCGCGCAATGCGCCGAAGGCTTGATCGCGCCCATTGCTGGTGAACTGCATGCGGAAGCTGTCGAGGTCGCCAAAGACGCGGTCATCGATGATGCTGACGAGACCGTAGAGCTCCAGCAGCGAGTTTTGCAGGGGCGTGGCCGTGAGCAGCACCTTGGAGTGGACGTGCGCCAGGGCTTCCTTGAGCGTCTTGGCGATGACGTTGCTGGTCTTGTAGACGTTGCGCAGGCGATGCGCTTCGTCCAGGACGACCAGGTCCCACGCGATCTCCTTGATGTCGTCGGCCTTGGCCTTGGCGAACTGGTAGGAGCAGATGACCGGGCCGGAGGGCATCAGGAACGGGTTCTGCCGCTCCTGCTTTCGGATGGCGTTGTAGCTCTTGGCTTCGAGAATCAGCCCTTGCAGGCTGAACTTGTCCTGCAGCTCCTGATGCCATTGCTTGCGCAAGTTGGCCGGGACGATGATGAGAATCCTGCGCCGCCGCTCCGCCCAGCGTTGCGAGATGACCAGACCCGCCTCGATGGTCTTGCCGAGGCCCACTTCGTCGGCAAGGATGACGCCGCGCGACAGCGGGTTGCGGCAGGCGAACAGAGCGGCATCGACCTGATGCGGGTTGAGATCGACCTGCGAATCGACCAGCGTCGAGGCCAGCGACTCCACCGTGTCGCCCGCCGCGCGGCGGGTAAGCAGCCACGCGACATACTGGCTTTGATGCGGGGTCAGTAGTGGTTGCGTCATTGCCGTCCCTTGGGCTTCATATCGTTGATGCTGGCTGCGATCCTGTGACCCAGTTCGGAGCACCGGAAACGGCACGTTCCCCCGAGCCTGAGCGCCGGGATCTCCCCGCGTGCGACGAGCCGGCAGACCGTTCGCTTGCCCGCCTTCAGGTGGACCGCAAACTCGTCCATGGTCCGGGTGTCGCCATCCGACCCTGCCAATACCGTTCGTATGTAGACGTTGAATTCGATCACCAAGTCTTGTGGATTCTCCCAAGAGTGAGCACCGCTGACCAGTCGGAGCCCGAACTTCAAGTGTCTTGAGGGGTCGGCGTGCGAGGAACTGTCACGCACTGGGTGGCCAATCTCGACATGCCCAAATCGTCGAATCCGCATCCTCAACGCCAGGACCTTACTGTCTGGTGTGGATACGGACGCGGGTTCGGTTCCGTGTTTCCCACCACAGCCCAACGCCCAGCCTCATATCGCTTGGGCGTTTTCATTTCCAGGCGTAGAGAGCCACCAGCTGAACGTCCCCATCCAAGCTCTTACATCATGGCGCGCCCGCAAGGACTTGGTGGCTCGCAGCGGCTTCCTGCGCCGTTTCGCATTGCAAGCGAACGTCGATGGATGTCTGATCGGTTCGTTGCGCTCAGCCCACGATTTGCCCAGTGATCCACCATGGGGTACGCGATCCCTCAGCCAAAAAAGTTTCCTACCGCAAACGGATCAGGTCGAGCATACCCGGAGGGCCCGTTACGACGCAGCCGAATGGGGGGCTTAAGCGGGATTCCACACGGAAATCGACATGACCGCAGGGGAGTAAACATTCGGCCGCCTTAGCGGCCGAAGCTCGACCTGGCATCGACAGATCCAGCGCTAGCTTTACCATCTACACCGTACGGTAGTTCGCAGGAGCCGGAGGCGGCTTGCTTGGTGCCACGCAGCGAACGCCAAACAGGCAATGGCGGCAGCTCTCGTCTTGCTCCATCACGAAACATCAAGACGAATCATGATGGAAATGACCATGACCATGGTGACCCGCGAAAAATTTTCCTCCCAAGCCGCACCCGAGGTGCTGGCCGCATTGCGCCAGATTGCGGAAAGCCAGGGGCCAGTTTCAGGCGGTGCTGGATGAAGCGCTGCGCGAGTATGTCGACCGGCAACGGAAGGAACGTCCTCGGCGCCAAGTGATGGCCTCGCTCGCGTCCAGCCTGGACGAGTTCGACAGCCTCTATCGTGAGCTAGCCAAGCAGGCCGTGGCGCGCGATTACCTGACGGTAGCCGATGTTCTCGGCATGCATACGGTGTTGATGCAGCGGTATGGCGGCGCACTGGGCGTGCGTGATCCGGGCGCACTGGAAGCTGCCTTGTTGCGGCCACGCACAGGCCACTACGAAGACATCGTGGCCGAAGCGGCAGCGCTGCTCGAAAGTCTGGCGATCAACCATCCTTTCGTGGATGGCAACAGACGCATCGCGTTTGCCGCCACCGACGTATTCCTGCGCATCAATGGCTGGTGCAGGCAACGCTCGCCGATGCAGGTTCATGCGGAAACGATTCAGATGTTCGAGGCCGGAATCTTCGACGTCGCCCACCTCGATCCTTGGCTGCGGGGATTCGCTGCAGCTGCTTGAGGATGCTTGGCGGCACATGAGGGCCGCCGGCATCGGCGGACCGCGCGAGGGACGATCTTGCCCGATGCCTTGGTTTCACTGTCGAGCCATTCCATGGACGATCCCGGGCTTAGTAGGAAGCCGCGGTTCTTCGCGCTGGCCAGGCCCTTCCTTTTCAGGCCGATCATCCGTACCTCCGACGAACGCGACCTCTTGCCTTTGTCCGCGAAGACCGCATAGTCTAGGTAGACCTTGTGCGGGTGGCGGGCAAGGGGTTCGGCGGGCAGCAGCCAGGCTGCCACGGCACCACCGATCTTCACGCCACCACTCGAGGGCCAACAACATTTTTTGCAACAACTCGGGACGCGGACATGGCCAAGCTCACACAGCAGGAAATCGATCAACTGAACCAACTCATGGAGGAGCGGTGGACGCGCGAATTTGGCGAGATCCGCCGTCTGCTCGCGCAGCGGGGTGAGGAGCGTGAACGCGTGGAACTCGGCGAGCGCCCGGCTGACGCCGGCGACGAAGCGTTGCTCGACACCCTGTCTGCCGTGGACGAGGCGCTGATTCGCCAGAATCTTCAGGATGTGCGCGACATCACCGCGGCGCGCCAGCGCATCGAGGCCGGGACCTACGGCGTCTGCATCGATTGCGAAGCCGACATCCCCTACGCGCGTCTGCGCGCCTATCCGACCGCAAAGCGCTGCATCGCCTGCCAGGAGGCGCACGAACACCGCAAAGCCCTCAGCGAAGGGCGCGCATCTTGATCTGATCGCCGACGCCCCGGCGGGAGTTTCCATTCCCGTCGGCGGCGCGCGGTTTACGCGCAATAGCCCGTCCCGGCGCGCGGAATTCGCTTCCCCCAATAATGTGCCGTGCTCTCGTGACGCACCGCAATCGGGGATCACGCACATGTGCGTCGCGCAACGAACGAGACCCTACTCGGCCGACGCCCGCTCCACCGCACCGGCAAGCCCGTTCGATCAAGCCAATTCGATCGTCACCGGCTGATGATCCGAGGCCTCGGTGGCCGCGTCGATCTCCAGGGCACGCAGTCGCCCGGCGAGCCCATCCGTCACGAAAACGAAGTCGAAGCATTCGGGCCGGTCGACGAAGTCCACCGGATGGACGCCGACCGTCGGTGCGTGCGGCTTGCCCGGATGCAGCACCTCCCATGCGTCGCGAAAGCCGGGCTCTCCGCCGGCGAAGGGCGCGATGAGCCTCGCGCGCTCGCCGGCCCAAGCGGGAAAATTCATGTCCCCGCAGAGGATCGCTTCGGTGGGGCAGGGGAAAACCTCGAATGCGCCGCCCCGCTCCTCGGCCATGGGCGGACGTTTCGACAACGCGCATGCCTCCACGTGCAGGCGGCGGATGGCATCGATCTGCACTTCGCGCTGACGCTGCGAGTAGTATTCCAGATGCGTCGTCATCACACGCAAGGGGCCGATACCGGCATCGACCACCGCCTCGACGAGGACGCGCTGCATGCTCGGCCGGCCGGGTTCGGCGGGCCAGGGCAGGAGATGCCGCCGAACCTGGCCGATCGGCAGCCGCGAAAGAATAGCGTTGCCGAAACACTTGCGGCCGCCGCGGCCGTCGGGCAGGTCGGTCGCGGGCGCGTAGATCGCCGCATGATCGGGGAAGCCGGCCGCCAGTTCGGCGATGCCGTCCTCGCCCCGGCTGCCGGCCAGCCCCGCGAACCCGATCGCGACCTCCTGCAGGCAGACGACATCGAAGTCGCCCAGCGCCCGGATCGTGCGCGCAATGCGCGCGAGATCGACGCGGCCGTCGAGACCTCGCCCCCATTGAATGTTCCAGCTCAGCAGCCGCATGGGCCCTCTCCTCCGGCAGACCCGCATCACGTACGGAGCCGTGCGCGCCCCCCGCACGACCGCCCCCGCGCCACCCGCCGCAAACCCTTTCCCCTGCGTGGTTTCGGAGCATGGGCGCGCTCAAAAAAACAGTTGTAAGCGGGCTGGCGCGGACTTAGAATTTTGTACTTTTCAGCGAATTTTTTGTTTTTTTACGGCTTGCCGCGGGGCAGGCCGTTGTTGACTGGACGCACGAAATCATGACACGACAGGACTGGCTGGACGGGACGCTGTATTCGCCCGACTTCGAGCAAGACAGCTGCGGCTTCGGCCTCATCACGCAGATCGACAACCAGCCCAGTCACACTCTAGTACGGAACGCGATCGGCTCACTGGCCTGCATGACGCACCGCGGAGCGATCGCGGCCGACGGGCTCTCGGGCGACGGTTGCGGCCTGCTGTTCAAGAAGCCGGATGCGTTCCTCCGCCTGGCGGCTGCCGGGGCGGGCCTCACGGTCGGCAAGCTCTACGCCGCGGGCCTGGTGTTTCTCTCGCGCGATGCGGCGCCGCAGGCGCACGCGCGCGCCACGCTGAAGGCGGCGCTCGAAGCCGAGGGCCTGGTCGTCGCCGGCTTCCGCGAGGTTCCGACCGATCCTTCGGTGTGCGGCGAATCGGCGCTCGCGTCGCTGCCGCACTTCGAGCAGGTGTTCGTCAACGCGCCGGCCGGCATGAGCGAAGACGACTTCGAGCGCAGGCTCTACGTCGCTCGCCGCCAGGCCGAAAAGGCGCTCGAGCCGGTCGACCCCGTGTTCTACCTACCGACACTCTCGTCCCGCGTGATCAGCTACAAGGGGCTGGTGATGCCGGCGAACCTGCCCGTCTTCTTCCCCGACCTCAACGATGCGCGCTTCGCATCCAGCCTCGTCGTCTTCCACCAGCGCTTCTCGACCAACACCTGGCCGCAGTGGCGTCTCGCGCAGCCCTTCCGCTATCTCGCGCACAACGGCGAGATCAACACGGTGCAGGGCAACCGCAACTGGAGCCGCGCGCGCGAACGGAAGTTCGAAACGCCGCTGATCCCCGACATGGACGCCGTCCGCCCCATCGTCGGCACCCGGGGTTCCGATTCGATGAGCCTCGACAACATGGTCGAAGGCCTGGTGATGGGCGGCGCGGGCCTGTTCCGCGCGCTGCGCCTGGTGATCCCGCCGGCGTGGCAGAACGTGTCGACGATGGATCCGGACATCCGCGCGTTCTACGAATACAACTCGATGCACATGGAGCCGTGGGACGGGCCGGCCGGCGTCGTCCTCACGGACGGCCGCTACGCGGTCTGCGCACTGGACCGCAACGGGCTGCGGCCCGCACGCTGGGTGCTGACCAAGGATCGCATCCTCACCATCGCCTCCGAAGTCGGCGTATGGCCGATCGATCCTGCCGACGTCGAGCGCAAGGGCCGGGTGCGCCCCGGCCAGATGATCGCCGCGGATCTCGACACGGGCCGCCTGCTGATGTCGGAGGACATCGACGCCGAACTCAAGGCGCTGCACCCGTACCGCGAGTGGCTGGCGTCGAACGCGATGAAGCTCGACCTTTCCGCCGACCAGGACGCCGACATGGCGGTGATGGACGCCGCGAGCCTGCTCACGCACCAGAAGCTTTTCAACGTGAGCTTCGAAGAGCGCGATCAGGTCCTGCGCGTGCTCGCGGAAGACGGCCAGGAAGCGATCGGATCGATGGGCGACGACACGCCGATGGCGGTGCTGTCGCGTAAGGTCCGTTCGCCCTACGACTACCTGCGCCAGCAGTTCGCGCAGGTGACCAACCCGCCGATCGATCCCATCCGCGAAGCGATCGTGATGTCGCTCAACACGGTCTTCGGCCCCGAACGGAACCTGTTCGAGCAGACGCCCGCCCACGCACGCCGCATCGCCGTGGCCTCGCCGCTGCTGTCGAAAGAGGCCTTCGACAAACTCCGGAGCCTGAGCGACCCGGCATTCGCCGCATTCACGCTCGACCTCCACTACGATCCCGCGTCGACCTCGCTCGAAGCGGCGCTGCATGCGCTCGCCGGGCGCGCCGTGGCCGCAGTCGCCTCGGGCAAGGTCATCCTCGTGCTGACGGACCGCGACGTCGGAAGCGACCGCCTGCCGATCCATGCCTTGTTCGCCACCGGCGCGGTCCACCACGCGCTGATCGCCGCCGGCCTGCGCTGCAACGCCAACATCGTCGTGGAAACCGGCACCGTGCGCGACCCGCACCACTACGCCTGCCTGATCGGCTACGGCGCGACCGCCGTCTATCCCTACCTCGCCTGCCAGGTCATCGGCGAATTCGTGAAGACCGGCGAGATCAAGCCCACGCTCGGCGAGGCGCTGGCCAATTTCCGCAAAGGCATGGACAAGGGGCTCTACAAGGTGCTCTCCAAGATGGGTATCTCGCTCGTCGCAAGCTATCGCGGCGCGCAGCTCTTCGAGGCGGTCGGCGTCCACGAGGACGTGGTCGCGCTGTGCCTGAAGGGCACCGTGTCGCGCATCTCCGGCGCGGGTTTTGCGGACTTCGAATCCGATCAGAAACGGCTCCACAAGACCGCCTACGACCCGCTGAAGCCCTTGTCCGCCGGAGGCCTGCTGAAGTTCATGTTCGGCGAGGAATATCATGCCTACAACCCGGGCGTGGTGCAGCAGTTGCAGAAGGCGGTGCAGCGCGGCGACTACGCGGAATACAAGAAATACTCGGAGATCGTGAACACCCGGCCGGTGGCGATGGTGCGCGACCTGATGAAGCTGAAGACCGGCACGGCGCCGATCCCGCTGGAGGACGTGGAACCGCTCGAATCCATCCTCAAGCGCTTCGACTCCGCCGGCATGTCGCTCGGCGCGCTGTCGCCGGAGGCTCACGAAGCGCTCGCGGAAGGCATGAACAGCATCGGCGGGCGCTCGAACTCCGGCGAAGGGGGCGAGGCCCCCCGCCGCTACGGCACCGCCAGGATGTCCAAGATCAAGCAGGTCGCCTCCGGCCGCTTCGGTGTCACCGCGACCTACCTCGTCAACGCGGAAGTGCTGCAGATCAAGATCGCGCAGGGCGCCAAGCCCGGCGAAGGCGGCCAGTTGCCGGCCGACAAGTGCTCGCCGCTGATCGCGAGCCTGCGCCACTGCAAGCCGGGTACGCCGCTGATCTCGCCGCCGCCGCATCACGACATTTATTCCATCGAAGACCTCGCGCAGCTGATCTTCGACCTGAAACAGGTCAACCCCGAGGCGCTGGTCTCGGTGAAGCTGGTCGCCGAGCCCGGCATCGGCACCATCGCCGCGGGCGTCGCCAAGGCCTACGCCGACCTCATCACGATCTCGGGCTACGACGGCGGCACGGGCGCGAGTCCGCTGACCAGCGTGAAGTACGCCGGTACCCCGTGGGAGCTCGGCCTCACCGAGGCACAGCAGGTCCTGCGCGCGAACGGCCTGCGCGGCCGCGTGCGCGTGCAGACCGACGGCGGGCTCAAGACCGGCCTCGACGTGGTGAAGGCGGCGATCCTCGGCGCCGAATCGTTCGGCTTCGGCACGGGCCCGATGGTCGCGCTCGGCTGCAAGTTCCTGCGCATCTGCCATCTCAACAACTGCGCAACCGGCGTCGCGACGCAGAATGAAACACTGCGCAAGGCGCATTTCATCGGTCTGCCGGAAATGGTGGCCAACTACTTCCGCTTCGTCGCCGCAGAGACGCGCGAGCTGATGGCCGCGCTCGGCGTTCGCAGGCTCACCGATCTCATCGGCCGCACGGATCTGCTCGACGTCGCGCCCGGCGAGACGCCACGCCAGACCCGGCTCCGGCTCGACGCGCTGCTTGGCGAAGGCGGCATCCCGGCCGACGCACCGCGTTTTTCACAGCAAGACCGCAACCCCTCCTTCGACAAGGGCGAACTCGCCGAACGCATGCTTGCCGACGCGAGCGGCGCGATCCGGACCGGTGCGCCGATCACGCTTTCGTACGCCGTACGCAACGTGAACCGCTCGATCGGCGCGCGCCTTTCCGGCGAGATCGCCCGTGTGCACGGCGCGACGGGGCTGGCAGACGACACCATCCGCATCGATCTCGCCGGCTCGGCGGGCCAGAGTTTCGGCGTGTGGAACCACAACGGGCTCACGCTGACCCTGGAAGGCGACGCGAACGATTACGCCGGCAAGGGCATGGGCGGCGGCCGTCTGGTGATCTTCCCGCCCAAGGCCTCAACCTTCGACGCGTCGCGCAACACCATCGTCGGCAACACCTGTCTCTACGGCGCCACGGGCGGCGAGTTCTACGCGGCCGGCATGGCGGGCGAGCGCTTCGGCGTACGCAACTCGGGCGCGCTGGCGGTCGTGGAAGGCGTCGGCGATCATGGCTGCGAGTACATGACCGGCGGTACGGTGATCGTGCTCGGCGACACGGGCCTGAACTTCGGCGCGGGCATGTCCGGCGGTCTGGCCTTCGTAATCGACGAAGCGGGCGACTTCGCATCGAGGGTCAATCCGGAGATGGTCGACATCACCCGGATCACGGGCGAGGGAACCGAACCCTGCCGCGCCTTTCTCAATACCCGGATCGCGCGCCACCGGGATCTGACCGGCAGCGTACGCGCCGCGGCGCTGCTCGCCGATTTCGATGCCACACTGGCCATGGTCTGGCTGGTCAAACCGAAGCGCACCTCGATCATGGACGCGATCGAGGATTTGCCGGGGCAACACCGGGAAGCGCTGGAGGCTTGAGTCGAGTCCGCCACGATCACGTGTTTCTGCAAGACCCGCGCTTGCGCACCCGGCTCCGGCACGAATGGGGCGCGGCATGGCTACTATCATTTGAACAGGTTCCGACATGGGCGACGTATTCCATTTCCTGAAGCAGGCGCGGCGCGACGGCACGAAGACGCCCGCCGACGTGCGCAAGCATGAGTTCCACGAGATCTACGCGCGGATGGATCCGGCGCAGGCGCGGGAGCAGGCCGAACGCTGCCTCGGCTGCGGCAATCCCTACTGCGAGTGGAAATGCCCGGTCCACAACTACATCCCCAACTGGCTGAAGCTGGTGACCGAGGGCCGTCTGTTCGAAGCCGCCGAACTCTCCCACCGGACCAACAGCCTGCCCGAGGTATGCGGCCGGGTCTGTCCGCAGGACAGGCTGTGCGAAGGCGCGTGCACGCTCAACAGCGACGGCGTCGACGGCAAAGGGGGTTTCGGCGCGGTCACCATCGGCCAGATCGAGCGCTACATCTCGGAGGAGGCGTTCAAGGCGGGCTGGCGGCCAGACCTGTCGCAGGTGGTCGCGACGGGCCGTCGCGTTGCCGTGATCGGCGCGGGGCCGGCCGGCCTCGCCTGCGCCGACGTGCTGGCGAGAAACGGCGTCGCCGCGGCGGTGTACGACCGCAACGAGGAAATCGGCGGCCTGCTCACGTTCGGCATTCCTGAGTTCAAGATGGAAAAAACGGTGATGTCGCGCCGCCGCGAGATATTCGAGGGCATGGGGATCGAGTTCCGGCTCGGCACCGAGGTCGGCCGCGACGTCGCCATGCAGGCCTTGCTCGACCAGTACGACGCGGTTTTCATGGGCATGGGCACCTACACCTACATGAAGGGCGACTTCCCCGGCGAGGCGCTTCCAGGCGTGCTCGAAGCCCTGCCCTTCCTCGTTTCCAACGTGAGGAAATGCCTTGGCCTCACGCGGGCCGACGAGGCCTTCCACAACATGCGGAACAAGCGCGTCGTCGTGCTCGGCGGCGGCGACACCGCGATGGATTGCAACCGGACCGCCATCCGCCAAGGGGCGGCATCGGTCACCTGCGCGTACCGCCGCGACGAGAAGAACATGCCCGGCTCCAAGCGCGAGGTCGCCAATGCGAAGGAGGAAGGCGTGCGGTTTCTCTGGAACCGGCAGCCGGTCGAGATCGTCGGCGACGGCCGCGTCGAGGGCGTGAAGCTGGTGACCACCGAACTCGGCCCGCCGGACGCGCGCGGCCGCCGCACCCCCGTCGTCGTGCCGGGCTCGGAGGAGATCGTCGCCGCCGATCATGTGATCGTCGCCTTCGGTTTCCGTCCCAACCCGCAGCCGTGGTTCGCGCCGCACGGAATCACGACCGATTCCGGCGGCCGCGTCGTCGCCCAGGGCGGACAACACGCGGGGCAGACCGCGAACCCGAAGATCTTTGCCGGCGGCGACATGGTGCGCGGGTCCGATCTCGTCGTGACCGCGGTCTGGGAAGGGCGTGAGGCGGCCAAGGGCATCCTCGCCTACCTTGGCCTTCAATAGCGTCGTCGTGGCCGTATCCGCTGCCGCCCGGCGACCCGATTCACCGTGAGCGCGCCCGCGCCACGGACCCCGAGGGGCTACTATCCGCGCTCGTTCACGATCCTGGTGATCGTCGCGATGGGCGTGCTGATCGTCCCGCTCGCCAGCGGGCTGATCAATGCCGTGCACGTGCTGCAAGGCGTGGTCGAGACCCAGCGGCAGTCCGCGCAGGACAGCCTCGCCATCACGCGCGACGTGCGGCAGATCCCGGAGGCCGTCAGCCAGCTGCAGCGCGCGGCCGGCCAGTATCACCTGCTGCAGGACGCCGAGTTCGGATCCGCATTGCGGATGCGCTTCAGCGAGTTGCAGGCGGGTCTGGCTCGTCTCGACGCGCTGCTGTCGGACAGCTCCTCGCGCACGACGCTGGCGGCATTGCAGACGCGCAGCCAAGGCCTGTACCGGGCGCTGCGGCCCGGCCGCTTTCTCGACAACGCCGAGTTCCGCGCCCTCGATCCCGACTTCGATGCGCTGCACGCTGGCGCGGAGGCGCTGCTCTCGGAAGCGGACGCCGCGGTGCAGCGCGAGCAGCAGGCGCTCGAAGCGACGGTGCAGGAAACCCGCAAGCGCCTGATCGTGCTCGCGCTCGCGCTGATCCCGCTCACGCTCCTGCTCGCCGGCGTCTTCTCGTGGCTGATCAACCGCCCCATCAAGCAGCTCAAGGCCTCCATCCAGCAGCTCGGCCAGGGGAACCTTGCACCGCTGCACGCGATCAGTGGTCCGCAGGACATCGTCGATCTCGGGCGCGAGATCGACTGGCTGCGCCTGCGGCTGCAAGCGCTGGAGGATCAGAAAATGCAGTTCCTGCGCCACGTGTCGCACGAGCTGAAAACGCCGCTGGCGTCGATGCGCGAAGGCGTCGGCCTCCTCAGCGAGGAAGTGGCCGGCACCCTCAACGCGCGCCAGCGAAGCATCGTCGCTATCATGGAGGGGAGCAGCCGCGACCTGCAGAAGCGGATCGAGGATCTGATCCAGTACCGTGGCATGGTCGATGAGGCGGCACGCGCCGCGGCCGCGCCCCAGCCGCTCGCCGAAGTGCTCGCCGCCGTGCTTGCCCGCCACCGCCTCGCACTCGACGCGCGCCGCGTGTCGGTCGAAACCGCGCTTGCGGAACCGACGGTCCATGCCGACCGCAAACAGCTGGAAACCGTGCTCGACAACCTGCTGTCGAATGCGATCCGCTTCAGCCCGGAAGGGGGCCGCATCCGAGTAAGCAGCGAGCCGGCGCGGGATGCCGTGGCGCTTCTGGTCTGCGACCAGGGTACGGGCATTCCCCTCGATGAGCGCGCACGCGTATTCGAACCCTTCTTCCAGGGTGCGCGGCAGCCCGCAAGCACCGTGAAGGGCAGCGGGCTCGGGCTGTCGATCGTGCGCGAGACGCTGCGTGCGGTCGGCGGCAGCACCAAGATCGTCGATCAGCCACCCTGGTCGACCTGTATCCGATTAACCTGGCCCAAGCTTCAATGACGTCGAAAACCCTTACCGCCGCCCTGCTCTCGCTGATGCTGGGCGCTTGCGTGCTCCCGCCCGAGCCGGTGACCGCCACCGTGCGGCCGAGTCCGGCCGAAGAGAGCGCCGCGCCGCTCATGCTGGCCGAGCTCGCCCGGATCGAGGGGCTCGGCCCCGAACAACGCCGGCGCGAGATCGCCGACCTCGACGCCGCGCGCAGCCTCACGGCGACGCGGCGCTTCCAGCTCGCCGCCCTGCTCGCGCGCGATGACGCTTCGGAGTCGCTCGAACGCAGCCTCAAGGTGCTCGCCGGCATGCCCCGGAACGACGCCCGCACGCGCGCGCTCGTCGATCTCATGCGGCAATCGATCAAGGCCCGCGCCGATCTCGCGCAGCAGATCGCCCGCAGCCAGGAGCTGCAGGACAAGCTCGACCAGATCAAGGCGCTGGAGAAATCGCTCCAGCAGCGCGCGACCCCCGAAGGAAAGCCATGAAGAAACCCGCGATCCTGCTGGTGGACGACGACGCCGCATTGCGCGAGCTGATCACGCTGCGGCTGGAGGCCAACGGCTTTGCCGTCGAAGCGGTCGACAGCGGAGAGGCGGCGCTCGCGCAGCTCGCGGTCGCGCGGCCCGACGCCGTGCTGACCGACATGCAGATGGACGGCATGGACGGGATGGCGCTCTTTCGCGCGATCCATGCGCGCGATCCGGCGCTGCCGGTCATCGTGCTCACCGCGCACGGCACCATCCCCGACGCGGTCGCGGCAACCCAGCAGGGCCTGTTCGGCTACCTCACCAAACCGTACGACCCGCCCACCCTGATCGATCTGCTGAAACGCGCGACGCGACTCGCAGGCAGCGCCGGCGAGTCGGCGGACGACGATTGGCGCAGCGACATCGTGACCGCGAGCCCGGTCATGGAGACGCTGCTTGCGGAGGCCCGGCTCGCCGCGCGCAGCGAGGCCTCGGTACTCATCCAGGGCGAGTCGGGCACCGGCAAGGAGGTCCTCGCACGCGCGATCCATCGCGCCAGCGACCGCCGCGCGCGGCCGTTCGTCGCCATCAACTGCGGCGCAATCCCGGGCGAACTCCTCGAGTCGGAACTGTTCGGCCACGTGAAGGGCGCGTTCACCGGCGCGGCGCGCGACCATCCGGGACTGTTCGTGGGCGCGCAGGGCGGCACGGTCTTCCTCGACGAAATCGGGGACATGCCCGCGCCCTTGCAGGTCAAGCTCCTGCGCGTGCTGCAGGAAGGCGAGGTGCGGCCGGTGGGCGCGACGGAGACGCGGCCCGTCGACGTGCGCATCCTGTCCGCGACCCATCGCGACCTGGAGGCGGCCATCGCCAGCGGCGAATTTCGCGAAGACCTGTATTACCGGCTCAACGTGGTGAGCCTCACGCTGCCGCCGCTGCGCGAGCGACGCGAGGACATCCCGCTGCTGGCGAGGCATTTCCTCGCGCGGCTGACGGAAAAGTATCAGCGCGCCATCCACGGTTTCGCACCGGATGCACTGGAGATGCTGGTGGCCGCGGATTGGCCCGGCAACATCCGCCAACTGCACAACGTCCTCGAGCAGAGCGTGGCGCTGTGCACAACCCCGACCATTCCCGCCACCCTCGTGGCGCGCGCACTGCGGGACAAGCCGGCCGATATCCAGCCCCTCGCAGAAGCGCGCAGCGCGTTCGAGCGCGACTACCTCATCCACCTCCTCAAGCTCACCCGGGGGCAGGTCAGCGAGGTGGCGCGCCTCGCCGGGCGCAACCGGACCGAGGTGTACCGGCTGTTGCAGCGCCACGGCCTCACCCCGGCGCTGTTCAAGGATCGCGACGAGGGGTCCTGAACGGCGCCAGCTTCGTCGCCGTTCGGGCCGGCAAGCCCTCTTGTCGCGAGAACGCGACAAATAAGCCCCGTCATATCAACGACATAACTCTCCTCTACCGCGTGCGTCGCCAAACGGCGACGCGACGCGCCTCCCGGCGGGCGCCGTTTCGCGACGCGCCACCCCAATCAATCTGCAAGCCATTGTTTCATCTGCATTAATTCGATCTGGCACGGTCGTCGCTACGTCTCCCTGCGTGTGCTCCGGCACGCCATTGATTGATGACAGGAGATAACCATGAAGCAATTTGGCCGCAGCTTGCTGAATCCGACACCGGCCCTTCTGCGCGCAGCCGCACCCGAGCCGGCCTACCCAGCGTACAACGCCGTGCACGAGGAGGCCTTCGCAACCTGCATCGTGGGCGCCACCCTTTCACCGGGCGCCGCGAGCAACGCTCCCGCCACGCCGGCGACCGGCACGAGTGCGCCCGCGCGTCCCGCCCGGACACTTCAGGAGGCACCGATGACACGCACTCCCCCTCCCGCACTACGCAAGTTCGTACTCGTCACCGCGCTCAGCGGCCTCGCGATCGCGACGGCCCGTGCCGACGCCGCACCGGGTGCAGCGCCGCTCGGCTTCAACGACTACGACGCCAACGGTGACGGCATGGTGAGCGCGGAGGAATTCCGCGCCCGCGGCGGCCACGATGAGGCGTTCAAGGAAGGCGACGCCAACGGTGACGGAAACCTGGATCGCGACGAATTCGTGAAGGCCAAGGCCGTCAACGATCGCTTCAAGACCGGCAAATTCATCCACGACGCGTGGATCACCGCCAAGGTCAAGGCCCTGCTGCTGCACGACGAGGACGTCAAGGGGCTGGACGTGAAGGTGCAGACGCACAAGGGCATGGTGCTGCTGTCCGGCTGGGTGGAGGACGCGCGCCTGATTCCGCGCGCGGAGGAGATCGCGCGCGGCGTCGAGGGCGTCAAGAGCGTCGGCAACGACCTCCGCGTCAAGCCGTGACCCGCCCTTTTTCTAAGATCGCAAGGAGATATATCGGATGAAGACTGCAGATAGACACCTGAACGACGAGCACATGCAGATGTACGAGTGGAGCGGCCTCGGGGCCGGGCTTCCCGACGCGCCGGCTGCCGGCGCCGCAAAGCGCACCCACGCCTGGCACGCATCCTACGGCGTGCTGGCGGCGCTGACCACGCTCCTCATCCTGAACGGCTGCGACGCCCAGACCGCCACCGAGCAGGCGAGCGAGCAGGTCGGCCAGGCCGCGCGGAGCGATACGGTCGATCCGCAGGCGCAGCCGATGGATGGCGGCGCGGCGGAGGCCCCGATCGCGCCGCCTGGAGCGATCGACGCGGCGCCGCCCGCGGTGGACGGGACCACGCCCCAGCCTGACGCGAGTTCCGGGCAGCCCTGATCATCCACCCTCGCGTAGGCAAGAAAAAAGGCCGGATTCGATCCGGCCTTTTCCTGTCGTTCCGAATGCTCAGAGCGCGTGGCTGTACATGAGCTGCCAGTTCACCTGGCTGTGCTCGATGACGAAGCCGGCGTTGTTGGGGCCGGTGCCGGTCACCGTGTTTTCGGGGACGATGCTCAAGCCGAAGTTGAGCGTGGACCGCCGGCCGAGGGTATAGCCGAAGCCCGCCGTGTAATGCGTCTCGACTGTCGCCGGCCAGAGGTAATGCACGTAGTCGTCCGGAATCGGATTCTTGCCGTAGTTGTAGCCGACCCGCGCGGTGAAGGCGTCGGTGAACCTGTAGGCCAGGCCCAGTGCGACGACGATCTGATCGTCCCAGTCCTGCTGGAACGGCACCACCAGACCGGTCTCGGTGTTCATGATCGTCACCGTGTTCATGCTGCTGCCCCACAGCACGTCCTTGACGTCGGCGACCAGCATCAGGCGATCGGTCGTCTGCCAGGCGAGGCCGAGCGCCACGACCGGCGGCATGTCGAAGCCCTTTACCTTCCAGGCGCCGTCCTTGAGGTCGGGCAGGTTGCTCGCCGTCTGGTAGACGGCCCCCAGGTTCAGGGTGTCGGACAGCTTGTAGGTGAAGCCGAGCTTGGCGGCGAGGCTGTAGCCCTTCGCCTCGCCGGTGAAATCGCTGTCGTCGGTGAACTGGATCTCCTTGCCCGGCACGCCGGGCATGATATCGGCGACCAGATCCATGCCGGACCATACGAAGTCGACGCTGCCGCCCACGTTGAAGCGATCGTTGACCGTGTACGCGAGCGGAAAGATCACGCGGCCGACGCTGACCTGCGCCATGTCGCCATTCGCGTATTCGGTGCCCATGCCACCCTGGCCATAGATGCCGATGCCGTAGGCGAACCTGCCCTGCTTGCGCGCGTAGCCCGCCGCCGGCATGTAGAACGCATCCGCCTCGGATGCCCCCAGGGATCCCATCGGCGAGGCCGGAACCGTGAGGTCGGGGCCGACGAAACCCAGCATCACGTCCACCCGCCCGCCCTCCGGCATCATGCCGAGCGTGGCGGGATTGTTCGCCATCGCCGCGGTACCGTTGTCATAGGCCATCGACGCACCGCCCATGCCGGAGGCGATCGGGCCGTAGCCTTCCATGATCATGCCGTTGGTCGCGAGCGCGGTTCCGGACACGGCGAGGCCTGCCGCGACGAACGTCGCAGCGAATCGAGGGGATTGCATCGGGGTTCTCCTTCGGGGATGGGGTGGTTAGTAGATTTGTAAGTTGTGCTTATGTAGAAAACGCGAAAATTCTAACGTATTGATGTGCTTTATTGCACGCGCATGACACGATCAAAAACCGTTATGCCGGCAAGGTAATGCCCGCCGTTACGCAGCGTTACACATGGTTACGCCCGCCAAACATCACGCTTACGCAGCGCACCTAGAGTGCAACCGTCCGCCGTCGCAATGCCGGCTGCGGCACCCGACCAACTGCAAGGAGCGCACCATGAAAAGCACTTTGATCAAGCAGGCCCTCGGCCTTCTCGCCCTTGGCCTCGTCGCGACCGGTACCCAGGCCGGCTGGGCCGACCATGAGCGCGTCTACGACCGGCACTCGGCACGCGACAGCCGCGCGTTCAGCCAGGAAATCCAGGCGCGCCAGATGC
The DNA here is from genome assembly GCA_035325585.1 of Thiobacillaceae bacterium. Taxonomy (GTDB): domain Bacteria; phylum Pseudomonadota; class Gammaproteobacteria; order Burkholderiales; family Thiobacillaceae; genus Thiobacillus. Next base: position 35,175 of record DAOKZP010000015.1, on the reverse strand, counting down.
GCCAGATGGAGCGCATCGAGGCCGGCCACCGGAACGGCGCATTGACGCGCGGCGAGTATCGCAGGCTGATGGCGGAGCAACGCGAAATCCGCGACATGAAGCACCGTTTCCGCGCCGACGGCCGGATCGACGGCCGCGAGTTTCGCCGGCTCGAGCGGGCGCTCGACGTGGCAAACCAGAACATTCGCGCCTCGAAGCACGAGCGGCACGCACGCAACACCTACGGCTACCGACGCGGATTCAATTGAGCGCACGGCGCGCCGGCCTCGGGCAGGCGCGCTCGCCACGCTCCACACCGATCAACGACACCCAGGAGAACGAACCATGAAATTTCCGCTCGCGCTGATCCTCGCCGGGCTCGTCGGCACCAGCCCCGCTCTCGCCGATCCGCCCGCCCACGCGCCGGCCCACGGCTATTACAAGGACAAACGCCACTCCGGCTACGAGTCCGACCGCCGCGATTACCGCCGTTACGAAGGCAAGAGCGGCGTCGCCTACCGACACGACTACGGGATCGCCAGCGGCCGCTGCAACCGCGACGAGATCGGTGCCGTCATCGGCGGGGTGACGGGCGCCGTCATCGGCGGCCAGGTCGCCGACCGCGGCAATCGCGCGGTCGGCATGGTGATCGGCGGCGCGATCGGTGCGGTACTGGGCCACTCGATCGGCGGCAGCATCGACGCTGGCGACCGCGCCTGCATGGGGCATGCGCTCGAACTCGGCCGCCCCGGTGTCCCCGTCGAATGGCGCAACGCCGGCCATCGCTACCACTTCACGCCGGGCGGCGACGCCCGCGAAGGCTGCCGTCATGCGACGCTCAGGGTCGACGGCGGCCGTCCGCGCGACGTGCTCGCCTGCCCCACGGGGGGCGGTGAATGGCGCTTCCGCCGCAGCTGAGAAAGCCGCGCCGCCGGGCCCACGACGCCAAGCCTGCTAAGATGCGGGCTTTGCGTACGGGGCCGTTCCATGTCAGCTCTCAAGAACGATACTTTCCTGCGCGCGCTGCTGCGCCAACCGACCGATTACACGCCGCTGTGGCTGATGCGCCAGGCCGGCCGCTATCTGCCCGAGTACAACGCGACCCGCGCGCGGGCGGGTGATTTCCTGACCTTGTGCAAGACGCCCGACCTCGCGACCGAGGTCACGCTGCAGCCCCTCGCGCGCTATCCGCTGGATGCGGCGATCCTGTTTTCCGACATCCTCACCATCCCGGACGCAATGGGCCTCGGGCTCACGTTTACCACCGGCGAAGGCCCCCGCTTCGAGCGTCCGCTGCGGGACGAATGGGAGATCCGCGATCTCTCCGCGCCCGATCCGATCGACAAGCTCGGCTACGTGATGGACGCGGTACGCTCGATCCGCCGCGCACTCGACGGCACCGTGCCGTTGATCGGCTTCGCCGGCAGCCCCTATACGCTCGCCTGCTACATGATCGAGGGCGGCGGCTCGGACGACTATCGCCACATCAAGACGATGCTGTACGGGCGTCCCGATCTCCTGCACCGCATTCTGGAGGTCAACACGCGCGCGGTGACCGATTACCTCAACGCGCAGATCGAGGCCGGCGCGCAGGCGGTGATGATCTTCGACTCCTGGGGCGGCAGCCTCACCCCGCACGCCTACCGCGAATTCTCGCTCGACTACATGGAGCGCATCGTCGCCGACCTGATCAAGGAGCGAGACGGCCGCCGCATCCCCAACATCATCTTCACCAAGGGCGGCGGCAACTGGCTCGAAGCGATGGCCGGCATCGGCGCCGACGCCGTCGGCCTGGACTGGACCCTCGACATCGGCGAGGCGCGCGAGCGGGTCGGCAACAAGGTCGCGCTGCAGGGCAACCTCGATCCTTCCGCGCTGCACGGCACGCCCGAGGCCATCCGTGCGGAGGCGCACCGCATCGTCGACGCCTTCGGCAACCATCCGGGGCACGTGTTCAACCTCGGGCACGGCATTTCCCAGTTCACCAACCCGGATCACGTCACGGTGCTGTGCGACGCGGTTCACAGCCGCAGCCGGGCCATCCGCACATCAGGTGGAAACTGATTCGATGCCACACAAAATCGAAAATTTCGGATGATCCGCGTATAAAAACCGACTTTTCAGCCCTGCCGGGCGTGCCGCACCATACCCGGTGTCATCGACCTTACGGAGTCTCCTCGTGAAAACTTTCCTCCTCAGCCTCTTCGCCGTCTTTCTGACCCTCGGCTTCGCCATGCAGGACGCCGAAGCGCGGCGCATGGGCGGCAGCAAGTCCTTCGGCATGCAGCGCACCGCGCCGGCCAAGCAGAACGTCGCCCCCGCGCAGCCCAAGCAGGCGACCCCGGCTCAGGCCACGCCGCAGAAGCGCAGCTGGATGGGACCGATCGCGGGCCTCGCCGCCGGCCTCGGCCTCGCCGCCCTGTTCTCGCATCTGGGCCTGGGCGAGGAGATGGCAAGCTTCCTGATGCTGGCGCTGCTGGCGATGGCGGCATTCATGCTGTTCCGTTTCTTCATGCGCCGCAACGCCCCCGCACCGGCGATGCAGTACGCCGGCATGCCCCGATCCGCCCCCGCCGCCTTCGAGGCGTCGCCGGCCGCTGTCGGCGGTACGACGGTCCCGGCCGGCAACTTTCCGCCCGGCTTCGATGCCGAGGCCTTCGCGCGGGAGGCCAAGCTGAATTTCATCCGCCTGCAGGCCGCCTTCGACGCCGGCAACCTCGACGATCTGCGCGCGTTCACCACGCCGGAAGTCTTCGCGGAGATCCGCATGCAGCTTGCAGAGCGCGGTGCAGCGGCGCAGACCACCGACGTGGTGGCGATCGACGCCGAGGTTCTGGAAGCGGTCGACGAGGGCGACCAGCACATCGTCAGCGTCCGCTTCACCGGCCTCATCAGCGAAACGGCGGGGCAGCCGCCGGTGGCCCTGGACGAGATCTGGCACCTCACGAAGTCGGCCCAGGGCCAGGGCGGCTGGGTGATCGCCGGCATCCAGCAACCCTGAGCCGCGCAAGGACGGGCCCGCAGCGCTTGCCGCGGGCCGCGTTCGTCGCAATAGAAGTATTGACTTATGCACACTCCGAGCGTGGCGCGCAGTTTTTTGCGGCGAATCTCTTGACACCGCGCTCGATTTATAACTCATTGAAAAGCCAGCATTAAGCAATTTGCCCGCTTTTTGATCGCTTGCCCCATCCCCACGCGCTTCGGGCATTTGAGGGCCATCGGCGCAATTCGCCCACATAATTATCCACAGCTTGCGTGGACAATACCGAATAATCCTTATCTGGCGGGGAGTTAGTTCATTTTTCGAAACACTTGAACAGGTTCCGCCGCTAACATGCCATCCATCATCCAGGTCGCGCTCGACACGCCGCTGAACCGGCTGTTCGACTATCGGGTGCCGGACGGTCTCCGGGCGATTCCACGCGGCGCGCTCGTCGAAGTGCCGTTCGGACGCACCCATCAGGTCGGCGTCGCGCTCGACCGCGTGGATGACAGCGCGGTCGACCTCGCCCGGCTGCGCGACGTGGCCCGGGTCTTCGATGATCGCCCGGCGCTCGCACCGGAAATCCTCACGCTGGCGCAGTTTTGCGCAGACTATTACCACTTTCCCTTGGGCGCGATCCTGCTTGCCGCGATCCCGCCGCGCCTCAGGAACCGTACCCCCTTCACCGCCGACGCGCCGTGGCTGGCGATCACCGACGCAGGCCGGGCCGCGAACCCTCCCGCACGCGCACATGCCCAGCGCACCCTGCTCGACGCCCTGAACGCGGGGCCGCTGGCGCGCGATGATGTGCGCGCCAGCAAGCAGGGGCGGCACGCCACGGCGCTGGTCGCCGCCGGCTGGGCGGCATGGGTGCGCACGCTCCCGCCGATTCCGCTTGCCACCCTCGCCGGGCCGCCTCTCACCACGGAGCAGGAGACCGCGCTTCGGCCGCTCCTGGCCGCGATCGGCCAATTCGGCGTGTTTCTCGTGCACGGCGTCACCGGCAGCGGCAAGACCGAACTGTATCTGCGCGCGATCGCCGCGGTGCTCGAGCGGGGCAGGCAGGCCCTCGTGCTCGTTCCGGAAATCGCCCTCACGCCGCAGCTGGAAGAGCACTTCCGCGATCGCTTCCCCGGCCGCCGGATCTCCACCCTGCACAGCGGGCTCGGCGACCGTGCCCGCACGGAGAACTGGCTTGCCGCGCCCGAATGCGACATCCTTCTCGGCACGCGCCTGTCCGTGTTCGCACCGCTGCCGCGCCTGGGCCTGATCGCGGTCGACGAAGAGCACGACGCCTCGTTCAAGCAGCAGGAAGGGCTGCGTTACTCGGCGCGCAACGTTGCGATCGCGCGCGGCAAACAGACCGGCGTGCCGGTCATCCTCGGTTCGGCGACGCCATCTTTGGAGAGCTATGCGCACGCGCTCGCGGGGCGGCACCACCTGATCGAGCTGCGAGAGCGCGCGATCGCCACGGCCCGCCTGCCCGCGATCGAACTCGTCGATCTGCGGCATACCCCGCTCGAAAACGGCCTGACGCGCCCGGCGCTCGCCGCGCTGACCGAAACCCTCGCGCGCGGCGAGCAGAGCCTGGTCTTCCTCAACCGCCGCGGCTACGCGCCGGCGCTCTACTGCCCCAGCTGCGCCTGGGTATCGCCATGTCCGCGCTGCTCCGCGCGACTGGTGCTGCACCGCACTTCGAAACGGCAGAAATGCCACCATTGCGGCTACGAAACCCGCATCCCGACGGAATGTCCGAATTGCGGCAATCCCGATCTCAAGCCGCTCGGCCAGGGCACGCAGCGGCTCGAAGAAACGCTCGGCGCCGCGCTGCCCAGCGCACGCATCCGGCGCATCGATCGCGACACCATGCGTCCGCGCGCATGGGCCGAACTCGGCATGGCGGTACGCGCGCATGAGGTCGACATCCTGGTCGGCACGCAGATGCTGGCGAAGGGGCATGATTTTCCCGCCATGACGCTGGCGCTTATCCTCGATACCGACGGCGCGCTATACAGCCCCGATTTCCGCGCGACCGAGCGCCTGTTCGCACAGCTGATGCAAGTCGCGGGGCGTGCAGGCCGGGCCGACAAGCCTGGCCGGGTGCTCATCCAGACCGCGTTTCCCGATAATTCGCTGTTCCGCCATCTGCAGCGCCACGACTACGCCGGCTATGCGCAGGAACTGCTCGCCGAACGCCGCCGGCTGGAGTTGCCGCCCTACGTCCGCCAGGTACTGCTCCGCGCGGAGGCGGCGACGATGGAAACGGCGCTTGCGTTTCTGCAGCAGGCGATTGCAGCCGCGCCGGGGCATCCCGAGGTCACCATCTTCGATGCCGCACCGGCACCGATGGCGCGCGTGGCAAACCTGGAGCGCGCGCAGCTGCTCGTCCAGTCGCCTTCGCGGGGGGCGCTGCAGGCCTTCGTCCGCGCCTGGCGCCCCGCACTGGAGGCGATCCGGCCGCGTCCCGCGCGCTGGTCGCTCGATATCGACCCGCTCGCGTTTTGAGGGTGTGTGCCCGCCGCTTATAATCGCAAGCCATTCATCCGGCGCAGCGAATACGCTCGCCGCCTCATCGCTGAACCATGTCGAACGCTCACCCGCTCAAAGAACAGATCGCTGACCTCATCGGCGCCGCCCTCGCCGTCGTGGCACCCGACGCGCCGACCAACCTCGAGATCGAACGTCCGAAGAACGCCAGCCATGGCGACTTCTCGAGCAATGCGGCGATGCAGCTCGCGCGTCTGCTGAAGCGGAACCCGCGCGAACTCGCGCAGGCGATCCTTGCAGAGCTGCCCGCATCGCCGCTGATCGCGAAGACGGAGATCGCCGGCGCCGGCTTCATCAACTTTCATCTGGCCCCGGCCGCATGGCATGGCGTCGTCCAGCGCGCACGGGCCGCCGCCGGGCAGTTCGGCCGTGGAGACGCGGGGCGCGGGCAGCGCGTGCTGGTCGAGTTCGTCTCGGCCAATCCCACCGGGCCGCTGCATGTCGGCCATGGGCGGCAGGCCGCGCTGGGCGACGCCATCTGCAACCTCTACGCGGCACAGGGCTGGGACGTCGTGCGCGAGTTCTACTACAACGACGCCGGGGTGCAGATCGCGACTCTCGCGGCAAGCGTGCAGGCCCGCGCGCAAGGCCTTGCGCCCGGTGACGCCGGCTGGCCGGAAGCCGCGTACAACGGTGATTACATCGCCGACATCGCCTCCGACTTCCTCGCCGGAAAGACGGTGCGTTCGGACGATCGCGAATTCACCGCCTCGGGCAACGCCGACGACACGGAGTCGATCCGCCAGTTCGCCGTCGCCTACCTGCGCCACGAGCAGGACCTCGATCTCAAGGCCTTCGCGGTAGCCTTCGACAACTACTACCTCGAATCCAGCCTCTACACCGACGGCCGCGTCGCGGCGACCGTGCAGAAGCTGATCGCCGCCGGCAAGACCTACGAGCAGGACGGCGCGCTGTGGCTTTGCACCACGGATTACGGCGACGACAAGGATCGCGTGATGCGCAAGTCCGACGGCACCTACACCTACTTCGTGCCCGACGTCGCCTACCACGTCACCAAGTGGGAACGCGGCTTCACACGCGCGATCAACATCCAGGGTACCGACCACCACGGCACGATCGCGCGCGTGCGGGCCGGGCTGCAGGCAAGCGGTCTCGGCATCCCGGAGGGCTATCCCGACTACCTCCTGCACACCATGGTCCGCGTGATGCGCGGCGGCGAGGAAGTGAAGATCTCCAAGCGTGCCGGCAGCTACGTCACGTTGCGCGACCTCATCGAATGGACCAGCAAGGACGCGGTGCGCTTCTTCCTGCTTTCGCGCAAGCCCGACACGGAGTACGTCTTCGACGTCGACCTCGCGCTGGCGCGCAGCAACGACAATCCGGTCTACTACGTTCAGTACGCCCACGCGCGCATCTGCCGCGTGTTCGAGGAATGGGGCGGAACCACGGACGCGCTGGATCGCGCCGAACTCGACCCGCTGACGTCGGCGCACGAACTGGCGCTGGCACAGCGGATCGCTGAATATCCGGAGGTGGTCGCCGACGCCGCGCGCGAGCTGGCGCCCCATCTCCTCATCCACTACCTGCAGGGGCTGGCGGGAGACTTCCACGCCTGGTACAACGCCGAGAAGTTTCTCGTCGATGACTTGACGATCAGGCACGCGCGACTGGCGCTGGCCGACGCTGCACGGATCGTGATCGTGAACGGCCTGGCCTTGCTCGGCGTATCCGCCCCGGAGAGAATGTAGCCCATGGCAAGACCCGCTTCCCGCTCGCGCGGCCGCTCACGCGGCAACCCGATCTTCGCCGGCGTACTGATCGGCCTCGTCATCGGCGCAGTGCTCGCCGTAGGCGTGGCGCTGTGGGCGACCGGCGTCAACCCCTTCAAGCCGGGCGAGCCGGCGGCGAAGAAACCCGCGCCGGCGGCTTCGGCCGAACCGGATCCCGCGCCGAGCTTCGATTTCTACACGGTGCTGCCGAGCGATCGTCCGAGCGAACTGCCGCCCGCGGTGAAACCGAATGCGCCGGCGCCACGCTACTTCCTGCAGGCCGGCGCATTCAGGAACCCCGCCGACGCTGACAACCTGAAGGCCCAGCTCGCGCTGCTGGGCGTCGAAGCGACGATCCAGACCAGCGAGGTGGAAGACAAGGGCGTGTTCCACCGCGTCCGCATCGGCCCCTACACCGCGATGGACGAGGTCGACCGTACACGCAGCCTGCTCACACAGAACGATATCCCGACCACCCTGGTCAAAGAAACTCCCTCTACACAGGAGACGCCTTGATGCTTGCCCGTGCTTTGGTTTTTCTCGCCGCGACCTTTCTTTCCCTATCGGTGCTGGCCGCGCCCGATGAGATCTTCGAAGGGCATGAATACACCCGGGTGAAGAGCCCGCAGCCGCTTGCCACCGGAAACAAGGTCGAGGTGCTCGAGTTCTTCTGGTACCGCTGCCCGCACTGCTTCCAGCTCGAGCCCGCGCTCAACAACTGGACCAAGACGCTGCCGCGCGATGCGCAGATACGCCGCGTGCCTGCCGTTTTCCGCGACGACTGGATGCCGGGCGCAAAGCTCTACTACACGCTGGAGCAGATGAACCTTCTCGGCAAGCTCCACAACAAGGTGTTCGACGCCTACCACCTCGAAAACGTCAACCTCAACGACCCCGGCGTACTGGGCGGCTGGATCGCGAAGCAGGGTGTCGATCGCAAGAAGTTCGAGGACGTCTACCGCTCCTTCTCCGTCCAGTCCAAGGCGATGCAGGGCGGGCGGCTGGCGACGGCATACGCCATCTCCGGCGTGCCCGCATTCATCGTCGATGGCAAGTACGTCACCTCGGTATCGATGGCGGGAAGCCCGCAGCGCCTCTTCGAAGTCCTCGACCAGCTGATCGCCAAGGCACGCGCCGAGCGCAAGGCGGGCGGCAAGTAAGCCGCGGGCCACGGCGCGCCCGGGATTCGCGAGCGTGGCCGCACCGCAACGCGTCTTCATCACCGGGGCGAGTTCCGGCCTGGGCGCGGCATTGGCACGCCACTACGGGGCGCGGGGTGCGCTCCTGGGCCTGGCCGGGCGCCGCATCGACGCACTGCAGGCCACCGGCGCGAACTTCGACGCGCGTCTCTATCAAGCCGACGTGCGCGACGCCGCGGCAATGCGCGAAGCGGCCGACGCCTTTTGCCGCGAGGCCGGCCCACCCGATCTCGTCGTCGCCGCGGCCGGAATCAGCATCGGCGCACTCACCGAAGCCGGGGAGGACATGCCGGTATTTCGTGCCGTGTTGGATGCCAACGTGCTGGGACTGGTCCACACCTTTCAACCCTTCATCGCGGACATGCCCCGGGGCGGCGTACTATGCGGAATCTCCAGCGTGGCCGGAATACGCGGCCTGCCCGGCGGCGGCGCGTATTCGGCGTCGAAAGCGGCGGCCACCATCTACCTCGAATCGCTGCGGCTCGAACTGAAGGCGCGCGGCATCGCCGTGGTGACGGTGGCGCCGGGCTACATCGACACGCCGATGACGCAGGTCAATCCGTATGCGATGCCGTTTCGCATGTCAGCGGACGTCGCGGCCGCCAAGGTCGCGCGCTGCATCGCCCGCCGTGATGCCTACGCCGTCATCCCGTGGCAGATGGCCTGGACGGCGCGGCTGCTGAAATGGCTGCCCATTCCGGTCTATGATGCACTATTCGAGAAGGCGCCCCGCAAGCCGCGCGGGCTGCCGAGCTGAACCGAGCCAAGAACCGTCCCCGGAGAAACGATGGCTGCGCCCCTGAACATCATCCTGATCGACGACCATCCGCTGCTGCGCCTGGGCGTCGCCGGGTACATCCAGCAGGAACCCGATCTCGCTCTCGTCGCCCAGTTGGCGAACGCCGCAGAACTGCGAACCTGGCTGGCGGCGGGCCACCGCGCGGATGCCGCGCTGCTCGACCGCTCCCTGCCCGATGCGGACGGGCTCGACCTCGTTTCGGAACTGCGCGACCTCGGGATCAAGGTCATCATGCTCACCATCGCCGATTCCGACGAGGAGATCTCCGAGGCCATCTCGTCCGGCGTCGACGGCTACGTCGTCAAGTCGAGCGATCCCGACCAGGTGCTGGCGGCGATCCGCAGCGTCTGCGACGGCCAGAGCAGTTTCCCGCTCAGCATCATGCAGAAGATGGCGCGCGGCGAGCTCGCCAACAGCGCGCTCTCGGCTTTGACCGCGCGCGAGATGGAGATCGTCGACCACGTCAAGGAGGGCCTCTCCAACAAGGCGATTGCCTACAAGATGGGCCTGTCGGAGAACACCGTGCGCAACCATCTGCGCAACATCATGGAAAAGCTCGGCCTCAGGAACCGCGTGCAAGTGGCGACGCTGGCGTTGAAGGAAGACCGCAAGCGGCACTGAACTCCTTCCGCACCGCCCCACGCAAGACTCAGCAGACTGGCGCCCTGCTGCGACGCCGCGCGCCGCCGCGTCGATTCGCAGTGCGGACGCCTCGCGACCAGCCTTGCCGGTTGCGGAGAGCGACACGCCGTCTCAGCCGCAGGGTGCCCAGCGGACCGTCGCGGCCTCGGCCAGCTTGCGCAGCGGGTCCGCTTACGGCCTTGCGCCGCAAACCTCCGCAATCGGCAAGCTCACTCCACGGTCACTGACTTCGCCAGATTTCGCGGCTTGTCGACGTCGGTGCCCTTCTGTAGCGCCGCGTGGTACGAGAGCAGTTGCAGTGGGATGGTGTGGAGGATCGGCGACAACGCACCGCCGGGGCCCCCGGGCAGCCGGATGACGTGGACGAAGGCGGATTCCTCGATGTGCACGTCGCCGTCGGCGAAGACGTAGAGTTCGCCGCCGCGGGCGCGCACTTCCTGCAGGTTGGACTTGAGCTTCTCGATGAGCTGGTCGTTCGGCGCGATCGCGATCACCGGCATGTCTTCGTCGACCAGCGCCAGGGGACCGTGCTTGAGCTCACCCGCGGGATAGGCCTCCGCGTGGATGTAGGAAATCTCCTTGAGCTTGAGCGCACCTTCGAGTGCAATCGGATAGTGCACGCCGCGTCCGAGGAAGAGCGCGTGATGCTTGTTCGCGAAGCGCTGCGACCAGGCTTCGACCGCCGGCTCCAGCGCGAGCACCTGCTGCAACCGGTTCGGCAGGCTGCGCAGTGCAGCGAGCTGCGCCGCTTCCTGTTCTTCACTGAGCCGGCCGCGCAGCTTGGCGAGCACCAGCGTGAGCAGAAAGAGCGCCGCAAGCTGGGTCGTGAAGGCCTTGGTCGAGGCAACGCCGATCTCGGGTCCGGCGCGGGTGAGGAACTTGAGGCGGGAGGCGCGCGTGAGCGAGGATTCCGCGACGTTGCAGATGGCAAGCGTCCTGTTCTGGCCGAGTGCCTGGGCGTGGGCGAGCGCCGCGAGCGTATCGGCCGTCTCGCCGGACTGCGAGATGGTGACGATGAGCGCATCCGGGTCCGGGACGGAGGTACGGTAGCGGTACTCGCTCGCGATCTCGGCGCGCGCGGGAATGCCAGCGATCTCCTCCAGCCAGTAGGTCGCCACCTTGGCCGCATGATAGCTGGTGCCGCACGCGAGAAAAGTGACCGCGCTGGCCGTGGCCAGCACGTCCGGGGCATCGAAACCGAACCACTCGGGCTGCACGTGATCCTGGCTCACCGCGGTGAGAAGCGTGTCCGTGAGCGCACGGGGCTGCTCGTGGATCTCCTTCTGCATGAAATGGCGGTAAGCGCCGAGTTCGGCCATGTCGGACGACAGTTCGGACACGTGCACGCTGCGATCGACCGGCTTGCCCGTAGCATCGTATACGGTCACGGACAGAAGCCCGATGTCGGCGATGTCGCCCTCTTCCAGATAGATGACGCGCTGGGTCACCGGCAGCAGCGCGGAGACGTCCGAGGCGATGAAGTTCTCCTCGATGCCCAGGCCGATCAGGAGCGGGCTGCCCTTGCGCGCGCAGACGAGCCGCTGCGGCGCATCCTCGCTCACCACGCCGATGGCGTAGGCGCCTTCGAGCTCGACCACGGTGGCACGCGTTGCGGCGAGCAGGTCCTTGCTCTGGCGGTAGTGGAGCGCCACCAGGTGGGCGATGACCTCGGTGTCGGTTTCGGAATCGAAGACGAAACCTGCGCCCTGAAGGCGCGCCCGCAGCGCTTCGTGGTTTTCGATGATGCCGTTGTGGACCACCGCGAGGCCGTCGCTGACGTGCGGATGCGCGTTGGCCTGCGACGGGGCGCCGTGGGTCGCCCAGCGCGTGTGCGCGATGCCGAGATGCCCCTGCACCTCCTGTGCGGCGCATTCGTCGGCAAGCGCGGCGACGCGGCCGACGCTGCGCACCCGCTTGAGGCCGCCGTCAATGGCGACGAGCCCGGCGGAATCGTAGCCACGGTATTCGAGGCGCCGCAGGCCCTCGAGGAGAATGGGAACGACGTTACGCTGCGCAACCGCGCCGACAATGCCGCACATGGCTAGCCTTCCTTCTTCTGTTTGACTGGCCGCTTCCAGCCGTTGACGGTGAACTGCTTCGTGCGTGACAGTGTGAGCTCGCCGGCGGGTGCATCGCGGGTCAGCGTGGTGCCGGCGCCGAGGGTGGCGCCGCGCCCGACGGTGACGGGTGCGACGAGCTGGGTATCGGAGCCGACGAAGACGTCGTCCTCGATCACGGTGCGGTGCTTGTGGGCACCGTCGTAATTGCAGGTGATCGTACCGGCGCCGATGTTGACGCGCATGCCCATGGTGGTGTCGCCGATGTAGGAGAGGTGATTGATCTTCGCGCCAGCGTGGACCTCGCTGTTCTTGATCTCGACGAAGTTGCCGACGTGGACCTCGCTTGCAAGACGCGTTCCGGGGCGGATACGGGAAAACGGTCCGAGCCGATTGCGTTCACCGACACGCGCGTCGTCGATGACGGTGAAGGCGTCGATCGCGGTACCCGCCGCCACGGTCACGTTGCGAAGCACGCAATTCGGACCGACCTGAACCCCGTCGCCCAGCTCGACGCAGCCCTCGAAGACGCAGTTGACGTCGATGACGACGTCATGGCCGCAGCGCAGCGTTCCACGCACGTCGAGCCGCGCCGGATCGAGCAGGGTCACGCCCGCATCGAGCAAGTCCTGCGCGATCCGCATCTGCTGAATGCGTTCGAGCTCGGCCAGCTGGGCCTTGCTGTTGACGCCGAGGACTTCCCAGGCGTACGCGGGCTGGTGCGTTTCCACTGGAATGCCGTCGCGCACCGCGAGGGCGATCACGTCGGTAAGGTAATACTCGCCCTGTGCATTCTCGTTGCGAAGCTCGCCGATCCAGCGCTTCAGATGGCGCGTCGAGACCGCGAGGATGCCGGTATTGACCTCCCGGATCGCCCGCTCGGCCGGGGTTGCGTCCTTGTGCTCGACGATACGCGTCACCTGGCCCGCTTCGCGCACGATGCGCCCGTATCCGTCCGGTTGCGGGAGATCCACGGTGAGCAGCCCAAGTCGCTCGTCGTGCGCCGCTGCGATGAGCGGCTGCAGCGTCTCGGCGCGCGTCAGCGGTACATCGCCATACAGGATCAGTGTCACGCCATCATCGGCAAGCGAAGGCAGCGCCTGTTTTACGGCGTGTCCGGTGCCATGCTGTTCGGCCTGCAGGACGAAGGTGAGGCCGGTGCCAGCCATCGCCAAGGGCACGGCCTCGCCGCCGAAACCGTAAACGACGCAGGTCTGCGATGCGGCGAGCGCACGGGCGGTGTCGGCAACGTGGGCGAGCAGCGGTTTGCCCGCCAGACGATGGAGCACTTTCGGCAGGGCGGAACGCATGCGCGTGCCTTTGCCGGCCGCAAGAATCAGGATCTCAAGCTTGGATGAGGTCATTCGGGATGGTGTTGTCGTCGCGCTGGAGCGCGGGGTTGCCGGCGGGACAAGTATAAGGCCTCGCGGCGACCCGCGGTCGAGGATGGCGGCACCAGAAAAAAACGGGGACCGAAGTCCCCGTTCCTGCGAGCACAGCGGTGTGCTTACTGGATCGCCATCAGTTCGACGCGGCGGTTCTGTGCACGGCCAGCAGCGGTCGCGTTGTCGGCGATCGGGCGGGTCTCGCCATAGCCACGGGCGAACAGGCGCTCCGCCGCGATGCCCTTGTCGATCAGATAGGTGCGGACGGCCTCGGCGCGGCGCTGCGAGAGCCCGAGGTTGTAGGCGTCGCGGCCAACGCTGTCGGTGTGGCCCGCGACCTCGACCCGCACGTCGCCCCACTCCTTGAGCGAAGCAGCGGCCTCGTCGAGCGTCTCGGTGGCGTCGGAGCGCAGGGTCGACTTGTCGTGGTCGAAGTTCACGCCTTCCAGCACGAGCTTCCTGGGCGGAGCGACGGGCGCAGGCGCCGGTGCGGGCTCGGCGACGGCCACCGGGGCGGGCGCGGCGACGGGTGCCGGCGCAGGCTCCGCAACGGGCGCGGGCGCCGGCGGGGGCGGCATCGGGCACGGCTTGTCCAGCAGGGCACGGCCCGGGCAGCCGATGGTGCCGTACAACTCGTGGCCCACGGTCTTGCCGGTGCTGCTGGCCGCGTTGGACGGATCGTAGAAGACGCCGGTCGCGGCGTGGGCGGTCAGCAGACCGGCTGACATAAGTGCTGCTCCAAGAATGCTGGAGATCACGGGTGTGCGCATGCAATAACTCCTGTCGGGACGAAAAATGGGGAAGGGTCGGACTTTGGTCTTTGTTCTTTCAGTGTTCTTCTTGCGGCGAATGCCGTATCTCCGCGCACTTTAACATGAGTCGCTCCGGAAAATAATGGAGCCGGCGCCAACCCATGCCTATCCGCAATTATGCCCATTGCGCGCCGGATTGAAAACGAGTACGCACAGTGCCATACGGCCAGATGCATTTCCACGCACAACGGCAAAGAAAAGGGAAACTTGAATTCATCTTGTCTTTGCGAGTATGCACGCGCCATCACCCCAGCTTGCGCAGCTTCTTGATCGCCGCGAGCTGGGCGACGGCCTCGGCCAGCTCCGCCTGCGCTTGCGCATAGTCGATGCGGGCCTTTTTGTCCCGCATCGCCTCCTCGGCGGCACGCTTGGCCTCGAGTGCTTTCGCCTCGTCCAGGTCCGCGCCGCGAACCGCCGAATCGGAGAGGATGGTGACCACGTGGGGCTGAACCTCGAGAATCCCGCCCGAAACGTAGATCAGCTCCTCTTCGGCCTGATTCGGAACCTTGATGCGAACGGAGCCGGGCTTGAGCGTGGTCAGCAGCGGCGTGTGGCGCGGATAGATGCCGAGTTCACCGCGGGCGCCGGGCGCGATCACCACTTCGGCCGTGCCGGAGTAGAGCGCTTGCTCGGCGCTGACGATGTCGACGCGAAGGGTCATAGCCATATCGTTCCTTTCAGAAGTCGGGAGGCCGCTCGGATCCGGTGTCGGCGTACCATGGCAGCGCCGAGCTTTCCGATTCGCACCGTACGGCGCCCGATCCCGCGATTACTGAATCGTCTTCGCCTTCTCGACGGCCTCTTCGATCGGGCCGACCATGTAGAAGGCCTGCTCCGGCAGATGGTCGTATTCGCCCTCGACGATCGCCTTGAAGCCGGCGATGGTGTCTTTCAGCGTCACGTACTTGCCGGGTGCGCCGGTGAAGACCTCGGCCACGAAGAAGGGCTGCGACAGGAAGCGCTGCAGCTTGCGCGCGCGCGACACGGCGAGCTTGTCCTCGGGCGACAGCTCGTCCATGCCCAGAATCGCGATGATGTCGCGCAGTTCCTTGTACTTCTGCAGCGTGCCCTGCACCTTGCGCGCAACCGCATAGTGCTCTTCGCCGACGACCTGCGGGTCCAGAATCCGCGAGGTCGAGTCGAGCGGATCCACCGCCGGGTAGATCCCCAGCTCGGCGACCTGGCGCGAAAGAACCAGGGTGGCGTCGAGGTGGGCGAAGGTGGTCGCGGGCGACGGGTCGGTGAGGTCGTCCGCCGGCACGTACACGGCCTGGAAGGACGTGATCGAGCCGGTCTTGGTCGAGGTGATCCGTTCCTGCAGCCGGCCCATCTCCTCCGCCAGCGTCGGCTGGTAACCCACCGCGGACGGCATGCGGCCGAGCAGCGCGGACACTTCGGTGCCGGCCAGCGTGTAGCGGTAGATGTTGTCGACGAACAACAGCACGTCGCGGCCTTCGTCGCGGAAATATTCGGCCATGGTGAGGCCCGTGAGCGCGACGCGCAGGCGGTTGCCCGGCGGCTCGTTCATCTGGCCATAGACCAGGGCGACCTTGTCGAGAACCCCGCCTTCCCGCATCTCGTGATAGAAGTCGTTGCCCTCGCGGGTGCGCTCGCCGACGCCGGCGAACACGGAGAAGCCCGAGTGCTGCACCGCGATGTTGCGGATCAGCTCCATGAGCGTCACCGTCTTGCCCACGCCGGCGCCGCCGAAGAGGCCGACCTTGCCGCCCTTGGCGATCGGCATGATGAGATCGATGACCTTGATGCCGGTCTCGAGAATCTCGACCGCAGCGGCCTGGTCGGCGTACGCCGGGGCCTTGCGATGGATCGGCATGCTCAGTTCCGCGCCGATCGGGCCGGCTTCGTCAACCGGCTCGCCCAGCACGTTCATGATGCGGCCGAGGCACTTCTGGCCGACCGGCACCATGATGGGGTTGCCCGTCGCGAGCACTTCCATGCCCCGGCGCAGACCGTCGGTCGAGCCCATGGCGATGGTGCGGACCACGCCGTCGCCCAGTTGCTGCTGCACCTCGAAGGTCAGCTCGGGCGACGGCATCTTCAGCGCTTCCATGACGCGCGGCATGGCGTCGCGTGGAAATTCCACGTCCACCACGGCACCGATGATCTGAACAATTTTTCCGTTGCTCATGTTGATTTCCTAAAAAAATGAATTCCTTGGCCGGTATCGGAAGGCGGGGCGCTCAAACCGCGGCGGCGCCGGCGACGATCTCGGAGAGTTCCTTGGTGATCGCGGCCTGGCGGGTCTTGTTGTAGATCAGCTTCAGTTCCCCGATCACGTTCTTGGCGTTGTCGGAAGCGGCCTTCATCGCCACCATCCGCGCCGACTGTTCGCACGCGATGTTCTCGGCCACGGCCTGGTAGACCAGCGACTCGATGTAGCGCATCAGCATGCCATCGACGACGGGCTGCGCATCCGGTTCGTAGATGTAATCCCAGTGCGTCTTCAGGGTCGCGTCGCCATCGTCCTCTTCATCGAGCTTCGCCAGCGGAAGCAGCTGGGTCAGCGTCGGCTCCTGCTTCATCGTGTTGATGAAGCGGCTATAGACGATGTAGAGCGCATCGATCCTGCCTTCGAGGTAGCCGTCGAGCATGATCTTGATGGGGCCGATCAGCCGATCGAGCCGCGGGGCGTCGCCCAGGCCCGTGAGCTGGGAAACCACGTCGGCGCCGAGGCGCTGCATGAAGCCCAGACCCTTGTTGCCGATCGCGGTGACGTCCACGCCGACACCGGCGGCATCCCATTGCTTCATCTGCTGCACGACCAGACGGAACGCGTTGGTGTTGAGACCGCCGCAAAGCCCCTTGTCCGAGCTGACGATGATGAGGCCGACGCGCTTGACGTTCTCGCGGGCGACCACGAACGGATGCCTGTACTCCGGATGCGCGTGGGCAAGGTGAGCCGCCACGCGGGCGATCTTCTCCGCATAGGGTCGCGCGGCCTTCATGCGATCCTGCGCCTTGCGCATCTTGGACGCCGCGACCATTTCCATGGCCTTGGTGATCTTGCGCGTGTTCTCCACGCTCTTGATCTTGGTCCTGATTTCTTTTCCGGCTGCCATGCCTGCTCCTAATTAAAACCGATGCTCCTGATCGGCACGGCCCATCAATACACGCCAGTCTGCTTGAACGCTTCCACGGCGGCGGTGAGCGCCGCCTCGGCGGCGTCGTCCAGGTTGCCGGTGCTTTCGATGCCGTCCATGAGGCTGCCGTGGTTCGACTTGATGAAGGCCTGCAGCGCGGATTCGAACGGCAGGATCTTGCTCACGTCGACGTCGTCCATGTAACCCTTGTTGACGGCGAACAGCGTCAGCGCCATCTGCGAGACGGACATCGGCGAATACTGCGCCTGCTTCATGAGTTCGGTCACGCGGCGGCCGCGCTCGAGCTGCTTGCGGGTGGCCTCGTCCAGGTCGGACGCGAACTGGGCGAAGGCCGCGAGCTCACGATACTGCGCGAGCGCCAGACGCACGCCGCCGCCGAGCTTCTTGATGACCTTGGTCTGCGCCGCGCCGCCGACGCGCGACACCGAGATGCCGGCGTTGATGGCCGGGCGGATGCCGGCGTTGAAGAGGTCGGTCTCGAGGAAGATCTGGCCGTCGGTGATCGAGATCACGTTGGTCGGCACGAAGGCGGACACGTCGCCGGCCTGCGTCTCGATGATCGGCAGCGCGGTGAGCGAGCCGGTCTTGCCCTTGACGGCGCCGCCGGTGAGCTTCTCGACGTACTCCGCGTTGACCCGCGCCGCGCGCTCCAGCAGACGCGAGTGCAGGTAGAAGACGTCGCCCGGGTAGGCTTCGCGGCCGGGTGGACGGCGCAGCAGCAGGGAAACCTGGCGATAGGCCCAGGCCTGCTTGGTCAGGTCGTCATAGACGATCAGCGCGTCTTCGCCGTTGTCGCGGAAGAACTCGCCCATCGTACAGCCGGCATAGGGTGCGATGTATTGCATGGCGGCGGCGTCGGACGCGGTCGCCGCGACGACGATCGTGTGCTCCATCGCGCCGTATTCTTCGAGCTTGCGCACCACGTTGGCGACCGAAGAGGCCTTCTGCCCGACCGCGACGTAGATGCACTTAACGCCGGTGCCCTTCTGGTTGATGATCGCGTCGATCGCAACCGCGGTCTTGCCGGTCTGGCGGTCGCCGATGATCAGTTCGCGCTGGCCGCGGCCGATCGGCACCATGGCGTCGATCGACTTGAGGCCGGTCTGGACCGGCTGGTCGACCGATTTGCGCTCGATGACGCCGGGCGCGATGCGCTCGATCGGCATCGTGCTGTCGGCGGCGATCGGTCCCTTGCCGTCGATGGGCTGGCCGAGGGAGTTGACCACGCGGCCGAGCAGCCCGCGGCCGACCGGCACTTCGAGAATGCGGCCGGTGCAGGTGGCGACGTCGCCTTCCTTGATGTGTTCGTAATCGCCCAGGATCACGGCGCCCACGGAGTCGCGCTCGAGGTTCAGCGCCACGCCGAAGGTGTTGCCGGGCATTTCGATCATCTCGCCCGACATCACGTCCGACAGCCCGTGGATGCGCACGATGCCGTCCGTGACGGAGACGATCGTGCCCTGGGTGCGCAGCTCGCTCGAGCCGCCGAGATTTTCGATCTTGGCTTTGATGAGTTCGCTGATTTCGCTTGGATTCAATTGCATTTCCGTTCTCCGAACCCTGGGGTTCCGATTAAGTATGAGTTGAATGGACCGGCCGGTGCATCAGCCCTGCAGGGCGAAAGACATGCGCTGGAGCCGCCCTTTCACCGATCCGTCCATCACCTGGTCGCCGATGGTGATCACCGCGCCGCCGATCAGCGCGGGATCCACCGTGACCTGGGCATTCACCTGGCGGTTGAATCTGGCGCTGAGGCCCGCGACGAGATCGTCGATCTGCGCCTGGGTCATTGGATGTGCGCTCGCGATCGTCGCTTCCAGAACGCCCTCGGCGTCCGCCTTCAGCGCCTCGTACTGCGAGGCGATTTCCGGAAGAAGCGTGAGGCGGTCGTTATCGGCGAGCACCTTGACGAAGTTTGCGCCGCGCTCCGAGAGGCTTTCGCCCGCCACGTCGATGATGAGCCCGGCCACGCGCCCGGCGGGCACGGCAGGATCGACGATCAGCTTCGCCAGCTGCGCGTCGCCTGCGATGAGGGCGAGCGAGCGGAGACGCTCGGCCCAGCCCGCCAGGTCGCGTTCGTCCTGGGCGAGGCGGAATACCGCTTCGGCGTAGGGGCGGGCCAGCGTAGACAGTTCGCTCATGGCTTACAGCTCGGCTTTCAGCTGACCCAGAAGCTCAGCGTGCGTCTTGGCGTCGACCTCGCGCCGCAGAATCCTTTCCGCGCCGGCGACGGCGAGCGCCGCGACCTGCTCACGCAGGCTTTCGCGCGCGCGGTTGGCTTCCTGTTCGATGTTGGCCTGGGCGGCGGCGAGCTGGCGATCGCCCTCCTGCCGCGCCGCGAGCTTCGCGTCCTCGACGATCTGCGCTGCGCGCTTCTCGGCCAGGGCGATCACTTCGGCGGCCTGGGCCTTGGCATCGCGCAGGTTGTCGCCGGCCCGCTTCGAGGCGAGCTCAAGCTCGTGCTTGCCGCGATCCGCGGCCGCGAGGCCGTCGGCGATCCGCTGCTTGCGCGCTTCGAGCGCCTTCATGATCGGCGGCCACACGAACTTCATGCAGAACCACACGAAGAAGATGAACGTGATGGACTGGCCGATCAAAGTTGCGTTGAAATTCATATCCGCACCTTGCTAATGACGGGGGTTGATGACGGGGTCGGCAAAATTCCGAAATGACCCCGGAATCAACCGGCGACGGCAAACAGGACGTACATCGCGAGACCGACGGCGATCATCGGCACCGCGTCGACCAGACCCATCACGATGAAGAACTGCGTGCGCAGCATCGGGATGAGTTCAGGCTGGCGGGCCGCGCCTTCAAGGAAGCGGCCGCCGAGGACGCCGATACCAACGGCTGCACCGAGTGCGCCCAGGCCCATCATCAGGGCACCAGCGATGTACAGCACGGCTTGAGTCATTTCCATTTGTTGCTCCTAGACAAGAAATTAAAGTTGGAAAAAATTGAAACACCGGAACCGATAGACGTTGCCTGGCTCAATGATGCTCCGCGTGCGCCATGTCGAGGTACACGATGGTGAGCGTCATGAAGATGAAGGCCTGCAACGTGATGATGAGGATGTGGAACACCGCCCACGCCCATTGCAGCACGCCGCCGAAGAGCGCGAGGATCCAGCCGCCGCCGAACATCAGCGCGATCAGGATGAAAATCATCTCGCCGGCATACATGTTGCCGAACAGACGCAGCGAGAGAGAGATCGGCTTGGCGATCAGGCCGACGCCCTCGAGCAGCAGGTTGACCGGAAAGAGGAACTTGGGAAAAGGCTGGAAGGCAAGCTCGGAAGCGAAGCCGCCTGCACCCTTCATCTTGAAGCTGTAGTACAGGACCAGAACGAAGACGGACAGCGCCAACGCGAATGTGACGTTGGGGTCGGTCGATGCGACGATCTTCATGTAGGGGATGCCCGAGACAGCCGCGGCATAGGGCAGCCAGTCGACCGGCAGGAGATCGAGCAGGTTCATCAGGAACACCCATATGAACACGGTCAGCGCGAGCGGCGCGACCAGAGCGTTCCGATGCGAGAACGATCCGCGCACCGAATTGTCAATGAACTCGATCACCCATTCGACGAAGTTCTGCCAGCCGGAGGGAACGTCCGCGGTGGCCTTCTTGGCAGCCATGCGGAAAAGGAAGATGAAGATCAGGCCGAGAACGGTCGAGAAGACCATGCTGTCGACGTTGATGGACCAAAAGCCCATCGCCTTGACTTCGTCGACGCCGTGCGCGAGCGTCCAAGTGGCCTGCTGGAGGACCTCCACGTTGCCGTGCGCGTCATGGCGTTCGTATCCGGCCGGGAGTTGGCCATAGACCAGGTTCTGCAGGTGGTGTTTGATGTATTCACCGGAGGACGCGTATTCCGTAGCCATAGGGTCAAGTTTCGATTAAGTGAGTTTTGGATGGCCACGCAGCGCGTAGCCATTCAAAACCTACCTCCGGATGAACCCACGATGTGTGCGGGCTATTTGTTGTCGTTCTGGCCGCGACGCGTCACGGCGGCGATCCAGGCGAGTTGAGCCAGGATCAGGCCCAGGAGCAGCGGCAACGGCTTGAGCTCGATGACCGCCAGACCCACGCCCAGCAAACCTGCCAACAGCAGCAGGCGTTCTACCCCCGCGCGGATGAAGAGCCGGAGCAGTCGATGCTGATCCCACTCCGGATGTCGTATCGACTGGCTTTCACGCCAGGCCAACACGCCGGTGACCGCGAGCGCCGCGAAGGCGCCGTAGAGCACCGCAACCGCCGTACCGGCGCCGTCGATCGCGGCGGCGAGTATGCCTGCGACAGGCGCAATCGCCGCTTGCGCGACCGCAACACGGCGGACTGCCGTCGTGCCGATACCGGCGAACCCCGAAAACATTTAGCGCCGGATTATAGTGAAATTAGTGGGGTCTATGCAATCATCAGACCGCTTGATGATTGTTTTCGTCCGCAACCGTGTTGTATGAATGACGCACTTGCGGCGGCCGCAACCGCCTGCTCCGCGTGTTACAGCCGGATGCCGAGCCGCTCGAGCAGTCCCTGCAGTTCTTCCGCACTGGCGAAACGCAGGGTCAAGGTCCCGTTCCCCTTGCTCCCCGAATGGATGCGCGCGGTCATCCCGAGCGCGTCGGACAGGGCTTCCTCGAGACGCTCGGCGTCGCGCGACGCGGCCGGCTGGCGGGCCTGAGGCGGACCGTCCTTGAGCCGCGAGACGCGGCGCTCGACCTCGCGTACCGACAGGCCACGCGTCTCGATCTCGTGTGCCAGTTCCCGCTGCGCGCCGGCGGGCAGCGGTAGCAGCGCACGCGCATGCCCCATCTCGATGAGCCCCGCGCTCAACATGTCCTGTACGGGCCGCGACAGATTGAGCAGGCGCAGCAGGTTCGAAACGGCCGCACGCGACTTGCCGATCGCCTGCGCGACCGCCTCGTGGGTCATGCCGAACTCGTGGATCAGCCGCTGCAGGCCATGGGCCTCGTCGATCGCGTTGAGGTCCTCGCGCTGGATGTTCTCGATCAGCGTCATCGCGGCGACCGCGTCGTCGCCGACGTCCTTCACCAGCACCGGCACCTCGGTCAAGCCCGCGAGTTGAGCCGCGCGCCAACGCCGCTCGCCCGCGATGATCTCGTAGCCGCTCGCGACCTCGCGCACGAGAATCGGCTGCATCAGGCCCTGCGCCCGAATCGAATCGGCCAGTTCCTGCAGCGAGTCGGCGTCCATCTGGGTACGCGGCTGGTACCGGCCCGGGGCGAGCCCGGTGACGGGCATCATGCGCAGGTCGCCCTGCGGCGGTGCATCGACATCGTCGCCGCCCAGAAGGGCGTCGAGCCCGCGACCCAAACCCTTGACCTTGGCCATCAATCGCTCTCCTTCACGGCGGGGCCGGCAGCAGCGGCGCGCGGCGTACGCGCCAGGATCTCGCCGGCCAGTTCCAGATATGCCTTGCTGCCCCGGCAATGCGGATCGTACGCGAGCACCGGCTTGCCGTGGCTCGGCGCCTCGGCGAGCCGGACGTTGCGCGGGATGACGGTGTCGTACACCTTGTCGCCGAAATGCGTCTTGAGCTGTGCGGACACCTGCTGCGCGAGCGTGCTGCGCGGATCGAACATCACACGCAGCAGCCCCTCGATCTGGATGCCCGGGTTCAGTCGCTGCTTGACCTTCTTGATCGTGGCGATCAGGTCGGTCAGCCCCTCCAGCGCGTAATACTCGCACTGCATCGGGATCAACACCGCCTCGGCAGCCGCAAACGCATTGACCGTCAGCAGATTGAGCGTCGGCGGGCAATCGAGCAGGACGAAATCGTAATCGTCGGCCACCTGTGCCAGAGCGACCTTCAGGCGGAGATCGCGCTGCGCGAGGTTGACCAGTTCGATCTCCGCCCCCGCGAGCTCGCGGTTCGCCGGGATGACGTCGAAGCGGCCGGCTTCGGAACGCATTTTCGCGTCGCGCACCGTGACCTGATTGAGCAGAATCTGATACACCGTCGGCAACGCGCTGCGCTTCTCGATGCCTGCGCCCATCGTCGCGTTGCCCTGCGGGTCGAGGTCGGCGAGCAGCACCCGCTGACCCAGCGCGGCGAGGCTCGCCGCCAGATTCACGGCTGTCGTGGTCTTGCCGACGCCCCCCTTCTGGTTCGCTACGGCCAGGATCTTCATTCGTTGCGCTCCAGCACGAGCAGATGACGGCTCCCCTCGACGCCGGGAACGGAGAGCTCGAAGTTGGCGCTCACTCTCACGTCATCCGGCAGCAAGGCGACCTCCTCATTCGGATACAGACCTTTCATCGCGATCCATCTGCCGTCCGGCGCCAGCAAGTGGCGCGTCAATTCGACCAAGGCCTTGAGGTCGGAAAACGCGCGCGAGACGATCACATCGAAGCCCGCATCCGATCGATGATCCTCGACCCGGCCCGTCACCACCTGCACGTTGCCGAGCCCGAGTTCGGCCTTGGCCTGCAGCAGAAACGCGGTCTTCTTCGCGATGCTGTCGATCAGCGTCACCTTCAGATCGGGCCGCGCGATCGCCAGTGGAATACCCGGCAGCCCGCCGCCGCTGCCGACGTCGAGGCATGTCTTTCCTTGCAAATGCGTCACCGCCGCCAGCGAATCGAGCAGATGATGGCTGACCATGCGCGCTCGATCGCGCACGGCGGTGAGGTTGTAGACGCGGTTCCACTTGTCGAGCAGGGCAAGGTAGGCGAGCAGCCGGCCCTCGGCTTCGGCAGGCAAGCTGAGCCCGAGGGCGGCGATTCCCGCCTTGAGTTGCGATTCGGGGCTCATGCGCTTTTCTGTTCCGGATCGAGGTCGAATCCGCGTCGGGCGTAGACGAGCAACACTGAAATCGCGGCCGGCGTAACACCCTGCAAGCGCGCGGCCTGGCCCAGCGTTTCCGGGCGTGCCTGCTGCAGGCGCTGCCGCACCTCCATCGACAGGGCGGTGAGCTTGCCGTAGTCGAGGTCAGGCGGCAGGCGCAAGGTTTCCTGTTCGTGATGCTTCGCGACTTCCTCGTTCTGGCGATCGATATAGCCCTGATATTTGGCCGCAATCTCGACTTGTTCAGCGACCCGGGCATCAGGGACGCCCGTCCCGCCGCCCGGCAACGCGAGCACCTGGTCATAAGTGAGGTTCGGGCGCCGCAGGAGGTCGAAGAGACTGTATTCGCGCTCGATCGGCTGCCCCAGGCGCCGCGTCGCCTCGTCGGCCGGGAGGGTGCCGGGGTTGACCCACGTCGACTTGAGGCGTGCGGTTTCGCGTGCGACAGCGTCGCGCTTACGGTTGAACGTGTCCCACCGGGCGTCGTCGACCACGCCCAGCTCTCGGCCAATTTCGGTCAGGCGCATGTCCGCGTTGTCCTCGCGCAGCTGCAGCCGATATTCGGCACGGCTGGTGAACATGCGGTAGGGCTCGGAGACGCCCCGCGTGATGAGATCGTCGACCAGCACGCCAAGATACGCTTCGTGGCGTGCGGGGCTCCAGGACGGCTTGTCCTGCGTCTGCCGCGCGGCGTTGATGCCCGCGAGAACGCCCTGGGCCGCAGCCTCTTCGTAACCCGTCGTCCCGTTGATCTGGCCGGCGAAGAACAGACCCCGGATCGACTTCGTTTCGAGCGAAGCCTTGAGATTGCGCGGGTCGTAGTAGTCGTATTCGATCGCGTATCCGGGGCGCAGGATGTGCGCCTGCTCGAGCCCGGGTATCGAGCGCACCGCAGCGAGCTGGACATCGAACGGCAGCGAGGTCGAAATGCCGTTGGGATAGATCTCGTGCGTCGTCAGGCCTTCGGGTTCGAGGAACACCGCATGGCTCGCCTTGTCGGCGAAGCGGGTGATCTTGTCCTCGATCGATGGGCAATAGCGCGGTCCCGTACCTTCGATTATTCCGGTGTACATCGGAGAACGGTCGAGCCCGGCATGAATGATTTCGTGTGTCTCGGGCGTGGTGTGCGTGATCCAGCACGGCCGCTGCTCAGGATGCATGGAGACATCGCCGACGAAGGAGAACACCGGTGGCGGCGTATCGCCGGGCTGCACCTGCGTCCGGGAATAATCAATGGTGCGGCCGTCGAGGCGCGGCGGCGTCCCCGTCTTCAGGCGGCCCACAGGGAGGGCGAGTTCGCGCAAGCGTGCCGCAAGCGATATCGCGGGCGGATCGCCCATGCGTCCCGCCTGGAAGCTCTCCAGCCCGACGTGCACCCGGCCGGCGAGAAAGGTTCCCGCGGTAAGAACCACCGTACGACCCGAAAACACGATGCCGAGCTGCGTTCTCACGCCAACGACCCGGTCGCCTTCGAGGAGCAGGTCGTCCACTGCCTGCTGGAAAATCTTGAGATGGGGCTGGTTTTCCAGGCGGCGGCGAATCGCCGCCTTGTACAGCACGCGGTCGGCCTGGGCTCGCGTCGCGCGTACCGCCGGCCCCTTGGACGAATTGAGCGTACGGAACTGGATCCCCGCCTCGTCGCTGGCCAATGCCATCGCACCGCCCAGTGCGTCGACCTCCTTCACCAGGTGGCCCTTGCCAATTCCACCGATCGACGGGTTGCACGACATCGCGCCGAGCGTCTCGATGTTGTGCGTCAGCAGCAGGGTGTTCGCGCCCATGCGCGCCGAGGCTAGCGCGGCCTCGGTACCGGCGTGGCCGCCCCCGACGACGATGACCGCGAAGGATTCTGGAAATCGCATGTCCCCATTCTACCCGCAGCAGGGTCTGTTTCACGTGAAACGGCGGTGGCGGCCCGCCGCGTGATGCGCTCAGCCGCCTGCTGCCTTGGCCTCGAGCGCCTCCCAGCGCGTCAGCGCGTCGAGCAGTTCGGCCTCGAGCGCCTCTGCTCGGGCCTGGAGTGGTCCCGCTTCAAGCGGCGCCGTCTGATAGAGCGCCGGATCGGAGAGGCGCTCCGCAATCCGGGCCTGCTCCGCCTCCAGCGCCTCGATATTCGCCGGCAACTCCTCGAGTTCGCGCGCCTCCTTGTAGCTCAGGCCGGATTTCTGCGCGGATCGCGCCGGCAAAGCTTTCTGCACGGCCGGCTTCGCGGCAGCCGGCCTCACCGCCTCGGCGACACGCCGATCCCGCCATGCCAGCCAGTCCGCATACCCGCCTGCGATCTCCGTGAGCTGTCCCCCGCCCTCGAACACGATCGACTGCGTGACGACGTTGTCGAGGAAGGCACGGTCATGCGACACGATGATCACGGTGCCGCCGTAATCCTGGAGCAACTGTTCCAGCAGTTCGAGCGTGTCGATGTCGAGGTCGTTGGTCGGTTCATCGAGCACCAGCAGGTTGGCGGGACGTGCGAACAGACGCGCGAGCAGCAACCGGTTGCGCTCCCCTCCCGACAGCGCGGACACCTTGGCCCGCGCGCGCTCCGCCGGGAACAGGAACTCCTCCAGGTAACTGATGACGTGCTTCTTCTGGCCGCCGATCTCGACGTAATCCGAGCCCGGCGAGATGGTGTCGATCAAGGTCGCGTCATCGTCGAGCTGGTTGCGGAACTGGTCGAAGTACGCCACCTCGAGTTTGGTGCCTTGCCGGATCGAGCCCGACTGCGGTTTCAGTTCGCCGAGGATCAGCCGAATCAGCGTCGTCTTGCCCGCGCCATTGGGGCCGAGCAGACCGAGCTTGTCGCCGCGCAGGATCGTGGCGGAAAACGCCTTGATCAGGCTGCGCCCCTCATAGCCGTAGCTCACTTCCTCGAGCTCGGCCACGATCTTCCCGGAGCGGTCGCCGGCGTCGATCCGGAAACCCACCTGCCCCTGCTGCGCGACGCGTTCCTCGCGTGCGCGCCGCAGTGCCTCAAGCCGTCGGACCCGTCCTTCGTTGCGCGTGCGCCTTGCCTCGACGCCCTTGCGGATCCACGCCTCCTCCTGCCGCCAGAACTTGTCGAACTTGCGGTTGTGCACCGCCTCGACCTCGACCTGCTCCGCCTTCTTCAGCTGATAAGCGGTGAAATTGCCCTGGTACTCACGCAACTGGCCGCGATCGAGCTCGACGATGCGGTTGGCGACCTTGTCGAGAAAGCGCCGATCGTGGGTAATGAACATCAGCGCGCCGCGGTAATCGTTGAGCAGTCCTTCCAGCCATTCGATGGCGGCAAAGTCGAGATGGTTGGTCGGCTCGTCGAGCAGGAGCAGCTCCGGCTCCGCGACCAGCGCGCGTCCGAGCGCGACCCGTTTCTTGAGCCCGCCCGAGAGGGTTGCCACCGGGGTATCGGCATCGAGGCCGAGCCGCTGCAGCGTTTCCTCGACACGGCTGTTGAGGCGCCAGGCGTCAGCCGCTTCGAGTGCGTTCGACAGGCGCTCGAGTTCTTCGAATGCTGCCTGGTCGCCCTCCGCCACGGCATGCGCCGCGGCGTGATAATCCGCGAGCAGGCGCTGCGCCTCTCCGACCCCCTCGGCAACGGCCTCGAAGACATCATGATTCGCGTCGAATCGGGGTTCCTGCGGAACGTAGGCGAGGCGCAGCTCGGGTGTACGCCAGACCTCGCCCGCGTCGGCCTGGCTCTCGCCAGCAAGGATCTTCAGCAGGCTCGACTTGCCGGTGCCGTTGCGCCCGATCAACCCGATGCGGTCCCCGCTGTCGACGACCAGCGAAGCGCCATCCAGGAGCGGATGGTGTCCGTAGGCGAGCTCGAGCCGGTCGAAACTCAGTAACGGCATGGCTGGACCTCATTGGCGGAAGATGACCCGAACGCGCTCGAAATCGCAGCACTGACGGCCTGGGCTATCTGCAGCGCCTGCGGCGTATCGCCATGAAGACAAAGCGTGTCGGCAGTGATGCGGACGCTCCCGCCATCGCTGGTGGCAACAGGACGCCCCCGTGCGAGCGCGAGCGCCTGCGCCGCAGCAGCGGCTGGGTCGCTGAGCACCGCGCCCGGTGTTTCACGTGAAACCAGCCGCCCCGCAGCATCATAGCGGCGGTCCACGAACGCCTCGCTAAGCACGCGCAGACCGGCACGGCGCGCCTCCGCGACCAAGAACGAACCCGATAGCGCCACCACCAGCAGATCCTCACCAACGTCGGCAATCCCGCGCACGACGGCCCTTGCCACCCCCGCGTCGTCAGCCGCCGCGTTGTAGAGTGCGCCGTGCGGCTTCACGTGAACCAGACGCGCACCGATCGTTTCGGCACGCTCTGCGAGCGCCTCCGTCTGCTGCCGTACCCATTCCGCGATCTGTTCCGGCGTCGCGGCAAGCCGACGCCGGCCGAAGCCCTCGCGGTCCGGATAGCCCGGGTGCGCGCCGATTGCGACGCCGTGTTCGCATGCGAGCCGCAAGGTGGCATCCATGCTCTCGGCATCCCCCGCGTGCCCGCCGCAGGCGATCGACACGCGCGCCACGTAGGGCATCAATCGTGCATCGTCGTAACCTTCGCCGACATCTGCGTTGAACTCAATCACTCCATCTCCCCGACCCGCCACTCCCGAGTCGCCAGAGCGCGCGCCGCAATTACATCCAGCGTCGAAAAACGAACGGCATCCCCCGGCCGCAGTTGCGCCACCCGGCCGAGGTCCGCCTCGATCACCGTGCCAACCACAGGATAACCGCCGGTGACCGGCCCATCCCAGCCGAGTATGATCGGCTGGCCATCGGCCGGCACCTGCACGGCGCCCGGCACGACACCCTGGGATGGCAGCTCACCGCAGGTGTGGCTGACGGCGGGCCCTTCGAGCCGCACGCCCCGGCGGTCGGAAGCCGCCATTACGTGGTATGTACCATGGAACAGGGCCGCCAGGCCTCGGTCGTCGACGCACCCCGCTTGTGGCCCCGCGACGAGTCGCAAGGGCGTAGGTGCTGTCAGCGCGGGTGGATACGCCAGTCGCCGCGGGGCTGCGTCGGCGGCTTTGCCGACTTCCAGTAGGTCGCCGGGCCGCAGCGCGCGCCCGGCGAATCCTCCGAAGCCCCCCGGGAGGAAGGTGCTGCAACTCCCCATCACCTGCGGCACGGTGATACCGCCGCGCACCGCAAGCCAGCAGCGCGCGCCCTCCTCCGCCTGTCCGACTGACAGCGTCCCACCGGCTTGGATCACCAGGGTTTCGTTCCAGGGCACATTGCCGCCCTGACTGTACTGCGCCTTGAAGCGGGCGCCCGTGAGCGCCGCCACCCCGCCCCTGGGGAAACGCAGCGTCGGGCCGACGAGCAGGATCTCCAGCGCGGCTGCACCGTCTGCATTACCCGCCAGGCGGTTGGCGGCTGCCAGCGCCGCCGGATCGGCCGCACCACCCGCCGGTACGCCGAGTGCGCCCAGCCCCGGCCGGCCGAGGTCCATCACGAGGTCGCACAGGCCGGCGCGCAGCACCTCGATCATATCGCCACGAAGCGCACGCGGTCGCCCGGCCGCAGCAAGGCGGGTGCTTCGCGCGCAGGATCGAACAGGGAAATGGCGACATGCCCGATGAGGTGCCAGCCGCCCGGCCCGCCGGTCGGATAGATCCCGGTATACGCGCCGCCGAGCGCCACGCTGCCGGCCGGCACCCGTATCCGCGGACGCGCTCGGCGCGGCGCGTGCAGGGCCTCGGGCAAACCGCGCAGATAGGGAAACCCCGGCTGGAAGCCCACGAACGCAACGACATGCTCCACCCCGCAGTGCAGCCGCACATAGGCCGCGTCGTCCAGTCCCGCCTTCCGCGCAAGCACGGCCAGGTCCGGGCCCGCGGCACCGCCGTAGGCAACCGGGATCTCATGGACCACACCCGGAGGCGGCGCGAGTATCTTCCGGGCCGCCAACGCGACCGCCAACCCCGCCGGCACGCCGGCGCCTCGACGCAGGACCAGCAGCAAGCTGCCATCCGCCGGTATCACATCCTCGATCTCGGGAAAGCCCGCCGCTCCGAGTGCCGCATGACACGCAAGCGTGGCGTCGCCCGTCTCGATGCGCAATGCGCGCTCGCCAACCCAACGCCACGGCAGCCCGAGACCGCCAAGAATGGCCCGTTCCCCTGGTGCGCACTCCACGTTCAATTCGTCACCCACGCATGTCCCAGATCAAAGGATCCGTGCCCTGAGTGTATCGCGGAAGCAAACAGCCGAATGCTCCAACGACAAAGGGAGGTTTCACGTGAAACCTCCCTCGTGTCCGTCTGGTGCCACCGATGGCGTCAGCCTTTGAAACGGCCCCGCACCCCGGCACGGCCGCCGCCACGGTTGTCGTTCGAGTATCCGCGAGCCTGGCCACCTCGGGCGTTGCCGGCGCGGTCACCGTAGCTGCGCGCCGCCGCGGCCTTGGCTTTCGCCTCGCGCTCCCGCTTTTCCCAGTATTCGATGCTGTTGCCGTTGACCTCGCGCTGGGGCTCGCTCCGAAATCCCCCACCGTGTGCGTCATCCGTGCGGTACGGGCGCTCATCATAGCTGCGCGGCCCACCGTCACGCATCGGCCGGCCGCTCGCAGCACTGCTGCCACGATACGCGCGGTCACGATTGTCGCGGCCTTCGCCACGCGGCGGCCGGTCGCCGTAGCTACGCGGGCCGGCGCGCTCGGTGCGCCGCTTGTCGCCGAAGCCCCGATTCGCGGGTCGGCCGGAGACGGGTCTCTGCGTCGGCTCCAGCCCGGGCAGCGTATGTACCTGGATACGGTTTCCGATGTAGCGTTCGATGTTCTTCACCAGCCCGCCTTCGCGCATTCCGGCGAAACTCACGGCGATACCCGCGCGGCCGGCGCGACCCGTACGGCCGATGCGGTGTACGTAGTCCTCCGCCTGCCGCGGCAGATCGAAGTTGATCACATGGCTGATCGTCGCCACGTCGATGCCGCGGGCGGCCACGTCGGTCGCGACCAGAACCCGCGTGCGCCCCTCGCGCAGGCGCTGCAAGGCGCGGTTGCGCTGTCCCTGCTGCATGTCGCCGTGCAAGGCGTCCGACGCGAAACCGCTGTCGGCGAGCAGATCGGAAATTTCCTCCGCGCTGCGCTTGGTCGACGCGAACACGATGGCCTGCACCATCTCGACGTCACGCAACAACGCATCGAGCAGGCGGTTCTTGTGTTCCATGTTGTCGGCGAACAGCAGGCGCTGCTCGATCATCGCCTCCTTCTGCGGCGCGGCCTCGATCTCGATGCGCTCCGCGTCCGTCGTCAGCTCACGTGCGAGACTGCCCACCACGCCGTCGAGCGTCGCGGAGAACAGCAGGGTCTGACGATCGGCGGGGCAGCGCGCGGCGATCGCCCGGATGTCGTCGATGAAGCCCATGTCCAGCATGCGATCGGCCTCGTCCAGAATCAGCACCTCCAGCCGCGAGAAATCGATCTTGCCGCGTTCGAGGTGATCGATCAGGCGCCCCGGGGTCGCCACGACCACGTCCACCGGCTGCGACAGGCGCTTGAGCTGGAGACCATAGGGCGCTCCGCCCACCAGGCAGGCGGTACGGAAGCGGCGCAGTTCCTTGCCGTAGGCCATCGCCGACTTTTCCACCTGCAGCGCCAGTTCGCGCGTCGGCGTGAGCACCAGCACGCGCGGGCCGATGCTCTTGACGGCCGGCTCGGCCTGCAGGCGCTGGATCGAAGGCAGCAGGAAAGCCGCCGTCTTGCCGCTGCCGGTATGCGAAGACACCAGCAGATCGCGTCCCGTCAGCGCCGCGGGAATCGCCTGCTGTTGTACCGGGGTCGCGTTCTCGTAGCCGGCAGCGATCACGGATTTGAGGATGAGGGGATCGAGTCCCAGTTCGGAAAAATTCATGGCAAACCTTATTCAGTGCGCTTGAACGCGCAAAATCGACCGGTTGCCGGCACGGGCCGGACAAGGTCACAAATACGAGCCGGGGATTGCGGCGTTCCGACAGAACGCCCACGGGTCGCGTCGATCACATCGGCGCCAACCCAAGGTTTTGTCGTGGCCGGCGAAAACCGGCGGGACGAAAGAGAGGTCGAAGACGATGGGGCTGTGAGAACAGTCCCGAGGCACGGCGGCGGATACTTCGCCTGCCCACTGCTGTATGCACAACGGGGCGCAGTCTATCAGAAAACCCTGATTCTCCCGAGTGTTTTTTCAGCTTCGATCGTACAGCTTGTGATACAGGCCTCCGCGCCGGATCAGTTCGTCGTGTCCGCCCTGCTCCACGACGCGGCCGCTTTCGAAGACCAGAATCCGGTCCGCTTGCCGCACCGCCGAGAGCCGGTGCGCGATGATGAGGGTCGTGCGACCGGCGAGAAACCTGCCCATTGCCAGGTGCAGGTGCCGCTCGGTATCCGTGTCCAGCGCCGAGGTGGCTTCGTCGAGTATGACGATCTTCGGATCGGCGACGATCATGCGGGCGATCGCGAGACGCTGGCGCTGGCCGCCCGACATGCGCACGCCCTGGCGCCCCACGGTCGTCCCGAGCCCTTGCGGCAGGCCCGCGACAAAATCTCCCAGTTGCGCGATGTCCAGCGCACGCCACAGGGTGGCATCGTCCGCGTCGCGCCCAAGCGTCAGGTTCTCGCGCACGCTGTCGTTGAACAGGACGGGATGTTGCAGCACCACGCCGACATGCTCGCGCACGTTGGGCCACCCGATCTCAGTCACCGGCACTCCCCCGTACAGAATCCGCCCTGAGCGCACCGGATACAGACCGAGCAGCGCCTGTACCAAGGTCGATTTGCCGCCGCCAGAAGCCCCAACCAGCGCCACCTTTTCGCCGGGCGCCACTTCCAGGCTGACGTCGTCGAGCACGGTATCGCCGTCCTCGTAGGCAAAGCTGACATGCTCCAGCGTGATGCCGACGGTCGGCGGCCCTGCGAACGGGTCGCGCAGCGCCGGATACTCGGGCGCGCCCTGCAGGCCGAGGAGCGCGTTGATGCGCGTCAGCGCGGCGTTGGCCGCGTACCAGGCGTACTGCAGGTTCACCAGTTCCTGCACCGGCGTCATCATGAACCACAGGTAGCCGAACACCGCGAACATCTCCCCGATCGTCAGGTCGGAGAACACGACCATCAGCATCGCACCGGCACGGAAGGCATCGAACCCCGCAAGGAAAACGAAGAAGGAAAACCGGCTCATCGCGTCCGATTTCCAGGCGAACGCGGCGGCGTGCCGGCGGATGTCGGCGGCCTTCCCCGTCACCCGTGCCAGGTAATGCTTCTCGCGATTCATCGCGCGAATCTGCGTGAGCGCGTCGAGCGTTTCCGCGAGGGCGTCCTGGAACACCTCGAATGCCCGGTTCTCAGATTTCTTGAGATCCTTGACCCGCTTGCCGAGCCGTGTCGAGAACAGGATCACCACCGGATTGAGCAGCAGAATGAACAAGGCCAGCTGCCAGTGCATCCAGAACAGCACCGCGGCCACGCCGATCAACGTCAGCACCGAGATCACCAGGCCGGAGATCGTCGCGCCGAGAAAGCTGTCGACCGCGTTCACGTCAGTCACGAAATGCGAAGTCACCCGGCCCGCGCCTAGCGTCTCGAACTGCGATACGGCGATACGCGAAAGCCGGTCGAGCATGCGCTCGCGGATTCGGTAGACCACTTCCTTCGCCAGCAACGAAAACGCGCGCCCCTGCCACACGTTGAGCAGGATCGCCGCCAGTCGCAGCGCGAGCGTAATGAGCAGCGCGACGCCGATGAAGAGCACCGGCCCATGCCAGGCGGGCGGAAACCAGGCGTCGATCACCGCAACCATCCGTCCCGGACGATCCAGCAGCACCTCGTCGACCATCAGCGGCAACAGCAGCGGCACCGGCACGGCCGCCACCACCGCGAGCAAGGCCACGAAGTTGGCCACCAAGAGCCGCTTCCGGTGCACCCGCAACTCGTCCGCGATCGCGCGCCACGTCAGCATGGCCGGCTTTTCTTCAGAACGGAATTCGCGCGTCGCCATGCCGATCACTTGCCGATGCAGAAGTGGTGATTTCGCCGCATGTCGTTGATTTTCAAGGTAGTCATGACGGTCCCGCAACGCGCTTGGACCTATTCTTGGACCCAAATACCAAGCGTGTCCCTTGGTAGCGGCGAATGGCCTGTCTTGGACGCTCCTCGCTCTGCTTGTTCCCGGTGCAACGTGTCAGCGGACAACCTGATCTGAGGCAGCGAACCCGGCCATCGACGTTCAGCAACGTCCAATGCGCTGCAGCGTGCTCATTTTCCCACCTCCTGATCCGGAACACCAAGGATGTTGCGCCCCGCTTCAGCCCGAAAAAACGGGAGGAGCGCAGTTCGGATTGTTGGCTGCGGCAGCGGTGATGCCGGGGTGAGATGGCGGCTCCTTTGGCCAGTTGGCCGATACCGACAGGAGCCTCACCATGCCACACCAAACTTCAGACATCATCACCCCGAAAGCCCTGTTGCTCGATGAGCGGCTGACGCCGCTGGAGCGCAACGCCTGGCTGACTTTCCGTGCGCTGGCCAGCAGCGACGGCACCGTGGTCCTCAGCTACGACGCGCTACGCAAATACCTGCCCAGCGCACCGGGCAGCAAGCGAGCTGCCCTTGAAACCGTGTCCAGGGCTGTGCTGTGCCTGCGACTGTCCACATGGATTACTCTGGTCGAATACCGCCGCAACCCGATGACCGGCTTTTCGATGGCCAGCCGCTACGCGGTGCGGAATCAGCCCCTCGCGTTCGACGACGCCTGCATGGAGGACGAAGACTACCTGCCCCTGCTGGAACGGGCGCTCGGCCATGCCAGCGCGACGATTCGCCAACTGGCTCAGTCCATTCTCGACGAAGCCATGCGTCATCCTCACCGGTTGGAGAAGCTGCCTACAACGACGCAAGAGCGGATCAGGCGCTTGCAACACCGTGGCGATGACCATGACCCGGGCAGTCCTGGTGGCTCAACTCTGCGCGATACCCAAGTACCCGAAGCCAGCGGCGGCATTCCGAAACCCGTGCCGGCATCTGCGACAGCAGTACGTACTGTAGAAAAAGAAGTATTTAAAGAAGTACGTACACACCGCTCACAACCCGAAGTACGGGTTTCGGGGCCAGATGTGCCAGCCCGCTTCCGGCAACTGCCGCAGGATCAGCAACGGG
>DAOKZP010000014.1:0-54282 GCA_035325585.1 Thiobacillaceae bacterium | reverse complement strand
TAAGTCGGCAGTTTCCTGCCAAAGGTCCGTTTACACAAAATTCAGGACACGTCCCTGCCGTCCGGTATCTGGTCTATAACCTCCTTGGTTCGCCCCCTCAGAATAACGATCCTGTCTGCCGCGAACCGCGTCTTACGTACCGCTTCGTCGTAGATTTCGTCGAACAGCTCGGTTGCAATGTTGAAAGGCTTGTTCCAGTCTGGGAGATTTGCCCAGGGATCAACCATGTAGTAACACTCGATCGACCTACACTCGCGCAATACCTCCTCAGCAAACTCGCCTTTCCAAACGCCGACTTCAAGCATCGTCCGGGCGTGACTTAGCTCCAGAAATTTTTTCCACAGTTCGAAGCGTGAGCCACTTGCACACAGTTCGGCCAAAAATTCTCTGTCGTCAATTTTTGTCATTGGCTCAGCAATTCAGATTTCGCTCACATGGAGAACGGGTTCGTCCGCCAGAGTACTTACATGGCCAAAGGAGTGCTCCTTCTCCATTTGAACAACACGGAACATCGTCGCATCCAGGATTCGATGCGGGCAACTGGGTTCGCAACTCGACCAGATACCCCCACCTACAAAATACGTACCGGGCAGGAGATTCATATGGACCGAGAAAGTGACCGTAAACGACTTGCCAGCGGATGCTCCCGAAAAATAGACTCCCTCCTCCGGATATCGCTGTCCTGTGATCACCACACCGGAAACCGTCCGAATGTGGACTGCAAAAAACAATCCCTCGAAGCTCGATAGGAAGTGGCCTCTCATGACGAACTGATAAATATGACCAGGCTGCAGGATGTTCACTCTCAACCCCTCGGTATCAAGGATTTGGTATGACTCTATCTCCGCACCCTGTACCGGGTAGGCCATCGTCGTTTCGGGCACGAGGCCCGGATCGTAGCTGTCGTAATGGTCTTCTAAGCGACTCGACTGTGCCGGCTGATCGATGGTCTCGATACTCGCCCCGGCCTGATCTGCGGCCCGATACTGCTGACGGAGACGCGCCCTTTCGTCGGCCGGTGCATAGATCAACTTCTGGTACAGGCGAATCGTTTCTAGCGCCCCGCCATACATGATTCGCTGCCCATGATCGAGTAATAGCGTCCTATCGCACAGCTCAACAACACTCACTGGAGAATGCGAGACAAAAAGTATCGACGCGCCCTTGCTCTTTAGTTCCTCCAAGCGCGCGAAACATTTTCTCTGGAATTTCTCGTCACCTACCGCCAGCGCCTCGTCAACCACGAAAATATCCGGGTCGACCATTGCCTGTACGGCGAAAGCTAATCGAACATACATCCCGCTGGAATAAGATTTTATCGGCTGTTCCATGAACTCGCCGATGTCCGCGAACGCCGCGATATCGTCGAATCGTGCATCAATTTCATCCTCAGTCAAACCGAGTACGGCTGCATTGAGGTAGACGTTCTCGCGACCAGTGAACTCGGGGTTAAAGCCAGAACCGAGTTCGAGCAGCGCCGAGATACGACCCCGTGTCCAGATGGTGCCACTCGTTGGATTGAGCGTTCCGCAGATCATTTGGAGCAGTGTCGACTTGCCGCTGCCATTGCACCCAACAATACCGACCGTTTCACCATGCTCGATCTCGAAAGATACATCCTTCAGTGCCCAGAACTCACGAAAGTACTGTCTGTGCCCGCGCGTCAGCATCTGTAGCAGGCGGTCGCGCGGCCTGTCGTAGACGTGGTAGCACTTGCTGAGGTTCTCGACCTTGATTGCGATCTCAGAGGACATCTGCAAAGCCTTTCCGCGTTCTCTGGAACCAAGCGAATCCGAGCCACGCGATGACACCACCCACGATCGTCGCGACCGTCCAGAAGCCGAAATCCGGCAGTTTCCCCCACACTAGCACCTGCCGGGTCTGTTCGATAATTGGAGTGAGTGGATTGAGATGCAGCAAGTTCCGGTATTCGGCTGGCAGCGCAGTTATTGGGTAAAAGATCGGTGAGAGAAACAGCAGCGCAGTCGTAAGTACGCCGACGACTTGTCCAACGTCGCGCAGATAGACACCCAGTGACGCCAGTATCCACGATGCGCCGAGCGTAAAAAGGGTGAGTGGCAGCGCTACGAGCGGAAACAGAAGTATGGTTAGATGCGGCGTACCGAAAAAGATCAGATAAAAGAGAAGCCACACGGCGAGACTGATCAGCAGATGGAACATCGCGGCGCCCAATGACACGAAGGGTAGTATCTCCAGCGGAAAGACGACCTTCTTGACATAGTTGGCGTTAGCGAGGATAAGCCCAGGCGCGCGATTGACGCACTCCGAAAAAAAGTTAAACACGATCATGCCCGCGAACAGGACCAACGCGAATTCGACCCGTGATTCACTACCGCCGC
The DNA here is from genome assembly GCA_035325585.1 of Thiobacillaceae bacterium. Taxonomy (GTDB): domain Bacteria; phylum Pseudomonadota; class Gammaproteobacteria; order Burkholderiales; family Thiobacillaceae; genus Thiobacillus. The sequence continues at coordinate 51,922 of DAOKZP010000014.1, read as the reverse complement.
TCCAGCGGGCATTGAATACCACGCTGAAGACAAAGGTGTAGACGACAAGCATGAGCACCGGGTTGAAGAAGGACCACAGGATGCCCATGAACGAGCCACGATAGCGACCGATCACTTCGCGTTTCGTCAACGCAGCAACTAGGCCGCGATTGCGCCGCAGGCTGGCAGCCATTTCTTGCGGCGAGATAGAAAAATCAAGCATCAGTCAAACAGTTCGGCGCTAGCAAACGACGCGCCTTTGGCGTCCTTGGCAGAGAGCGCCGGTTCTCCCTCGATCGGCCAGGCGATTGCGAGTTCCGGGTCGTTCCAGGCGATGCCGCGCTCATGCTCGGGTGCGTAGTAATCGGTCGTCTTGTACAGAACCTCTGCGCTATCGGACAGGACGATGAAACCGTGGGCGAAGCCTTCCGGCACCCACAGGTGCCGTTTGTTCTCGGCCGAGAGAATTTCTCCCACGCATTTTCCGAAAGTAGGCGAAGATCTGCGGATGTCGACCGCAACGTCGAATACCTCGCCCTGCACCACGCGCACCAGCTTGCCCTGGGGTTGCCGGATCTGGTAATGGAGGCCGCGCAGTACATTCTTCGCCGAGCGCGAATGGTTGTCCTGCACGAAATTCACTTTCCTGCCGATGGCAGCATTGAATTTCGCCTGATTGTAGCTTTCAAAGAAGAAGCCGCGCGCGTCGCCATATACCTGCGGCTCCAGCCGGACGACGTCGGGAATCGCAAGAGGCGTCGCCTTCATCAGAACACCTGCTCGCTCAGCACGCGCATCAGGTACTGCCCGTAGCCGTTCTTGATCAGGGGTTGGGCGAGATTTTCGAGCTCGCTGGAATCGATCCATCGCTTCCTGAATGCGATCTCCTCCGGGCAGGCGACCTTGAGGCCCTGCCGGCGCTCCAGAGTGGCGATGAACTGGCTGGCGTCGAGCAGCGATTCGTGGGTGCCGGTGTCGAGCCAGGCGTAGCCGCGCCCCATGATCTCGACGTTGAGCCCACCCCGCTCGAGATAGAGGCGGTTCAGATCGGTGATCTCGAGTTCACCGCGCGGCGAGGGTTTCAGGTTTCGGGCGAAGTCGACGACCTGCGGGTCGTAGAAATACAGGCCCGTCACGGCGTAGCTGGACTTCGGCTGGCTCGGTTTTTCCTCCAGCGACAGCACGCGGCCAGCCGCGTCGAACTCGGCGACGCCGTAGCGCTCCGGGTCGTGCACGTGGTAGGCGAACACGGTCGCCCCCTCGGTGCGGGCCATCGCGCTGTCGAGCAGCTCGTGGAAATCGTGGCCGTGGAAGATGTTGTCGCCGAGCACCAGTGCAGAGGGGCTGTCGCCGATGAAGGATTCGCCGATGACGAAGGCCTGTGCGAGGCCGTCAGGCGATGGCTGCACGGCGTACTGCAGGTTGAGGCCCCATTGCGCCCCGCTGCCGAGCAGCTGTTCGAAGCGCGGCGTGTCCTGCGGCGTGGAAATGACGAGGATGTCGCGTATCCCCGCCAGCATCAGGGTGCTGAGGGGATAGTAGATCATGGGTTTGTCGAAGACCGGCAGCAGTTGCTTGCTGATCGACAGCGTCGCCGGATGCAGCCGGGTGCCGGAGCCGCCGGCGAGAATGATTCCCTTTCGTTTCATCTGGGTATTTCCGTTCGTGGATACCGGGGTCTGCACGCTCAGCGCGAACCGGCGGACGCCGCATCCGGCGCGTAGTGGGCTTCCACCCACTTGCGGTAGCTTCCGCTGGTGACGTTCCGCACCCAGTCCTGATTATCCAGATACCACTGCACGGTCTTGCGGATACCTGTCTCGAAGGTTTCGGCCGGCTTCCAGCCAAGCTCACGCCCGATCTTCCCCGCATCGATGGCGTACCGGCGATCATGGCCCGGACGGTCCTTGACGAAGCTGATCTGCGCAGCGTAGGACTGGCGGTCGCCTCTTGGCTTGAGCTCGTCCAGGATGGCGCACAGGGTGTGCACGACCTCGAGGTTGGTTTTTTCGTTCCAGCCGCCGACGTTGTAGATCTCCCCGAGCGTGCCGGCTTCCAGTACACGACGAATGGCGCTGCAATGATCCGTGACGTACAGCCAATCACGGATTTGCTGGCCGTCGCCATAGACCGGCAGCTGTTTGCCGGCCAGTGCGTTGTGGATCACGAGCGGGATCAGTTTTTCGGGGAACTGGTAGGGACCGTAATTGTTGGAACAGTTCGTGGTCAGCACCGGCAACCCGTAGGTGTGGTGATACGCGCGCACCAGATGGTCGCTCGCGGCCTTGCTCGCCGAGTAGGGGCTGTTGGGTTCGTAGCGGTGCAGCTCGGTGAACGCGGGTGCGTCCGTTTCCAGCGAGCCATACACCTCGTCGGTCGAGACGTGCAGGAAGCGAAAGCCGCTTTTGGCCGCGCCTTCAAGGCCGTTCCAATAGGCGCGTGCCGCCTCGAGCAGATGGAAGGTGCCGACGATGTTGGTCTGGATGAAATCGGCCGGACCGTGGATGGAACGGTCGACGTGGCTCTCGGCGGCGAAGTTCACGATGGCGCGGGGCCGATGCTCGGCAAGCAGCCGGGCCACCAGCGCCGCATCCCCGATGCTGCCCTGGACAAAGACGTGGCGCGCATCGCCCTGGAGACCTGCCAGATTCTCCAGGTTGCCGGCGTAGGTCAGCGCATCGAGATTGACGACCGGCTCACTGTCGGCGCCGAGCCAGTCAAGTACGAAATTGGAGCCGATGAAGCCGGCCCCGCCTGTCACCAATACACTCATGATCTTTTTTTCCTGCTTGCGCTGCGACCAGCCGCCGAACGCGTCAACAACGGCAATTAAAACCCTTACCTGAATCCGCTCCGGATGGCCAATCGAAGGAAAAGCGCAGTGACGTCAGGCACGTGGTGGGCATCACGCCGGATGCAGAGAATGACGCCGCACGCGTCATCGGCGAAACCACCGTACCGCGCTGGCCTGAACACAGCCCGCACCGAGGACGTCGCGGCTGAAATCCGATGGCTCAGGAAAGGCGCACAAGCGGTGCTTCCATGCAATTCTACCGGGATTCGCCGCCGATCGCAGACGCAAATCCGTCGACCAGAGGCTGGACGAGGCTCCGCTTGAGCTTGAGGGCTGCCTGGTTCACGATCAGCCGCGAGCTGACGTCGCTGATGTGCTCGACGGCCACGAGGCCATTGGCCTTGAGCGTGCCGCCGGTGGAGACGAGGTCGACGATCACGTCCGACAGGCCGACCAGCGGCGCGAGTTCCATCGACCCGTAGAGCTTGATGAGATCGATGTGCACGCCCTTGGACGCGAAATGGTCGCGCGCCGCCTTGACGTACTTCGTCGCGACGCGGATCCGCGCGCCCTGCCTGACCCGACCCGCGTAGTCGTAATTCTCGCGCGCCGCGACCATCATGCGGCAGCGCGCAATGCGGAGGTCGAGCGGCTGGTAGAGGCCGGTGCCACCATGTTCGTTGAGCACGTCCTTGCCGGCGATGCCGAGGTCGGCCGCGCCATACTGCACATAGGTCGGGACGTCGCTCGCACGCACGATGATGAGGCGCACGTCGTCGCGGTTCGTTCCGATGATGAGCTTGCGCGAGGCCTCGGGATTCTCCGCGGGCGTGATGCCGGCGGCAGCCAGCAGCGGAACGGTTTCCTCGAAGATGCGGCCCTTGGAAAGGGCCAGCGTGATTCCGTCGTGGTTCATGATGGCCTGTGTACGCCTCGGCGCCCGCCACGGTTTCGCGGCGAACCGGGAAGGCTCGCCGCCACGAGCGGCGGCGATGCGTGACGCGTGGGGGCTCCGCGCCGCATCGTCTCAGTGGATGCGCCGGATGCGTGCGCCGAGCTGGGTGAGCTTCTCTTCGATGCGTTCATAGCCGCGGTCCAGATGGTAGATGCGCTCGACGGTCGTTTCTCCGGCGGCGACGAGGCCCGCCAGCACCAGGCAGGCGGAAGCGCGGAGGTCGGTCGCCATGACCGTGGCACCCTCCAGCCGCGGGACGCCCCGCACCAGCGCGGTGTGTCCCGACACCTCGATGTTGGCGCCAAGGCGGCGCAGCTCCTGCACATGCATGAAGCGGTTCTCGAAGATGGTCTCGGTGACGCTGGCCGCGCCTTGGGCGACACAGTTCATCGCCATGAACTGCGCCTGCATGTCGGTGGGAAACGCCGGATGCGGCGCGGTGCGGATGTCGACCGCGTCCAGCTTGCCGTCCGATGCGATCTCGATCCAGTCCGGCCCGATCTCGACGCTGGCCCCCGCCTCGCGCAGCTTGGCGATCACGGCCTCGAGCGCGTCCGGCTGGGTGTGGGTCGTCCGTACTCGGCCCCCGGTCATCGCGGCGGCGGCGAGGAAGGTGCCGGTCTCGATGCGGTCGCCCATCACCGCGTAGTCCGCGCCGTGGAGTGTCTCGACGCCGTGGATGGCGATGGCGTCGGTGCCCGCACCCTCGATCCTGGCACCCATCGCGACGAGGCATTGCGCGAGATCGACCACCTCCGGCTCGCGTGCGGCGTTCTCCAGGACGGTCGTGCCCTCGGCAAGGGCGGCCGCCATCATGAGGTTCTCGGTTCCGGTGACGGTGACCATGTCCATCAGGATGTGCGCGCCCTTCAGCCGATCGCAGCGCGCGTGGATGTAGCCATGCTCGATGACGAGGTCCGCGCCCATCGCCTGCAGACCCTTGATGTGCAGGTCGACCGGACGCGAGCCGATGGCGCAGCCACCGGGGAGCGACACGCGCGCCTCGCCGAAGCGCGCGAGGGTCGGGCCCAGCACGAGAATGGCCGCGCGCATGGTCTTGACCATCTCATAAGGCGCTTCCCGGTGCGGGATCGATTCTGCACGGAGCGTGACCCGGTTCTCGCCGTCGGGCGTGATGCGCACCCCCATGTGGCCCAGCAGTGCGAGCATCGTGCTGACGTCGCGCAGATGAGGCACGTTGCCGAGCCGCAATGCGTCGGCGGTGAGCAGACTGGCCGTCAGGATAGGCAGCGCGGCATTCTTGGCGCCCGAGATCCGTACCTCGCCCGCGAGCGGGTTGCCGCCATGGATCTGCAGGGCATCCATTTCAGCGTTTTGCCCAGTCTTCCGGCGTATAGGTCTTCATTGACAGTGCGTGGACTTCCTCGTGCATGCGGGTGCCGAGCGCGTCGTACACCAGCCGGTGCTGCTGGATCATGTTCTTTCCGACGAACGCCGGGCTGACGATGGTCGCCTGGAAATGCCGGCCGTCGCCGTCCAGTTCGATGTGATCGCAGGGCAGCTTTTCCGTGATCCAGCCCTTGATGTCTTCGGGGGTAACCATGCTCGCGTTCTCTCGTGTTTCGGTTCGGTGGGCGTGTGCCCGGAAGGCGTGTCCGTCCTCAGTGTCTCAGTTTGTAGCCACTGCGCAGCAGCACCAGGGTGATCGCGGATATTGCCACAAAGGAGGCACCGGCGACCAGCAGGCCGAGCCACGGGTCGGTGTCCGACTGCCCGACGAACGCGTAGCGGAAGCCGTCGATCAGGTAGAACACCGGATTGGCCTGCGAAGCGGCCTGCCAGAACGGCGGCAGCGAATGGATCGAATAGAAGACGCCGGACAGGAAGGTGAGCGGCAGGATGAGGAAGTTCTGGAAGGCCGCCAGCTGGTCGTATTTCTCGGCCCAGATGCCGGCGATGATGCCGACGGCCCCGAGCGTTGCGCAGGCAAGGAGTGCATATGCGAGGGCCCAGCCGAAATGGGGGGCCTGCCAGGGTGCGAACCAGAGCGTCACCAGCCACACCCCCGCGCCGACGATGAGCCCGCGCAGGACCGCAGCACCGAGATAGGCGAGAAAAAACTGCAGATACGACAGCGGCGGCAGCAGGACGAACACGATGTTTCCCTGCATCTTGGACTGGATGAGGCTTGAGGAGCTGTTGGAGAACGCGTTCTGCAGCATGCTCATCATCACCAGCCCCGGCACCAGGAAGCTGGTGTAGGACACGCCCGGATAGACCTCGACGTGGGCTTCGAGCACGTGCGAGAAGATCAGCAGATACAGGAGCGCGGTCACCACGGGTGCGACAACCGTCTGCACCACCACCTTCCAGAAGCGGAGGAGCTCCTTGTAGAAGAGCGTCGGCAAGCCGGTCACCGCGCTGCTCCCGACCACGCACCCATGGCGCCCGCGGAAACCGCGTGCCTGCTGTCGCCGGCTGCCCGGATGCGTCCGATCACAGCGTGGGGAATCATGTCCGCTTCATGATGTCGGTGAAGACATCTTCCAGATCCGGCTCCCGCAGGTGCATCTCGGCAATGCGCACGCCGGCGCGGCGCAGATCGACGAGCAGCGTTTCGAGCTCGACGTAGTCGCCGAAATTGATGCGCCAGGCGCCGTCATCGCCGCGCCGCAGGCGGCTCTGCCACTGTGCCGGCACGGATTCCGCATCGAGGCGCAATTCCGCGCAGTGCTCGTTGGTGAGCCGCAGCAGGTTGCGGGTGGTGTCGCAGGCGACGATCCGTCCGCTCTTGAGCATCGCGATGCGGCCGCAGAGCGCCTCCGCTTCTTCGAGATAGTGTGTCGTCAGCAGGATCGTATGGCCCTCGCGGTTGAGGGAGCGGATGAAATCCCAGAGCGAGCGGCGAAGGTCGACGTCCACGCCTGCGGTCGGCTCGTCGAGCACGATGACCGGCGGCTTGTGCACCAGCGCCTGCGCCACCAGCAGGCGGCGCTTCATCCCGCCCGAGAGGTTCTGGGTGTTCTTGTCCGCATGCGGCGTGAGGTCGAGGTGATGCATGATCTCTTCGATCCAGGCGTCGTTGCGCCGCAGGCCGAAATAGCCCGATTGCAGGCGCAGGGTTTCGCGCACGTTGAAGAAGGGATCGTAGACGAGCTCCTGCGGCACCACGCCCAGTGCGCGGCGCGCGGCGCGATAGTCGCGCACGACGTCGTGCCCCATGACGGCGGCGCGGCCGGAATCCGCACGCGCCAGCCCCGCCAGAATGGAGATCAGCGTCGTCTTGCCGGCGCCGTTGGGCCCCAGCAGACCGAAGAACTCACCCGGCTCGATCTCCAGCGAGACGCCGCCGAGCGCCTGGGTGGCGCCAAAGCGCTTGGCCAGCGCCTCGACGCGGATCGCCGGCGTGCCCCGGTTCATGCGGGCAGCAGATCGGCGACGCCGTAAAGCTCGGCCAGGGTGGTGAAGCTGGACGGCAGGCCGCTTACGGCGAGCGTGCGCCCGCGCTGCCGGATCTGGCGCATGGCCCCGAAGACGAGCGCGAGCGCCGCGGAGTCCGCGACCTCGACACCGCTGAAGTCGAGTGCTTCGACGCCGCCCGCGAGATGCGGCTGCAAATCGCGCAGCAGCCCGCCGACGCTGTCCATCGTCACCGCGCCGCTGATGCGGCAGCTGTCTCCCTCGCAGACGATCACGAGCCCGAACGCGGGGCGGGCTTGGCCTCGCTGCGCGTCGACTGAGCGGACATCGTCTTGATGAGACCGTCTATGCCGTTCTGGCGGATGGTGTTGGAGAAAGACGCGCGATAGTTCGTGACCAGGCTCACGCCGTCGATCGCGACGTCGTAGACCTTCCATCCGAACGCGGTCTTGTACATGCTGTAATCGATCGGGATCGGCAATCCACCGGGTTGACGGATCTCCGAGCGCACCGTCACGTCCGTCGCATCCGGCTTCATCGCCAGTGGCTTGAATTCTACCGTCTGGTTCGTGTAGGCCGTGAGCGAGGTCGAATAGGTGCGCACGAGCAGGTTGCGGAACTCGGTCACCAGCGCCTGCTTCTGCTTCGCGGTGGCGCGCGGCCAGTGCTTGCCGAGCGCGAGCTGGGTCATGCGGTTGAAGTCGAAGTTGGGCAGCACCTTGGCTTCGACGAGCCGGTACACCTTTTCGATGTCCCCGCTCTTCATGTCCTTGTCCTGCTTCAGGATCTCCAGCACTTCATGGGTGGTGGCGCGAGCGAGCTCGTCGGGAGGCGTATCGGCCGCGTAGGCCGGCCCCGTCGTCAGTGCCAGTGCCGTGGCAAGTGCCAGCAAGAATGAGCGCAGCATAGTCAGCATGTTCCTGTCGTTGGAGTTGATTTTGAAAGAGAGATGGACGCTCCGAACCTATCTTGGTTCACCGGTCAGGCGTGCGAGCTGTGCTACGTTCATGTTGTAGTCGTTGACCGTGCGCAGGTATTCGGTCTGCAGCAGCACGTAGTTCTTCAGCGCATCGGCGACCTTGTCGGCGGTCTCGAGCCCCGCGGAGAGGTCGGCCAGCGACGCGACCATCCAGCGCCGTGCCGCGGCGGCACCCTCGGCCAGTTCGAGCTGCGACTCATAGTTGGCGCGGGCGTTGGCATGCGCCTCGCCGACCTCGAACGGGATGCCGGCGACGGCAAACGCCTTCTTGTGGTTGAGCGCCTCCAGCTCGGCGTGCGCCTGGTCGACGCGGGCGTTCGCCGCGCCGAACACGCTGTCCCACTTGATGCCGATCACGGGCGTAAGGCCGACGCTGGCGAACGGATCGTAGATATAGGGATGGTTCAGCCGTTCGCGCTGCGAGGCGTAGTTCGCCTGGCCGACCACGCCCGCATAGACGTCGGGCATGCGGTCCGCTTTCTTGGCGGCGGCGAGTGCGCGGCGGGAGCGCAGCCCCGCTTCGAGCTGCTGCATCTCGGGCCGCGTCTGGAGCGCACGCGTCTGAAGCTCGGCAAGCTCCGTCGGCGGGAACGCCACCGGTTCGATGCGCGCGTCGGCGACCTCGAGATCGCCTTTCAGGCCGGTTCCGGTCAGCACCTTGAGCCCGTCGAGGCTGATTTTCTCGATGGCGCGGGCCTGGTATGCATACTTCGCGAGCAGGCCGCGTGCGGTCTGCAGTGCGTAGAGATCGGACTGCCGGGATTCGCCGGTGTCCTCCTCCAGGTTGTGCTCGACGGTGGCGATCGAGCGGTTCAGCCGTTCCTGGACGTCCTCCAGAAAGACGCGGATGTCGCGTGAGGTGAGGTAGCCATAGTAGGCGCGCTTGGTGTCGTAGATGATATCGCCGCGGGTCTGCCTCAGTTCGCCCTGCTTGAGCTCGATGTTGCCTTCCGCGGCCTCGCCGTAGCGTTCCACCTTGCCGAAGGTATAAAGCGGCTTGATCAGGGCGAAGTCGAGGTGCGTCCACTCGGAAATGCCGTTGATCTCGTTGCCGTCTCTGCGCGGCACGGTCCCGCTGTACGCGCCGCCTTCGTAGAATCCGCCCTCGACTTCCGGCGCGAGGCCGATGAATGCGTTCGCGCTGATGCGCCAGCCGGCGTTGCCCTTCACTTCCTTCAGCAGGCCTCGCGCCGCCTCCACGACCTGCTCCCGCTCCTTGATGCGCGGATCGGCGGCCAGGCTCATCTCCACGGCCTGCTGCAGGTTGACCGTGTCCGCATGCCCCGGCAGTGCGGCAAACGACATGCCCGCCACGAGCATGGAACGAGCGAGGGTACGGAGTTTCATCATGGTGCTCCTTCCTGGGCCTTGCCGTAGATGAACTGGCCGATCAGATTTTCCAGCACGACGGCGGACTGGGTAATGAGAATCCGGTCCTGGTCCTTGAGTTTCTCGGTGTCGCCGCCGGCCTCGAGGCCGATGTACTGCTCGCCCAGAAGGCCCGAGGTCATGATGGCGGCGCTGGTGTCCTTCGGAAAAGCATAGCGCTTGTCGAGGCGGAGCGTGACCGCCGCCTCGTAGGTTTCGGTGTCGAAACGGATGTCCCCCACGCGGCCGACGACGACCCCGGCGCTCTTCACCGGCGCACGCGGCTTGAGCCCGCCGATGTTGTCGAAGCGGGCGACGACCTCGTAGCTGTCCGAAGTCTTGATCGCGCTCATGCTGCCGACCTTGAGCGACAGGAAAAGCAGCGCCACGATGCCTGCGATGACGAATAGACCCACCCAGAGATCGAGTACGGTTCTGTTCATTTAGCTCACTCCCCGGAACATGAATGCGGTCAAGACGAAATCCAGTGCCAGCACGGCCAGGCTGGAAGTCACCACGGTGCGCGTCGTGGCGCCCGACACGCCCTCGGCGGTCGGAGGGGCGTCATAGCCCTCGAACAATGCGATGGTGGTGATCGCGACGCCGAACACCACGCTCTTGATCACGCCATTCAGGATGTCCTGCTCGAAATCGACTGCGCTCTGCATCTGAGCCCAGAACGAGCCCTCGTCGACGCCGATCAGCTGCACCCCGACGAGATAGCCGCCGAAGACGCCCATCGCCGAAAACATCGCGGCCAGCAGGGGCATGGAGATCACCCCAGCCCAGAAACGCGGCGCCACCACGCGTGCGATCGGATCGACGGCCATCATCTCCATCGCTGAAAGCTGCTCGGTTGCCTTCATCAGGCCGATCTCGGCGGTGATCGCACTGCCGGCCCGGCTCGCGAACAGGAGCGCCGCCACCACGGGCCCCAGTTCCCGGACCAGCGACAGCGCCACCAGGACGCCCAGCGCCTGCTCGGAGCCGTAGGTCTGCAAGGTTTCATAGCCCTGCAGGCCGAGCACCATGCCGACAAACAGGCCCGAGACGACGATGATCACGAGCGAGAGCACCCCGCTGAAGTACATCTCGCGGATCGTGAGGCCGAAACGGCGGAACGCGGTGCCGGAATGGAGGAGCATCACGAAGAAGAAGCGTGCGGCAAAGCCGATGCGCCACACGCTCTGGATCGTGCCGTTGCCCAGGTTTTCGATGGTTTGTCTAAGCACTCGCTCCCCCAAGCCGCAGGTCGTCCGCGTACGATGGCGCGGGATAATGGAACGGCACCGGGCCGTCGGCCTCGCCGTGTACGAACTGGTGCACGTAAGGCAGCCCGGAGGCGCGGATCTCGTCGGCCGTGCCCTCGGCGACGATCACCCCTTCCGAGACGAAATACACGTAATCGACAATCTTGAGCGATTCCTGAACGTCGTGCGTGACCACCAGCGAAGTAAGCCCGAGTGTGTCCGTCAGACGGCGGATCAGGTTCCCGGTCACCCCCAAAGAAATCGGATCGAGTCCCGCGAACGGCTCGTCGTACATCACCAGCATGGGATCGAGCGCGATCGCGCGCGCCAGCGCGACCCGCCGCGCCATGCCGCCGGAAAGCTCGGACGGCATCAGGTGCGCCGCGCCGCGCAGACCCACCGCGTGCAGCTTCATCAAGGCGAGATCGCGGATCGCGTCGTCCGGCAGGTCGGTATGCTCGCGCAGCGGAAAGGCCACGTTGTCGAACACTGAAATATCGGTGAAGAGCGCGCCGAACTGAAACAGCATGCCCATTCGGCGGCGCAGGCGATAAAGCTCCGCCCGCCCGAGTTCGCCGACCGATTCGCCAGCCACGCGCACGGTACCCTGACCGGGCCGGATCTGGCCGCCTATCAGGCGCAGGATCGTGGTTTTGCCGCAACCGCTGCTGCCCATGATGGCGACGACCTGGCCGCGCCGGGCGGTCAGATTGATGCCCTTCAAAACCGGCCGGGCACCGTAGCCAAATGCGACATTCGCGATTTCGACCAGATTGTCGTTGCTCAAGAAATCCAGCCCGTATTTTTGTTCAGGGCGGTATTCTACCGAAGCCAGCCGACTCCCGCAGCCTTCCCCCTCCCGCCGGCCTCAGGTGATGCCGTGCTGGCCAACCGGCGTGGCGCCCCGATAGACGAAAGCCGGCGCGGCCCAGGCGATGGCGAGCACGCCGGCGACTGCGACGAGCAGCCAGCCCGTGAACGCCTGCTCGTCGACGAGGTAGCCATTGCAGATGCGGCTCGGCGCGGCGATATACAGCCATCCGGCGACGGCGGTCATGCTGATCGCGTTGGCGAGGACGAATCCGCGCCCGATCAGGCCGAGCGGCCGCCAGCTCAACGCCAGCGGCAGCCCGATCAGCAGCGGCAGGCCGGCGAACTTGGCCAGTTCCATCCAAGGCTCGGCAAGCGCCGCATCCAGCGCACGCGGCAGCATCCAGTAGGTGGAAGCGAACCCGGCCAGCAGCGTGAGCGGCAAGCCGCGCGCGTTGTAATCCGCGATTCGGCGAGTCAGAGATGCGGGCAGCGCCAGGGCCATCAGCACACCAGCCGCCACCAGAAGCGGCATCTGCACGAGCATGTGGGTGGCCATGCCAGCCTCGAGCCAGGCCCGTAGCGGCGGCATCCCGAGCAGGCACAGCAGGACACCCGCCAGGACGCCCGCCAGGACGCCAGGGGCGCGATAGGACCATCTCATAGGCGCGTCCGCACCTGCGCGGCGAATGCCAGCGGCCGGTCGTGATCGGCGATCAGCGCCAGGCGCCCGCTCCGATCCAGAAGATGGATCGCCGCATTGTGCTCGAAGCCGCCCATGCCGTCCGCGATCACCGTAATGCCGAAGGCGTCGAGCAGGCGCTTCAGATCGGTTTCGCTATTCACGCGGGCAACCCGCCATCCGGTCCCGTCGGCGCCGAAGCGCTGCGCATACGCCTTCAGTGCCGCGGGCGTATCGTTCGCGGGATCGAAACTGACGCTGATCCGGACGAAATCGCGTCCGAGCGCCGCCGGCGGAAGGCTGTCGCCGATTTGGCGAAAGCCGGCGCCGAGCGCGCTGCACACGGTTCGGCACCGCGTGTAGACGAACTCGACCGCGACCAGCTTGCCCGCATGATCCCGCAGACGAAAAAGGCGCCCGTCCTGATCTTCGAGCACCGCATCGGGAAGCACCCGAGGCTGCTCGCTCACGGCGTGGCGTCGGGCCGCCTCGCTGGTGAAGGCGGAAAACCCGTCGGTGCCGAACCACAGCAAGCCGACACCGACGGCGAGCACCAGCAACCCTGCGGCGATGCTGCGGCTCATGTCGCACCTTGACCCGCCACGCGCAGGCGGCCCGTGAAGCGCGCGACGAACACCAGTACCGCGGCGATCACGATGGCCGCGAAGACCGACCCGACGCGGCCCGATGCGAGCCATTCGGGCAGGTGCACGGCATAGCGACGAGGCACGCTGGCAAGCCCGCCGTAGAGGAAGGCGAACGTGAAGCCGGTGCCGGCAACGGCAAAGGCCCAAAAACTCAGCCGGTCGATGAAGCCCGCGCGGCCTTGTCGGCTGCCGTTCGCCAGGTAGTGCATGAAGCCGAACAGCATGGTGATCATCCCGAGCAGCAGGTAGGTATGGAAATGGCCGGGTACCCACATCGTGTTGTGCATCACATGGTTGACGACGATGGTTCCATCCACCATCGCGGGGATCACCCCGGCGGCCCAGCCGAACATCGACAGCATGAGTAGGCCGGACGCCATATCCCACTTGATGCCCGAGCGGTAGACGATCATGAGTGCGCCGTAGACGGTGACGACCAGCACCGGCAACCCGTTCAGGTAGGAGATCGCCTGGCCCATGATCAACATCCATCTGGGCATGACGAAGTCCATCAGCAGATGGTGGGGATAGATGATGATCACCAGGATGGTCGAGGCCGTGAACGCCGCCAGAAACACGCGGTTCGACGGCCAGGGGCGGCCCGTGTAGCGCGGCAGGATCTCGTAGACGGCGATCACCGCCATGTAGATCGTCGCGTTGATGAACACGTGGCCGAAGAAATAGATCAGATTCTTTGCCAGCAGTGCGTCGATCGTGAAACTCGGCAGGTAGAGGTTGACGATCATCATGGTGAGGATGCTCGCACCGCTCACGATGGCGATAATGTTGACGATCAGCACCATCGTGCTGGCGACGACGGCCAGCGGCGGCCCGTATTCGCCCCGGCGCAGAAACAGCTGCGGCCAGCCGAGGGCGTGCGCGAGGCTGCCGTAAACGGCAATCACCGCACGCGCAACGTCGAGATACAGCAGGAGGAAACCGGTGCCGATCAGCAGCAGGCCCGCCATGAACAGCGCGGCGGCCTCCCGGCTCCAGACACCCATCGACTGGCCCGGCAGCGGATAGAGGAAGGTCCATGCACCGGCGAACTTGCCCCACAGCACGCTTGCCAGTATCGCCACCACGCCGAGGAGAAAAAGCACGAGGTTTGCGACGAGTACGGCAGACGAGAGCCGCACGTACTGGCGCAGGAAATGCCACATGATGGCGGCGCCGCCGAGGGCCGCGACGCCCACCATGCCGGCGCCGTGCAGCGTCATCAACTCGTAGAAACGGGCGGCGCCAATCGAAATGATTTGAGCCTGCTCCAGCCGCATGACAAGACCGAAGGCCATCATCAGCAGCAGGATCGCGCCCGCGGCGAGGAGATACGCGAGAATTCCGGCCGTGGCGCCGGCATGAGGCGAGGTATGGGTGGGTGCGCTTATCACTTCGCCCCTCCCTTCTCAACGGGGGCAACCGCACGGATTTCGGCCGTCATGGCATGGTGGGCGACGCCGCAGTACTCCATGCAGAGCGCCTTGTAGGTGCCGGGCTCGTCAAACACGAACCGCAGCTTGTTGACGTAGCCGGGCATCGCCTGCGTCTGGCCGACCAGACGCATGTTCTCGTCGTAGATCCCGAAGCCGTGGTTGATGTCCGCGCTGGTCACGTGGAATTCCACCGGCTGCCCGACCGTCACCTCGTTCGCGCTCAGCGTCCAGTACCATTGGTAGCCGACCGCATCGATCACCTGCGGCGCCGCGCCCCGGTGCCGCTGCGGCGCATCGTAGGGAAGCTCGGACATGGAATACACGAAAACCGGGGTGAGCAGCAGGACGAGCGCCCAGAACAGGCCGCGCCGCAGACGGTAGGCCCGCTTCTGCAGCGGTGGGTACTCGGCCCAACTGTGCGAATTCAACGCAATGAAAATGAACGCGGCCGCGAGAACGGCGGTCAGCGCGATGCTTATCTGCCACGCGAGTTGTTGATACAAGGAGTGCCTCTCTTCCGTCTGACGTTGAAACGCACAAACTCAAGCCAGAACCGTGCCACCAAAGCAAGTGGTTGTTTTGATTGGACTAAACATGAATTCTGCGTGCGCATGCCTTGCCCTTCACCATAGTGAACGTTTAGAGTTGCGTCCATTTTGAACGGAGAAACGTAAGGGCCGATGCTGACGATCGACATGCTCAGGCGCTTCCTCGACAGCCTCGAGGAAGGTGTGTTGTTTCTGGACAAGGACCGGAAGGTGCTCACCGTCAACCGGGCGGCGCGGGAGATGATCCGGCTCGACGACACCTCGCTGGTCGACCTGCTCTGCCCTGCCGTATTCCGGGAGACGCCGTGCGCACAGGCCTGCGAGGCGCGCGGAAGCTGCACACTGGCCGACGGAGGAACCGGCGGTCACATGGTCCAGGACATCGTGCTCGAACGCCCGGACAAGGTCTCCCTATACCTCCGCATGTGGTCCATCCTGCTGCCTCCGGCGGAGAACGTGCCGATGCATTACGCGATCATCCTACGCGACCGCTCGCACGAAGTCGAGCTGGAACAGGAAGTGGCCGAGCGCCTGCAACTCGGCAGCATGGTCGGCCATGGCGCCGCGATGCAGAAACTCTATTCGCAGATCCTGCGCATGGCGCCAAGCCATGCCAGCGTCCTGCTCACGGGCGAGAGCGGTACCGGAAAGGAGCTGGTCGCAAAAGCGCTGCACGACAACTCGGATCGCAGCAACGGCCCCTACGTCCCGGTTCATTGCGCCGCGTTGCCCGAAAACCTGCTCGAATCCGAGCTGTTCGGCCACGGTCGGGGCGCGTTCACCGGTGCTGCGAGTACGCGCATCGGCCGCTTCGAGGCCGCTTGCGGTGGCACCCTGCTGCTGGACGAGGTCGGCGAGATCCCGCTCGGCACCCAGGTCAAGCTGCTGCGCGTGCTGCAGGAAAAGGAAGTAGTGCGGTTGGGCGAGAACGTCGCGCGTCCGGTCAACGTCCGCGTGATCGCCGCCACGCACCGCAATCTGGCGGCCATGGTCGAGCGTGGCGAGTTCCGGGAAGACCTCTACTATCGCCTGCGTGTCCTGCCTTTGCACGTTCCGGCGCTGCGCGAGCGGAAAGAGGACATCTCGCTCCTTGCCAACAAGCTGCTCGGCGATCTCGCACGGCAGTATGCGCGGGAGACCATGCGACTCGCCCACGAGACCCTGATCGCGCTCGAAGCCTACGATTGGCCGGGAAACATCCGGCAATTGTTCAACGCGCTCGAATACGCTCTGGTACACGCCGACGGGCCGATTCTCCTTCCGCACCATCTGCCGCCGGAAATCGGGAGCGTCACCGTCTCGCCCTCCGCCACGGACGCGCCGGAGCCGCTCGCAAGGCCCTATTACCGCCCCCGGCAAGGGGACGAAGGCGAGGCGGAAGCGATCCGCCGCGCCCTCGCGGCGAGCGGCGGAAACAAGGCGGAAGCGGCACGCCGGCTCGGAATGTCGCGCACGACGCTGTGGAAGCGGCTCAAACGGCGCGCGGCGTGACACCGCCGGCTGGACACCCCATACCGATTGGAGCGGATCACGATCGTTGGGGCGATCTCAGCGCGGGCCGGCAGCGCGGCGGTGAAGAAGCACCGCCGTGCCTGCGATCCTCAGTAGCCCAGCACCTGGCTGAGGGTGGCGGCTTGCTGCATGGCGGCAAGGTCGCCACTGCGGCTGATCACGTACAGCGGCTCCCCGGTCGCGGCCTGCGTCGTGATCCGTTGCGCCAGGCCGCGCGGATCCGGCGCCTCGTCCAGCCACCATGCATGGCGCGATTGCCAGGCCGGTGTGGCGAGCACGACGCGTGGCGAGACAGGTGCCGCGGCGGCCGGATCGCCGGGTTCCAGCAGGAAATGGAAACCGTCGAGCGTATCGTCGAGCCAGGTGCGCCACGTATCCGCCGACACCGCCTGCCAGAACGACGCGGGCAGGTACACCGCCTGGAATTGGGTGTTGTAATACGACAGTCGCCAGTCGGCGGGCAGGTCATCGGGGTAGAACGTGCCGTCCCAGGCCGGGTGCAACCAGCCGACCGCACCGACCAGAACGAGGCTCGCAGCCGCCACGGCAGGCTTCAGGCGCGCCGCCAGGTGGTGCCGCCGGCGCCATCCTCGAGCACGACCCCGGCGGCGGCCAGTTCATCGCGAATGCGATCCGATTCGGCGAAGTTCTTCGCGACACGCGCCGCCTGGCGCGCGGCGATCAGTGCTTCGATCTCGGCTTCCGCCAAGCCGCTTGGGGCTCCCGCCTGCAGGAACGCATTCGCGTCGCGCTGAAGCAGGCCCAGGACGCCGCCGAGGCTGCGCAGCGTCTGCGCGGCGAGCGCATCGCCCCGGTTCGCCTCGCCGGCAAGATCGAACAGTACCGCGAGTGCCTCGGGCGTATTGAAATCGTCGTCCATCGCCGCCCTGAAACGCTGCGCAGCGGGATGGCTCCAATCGGGCGCCACTGCCACAACGGGCGCGCCCTTGAGCGCGGTGTAGAGACGGGTCAGCGCGCTTTTGGCGTCGTCGAGGTGCGCATCCGAATAATTCAGCGGGCTGCGGTAGTGCGCACGCAGGATGAAGAAGCGCACGACTTCGGCATCATACTTTTCGAGCACCTCGCGAATGGTGAAGAAGTTGCCGAGCGATTTCGACATCTTTTCGTCGTCGACGCGCACGAAGCCGTTGTGTAGCCAATAGTTGACGAAGGTGCAGCCGTGCGCGCCCTCGGATTGCGCGATCTCGTTCTCATGGTGAGGGAACTGCAGATCCTGCCCGCCGCCGTGGATGTCGAAGTGTGGGCCCAGCAGGTCCGCGCTCATCGCCGAGCACTCGATGTGCCAGCCCGGGCGTCCGCGGCCCCACGGCGAATCCCACGCCGGCTCGCCGGGCTTGGCGGCCTTCCACAGCACGAAATCCATGGGGTCGCGCTTGTTCGGATCGACGCCGACACGTTCGCCCGCGCGCAGCTCGTCAAGGCTCTTGCCGGACAGCCGCCCGTAGGACGGGAAGCCACGCACGCCATAGTAGACGTCGCCATTCGGTGCGGGATAGGCAAGTCCGTTGGCGATCAGCTGTTCGATCATCGCCAGCATCTTCGCGACGTACTGCGTCGCGCGCGGCTCGTGGTCGGGCGGCAGCACGCCGAGCGCACGCTCGTCCTCGTGCATCGCCGCGATGTAGCGCTCGGTGAGCGCGGCCGGAGTCTCGCCGACTTCCTGCGCGCGCTTGATGATCTTGTCGTCGATGTCGGTGATGTTGCGCACGTACTCGACTTCATAGCCGCTGGCGCGCAGCCAGCGCGTCACCATGTCGAACACGACGAAGACCCGTGCATGCCCGACGTGGCAGAGATCGTAGACGGTCATGCCGCAGACGTACATGCGGACCTGGCCAGGGACGAGCGGGACGAATTCTTCCTTAGTGCGCGTGAGCGAATTGGTGAGCGACAGCATGGGGCGAGCAGGCGGCAAATGATGGTCGGCGGCGGGAAGCACGGCGCTGTCTCGGCCCGAGCGATGTTGCTAAAATGCCGTCTTCCCTGAACCAACTGAGCATATCACATGGCCCTGCCACGTCTTCTCGCCGCCGTTGCCGTCAGTGCGCTGCTCGTCGTCGGCGCTGCACGGGCGGATGCGATCGGAGACATCGACGCGCAGTATCGACAGGGCGATCTCGCCTCCGCGCTCGATGCGGCGGATCGCTACCTCGCAACCAATCCGGCCAACGCCAGAGTCCGGTTTCTCAAGGCGCTGATCCTCGCCGACCGGGGCGAGCGCGACGCGGCAGCCGCGATCCTCACGGCCTTGAACGACGAGTACCCGGAGCTGCCGGAACCGTACAACAATCTGGCCGTGCTCCATGCCGCAGCGGGCCATTATGAATCTGCCCGGATCGCGCTGGAAGCGGCGCTGCGCGCCAATCCGGGCTATGCCAACGCGCACGAGAATCTGGGCGACGTCCACGCCCGGCTCGCGCTGGCCGAGTACGAGGAAGCGCTGGCGCTCGACGCCGAGAATGCGGCCGCACGCGAAAAACTCGCGCTGATGAAGTCGCTGCTCGAAAAACAGACGATACTCGGACCGGCCGCCGACCCGTCGCTCACGATGCCGGCGTCGCACCGCTGAAGGCCGGATGCCGCCCGTATGGCGGCCTGCACCACGATATCATTTCCAACCACCTCATCCCGTAAGGACACCCATGGTCAAACTGCACACCTCCCTCGGCACCATCACGCTGGAGCTCGACGCCGCCAAAGCGCCGAAGACGGTCGAGAATTTCCTGCAATACGTGCGTGACGGTTTCTTCGACGGCACGATCTTCCATCGCGTGATCGACGGCTTCATGATCCAGGGCGGCGGCTTCGAGCCCGGCATGACGCAGAAGCCGACCCGTGCGGCGATCGGCAACGAGGCGGCGAACGGCCTGAAGAACGAGGCCTACACCATCGCGATGGCGCGCACGCCGAACCCGGATTCGGCAACCGCGCAGTTCTTCATCAACGTCGCCAACAACGGTTTCCTCAACTTCACCGCACCGACCCCGCAAGGCTACGGCTATGCGGTGTTCGGCAAGGTCGTCGAGGGCACGGATGTCGTCGACGCGATCAAGAAGGTGAAGACCGGCAACCGAGCGGGCCACCAGGACGTGCCGTTGGAAGACGTGGTGATCACCAAAGCGGAAATCGTCTGACTTGCCGGTGAACCGGACGTCGAAACCAGGCGCCGGCCGCACGTTCTTCGTCGGCGACCTGCACCTCAGCGACGAACGCCCGGCAGCGACCGGGCGTTTTTTTCGCTTCCTCGATGAGGATGTCGCCGGCGCCGATGCGCTCTACATCCTGGGCGACCTGTTCGAGGCATGGGTCGGCGACGACCACGACGAGGCGGTGGCGCACGAAACGGCACGTCGCCTCAGGACGCTTGCCGATGCCGGCACACCGGTGTACTTCCTGCATGGCAACCGCGACTTCATGCTGGCCCGCCGCTACGCGGAACGCGCGGGGATCGCGCTCCTCACCGACCCCGTCCGAGTCGAGCTCTATGGCGTACCGACACTCCTGATGCACGGCGACACGCTGTGCACCGACGACATCGCCTATCAGACCTTCCGCCGCCGTGTGCGTCATCCGTTGACGCTTGCCTTGCTGCGCCTCTTGCCCTTCGCCCTGCGCCGGCGGCTGGCACGCGGAGCGCGGGCCGGCAGCGAGTCGGCCAAGGCGGCGAAACCCGCTGCGATCATGGACGTGAACGAGATGGAAGTGACGCGTGTCTTTCGCGGAAGCAACGCCTGCCGCCTGATTCACGGCCACACGCACCGCCCCGCGATGCATACGCATACCGTCGATTCGCGTGAATGCGAGCGCTGGGTGGTGCCCGACTGGTATGCGCGCTGGGGCTACGTGGCGTGCAGTACGGCCGGCTGCATCCTGCACGTGGACGGCGCAGATACGTGACGGCACCTCCTCAACCGCACCACACCCGCAATCACGTCATGCGGAAGCGGGAATGATTCCGGTTGCGGGCGTCGCCATGATCGGTTCCCGCACGCCGCCGGCGGCCGGTAGACGCACGTCCTCGGCAACGCGGTGAGCGCGTCAGGCGCACCCGGCACCTCCGGCGGTTTCGGCAGGCCGCTACCGCGGAACCCGGGGGTTCGGCGGCGCCCCTGAGGAAAACGCGCCAGCTACCCCGGCCTCAGACAAGCCCTCGCGCAAGGTCGGCCTGGATGTCGGCCACCGCCTCCAGCCCCACCGCGACCCGCACCAGTCCATCGCTGATTCCCGCCACCGCCCTTTGTTCGGCCGTCATGCGGCTGTGCGTGGTTGACGAGGGATGGGTGATCGTGCTCTTGGTGTCGCCGAGGTTGGCGGTGATGGACAAAAGTTTCGTCGCGTCGATGAGCTTCCACGCGGCATCCTGGCCGCCCTCCAGTTCGAACGCGACGATGCCGCCGCCCGTCTTCTGCTGCGCCATCGCCAGCGCGTGCTGCGGATGCGAAGGCAGACCCGGATACAGCACGCGCGAGACCTGCGGCTGCGCCTCCAGCCACTGCGCGAGTGCGAGCGCATTCCGCGAGTGCGCATCCATGCGCAGCGAGAGCGTCTCCAGCCCTTTCAGGATCACCCAGGCGTTGAAAGCCGACAGCGTCGGGCCGGCGGTGCGCAGAAAGGTGTAGACGCCGTCCATCAGCGTCTTTTCGCCGAGCACTGCGCCGCCGAGCACCCTGCCCTGTCCGTCGAGATACTTGGTGGCGGAATGGATCACGATGTCGGCGCCGAGCTCGAGCGGCTTTTGCAGCGCGGGCGAGCAGAAGCAGTTGTCGACCGCAAGCCACGCGCCCGCTTCGTGCGCGATAGCCGCCAGTGCGCGGATGTCGCTGACCTCAGTCAGGGGGTTCGACGGCGACTCGACAAAAAAGAGCCGGGTGTTCGGCTTCACCGCGGCGCGCCACTCCGCGGGGTCGGTCGGCGAAACGTAGGTTGTCTCCACGCCGAAGCGGCCGAGGATGTTGGAGAAGAGCTGCACCGTCGAGCCGAAGATCGAACGCGAGGCGACGACGTGCTCGCCGGCCTTCATGAGCCCCATCACGGTCGCCAGGATCGCCGCCATGCCGGATGCGAACGCGACACAGCGTTCCGCGCCTTCGAGCGCGGCGAGCCGGGCCTCCATCATCTGCACGGTGGGGTTGGTGAAGCGGGCGTAGATCGGGCCGGGCTGCTCTCCCTTGAAGCGGGCCGCAGCCTCGGCCGCGCTGCCGAAGACGAAGCTGGAGGTGAGAAACAGCGCCTCCGAATGTTCGTTGAATTGGGTGCGGACACCGCCGGCACGCACGCCCAGGGTCTCGATGTCGTATTCGTCGCTCATGTTCGATCCGTTCAAAACGCAGAAACCCCGAATGCCTTGCGCGATTCGGGGTTCGTTCTTCGCTGCAGACGCTTCAGCCGGACTTGTCAGGCGCCCGCGAGCCGTAATTCAAGTCGGCGCCGGATCAATTTACGCGCGGCCCTCCATCGGGTCAAGCGCCGGCCGCGAGGTTGAGATCGAGCTGCTGCGTCGACAGCGCGGAGGGCGGCGAAGCCTCGCCGTTACGCACGGCCTCAATGTAGGCCAGATATTCGGGGGTGACGTCCCCGGTGATGTAGCGGCCGTCGAAACAGGAGGTGTCGAAGTCGGCGATGGCGGGGTTGCCCGCCCGGGCCGCCGCGACCATGGCGTCGAGATCCTGGTAGATCAGCGCGTCGCAGCCGATCTCGCGTGCGATCTCCTCGTCGCTGCGGCCGTTCGCGATGAGTTCATTGCGCGTCGGCATGTCGATGCCGTAGACGTTGGAATACCGCACGGGAGGCGACGCCGAGGCGAAGTACACCTGGGCGGCGCCGGCGTCGCGCGCCATCTGGACGATCTCGCGGCTGGTGGTGCCGCGCACGATCGAGTCGTCGACGAGGAGCACGTTCTTGCCCTTGAATTCCTCGCCGATCGCATTGAGCTTCTGGCGCACCGATTTCTTGCGCAGCGCCTGGCCCGGCATGATGAAAGTGCGGCCGATATAGCGGTTCTTGATGAATCCCTCGCGGTACGGCGCGTTCAGGTGATTCGCCAGCTGCAGCGCGGACGGGCGGCTGGTGTCCGGAATCGGGATCACGACGTCGATCTTCAGGTGCGCGAAATCATGCTTGATTTTTTCGGCGAGCGACACGCCCATCGCCAACCGGGTACTGTAGACCGATACGCCATCCATGACCGAATCGGGTCGCGCCAGATAGACGTACTCGAAGATGCAGGGGTTGAGCGTGGCGCGGTCGCTGCATACGCGGGCGTGCAGGCGGCGCTGGTAGTCGATGAAGACTGCCTCGCCGGGCGCGACGTCGCGCAGGATGCGAAAACCGAGGGCGTCGATCGCGACACTCTCCGACGCAACCATGTACTCGTGCGGCACGACCTGGTCGTGAACACCGATGACGAGCGGCCGGATGCCGTGCGGATCGCGGAACGCCAGAAGGCCGTAACCGGCGATGAAGGCGACCACCGCGTAGGCGCCCCTGCAGCGTTCGTGTACGCCCGCCACCGCCCCGAAGATCATGTCGAGATTCAGTTGCCGCCCCGAGGCCCGCACTTGCAGTTCGTGCGCCAGCACGTTGAGCAGCACCTCGGAATCCGAGTTGGTGTTGACGTGCCGCTGATCGGTGTTGAACAACGATTCCTTCAGTTCATGCGTATTGGTGAGGTTGCCGTTGTGCCCGAGAACGATCCCATATGGCGAGTTGACGTAGAAGGGCTGCGATTCCGCCGGGGAGGACGCGTTGCCTGCGGTCGGGTAGCGCACGTGCGCGACGCCCATGTCGCCAAGCAGATTGCGCATGTCGCGCGTGCGGAACACATCACGCGCCAGGCCCTGCCCCTTGTGCATGTGAAAACGGCTCTGCTCCGCGGTCACGATTCCGGCCGCATCCTGGCCCCGGTGCTGCAGCACCATCAGCCCGTCGTACAGGAGCTGGTTCGCCGCCGAGTTGGAAACGACTCCGATTACTCCGCACATGGCGTGCACCCATCCATAGAATTAGTCGAAACGAACGTGCTTTGCGACGTCGACCGGCACCACTGGCAAGACGCTCTGCGCCATGATCCGGAGGCTTCCGGACAGGGACGCCTGCTTCCAGAAATCGGTTCTCGGCAGGGAGGTGAGTCCAGCGGCGAGCGTGAGGCCAACCAGGATCACCAGACCCTTTACCAGCCCCACCACACCGCCGAGCACCCGGTCCGCACCCCCGAGGCCGGCCGACCTGACCACCGCACCC
The DNA here is from genome assembly GCA_035325585.1 of Thiobacillaceae bacterium. GTDB lineage: Bacteria > Pseudomonadota > Gammaproteobacteria > Burkholderiales > Thiobacillaceae > Thiobacillus. Next base: position 28,324 of record DAOKZP010000014.1, on the reverse strand, counting down.
AGCATGTGTCCGACGAGAAGCACAGCGATCAGCACAGCCAGAAAGATCAACGCGAACGCGGTGAAATAGCGGATCGACGGCGTGTCAATCGTGGCGGGCAGCAACGGCGCGACAAGCGTCGCGCCCCACTTGCCCGCGATGAAGGCGACGATCCAGGCCGCGAGCGAGAACAACGAATCGACCATGCCGCGCATCAGGCCGCGGACCACTGCCAGCAGCACGATCAGCAACACGATGATGTCGAGCATGTTCATTGCGCGTAGATCTTGCCGTCCAGGCCGGCTTCGCCGAGCTTCGCAAACGCCGCCTCCGCGGCGTCGCGCGACTTGTAGGGGCCGATCCGCACCCGCGTCAGGGTGCCTGCCTTGTCCGTATAGACCGGAAACCCGGCCAGCGCCGCACGGCCCTTGAGCGCATCCGCCTTGTCCGCATCGGACAGTGCAGCGAGCTGTATCACGAAGGTCTCGGCATGGCCCGCTGGCTTGGAGGCTGGCGTCGGCGCAGGTTTGGAAACGGGTACCGGCGGCGGGGCGCGTTCCGCCTCGGGCTTGAGGGGTTGGGTCGGCGCGGCCGGTTTCGCCTCGGGATTGCGAGGTTTGGCCGCCTCCGGCCGAGGTGCGATGGCCTGGGCCGGCTCGGGCTCGGGAGCGGCTTGGCGGATCGGAGGCGTGGCGGCCGGCGCCGTAGCCGGCGCGCTGCCGCCGTCTGTCGGGGCCGGCGCCATGCTGACCTCCAGCGGACCCGACGGTGGCGGCTCGTCCTCAAGCAGAAGGGGGAGCACGATCACCGCCACGAGCGTGAGCGCGACCGCGCCGATCAGGCGGCGCCTGGCGCGGCGTTTGATGTCTTGTTCACTGCTGGGTGGCGGCATGGTCAAGCACGGCGGCAACGGTATAGAACGAGCCGAAGACGAGAATTCTATCATCTTCGCAAGCGGCGCCCCGCGCCTCCATGAGCGCCGAACGCACGTCCGGCTGCACGTGGATCTGCGCCCCACCCGCAGAGTCGCGCAGGATGCCGGCGAGTTGCTCGGCCGCGTGCGCCCGGGGCGAATCGGGCGTGCAGACCCACCAGGCATCGACTTCAGAGGCAAGCGCATCGAACACTGCATGGGCATCCTTGTCGGCAAGCATGCCCACCACCGCCAGCGTGCGCCCCGGCACCCGCCGTTCGCGCAATGCCACCGCCAGCGCGCGCGCGGCCTCCGCATTGTGCGCCACGTCCAGGATCACCTCGGGCGCCTGGGCAATGCGCTGGAAACGCCCCGGCACCCGTGCCGACGCGAGCCCCTGTCGGATCGCCGCCTTGCTCACCGGCAGGCGATCCCGCAGGGCTTCCAGCGCGGCCAGCGCGCCGGCGGCGTTGCGCAGCTGGAAGGCGCCGGGCATGGCGGGAAACGGAAGCCCGCTCCATTCGAGTGTACTGCTGCGGTAGATCCAGCAGCCGTCTCCGGGTTCCGCGTCGAACGCTTCTCCCACGCGCCGCAGGTCGGCGCCGATCTGGCGCGCGTACTCGAGCAGGCTCGACGGGGGGTTGGGGTCCGAGCAGATGGCGGGACGGCCCACGCGGTAGATGCCGGCCTTCTCCAGGCCGACCTTCTCCCGGGTATCCCCAAGGTAGTCGGTGTGGTCGAGATCGACACTGGTGACGATGGAGGCATCGCCGTCGAACGTGTTCACCGCATCGAGCCGCCCGCCGAGGCCCACTTCCAGCACGGCGACGTCGACCTCGGCGTCGACGAACTGCAGCATCGCTCCGAGGGTACCGAACTCGAAATAGGTCAGCGAAGTTTGACCGCGCGCGGCGTCGACGCGCTCGAACGCTCGCACCAGCGCGGCGTCGGCCGCCTCGACGCCGGCGATCCGCACACGTTCGTTGTAGCGCAACAGATGCGGCGAAGTGTAGACGCCGGCCCGATAGCCGGCGGCACCGAGAATCGCCTCAAGGTAGGCGCAGGTGGAGCCTTTGCCGTTGGTGCCACCGACAACGATGAGCGGAAAGGCAGGCGTGAGGCCGAGCGCCTGCTGGACGCGCCGGACCCGCTCCAGGCCGAGGTCGATGACACTCGGATGCGAGCGCTCCAGCCGCGCCAGCCACGCGGCAAGGGCCGACGGCGGAGGTGTAATCGGAGTTCCTTACGCCGCAACGGCGGGTCGGCCCATCATCATGGCCAGCGTACCGGCCAGTTCATCACGCATGTGGCGGCGATCGATGATGCGATCGATCGCGCCCTTGTCCCGCAGGAACTCGGCGCGCTGAAAACCTTCCGGCAGCGTCTCGCGCACCGTCTGTTCGATCACGCGTGGGCCGGCGAAACCGACCAGTGCGTTCGGCTCCGCGACGATGAGGTCACCGAGCATTGCGAAGCTCGCGGACACGCCGCCCATGGTGGGATCGGTCAGCACCGAGACGAAGGGCAGACGATGCCGCGACAGTTGCGTCAGCGCGGCCGAGGTCTTTGCCATCTGCATCAGCGAGAACAGACCTTCCTGCATGCGCGCGCCACCGCTGGCGGAGAAGCACACAAAGGCCGAATTCGACTCGATTGCGGCCTCGACACCTTGAACGAAGCGCTCGCCGACCACCGAACCCATGGAGCCACCCATGAACTTGAACTCAAACGCCGCCGCGACCACCGGGATGGCGTTCACGCTGCCGCCGATCACCACCAGGGCATCGGTCTCCGACGTGCCGGACTGGGCTTCCTTGAGGCGATCGGGGTATTTCTTGCTGTCTCTGAACTTGAGCGGATCGAGCGGCGTCACCTGCCCCCCGATCTCGTGCTGTCCTTCGGAATCCAGGAATATCGCCAGACGCGCGCGAGCGCCGATGCGATGATGGTGGCCGCACTTGGGACACACCTCCAGATTGGCCTCCAGGTCGGCGCGATAGAGGACCTCGTTGCAGGCGGGGCACTTCGACCACAGGCCCTCCGGCATCGACTTGCGCGCATCCACGCGGCGCTTGATCTTCGGCGGCAGGATTTTCTGGAACCAGCTCATGCGGATCTCCCTTGGTCTATTTCGTTGCCGCATCGACGCCACGCCGCAGATCGGCGACCAGGTGGCTGACGCGCGTGATGCAGGCCCCTTCCGGCGCGGCCTCGATTTCGCCGACGATGCGACTGCCGATTACCACCGCATCGGCGACGCGAGCGACCGCCTCCGCCGCCGCCGCATCGCGAATGCCGAAGCCGACCGCGATCGGCAGGTCGCAATGCTTCCGTATCATGGCGATCTTCGCGGCGACGTCGGCGGTGTCCAGGCTCGCCGAGCCGGTCACGCCCTTGAGCGAGACGTAATAGATGAAACCGCCTGCCATCGCGGCGACCTGTTCCACCCGTGCCTCGGGCGTCGTCGGCGCCAGCAGGAAAATCGGGGCGAGGCCGTGCGCCTTGAGCACGTCGGCAACGCCGGCCGACTCCTCGGGCGGGACATCGACTGCGAGCACGCCGTCGACCCCCGCCGCAGCCGCAGCCTGCGCGAAGGCCTCGTAGCCCATGCGCTCGAACGGGTTGGCGTAACCCATGAGCACCACCGGCGTCGTCGTGTTGGTCTTGCGGAACTCGGCAGTCATCGCGAGCACGTCCTTCAGCCCGACCTTGTTCGCGAGCGCCCGCTCGGACGCGCGCTGGATCACCGCCCCATCCGCCATCGGATCCGAAAACGGCACGCCGAGCTCGATGAGGTCCGCCCCGCCCTCGACGAGCATGTGCATGAGCGGGACCGTCATGCCCTTGCCCGGGTAACCCGCGGTGATGAAGGGGATGAGAGCTTTGCGGTTTTGCGCTTTGAGCGCCGCGAAGGTCTGGCCGATACGGCTCATGGTCGGGTCTTCCGAAAACGTTGCACAGGGGGCGCCGGGGTCTAGAGCGTGATCCCCGCCAGCTTCGCCACGGTGTTGATGTCCTTGTCCCCCCGGCCGGACAGGTTGACCAGGATGATCTGGTCCTTGCCCAGGGTCGGCGCGAGTTTTTTCGCCTGGGCGACGGCGTGGCTCGATTCCAGCGCGGGGATGATGCCCTCGTAGCGGCATAGGTCGTGGAACGCGGCGAGCGCCTCGTCGTCGTTGATCGGTGCGTACTCGGCACGGCCGACGTCCTTGAGGTAGCTGTGTTCGGGACCGACGCCGGGGTAATCGAGTCCGGCCGACACCGAGTGGGTCTCGATGATCTGGCCGTTCTCGTCCTGCATGAGATAGCTGCGGGAGCCGTGCAGAACGCCCGGCGTACCGGTGGTGAGCGGCGCGGCATGCCGGCCGGTATCCACGCCCGCCCCCCCCGCCTCGACGCCGATGAGGCGCACGTTTTCGTACGCAATGTAGGGACGGAAAATGCCGATCGCGTTCGAGCCTCCGCCCACGCACGCGATCACGACGTCCGGCTGGCGCCCGGCGAGCTCGGGCATCTGCTGGAGGCACTCGCGGCCGATCACGCACTGGAAGTCGCGCACCAGCATCGGATACGGATGCGGGCCCGCCGCGGTACCGAGAATGTAGAAGGTCGATTCGACGTTCGTGACCCAGTCGCGCATGGCTTCGTTCAGCGCATCCTTCAGCGTCTTCGAGCCGGAGGAGACCGATATCACGGTTGCACCAAGGAGCTTCATGCGGAACACGTTCGGCGCCTGCCGTGCGGCGTCTTCCGCGCCCATGTACACGACGCACTCCATGCCGTAGCGCGCGGCGACGGTTGCGCTGGCGACACCGTGCTGGCCGGCGCCGGTCTCGGCGATGACCCGCTTCTTCCCCATGCGCCGCGCCAGCAGGGCCTGGCCGATGGTGTTGTTGATCTTGTGCGCGCCGGTGTGGTTGAGATCCTCACGCTTGAGGTAGATCTGCGCGCCGCCGTAGGCCTCCGACAGGCGGCGGGCATGGTAGATCGGGCTCGGGCGGCCGACATAATGCTTGAGTTCATGCTCGAACTCGGCCTGAAAGGCGGGATCCTGACGCGCGCGATCGTACTCGACGCGCAACTCCTCCAGCGCGGCGATCAGCGTTTCAGCGACAAAGATGCCGCCGTAAGGGCCGAAGTGGCCGCGGGAATCAGGGAGATCAGTCAGCTTCATGATGTTTCTTTCGCCTTCGCAATGAATCGCGCGACCTCGCGCGCGTCCTTGACGCCCTTCGAGCTTTCCACGCCGGACGAGACGTCCACCGCCCATGGCCGGACCGTGCGCACCGCGTCGGCGACGTTCTCGGGCGTGAGCCCGCCCGACAGGACGATCGGAAGCGGCAGCGCCGGCGGGATCAGGCGCCAGTCGAAACGCTCGCCGGTACCGCCGGGCACGCCGGGCACGAAGGCGTCGAGCAGCAGCGCGCGGGCGCCCTCGAAGTCAGCCGCGCATTCTAGCAAATCCGTCTCCGGCTGGACCCGCACCGCCTTGATCCAGGGGCGGCCGTATCGCGCGCAATCGGCGGGCGCCTCGTCCCCGTGGAACTGCAGCAAGTCGAGCGGTGCAAGTTTCAGTACCGCTTCGACGAATGCCGGATCGGCATTCACGAACAGACCGACGCTCTGGACGAACGGCGGCATGGCCCGGAGCAGCGCAGCGGCCGTCTCGGCATCGACGTGGCGCGGACTCTTCTCGTAGAACACGAAGCCCAGCGCGTCCGCACCTGCCGCGCACGCGGCCCGCAGGTCCGCCAGGCGGGTGATGCCGCAGATCTTTACGCGAACAACCATCGATCGGATGACTCCGGCAGATCAAAGTGAGCAGGATAGCGGATATGGGTGAGATAGAGCCCCGACGCTTCGAACGTGGGCGCGGCAAGCCCGCGATCCCGGCTCGCCAGCACCTCGCCCACCCATTCGACCGGGTGCACGCCGGCGCCGACCTGGATCAGCGTGCCCATCAGGTTGCGCACCATGTGATGGAGGAAGCCATCGGCCACGAAATCACATAGCAAATAACCGCCGCGCCGCTCGATATGGATGCGGCGCAACTCTTTGACAGGTGTCTTCGCCTGGCATTCCGCCGCACGGAAGGCGGAAAAATCATGCTTGCCGATCAGCTGTGTCGCGGCCTGGTTCATCGCATCTACGTCGAGGGGGCGGTGATGCCAGCCGACGGTTCCGCTGCCAAGGCCGGGGCGCACCGGATGGTTGAGCAGCACGTAGCGGTAGCCGCGCTGGGTGGCCGCGAAGCGCGCATGAAAATCCTCGCCGACCGGCCGTGCCCACAAAACCGCAACCCCGGCCGGCAGATGGCTGTTGACGCCGCGCACCCAGGCGGTGAGCGGGCGCTCGACCGTAACGTCGAAATGTGCGACCTGGAATGCCGCATGCACGCCGCTGTCGGTGCGGCCCGCGGCGGTCACCGCGGTCCGCGTCCCGGCAATGACCGACACCGCGGCTTCGAGGGCATCCTGCACGCCGCAGCCTCCCGGTTGCGATTGCCAGCCGCAAAAACCCGTGCCGCAATATTCCAGGCCGACCGCGATTCGCATCTCAATCCGGCCTCATGCCAGCACAATCACAAGAAGAAGCATGCCCGCGAGTATGGCCGCGCTGTCGCGGCTACGCCAGGGCTCGATCTGGAGCGGATAGGTCGCGGGCACGCCGTCGTCTGCCGGCGGCATCCGCAAGGCGTCCAGCCAGCGTGCCGGCCGGGGCGCGTGCTCGACGTAATCCAGCGTGAGGCCGAGACGGACGGCAAAGGCGCGGCGGTCGAAACCGAGCCGGGACAGCGGCTTGGCGAGCGCATAGAGCCCGTAGATCAACCGAGCGCGCGGAGTGTATGCGAGCAGCACCGCGAGGCCGGCCAGCATCAATGCGAGCCGTCCAGCGCGTAACGCGCCCAGCCACAAGCCCTCGGCAGTGGGGCTGAGCCAGCCCAGGCCGGGCCACAACGCCGCGCCGGGCAGCGCATAAGCGTAGGTGAGCAGCAGCACCGCCATCAGCCAGCGGGTACGCCGCAGCAGGCGCAACAACTGACGCCGTGCGGGCGCAAACAGAAAGGCCGTCGCGGCGGCGACGGCCAGGATTGCGAGTTGGGGCCCGGCGGCACGCTCCACCGCGACCGCCCACCCGCACCACAGAAGGATGCGGGCGACCGGATGCGGAAATCTAGCCAAGCGTGCTCATGAGCGCTTTCGCGTCGGATTTCTGGCTCTCGCTTCCTTCGGCCAGCACTTCGTCGAGAATTTCCCGCGCACCGTCCTTGTCGCCCATTTCCACGTAGGCGCGCGCCAGATCGAGCTTGGTTCCGACCTCGTCGAGTTCCTCTTCCGCACTCGGTTCAAGATCGAGGTCGAGACCGCTGAAGTCGTAGCTGTCGTCGCTACCGGCATCCGACGATTGCACCGGCGGAGCGTTCTCCACCGGCAGATCGAGATCGGGAAAATCAAACGCGAGACCTTGGGTGTCGGGAACCTCCGGGCGCGTGGCATCGGCTTTCGCCGCAGCCGACGGGGCCGGCGAGGTCGTGAAGTCGAGCACTTCCCCGGCGGATTCGAAATCGAGCGGAGAAATGTCGGCCAGCGGCTCCGGCTCGAATACGGGCGCAGGCGGCGGAACTTCGGCACGGGGCGGAGGCGTTTCCACCCGCGGTGGGGGTGGAGTCTCGACGCGGGGCGGAGGCGTTTCCGCCGGGGGCGAGGCCGGCGCGCGGTCTTCGATGAAGGACACGGCGCCGCCGGCGACGGCCGCAGTCGCGGCCACCGTCGCGGCCACCGTCGCGCTTGCACCGTTCCCGGAGCTCTCTGCCAGCGTATCGCCGCCGTACAGCGGATTGCTCGGATCGATGCTGCGGCCCATTTCGCAGGCCTTGGTCCAGAGCGGGCTCGTCTTGCTGCCCAGTGCAGCGTACAACTCGCCGGCAGCAGCTTCAAATTCGGCGGGATTGCGGCGGGCGGCAAATATTTCGAGCAGCTTGAGACGGATCTCATGCCGCTCCGGGTTCTTGGCGATGGCCTCCCGGAGGATCTCCTCGGCCTGGGCACCGCGCCCGTAAGCCATGTAGACCTCGGCCTCGGCGATGGGATCGACGTCGTGAGTGTCGATGGTGCCGAGCCCCGCCTGGCTGAAATCGGTCAGGAACGACGAATCGCCCGTGTTGACGCTGCCACCCGATGCCGCAGCGGGAACGATGGGCGGATGCACGCCGCCCGTCACGATCAGGCTGTCGTTCATCGTCGTGGTGACTGTCTTCCGGCGGCGCCCGGAAGCCATTCTCCACCACAGCAGTCCGCCTAGACCCAGCGCCGCCAGGGCACCGCCCCAGTACATGGGGTTGGCGAGCAGCGGCGCATACCACTTGTCGGCCGGTGCGGGCGCGGCCGGCGGCGCTTCCACCGCGAGAGGCGCGGGCACGGGTGCGGGTGCGGCCTCCACTTCCGGGGCAGGCGCCTCGGTCTCCGCTTCTGCTACAGGCGTCTCGGGCGGCGCTGCTTCGTCCGTGGAGGCCGCGCCCTCTGCCGGTGCGTTCTCCTGAAGCTCGGCCAGCTTGCGCATGTCCTGCACCTGCTTCTCGAGCATGGCGACGCGCTCGCCCGATTCCTGCAGCGCCTTCTCGCGCGCCGTTGCATCTTCCGCGCGTGCCTGTTCGGCCGCCTTCGCGTCCGTGCCGGCCGTAGCCGGCGCGGCCTTGGAGAGCTTCAAGACGTCCTGCTGGGCCTCGGCAGCCGGTGCAGCGCGATCCTCCACCTTGGGCGTGATCTTGCCGCTGCTGGTCTGGTCAGCCGCCCGCTCGGCCTCCGGCGCGGCACTCACGGCCGCCGCCAGTTTCTGGCGATAGGCGCGCCAGTCAGCCGCCTGCAGCCTCAGTTCACGCGCAGCCTCTTGCTGGCGGATGGCCGCGACTTTCTCCGCGCTCGGGATCTCCAGCGTCTTGCCGGCCTTGAGCCGGTTCACGTTGCCCTCGAAGGCATGCGGGTTCTCGCGGAAGAGGCCGATCAAGGTCTGTTCGAGGGTGACCGAATCCGGCCGCACGCGTTGGGCAATGCGCGTCAGCGTATCGCCCCGCTTGACGAGGATGCGATCGCCCTCGAAGCTCGGTGCCGCCTCGGCGGCGCTCGGCCGCGTGTCCGTCGCGGGTGCCGCCGGGCGGGGCTCGGGCACGGGTTCTGCCGTCGCTTCGGCCGCACTCGTCGTCGGCGCGCCCGTCGCGGATGCCGGCGAGGGTTCCGCCAGCGTGGCGGTCCCCGGCTCCGTAGCCTCGGCCGGCTGGGGTTCGGTAACCGCAGGCGGCGGCGCGGCGGTCAGCGCGGGTTCGACGACGACCGGAGCGGGCGTCTGAGCAATCGTGGTGCCAGGGGGGTCGAGCAGTACCGTGTACTCGCGCACCAGCCGGCCGGAGGCCCAGTTCAGCTCGATCAGCATGTCGACGAACGGATCGTTGACAGGTCGGGTGGAGGTCACCTTGAGAACGGCTTTGCCGTCCGGTTTTTTCACGACGGCGAAGCGCAACGTGGAGAGCACGGGAGCAAAGTCGACACGTGCATCGCGAAATGCCTGATCGGACGCCAAGCTGGCCGACAGGCTGTCGAGCTCGGCCTTGTCGGCCGCAAACAGCTCGATTTCCGCTGCCAGCGGCTGGCCCAGCGCCGACGTCACCGACAGCTTGCCCAGGCCGGCAGCCCCCGCCGTCAGCGGTATGGCCATCAGGCCTGCGGCCACCAGCTGGGTGGCGAATCGCTTCAATTTCATCCGGTCTCTCCCTGTCCCTGTTTGCCCTGCACTTCGGGCCGTTGAATCCTTGACGCCACTATATGACGGCTCCGTCTACGCAATCTTTAACGCAAAGTCGGCGCCAGGCTTGAGTTTCCAGCCAGCCGGCCCGGCCCTCAGCGCTCGAGCAGAATACGCAGCATGCGCCGCAGCGGTTCCGCCGCACCCCACAGCAACTGGTCGCCGACGGTGAATGCAGTCAGATACTGCGGCCCCATATTGAGCTTGCGGATGCGACCGATCGGCACGTTCAGCGTGCCGGTCACGGCCGCGGGCGTAAGCTCGCGCATGCTGATGTCGCGATCGTTCGGCACGACCTTCACCCATTGGTTGTGGGCGGCGATCAGGCTGTGGATGTCCGCCAGCGGCACGTCCTTCGTGAGCTTGATCGTGAGCGCCTGCGAGTGGCAGCGCATGGCGCCGACGCGCACGCAGAGGCCGTCGATCGGAATCGGCGCCGCGCTGCGACCCATGATCTTGTTCGCCTCGACCTGCGCCTTCCACTCCTCTTTCGATTGCCCGGATTCGAGCGCGGCGTCGATCCATGGAATCAGGTTTCCAGCCAGCGGCACCGGCCAGGCTTCCAGCGGATAGTCGCTGGAGCGAATGAACTGGGCAACCTTGCGGTCGATGTCCAGGATCGCGCTCGCGGGATCCTGAAGCAGATCGGCCACCTCGCCGTGAATGGCGCCCATCTGCTGGATCAGCTCCTTCATGTTCCGCGCGCCGGCGCCGGATGCCGCCTGGTAGGTCATCGGCGCCACCCACTCGACCAGTTCCGCGTCGAACAGCCCGCCGATCGCCATCAGCATCAGCGATACCGTGCAGTTGCCGCCGACATAGGTCTTGACCCCGTTCGCGATACCGTCGGTGATCACGTTGCGGTTGACCGGATCGAGGATGACGATCGCCTCGTCCTTCATGCGCAGCGCGGACGCCGCGTCGATCCAGTAGCCGTCCCAGCCGGCGGCGCGGAGCTTCGGGTACACCTCATTCGTGTAGTCGCCGCCCTGGCAGCTGATGAGGACGTCGCAGCCCTTCAGTTCGTCGACATTGCCGGCGTCTTTCAGCGGTGCCGTCTCGCGGCCGATGTCGGGGCCCTTGCCACCGACGTTGGATGTCGTGAAGAACACCGGATCGATGTGGTCGAAATCGCGCTCTTCGCTCATGCGCCCCATCAGCACGGATCCCACCATGCCGCGCCATCCGATCAAGCCTACTTTCATCATTTCGTTTCTCCTGTTGAGGATCCGGGACCCTGCATCGCGGGGTGCTGAACACGCCTGCGCGACACCCCGATCCCGCACCGGCATGGCCGGCCCCGCGCGCCGTGCCGTGGTCGCGGTTCGTGGTGGCTAGCGCACCAGCGCCGCGACCACGGCATCGCCCATTTCGCTGCACGACACTTTCCGCGTGCCTTCGGTCCAGATGTCGCCGGTGCGCAAGCCCGCCGCGATGACCTGTTTCACCGCACTCTCGATGCGGTCTGCGGTCGCCAGATCCGCGAAGGTATAGCGGTACATCATCGCCGTCGAGATGATGGTCGCCAGCGGATTGGCGAGATCTCTGCCGGCGATGTCTGGTGCCGAGCCGTGGATCGGTTCGTACATGCCCTTGTTTCTGTCGTCAAGCGAGGCGGACGGCAGCATGCCGATCGAGCCCGACAGCATCGACGCGGCATCCGACAGGATGTCGCCGAAGATATTGCCGGTGACGATGGTGTCGAACTGCTTGGGTGCACGGACGAGTTGCATCGCCGCGTTGTCCACGTACATGTGGGAGAGCTCCACCTCGGGATAATCCCTCGACACCTCGATCATCACCTCCTTCCACAGTTCGGAGCATTCGAGCACGTTGGCCTTTTCGACCGAGCAAAGCCGTTTGCCGCGCTTCATGGCGATGCCGAACGCGACGTGCGCGACGCGGCGCACCTCGGACTCCGAATACAGCATGGTATTGAAGCCGACGCGCTCGCCGTTGCGGATCTCGATGCCGCGCGGCTGGCCGAAATACACATCGCCGGTGAGTTCGCGCACGATCATGATGTCCAGCCCCGACACCACTTCGGGCTTGAGCGACGAGGCATCCGCAAGCTCCGGATACAGCAGCGCCGGGCGCAGGTTGGCAAAGAGGTTCAGTTCCTTGCGGATGCGCAGCAGGCCGCGCTCGGGGCGCAGCGGACGGTCGAGCGCGTCGTACCGGGGGCCGCCAACAGCGCCGAGCAGCACAGCGTCGGCCTCGCGCGCCAACTTGAGGCTGGCCTCGGGCAAGGGATCGCCCGCAGCGTCGTAACCGGCGCCGCCGATGGGCGCCGTCTCCATCTCGACCTTAGCTCCTTCGGCACGCAGCGCCTCGAGCACCTTCACCGCCTGGGCGACGATCTCCGGCCCGATGCCATCACCCGGCAAGACTGCAATTTTCATGTCGCAAGACCTTTTTTCATATTTCCGTCCTCTTCGTGCCCCGTATGCCGCGAATCGGCACTCAACTAGAAAACAGCCAGGGCGCCTCCTGCCGGCGCCGCGCTTCGTACGCTTCGATCTTGTCGGCGTGGAGCAGGGTGAGGCCGATGTCGTCGAGCCCGTTCAGCAATCGGTGCTTGCGCCCCGCATCGACCTCGAAGCGCAGTACCTCGCCATCCGGCGTCGTCACGGTCTGGGCTTCCAGATCGATCGTGAGCCGGTAGCCCGGGTTTGCATCGCATGCGCGGAACAGGCGGTCGACGGCTGCGGCGTCGAGCACGATGGGCAGGATGCCGTTCTTGAAGCAGTTGTTGTAGAAGATGTCGGCGAAACTGGGTGCGATGATCGCGCGGATGCCGTAATCCTCAAGCGCCCACGGCGCATGCTCGCGGCTCGAACCACAGCCGAAGTTGTCCCGTGCGAGCAGCACCGAGGCGCCCGCGTAGCGTGGGAAGTTGAGCACGAAATCAGGATTCGGCCGGCGCGACGCCGGGTCCATGCCCGGCTCGCCGTGATCGAGATAGCGCCATTCGTCGAACAGGTTGGGGCCGAAACCGGCCCGCTTGATCGACTTCAGGAACTGCTTCGGGATGATGGCATCGGTGTCGACGTTGGCGCGGTCGAGCGGCACCACGAGTCCGTCGAGGGTGGTGAAGGCGCGCATCTCTACTTGCTGCCCGCCCGCTCGATCGCGCTGCCTGCGTTCTCGATGTCCTGGCCCAGCCCTTTGACGGTGTTGCAGCCGGCAAGCGTCATCATGGCGGCGATCAGGACGGCGATCATCGGTTTCATCGGGTTTCTCCTAGATACGATTCAAAAATTACGCACGTCGACGAAGTGGCCTGCGCACGCGGCGGCGGCGGCCATCGCCGGGCTGACGAGATGGGTGCGCCCGCCCTGTCCCTGACGCCCTTCGAAGTTGCGATTCGACGTCGATGCGCAGCGCTCGCCCGGCTCCAGCCGGTCGGCGTTCATCGCGAGACACATCGAGCAGCCGGGTTCACGCCATTCGAAGCCGGCATCGACGAAGATCCGGTCGAGCCCCTCGGCCTCGGCCTGCTGCTTGACGAGTCCTGAGCCCGGCACCACCAGGGCCTGCTTCACGCCAGGCGCGACCTTGCGCCCCTTCGCTACGGCCGCCGCCTCGCGCAGATCCTCGATGCGCGAATTGGTGCAGGAACCGATGAAGATCTTGTCGACCGGGATCTCCGTGATCGGCGTGCCGGCTGCCAAGCCCATGTACTCAAGAGCGCGCGCCCAGTCGTGACGTCTGACCTCATCCGGCGCCGCGGCGGGATCCGGCACGCGACCGCCGACGGTCGTCACCATCTCGGGCGAGGTGCCCCAGGTCACCTGCGGCTCGATCGTAGCGGCATCGAGCACGACGACACGATCGAAGCGGGCGCCGGCATCCGAATGCAGGGTGTTCCACCACGCAACGGCCTTGTCCCACGCTGCACCCTTCGGCGCGTAGGGACGTCCTTTCACGTAATCGATCGTGGTCTGGTCGACGGCGACCATGCCGGCGCGCGCGCCCGCCTCGATCGCCATGTTGCACAGCGTCATGCGGCCTTCCATCGACAGCGCGCGGATCGCCTCGCCGCCGAATTCGATCGCGTAGCCGGTGCCCCCGGCGGTACCGATCTTGCCGATGACCGCGAGCGCGAGATCCTTCGCCGTAACGCCGCGGCCAAGCACGCCCTCGACCTTCACCAGCATCGTCTTCGACGGTTTCTGCCACAGGCATTGCGTCGCGAGCACGTGTTCGACCTCGGAGGTACCGATGCCGAAGGCCAGCGCGCCGAACGCGCCGTGCGTGGAGGTGTGCGAATCGCCGCAGACGACGGTCATGCCGGGCAGTGTGAGCCCGCCTTCGGGGCCGATCACGTGCACGATGCCCTGCCGCACGTCGTCCATCCGGAATTCAGTGATGCCGAACTCGGCACAGTTCGCGTCGAGCGTCTCGACCTGCAGGCGCGATATCGGATCCGCGATCCCCTGGCTGCGATCGGTGGTCGGAACGTTGTGATCCGGCACCGCGATCGCGGCGTCGGCGCGGCGCGGCATGCGGCCGGCGAGCTTGAGCCCTTCGAAGGCCTGCGGGCTGGTGACTTCGTGCACCAGATGGCGATCGATGTAGAGCAGCGTGGTGCCGTCGGGTTCGACGTGGACGACGTGAGCGTCCCAGAGCTTCTCGAAGAGGGTTTGACCGGACATGCGGAATCGGGCGGAACGGCGCGTAAAACGTCGATTATTTCATAGCTTGGGTCCTGCTGGCACGAGTTTCGCTCCAAGCGCGGTCGGCCGCCCCCACGCGGCATAGACCCACCAGGCCAATGCAGCGCTTGCCGCGGCGAAGGTGAAGGTCCACGCCGGACCCGGCGTCTCCCACGTCAGCCCGCTCGCAAGACCGCCGATCGTACCGCCCACCCCGTACGACAAGCTGGTGTAGAGCGCCTGCCCGCGCGCCTGATGGCGCCCCCGGAAATGCTGATGGATCAACGCCACCGCCGCCGCGTGATAGGTGCCGAAACTGAAGGCGTGCAACGTCTGCGCACCCCACACCAGCCATGGCGAATCCACGCCCCATCCGATCATGAGAAAACGCAACGCCGCGAGGACGAAACTTGCGAGGATCAGGCGGCGCGGCGTCACGCGCGCGAAGATGCGCGGAATGATCAGGAAGATGCCGATCTCGCAGGCGACCCCGAGCGCCCACAACCAGCCGACGGTCGACTTGTCGTAGCCGTGATCGACGAGATAGATCGAATAAAAGGTGTAATAGGGCCCGTGCGTGACCGACATCAGCAGGCAGGCGATCAGCAGCGAGGCGACCTCGGGCCGCCGCGCGACGTCCCAGACGGAATCGCCTTCTGCAAAATGTGTCCCCATCTCTGCGTCGGGGATCATCCTTGCGGAGCCGGCGATGCCCACCATCACCGCCATCACGGCCCACGGCAGCCACGCGATGGAAACGTGGTCGAAGGCATATCCCAGCCCGAGGACCATGACGATGAATCCGATCGAGCCCCACACCCGCACCCGGCCATACGCATCGGTGCGTTCGCCCAGATGCGACAGCGTCATCGCCTCGACCAGCGGCAGCGAGGCGCTCCAGAAGAAGCTCAGCGCCGCCATCACGGCGAACATCCACCAGAAGCCCTGATCCACGAAGACGCCTGCGAAGGCGACGACGCTGCCGACGGCCGCGATCTGTACGATCGCCGTGCGCCGCCCGGTGCGATCGGCGATATGCCCCCAGATGTTGGGCGCGAAGATCCGCATCACCTGCAGCAGCGACATCAGGACGCCGATCTGGAAGGCGCTGAACGCGAGCGACTGCAGGTAAAGGCTCCAGAATGGAGAAACGGCGCCGACGAAGGCGAAATAGAAGAAGTAGAAACCGGACAGGCGCCAGTAGGGGAGATGGGACATGAACTCGAAACTACCGCGCCGAAGGCGCGAAAACGGCGCGCTAGCTACACGGAGCCCGGACGCAACGTCGGCAAACCCCGGGCCGGCGTGACGCCACCGCAGGCTTGCGATGGCGTCATCTTCCCGGCCTTATTTCAGGACGAAGGTCAGCCTCATCCTCACCGAGTATTCCGCGATCTTGCCTTTCTTCACTTTCACGTTCTGGTCCATCACCCAGGCACCGGTGATGTTTTCCAGCGTTTCGGCCGCCTTGGCGATACCGGTCTTGATTGCGTCATCGAACCCTTTTTCTGAGCTCGCCGTGATTTCGATGGTTTTTGCAACACTCATGCTGTCATCCCCCTCTTAGATAAACAAAATTTCATTGTAGAGCATCCGTCCCCCGAGCGATCGTCACGCGCAACCTGATCCCGTGGGATGATGCGTCCGATGCGTATTGTGCCGGCATCGCCCCTGTCGCACTATGGCGTGCGGTTCCGCGGTACGCGGGGCGGCGCGTCGCGCGATGGAATATGGGCGATCCAGGCCATCAGGATCAAGCCGCCCATCCCCATGATCACTTTCGCCGGCCAGCCAGGGACGAAGAACACGATCGACACCGCGAAGCTCAGCGCGATCAAGGCCAGCGCCCGTCGCTTGGCACGATACGGTATGCTGCGATGTTCACCCCATTCGTGGATCAGTGGGCCAAAATGGGGATGCGCCAGCAGCAAGCGGGAGATGCGGCGCGACGCCCGCGCAAAGCACGCGGCGGCGAGCAACAGGAAAGGCGTCGTGGGCAGCAAGGGCAGAAACACCCCGATCGCGCCGAGCGCCAGGAACAGCGTACCGAGCCCTGCGAACAGCAGGCGCACGGGTACGGCATGGCGATGGCCATCCGTGTCACTCTTCCCGATCGCTTCCTGTTCCAAGCGCAACTCCCTTCCATCGATGCGCGCCGCATCGCAGCGTGCTAACTGAAAGCCCACCTGATTTCAGGAGACCCCCATGACTGCTCTCGCGTTCCCTCATCCATCGGCCATCCGTTCCCTTGCCGGCGCCGCCCCATGCATGCGCCTTGCGATCCAGGCCGCCGGCGCGGCCGGCTTGCTGCTTGCCGCCACGCTTCCGATCGGGCCGGCCTTCGCCAGTGAAGCCCCCTGGGGCAAGGCGCGCGCGGTCGAACAGCAGTACGCGCACCAGAAAGTCGTCTACGACGTCGCGGTGGACAACGAAGCGACGATGCAGCTGATCATCAGCCGTGCAATGCTGCTGGCCGACTTCAATGGCTCGGATCCGTTCGACAGCAAGGTCGTGATCGTGCTGCACGGAGATGAAATTCCGTTCTTCGCGATCAAGAATTATCCGCGCTATCGCGAGCTCATGCAGCGTGCACAGGGCGCCACGCTCTCCGGTGTCATCGAGTTCCGTATGTGCCGGCTCGCTGCACAGGACAAAGGTTTCGCCCCGGAGGACTTCCACGGCTTCATCACGGTGGTCCCCATGGCGGACACCGAAATCGTCCGGCTCCAGCAGGCCGGGTATGCCTACATGCGATGAAGCCGTTGGCCCGCCTTGCATCACGGGGGTGCTGGTCTATCTTCTAAGGTATTCATGCTGAGTGGTTCAGCAAGGAGACGATCATGCAACCCGCTTCGACCGACATCAACAAGCTCATCGACGAACCCGAAATCGATCCTGACTTCCGCTGCGCGCCAATGGATTGGACCGCGGAAGACGCAGAGCGCATCGCACGCGAAGAAGAGCTCGAGCTCACTGAGGATCACTGGGAAACCATCCGCGCGCTGCAGGGCTATTATTCGCAACGCACAGATGAAGGCGTCAGCAATCTGCGCGACCTGCACGACGCGCTCGACGAGCATTTCCACGCGAAGGGCGGCCTCAAGTACCTGTACACGATCTTCCCGGGTGGACCGATCGCGCAGGGTACACGCCTGGCGGGCCTGAAAGCCCCCTTCCTGGCCACCGACGAGAGCTTCGGCAGCGTTGCCTGAAACCTGGAATCGGGTTCCGCGCACTCGCATCGTGCAGATGCGTCGGCGCTCAGATTCGGCGCGCACCGCGCGGCCGCCAAGGTCAGATGCATCCGGCTCCGCGTGTGCGGCGTCGATCTATGTGGGCCGATTCGCGTCATAGCGCGGCCGCGAGACCCGCGAGAAATATGGGCCGACGAGGATCGCTTGCGCCGCCTTTTCCGACCTCGCGCCGCAACCTGGCCGACGCCGACGGGTTCATCAGGCGCTCATCCAACCGCCGGCACAGATCCGAGCGCAAATCGATCCACTTCACGCGGCCCCATTAGGCCGTCGCAGCCTGCGGCTCTCGCGTCACCCCGCAATGCCCTCCGTACGGCGACTGATCCCGGATCGGGGAACTCTCGCCGCTCATCGCCCTGGTCGCGATAATCGTGCGGAGCCGTCTCCGGCGTTCACACGCGAATGTCGCCGGCCTTGCGCCGGCTCGACCGGATCGCGCCGCGTGACAATCCGGCTCCCGTACGCATTACTTGAGATTGCTCGACGCGAAGAGAACGACTTTGTCGCCGACGAAGCTCACTGCCGCGGAGCGCTTCTCGTCGCCCCACTTGCAGTTGCGCACGCCGAGCACGTCATCGCACCGATCCGGTTGCCCGATCAGGGCGACGACTTCGTCATAGCTCATACCCGTATCGATCTTGCCGTAGTTCTCCAGCGTGAGCTTGCTGCAGCCAAGCGTCGTCAGCAGCAGGGCCATGGTGAGCAGGGTGCGGATGTTCATGCCATCTCCGGGAAAAAGCCACAGCATAGCGCGGCCATCCGATACCTGGGCGAGGGAGAAACCTAGATCAGGCGCGCAAGCAGGAACACACCCAGCATCGTGAATGCCAGCGCCACCTTGAGTAGCGCGCCGAATAGCAGCCCAAGCGTCGCGCCCAGACCGGCCCGCGTCGCCGCCCGCGCCGAGGCGCGGCCGCTGAGTTCGCCGAGCACGGCCCCCACGAAGGGGCCCAGCATGATGCCGGGCAAGCCGAAGAAAAGCCCGCCGACCGCACCCAGCGCGGCCCCTGTCACCGCCCGAGGCGAGGCGCCGAACTTCCTTGCACCCAACGCCGCGGCAAGAAATTCGACCCCATAGCTCAATAACGCGAGCACGCCGAGTACGGCGAGCGTGACGCCGCCGACATACTGGAAATTCTCCGCCCACGCCAACAGGACAAGCCCCGCATACACCAGTGGAATGCCCGGGATGACGGGCAGGATCAGGCCCGCCAGGCCCACCGTGATGAGCAGCCCGGCGAACACCCAGAGCAGCGGCTGGAACACCGCGGCGTCGGCCACGTGCGGCTCAGCGCTCGAAAACGAGGGCCTCCGCGTGGGCGCCCAAGTCGGTCAGCGCTCCGTTGACGGCTTCCATGAAAGGCGGCGGGCCGCACAGGTAGAAGTGTTGCGTGAAATCCTGCACCAGCTCCTCGATGAACGCGCGGTCCACCCGGCCGTTCCGATATCCGGGAACATCCTCGCCGGTGCAGGTGAGGATGCAGTGCTCGCCCAGCAGATGACGCAGTTCTTTCTCGCAGATGATGTCGGCCACCGTCTTGTTCGAAAAGATGAGGGTCTGGCCCACGAGTTCGTCCCGGCGCGCGAGATCGCGCAGGATGGCGAGGAAAGGCGTGACTCCCGCACCGCCGGCGATGAAGACGCCGGGGCCCTGGTAGCTGATGGTGCCGAAAGGTTCCGACATCAGCAGTTCGCGGCCCGCCTCCAGCTTGTGCAGCGCCTGGGTCACCCCGGCATGGCTGGCATAACCCTTGATTGTGAACTCGAGCACCCGGTCGTCCGCCAGCCCCGTCGGCGTGAACGGCCGCCCCTGATCTGCAAGCCCGGGGGCGTCGATGGCGAGTTCGACGCCCTGCCCAGGCACCCACGAGAAGCCCTCGGGCTTGCTGATGATGAAGCGCTTGACGTCGTGGGTGACGAACTCGCTCATCAGCAGAGTGACGCGATGTTGCATGGCTTTCCCCTTCGATGATTGCCCATGGGATCACTGTAGTCGCTCACGGGAAAGACGCGATCCGGAGCGGTACGGGATGGCCGCCGCGGGGCGGCCACGGATCTTGCCCGCCTGCTCCATATCTCTGGGCTCTAAGCGCAGCGCACCACACATTAAGGGGAAGCACTTCCAATCCGATCCTGCCACGGGGTATATCGCCCGCAATCGGCGGCACCGCCACCGGACGTGGCTTCGACAACTCGCAACAGGGCCGCCACGCGATGAAACGCGCTTCAGACGCATCGCGAGGCCGCGCGGCACGTAGCCGCAGGAGCCGGCCTTTGCCTCGATCGCTTGCCTTACGAGGCCTGCTCCATGATTCGCGTGATCCGTTCCATGTCCGAATCGAGAATCGCTTCGACGTCGAGCGTGAGAGCGACCTCGTCGCCGACGACCAGGCCACCACGATCCATCGTCGAGTTCCAGCTCACGCCGAAGTCGTGCCGGTTGATGCGTCCGGTAGCAGTGAAACCGATGCGGGTCGTCGGCCCCAGATCCCGGTCACCTTCCCAGTACGGACACTCCCAGCGGCCCAGATAACGTGCATCCAGCACGACGGGATGCGTCACGCCGCGAAGCTCCAGGTTGCCGACGACCTTGAAATCCGACGCTCCAGCGGAACGTATCTCGGTACTGCGATACGTCATACGCGGGTAGCGCTCGACGTCCAGGAAATCGGCTCCACGCAGATGCCCGTCGCGCGCGTCGTCCCCCGTCCAGATGCCGGCCGTATCGATCTCGGCCTCGACCGATGCCGCCGTGCCGGGTGCGTCGGGATCGAATTCGAGACTGCCACGCACGTTCTTGAACAAGCCGCGCATCTCCGAAACCATCATGTGCCGAACTGCGAATGCCGCGGCGGTATGCCCCGGCTCGAATATCCATTTACTCATGGCGTTTTCCTCCATAGAAGCCTGCCCCTTCATATGTAGCATCTACGGTACGGCTTTCCAGGAACTGCGGCACGGTGCGGATACGTGGATTCCTTCCTATATTTCAAAGTGTCATGCGGAGGAGGCAGCCATGTACAAGCGTATTCTGGTAGCAGTGGACACGAGTCCTACGGGACAGCGTGCGCTGGAGACGGCGATCACACTTGCTCGGGACGCGGGAGCGACTCTCCGCATCGTGCACGCGATCGACACGATCAGCGTCAATCTGGGGATCGAATTCCCCCTGCAGGCGGACGCGACCGGCGAGTTGATGAAGCGCGGCGAAGCGCTGCTGGCCGACGCTGCAGCACGCGCGGAGGCCGTCGGCGTGCCGGCAGAAACCGCGCTCCTCACGGTCAGCACGCTCGAACTGCGCGTCGCCGAAGCACTCGCCGCGGACGCGGATACTTGGAATGCCGATCTCGTCGTCGTTGGTACGCACGGGCGGCGCGGACTGTCGCGCCTGTTCCTGGG
The DNA here is from genome assembly GCA_035325585.1 of Thiobacillaceae bacterium. Taxonomy (GTDB): domain Bacteria; phylum Pseudomonadota; class Gammaproteobacteria; order Burkholderiales; family Thiobacillaceae; genus Thiobacillus. The sequence goes on along the minus strand of DAOKZP010000014.1, from coordinate 7,325 downwards.
CAGCGTCGCGGAGGGCATCGCCCGCATCGCAAACGTCCCCGTGCTGCTGATTCGCGCGAAATGACGCCGATGGGAAAGGTGGAAGGAGGCTTGCGCCACCTGATGTTCGGCGCAAAAGATCGGAATCGGTCCAGCTGTTCACTGACAGTGTCTTTACGTGCCACCGCACGTAAAGACGGGAGCCATCATTCGTTGAAGACAACGTTGATCAGCCCGATGAAACCAGTGTCTGCCTCATTTTTCTACCGCGCGTAACCCGCAAATCAAAGTGGGCGGCCAAGCCGCCCACCCGCCGCGTCAGTACGGGCTCACAGTTCAGGGAGCGGGGCGCTTGCCGTACCCGTAAGGCATGCCGGTGAACGCCTCGGCGTCGAACACGCGCTTCTGCTCCGGATTGAGTTGCGCATAGAGAGCCTTGGTCGCCTCGATGCGCTCTACCATGCGTGCCCGGCGCGCCTCCGACATCGCCAGCATCCGGTCGAGACGCTGGGGTGTATCGAGTTTCGCGAGATCATCGCGCATCGCCTGGCGCCCCGCGCCCATGCGCGCCGCGGGTACGCTGACGTCGGCGAACGCTTTCCATGCCGCCTCCTGTTCCGGCGCGAGCTTGAGTTTCTCTTTGAGCTCGCCGAGCTGGCGCGCGCGTTCCGCATGCCATGCCGCCTGGTTTTTCGGTCCGTAGTAACCCGGCTCGCAACGCGGCGTGGCGACGCCATCGGCCGCGTGGATAGAGCCCGCCAACATGCCGCCACCGGCAATCAGGGCTGCGAGCAGGGTACGTCGTGCGAACGGGATTCGATTCATTACGCTCTCCTTTACAAACTTCGTGGGGCCATCCGATCCAACTCGGATGCGGATGTGATGCATTGTCACGGGCCCATGTAACGCCCGCATGTCCCGCGCCGGCGTGAATGTAACGAAACGTTACGGATTCGCGTGCTCTCGGGACGGCTACACCATGACCGGTCGCAGCATCGAAACCGGCCACTTGACACGGCAAAGACGGCCAACCATATTGGCTTTTCCGTCCTTTCCTCTAGTCTGCTATCCGGCCATGAAGTTCCCTCTGTTTCTACTCGCCGCCAGCGTTGCGCTGCCGGTTGCCGCCAACGACCAGCGTCAATTGGCGCCGCTGCCCGAGCCCGCGCAGCAGACCCTGCGGCAGGAGATGCTCGACAACCTCATCGCGCTCAACGAAATCGTCGCGCTCCTGGCCGAAGACAAGCTCCCCGCCGCCGGAGAGATCGCAGAAACCCGGCTGGGCCGCTCGGCGATGGGCAAGAATGCGGCACTTCCGGTCGAAGCGCGCCCCGGCCCCCAGATGCCACGCGCCATGCATGCGGTTGCGATCGACGGCCACCTTGCCGCGAGCGCTTTCGCCGAGGCCGCGACTGCCGGCGATCGTCCGCTCGCGATGCGCCGGCTCGCCGACGTCACCGGTACCTGCGTCGCCTGCCACGCCGCCTACCGCATCCGCTAGGCCCGCACGTGGAAACGGTCTGCCCGCGTTTCAAGCGGGCAACCGGCGCTGCGGATGGAACGTGTGATGCGCCGCCACGCGTACGTTGGCGCGCCGCAGCCCTTACGCAAGTTCCGATGGCTGCCCCAACCCCCTGAATAGCCGCATGAGCAATACGAAACAACGCGTCGTCGTCCTTGGTGCGAGCCACAAGCCCGAGCGCTACTCCAACCAGACGATCCGCCTGCTCGTGGAGCACGGTCACACCGTCGTTCCGGTAAATCCACGGCTCGACGTGGCCGAGGGCCTGCCCGTAACCCATCACCTCGGCGACATCGAGGGCTCGGTCGACACCCTTACGCTCTACATCGGCCCCGAGCGCTCCGCGCTGGTGACCGAAGACATCGTCCACCTGCGCCCGGGGCGCGTCATCTTCAACCCGGGTACCGAGAGCGCCGCTCTCGAACGGCGCCTCGACGAGGCCGGCATCCGCCACGAAACGGCCTGCACCTTGGTGCTTCTGCGCATGAGGCAGTTCTAGCGCCGGATCGGCTGCATGCTGCCGGCGGGGTGTCAGGTGATGGTATTGCCACCGGCGCGGATGGCCCGATAGTTCTCGATCCATACATGGGCTTGGCATAATCGCGGCCTCTGCTTTTCCGCATCCGGCGATCACGCCGGCGCCCACTCGAAGCATGCTGCCATCCATCGAACATCGCCTCGCCGCCGAGATCGCCGCCCAACCCCGGCAGGTCGGCGCCGCCGTCGCACTCCTCGACGAGGGCGCGAGCGTGCCCTTCATCGCACGCTATCGGAAGGAGGCTACCGGCGGCCTTGATGATGCGCAGCTACGCCTGCTCGAAGATCGCCTGCACTACCTGCGCGAGCTGGAGACCCGCCGCGCCGCGATCATCGAATCGATCACGGCGCAGGGCAAGATGACGCCCGAGCTCCTGAACGCGATCTCATTGGCGCCAGACAAGGCCCAGATCGAGGATCTCTACCTGCCGTACAAGCCAAAGCGCCGCACGAAGGCGCAGATCGCATTGGAGGCGGGGCTTGAGCCACTGGCCGATGCCCTGCTCGCCGACCCGGCGCTGAATCCGGAAACCGAGGCGGCAAACTATCTGCGCGAACGCTTCGACACCGGCGACGGCGAGAACCCTGGCGTACCGGACACCAAAGCCGCGCTCGATGGTGCGCGGCAGATCCTCATGGAGCGCTTTGCCGAAGACGCGACCCTGTTGCGGGCCTTGCGCGAATACGTGCAGGAACACGGCGTCGTCGAATCGAAGGTGGGCGAAGACAAGGAGGCCGCCGCGGCGAAGTACGCCGACTATTTCGACTACGCGGAAGCGATCGGCACCCTCCCTTCGCATCGCGCACTCGCCCTCTTCCGCGGCCGCCGCGAAGGACTGCTCGATGTGCGGCTGCGTCTCGACAGCGAAGAGGAACGGCCTGCCTGGAGTGCGCCGCACAACCCCTGTGAAGCAAAGATCGCCGCACGCGCCGGCATCCAGGATCTCGGCCGGGCAGCCGACCGATGGCTGATGGACACCGCGCGCTGGGCATGGCGCGTGAAGCTCTCCATTCACCTCGAAACCGAGCTCATGGCCACGCTGCGCGAACGCGCCGAGACGGAGGCAATCCGGGTCTTCGCACGCAACCTGAAGGATTTGCTGCTTGCGGCGCCGGCCGGGCCTCGCGTGACGATGGGCCTCGATCCCGGCATCCGCACCGGTGTAAAGATCGCCGTGGTCGACGAGACCGGCAAGCTCCTCGACACCGCGACGATCCATCCGCACCCACCGAAGAACGACCGATCCGGCTCGCTCGCTGTGCTGGCGAGCCTCGCCGCGAAGCATCGCGTGTCGCTGGTCGCAATCGGCAACGGTACCGCCTCCCGCGAGACCGACAAGCTCGTGCGCGAGCTCATCGCGCAGCACCCGGAGCTCAAGCTCGCGAACGTGGTCGTCTCCGAAGCGGGCGCCTCGGTCTATTCCGCCTCGGAGTTCGCATCGCGAGAACTGCCCGCGCTCGACGTTTCGCTGCGGGGCGCCGTGTCGATCGCGCGCCGGCTGCAGGACCCACTCGCGGAACTGGTGAAGATCGATCCGAAGTCGATCGGCGTCGGTCAGTACCAGCATGATGTCGGCCAGTCCGATCTGGCGCGCTCGCTCGACGCGGTCGTGGAGGACTGCGTCAACGCCGTCGGCGTCGACGTCAATACGGCATCGGTGCCTTTGCTCGCACGCGTTTCGGGGCTCTCCGCAAGCGTTGCGCAGGCCATCGTCTCGCAGCGCGAGCTCAAGGGCCGCTTCGTCAACCGCGCGCAATTGCGTGAAGTGCCGCGCCTGGGCGACAAGACGTTCGAGCAAGCGGCGGGTTTCCTGCGCATCATGGACGGCGACGACCCGCTCGACGCATCCGCGGTCCACCCCGAGTCGTATCCGCTCGTGGAGCGCATCCTCGCCAACGTCCGACAGGATCTGAAAACCGTGATCGGCAACACCCGTCTCCTGCGCTCGCTCACCCCGGCACGCTATGCAGACGAGCGATTCGGCGTCCCGACCGTCACCGATATTCTCGCTGAACTCGAAAAACCGGGCCGCGACCCCCGTCCCGAGTTCAGCACCGCCGCATTCCGGGAAGGCGTCGAGACGCTCGCCAACCTGAAGCCCGGCATGCTGCTCGAAGGTGTGGTCACCAACGTCGCCGCTTTCGGCGCCTTCGTCGACATCGGGGTGCATCAGGATGGCCTGGTGCACATCTCGGCGCTGTCGAGCAGCTACGTCAAGGATCCGCACACGATCGTCAAAGCCGGCCAGATCGTCAAGGTGAAGGTGCTCGACGTCGACGAGAAACGCCGCCGCATCGCACTGACGATGCGGCTGAACGAGGCGCCGGCTCCCGGCGAAAAGCCTCGGCATGACGCACCGTGGCAGCCGCGTCCGGGAAAGCCGAAACGTGCGACAGCGCCGGCAATGACGGACAGCGCAATGGCCGCGGCGTTCGCGAAGCTGAAACGCTGAGTGCGCGCCGGAGGCCGGATTCGGGCCGCCGCGCCTTGCCTCCCGGCGCCGAATAATGCATAATGCGCCCTGCGATTTCAAAGTCGCGCCGCTGTAGTCCGATCCGCGCCTGCACCTTGCAGGTATCCCCTTCACGCTCCCGCCAGCCTTGCTGTCCGTCCCCGAACGGGGCGCGCGGTGCTATTCGTTTCTGCGAGGCGCGGACGGCACGCATCCATCAGAGTCCGGGGGCTCGATGATTCCGTGGATATCGGCATCGGCACTTCGAGGCGGGCGGGAATCGCCCTTGCGATCGACGATCCACAATCGCGTCGCGGCTTGGGGCGACTGAAGAATTGCGGCGCTCATGCGCGGTATCGCCGGAAACCGGCGCGCCGCCAAGTTTTTCCTGTTTCAATCGCCTGCGGAGGTAGCTCATGGCAAAAGAAGAACTGCTTGAAATGCGCGGTGTCGTGGATGAAGTGCTTCCCGATTCCCGTTTTCGCGTCACCCTCGATAACGGCCATTGCCTGGTGGCCTATACCGCCGGCAAGATGCGCAAGCATCACATCCGCATCATCGCAGGCGACAAGGTCTCGCTCGAAATGTCGCCCTACGATCTTTCCAAGGCCCGCATCACCTTCCGCCACATCGAGGGCCGCAGCCCCACGACGAGGCAGCCCCGCCGCAAGCACTGATCCCGCCATTTCCGGCGGCGTGAACGTGTGCGCCGACGGCAGCGCGTCGCCGATCCACCGCCGCAACCGAGATGCCGCACTCAGCCGGTCAACGCGGGAAGATGCGTGAAGGCGCCACGCACCCCTCGGCTCACGGCCTGAGCCGTACGTAGAGGTGGGCGTTCTCGGAGCCGTTCCCCGCCGGAACATCCTTGATCTCCAGATAAGGTTGCTTCCGGACGAGCTCGCCGAGTTTCTGGCAGCCGTAGTTCCTCGGATCGAACGCCGGACTGTTTTTCAGCAGCATGGAGCCCACGCCACCGAGCGCTGCCCAGCCATCATCACGGGCTGTCGCGGTGACCGCGGCCCGTATCATCGGCTCGAACGGTTCGGGGCTCGCGTCGCCGGATGCGCCGGCATCCGGCGACGGACGCAGGATCTCCGTATAGATGAACTTGTCGCATGCCGCGACGAACGGTTTGGGCGTTTTCTTTTCGCCGAAGCCGTACACGGCAAGTCCCGACTCACGGATGCGCGTCGCAAGCCGAGTGAAGTCGCTGTCGGACGAAACCAGACAGAAACCGTGCAGACCGCCCATATGGAGCAGATCCATGGCATCGATGATGAGTGAGGAGTCGGTAGCGTTCTTGCCGCTCGTATAGGCGAACTGCTGCATCGGCTGGATCGCCATCTCATGCAACACCTCTTTCCATCCGCGCAGATTCGTCGTCGTCCAATCTCCATACGCGCGCTTGACGGTCGCCGTGCCGTAACGGGACACTTCGGCCAGAAGCTCGTGGATGATGGACGGCTGGGCGTTGTCGGCGTCGATCAGGACGGCGAGCTTGTGGTTGTGTTGGGATGCCATGTCCTTGCCTCGCTCCAAAGCCTTGAGTTTGATCGGAAACGTTATGCGCGGCCAGTCGTCTCCGTAATGTGGCCCCGGGATCGGAAGAAGTGGTCAAGTACGCAAGGCGCGGCCCGAGAATCTTCTCCCGGCTTGCCCTTGGGCGACTCACCCTCCGCTGCCGCAACCCTCGCTCAGCACCCGTGCACGCAACTGCCCGCATCCGCCCTCGACATCCTGCGCCGCCGAGCGCCGAAGCTTGGTGAGCACGCCGCGCAGATGCAGGCGCCGCGCCATGCCGGCCGCGTGTTCCCAATCGGGACGGCGCCATTCGGCATCGCCTACACCCTCGATGTTGTTATAGGGGATCAGGTTCATGACCGCATACTTGCCGGCAAGCAGGCGGACGATGCCCTCCAGCTCGGCTTCGGTATCGTTGACGCCTTCGAGCAGCGTCCACTGGTACTGGATCGGGTAGCCCGTGCGACGCGCGTAGGCCTCGGCCAGCTCGACGAGTTCCTCGGGCGGGATGTCGGGTGCTCTCGGCAACAGGCGTCGTCGCAATTCCCGGTTCGTGGAATGAAGAGAGAGTGCCAGCGCGGGTTTCACCGTCGATCGCGGTAGACGCTCGAAAACGCGGCGATCGCCCACCGTCGAAAATACGAGATTCTTGTGGCCGATGCCGCCTTCGGCGCCGAGGAGATCGATCGCCTCGAGCACGTTGTCGAGATTATGGGCAGGTTCGCCCATGCCCATGAACACCACCTTCTTCAGCGGGCGGAGACGGCGGGCCAACACCACCTGCGCGACGATCTCGGTACCGGAAAGCTGACGCAGCAAGCCGGTGCGGCCGGTCATGCAGAATACACAACCCACTGCGCACCCGACCTGGGTGGATACGCAGACACCGTCGCGCGGTAACAGCACACTCTCTATCGCCTGCCCGTCCGTCAGCTTCAATAGCAGACGCACCCCGCCGTCCGCACCGGGGTGCTCGGAGTGCACCCGCACCAGCGCGTCCAGCTCGGCAAACAGGTCCGGCAACGCGTCGCGCAAGTTGCGCGGGAGGAAGTGTTCCGCCGGCCGCCGGCCGCTTTCCAATGCCGCGCCAGCCACCCACGCCCGCAGGACGCGCGCCTCGTGGCACGGTGCAGCGCCCTTGTCGCGCAGGCGTTGCCGGAGTTGGGAGAGTCGCATGGCGGGCGGATGGTAGCACGGTGCGGCTCCTTGTCTCGCCACCCCCCGAATGACAAGAAACGGGTAATCCTTCTTTGCTAAACTATGGCGTGTCATCAATCAAATCCCGAGTAATCCAGCTGCCCGATCCCATC
>DAOKZP010000013.1:0-59639 GCA_035325585.1 Thiobacillaceae bacterium | reverse complement strand
TACACGCCCATGGGCTATCAACCCTCAAGGAGCATCGATTGATGACACGCCATAGCTCATGTCACCGTCAAGGAACGCCCGACGAGCAACGGGCTCCTCACGCGAAATTCGCTTCGGCGAATTTCCAGTTGACCATGGAGTTGAGGAAAGTCTCGACGAACTTCGGGCGCAGGTTGCGGTAGTCGATGTAGTAGGCGTGCTCCCAGACGTCGACGCACAGGAGCGCCTTGTCGCCCGTGGTCAGCGGGGTTCCCGCCGCACCCATATTGACGATGTCGACGGAACCGTCCGCCTTCTTCACCAGCCAGGTCCAGCCGGAGCCGAAGTTGCCCACTGCGCTCGTCTGGAAGGCCTTCTTGAATTCGTCGAGCGAGCCCCATTTCTTGTTGATCGCTTCGGCCAGCGCGCCCGACGGGGCGCCGCCGCCGTTCGGGGTCAGGCAGTTCCAGAAGAAGGTGTGGTTCCAGACCTGTGCGGCGTTGTTGTAGATGCCGCCGGCGGGCGCGGACTTGACGATGTCCTCGAGCGACTTGCTCTCGAAATCCGTGCCCTTGATCAGGTTGTTCAGGTTGGTCACGTAGGCCTGGTGGTGCTTGGCATAGTGGTATTCGAACGTCTCCTTCGACATGTGGGGTGCGAGCGCGTCCATCGCAAAGGGCAGTGCGGGCAAAGTGTGTTCCATAACTCTCTCCTGATATTGAACGACAAGTTGAACGACAAATTGAATGATAGTGCGTTGCGCGGACAGTCAAGGCGCCGCCATGGCGAGGCGGCCGTCCCGGTGTACTCGGCGCATCCGGTGGAACTGTCGCGATCTACAGGTGGAAGAAGGCGACGCTGACTAGAGGGCTTCCAAGTCGCAACAAGAAACCGTTGCTTCCTGCTGAGCGACGGCCCCCTGTAAGTCTTTGATTTGATTGGTCGGGGCGAGAAGATTCGAACTTCCGACCCCCTGCACCCCATGCAGGTGCGCTACCAGGCTGCGCTACGCCCCGACGAAGCCCGAGATTCTAGCAGAGGAGCCCGGTTCGGCGGAAGCCCGTCACCCCAGTATTTCGAGAATGGCCTGGATTTCGGCGCGCAGGCGTGCGGCGTCAGGTCTCGCCGTCGCGGCGTCGGCTTCGGGTGCGGCATCCGTACCGTGCTCGACGCGCTGCCGCGCGCCATTGATCGTGAAGCCGTCTTCGTAGAGGAGTTCGCGGATGCGGCGGATCAGCAGGACTTCATGGTGCTGGTAGTAGCGCCGATTGCCGCGCCGCTTGACCGGCCGAAGCTGGGTGAACTCCTGTTCCCAGTAGCGCAGCACGTGCGCCTTGACCGCGCACAATTCCGACACCTCGCCGATGGTGAAATAGCGCTTTGCCGGAATCGGCGGCAGATCAATCCGGGCTGACGGGCGTTCCAACTTGGGCGCCTTCGACCTGCGACTTGAGTTTCTGGCTCGCGTGGAAGGTCACCACGCGGCGCGCGGAGATGGGCATCTCCTCGCCTGTCTTGGGGTTGCGGCCCGGCCGCTGCGGCTTCTCGCGGCACTGGAAATTCCCGAACCCCGACAATTTCACGATATCGCCCTTTTCGAGCGCCGAACGGATCTCGTCGAAGAACGATTCGACGACCTCCTTGGCCTCGCGCTTGTTCAAACCTACTTTTTCGAACAGGAGTTCGGCAAGATCAGCTTTGGTAAGGGTGCTCATGTTTGCAGCGGAAGCAACGGCCGGCCGGTACTGACATCACACGCGCAGGCTGGCATTGCACTGGCGGCGCGCGGAATCGACCATTTTCTGGACGGCAAGCTCCACTTCCTGATCCGTCAACGTGCGTTCAGTATCTTGCATAACTACCCGGATAGCAAGGCTTTTTTGGCTACTATCCATGCCCTTGCCACGGTAGTCGTCGAACACGTCGATCGATCGCAGCTGGGCCGGCGCAACCTCGCGCAGCGCGGCCACGAGCTCGGCCGCCGGGGTATGGACGTCAAGCACGAAGGCCAGATCGCGGCGCACCTGCGGAAACCGCGATTGAGCCGAATGGCGCGGCAAGCGGCGCCGCGCGACCGCTGCGGCGTCGAGTTCGAACAACAGCGGCGCGCCCGGCAGATCGAACGCCCGGACCAGCTGCGGGTGCAGGGCGCCGAGCCAGCCGATCGGCCGTCCCTCGACCCAGACTTCGGCGCTCTGCCCCGGATGGAGCGCGGGATGCACGGCGCTTCGGGCCTCGATCGCATGGCCGAACAGGCGCTCGAGGTCGCCCTTCAAGTCGAAGAAATCGACCTTGCGTGCTGGCGCACCCCATTGCTCCGGCATGGCGTCTCCATGAACGAGGCCACCAAGCTTCATCGGCTGCTCGCTCGACGAAAGATAAACCCGCCCCAACTCGAAGATGCGTACGCGCTCATGCTGACGGTTGAGATTGTGGCGCAAGGTCTCGATCAGGCCGCCCCAGAGCGTCGTCCGCATCGCGGAGAGTTGGGTTGCGAGCGGATTGGCCAGGAGCAGCGGACGGGCATCCTCGTCGAGTGTCGTCTCCCAGTCCGGATCGACGAAGCTGTAGGTGATGACCTCCTGATAATCGAGGTTGACCAATACCTGTCGCAGCCCGTCGTCGCTGCGTTGACCTTCGGTCTGGGGCAGCATGCGGGAAGGCGCCGCTGGCGGCTGCGCCGGAATGTTGTCGTAGCCGAACAGGCGCACCGCCTCCTCGATCAAATCCTCCTCGATCGCGAGGTCGAAGCGAAAGCTCGGCGGGGTGACGACGAGGCTGTTGTCGCCGCGCTCGATCGCCATCCCGAGCGCGGCGAGGCCGCGCGCCACCTCGTCGGCGCCAAGCTCGACGCCGGCAACGCGTTTCAGGCGCGCAAGGCGCAGCTCGATGGGCGCGCGCGACGGCAGTCCGGCTTCGAGTACGCTCACCGGACCGGGCTGGCCGCCGCAGATTTCGAGCAGAAGCTCGGTTGCGCGCTCCATTGCCCGTCGAGTCGCGCCGAAATCGACACCCCGCTCGAACCGGTGAGAAGAATCGGTGGACAAACCAAGGCGGCGTGCCCGCCCCGCGATCGCGGCAGGCGCGAAGTACGCGGCTTCGAGGAAGATGTCGACCGTCACGCGCTCGACGCTGCTCGATTGCCCACCCATGACGCCCGCGAGCGCGACCGGACCGTCGGCGTCGGCGATCACGAGCATGTCCGGGGTCAATTCTGCGGTCTGGCCGTTCAGCAGCAGGAGCGTCTCGCCCTCGCGCGCAAGCCGGATGTCGAGCCCTCCCCTAAGCCGCGACAGGGCGAAGGCATGCATCGGCTGGCCGAGTTCGAGCAGGACGTAATTGGTGATGTCGATGGGCGCGAGCAGCGGGCGGATGCCGCTGCGTTCCAGTCGTTCCGCCATCCAGCGGGGGGTGGCGGCCTGGGCATTGATGCCACGGACGACGCGGCCGACGTAGAGCGGGCAGGCCGCGCTTTCGGCCACCTCGAGCGGCAGCGTATCGTCGATGTGTGGCGCAACCTCCCGCATCGGTGGAAGCGTCACCTGGGCACCCGTGATTGCGCCAACCTCGCGCGCGAGGCCCTGGAGCGAGAGGCAATCCGCACGGTTGGGGGTGAGCTTCAGGGTGATGAGCGTATCGTCCAGGTTCAGCCATTCGCGCAAATCCCGGCCCACCGGCGCGTCCGCCTCCAGCACCATGAGGCCGTCGGCCTCGCCTTTGAGACCCAGCTCTTTCGCGGAGCACAGCATGCCGAAGGATTCGACGCCGCGCACCGTGGCGACCTTGATCTCGATCCCTGGCAATCGGGCACCGGGGCGGGCGCATGGAACCTTGAGCCCCGCCTCGGCGTTGGGTGCACCACACACGACGGTGACCGGCGCAGACTCCCCGACGTCGACCTGACAAACACGCAACCGGTCGGCGTCGGGATGCTTGGTCACCGACAGGATCTTGGCCACCGTGACATGATCGAACGAAGGGGCTGCGGGCGCCAACGCCTCGACCTCGAGACCGGCCATCGTCAGCGCGTGCGCCAGTTCGGGCGTATCGAGTGCGGGATTGACCAGGCTTCGCAACCAGGCTTCCGAAAATTGCATGATGGGCCGGTCCTCTAGTTGAGTTGTCGGGAGAAGAAGCGGGAACGATGCCGGCGGCGACCGGCATTCGGGCCGGTCGCCGCCGGGATGTTGCCTGCGCCCTTAGCTGAACTGCCCAAGAAAACGCAGATCATTTTCGAAGAACAGCCGTAGATCGTCGACGCCGTAGCGAAGCATCGCGAGGCGCTCGACGCCCAGGCCGAAGGCAAAACCGACGAAACGCTCGGAATCGATGCCGACGTGCCGGAACACGTTCGGGTGCACCATGCCGCAGCCGAGGACTTCCAGCCAGCCCGTGTGCGAGCATACGCGGCAGCCTTCGCCGCCGCACATCACGCAGCCGATGTCCATCTCGGCCGACGGCTCGGTGAACGGAAAGAACGATGGGCGGAAGCGTACCGCCAGATCCTCGCGTTCGAAGAAGTGGCGCATGAAGTCGGCCAGCACGCCTTTGAGATCGGCAAAGGAGACCGACTCGTCGACCCAGAGGCCCTCGATCTGGTGGAACATCGGCGTATGCGTCACGTCCGAGTCGCAACGGTATACCCGGCCCGGCGCGATGATGCGCAGCGGCGGCTCATGCGTCTGCATGTAGTGCACCTGCACCGGCGAGGTATGCGTGCGCAACAGATCACCCCCCTGCAGATAGAAGGTATCGTGCATCGCGCGCGCCGGATGGTCTTCGGGAATGTTGAGTGCGGTGAAATTGTAGAAATCCGTCTCGATCTCGGGCCCCGTGGCGACCTGGAACCCGATCGAGTGGAACAGCGTCTCGATGCGCGTGAGCGTCATCGACACCGGGTGGAGTCCGCCGCGCGCCAGCCCGCGGCCGGGCAGCGTCACGTCCAGCGTCTCCGCCGCGAGTTGGCGCTCGATGTCCGCATTCTCCAGAGCCTCGCGACGCATCCGAAGCGCAGCCTCGACGGCCTGCTTCGCCTCGTTGATGCGGGCGCTGGCGGTCTTGCGCTGGTCGGCCGGCATTGCGCCCAGGCTCTTCAAGAGCCCCGTCAACTGGCCGCTCCGGCCGAGATAACCGGCCTTGACCTGCTCGAGCGCCGGAAGATCGGATGCGCCCTGGATGGCGGCGAGCGCCTCGGCGACGATTTCGTTCGGATTGCGCATGGTGATGAATGCTGGATCCCAAGTTCAGGTCCGTCCGTCGCGGACGAACCGGTTTTCAAGCCTCGCCAACAAAAAAAGGCCTTGCGGCCCTTTTCTGTTGCTGCGGCGCCGCTTACGCAGCGAGCTTGGCCTTGACCTGATCGACGATCTTGGCAAAGCCATCCTTGTCGAAGATCGCGATGTCGGACAGCACTTTGCGGTCGATCCCGATCTCGGCGCGGTTCAAGCCGTTCATGAACACGCTGTAGGTCAGGCCGTGCTGCCGAGCGGCCGCGTTGATCCGGGCGATCCACAGTGCGCGGAACTGGCGCTTGCGCTGCCGGCGGTCCCGGTACTGGTACTGCCCGGCCTTCATCACCGCTTCGTTGGCGACGCGGAATACGTTCTTGCGGCGGCCACGATAGCCCTTGGCCGCGTTGAGGATCTTCTTGTGGCTGGCGTGGGCGGTTACACCCCGTTTTGCGCGTGGCATGTTTCCTCTCCTTTATGCGTAGGGCAACATGCGTGCAACCGACTTCTGGTCGCTCGCGTTGACGTTGGCCATTCCGCGTAGCTGGCGCTTGCGCTTCGTGCTCTTCTTGGTGAGGATGTGGCGCATGAAAGCGTGCGAGCGCTTGAAACCGCCGCCGCCCAATGCACGGAACCGCTTGGCGGCCGCGCTCTTGGTTTTCATCTTAGGCATGATGCTTCCTTTTATCTCATGCGGCCAGGTGACCCCGCGACGCGGAATGCTTCACCAACCCGGCTGCACGTATTCTGGCGTATTGGCTCCATCGGAACCGAGAAACGCCCGTCTCAAAAAACGCTTACTTCTTTTTCGGCGCCAGCATCATCACCAGCTGCCGACCTTCCATCTTGGGAAACTGCTCCACGACGCCGTACTCGGCCAGGTCCGCGGCAACCCGCTTCAACTGGTTCAAGCCGATCTCCTGGTGGGCCATTTCGCGGCCGCGGAAACGGAGCGTGATCTTGGTCTTGTCGCCTTCTTCCAGAAACTTGATCAGGTTGCGCAGCTTGATCTGGTAGTCGCCTTCGTCCGTGCCCGGCCGAAACTTCACTTCCTTGATCTGAATCTGCTTCTGCTTCAGCTTCGCCTCGTGCAGCCGCTTGCTTTCCTGGTACTTGAACTTGCCGTAGTCCATGATCTTGCACACGGGCGGCTGTGCCGTCGGCGCAATCTCCACCAGATCCAGGTCGGCCTCCTCCGCTTGGCGCAGGGCCTCGTAAATCTTCACGATGCCGAGCTGTTCACCCTCCACACCGACCAGGCGCACCTCGGGGGCCGTGATCTCCCCGTTGATGCGCGTATGCTTCTTTTCTGTCGCGATGAGCTGTTCTCCAAAATGAACTCCCGGCGACAAGCGCCGGGGTCGAAAGGCCAAACAAAAACAAAGAAGGCGCGGGATCATTCCCGACGCCTTAGTTTGACCGCTGTTACTGACGCATCGCCGTTTCCGTCTTCAGGCGCGCCAGGAAGTCATCCAAACCGAGTTGCCCCAAATCCACGTTGCCGCGTGCGCGAACGGAAACCGCTCCGGTCTCCATCTCTTTGTCACCGACGACCACGAGATAAGGCAGCTTCTGCAAGCTGTGCTCGCGGATTTTATAAGTAATCTTGTTGTTACTCAAGTCCGATGCGGCCCGAACCCCCGCATCCCGGAGCATTCGGGTCACTTTCTGCGCGTACTCGGAATGCCGGTCGCTGATGTTCAGCACCATCACCTGCACCGGCGCCAGCCAAAGCGGAAAGTTGCCAGCGTGGTGCTCGATCAGGATGCCGATGAAACGCTCCATGGAGCCGAGGATGGCTCGATGCAGCAGAACCGGGACCTTGCGGTCGTTGCTCTCGGCGACGTACTCCGCGCCAAGCCGGCCCGGCAGGTTGAAGTCGAGCTGGATCGTGCCGCACTGCCAGAGCCGGCCGAGCGTATCCTTGAGCGTGAACTCGACCTTGGGCCCGTAGAACGCACCATCACCCGGCTGCAGCTCGAATGCGAGCCCATGTCTCTCCAGCGCTGCGGCAAGCGCGGCTTCCGCGCGGTCCCAACTCTCGTCCGAGCCGACCCGCTTTTCCGGCCGCGTCGAGAGCTTGACGAGAACATCGGTGAAACCGAAGTCCGCGTAGACCTCCTGCAGCATGACGACGAAATTCGCCACCTCCTGTTCGACCTGTTCCTCGGTGCAGAAAATGTGCGCGTCATCCTGCGTGAAGCCGCGCACCCGCATGATGCCGTGCAGCGCGCCCGAGGGCTCGTTGCGGTGGCACGAGCCGAACTCCGCCAGCCGCAGCGGAAGGTCGCGATAGGAATGCAGTCCGCTGTTGAAGATCTGCACGTGTCCGGGGCAGTTCATCGGCTTGACCGCGTAGTCGCGGTTCTCCGACGCCGTCGTGAACATGTTGTCGCGATAGTTCTCCCAGTGGCCCGATCTCTCCCACAGCGTGCGATCCATCACCGCGGGAGTCCGAACCTCCTGGTAGCCGTACTCGACGAACTTCTGCCGCATGTACTGTTCGATCTGTTGCCAGACGACCCAGCCCTTGGGGTGCCAGAAGACCATGCCGGGCGCCTCGTCCTGCATGTGCAGCAGGTCGAGTTGCTTCGCCAGCCGGCGGTGGTCGCGCTTTTCGGCTTCCTCCAGGCGATGCAGGTAGGCATCGAGGTCTTCCTTCTTCGCCCAGGCCGTACCGTAGATACGCTGCAGCATCGGGTTCCGCGAATCGCCGCGCCAGTAGGCACCGGCCAGCTTCATCAGCTTGAAGGCGCGCGGCAGCTTGCCCGTCGACGGCAGGTGCGGCCCACGGCAGACGTCGAACCAGTCGCCCTGGCGATAGACGGAAAGCGGCTCGCCTTCCGGGATCACCTCGTCGATGATCTGCACCTTGTAGCGCTCGCCGAGTTCGGCGAATATCCGCTTCGCCTCCTCCCGGTCCCATATCTCGCGCCGGATCGGCAGGTCGCGCTTGACGATCTCATCCATGCGCTTCTCGATCTTTTCGAGATCCTCGGGCGTGAACGGCTCCTCGCGCGCGAAATCGTAGTAGAAACCGTCTTCGATCGCCGGGCCGATGGTCACCTGCGTGCCCGGATAAAGCTCCTGCACCGCCTGCGCCATCACATGCGCGGCGTCATGGCGGATGAGGTCGAGCGCTTCGGCGTCACGGGCGGTGACGATGGCAAGCGTCGCGTCACGGTCGATCAGGTGGCTAGTGTCGACCAGCCGGTCGTCGACCTTGCCGGCAAGCGCCGCCTTGGCGAGGCCGGCGCCGATGCTCGCCGCAACCTGGGCGACCGTGACCGCGGTCTCGAACTGGCGGACCGAGCCATCGGGAAGCGTGACGTTGACCATATCCTTTTCAGTCTCCGGAAACGAAAAAAGCGCGGGCCGGCCGCGCTTTCGGGGTACTGCTCTTCTTGAAGTTGCAGAATGGCTGCGAACAGCCGTGCGCCGGGCTTATCCAGTGACGGCCTTACTAGTTCGCGGTGACATTTCGCAACCCCCAGAGGTCTTCCAGACCCAACGAGATATTGGTAGGCGCGATTGGACTCGAACCAACGACCCCCACCATGTCAAGGTGGTGCTCTAACCAGCTGAGCTACGCGCCTAATGCGGGGCGAATCATAGCGGAAAGCATTGGCCGCCACAACCTGCTTATCGCGTGTTTATCGAGAGATTGCACGTCGCGCCGCCCCGGACGCCTTCGGCAGGGCCTGGCTAAGGCTCCGGCAACACCCGCCCGCGATGAGCGCCCGCTTTCGGCCCTCTCGCAATGCACCGCCGGACGGTGGATTCCGGTTACGGCAAAACGCATCACTATTCGCAGTCTACATGCAAAATGATGGGACCGCAGGCCGCCCGCCTGAGCTGGGGCGGCCGCCGGCTCAGAATCGATCAGAAGGCGATCGAAACTCCCACCATCACGCTGTGATGGCCCCCGTCCAGGTTGCTGAAAGTCTTGTCTTCATAATGGTCATAGGCGTAGCCACCCTTGAGCGTCTTCTTGGCGCTCAACGCGTAATCCACGCCCAATGCCAGGCTGTGCAGCCGGTTGTCGATGCGATCGCTGACTACATAGGTCGTAGGCACCGCCGTCGCCGTGCTGATCGTCTGGATGTCGCCACTCGTATCCGACAAGGTATAGCTGGCCCGCAGCTTCAACTGATCGGTCGGCTGGTAGTCGCCGTTGAGCGAGAGCGAGATCGTATCGACCTTGTAGGCGGAGGCACCGCGAGGATCGAACACGATGTTCGTCTCGAAGCGCCGAACGTTCGATCCGAAGAAATAGGTCTCGAAATCGTTCTGCGACCAATCGAGGCTGCCGCTCACGGTCACCCATTCCGACGGAGAATGGCTGAGGGACAGTCCGGCGGCATGGAAGGTGTCGTCGGCCTTCTGCGCATACGCGTTCGTCGTCGTCGGCACCTCGCCGTCGCCCGGCTTGTCCGTATCCACGAAGCTGTGATCGCCGTTCTTTTTGTCCTTGTAGTTGTAGTAGGCGTTCAAGTGGGTTTTCGTCGACAACGCGTAACCCAGTGCGGTCTTGAGGTTGAAAGATTTTTCCGCCTCCGTGACGAATCCGGTCTTGTCGGCCCATACCCACGATGGCGTGAGCCGCAGGGTCATGTCCTTCAGCGGGCGTGCGCTCCACTTCAGATAGATCTCGTCCGACTCGGTCTTGTCGCCGTAGACCGAGGTCGTCGGCCATTGGCCGATGTTGTCGGCCGTCAGATAGTTCCACTGCAGGTCGCGGTCGGTATCCAGATGCCGCCAACCGGCCGTCAGCGAGGATTTTGCCGGGAGCCCCCTGAAGGTGCCCGCCAGTCCATAGTCGAGCGTCTCCAGTTTGTTGATGCGTACCCCCCATTCGTCGCGCACCTCCCGGTCGAGTATGCCGGCCGGCGTCTCGGTCGATTGATTGTCGCGCTGGAAATACTTGACATAGGCCTCGCCCCCGATGCTCTGGGAGAACCGGTGATTGACGTTGAGGAAGGCGTTCTGGGTCCCGATCTCGCCAGTGAAGCCAACCTCGCGCTGGACGACGGACTGTTCATCCTGCTCCAGCTTCGACATGCCGTAACCCGCCGCCACCGCCGTGTTGGCAAAGGCCTTGGTGACGCGGAGATTGTGCGTCATCAAGGTCGTGTCGGGGACGAAATGCATCGGCCAGGCGCCCAGTTCGGATGGCGTCATGGTGACGCCGTTCGTCAGATTGACCACGTCTTCCATCATGAAAGTCGCGGCCTGGCTGCGGAATTTCTCGATGCTTCCGTCGTACGCAAACTGGAACATGCCGCCCGGTGTCGCGGAGAAATTCAGGGTGAAGCGCCCCATGTTCTCGTCGATCGGCTTTTCATAGCCACGCCAGCGCTGCGGCGTACGAACGCCGGTCGTGGCGGGATCCCCGGTCAGAGGAAAGTTGACGAGGTCCGTGCTGTTCGTAAAGTCGCCATTGCCCGCGACCCAGGTGGCGAACTTGCTGCCGTCGCGCTTGTAGCCGTCGAACCCGAGAGACAGGGTCCGACCCTTGCCAAGCACCTCGGGCTTGAATTTCATCGCGACCCCATAAGTGGTTCGCTCGGTGTGATAGTCGACCTCGGCCGGGCTGTCGTCGTTGAAGCGGCTAAAAAAACCGGAGTTCGTGTGGCCCGGAGCAGTAAAGTACGCCGGATCGACCGGATTGTTCTCCGTGCCCGGCCGATTCAGATAGTCGAGGCCATGGCTGCCTGAGCGGTAATGCGAGTAATAACCGCTGAACCCGATGCTGCTGTTACCACCCCTGAGACTGCCGCGGTGGCTGTCGAGACCGAAGCCCTGCCGCTCCAGGCTGAAGTAGTCGCCGATTCTGAGATTCATGTCCAGATCGGCATAGAAGCCGGCGTCGGTATTGTCCGACCAGCCCCGATCGCCACCGAAGGCCTGCAGGTACTGCGGAGCGCCTCCGCCAGGGCCACCCGTATAGTTGAAGTAGACCAGCTTGGGCGTGACCTCGCCCGTCACCACGGTTCCGGTGGACTCATCCGCGGCATGAGCGCAGGAGATAGCCGCGGCCAACACCGTCAGACAGGGAACAAAGTATTTGCTCGTTCTGCTCGCTTTCATGTCAGTTCTCCAATCCGAATCCGGTCAGAAGCGCAGGTGCTGGTCGATGCTGCTGCCATGAATGGCGTTGTGGCACGACGAACAGTTGCGCAAGGCGGTGGCGGAAATCACGAGACCGTTGCCCGTCGCGTTAGCGGTACCGATCGGCTGACCATGGCGGTTGCCGGCGACGGAGTGGCATTGCAGGCAGAGCGCGGGCTCGGGAAGCGCAAGCAGTTTCCGGTTGGGCGTGCCATGCGAGTTGTGGCAGGTTGTGCAGTCCTCGACGACCGGGGCATGGTCGAAGGCATGCGGGCCGCGCACGTTCTGATGGCACTGGGTGCATTGAGTCGTCTTGCTCGCCAGCGTGGTCTGCTTGCCGCCGTGCTGATCGTGGCAGTTGACGCAGGTCACGCCGCCTTCCCGGAGCGGATGGTGGGAGCGCATGTTGAACCGGGTCAGAACGTCCTTGTGACACGTCGCGCACAAGGCGGCCTCCTTGCCGGCCCGGGTCATGCCCGCGGTGAGCGACTTGACCTTGGGCGAGTGGTTTCCGTGGCAATCCATGCACTGCACGCCCGCCTTGTTGTGGTCCGAGAAGGCAAAGTTCATCCGCTTGGAATCACTCTTGTGGCAGTTCATGCACTGCTCGGACCGGGGCATCCCGGCGTGGATGCTTTCCGGCCTGCTGCCGCGAGGCGCGGTTTCCTTGGCCTCCTCGGCCTTGGCGTGGTCGATCGCCCGGACGTGGCAAGCAGTGCAGTCATCGTGGTAGGCATGCTGCCCGTGCGAGGCGACTTCCGACTCATGGCATTCGACGCACTGCGTGCCGACCGGCTTCTTGTCGGCCGATGCCGCGATGGCGGGCCCGCCGATCAACACACCCAGGATGAACGCGAATATCCCCATGCGACGTTTCATGACTTCCTCCCTTTGAAGTGGCTCAACAGGCCCGGCTTTCGAGCAATCAACGCGACAGGATCCACTCCACCAGATTCTTGATGCGGGCCGCATCACGCGTCTTCACGGCGCCATGGTCTTCCTCGACGCCGTCGATCTCGACCCGGCTCGGCTCGGACACATGCTTGGTGAGCTTTGCCACGGCGTCAGGCTTGTCCTTGTACTTGGCGGCCACCTCCTTGTAGGACGGGCCGTCCTTCTTCTTGTCGACGCTGTGGCACTTGAGGCACTTGCTGTCTTTCAGCAGCTTGTTCGCATCGGCCTCGTCGACGGCATGAGCGGGGAAAGCCAGCATCGCGCAAGCGGCGGCACCCGCAATAAGGTTTGTGATTTTCATGGTTCGACACCTCACAGCTCGGGTTGGCATCGTATCGATGCGAAGGCCGTGGAACCGCGCCCTGCCGGGCGCGGCTCACGGGTTCAATGCACTTCCAGTTCCTGCGGTCCTGGACCACCCTCAGGCTCCGCGTGGGCGATGGCGTAGTGGCAATCGATGCAGGCCATGTTTTCGTCCTTGGCCTTCTGATGCCGCCGCTGCGCTTTTTCACTCGACTGCTCCAGGTCGATCTTGTCCATCGTGTGGCACACCTTGCATTCGCGTGAATCGCTTTTCTTCATGTAGGTCCACACGCGCACTGCCATTTCGTAACGCTTGGCCTCGAACTTTTCCGGCGTGTCGATCGATTTCGTGACGAAGTGGCCCCACAGGTCACGCGCCGCGTTGATCTTGCGGAAGTACAGCGGTATGCCGGTGCGTGGCACGTGGCAATCGACGCAAGTGGCCCGCACACCCGTCCGGTTGACGTCATGAATCGTCCCCGTGTATTCGTCGCGGTTGTACGTCATCTCGTGGCAGGCCGAGGCGCAGAACTCCTCGGTCCCCGTCAACATCAGCCCGGTGCTCGCGGCGGCGACGAAACCGAAACCCGCCATCATTCCGATCGCAAGCACCAGCAGCAGACCGCGCCGGGTCCCGCAGCGTGCACGTAGCCAGTCAACGGTCCGCCTGATCATGTCTCGCCCCTTTTCAGTTCGTCGTTCGGGCCGAATCCCGGCTCAAAGCGAAAGAATCCACTCGACCAGGTTGTTGACGCGGGCCATATCGCGCGTCTTCACGGCGCCGTGGTCTTCCTCGACGCCGTCGATCTCGACCTTGCTCGGCTCGGACACGTGCTTGACGAGCTTTGCCACGCCCTCAGACTTGCCCTTGTACTTGGCGGCCACTTCCTTGTACGAAGGGCCGTCCTTCTTCTTGTCGACGCTGTGGCATTTGAGGCACTTGCTGTCCTTCAGCAGTTTGTTGGCGTCCGAGACGTCCGCTGCGAGGGCCGACGCCGTGCCGACCGTGAAAAGGAGCGCGGCACAGCCGATATTCGTTATCAAGGTACGCATGTCGATTTTTCCAAGTTAAAGTTGTTCCGTCGGTACTTCCCGATTATTCATAGAGACCCTTTTTTTGACATGGTCGGAAGTTCCAATCTTTTCAGACCTTCCTCGCGTAACGCGTCGGACCTTGGTCCGAACACGCCACGCGAGGAGAGTCCCCTGCTACGATCAGGCGCCATGAGCCGCCACACCCCGCCCCGCGAACATCGCCCCTTCGAGCGCGTCACCCTGTCGCGTCAGTTCGCGCTGAGCAGTGCGATCCTGATGCTCGCCAGCATGGCGTTCCTGGGGACCTGGCTTTCGCACGAAATCGAGGAAACCACCGTCAACCGCGCCACCTCGATTACCGGGGTGTACGTCGAGAGCATTCTTGCGGAGCACCTGCGCGACTGGGATGGTGTCGGGCCGATACATGACGGCTTGCGGCGGAAGCTCGACCAGATATTCGTGCTTGGGCCGCTGCATCGCAAAGTGACGCACTTCAACCTTTGGAACACCCGGGGCCAGGTGCTCTACAGCAACGATTCCAGGCAGATCGGCAAGTACTTCCCGGTCGAGGGCATGCTTGCCAGGGCGTATGCGGGCGAGGTGCAGGCACGCCTGCATCGATCCACCACCACATCCACCCATGCGTCCGGACGCGGGCCCGCACAGCGATTGTTGGAGGTGTACGTGCCCATACGCAGCGCGGCAAGAGACGGGGTGATCGCGGTCGCGGAGTTCTATCATTCGACCGAACGGCTGGGGCGGGAGATCAAGATTGCACAGCGGCGCAGCTGGCTGATGGTGGCGCTCGGCGGCCCCCTCATCTATCTGGCGCTGCTCGGGCTGGTGCAGCGGGCGAGTGCAACGATCATCGAGCAGCAGCGCGCCTTGAGCAGCAGGCTTGCCGAAAACCAGCGCATGCAGGCTCGCCTGCGGAAAGCCGGGGCCCGCACGACGGCGCTCAACGAAGAGTTTCTGCATCGCATCGCCGCCGATCTGCACGACGGGCCGGCGCAGGGAGTCGCCTATGCCTTGATGCGTTTCGACGAAATGGCCGCGCACCACCCCCAGGGCGAGGCCCCCGCACTGCGCGACGCGCTGCGCGCGGCGCTCGACGAGATGCGCGCCATCGCCGGCGGCCTCGCCTTACCCGGTATCGCCGATCTCTCGCTCGCCGAAACCGCGCGTCGCGCCGTTGCCGACGGAGAACGCCTCTGGAAGAAGACGGTGACGGCCGACATCGATTCTGCACTGGGCGACGCGCCGCTCGCGGTCAAGATCACGCTTTACCGGCTGATCCAGGAATCGCTCGCGAACAGCTGGCGCCACGCGCCCGATGGCGATCCCCGTCTGCGGGTGGCCGCCGATGGGGATATGCTGGAGATAAGCATCGAGGACAGTGGCGGGGGCTTCGATGCCGGTCTGCTGGATCGAACCCTATCCGATGGCGACGGCTCTGAGGCGTCCGCACCCGCAGCGGGCCGGATGGGCCTGACGTTCATGCGGGAGCGCGTCCGCCTGCTGAGCGGCACGTTCGAGCTCGAATCCGCGCCGGGCAAGGGCACGCGCATCCACGCCCGCATTCCACTCAAGCCGGAGCTTGAAACGTATGACTGAGCCGATTCGCATCCTGCTGGCCGACGATCATCCCCTGTTCCGCGAAGGCGTCGCGCACTCGCTCGAGATGGAGCCCGGCTTCCATATCGTCGGCGAAGCGGAAAGCGGCGAGGAGGCCATCATGCTGGCGCGCGACACACGGCCGGACATCGTGCTGCTGGACGTCAGCATGCCGGGCTGCGGCGGGATCGCGGCCGCCGAGACGATCGCTCGCGAACTGCCCGCGACCCGCATCATGATGCTCACGGCCGCCGAGAATCGCGACGTCTTGATGGACGCACTCAAGGCGGGCGCGCATGGTTACGTCTTGAAGGGCGTTTCGGCCGCCATCCTGCGCGACGTCGTCCGGCACGTGATCGGCGGCGAGGCCTATATCACGCCGGCGCTGGCGGCATCGCTTCTGATCGAGTTTTCCCGCCCGGCCCCACCGCAGGACCCCATCACGGACCTCGCGCCGCGCGAGGCCGATATCCTCGAACTCCTCAAGGAAGGACTCACCAATCGGGAAATCGGCGAACGCATGCACCTGTCGGAAAAGACCGTGAAGCACTACATGACCAACATCCTGCAGAAGCTGCACGTGCGTTCGCGCACCGAGGCGGTGCTGGTCGCCACGGGGCAGGCGACGACAGGCAAGACCGGCAAATGAGTACGTCCGGACGGTGAGCCGCGCCGCAGCCCAGGAACGTATTCACACCGGCCCGCTCCGACCCAGGGAATCCCGGCTCACGCCATGCGCATCCTCATGGATTACTTACGCAAGCGGCCAGCGCCGGATGATCTCGTAACGCGCGCCGCCCCGGTCGAGCGTGGATTGCACCAGCACGAATTCACGAATCGGCCAGTTCACGGACGTACAAGCAAACAGTTCGCCGCCGGCTGAATTGCGCAGCAGCGTGATGTGTGGAACGTGCGGCCGAGTGTCGAGTGAGAAGCCCGCCTGCCGCAGTGCGGTATTCAATGTCCCTACCAGTTCGAAATGCCGCGACGGCGCCTCGCGCGCGCCGAGCCAGCCGATGCGGTTGTGCCGCCAGTAGCCGACCTCGTCGAGCCGCAGCTCGTAAGCCTCGCCGCCAACCCCGTCCGCGCAGGCGATCAGGTCGTCCAGCCTGCGCGCCGGCGTTGCACCGAGGAAAGCCAGGGTGAGATGGATCGTCTCCGGCCGCATGCGCCGCCCGTCCCAGTGCCGCTGCAGCCATCTGCCGGTCCGGTCGAGCGCGCGGCGCGTCGTCGGGTCCGGCCACAGTGCGAAGAACAGCCGCAAGCTCGCCGGCTCGGGCGCATCGAGCCGTCCCGGTTCAATCACGCGTGATCAGACACACCGCCTCGGCCGCAATCCCCTCGCGGCGCCCCGTGAAGCCGAGCTTCTCCGTCGTGGTCGCTTTCACGTTCACCCGCTCCGGACCGATGCCGAGATCGCTGCCAATGTGCGCAACCATACTTGCGATGTGCGGCGCCATCTTCGGCGCCTGCGCGATGATGGTCGCGTCGACGTTGCCGATCCGCCAGCCGTGCTCGCGCAACTTTCCGACTGCATGCCGCAGGAGGATGCGGCTGTCGATGCCGGCAAACGCCGCATCGTCGTCCGGGAAGAGGCGTCCGATGTCCCCCAGCCCCGCCGCTCCGAGCAAGGCATCGCAAATCGCGTGCAGCAGCACGTCCGCATCCGAGTGCCCGGCCAGACCGCGTTCATGGGGAATGTCGACGCCGCCGATGATGAGCTTGCGCCCTGCGGCGAAGGCATGGACGTCGAAGCCGTGCCCCACTCGGATGTCAGTCATTACAGATGCTCCAGGATGAGTTGCGCCAACCGCAGATCCTGCGGGTAGGTGACTTTGAGGTTGCGCGCATCGCAGGCGACAAGGCACGGGCGAAGCCCTTGCTGCTCGATCGCCGATGCTTCGTCGGTCGTGTCGCCCCGCGCGTTTCGCAGTGCGTCGAGCAGCGTGGCGTGGCGAAACATCTGCGGCGTCTGCGCCTGCCACAGGCCGGCGCGCGGCACCGTGGCCTCGACCCGTGCGTCGGCATCGGCGCGCTTGAGCGTATCGGCCACGGGCACCGCCAGCAGGCCGCCGACGAGGTCGCGAGCGGCGATGTCGACGAGGCGGCAGAGCGCCTCGCGCGGCAGGCAGGGGCGCGCGGCATCGTGTACGAGCACCCAATCGTCGGGCGCGCACCACGCGGACATGGCGTCGAGTGCGTTGCGCACGGTATCGGCGCGCGTCGCACCGCCGCAGCGCAGCACCTGCAAGCGGCTCGCCCACGGCGACCAGTCGTACCTGTCCCACCACGCGTCCTCGGCGGAGAGCACCACGACCAGCCGGTCGATGCGCGGCTCCCGGGCGAGCGCATCGAGGGTATGCGCGATTACCGGGGCATCGCCGAGTTCGAGATACTGCTTCGGGATGGCGCCGCCCATGCGCGATCCGCTGCCGGCGGCAGGAATCAGGGCGTGGAAGCGGCTCATGCCTCGCTGCCGGGCGCCAGCACGTCGCGGTTTCCGTTGGACTGCATTGCCGACACCAGACCGGCGCGCTCCATGTCCTCGATCATGCGCGCGGCGCGGTTGTAGCCGATCCGGAGCTGACGCTGCACCGACGAGATCGAGGCGCGGCGCGATTTCAGCACGTAGGCGACCGCTTGATCGTAAAGCGGATCGGCCTCGGCACCCGCCTCTCCGAACTCGCCGCTCCCCTCGCTCCCCTCATCCGCCGACTCGAGCATGCCCTCGACGTACTCGGGCTCGCCGAGCGACTTCAGGTAGTCGACGACGCGGTGGACCTCGTTGTCCGACACGAACGCCCCGTGGACGCGCTGCGGCAGACCCGTGCCCGGCGGCAGGTAGAGCATGTCACCTTGTCCGAGGAGCGCCTCGGCACCCATCTGATCGAGGATCGTGCGCGAATCGATCTTGGACGACACCTGGAACGCGATGCGGGTCGGGATGTTGGCCTTGATGAGGCCGGTGATGACGTCGACGCTGGGGCGCTGCGTGGCGAGAATCAGGTGGATGCCGGCGGCGCGTGCCTTCTGCGCGAGCCGCGCGATGAGTTCCTCGACTTTCTTGCCGACGACCATCATCAGGTCGGCGAGCTCGTCGATCATCACCACGATCATCGGCATCGTTTCCAGGGGTTCCGGGGCGTCGGGTGTCAGGCTGAAGGGATGCGTGAGCGGCGTCCCGGCCTTCTTGGCCTCGCGCACCTTCTGGTTGTAGCCGGCGAGGTTGCGCACGCCGACCGCCGACATCAGCTTGTAGCGCCGCTCCATCTCGGCGACGCACCAGTTGAGTGCGCTTGCCGCCTGCTTCATGTCGGTGACGACCGGCGCCAGCAGGTGCGGGATGCCCTCGTAGATCGAGAGCTCGAGCATCTTGGGATCGACCATGATCATGCGAACGGCCGATGGGTCGGACTTGTAGACGAGCGAGAGGATCATCGCGTTGACGCCGACCGACTTGCCCGAGCCGGTGGTGCCCGCAATGAGCAGATGCGGCATCTTGCCCAGGTCCGCGACCATCGGGTTGCCGGCGATGTCCTTGCCGAGCGTGACGGTCAGCGCGCTCGCGCTGTCGTGATAGGCGCGGGAGCCGAGAATCTCGGACAGCCGCACGATCTGCCGCTTCGGATTCGGGATCTCCAGCCCCATGGTGTGCTTGCCCGGGATCGCCTCGACCACGCGGATGCTGGTCACGGACAGGGTGCGCGCGAGATCCTTCGCCAGATTGACGATCTGGCTGCCCTTCACGCCGATTGCCGGCTCGATCTCGTAGCGCGTGATCACCGGGCCGGGCGAGGCCGAAACCACCTTCACCTCGACGCCGAACTCGGCGAGCTTGCGCTCGATCATGAGCGAGGTGTATTCGAGAGACTCCGGACTCGCGGTCTCCACCGCCTCGTCGGCCGGATCGAGCAGATGCAGCGGCGGCAACGGCGAGTCGGGCAGCTCGGAGAAGAGCGGCGCCTGCTTTTCGACGACGGCGCGTTCCGATTGCGGAATCTCCTTCACCACCGGCTCGATGCGGATGGGCGGCGCGTCGACGCGTTTCTTCTTCTCGATCGAGACCTTCGCCTCGCGCTTCTGTACGGCGACTTCGCCAAGCTTGCGATCACGGTAGGCCTGCCAGCGCTGGACGAGGTTCCAGTACGTCTGCTCCAGCCACGCCCCGGTGCGCTCGGCGATGTCGAGCCATGACATGCCGGTGAACAGGCTGAATCCCAACGCCATCAGTACCAGCAGGATCAGCGACCCGACCGGAAAATCGAACAGACTCCCCGCCACGTTTCCAACCGCCGCACCCAGAATGCTGGCGTGCTCCTCACGCAGCGACTCCGGCCAGTGCCACATGCGCAGCCACTCGACGCCGGTGCTCGCAAGCATCAACGCCGCGAAACCGCCCAGCTTCAACCCGCGTTGCCGCCCCCAGGGCAGAGGGGACTCGTCGAGATGGCGGAAAGTGTGTATGACGTACGCCGCCGCCAGCGCCACCAGCCACCAGGCGGACTGCCCCAGCAGCATCAGCAGCACGTCCGAGATCCAGGCGCCGATCTTGCCGCCCAGATTATTGATGGTGCCGGGATCCCCGGTCGTGCGGAAGCCCGGATCGGCCGCATCGTGAGTGAACAGGATGGCCGCGAGCAGGAAGGCCGCGAACCCCACCAGCAGAGCCCGAGCCTCGCGCAACAGGCGCTCCGTGCGGGGCGACAACGGACTCGGGGAACGGGAAGCGGGACGCGCCATGGGAACGATTCAAGCCAAACTGGCCGGATTATACCGAGGCGGCAGCATGGGAATGCCGTCCTCAAGATTGGTTAGAATACCTTGCTTCGACCTCACACCGGAGTACGCGTCATGGCCACCCAACACCATAAACTCATCATCCTCGGCTCCGGTCCCGCCGGCTACAGCGCCGCCGTGTACGCCGCGCGCGCCAACCTCTCGCCCGTCCTCATCACGGGCATGCAGCAGGGCGGCCAGCTGATGACGACGACCGAAGTCGACAACTGGCCGGGCGACGTGGACGGCGTTCAGGGCCCCGAACTGATGGATCGCCTGCAACGCCACGCCGAGCGCTTCAACACCGAGATCATCTTCGATCAGATCCACACCGCGAAGCTCACCGAAAAACCCTTCGCACTCATCGGCGACTCGGCCACCTATACCTGCGATGCGCTCATCATCGCGACCGGCGCCTCCGCGATGTACCTCGGTCTGCCGTCCGAGCAGGCATTCATGGGCAAAGGGGTATCGGGCTGCGCGACCTGCGACGGCTTCTTCTACAAGGGGCAGCACGTCGCCGTCGTCGGCGGCGGCAACACGGCCGTCGAGGAGGCGCTCTATCTCGCCAACATCTGCAGCCAGGTCACGCTGATCCACCGCCGCGACACCTTCAAGGCCGAGAAGATCCTCGTCGACAAGCTGATGGAAAAGGTCAAGGACGGCAACATCACGCTCGCGCTCGACCATACGCTGGATGAAGTCCTGGGCGACGCGACCGGCGTCACGGGCATCCGCATCAAGAGCACCAAGGACGGCGCGACCCGCGACCTCGCGCTTACCGGCGTCTTCATCGCCATCGGCCACAAGCCGAACACCGGCATCTTCGAGGGCCAGCTCGAGCTCGATGGCGGCTACATCGTGACCCGCGCGGGCCGCAACGGCAACGCTACCGCGACCAGCATCGACGGCGTGTTCGCCGCCGGCGACGTGCAGGACCAAATCTACAAGCAGGCGGTCACCAGCGCGGGGACGGGCTGCATGGCCGCGCTCGACGCCGAACGCTACCTCGACGCGCTCGGCTCGGCCTGAGTCAACCGGGCTGGTCCACGCGAGTGATCCGGCATGAAGCGCGACCGCAACCGAACCGTGGCGTTCGCCTCCTTCGAGGCGCTGGCACCGATGCGCCGGGCGTTGCGCGCGCAGGCCGCGGCACCCCGCACGGCAGTGCGTGAACGGCCGCCGCCGGTCGATGGGCCGCTGCTATTCCGCCGCGCCGTTGCCGATGCGATCCCCCTGCCCCCCGGCAACCGCGCCGAACCAACGCGCCCCCATCCCAGGCCGATCGCCCGCCAGCGGCTGCACGACGAGCGGCAAGTCCTCCTCGACGCCCTCGCGGATCCCTGGGATTGGGACGCCTCCGCCTCGACCGGCGATGAGCTGTCCTTCGCGCGCGCCGGCGTGTCTGCCGCGGCGCTGAGGAAGCTCCGGCGGGGCGGCTGGGTGATCAAGGGCGAACTCGACCTGCATGGCCACACGGGAGACGAGGCGCGCGTCGCACTGGCCGCCTTCCTCAACCACTGCATGAAAGCCGACCGGCGCTGCGTGCGAATCATCCACGGCAAGGGACTGGGATCGAAGAACCGGCTGCCCGTACTGAAGAACAAGGTGCGCCACTGGCTGATGCAGCGCGACGACGTGCTCGCGTTCTGCCAGGCACGGGCGGTCGACGGCGGCTCGGGCGCCGTCATCGTCCTGCTCAAATCCGCATCACGTTGAACCGAAAGGCCCCGCCTCATGAGCGAACCCGAAATCGAGGACTTCGAGCTTCCCTCCACCAGTGGAGCTACCTTCCGGCTATCGGAGCATCGCGGCCACAACGTCGTCGTCTACTTCTATCCCAAGGACGCCACCCCCGGCTGCACCCTCGAAGGCCAGGAGTTTCGCGACCTCCATCCGGATTTCACGAAAGCCGACACGCTCATCGTCGGTGTCTCCCGCGATAGCCTGAAATCGCACGAGCGCTTCAAGGCGACGCACGGTTTGCCCTTCGAACTGCTGTCCGACCCCGAGGAAAAGGTGTGTGGGCTTTTCAAGGTCATGAAGCTGAAGAACCTCTATGGCAAACAGGTGCGCGGGGTCGAACGCAGCACCTTCGTGTTCGACAAGACGGGCAAGCTGGTGAAAAGCTGGCGTGGGCTGAAAGCGGCGGGACACGCGGCGGAGGTGCTGGCGTTCGTGCAGACCTTGTGAATCCGGAGTCGATGCACAGAAGCCAGATCGTTGAATCCCCCAGGCGCCCGCGGACAGTTGGCCGGGACAACCCGGCCGACAAACCTCAACTCCCGAAAAGATCGACGACTTTGTGATACGCCACGGCTACGCTCCCCTGGAGTGTTCTGCGGCTACAGGACTCGTGGCAGGAGACATCGCGTCCTGCGCGCCAAAAAACCGCGCCACCACTTCCAGCTTGCGCGTCCGCGTCATCGGCGGCAACGCGCCCAGCAGAATGCGCCCATAGGGTTTTTCCGCGAGCCGCGTATCGCAGATCATCAGCACGCCCCGATCCGTTTCGTTGCGGATCAGGCGACCGGCGCCCTGTTTGAGCGTTATCGCGGCATGCGGCAACTGGTAGTCCATGAACGGCTTGCCGCCGCTCTTCTCCATCTGTGCGATCCGTGCGGCGACGACGGGATCGTCCGGCGGCTGGAACGGCAGCTTGTCGATGATCACCGTGGAGAGCGCATCGCCCGGCACATCGACCCCCTCCCAGAAACTCTGGCTGCCGAGCAGCACCGCATTGCCCGCGCGCTGGAAACGCATGAGCAACTCGTTCTTCGGCGCGTCGCCCTGCGCCAACAGGGGGAAACCCCATCCCCGGGCTGCGAAGGCGTCCGCGAACAGGCCACGCGCACGCTCCAGCGCGCGAAGGCTGGTGAAGAGGACGAAGGCACGGCCGCGGCTGAGTTCGAGCACAGGCAGCGCCGCCTCGACGACCGCTTCGGTAAACGCAGGGGCGTTGGGCGGCGGCAGGCCTTGCGGCACGTAGAGCACCCCCTGCCTTGGATAATCGAACGGGCTGTCGACGCACAGCGTCTCCGCATCGGCGATGCCGAGGCGCGTCTTGAAATGGCTGAAATCACCGCCGACCGACAGCGTCGCCGAGGTCAGTATCCACGCCTGCGCGCGCTCGCCAAGCTTTGCGCCGAACGTTTCTCCGACCGATAGCGGGGTCGCGTGCATCAGTATCGAACTCATCGTGGTCTCGATCCAGCGTACCCGCGGCTGTGCCGGGTCGTCGTCGCGCTGCCAGCTTGCCAGCAAGGCCTGAAGTGCCTGCACGCGCTCGAAACCGTTCTTCAGTTCGGCGTCGCGCTCGGCCTGCGCCTCCAGCAGCTTGGCAAGTTCGTCCAGTGCGGCAGACAGCGTTTTCAGCGCCTGCGGCCATTTTTCGTAACGGCCGAGTTCCGCCAGAGTCGACTTCACCGGATTCTGCGGGAACGCCAGGCGCAGATCGCGTGCGGCCTTCGTCACATCGTCCGCGCCGCGGCGCAACTCGGGGAAGTCGCCTGCCTTGACCGCCGCAACGCGCTTCGTATCCATCGCGAGGTCGAGCAGTTGTCCGCTCGATAGCGTCTGGCCGAAGAACTGGGCCGCGGTATCGGCGAGTTGATGCGCCTCGTCGAGTATCACGACGTTGCATGCGGGCAGGAGCTCCGCCACGCCCTCGTCCTTCAGCCACAAGTCGGCGAAGAAGAGATGGTGGTTCACGACGACCACCTCGGCGTCGAGCGCGTTCTTGCGCGCCGCCATCACGAAGCATTCCTTGAAATGCTCGCATTCGGCGCCGAGGCAGTTGTCGCGGCTGGAGACTGCGTAATGCCAGGCGTTGGCATCCTCCGGAATCCCCTCGGCCTCGGCCCGGTCCCCGCTCCCGCTGGTTTCGGCAAAGCGTGCGATCTTCTGGAGCCACATGGCGTCATCGCGCTGGGTGAAACGGCCGTCTGCAAGGTTGCGCCGCAGGTGGTGCCGGCAGACGTAGTTGGCGCGCCCCTTGAGCAGCGCGACCGTGACGGGCGACTTCAGCGCGCGGCGCGCCGCAGGCAGATCGCGATGGAAAAGCTGATCCTGTAACGCCTTGGTTCCCGTGGAAATCACGACCTTGCCGCCCGAGAGCAGCGCTGGAATCAGGTAGGCGAGTGTCTTGCCCGTGCCCGTGCCGGCCTCCGCGAGCAGAACCCGGTTGCAGGCAAGCGCTCGCTCGACTGCCTCCGCCATCGCCAGTTGCTGCGGCCGTGCGCGCCAGCCTGGCAGCGCAGCCGCGCAGGCGCCGTCAGGTGAGAAAATAGTTTGGAGATCGGGCATGGCGACTGGAATTCGATCCGCAGTTTAACACTCGGTGCCGGGCCGCCGCCCCCGTACAATCTTCAGTTATCGTAGATCGCAACCGTTATCTGCAGAGGCTCACCACTCGCTTCGCCATGCGCGCTTTCCTGCTCTGTCTGCTCGTCTCCCTGGCCTCCATCCCCGCCCGTGCCGCGGTCGTCCAGATCGAGGTGCGTCCGGGTATCCCCGCCAGCGCGGAGTACCTGGCCGCCGGGACGGACAAGCCCGCGGTCCTGCTCCTGCACGGTTTTCTGCAGACGCGCACATTCGCGACCGTGGCGACGCTCGCGCACGGCCTGCACGAGGCCGGCCACACGGTGCTCTCGCCGACCCTCAGCCTCGGCATTCCCGGCCGGGAGACGAGCCTGGCCTGCGAGGCCGTTCACGCCCATAGCCTGGATGACGACGTCGCCGAACTCGCCGGCTGGATCACCTGGCTGGAATCACGCGGCCATCAGTCGATCGTACTGGTGGGCCACAGCTTCGGCAGCATGCAGCTTCTCGCCTATCTGGCGCGCAGCCCCGATCCCGCCGTCAAAGGTTACATTGCCACATCCCTGACTGAAGCCCAGATTGGCGACCTTCCGCGCGCCGAGCTGATCGCACGGCTCGAGCACCAGATCCGGAGCGGCGACCACGCGCTCGTCACCCAGCGCCTGTCCTTCTGCCAGAACTATCTGTCCACGCCGCAGGCGCTGCTCTCGTACCTGCGCTGGGATCAGGCGCGTACGGTGGCAGCCCTCAGAACGGTGCCGGTCGCAACGCAGCTCGTCATGGGTGATTCCGACCAACACCTCGAACGAGGCTGGATCAAATCGCTCCGGCGGATGCGGGTACCCGTGGCAATCGTTCAGGGTGCCAACCACTTCATGGACGGCGAGCATGAGTTCGAACTGCTCGATCACGTGCTCGGATTCCTGCAGCGGTTGGGGGGGCGGTGATGGGCGTTCCCGGTTCTCTCTCCATCAAGCAGATCGCGCTCGCCTTCGTCATCGCGCTGCTGGTCCTGCTGAGCGCGATCGCCGGCTTTGCCGTGTACCAGACGCGTGCCGTTACGCAGGATCTCTCGGCACACAGCCGAAACGCGGCGCGCGCCGAACTCGATGCCGCCATTCAGCGGCTGCTGGTTCAAGGCAAGGAGCAGGCCACCAGTCTGGCAAGCTGGGGCGAAACACGGCAGCAATTCGTCATGTCGGAATATCACACCTACTGGCGCGATCAGCGCGTCTACGAGAGCGGCATGCTGTCGAGCAAACTCTCCCGCGTGGCCCTGTACGACGCCTCGGGCGCGCGGCTTGCGCCGAAATCCGCCGCGCACGGCCTTCCGGCCCGGCTGCCCGACGCCGCATTGCGTGATGCGGGCTGGCTTGCCAACGAGGCGGGGCAGATCCTCCTCTACCAGGCGTTCGCGGTTCAGGGCGGCGCGCCGCAACGGGGTGTACTCGGGTATGGCCTGATCCGGACCGACTTCATGGCCTCCCTGCAGAAGCAGCAAGGTTTCTTCTTCACCGAGCCCGACGCGCTG
The DNA here is from genome assembly GCA_035325585.1 of Thiobacillaceae bacterium. Taxonomy (GTDB): domain Bacteria; phylum Pseudomonadota; class Gammaproteobacteria; order Burkholderiales; family Thiobacillaceae; genus Thiobacillus. The sequence goes on along the minus strand of DAOKZP010000013.1, from coordinate 33,788 downwards.
AGCCTTGTCCTCGCTCCAGGCGAGACGCTCTCCACGGCGGACATCCTCACCCACCTCCGCTTCAGCGTACGTCCCGATCCGGACCGCCTCCGGTTCCAGGAAATCCTCTCGCACACCCTGCTCGCCCTCTTCGTGCTGCTGCTGGCCTCGCTGATCGTGATGTCGCTGGTTTACAGCCGTCTTCTGCTGCGGCCGCTGCATCGGCTGTCGGACGACATCGACGCGATGCAGCAGGGACATGTAGGCGAACGGCTCCGTACCCAGCCGCTGCGCATCGCGGAACTGGAGAACATCCGGCGCTCGCTTCACGAGTACCAGGCCCAGTTGCGTGAACTGCATGGTTCGCTTGAGCACCAGAACCGGGAGTTCCGGTCGCAGGCGCGCCAGGATGCGCTCACGGGTTGCCACAACCGGCGCGCCTACGATGAGGATTGGACACACTTCCAGGAGACCGTGAAGGCCGCGCCGCAAGGCGTCGCGTTCCTGCTGTTCGACTGCGATCGCTTCAAGGCCATCAACGACACCTATGGCCATGCCAAGGGTGACCGCGTGCTCTCGATCATCGCCGATGCGATCGTGATGGCGCTGCGTGCCAACGATCGCCTTTATCGTCTGGGCGGCGACGAGTTCGCCGTCTTCATGTCGCAGGCCACCTCGACCCAGGCCAGGCAGATCGCGCAGCGCTGCCAGAGCCTCCTCGAGGCCGCCAACTTCGCCGACCTCGGAATACGCGAACCGGTAGGTGTCAGCATCGGCATCGCCTACTTGCCGGCCGCCGAGAACGCCCGCGTGGACGAACTGCCCAAGCAGGCCGACATCGCCATGTACACGGCCAAACAGCCGGGGCGGAACCGCATCGCGCTGTACGGCGAGGATACCGAGCGCGGTGCACAGACCCTGGTTGCCAGCCGCGAGACCAGCGCGGTGTTCCAGGCGCTCGCCGCTCCGGGCATGATCGAGCTCCACTACCAGCCCGTCCACGCGCTGCCCGGCCGCAAGGTCGTGTACTACGAGGCGCTTGCGCGAATCCGCTATCACGGCGATCTGATCATGCCGGGCGCGTTCCTTCCCGTCGTCGCGAGCCGGCGCCTGGAAATGGAATTCGATCTTTCGGTGCTCCAGCAGGCCGATGCGGATCTGGCCGCAATGCTGATACCGCATGGCTGCGGAATGTCGATCAACCTGTCCGCGCAGAGCATTTCCCGCCCCGAGGTCATCTCGCAGCTGCTGGAATTTTCACGCCACAGCGCACATCACCCGCTGATGCTGGAAATCACCGAGACGTCGCTCATCACCCAGATGGAGGAGGTGCGCACCTATCTCGACCTGCTGCGCTCGCTCAACTTCCGCATCGCGATGGACGATTTCGGCACCGGCTATTCGCCGCTGCGTTATCTCGTCGATCTGCCGGTGGACGTCGTGAAGTTCGACACCTCGCTGGTGGGCAAGCTCAGCCAGAAAAACCGCACCGGCCGCATCGTTACCGACTTCGTCGACATGATGCACGATGCGGGTTATTTGCTCGTCGCGGAAGGTGTGGAGGACGAAGGGGTCCTGCGGCGCGTGGAAAGTCTGGGCTTCTCCCACGTGCAGGGCTATCTACTCGGCCGGCCAGCCCGGCTGTCGCCGCCGGAATTCCATGGCGGCGAAGCACGTGCCGGCATCGCGCGCGCAGGCTGAATCCGGTACTCAGTGCTTGCCGGAGCGCCAGATCGAAAAAATGATCCAGAGGCTGTTGAAGAACGCGATCAGGAACCCGACCAGGCCGAAGAACGGCAGGCCGAACAGCTGGGGGCCACCCTTCACCGTCATGATGATGCTCGAACCGACCACGAGCGAGGCCGTCAATATGCCCATCGTCAAGCGATTGCTCGCCCGATCCAGCTGATGGCCGAAATCGTCGAGCCGTTTCAGATCGAGATCGACCTTCACCCGCCCGCGCCGCGCATCCTGCAGCAGGCGGCGCAGGTCGCGCGGCAGATCGGCGAGCACTTCCAGCGTCTCGCGCATGCTCTTGCGGCCGCGCGCCCATAGCGCCTGCGGCGTGAAGCGCTGCCGGATGACATGCTCCACGAATGGCGTCACGTGGTCGACCATATGGAATTCGGGATCGAGTTGCTGCCCGAGTCCCTCCAGCGTGATCAGCGTCTTGAACAACAGCGTGAGGTCCGCCGGGAGCACCAGGTCGTTGTCGCGCATCATCGCGGTGATGTCGTCCAGCAGCGCACCGATCTTCACGTCCTTGAGCTGCAGATTGTCGTAGCTCTGCAGCAGTTCGGCCACGTCGTACGCGAGCCGATTTTCGTCGGCGACCGAGTCTCCGCTCCAGTCGAGCAGCACCTGGAGCAGGCCCTGCTCGTCCTTGCGGATCAGCGCATGCAGCAGATCGACGATCTCGTTGCGGCGCCGGTCGGTCAGGATGCCGACCATGCCGAAATCGATCATGCCGATCCGGTTGTCGGACAGGAACAGCACGTTGCCGGGGTGTGGGTCGGCATGGAAATAGCCGTGCTCCAGCACCATGCGCAGTACGGTGTCGGCACCTCTCGCCGCAAGCATGCGCGGATCGAGCCCTGCCGCGTGCAGGCGATCGTGATCCACGCCGGCGATGCCCACGATCTCGTCCTGGACGTTGACACGCTCGCTGGTGAACTCCCAGTACACGCGGGGAATCTTCACCAGCGGATCATCCGCGAAGTTGAGCGCGAACTGGTCGATGTTGCGGGCTTCCTTGGCGAGATCGAGTTCGCGGTTCAATGAACGCCCGAACTGCGAAACCATGTGCACCGGATCGTAGCGCCGGAAATCCGGCACCTCGCTTTCCAGCAATCTGGCGGCGTGCATGAGGATGCGCAGATCGGCCCGTACCGCCTGTTCGATGCCGGGGCGGCGCACTTTGACAACGACCCGCGTGCCGTCCTTGAGCGTGGCGCGATGCACCTGCGCGATCGACGCCGCCGCGAGCGGCAGCGGATCGAACTCGGCAAACAGTTCGGCCGGATCCCCGCCGATGCCCTCGACGAGCCAGGGATGCAGATCCGCATAGGAAACCGCCGGCACCTGGTTATGCAGCTTCTCGAACTCCGCGATCCACTGCGGCGGAAACATGTCCACCCGCGTCGACATCACCTGGCCGAGCTTGACGAAGGTCGGTCCGAGTTCCTCCATCGCCCGCCGGATGCGGATCGACGCATCGAGCTGCCCGATCTCGCTGGCGCTCTGCCAATGCAGCACGCGGCCGGCTTTTTCGAGAATGCCGCCGATGCCGATCATGCGCACCATGTCGCCCCAACCGTAGCGGATCAGCACCGCCGCGATCTCGTGCAGGCGCGGCAAGTCACGCACGACCGAAATGGTTTCCCTGAGCATCGCTGTCAGCTGTTGGAATCAGTCATGGCGAGAGTTTACCCGCAAGGGGCACGCCGGATTCGTAAGTCGCTGAAGCGACAACGACTCCGCAGTACCCGCAAGGGGCACGCCGGATTCGTAAGTCGCTGAAGCGACAACGACTCCGCAGTACCCGCAAGGGGCACGCCGGATTCGTAAGTCGCTGAAGCGGCAACGACTCCGCAGTACCCGCAAGGGACGCGCTGGATTCGTAAACCGCGGAAGCGACAATGAATCCACCGTACCCGCAAGCGGCACTGAATTCGTGGGGGCTAAAGCGGTCAAGACTCCCCCACGTCGGCCTGCGATACGCGGGCTGCATCGACCGCAGATCGAGGCAGGACGCACGCCGCCCACCCCCGGCAGTCGCCGAGGGTGGGGAGAACACGGTCAGGAGCCGAGGCGTTCGCTCTGCCGCTTGAGGGATTCGGACAAGGCAGCGAGGATGCCGCTTGCCACCTGGGACAGGCGCTCGCCCGCGGTGCCGGCCGACTCGGCGAGCCCCGCACGTCCGGCCGCGCCGGTCGCCTTGACGCCGCCGGCAAGCTGCTGCAACGCCTCGCGCACCTGGCTGCCGGTTCGCGTGCCGCTGTTCTTCAGGTGCTCGCTCAGGCTCTCGAGTTCTTCCTTCAGCTTGCCGCCGGATTCGCGCGCCGTCTGCTTGAGCGTGTCGACGATCTGTGATTCGAGATCCCGCAGCTGCTCCAGTTTCGCCTTGAGCTCGTTGTCCTTGTAGGCCTTGCCGTGAGCCACCGCCTCCTGCAGTGTGTAGGACGCCGCCTGCGCGGCGCTCCCGACCGCCTCGTCGAGCCCGGACACCGCCTGCTTGAGCCCGTCCTTCATTTCGACGCCTCGCGAGGCGAGGCCGCTGCCCACGCCCGAAGCGATCGCGCTCACGATCCCCCCCAGTTCGCTGAAGGAGAGGCTCCCGTCCTGGAGCGCCTTTGCGGTCAGTTCGCGCACGCGCTCGCGCAGGTCGGGCGAGTCGGCTGCAGCCTCGGCGGCCGCCTCCAGTTGCATCAACGGCGCTTCGTCTGGGACACTGGCCTCGGTCGGGCCCGATGTTGCTTCTTCGTTCATTCCGCGTTCCTCGAAATCAAGATGCATTGCGATTGGCCGTTACCACTTGAAACTATAGAGCAGATCGATTCTCCATGAAGCCCTTCCGGCACCTCTTTCTGGCCACCTTCCTGCTGTTCGCGGCAACCGCTCATGCGAACCCGGTGGCGGACGAGGTTCCCATGTACGCCGTCAGTCTCGTCGGCAGCCCCTATCGCCTCGGCGGAATCTCGCCGGAAACGGGGCTCGACTGCAGCGGTTTCGTCGGCCACGTGTTCCGTGAAGCCGCCGGAGTAATCCTGCCGCGCGACAGTCTCGCGATCAGCGAGATGGCGCAACCGCTGGCTAGAGAAGAACTTCGCCCGGGCGACCTGGTCTTCTTCAACACACTCAATCGCGCATTTTCCCATGTCGGCATCTACCTGGGTGAAGGCCGTTTCGTCCACGCCTCGAGCAGCCGCACCGGTTCGGTCGTGGTCTCCAGCCTCGACACCCGCTACTGGCGCACGCGCTTCGACGGCGCACGCCGCGTCGTATCCGAAGTGGCGCTCGCTGCAAACGCCGCAGCGTCCGAATGGCAACCGAATGCAGAGCCGGAACGATGACGCACCACCGCTCCCGAACCGGGCCACGGCACGCCTGCGCTGGATTCTGTTGACGCTGCTCCTGGGTCTGGGCAGCGGCCCCGCATTCGGCGCAACGGACGACGCGGCATTCGACGGCGCCGCCACCGTCAACGAAGGATCGCTGCAGTTCCTCGCAGCTCCTCCCGCCAAGGCCGCCCACCACCATCAGAACCGGATCCGGATCAGCCCCGAAAGCCTCTCCGGGCGCTGGGTCACGCTCACTCAGTGCCACGACAACCTCGATGCCGTGCCGCGCGCGCAGATCACATTTCGTGACGGCTACGTCCGCGCGCTCCGGGTCGACGCCGCACACGGCATCGGCGCCGCGTGGGTCGAAGGCGCCAGCGTCCAGCTGGCGCAGATCACGCCGGGTGCGCGCCTCTGTCTTTCCGCTGAAACCCGTGCCCTGCGCAAGGCCGGCGACGGCGTCTTCGCGCTGCTCAACGGCCCGTACATGCGGCGCTTCCTCGATGGCTACTACCCGATGCGGGTCACGCTCGACATCATCTATCCGCCGGAACTGCTGAAGGTGTCCGACATCAGCCCACGCGCGCAGCCGGGGCTGAGCGTCGCCCAGGAGCCCGGTGCGATCCGGCTCGACGCCCTGTTCGAGGGCGAGCTACGCACGCGGATCGAGTTTCGGCAAGTCGATGCGGCCGAATACGGGGAATGACAAGAAGTTATTGATAATCGTTCTCATTACCTGTAGCATTCGCGCCATCAACTTTCCGAGGACTTTTCGATGAAGCGCACCCTGATCCGATTGCTTGCGGGCCTGAGCCTTGCCGCGACCGCCCTCCCGGCCCTGGCCGAGCAGGTCGTCGTGTATTCCGCACGCAACGAACAACTCATCAAGCCCCTGTTCGATGCCTACACGCGCGATACCGGGGTGCAGATCAAGTTCATCACGGACAAGGAAGGTCCTCTGATGGCGCGTCTCAAGGCCGAGGGCAAGAACACGCCCGCCGACGTTTTCCTGACGGTCGACGCCGGCAACCTGTGGCAGGCCGCGCGGGAAGGCCTGTTGCGCCCGATCCGTTCGAAGGCGCTGGAAACCAACGTGCCCGGCCATCTGCGCGACCCGGGCAACGAGTGGTTCGGCCTTTCGGTGCGCGCTCGCACGATCGTGTACAACACGGCCCGGGTGCGGCCCGGCGAGCTGTCGACCTACGAGGATCTGGCCGACCCCAAGTGGAAGAAGCGGCTCTGCCTGCGCACCTCCAAGAAGGTCTACAACCAGAGCCTGGTCGCGATGATGATCCGCGAATACGGTGAAGAGCGCGCCGTAGCCACCGTGCGCGGCTGGGTCGCCAATCTCGCGACCTCGCCCTTCCCCGACGACACGAAGGCGATGGAGGCCGTCGCCGCGGGGCAGTGCGACGCCACCATCGTCAACACCTATTACTTCGGCCGCCTGATGGAAAAGAAGCCGAACCTGCCGCTGGCGATCTTCTGGCCCAACCAGACGCTGCAAGGGGAGACGGCCGGCGTTCACGTGAACGTCTCCGGTGCCGGCGTCACCCGTCACGCCAAGAACCCCGCGGGCGCCCAGAAGCTGATCGAATGGCTGTCGTCGGACCGCGCCCAGAACCTCTTCGCCGACGTCAACCTGGAGTATCCCGTCAACCCGAAGGTGAAGCCGGACGCCAAGGTTGCTGCCTGGGGCAACTTCAAGCAGAACCTCGTCAACGTGCAGGAAGCTGGCCGCCTGCAGGCCAAGGCCGTAAAATTGATGGATCGCGCCGGTTACAAGTAAGAAATATCCGTTTTGCCTGACGAACTCGCCGTTTCCGCAAAAACGCCCACTCCGGGCGTTTTTGTTTTGCCTCCCGCCCGCCCGAGCGGCTGGCTGCCGTTCGCGCTCGCGGTCGCGGCGCTGGTGCTCGTTCCGGTGGTCGTCACCTTCTCGTCGTTCATGCAGACCGAGGGCGACGTCCTCGCGCACCTCACCGAATTCGTCCTGCCGGAACTGGTCGGCAACACGCTGTGGCTGGTGGCGGGCGTCGGCCTCGGCGTCAGCGTGCTCGGCGTCTCGCTGGCGTGGCTGACCGCGATGTACGAATTTCCGGGACGGCGCATATTCGATTGGGCGCTGCTCCTGCCGCTGGCGCTTCCGGCCTACGTCACCGCTTTCGTCGCGATCGGCCTGCTCGATTTCACCGGCCCGCTGCAGACCTGGCTGCGCGAAGGCTGGGGCATCACCGGGCTGCCCGAGATCCGGTCGCGCGGCGGCGTCATCCTAGTAATGACGCTTGCGCTCTACCCCTACGTTTATCTGATCGCGAAGAACGCCTTCGCCACCCAGGGCGCGACGGCGCTGGAGGCGGCGCAATCACTCGGGCTCTCGCGTACCCAGGGGTTCTTCCGCGTGGCGCTGCCGATGGCGCGGCCGTGGATCGCGGCCGGACTCATGCTCGCACTGATGGAGACGCTCGCCGACTTCGGCACCATGGCGGTCTTCAACTACGACACCTTCACCACCGCGATCTACAAGGCCTGGTACAGCCTGTTCTCCCTGCCTGCGGCCGCGCAGCTCGCCTCGATCCTGATCCTCTTCGTGATGGTCGTCGTCGTGTTCGAGCAGCGCTCGCGGATGCGGATGCGCTACGCCGCGGTGGGGCGCGGGTCGGCGTCGCGCCGCATCCGGCTGTCGCCCGGCCTCGCGCTGATGGCGTTCACTTACGCGGGTACGGTACTCGCGATCGCCTTCCTGATTCCGGTGGCGCAGCTCGCACTGTGGGCGCGGGACGTCGTCGCCACCGACCTCGACATGCGTTATTGGGAGTTCGTCTGGCACTCCCTGCTGCTGGCCGGGCTCGGCGCGCTGATTGCGGTCATGGTGGCGCTGCTGCTCGCCTACGCGGGGCGGCAGCGTCCCGGCGCCCTCATGCTTTGGGCGCAGCGCGTCGCGACGCTCGGCTATGCGTTTCCCGGCGCCGTGCTCGCCGTCGGCCTCTTCATCCCCGTGGCCGCGCTCGACAACCAGTTGATCTCGATCGGGCAGGCGTGGTTCGGCTTCGAGGGCACGGAAATCCTCAAGGGCACGCTGCTGGTGATGCTGCTCGCCTACCTCGTCCGTTTTCTCGCGGTGGCGTTCGGACCGATCGACAGCGGCCTGAACCGCGTCACGCGCAACATCGACGAGGCCGCGAAAAACCTCGGCACCGGCACCGTCGAGCTGCTGCGGCGCGTGCATCTCCCGATGCTGCGCGCAAGCCTGCTGACTGCCGCGACGCTCGCCTTCGTCGACATCATGAAGGAGATGCCCATCACCCTGATGACCCGCCCCTTCGGCTGGGACACGCTCGCGGTCCGCGTGTTCGAGATGACGGCGGAGGGCGAGTGGGAGCGCGCCGCCCTGCCGTCGCTCGCGATCGTCATCGCCGGTATCATCCCCATCATCCTCCTGACGTGGCGCGGCGCGCGCGCGGAGCACTGAGCTCATGGCCGAACTGATTCTCGATTCCGTTTCCCAGTCCTACGGTTCCCGGCAGATCATAACTAACCTGTCGTTCACCCTTCCGCAGGGCACGATCGGCTGTCTGCTCGGGCCTTCCGGCTGCGGCAAGACCACCGCGCTGCGCTGTGTTTCCGGCTTCGAGCCGATCCAGGCCGGCGAGATCCGTATCGGCGGCGAAGTGGTCAGCCGGCCCGGCTGGACCCTGCCCGCGGAGAAGCGCCGCATCGGCATGGTGTTCCAGGACTATGCCCTGTTTCCTCATCTGACCGTGGCGGACAACGTCGGCTTCGGATTGCGCGACGCGACGCGGTCGGCGCGCGCGCAACGCATCGCCGAGCTGCTCGAGCTGGTCGGGCTTGCCGCCCATGCCGACCAGCATCCGCACCAGCTCTCCGGCGGCCAGCAGCAGCGCGTGGCGCTGGCGCGCGCGCTGGCGCCGCGCCCGAGGCTGATCCTGATGGACGAGCCCTTTTCCAACCTCGACGTCGAACTGCGCGAACGCCTTTCGATCGAGGTGCGCGACATCCTCCGGCGCGAGGCGACCACCGCGCTCATCGTCACCCACGATCAGCACGAGGCGTTCGCGCTCGCCGACTGGGTGGGCGTGATGCACCAAGGGCGCATCCAGCAATGGGATACGCCGTACAACGTCTACCACGAGCCCATCAACCGCTTCGTCGCCGATTTCGTCGGGCAGGGAGCACTGCTCGTCGGCGAGGTCATCAACGACAGTCAGGTCCAAATCGAGCTTGGCGTCCTGGACGGTCACATCCCCGTGGACTGCGCCGCCTACGGCTGCGATGCTTGCGTGCGCGACTGCAAGGTCGACGTGCTGCTGCGCCCGGACGACATCATCCACGACGACGACAGCCCCCTGCTCGCCGAGGTCGAGAACAAGGCGTTCCGCGGCGCGCAATTCCTCTATACGCTGAAGCTTCCGAGCGGCCAGCACGCGCTCTCGCTAGTGCCTTCCCATCACGACCACGCGATCGGCGAGAAGATCGGCATCAAATTGGCGGCCGACCACGTCGTCGCGTTCCGGCGCGAATAGCCGCCATGGCCCAGCCCGTCCCGCCGCCCGATGCGAGGACCGGCCTTCCGGCATCGGCGCCCGCACATCCGCTGCCGGGCCTGCTGTTCAACGTCGGCCTCGGGTTCGCGTTTGCACTGCTTCTGATGCTGGCCGTCATCGCGCTCGGCGTCACCCAGATGTCGACGCTCAACTCCGAGCTCGCGAACGTCGTGACGGTGAACAACGTCAAGACCCGCCTCGCCTCGCAGATGCGCAACTCGATCCGCGACCGGCAGATGCTGGTACACAACATCGTGGTGTCCATCGATCCCTGGGAGAAGGACGCGCTCTTCATGCAGTTCCAGGAGTACGGGGAGCGCTACGCGAAGGATCGCGCCCGGCTGGCCGACCTGCTCCGCACCATGGACGAGAAGCTGCTGATGGACGAGCTCGATGCCATCACGGCGCTCAACCAGCCGGTGATGTTCGGCGTGATCGAGGCCGCGCTCGACCAGAACAACTACGGCGCGCTCACCATGCTGCAGGAGGAGGCCATCCCCTTGCAGAACCGGCTCGCCTCGGCGCTCGACAACATGAACGAACTGCAGCGTCAGGCCAACGAGGCCGCGCTCGGCGAGACCTACGCGGCCTACCAGGCAACGCGCAACCTGATGCTGGTGCTCGGCATCCTCGCGACGCTGCTGGCAACGCTCGTGGCGGTGCTGGTAAGCCGCCGGATGCTGAACCAGACGCGCCAGCTCGACACCGAGAAAAAGAAATTCCAGACCTTGTTCGAAACCAACTCGGATGCGGTCGTCATCCTCGACGACAGCGGTTTCACCGACTGCAACCCCGCCACGCTCACGCTCTTCGGCCTGGATTCGGTCGACACCTTCCTGCGCACGCCCATATCCCAGCTCGGCACGCCGATCCAGGCGAACGGCGCGACGGCGTACGATCACGCAAGCACGACGATCCGCCGCGCACGGACCGAAGGACACGCCGTGATGGACTGGCAGGGCCTGCGCGGGGATGGTTCGGTATTCTCGGCGGAAATCGCGCTGCATGCGATGGAACTGGAAGGCAAGCCGGTGATCCAGGCGATCATGCGCGACGTCTCGGCGCGCCGGGCGGCGGAGGCGGCCAAGGAGGCGGCCCGCGAGGCCGCCCTGCAGATGGCGCGCGCCAAGTCGGAATTCGTCGCCAACGTCAGCCACGAGATCCGTACGCCCCTGCACGGCATCCTGGGCATGAGCGGTCTGCTGCTGAAGACGCCGCTCGACGGGCAGCAGCGTGAATACGCTTCCACCCTCAGGAATTCAGCCGAAAACCTGTTGACCATCATCAACGACATCCTCGATTTCTCGAAGATCGAGGCCGGCAAGCTGCAGATCGAGCAGGTGGCCTTCTCGCCGGCGGATCTGCTGCGCGGCGTCGCGGCCTTGTTCCAGCCGCGCGCGCTGGAAAAGAACCTGAAGCTGAGCCTGTCGCTGGACGATGCGCCGTCGGCACTCCTTGGCGATCCCACGCGGATTCGGCAGATCCTGCTCAACCTCGTCGACAACGCGATCAAGTTCACCGACCAGGGCGAAGTCGTGTTGCAGGCGCGCTTTACGCCAGATCCGGATGGCGTCGGCTGCGAGTTCCAGATCCGTGACAGCGGCGTGGGCATGGACGCGGAAACCCTGTCCCGCCTGTTCCAGGCTTTTTCGCAGGCGGATTCGTCGACGACCCGCCGCTATGGCGGCACCGGCCTCGGACTCACAGTCAGCCGACAGCTGGCCGACCTGATGGGTGGCGAGCTCACGGTCGAGAGCGAACCCGGCCGCGGCAGCACGTTCACGCTATCGCTCCGCTTGCCGATGAGCACGCTGCCGCTCACCGAGCCGGCCGCGCCACCCACGATCCGGCTCCAAGGGCGCGTACTGGTAGTGGAGGATCACCCCGTGAACCAGCGCGTGCTGTCTCACCAGCTACGGGAAGCAGGCCTGCAATACGCCCTTGCCGCAAGCGGCGAAGAAGCGCTGGACGCGCTGGTGGCCAGCGATTTCGATCTGGTGCTGATGGACTGGCAGATGCCGGAAATGGATGGCCTCGAAACCACGCGGCGAATCCGCCGGCTTGCCGGACCGGTTCGCGACGTCCCCGTCGTCGCGCTCACGGCCAACGTCAGCCCCGGCTTTCGCGAGGCCTGTCTGGCCGCCGGTGCCAACGACTATCTGAGCAAGCCCTACACCGAAGCGGCATTGGGCGCGACCCTGACGCGATGGCTGCCATCGCCCGCGGCGTCGCCCGGCCCGCTCCTGGACCTGCCGGCGCTACACGCCCGCTACCCCGGCAACCCGCAGCTCGTGCGCGAGCTGGAAGCCGTTTTCATGAGCACGACCGAGGCGAGCCTGGCGGCGCTGAAGACCGCGATCCGGGAGCGCCAGGCGGAGACCTGCCGCAAGGAGGCTCACGCGCTGAAAGGCGCGGCCGCCAGCGTGATGGCCGAGGCGGTCCGGGAGGGCGCGGCACGCATCGAAACGCGGGTGGAAGCGGGCGATTTCGACGCGGCGGCCGCGGAGCTGGCGCGGCTCGAAGACATCGTCCACGGCGCGCCGGCGCCCGAATTGACGCAGGCGGCGCGGCCTGCGTAGGATGGACCCACGATCGCCCAGGAGACACGATGATGCGAACGCTTTGGATTACTCTCGCATGTTTTTTCAGCCTGTCGGCATTTGCCGCCACGCCCCCCGCTCCGACTCCCGAGGAAGCCGCACCCCAGGGCTGGATCGGCGTCACGCCCACGCCCTACGGACCGATCCTGGTCCAGGAGGGCCTGCCGCCGCCGTATCGCGACTACCAGATGAACCGCATCCTGTCGCCGGAAGAGCGCAAGCGCTGGTGGGAGGAAACGACGCCGGCGATGGCGGGGGTCATGCAGATGGACGCCCGCGAAGCGATGAACCATTTTGCGGTCAAGTACCAGGCCAAGGCCGGCGTCAGCTTCGACGAGGCCGTGCAGTCGATGATGCTGCGCGCCAACCAGGTCAACCTGAAGCACGTCGGCACGAACCCCCTCTGGAAGGAATTCCGGGCCGCGCTCAACGACCCCGATGCGCCGCGGGTGGAAGTGTTCAGCTTCTGCGACATCGCGGTCGCGCGTGACCTGCTGAAAGTGATTCCCGAAATGGTGGTGTTCCTCCCCTGCCGCATCGCGGTCATGGAAGACGCCGACAAGAACGTCTGGCTGCTCACGATGGACTGGGACGTCATGTGGCTCGACCTCGCGGGCAAACACCTCGGCATCACGCCGGAACTGCGCAAGGGCGCGATGGAGATCCGTGAAAAGCTGGACGACGTGATGCGGGCCGGCGCGAACGGCGAGCTGTGATTCCCCGCTTTCCGGCGGCGCCACGCGGCCCGGCACGCTAACTTGTCCCCACCCGGTAGTGCCCTTCCGGTCGGTGCGTCCGCGTTGAACGGCTCGCCCGGCACGGACCCATCGGATTCCGATCACATGCCCTTCCCGACCCATCCGTTCGCCTCCGCCGCCTCGCTTGAACGCGCCTTCGCCGATGGGCTGGCCAACATGCTGGAAGCGCATCGTGGCTTGGGCGTGTACGTCCTCGTACTCGCCAACGCGACCTACGAGCCCGCACTGTGGACACGCCTTGCTCCCGCGCTTGAGGCGCGCCACGAGGAACTCGCCGCTTCGCTCGCCACCACCCTGCGGCGTGGGCAGGCGCTCGCCGAGCCGGACGATGACGTGATGGTGTTCCTGAAGCTGAACCTGATCGGCCTTGCTGATCTCGCAAGGCTGGAGCATCGCCGTGCCGGCTCGTGGCTCATGGCATTCAATCCGATCCGTGCGCTCCGCCCGCCGCGCGCCAGCAAGCAGCCGTTCCAGGATCTGCTGCGTCCCTTCAATCCCGCGGGCTTTCATTTCAACCTGCCTTTTCTCGCTCGGGAAGTGTTCTGGGAGGGCGAATTGATGGGTAGGCGCGCACGCCTGCTCTACAACAAGTTTCCTTTCGCCCACCTGCATGGTCTGCTCGTGCCCGACCCCGAGCGACAGATGCCGCAGATGCTCACCCCCGAACTGCACAGCTGGGCCTGGGAGGTGTGCGGCGCGTCCGATGCGGGCCTATGTCTCGGCTACAACAGCACCGGAGCCGGCGCCTCGGTCAACCACCATCATTTCCAGAGTTTCATCGAAGCCGAACCGCTGCCGGTGCGAGATGCACGGTTCACGCACAACGGCGGCGCAATCCCGTACCCGCTTCCTTGCCGGCGCTTCACCGATCCCGTCGACGCATGGCTGGAAATCGACCGCCTGCACGGCCCGAACACCCCCTACAACCTCGTCTACGGCAAGAACGAGCTCCACCTCGTCGCGCGCGTGCCGCAGGATCACGCGAGTCTGGACCCCGAAAGCCGCGGCTACGGCTGGAGCGAGATGGCCGGTGCACTCACGCTGTTCAGCCGGGAGGCCTACGATACGCTGGACGCACTGGGCTTCGAAGCCCGGCTGGCGAACTTCGCGCTGCCGGCTCCGCACTCCTAGAGCTCGATCACCTGCCCCTGCACGAGGGGCTCCAGATTCCACCCGGGCGCTGCCTCGCGCAATTCATCCATGATCGCGGCCTCGTTGCCGGGCTTCAGATGCGTGATCCACACGATCGGCTCCACTCGCAGCAGATCGAGTTCGGCCGCCAGCGAACCCGGCCAGTGATGCTTGGAAACCTGCGCGACGTGGGCAAGCTCGTTCTCGAACGAGGCCTCGACGATGAGATGGCGCAGGTCGAGAATTGAGTTGAGCGCCGCGACGAACGCCGCACTGTGCGTAGTGTCGCCGCTGAAGGCCAGACTGCCCGCGTCGGTCGCCAGGTGCAGCCCACACGCCGGCACCACATGCTCGACGGGGAGCGGCCGGAACGTGCGGCCAGCCAGCGCAAGCGAGTCACCGAAATCGAGCGGCTCGAAACGCAACCATGGCGCCGCGGCATCGGGAATGCGCCGAAAATCCGGCCACAGCTTCCAGTTGAAGAGATGGGTGGAGAGTACGTCCAGCACCTCGGGCAGCGCATGGACCGTCAGCGGCGCGGCGCGCAGGTCGCCCACGCTGTCGAGCATCAAGGGCAGGCCTAGTACGTGGTCCAGGTGGGCGTGGGTGAGGAAAACATGATCGATTCGGGACAGCTGGTCGAGGCCGAGCGTCGTGACCCCGCTGCCGGCATCGATCAGCACGTCGTCGTCGACCAGGAGGCTCGTGGTGTGGCGGCCGCTTCCGATGCCGCCGCTGCAGCCCAGTACCGTGAGTTTCATGATCTATTTCGTCGTATAGGTGTACACGCCGTCCCAGCCGGCCGGCGGGGGCTCGGTGCGATAGTGTGCGATCCGCGCGAGGTAGATATCGTACAGCGCGCGGGGCGCACGGACGTTGAGCCCGGCAAGCGTGGCCTCGGCGGCGTCCCATTGCTGGGCCTGGTAGGCGGCGAACGCAGCCTCGAAATCTGCAGCCTCGGCGCGCACCGCCTCGCTCAGGCCGTCCTTCGGTCCGAGCGGTTCGTAGATGGCGACCGGGGTCTCCTTGCCCTTGACGCGCACCACGTCGACTTTCATGAAGGCATGCACCGGGTCCGCGTCGACCGTCGGCTGGGTCGCAAGGATGCCGACCGCATACTGCTTGGTGATGCCCTCGAGGCGCGATCCGAGGTTCACCGCGTCGCCCATCACCGTGTACGCCATGCGGAACTCGGAACCCATGTTGCCCACGCTCATGCGTCCGGTATTCACGCCCACGCCGATCTTCACTTCCGGCCAGCCGCGCTCGGCGAAGTCCTCGTTGAGCCGACCCAGCGCGGCCTGCATCCCCAGCGCCGTCGCCACCGCGCGGCTGGCATGGTCGGCGAGATCGACCGGCGCGTTCCAGAACGCCATGATCGCATCGCCGATGTACTTGTCGATCGTACCCTGGTGTTGCTGCACGATGCGCGTCATCGCGGACAGGTAGGCGTTCAGCACCTCGGCGAGCTCAGTCGGCGGCAAGCGCTCCGAGAAGTTGGTGAAGCCGCGGATGTCGGAGAACAGCACCGTCATCTCGCGCGACTGTCCTTCCATCGTGTAGTGCGTCGGATCGCGGCTCATCTCCGCAGCGAGTTCGGGAGGCACGTACTGGCCGAACAGCTTCGTGATCTGGCGCTTGCTGCGCGTCGCCGTGAAGAAACCGTACCCTGTGTTGAGCACGTAGAGGCCAAACACCGTGACCATCGGCGCCGCCATCGGCACGACCCGGAATCGCGACCACGCGGCGGCGTACGCCGCGAGCAGCAATGCCAGCAGCCCGAGCGTCGTCGCCAGCCCCAGCGCCGGCCCGAAGCGCAGCAGCACGAAGCCCAGCACCGCGCCCAGCACCAGCACGGCGGCCAGGCGTGCGTCGTCCGCCCAGGGCGGTACGATGCGCGTCGTACCGTCGAGCATGCCGGTGATGAGATGAGCGTGGATCTCCACGCCCGGAAACGTGTTCGAAAACGGCGTGACGCGCAGATCCGCGAGCCCTGGCGCCGTCGAGCCGATCAGCACGATGCGGTTCTCGAGCTGTTCGGGAGCTGCGCGCCCGGCGAGCACCTCGGCGGCCGGAATGTACGGAAACGGCGCGCCCGCCCGGTAGGGCACGTCCACGGTCCCGTCCGCACTCAGAGGCACGCGGATACCGCCGACCTCGATCCACGGCGTCACATACTCTCGCCCGGGAGCGACGCGCCGCTCGGCACCCGCGACGACGGGTTCGCCGCCGAACGCCACCCGCAAGGTGGCGGCCGACAGCGCGAGGTAATAACCGCCATCGAAAAGGCTGACGAGATCCATCCGGCGCGCGGTGCCGTCGGCGTCGGCCCGCATGTTGAAGAATCCCGCGCCTTGCGCCACTTGCTGGAAACGGGCCAGATTCGCGCCGTAGCCCGTCGCCGGCGTGCCGGGATGCAGGGGCGCGAACGCCGCGTCCGCGAGGGACGGCGGCGGCAGCATGCCCGTGCGGGCGTCGCCGTAACCGGCGGGGATGAAGTAGTAGCCCAACGAAACCGGGCGCTCCGCGAGCGCCCGCCCGAAGCGCGCGTCGTAGTCGAGCTGCGGCGCGAGCCCACCGAACGCAGCCTGGAATGCGCGGTTGCCCGCGAGTTCGCCCTCCGCGAGCCGGGTGAGGCTGGCCAATCCCGAACTGGTGTCGGGCTCCGCAAAGACGACGTCGAAACCGACCGCCGCGACACCATAGCGGTCGAACAGCTGTTCGATCAGGGCGGTCATGACGTCGCGATTCCAAGGCCAGCGCCCCACGGTTTGCAGGCTGGCCTCGTCGATGTCGACGATCGCCACCCGATCGTCGGCGCCGGACGGCGCGGTATGTCTCAGCCAGGCATCATGCAGCCAGGCCTCGGCGCGCTGCAGCGAAGCGATCGTCAGCGCCCCGCCGACGTGCGCCGCGATCAGCAGCACGAAAAGCGCGGACAGCGCCGCCTGCGCGAGCCGGACGGCGGTGCGTCTCACTTGATGCGATAGAAACGATCCGCCACATCCTTGCCGCGGACGCTGTCGAGACGCCCTCCCACCGCATCGCCCAGCGCTGCCAGGCGATCTGCGGGATGCGGATGCGTCTTGAACAGCAGACCCGTACGGCTGTCGTTGGCGGGGAGGCCCGCCAGATCCTGCAGCACGGTCGGCAGTCCCCACGGCTCATAGCCCGAACGCGCGGCGTAAACCACGCCGATGCGGTCGGCCTCGTATTCCGCGCTCTTGTCGAGTCCGCGCGCCATGATCTCGGCGCCGTTGCCGATCAGGTTCTGCACGACCTGGTCGCTGTCCCTCGCCTTCCGGCTTGCCGCCTGGCCCAGCGCGCCGATCAGGCTGGACTGCCGCAACACCTTGAGGTGATGCTTCTGGGTGACGTGCGCGATCTCGTGGGCGAGGACACCGGCCAGCTCGGCTTCGCTGCCGAGACGCCGGTAAAGGCCTTTGGTCACGAATACGTAGCCGCCCGGCGCCGCGAAGGCGTTGATGGACTCGGTGTCGAGCACGCCGAAGTGCCAGGTGATGTCTTTGCGGCCACTCTGCTGCGCGACCCAGTTGCCAACCAGGTTGACGTAGTTCTGCAGCTTGTCGTCGCGCACGAGCGGCACGGCGCCGAGCATGTTCCCCGCGACCTGCCGGCCGATCCGGACCTCTTCTTCCACCGAGTAACCGGTCAGCAGCGTCGCGCCCAATTGGCGGGCATCGACCTTGGGCGGGGTCGTTTCGACCTTCTGCGGGGCTGCGTCAACCGGCGCCGCGGGCGGTGCCTCGGCCGGCGCCTGCGCGGGCGGCAGCTTCTTCTCCAGTTCCTGCTTGAGGCGATCCTCGAGCGCCTTGCCGAGATCGAAACCGGCGGCGGCGCCGCTGAGCGCCGCCAATGCGACGGCTACCAGTGTGAGCTTGATCTTCATCCTTCGTTCTCCCGTGTAATTCAGCGTGCCTGGGGTTTCGGCAGGTCGGGAACGCGGACTGCCGCGAGTCCCGACCGGTTGGCGAAGCTCGATGCCTGCGCCGCGCTTACGCTGCCCGCTTCCATGCGCGCAAGTTCCTCGCCGTTGAATTCAGCCTGCTTGAGGTCTTCGCTGTCGAGGCCGCGCAAGCCTGCGACCGCGATGACGCGCGTGGGGTCCGACCGCGTCGTCGCGGCGCCGACGATGTCGTCCACGCCCGCCGCGCCCCCGCCGCCCGATCCGGTACGCACCGAGAGCAGCCGAATCCAGCCATCCTGCGCGCCCGCCTTCACCCGCAGCCAGCCGGACTGCCGGGCGAGGATCTCGACGCGCGCACCCCGCGCGAGTTCCCCCGTTACCGCCGATGTGGCCGCCGGTTCGCGGTGAAGCTTCTCGGCCCTCAGTACCGTGCCTGGCATGGAAGCTGTGACGCTGGATGGAGCCGAAGGCGCCGGCGGCTCCGGTGCTGGCGCGGGTGGTTTCACGGCAGGGGCCGGCGAGTCCGCCGCCGGACGCGCGGGTGCCACGACGGCCGGATCGGCTGCAACCGGATCCGCGGCGGCTACGGGCGCTTGTGTGCCTGGTTCGGGCTCGGCCGGATGCGGCGTGGGCGCGTCGGTGGCCGGCGCCTCCGCCACGGCGGTTGGCGAGTCGCGCTCCGCCCCGGGTACCGCCTGCACGGACGCCGGCGCCTGCGCGGACGTGCTCGTGTCTTCAGCCCTGTCGCCGCACCCCGCGAACAACACGGCGAGCACGGCTGCCAGCACGGACGGCCGCGCCTTCATCGCACCCATCGCCGGTTCGCCAACGTCCCCAACCCGGCGTGCATCAGTTGCCTTCCCACGCCGATGCCGGCCGCTGCGCCTGCGGCCGGGGCAGATCGGAGACACGGGTGGCGGCGAGACCGGATTGCGCAGCGAAGCTTCTCGCCTGCGACGCACTCACGTTTTGCCCTTCCATGCGCGCCAGCTCCGCGCCGTTGAATTGCGCGCCCTTCAGATCCTCTTCGCCCAGGCCGCGCAGGCCTGCCACCGCGACCACCCGACTGGGGTCGGATCGCGTGGTGGCGGCGCCGACGACGTCCCGTACCCCGGTCCCGCCCAAGCCCCCGTCACCGGCTCGTACCGACAGCAGGCGAATCCAGCCGGTCGAACTGCCGGATTTCACCCGCAACCAGCCACCCTGCTTGGCGAGAATCTCGACGCGGCTCCCTTTCGCCACGCTGGCTGCCACCTTGGACGTCGCAGCGGGCTGGCTGTAGAGCTTCTCCGCCCGCAACACGGTGCCGGAAGCCGCCCACGCCGGCGCGGCAGCGCACAGCACAAGCACGGCAGCCGAAATCAACGCCTTTTTCATCCTGCGTATCCTCCTTCGGGCAAAACTGTATGGCCTGTCACGCGCCGGCGCAAGCTCGCCCCGGCCTTTGCGAGCATCGCGCTGCGGCTGCCGCATGATCGCGTTAATATGCCGTGATGAACTTTCTCGCCGCCCGCATCGAGTCGCTCGGCGCCAAGCTCGTCGGCTGGTTCACGGTCGCCTATGCCATGGTCGCCTTCCTGGCGCGGGCGGCGCTGCTGCTTCTGGACCGCGCGACCTGGAACCGCGCCACCTTCGACGTGGTGATCAAGCAGATCTATTTCACCGCGGTGCAGATCCTGCATGTCTTTCTCGGCTACGCCGTCGTCATCTCCTGGCTCATCATCAGCATCATCCTGTCGACCGCGCGCGATTTCGGGCTCAGCGAATTCGCGAGCGAGATGACGATCCGGACGCTGGTGCTCGAACTGCTGCCCTTCCTGACCGCGCTGTTCGTCGCGCTGCGCTCCGGCAGCGCGATCAACACCGAGGTCGCGCTGATGCGGGTGAACAACGAATTGGATGCCCTCGCGCACTGCAAGGTTCCTCCGATGCAGTTCGAATTCCTGCCGCGTCTGATCGGCGGCGTCGTCTCGGTGATCACGCTATCGTTGCTCGCCGGCCTGCTCGCCCTGCTGATGGGCTATCTCGCAATACACGGCCCGACCCTTGCCGGCTTCGAGGCCTACACGCAGACGATCGCGAAGATTCTCGACTTCCGGATCCTCGCGGGGCTCCTGGTGAAATGCGCCCTGTTCGGGCTCGCCGTCACCCTGATCCCCGTCACTGCGGGGCTGGAAACGCCGAAAAAACTTTTCCTGGTACCGGTCTCGGTGCTCCGCGGCATGATGCGGGTGTTCCTCGCCATCGTGACGATCGAGGTGTCGTCATTAGCGCTCAAGTACATCTGATCCCCTTCGCCGACCGCGACGCGCTGCATGCGGCGGTGGCGGCCCTGCCGGACGACGTCGCGCAGGTGTCGCCCGACCTTCCGCTGCGCGCCAACCTGTCCGCGCTCGACAACATCGCGCTCATCCCGATCTACAAGGGTCATTTCCGGGTCGCCGAGTCGAATCGGCAAGCCCTGCAATTGCTCGAACGGCTGCAGCATGCCGACATCGCTTCGCTGCGCGATTCCGACATGACGCCCGCGCAGCGTTTCGTCACAAAACTTGCGCGCGCCCTCATCCTGCAACGCCCACGCCTGGTCATCGACCGGCCCGGTGCCATGCTTTACGATGTGCCGTATCCGGCTTTCCTCGGGCAACTAGCGGGGAACTCGGAAATCACGGGCATCTGGGAAATCTTCGACTTCAGCTGGAACCAGCCACTCTATTCGGAATGAACAAGATGCACTTCAAGGTCGGACTGCTCGCCGCGGGCTCGCTGCTGCTCGCAGGGCTATTCCTGATCTATCTGCTGCATGCGCGCGGTTTCTTCGAAGGCACCTACCATCTTCAGCTGGCGGCAGCGAGCGCGGATGGCGTGGCGCCCGGTGTGCCCGTGGTCTTTTCCGGCATCGAAATCGGCAGTGTCACCTCGCTGGGGCTGAACGACGGCGGCGGCATCATCATTCACGCGTCGTTTCGCGAGCGCAACGCGCGCTGGCTGAAGGAAAACAGCATCTTCACGCTCGACAAGCCCATCGTCGGCGGCGCCAAGATCCGGGTCGAATCGCCGGATCTCAACGCCCCCGACCTGCCGGACAACTCGACCATGCTGCTGGTCTCGTCCGACATCACCAAGGAACTCCCGGTACTGGTCGAACGGGTGAAGGCGATCCTGGCCAACGTCGAGCATCTCACCCGCAAGGATGGTGAAGTCGAGGCCACACTCGCCAACGTGGAGACGGTGACCCGGCGCATGACCGGAGAATACGGCATGCTGGAAGGCCTGCTGGGCAGCGCGGAAAAGGCACGCGCCGTCACCGATGCGCTGGACGGAACACGCGACCTGATCGCGCGCCTGGACGGCATCACCGCCAAGACCGATCGCTGGCTGTACGCCCAGGAAGGCGTGGCCGATCAGGTGCGGCAGATGCTCACCGACGCGCAAGCCAGCCTGGCGAAGGCCGATGCGCTGATGGCCAACGCGGTGGACATCTCCGCCGACGTGAAGGAAGGCACGCAGGACATCGCCGCCTTGCGCGCCGAAATCGATGACGCCGTGCGCAAGGCGAATGACCTGGTCAGCGAGATCAACCGCAAGTGGCCGTTTGCGCGCGAGCCGGAGGTGAAGCTGCCATGAAGCGCCTGCTCGTTCTGGCCACGGCCATCATCCTTGCCGCCTGCGGCAGCGGCGGGCCGCCGCCACCCGAATGGAAAAGCGACGCCGCGGATCTCGTCGCGCGCTACCAGAAGCATGCGCTCCGGGGCGAGAACCTGCTGGCCGAACGTTATTTCCAGCAAGCGGTGGCCGCGACCGGCGGCGCCGGCCGCGTCGCCGAGACGGCACGCCTGTGGCTGCTGCGCTGCGCGGTGCGGCGCGCCATGCTGATCGACGACGCCTGCGCCGAATACGTCGACCTCGCACCAATCGAGCCGAACCGCGCCGACGACGCCTATTACCGCTTCCTGCGCCTGGAATGGGAGCATGTCGAGCCGGCACTGCTGCCCCCTCAGCACCGTGATCTGCTGCGTGCCCCGGCAGAGAAGCGACCGGCGGTTCTGCCTCGTATCGAAGATCCGATCGCGCGGCTGCTCGATGCCAGCCTGCTCGTGATGCGCGGCGAAGCCGACGACGCAACGCTGGCGCTCGCCGCCGAAACCGCGTCCGAACGCGGCTGGCGCCAGCCCCTGCTGACCTATCTCCGGCTGCTGGAGAAGCGGGCCGCGGAACGCGGTGACGACGCCGAAGCAGCACGTCTTGGAGTCCGCATCCGGCTCGTGGAGCAGAATCTCCTGTCCGAACAACCCTGAACGCGAACGCCGTGGCGCCGCACCCTGCATGAAGCATCCATGCTCGCTCCTCGCGCACGTTGACAAGCCTTCCCGCCGTGTTTACCGTGCAGCCTCGGAGTTTTTTCCGTCCCCAAATAACAAGCTGGAAACCTGAAAATCAATATCGCACTAGGCCATAGGAGGAAGTACCCATGAAATATGTATCGACCGCGCTGGCTGCCCTGGCAGTCTTCGCCGCCCCCGTCCATGCAGCGCCCATGATGTCGGCGGAATGGACCGCACAGGCCTGCGACGCCTGGAACAAGGACGCCACCCTGACCACCGGTCTGGCCGACAAGTGGATCCAGAACGACAAGGGCCGCGGCCACAAGATCATCCACCTGTATCGCACCGACTGCGGCGAGGCCACGAAGACCGAGATGAAGATCGCGGCGCGTGACGGCAAGGCGATGTGCGTCTATGGCGGCGCCGTGCAGAATTCCCAGATGGATCACGCCGTCGACTACACCATGCACGCCACGACCGAGCGCTGGAACGAGATGGGTGCCGGCCAATACGGTCCGATGCGCGCGATGATGCTCGGCCGCCTGAAGTTCACCGGGCCGAAGATGGAAGCCATGAGCGTGATGGGGCCCTTCGAGGCCTTCCTCCGCCTGCCGGGCAAGATCCCCGGCGATGCCGCCTGCCCGGGCAAGTAATCACGGAAGCGGGTGCGAAAAAAGCCGGGGTGACCCGGCTTTTTTTTGGTCGTGAATTGCCGCCTAATGGATCATTCCGGGATTGGCGTCCAGTGGCCGGCCGTTGCGGATCTCCTCCGGCGAGGCGTCACGGACGTCCATCACGTTCACGAGACAGGTCACGCTCTGCCCCGCCAGCGAGGGATTGCCGTCGAGGGTGAGCTTGCCGTCCTCGATCGCGGTGACGTAGAACGCCTTGGTCTCCCCCGCCTCGTTCTCGAACAGGACTTCCGCGCCGACGCGGCGGAATTGCGGCGGCACGTTCTCGATATCGTCGACGAAGACGAGGCTCTCGTCACGCAGCCCGTATCCTTCCTCGGGAGAAAGCGTGATCTCGACGCGATCGCCGGGCTTGTGCCCCGCCACCGCCGATTCGATCGCCGGCAGGATGCCGCTGTTGGCACCGTGCACGTAGCCCACGGGAATGTCGTGCTGCTCGACGACCATGCCGCGCGAGTCGAGAATCGAGTAGGTGATGTATACGAGTTTGTTGCGGGTAACGGTGGCCATGCGGTTCGATCCTGAATCCATGAAGAAGACGCCGGACCGCCTTCCGGCTGTCATCGGCACACCGCGCTTATGATACCTTCGAAGACCGACCGACACACCGCAAGCCCATGACACCGCTCAAGCACCTGCCCGGCTGGAAAACGCTTACGCAGCACTACAAGTCCATGCGCGATTTCGACATGCGCGCCGCATTCCGCGAGCATCCACGGCGTTTCGACGATCTCTCGCTGCGCTGCGGCAACCTTCTGCTCGACTACTCGAAGAACCGCGTCACCGGCGAAACCATGGCGCATCTCATGCAGCTCGCGCGCGAATCCGATCTCGAGGCCGCACGCGATGCGATGTACCGCGGCGAGCGGATCAACTTCACCGAGCAGCGTGCCGTTCTCCACGTCGCCCTGCGCGCGCCGGCCCGCCCGCCCCTGATCGTCGAAGGCGTCGACGTGGAGCAGGAGGTGGCGAAGGTGCTGAAGTCCATGCAGCGCTTCGTCGAGTCGATCCACGAAGGCAGCTGGCTGGGCTACACCGGCAAACCGATCCGCGACGTCGTCAACATCGGGATCGGCGGTTCGGATCTCGGCCCGGCGATGGTGTGCCAGGCGCTCGACCACTATGCCGTGGAGAGCGTGCGCGTCCATTTCGTATCCAATCTCGATCCTGCACACCTCGCCGGAATCCTCAAGCAGCTCGACCCGGAAACGACGCTCTTCATCGTCGCGTCGAAGACATTCACCACCCTCGAGACGCTTGCCAACGCGAATTCGGCGAAGGCATGGCTGCTTGCCGCGCTGCGTACGCCGGCGGCCGTCGCGCGCCACTTCGTCGCGCTGTCGACCAACGTGCACGCGGTGGAGGCTTTCGGCATCGATCGCGACAACATGTTCATCTTCTGGGACTGGGTCGGCGGGCGGTATTCGCTGTGGTCCGCCATCGGCCTGTCCATCGCGCTGCAGATCGGCTGGGGCAACTTTCAGGCGCTACTGGCCGGCGCGCATGCGATGGACATCCATTTCCGGGAAGCGCCGCTGGAAGCCAACATGCCGGTGATCCTCGGCATGCTCGGCATCTGGTACGCCAACTTCTGGGGCGCCGACACCTACGGCATCTTCCCCTACGATCAGCGGCTACGGCTGTTGGTGCCCTTCCTGCAGCAGCTCGACATGGAGTCGAACGGCAAGAACGTCAGCCGCGCGAACCGGCTCGTGAACTACAACACGGGCCCGATCGTGTGGGGCGCACCGGGTACCAACGGGCAACACGCATTCTTCGAACTGGTGCACCAGGGCACGCGCCTGATCCCGACCGATTTCCTGGTGGCCGCCGTCAATCCCACGCCGCTTGCGGATCAGCACGAATGGCTGCTTGCGAACTGCCTGGCGCAGACCGAGGCGCTGCTGAAGGGCAAATCGCGCGGGGTGGCGGAGGCCGAACTCATCGCCCAGGGGATGAGCCGCGAGGAAGCGAAGACGCTCGCACCGCACAAGGTCTTTCCGGGAAACCGCCCGAGCAACACCCTGCTCTACCAGAAGCTCGACCCGCACACCCTCGGCATGCTGATCGCGCTCTACGAGCACAAAGTGTTCGTGCAGGGGGTGGTCTGGCAGATCAACAGCTTCGATCAGTGGGGCGTCGAGCTCGGCAAGCAATTGGCCCCGCCGATTCGGGCCGCACTGAGTTCCGTGCGCGTCATCGGCGAGCACGACAGCTCGACGCTGGGCCTCATCACCGACATACGCCGCCGCCGCGGGCTCAGTACCTGACGCGTACGCGATAGCTGAGCGTGGTGCGGCCTTCCGCAGGCACACCCACTTTCCATTCGGCGGTGCCCGACGCCGCCTTCACGTGCGGATGCGATTCGGAGACCACGGCCCAGTCTCCCGGCATCGGCTCGCGCACGGTGACGGTGACGGGCTCGCTCTTGGCATTCTTCAGCACGATCTCATACGCGGATTCGAAGACGTAGTTATAGCGCCCCGTACCTGCGAGCTTCTTAAAGTCGGTCTGTTTGCGATCGGCCGTCACGTCGAACGCGTCGCCCAGCTTCAGGCGCACGTTCTCATTCTTCGGCGTGTGGTCGATGCGGTCCTCGCCAACGAACTGGGCGTTGCCTTGCCCATCCCGCTTGTAGACGCGCACCACGCCGCGCGGCAGCGGAACGCCGAGCCCTTCGCCCTTGTTGTCGAATTCGACGAACACGCCGACCTTGGTTTTCTGCGCAAGCTCGCCGTGTGGCGCGGAATAGTAGAAGCTCTCGCCGCCCAGCAGAAATTCCTTCCGCACAGGCACTCGCGCCGCCGACAAGAGCGCGACCTGCTTGGTCTGGTTCTCCGCCAGCGTCGTCGGGCGCGGCAGCGTATAGAGGTGGTACTCGAAGAGCGCTTCCTGCCGCATTCCCTCGTCCGCGGCCTTGGCCGCCATCGCCATCATCTCTCGTGGCGCGGGCGCCACATCGCGTACCCGGTTGAGGTCGCCCGCGACGAGTTGCAGCTTCGCCTCCGGGTAAGCCACCCCGCTGCGATTGGTCAACGTGACCCAGCCGTTGAGATCGAGCCGGTCGTCGTTCGGGTTCAGTTCCGCCACGTAGTCGGCGCGCCAGGAGAGTCCGCCGGTCAGATAGGACAGTTCCAGATCCTGTGCGCCCGAGGCCGGGTTCGTCAGCGAGATGACGAGCGTCGGCCGATCGCGCAGATTGTCCGGCACGCCGGGAAACGCGAGCCGCCCGGGCACGCCGGTTTCGACGCGATCGGCGAACCTCAGCACGACACCGCCGTTGGTCGACAGCACGGTCGCGCCTTCACGCGTCTCCTCCCCCGTCGTGGGGTGGGTACGAATGACGGCGACTTCGCGCCCGACGTTCTTCTCCAGCAGTTTCTGCGGGGTCAGCAGATCGAAATCGAAATTCTGTTCCTGCAGGCTAAAACCGGTGGGCTGCGACAGGTTCCGCAGCTGCGCGGTCTCCGGCCGCAGCTGCGCCGACACCTCGCGCCAGGCGAGGCGGTTGAAACCGCGCGTCAGCGTCACCGCGCGCGCCTCCTTCACGAGCGCGAGATCGTCGTTGTACACGGTGAGCGCGATGCCGCGCTGGTCCGCCGCCGTGCTGACGACCTCGCCGGGCGGCGCGGCCCATCCAGGGGATGCGAGCAACAGCCCCGCAAGCGTCATGGTCTGCAACTCCTTCCTGGTCATCGTTCGGCCTTTCGGATGGCGTGAAAATGCCCATGATGCCTCAGCCGAGCGCGAATTGCGCGGCGGCGCTAGAATGGCAGACCCCCACGTGCCGCGAGACACATGAAGCAGACGCCCCATTCGCCGCCCCACATCGTGGGCGGCGGCATCAACACCGGTGACGCCAGGCAACACGTCGCGGTGACGAATATGCTGGGCGTCGACAACAGTGGTCCGGTACGCGAGGCGGCGCTGCGCGCCCGTTTCCTCTCGTTCGACCCGCTCTACAACGCGAAGGCAGACCTCGTCGCCCACCAGCTGGTGCTGCGTGGCCGCGCCGCGCCCGCCGAGACCGTCCCCCAGCTCAGACAGATGGAGGAGGACATGCTGCTGACCGGGCTCTATTCCCTGGCGCAGGACGGACTCGACGGTAAACTGCCGCTGCTGATCCGGATCAGCTCGGAAGTACTGTTCAGCGACATCCCGAAGCAGCTCGATCATGGCCAGATCATCTGGTGCGTCGACCTGCCCGACGAACGCCACCTCGCGCGCGCGCTTGCGCTACAGGAAGCGGATCTCACCTTGTGCCCCACGCTCGGCGCCCCCGTCCGCGAAACCGCGTCTGCCTGGCCTTACCTCGCCTGCCGGGCCGACCAGCCGCCGCCCCAGGTTCCGGCGCGGCTCGTGGTCGAAGGCGAGCACAATGCACATCATCAATCGCGCTGGCCGGCGAACACCTGGTTTCGGATGGGTCTTCCGGCCGCCACCACGCGGCTCGGCAACCCGACCGACGAGCAATCCAAACAGCTCGAACTCCTTGCCGTGGCGTTGCGCCCGTCGGTCGATACCCTCATCCAGTTCTTTCGGCTGAACCCCGATATGGCGCCGCGGCTGCTCGCGATCGCCAATTCCCGGATCGGCGGCCTGAGCCGCCCCGCCGAATCCGCGGCCCACGCCCTCGTCATGCTCGGGCCGCAGCGTGCCTGCCGGGTGGCGGCACTGCTCGCCCTGACCGGCGCGCAGCCCGACGAAGCCATGCGCAATTGCGCGGTGACGGCGCTTTCGCGTGCCCTGTTCATGGGCAAGATCACACGGCTTGGAGCGCCCGCCGCGAGCGCGGCAGCCGCGTTCGAGATCGGTCTGCTGTCGGTGGCGCCGCATGCGCTGGCGATTCCGCAAGACCTGCTCGCCCGCCGGCTCCGTCTCCCCGCGGCCAAGGCGCGCGCGCTCGACACACCCTCATCCTCGGAAGGCCGGCTGCTGCAGCTCGCCTACGCGTGCGAGCGCGGCGACCCAGCCGCCCTTGCCGGGTACGCGAAGCAACTGGAGATGCCGCTGCATCAGGTCTCCACCACTTATCTGGACGCGCTGATCACGGCCTCGACCTTGGATGTCGCCTTGCAGTAAGGGCGTAAAATGGCGGTTTTTTTGAACCGCCTCGCCATGCATCCGACCCTGGTTTTCGATATCGAAACGATTCCCGATCTCGCGGGATTCGCCGCGGTCAACGGCATCGACGAGAGCACGCTGTCGTCGGCCGAACTCGCCGAGATGGCGCTCCTGGCCCGTCGCCAGAAGACCGGCGGCGACTTCATGCCGCATCACCTGCACCGGATCGTCGCCATTTCCTGCGTGCTGCGGAGCGGCGATCAGCTGAACGTATGGTCGCTGGGCGACCCGGAAAGCGGCGAAGCCGAACTCATCCAGCGCTTCTACGACGGCATCGAACGCTACACGCCGCAACTGGTGTCGTGGAACGGCGGCGGTTTCGACCTGCCCGTGCTGCACTATCGTGCGCTGATCCACGGCATCACGGCGACGCGCTACTGGGACTGGGGCGACGACGACCGGGACTTCAAGTGGAACAACTACCTGTCGCGCTACCACACCCGCCATCTCGACCTGATGGACGTGCTCGCGATGTACCAGCCGCGGGCGAACGCCCCGCTCGACGACCTGGCGAAGCTCTGCGGCTTTCCCGGGAAGCTGGGGATGGACGGCTCCAAGGTGCTTGAAGCCTTCACCAACGGTGAGATCGACGCCATCCGAAACTACTGCGAGACCGACGTCGTGAACACCTGGCTCGTCTACCTGCGTTTCCAGAAGATGCGCGGCACGCTGACAGACGCCGCCTACGCCGCCGAGATCGCGCTTGCCCGTCGCACGGTCGCCGCGAGCTCGGGCACGCACTGGCAGGCGTTTCTGGCGGCGTGGAAATGAATCCCGTCGTCGATATTCTTTCCCTCGACCATGCGGGGCACGGCGTCGCCCGCGTCGACGGCAAGGTGACGTTCGTCGATGGAGCGCTGGCGTACGAACGGGCGAAGATCGCGATCTACCGCAAGCACGCCAAGTACAACTCGGCCAACGCGGTCGCGATTCTCCGCGCGAGCGCGCAGCGCGCCGAACCGCGATGCCGCTATTTCGGGCGCTGCGGCGGCTGCTCGATGCAGCATCTCGAAGTGAGCGCGCAGGTCGCGGCCAAGCAACGGGTGCTGGAGGACCTTCTTTCCCGGATCGGCAAGGCGCGCCCGGACATCGTGCTGCGGCCCCTGCACGGACCGGCCTGGGGCTACCGGCATCGCGCCCGCCTCTCGGTACGGCGGGTCGACAAGAAGGGGGGCGTGCTGGTCGGTTTCCACGAGAAGCGTTCGAGCTTCGTCGCGGACATGGCGAGCTGCGAAGTGCTCACGGCGGACGTATCGGCGCTGATCGGGCCGCTGCGCGAACTGATTGCCGGACTGTCGAACTCCGATCGCATCCCGCAAATCGAGACCGCCGTCGGCGAGCATATCACGGTGCTGGTATTCCGCCTGCTCGAGCCCTGGAACGACGAAGACGCCGCGGCGGTGCGCGCCTTCGCCGCCACCCACGGCGTGCAGATCTGGACGCAGTCGAAGGGCCCGGAGACCGCCCGCCCGTTCTGGCCGGAAATCGCGCCGGAGCTCAGCTACAGCCTGCCCGAGTTCGGCCTCGTCATGCCCTTCCGGCCGACGGATTTCACCCAGGTGAACACCGCCGTCAACCGCGCCCTGGTCAGCCGGGCAATGCGACTGCTCGACCCGCAACCCGGCGAGCAAATCGCCGACCTGTTCTGCGGGCTGGGCAATTTCACGCTCCCGATCGCGCGGTCCGGAGCGAAGGTTCGAGGCATCGAGGGCAACGCAGAACTGGTGGTGCGTGCACGCGAAAACGCCGTGCGCAACGCGCTGCCCAACGCGCGCTTCGAGGTCGGCGATCTGTTCGAGATGACGTCCGAAAAATTCGCCGCACTGGGACACCTGGACAAGATCCTGATCGATCCGCCGCGAAGCGGTGCGATCGAGGTCGTGAAATCGCTGCCGGAGAGGGGCGGCCCCCGGCGCATCGTCTACGTCTCCTGCGATCCCGCCACGCTTGCACGGGACGCCGAAGTGCTGATCCACGTGAAAGCTTACCGCCTCCTCGCCGCCGGCGTCGCCAACATGTTCCCCCACACCGCGCACGTCGAGTCGATCGCGCTTTTCGAGCGCTAATCCCTTAGAATTCCGAGTTTCACTCCCTCGTCTCCTCGCCTCCAGCCCAAAATAATGGCACTCATCGTACAAAAATACGGCGGCACCTCGGTCGCCAACATCGAGCGCATCCGAGCCGTCGCGGAACGCGTCGCCAAGTTCAAGATGCTCGGACATCAGGTGGTCGTCGTGCTCTCCGCGATGTCGGGCGAGACCAACCGCCTGATCGCGCTCGCCAAGGAGATCCAGCCGAAGCCGGATGCACGCGAGCTCGACATGCTCGTGTCGACCGGCGAACAGGTCACCATCGCGCTGCTCGCGATGGCGTTGAAGGACCTCGGTCTCAAGGCGAGGAGCTATACCGGCCGGCAGGCTGGAATCCTGACCGACAGCGCCTACACCAAGGCGCGCATTCTCAGCATCGACGAAGCCAGCATGCGGCGCGACCTCGACGCGGGGAACGTCATCGTCGTCGCGGGCTTCCAGGGTGCGGATGACGAGGGCAACATCACGACCCTCGGGCGCGGCGGCTCCGACACGACCGGCGTCGCACTCGCGGCGGCGCTGAAGGCCGACGAATGCCAGATCTACACCGACGTCGACGGTGTCTACACCACCGATCCGCGCATCGTTCCCGAAGCCCGTCGCCTCGAAACCGTCACCTTCGAGGAAATGCTCGAGATGGCGAGCCTCGGTTCCAAGGTGCTGCAGATCCGCGCGGTGGAGTTCGCCGGCAAGTACAAGGTCAAACTGCGGGTCCTGTCGAGCTTCCAGGACGACGGCAACGGCACGCTCATCACATTCGAGGAAAACAAATCCATGGAACATCCCGTCATCTCCGGCATCGCGTTCAATCGCGACGAAGCCAAGATCACCGTCGTCGGCGTGCCCGACCAGCCCGGCGTGGCGTACAGCATCCTCGGTCCGGTCGCCGACGCCAACATCGACGTCGACATGATCGTGCAGAACGTCGGCCACGAGAACACCACCGACTTCACGTTCACGGTGCACCGCAACGACTTCGCGCGGGCCATGGACATCGTCCAGGCACACGCCGCCGCCATCGGCGCGCGCGAAGTCAAGGGCGACAACAAGATCGCCAAGGTCTCCATCGTCGGCGTGGGCATGCGCTCGCACGTGGGCATCGCGCGCAAGATGTTCGAGGCGCTGTCGAAGGAGAACATCAACCTGCAGATGATCTCGACCTCGGAAATCAAGATCTCGGTCGTGGTCGAGGACAAGTACATGGAACTCGCCGTGCGCACGCTGCACCAGGCGTTCGAACTCGATCAGCCGACCCCCTGACCGACGCCGCGCTTCCGGACGGTGGCGTTCGACAAACCATTCCGATACAATGCGCGGCTGTCCGGAGACGTGGCCGAGAGGTTGAAGGTACTCCCCTGCTAAGGGAGCATGCGGGCTTAAACCTGCATCGAGGGTTCGAATCCCTCCGTCTCCGCCAAACAACAGGTCGATGCCATTCAGGCAAAAAACCGCGTACAATACGCAACCTTCAAAGCGCCCGTAGCTCAGCTGGATAGAGTACTTGGCTACGAACCAAGGGGTCAGGAGTTCGAATCTCTTCGGGCGCGCCAATTCTAGGGGCTTGCAGCGATGCAGGCCCTTTTCATTTGCATCAAGTCTCGATGGTCCGTATCGACATGGTGGCGCAGCCTGCACACCCTTCTCCGGTAGAATGCCGGATCGCTGTGACGCTCGTCTCCTCCTGATGGAATCCACCCAAGCCGCGCCGGTCCGTACCGGCGACCCCGCCCTGGCGCGCGACGTCAGAAAACGCCGTACTTTCGCGATCATTTCCCACCCCGACGCCGGCAAGACGACGCTGACGGAGAAGCTGCTGCTGTTCGGCGGCGCGATCCAGATGGCGGGCACGGTCAAGGCCAAGAAGAGCGGCAAGTTCGCGACCTCGGACTGGATGTCCGTCGAGCAGGAGCGCGGCATCTCGGTGGCAAGCTCGGTGATGCAGTTCTCCTACGGCGACTGCGTGTTCAATCTGCTCGACACGCCCGGCCACAAGGACTTTTCGGAAGACACCTATCGCGTGCTGACCGCGGTGGATGCGGCGATCATGGTCGTCGACGCGGCCAAGGGCGTCGAGGAGCAGACGATCAAGCTGCTGGAAGTGTGCCGCCTGCGCGATACGCCCATCATCACGTTCATCAACAAGCTCGACCGCGAAGTGCGCGAGCCGCTGGAACTGCTGGACGAGATCGAGTCGATCCTGAAGATCCACTGCGCGCCGGTGACCTGGCCGATCGGCATGGGAAAGCGCTTCCAGGGCGTCTACCACCTGATCCATCACGAGATCCTGCGTTTCCGGGCCGGTGAAGAAAACGCGGATCAGGCGTTCGAGTCGCTTACGGACATGGGCGACGCGGCGCTGCGGGAGCTGTTTCCGACCGAGGCCGGCACGCTGCTCGACGAGATCGAGCTCGTCCGGGGCGCGGGCGCCACCTTCGATCTCGCAGAGTTTCTCGCCGGCCGGCAGTCGCCGGTATTCTTCGGCTCGGGGATCAACAACTTCGGCGTGCGCGAGGTGCTGCGCGCGCTTTCGGACTGGGCGCCGCCGCCCCAGCCGCGCGAGGCGGTCGAGCGTACCGTCGATCCGAACGAGGCGAAGTTCACCGGCTTCGTGTTCAAGATCCAGGCCAACATGGACCCGCAGCACCGCGATCGCATCGCTTTTTTCCGCGTCTGCTCGGGACGCTACTCGCCCGGAATGAAGGTCCGCCACCGCAGGACCGGCAAGGAAATGAAGATCAACAACGCAGTCGTCTTCATGGCCAACGAGCGGCAGCGCTCGGACGACGCGGTTGCCGGCGACATCATCGGGATCCACAACCACGGCCAGCTGCAGATCGGCGATACCCTGACCGAAGGCGAGGCGCTGCAGTTCAAGGGGATTCCCTATTTCGCGCCGGAGCTGTTCTCACGGCCGCGCCTGAAAGACCCCTTGCGCGCCAAGCAGCTCAACAAGGGGCTGCTGGAGCTCGGCGAGGAAGGCGCGGTTCAGGTGTTCGAGCCATTTGCCGACAACACGCTGCTGATCGGTGCGGTCGGCCCATTGCAGTTCGAGATCGTCGCGCATCGCCTGAAGACCGAGTACGGCGTCGACGCGCGATTCGAGAGCGCCGGCATCCATACCGCGCGCTGGGTTACCTGCCCCGACGCCCAGCATCTGGCCGAATTCACCAAGGCCAACGCACTCAAGCTGGCGAAGGACGTCGACGGCAACCTCGTCTACCTCGCGGATACGCGGGTGAACCTGCAGCTCGCACAGGAGCGCTGGCCCAAGGTTGCATTCCACGACACGCGGGAGCACGGCCAGCTTCTCAACTGACGAGCAGGAGTGCCTTCGCGAGATGATTCAACCTATTGATGGTTCACCGCGACATTTGAACGGGCATGCCATTGAGCCCTAGCATACTCGTTGTTGGGCAGACCTTGTCGACGCTGCCGTGGGTTGAAGACTGTGCGTCCGGCTTCCAGGCTGCCGGTGCGCGCGTCCGGGGACGTGTCCTGAATTTTGTGTAAACGGACCTTTGGCAGGAAACTGCCGACTT
>DAOKZP010000012.1:0-65218 GCA_035325585.1 Thiobacillaceae bacterium | reverse complement strand
ACCCGGTTTCTCGACAATTCAAAGACTTAC
The DNA here is from genome assembly GCA_035325585.1 of Thiobacillaceae bacterium. Classification (GTDB taxonomy): domain Bacteria; phylum Pseudomonadota; class Gammaproteobacteria; order Burkholderiales; family Thiobacillaceae; genus Thiobacillus. The sequence continues at coordinate 65,188 of DAOKZP010000012.1, read as the reverse complement.
GTCGTTTTGTGTCGAACTCGGGAGGCGCAGAATCGCCTCCGGCTTCGTCTTGCTGACAGGCAGCAGACGCACCTCGGCCGGATCGCGCCCGACCCGCCGGCAAGCCGCGACGATGCGCGCATGAACCGCCGCCAGGTTGTGGCGGAAATCATCGACCGATGCCGCCTGCGGCCAGCGTCCATGCTGGTCGTGCAAAGTCGGCGTCTGTTGGGGATCGTCAGTGTTCACGTGTAAATCTCGACGCCACGAAGCCGGTTTCACCCCCGCTCGCGATGCACAGCTCGAACTTTACGCGGAGATCAGGCGCGGAGCATTCTTCATAACGGAGAATTTACGGGCCTTCATTGAATGCTTGGGAAACTGGCCATATCGCCATACCATCGCGCGGCACGATCGTGCCTCACACGAATACGCAGTGGGCCGGAAAGCCGCTGTACTTACCATCAGCGGATTGATGCATTGATGCTCGGCATTTCAACTCCCGCCTAAGCCAAAATGTCCGACAGCGTGCCATCGTCGCGGAACACCGAATCACTCCCACTCGATCGTCGCCGGCGGTTTGCCGCTGATGTCGTAGACGACGCGATTGATGCCGCGCACTTCATTGATGATGCGGTTGGAGACTTTGCCGAGCAGGGTATAGGGCAGTTCCGCCCAGTGGGCGGTCATGAAATCCTGCGTCTGCACGGCGCGCAGGGCGACAACATAGTCGTAGGTGCGGCCATCGCCCATGACGCCGACCGATTTCACCGGCAGGAAGACGGCGAAAGCCTGGGACGTCCGCTCGTACCAGCCGGAAATACGCAGCTCTTCGATGAAAATCGCATCGGCCTGCCGCAGCAGGTCGGCGTATTCTCGCTTGACCGCCCCGAGGATGCGGACGCCGAGGCCGGGGCCGGGGAAGGGATGGCGGTAGACCATGTCGTGCGGTAGGCCGAGCGCGATGCCAAGCTCGCGCACCTCGTCCTTGAAGAGTTCGCGCAGCGGCTCCAGCAGCGTGAGATGCAGCGTCTCGGGCAGGCCACCGACGTTGTGGTGGCTCTTGATCGTGTGCGCCTTCTTGGTCTTGGCGCTCGCCGACTCGATGACGTCGGGGTAGATCGTACCCTGCGCGAGCCATTTCGCATTCGGCAGCTTGGCTGCCTCTTCCTGGAACACGTGGACGAACTCGCGGCCGATGATCTTGCGTTTCTGCTCGGGGTCGGTGACGCCGGCGAGCTCCGTCATGAAGCGCTCCGACGCATCGACATGGATCACCTTGACACCGAGATTCTTCGCGAACGTCTCCATCACCTGCTCGGCCTCGTTCAGCCGCAACAGCCCGTTGTCGACAAAGACGCAGGTGAGCTGATCGCCGATCGCCCGGTGCAGCAGCGCCGCGACGACCGAAGAATCCACGCCGCCGGAAAGCCCCAGGATGACTTCATCGCTGCCGACTTCGGAGCGCACCTTGCCGATGGCTTCGTCGACGTAGTCAGGCATGTTCCAGTCGGAGCCGCAGCCGCAGATGTCGTGCACGAAGCGCGCGAGTATCGCGCGGCCCTGCGACGTGTGGGTGACCTCGGGGTGGAACTGCACGCCATAGAATCGCCGTTCTTCGTCGGCCATCGCGGCGATCGGGGTGGCGGCATTGCTCGCCATCGGCTTGAAACCGGGCGGCAGCGCCGTGACTTTGTCGCCGTGGCTCATCCACACGTCGAGCAGGCCGTGCCCTTCGTCATTGACGCGATCCTGAATGTCGCGCAGGAGTTGCGTGTGGCCATGGGCGCGGATTTCGGCATACCCGAACTCGCGTTTGGGCGCGGATTCAACCTGGCCTCCGAGTTGTGCCGCCATGGTCTGCATGCCGTAGCAGATGCCGAGCACCGGCACGCCAAGGGTGAAGACCACATCCGGAGCGCGCGGCGTTTCGTCCTCATACACCGAGCTCGGTCCGCCGGAAAGAATGATCCCCTGCGGTGCGAAGTCGCGGATGAAAGCCTCGCTGACGTCATTGGGATGCAGTTCGCAGTACACGCCGGCCTCCCGCACGCGGCGCGCGATCAGCTGCGTGTACTGGGAACCGAAATCGAGGATGAGGATTTTCTGGTGCATGGAAGACAGGCTCGAAACGGTTCAGTCGGCGAGAAAATAATCCACCGTGGAAACCACGCGGACCTTCTTGAGATGAGCGGTGCTGGGATCGCGGTCCTCGATACTGAACTGGCCCTGGCTTGCGCGCTTGATCTTGCCCAGTCGGCTGTCCGAATCCTTGGCGAATTTTTCCGCCGCCTGACGGGCGTTGCGGGTCGCCTCCTCGATCATCGCGGGCTTCAGTGCGTTGAGTTCGGTGAACAGAAAGCGCGGGCGATTCTCGTAGTCGCCCGTGTTGAGCGCGATTCCCTTCTCGCCCAACGCCACGAGTGCGGGCATGGCACTGCGCACCGCGTCGACCTGGCGAGTGTAGACGGTGACGACCGAGTTGCCACTGTACCGTAATCGGTTCGCCAACTCCGCACTGCCATAGTCCTGCGCCAGGCGATCGGTGATCGAGGGGGCAGAGACGGTGATTTCCTCGTCCTTGAACCCGCGCGCCTTGAGGAAATCGATGATCACCGCGTTCTTGTTCTGCAAGGTCTGATACAGGGCCGGCAGATTGGAATCCGCTTCGCGGAAGGCGATCGGCCAGACCGCAGTGTCGGCCGGAACTTCGCGCTCGGCCAGGCCCTTGACCTCGACGCTGCGTTCGAACGCCTTGAAGCGGGCCAATCCATCGGCGAGCAGCCACGCGGCCGCGACCATGCCCAGTGCCATGACGACGGCCGCCGCCAAACGGTTGTTACCCATGATCTCTCCCCTCGTCGCGATGGCCGGCGGGCACGCCGCCTCAGTCGAGCCGGTAGTTCGGCGCTTCCTTGACGATCTGGACGTCGTGCACGTGAGATTCGCGCACACCGGCCGAGGTGATCTCGACGAATTCGGCCTGGGCATGCATCTGCGCGATCGAGGCGACGCCCAGATAGCCCATGGACGAACGCAGACCACCCATCATCTGATGGATCACGCCGAGCACGCTGCCCTTGTAGGCCACGCGACCTTCGATGCCCTCCGGCACGAGCTTCTCCGCGCTCTTCTCGGTTTCCTGGAAGTAGCGGTCACTCGATCCCTGCTGCATCGCACCGAGCGATCCCATACCGCGGTAGGACTTGTACGAGCGCCCCTGGAACAGCTCGACCTCGCCCGGCGCTTCGTCGGTGCCCGCGAACAGGCCGCCGAGCATCACGCAACTCGCACCCGCAGCCAGCGCCTTTGCGATGTCGCCGGAATAACGGATCCCGCCGTCGGCGATGATGCCGACGCCGCTCCCCGCAAGCGCGTCCGCAACGTTGGCGACCGCCGAGATCTGAGGCACGCCGACGCCGGCAACCATGCGCGTGGTGCAGATGGAACCCGGCCCGATGCCGACCTTGACCGCGTCGGCGCCATGTTCGACCAGCGCCGTCGCCGCCGCCGCCGTGGCGATGTTGCCGCCGACGACCTGGATCTCGGGATAGGTCCGCTTCACCCATTTCACGCGCTCGAGCACTCCTTTCGAATGACCGTGCGCCGTGTCCACGACGATCACGTCAACCCCGGCCTTGATCAGCGCAACGACGCGTTCCTCGGTGTCCTCGCCGGTTCCGACGGCGGCCCCGACGCGAAGGCGCCCCATCGCATCCTTGCAGGCGTTCGGGTATTCAGTCGATTTCTGGATGTCCTTGACGGTGATGAGGCCCCGCAGTTCGAACGCATCGTTGACGACGAGCACGCGCTCGAGACGATGCTTGTGCAGCAGTGCAGTCGCTTCCTCGCGGCTCGCACCCTCCTTCACCGTCACGAGCCGCTCCTTGGGTGTCATGATGTTCGCCACCGGCTGATCGAGCCTGGGCTCGAAGCGCAGATCGCGGTTGGTCACGATGCCCACGACCTTGCCGCCGTCGATCACCGGAAGCCCGGAAATCCGCCGCGTGCGCGTGATCTCGCGTACCTCGCGCACCGTCATCTGCGGCGCGACCGTGATCGGGTCCTTGACGACGCCCGATTCGAAGCGCTTGACCGCCGCGACCTCGGTGGCCTGCTGCTCGGTGTTCATGTTCTTGTGAATGATGCCGATACCGCCTTCCTGCGCCAGCGCAATCGCCAGGCGCGCCTCGGTCACGGTATCCATGGCGGCCGAGAGCAGAGGCAGGTTGAGGGTGATCGTACGGGTCAGCTGCGTGGCAAGGCTGACTTCACGGGGGAGAATGGAGGAGTGAGCGGGGACGAGCAGAACGTCGTCGAACGTCAGCGCTTTTTGCAGAACACGCATGGGCTTTCCTTAACGCAAAGCGGAATTATACGCGCGCCCTTCCAGCCCGCACAAACGCATGCAAGGGCCGCTTCGTTTGGTCGGAATCTACCAATCGCATTGGCCGGTTTTGCGATTGACTCGCAAGAGCGATGTCGCTAACTTTGCGTCAGCTTTCGCCCGCGGATACGTCATTCCGGGCAGTCTGACAATGCAATACAACCAACCAGAGGAGATAGAATAATGTCCAAAGCTTTGCTCGCGCTGACCGCTGCCGCCGTGCTGGGCCTGGCCGGATGCGCCGCCCAGCCTGCCGCGCAACAGGCCGCCCAGCCTGCCGCAGCCGGCAAGACCGGCATCAGTGCCGATGCCTCGGCCGCGCTCGCCGCCGCACGCGCCGACGTCAAGGAAGCCAGGGCCAAGAATGCACTGTGGACCACGGCGGAAAGCGCACTCAAGGCCGCCGAAGCCGCAGCGGAAAAAGGTGACAGCGAGACCGTACTGAAGCAATCCCGCCTCGCCAGCGATCACGTGAAGAAAGGGCTGGCCCAGCTCAACTATCCCACGCTGAAGATCGGCGACTGATTCATCCAGACACGCCAAAAGAAGCGCCCCCACGGCCATGCCGGGAGGCGCTTTTCTATTTTCTATTGACCCGCTTCGGGCGATTCGAATTCAGTCTGGCGTCGCAGCCGACTCGCCCGCGCCTTTCTTCATGGCCTTGCCCTCTTCTGCGCGCTTGCGCCGCACTTCCTTCGGGTCGGCGATCAGCGGGCGGTAGATCTCCACCCGATCCCGATCGCGGATCTTCTCGTCCAGTTTCACGATCTTGCTGAAAATTCCGACCTTGCTCTCGGCGAGGTCGATCTCGGGATGTTCGGCAAGCACGCCGGACGCGCGAATCGCCTCCTCCACCGTCGCCCCCTCGGCTACTTGCACGCGCAGCAAGGTCTGCTGATGCGGCAGCGCATACACGACCTCCACGTCGAGACTTGCGGTGCTCATAGGGCATAAACCTCATCGGCACGGCGCACGAAGGCGTCGACAAAGGTGTTGGTGATGTGGCTGAAAACGGGCGCAAGGATGGTTTCCAGCACTTTGCTCGAGAACAGGTACTGCAGGCGGAACTCGACCCGGCATGCGTCGTCGCCCAATGGCACGAAAGTCCAGTCCCCTTCGAGCTCGGCAAACGGGCCTTGCTGCAGCGTGATCCGCATCTCGCGCGGATGGACCTTGAGATTTTCGGTGGTGAAGCTCTGCCGGATGCCGAGATACGCGATGTGGATTGTCGCCACAGTGCGTTCGTCGTCGCGAAGAATCAGTTCGGTGCCCCCACACCAGGGCAGAAATTGAGGATAGTCCTCGACCCGGTCGACCAGTTCGAACATGCGCTCTGGCGGATGTCCCACCAGCACACTTTTTTCAACGCGAGCCATCGCTGCCTGAAGCCTTGTAAAATCAAGGATTGTACGCAAGCTGTCCGCCATGAGCATCGTCGACAACAAAAAAGCCTTTCACGACTACTTCATCGAGGAGCGCTTCGAAGCCGGGCTGGTGCTCGAAGGCTGGGAGGTGAAGGCGATTCGCGCCGGCCGGGTCCAGCTGAAGGAAGCCTACGTCGTCGTGAAGAACGGCGCCGTCTGGCTGATCGGCTGCCACATCAGCCCGCTTCCCACGGCGTCGACCCACATCCAGCCCGACCCCACCCGCTCGCGCAAGCTGCTGCTGAATGCGGCCGAGATCAACAAACTCATCGGCAAGACCGAACGCGCGGGCTTCACCCTGGTGCCGCTGGACATGCATTACAAGAAAGGCCGCATCAAGCTCGAGATCGGACTCGCCAAAGGCAAGAAGCAGCATGACAAGCGCGCCTCGGAAAAGGAACGCGAGTGGCAACGGGAAAAACAGCGGATGCTCCGCACCGCCCAGTCCTGATCCGGCGGTGCCGTCCCACGAAAAACAAGCGCTGCCGCCGGACCATCATTTTTTTCTTGCGGAAACGACGAGATATTGACTACGATTGACGACATTCCGACAAACATGGAATCTCGTCATGTCCGCGCTGCCCATCTACGAGGTTGAGTTCATTCCGCTGGAGCGCCGGCTGCTCGACCGCCGGGTCGCGCCGCGCGACGCCGCACTGCCAGTGGGCGTCGAGACCGATCGCCGCCGCACGGAAGGCCGGCGGCCGGAAGACCACCACGTGGCGCCGCGAAAGAGCGCCTGAATCGCGTCATCACGCGAACGCAGCCGGCCCGGCGCCGCGGGCCGCGCGGCGCATCCTTCCCACGCTCAACCCCGTTGATCCATAGGCCGCAAACTCATGCCGGTCGACCGGGCAGTTTTAGCGCCTGCATACACGGCATGAGAAAATGGCTGTTTCCAATCACCTCCCGGATCGAGGGAGGAGCCCAGATTGACCGCAACCCCTCCCGACCTCGCGGCCTTCGATGAAATCATCGACGTCCGCTCCCCCAGCGAGTACGCCGAAGACCACGTTCCCGGAGCCATCAGCCTGCCCGTGCTGGACGACGCCGAACGCGCCCGCGTGGGCACCTTGCACAAGCAGGTATCTGCGTTCGAGGCGAAGAAGATCGGCGCGGCGCTGGTATCACGCAACATCGCCCGGCATTTGGAATCCTGGTTCGGCGACAAGCCGAGAAGCTACCGGCCGCTGGTGTATTGCTGGCGGGGCGGAAACCGCAGCGGGTCGCTGGCGCACATCCTGCAGAAAATCGGCTTTGCGGCGACGCAGCTCGACGGCGGTTATCGGGCGTATCGGCGCCACGTCGTAGCGGAACTCGAGCGGCTGCCCGGCCTTCTTGATTACCGCGTCGTATGCGGCCCTACCGGCAGCGGAAAGAGCCGCCTGCTGCAGGCGCTGGCCGCCGAAGGCGCTCAAGTCCTCGACCTGGAGGCGCTCGCCGCACACCGCGGTTCGCTGCTGGGCGCCCTGCCAGGACAACCGCAGCCGACGCAGAAAAGCTTCGAGAGCGTCGTGTGGGCCGCGCTGAATCATTTCGACCAGGCGCAGCGGATCTTCGTCGAATCGGAAAGCCGGAAGATCGGCGCACTCCGGCTGCCCGGTGCGCTCATCGCGGCCATGCACGCGAGCCCCGCGATCCGGCTGGAGGTGCCGCTGGAGGCGCGCGTCCAGATGCTCACCGAGGATTACCTGCACTTTCTGCACGATCCGGAAACGATTCGCCACCAACTGGGTTTTCTCGCACGCGTGCAAGGCCACGAGATCGTCACCGCATGGCAGGACCTCGTCGAACAAGAAGCCTGGCCCCAACTCGTCACCGCATTGCTCGAACAGCACTACGATCCCGCGTATCGGCGCTCGCTCGCCCGCAACTATCCGCCGTCTCCCCGCGATCTCGTGTTTCAGGCCGCCGACCTGTCGGCGGCGGGCCTGCAACGCTTGGCGCGCGCGATTCTCGCCGCGGCATAGCGCCGTTCAACGCGCGTTCTCAGCCGCGCCTGACCTCGATGACGTTCTGCACATGCAGCAGGCGCGCCAGCAGCCGCGAGAGCTGCTGCAGTTCCTTCACCCGCACGGTGAGCTGCATATGAGCGATCTCGCCCCGCGTTTCGGTGTTCACGCGGATCACGTCGAGCCGATCCTTGGCGATGACGTCCGAGACGTCGCGCAGCAGACCCTGGCGATCGAAGGCCTTGATCTGGACATCGACCTCGAACGCTGAGCCGGCATCGAGCGCCCATTCGGCCGGCATCATTCGTGCGGAATTGGCGCGTTTGAGCGACGGGCAATCGGCGCGGTGCACGGTGAGCCCACGGCCGACCGTGGTATAGGCGACGATGGCCTCGGGCGGCTGCGGCTTGCAGCAGCGCGCGAGCGTGAGCGGCACGTCGCCGAGTCCCGGGATCGTGATCGGGCTGCCCGATTTCGGCCGCGCTCGCGGCTTCGCCGTAGGCAACAGTGCGGGTGCGGCCTTGCCCGCATCCTGCACGGCGCCGACGAGCTCGCGCTGTCCGACGTCACCGCGACCGAGCGCGGCAAGAAAATCGTCGATCTTCGTGAACTTGAGCCGCTGCGCGAGCTTTTCCTGGCTGACGTCGGTGACGCCGAGGCGCTTGAGTTCCTTTTCCAGGATCGACCGGCCGAGGCTCAACTGCTCGCCCACGTCACGCTGACGGAACCACGAACGCACTTTGGATCGCGCCCGATGCGTCGCAAGATAGCCGAGTGCGGGGTTGAGCCAATCGCGGCTGGGCGCGCCTTCCTTGGCCGCGACGATCTCGATTCGCTGGCCATTCTCGAGCACGGTGTTGAGCGGCACCATGGCGCCGTCGACCTTGGCACCGCGGCAGCGATGGCCCAGATCGGTATGTACGGCGTAGGCGAAGTCGATCGGCGTCGCACCGCGATCGAGCGCCACCACCCGGCCCTGCGGCGTCAGCACGTAGACCTGGTCCTGGAACAGTTCGGTGCGGAACTGCTCGCTGAACTCGCTGCTGTCGGCGACGTCGTCCTTCCATTCGAGAATGCGTCGCAGCCAGGCGATCTTCTCCTCGTACTGCGAGGCCTGGCGGCCACCTTCCTTGTAGCGCCAGTGCGCAGCGACGCCGAGCTCGGCATTGCGATGCATGTCGAAGGTGCGGATCTGCACTTCGAGCGCACGGTCCTCAGGGCCGATCACGGCAGTGTGCAGGGAACGGTAGTCGTTGCTCTTCGGTTGCGAGATGTAGTCGTCGAACTCGCCGGGAATCGGTTGCCACAGGTTGTGCACCAGGCCGAGGACGGTATAGCAATCGATCTCGCGCTGCACCAGCACGCGTACCGCGCGAATGTCGTACAGTTGCTCGAAGCTGAGGCGCTTGCGGCGCATCTTGCTCACGATGCTGGCGATGTGTTTGGGCCGGCCGCTCACCTCGGCCTCGATGCCGTGCAGCGCGAGTTCGGCCTGCAGCCGAGCGATGATTGCCTGGATATAATTTTCGCGATCGGCGCGCTTCTCATCGAGTTGCGCCGCGACCGCTTTATAGGTTTCCGGCTCCAGATAGCGGAACGCCCAGTCCTCCAGCTCCCACTTGATCTGCCACACGCCGAGGCGATTGGCCAGCGGAGCGAACAGTTCGCGCGCCTGATGCCCCAGAAGTTCAGTCTGGGCTGCGGCGTGGCCATCGAGGTCGGCCCGCCTGGCTGCAGCACAGCGCAGCGCATGGGTGCGCTCGGCAAGCTTCACCAGCACGACGCGAATGTCTTCGACCATTGCCAGCACCATCTGGCGCAGCGCTTCGAGCTGCGCATGCGGATCGATGCGCCGGTCGGTGCTGGTGGCCGCCAGCGCCTCGATGCGCGCCATCGCCGCCACCCCGCGGGCGAGCTTCGCCGCGCCGCCGAACGTCGAGTCGAACTCGGGGCCATCTTCGAGACAAAGATGCAGCAAACCTGCTGCCACCGCGTCCGCCCCCACCCGCAGGTCCGCCACGATCAGCGCGGTGCCGACGCTGTGCGAAAAAGCCGCACCCGGCCCCAGCACCCGATGCGCGTGTTCGAGCGCGCGCCAGGGCAGATCGTTCTCGGCCACCGGCAGCACGCGCGCAAGTGCCTGGTGGGCCGATTCGAGATCGGTCAGGTCAAAGCAGCGCGGCTTCGTGGTCTCAGTCATGGCGAAAGGCGTCGGCGTGCCAGTAACGGCGGTACGTGGGCCGATATTGTGACGCCTCGACCCGGTCTTCGGCAAAATCGAGGCGTATCAGGCCATGCATGTCGCTGCGCAGTACCTGCGCGCCGATCTCGCGAAAACGCGCCATCACCGCCGGATGCGGATGCCCGTAAGAGTTGCGGTAGCCGAGGGTGAAGACGACCCATCTGGGCTGCGTCGCTGCGACGAACTCCGGTATGGACGAGGTGCGGCTGCCGTGATGTCCCGCAAACAATACAGTCACCGGTGCCAACTGTCCGGACTCGAGCAGTTCGAGTTCGGTGCGTCGTTCGCCATCTCCGGTCAGCAATATCGCGTGGTGCGCATTGCTGATCCGCAGTACGCAACTCTGGTCGTTGTCGCGGCGACGGTGATCGGCGTGCGCCATCGGCCGGGGGTTGAGGACTTCGAACCGCACGCCGTCCCACGTCCATGTCTGTCCGCGAACGCAGCGATGCGCAGGTGGCGTATCGGTGAGCAGCGGACTCGCGGCGGGCAGGCCGTGCAGCAGCCAGCCAGTGGGCAGATCGCGCAGTACGGAGCGCATGCCGCCGCTATGGTCGTTGTCGTCGTGCGAAACGACGAGCGTGGACAAGGTTCCGACACCGGTTGCACGAAGGAAGGGCACGACGATGCGCTCGCCCGCGTCGCTGTCGGCGAACGCAACCCCGGTGTCGTACAGCAAGGCGTGGTTTGCCGTCCGTACCACCACCGCAGTGCCCTGCCCGACGTCGATCGCCTCGACCCGGAAATCGCCGGGCGCGATTGCGTCACGCGGTGGAAAAAGCAGGGGTAGCCAGAGCACCGTCCCCAACGCACGCAGCGGGAATCCCCGCGGCAAGAGCAGCCAGAGGGTACCGACGAGCGCGAGCGCAACTGCCCACCACGACGGTGCGGGAAGCGTCATGACCGCCAGCGGCAGATGCGCAGCCCAACTCAAGCCGGTGCCCAGCCACTGCATCAGCATCGCCGCCAATTGCCACAAGGGCGGAATGAGCACGCCAGCCAGGGCCAGTGGCGTGATCACCCAGCTCACCACCGGGATGGCCACCGCGTTGGCGAGCGGCGAGATCAGCGACACCTGCTGAAAAAGCAGAAAGAGCACCGGCGCGAGCGCCAGTGTCACCGCCGCTTGTACCGTCACCCAGCCACGCAGTTTGTCGGGCAGCGCGACACGGCCGAAAGCCACCCACAGGATCGTGGCCATGGCGCCGAACGACAACCAGAAACCAGGTGACAGCACGGCCCACGGATCGATCAGCAACACGACCGCCAACGCAACGACCAGCGCGCTGAACGGGCGCGGCTCGCGCCGCCCCCAGAACGCCAGCGAAACCACGCCAAGCATGAACAACGTGCGCTGCGCAGGCACCTGGAATCCCGCCAGGAGCGCGTAGCCGAATGCAAACAGCACCGCTGCCACGAGACCCACGTCGCGCGCGGGCACGCGCCCCACGTGTCGTGGCAGGCATCGCCACAGGGCCGCGGCAGCCCAGCCCGCGAGTGCGGCGATCATGGTTACATGCAGGCCCGAGATCGAGAGCAGATGGTTGACCCCGGTCCGCGTGAATGCACGCCACTGGCCGTGCGGGATGCTGCGCTGGTCACCCACCACCAGTGCGGCAATGACGCCGGCATAGGGCGCGTCGCCGAGCCTTGCGAAGATTCGATCACGTATCCCCGCGCGTGCCGCTGCGATCCATGCGGCGGTGGTGTGCGCTTGCGCGGCGAGACGTTGCGGTGCAGGTGCTTCACGCACATAGCCGCTGGCCCCGATACCGCGCTCCAGCATCCAGCCCTCGAGGTCGAAGCCATGGGGATTGCTGGTGCCGTAGGGCATTTTCAAGCGCACCGTCAGGCGCCAGCGTTCGCCAGCCCGCATGCGCGTGCCAAAAATCTCCGCACCACGCGGCCAGTAACGCGTCAGTTGCACCCGCCGGAGCCGCGGACCATCGGGCGTCACCATCTCCTCGACGTCGAAGACGAAGCGCTCACCACGCGCGTTGGCATACGGCAGATCGCTGATCACCCCCACGAGTTCGATGTCCACGCCCTGCCAGTGCACAGGCAGACGCTCTTCGAGGCGGACATCGGCTCGCCATGCCGCCCACGCGAACCCGAGCGCCAGGCCCAGCAACGCAACGCCGAGGCGCCGCCCGACTTCGACATGAAGGCGGCTGGATCTCGGCATCCAGAGAATCGCAGCCATCAGTGGCAGCAGGCCTAGCCAACGCAAGGCCGGCAGGCTCGCCTGCTGCTGCAGCCACCACACTCCGGCACAGAACGCGATGAGGAACAGCCGCATCGCGCCAGGGCCTCAATCCAGCCGCAAGGTGCCGTCGACCAGTCGGAGCCGCCGATCCATGCGTGCCGCCAGACCGCCGTCGTGGGTGACGACCACGAGGCTCGTCCCGTGCTTGCGATTGAGTTCGCGCATCAGATCGAACACCGCATCCGCGGTGTGGCGATCGAGGTTGCCGGTCGGTTCGTCGGCGAGGATGCACGCGGGCCGGGTGACCAGGGCGCGCGCGATCGCAACGCGCTGCCGCTCGCCTCCCGAAAGCTCTCCCGGCCGGTGGTCGAGCCGGTGCCCAAGTCCGACTTCCGCGAGAATCGCATTCGCTCGCGCGAGCGCTTCCTCACGTGCGGCGCGCCGGATCAGGAACGGCATGGCCGCATTTTCCCGCGCCGAAAACTCGGGCAGCAGATGATGGAACTGATACACGAAACCGAGGGCGCGATTGCGCAGGTCGCAGCGCTCGGCCTCCGATATCGCGAAGGGATCACGGCCCAGAAGGCTGATGCTCCCCGTCGTGGGGACATCGAGTCCGCCCAGCAGATGCAGCAGCGTACTCTTGCCCGAGCCCGACGCGCCGACGATGGCGACCGACTCGCCGGCCCGCACCTCGAGGTCGACGCTACCGAGCACCGGAACCTCGATTTTCCCCTGGCGGAATACCTTTCCGAGCCCGCGGCAGCTCAGCACGCTCTCACTCATAGCGCAGCGCCTCCGCAGGATTGATACGCGAGGCGCGCCAGCTCGGATAGAGCGTCGCGGCCAGGCTGATGAGCAGCGAAATGCCGGCGATGACGCCGACGTCACCCCACTCCAGCTTCGACGGCAACTCGTTGATGTAGTAGACGTCGGCCGGAAAGAGGTCCATGCCCGCGATGCGCTCGATGATCGGCACGACGGTTTCGAGATTGAGTGCGAGGAGCACGCCGCTCGCGACGCCGAGCATCGTGCCGAAGACGCCGATGAACGCACCCTGGACGATGAAGATCTTCATGATCGATACCGGGCGCGCGCCGAGCGTGCGCAAAATGGCGATGTCGGACTGCTTGTCGGTCACCGCCATCACGAGCGTGGAGACGATGTTGAACGCGGCGACTGCGACGATCAGCAGAAGGATCAGGAACATCATGCGCTTCTCGATCGCCACCGCACGAAAGAAGTTGGAATGGCTCTGTGTCCAGTCCGTCAGATAGAAGTCGCCCTTGAGGGTGCGGGCGAGCGCCTGTGTCACGAAGGGCGCGCGAAAGAGCTCGGTGAGCTTCAACCGCACTCCGGTCACGTCGTCGCCGAGCCGCAGCAGTTTTTGCGCGTCCTGCAGATGGATGAGCGCAAGCCCCGAATCGTATTCGAACATGCCGGCCTCGAAGATGCCGGTCACGGTGAACTGCTTGACGCGCGGCATCACTCCGGCCGGCGTGATGTTTCCCTGGGGCGTCAGCAGCACCAGCTTGTCGCCGGGATAGACGTTGAGCGTGCGTGCGAGTTCGCCGCCGAGGACGATGCCGAACTCACCCGGCTTGAGATCGGCGAGCTGCCCGGCTTTCATGTACTGGGAGAAGTCGGCGACCTGCCCCTCGAGCTCCGGCAGCACGCCACGGATGATCGCGCCGCGTACGATATCGCCGTTCGCGAGCATGCCCTGCGCATGCACGTAGGGTGCGCCGGCGACGACTTCCGGGTTCTGCCTCGCCTGCGCAAGCACGGTGTTCCAGTCGGACAGGCGATCGGCCGGACCGCTGATTTCCAGATGCGCCGCCACGCCGAGAATGCGCGCGCGCAACTCCTCCTGGAACCCGTTCATCACCGAGAGCACGACAATCAGCGCCATCACGCCAAGCGCAATGCCCGCCATGGAAACGATGGAAATAAAGGAGATGAAATGGTTACGGCGCTTGGCGTGGGTGTAGCGCAGGCCGATCTGGAGTTCGTAGGGAAGCAAAGCAGCACCCGGATCTGGAATGCCCGGGAGTATGCCACAGCCCCCTACTCGCCGAGCAGGTGCAGGACCACGCCGCGGGCCTGTGCGCCGCGCCGGTGCTCGAAAATGTAGATCCCCTGCCAGGTGCCGAGCAGCGGCACACCCCCATCGACCGGAATCGCAAGGTGAGTCTGGGTCAATGCCGCACGCACGTGGGCCGGCATATCGTCCGCGCCCTCGAGCACGTGTTCGTAGATCGGATCGCCCTCGGGGACCAGCCGTGAGAAGAAGCGCTCGAGATCGGTCTGGACCGTAGGGTCGTAGTTTTCCTGGATCAGTAAGCTCGCCGACGTGTGGCGGATATAGAGGGTGAGGAGACCGCGCCGGATGCCGCTCTCTCGCACCCAGTCCCGCACCTGCGTCGTCAACGCATACAAACCCTTACCGCGGGTGGGGACGACGATCTCATGGAATGCCTGCCGCATGGGCGTCATTCTAGCGAATCGTCTTGTTACACTCCGCGCATGCTCTGCCTCGTCCCGCATTTGTTCCCGCCGGCACGCATGCGCGGCGCCGTGGACGACTTGCGCCTGCCCGCGCTGGAAACCCTGCTCGCCCGTGGCCGTATCCGCGACTGTCCTGCGGACGGCGTGGAGGCCGCGCTTTGTCAGGCGCTTGGTATCGCGCGGCAGCAGGATTGGCCGCTCGCCCCGATAACGCTTGAGGCGGATGGCGGACATGCCGGCGACGCCTACTGGATGCGCGCGGATCCGGTGCATCTCGCGCTGATGCGCGACCGGATCGTACTGGCCGGGCCCATCGCGTTGCCGCATGAGGAATCGGACGCGCTCGCAGCAACGATCATTCATCACTTCGGCGCCGAACTGGATCTGCATCCGCTCCATCCGCAGCGCTGGTACCTGCGGTTCGCGGCTGCGCCGGCGCTCGCGACCGTACCGCTATCGGCGGCCATCGGCCGCGACATCGAACCGCTGCAGCCGCAGGGTGGCGACGCCCGCACGTTCCGTGCGCGACTGAACGAGCTGCAAATGCTGCTGCACGCGCATCCGGTGAACGAAGCGCGCGAGGCCCGCGGCCAGCCGCCGGTCAACTCCCTCTGGCTCTGGGGCGGCGGCCATCGGCCCACCGCGCCCGCATCCCCGCCATCCGTTTACGCCGCCGGTGCGGAGGCCCACGCGCTTGCGGCATTCTGCGGCGTGTCGGTCGCCGCGCCACCCGCACATCCGGATCGTCGACTGCTACGATCCGATGCCGTGGCCGTTCTCGATACTGTCGCCGGTGCGGCATCGGTGGGCGATCCGTGGGGCTGGCGCTCCGCCATGCGCGAACTGGAACGGGACTGGTTCGTTCCCCTGCGAGCCGCGCTACGCGGAGCCGCAAGCCACGGGCTGCAACTGATGGACCCACTCGGTGGTCGCTCGGTGCATCTCACCGCCGGCGACGCATGGCGTCTCTGGCGCCGACCGCGGCCCCTCACCGAACGGATGGCGTGACCGATCGGCCACGCGCACTCAGAGCGGCGTCGCCCACAAATCGTGCTCGTCGGCCTCTTCGACCCGCACCATCATGCGCGTGCCCGGTTTGAGGTCGAACACCCCTTCCAGATACACCACGCCGTCGATTTCGGGTGCGTCGGCATGGCTGCGCGCCAGCGTGCCGACGTCGTCCTCATCGTCGACGATGACCTCAATGGTCTGGCCGATCTTGGCGTCGAGCCGGGCCGCCGAGATTCTCGCCTGCGTCTCCATGAAGCGCTCGAGTCGCTCCTCCTTCAGTTCGTCGGGCACGGCACCGGGAAGCGCGTTGGCCGCCGCGCCTTCGACGGGCGAATACTTGAAGCAGCCGACGCGGTCGAGTTGTGCTTCCTCAAGAAAAGCCAGCAACGTCTCGAACTCGGCCTCGGTCTCGCCCGGAAAGCCGACGATGAACGTCGAGCGCAGGGTCAGATCGGGTACGGCGGCACGCCACGCCTGGATGCGATCGAGCGTCTTCTCGACGGCGCCGGGTCGCTTCATCAGCTTGAGTATGCGTGGGCTTGCATGCTGCAAGGGCATGTCGAGATAGGGCAGGATGACGCGGTCGGCCATCAGCGGGATGAGCTCATCGACGTTCGGATACGGATAGACGTAATGCAAGCGCACCCATGCGCCCAGGCTGCCCAGCGCGCCAGCAAGTTCCGTCATGCGGGTCTTCAGGGGACGCCCGCCCCAGAATCCCGGACGGTACTTCACGTCTATGCCATAGGCACTCGTGTCCTGCGACACGACGAGAAGCTCCTGCACGCCGGCGCCAACCAGCTTCTCCGCCTCGCTCATGATCTCGCCGACCGGCCGGCTCACGAGATCGCCGCGCAAAGATGGAATGATGCAGAAAGTGCAGCGATGGTTGCATCCTTCGGATATCTTCAAATAGGCGTAATGACGCGGCGTCAGCTTGACCCCGCCGGGTGGAATCAGATCCTCGAATGGATCGTGCGGCTTGGGCAGCGCCTGGTGCACCGCCGCCATCACCTCGTCGAGCGCGTGCGGTCCCGATACCGCGAGCACCTTGGGATGCGCCTGCCGTACCACGTCGTCTTTGGCACCGAGGCAGCCGGTGACGATGACCTTGCCGTTTTCCGCAAGCGCCTCCCCGATGACCTCAAGAGATTCCTGTACCGCCGCATCGATGAACCCGCAGGTATTGACCACGACGACGTCGGCATCGTCGTAGCTCGCGACGACGCCGTACCCTTCGGCCCGCAGCTGCGTCAGGATGCGCTCGGAGTCGACCGTCGCCTTCGGACAGCCCAGGGACGCAAACGCTACAGCCGGTGTGCGGGCGGTCTTCGATTTCGTTACCATGGCTTTCGATCCTGATGGAGCCTGCGATGTATATCGTTGCGATTGGTTGGGCCTACGTGATCCTGATGATGGCGCTTACCGCCAGCAGTATCGGCAGGGCACTGGGAATCCTGGTGTTCCTGGGTGTATTGCCGCTCGCGCTGTTCGTCTATGTGGCCGATGGTCCGCGCCGCCGGCGGCGCTCAATGGCCGTTTCCGATGAAGTGTCCGACCAGGGCAACGGTGCCGATTCCCAAACCGATCAGCACAAGCTGCTGTAAGGTGGCGGCGATCTCTGCCCGTTTGTGCAAGCCCGGAATCAGATCGGACAAGGCCACGTACAGCATGCTCGCACCGGCCAGGCCGAGCAGCACGGGCATCCATCCCTCCAGAATGGAGAGTGCGTAATAGCCGACCAGTGCACCGATGATCGTCGCTACTCCGGTCAGCAGATTGAGCAGCAGTGCGTGGGTCCGCGAGTAACCGGAATGCAGAAGAATCAGAAAATCGCCAATTTCTTGCGGAATCTCATGCGCGATGATCGCCAGTGCAGTTACGACACCCAATCGAAAGTCGGCAACGAAGGCGCCCGCGATGATGAGGCCATCGACGAAGTTGTGAAACGTGTCACCAACCGTGATCATCAATCCAGAACGCCCGTGATCGTGGTTGTGGCCGTGCCCCGTATGCGGATGACCATGCGCTTCGCATACCTCTTCGTGGCAGTGGCGCCACAGCACGAGCTTTTCCAGCAAGAAGAACAAAAGAATGCCAGCGAGCAGCGTCTGCCCCACGGTAGCGACGTCCCCTCCAATCGCGACGGCCTCCGGGAGCACTTCCAGCAACGACGCCCCGAGCAGCGCGCCAATCGCATAACTCACCAGCACGGGAACCCAATTCGGCCGCGCAGAGAACGCCAATACGGCGGCCAGCAACAGGCTCAGCAGGCTGCCTGCGACAGTCGCGATCAGGATGATGGCAAGGGTGGACATGGGAGCCGGGCGAGCGGAAACAGGGGCCGATTATACCGAGGTGTATCAGGTCCAGCCGCGGCCCTGCCGCTTGAATACCTGCCAGAGACGGCGCCGCCCGGCGCGCGCGTTCGGGAACTTCGGGGCCCCGCAGGCAGGTTCGCCGCGGGAAGCCCAGAACAACGACAGCGAGCTACAACGAACTTACGTCATCTCGAACCGCTTCCGGAACCTACGGTCACGTCATCCCGCATCTTGTCGATGGTCGCTTTGCCAATGCCCTTTACGTGATCCAACTCATCGACATTCTTGAAGTCACCGTGCGTTTCCCGATATTCGATGATGGCCTTGGCCTTGGTCGGGCCCAAACCCCTCACCGCCTCGAGTTCTGATTGCGACGCCGTGTTGATATTCACCGCAGCAAGTACCGGAAAAGCGATCAGGCTCGCCAACACCAGCAGGCTCTTCTGCACTACGTTCATACTTCCTCCTTTTTATAAAGTTGATAAGCGTGGGAAATCGCCCACGCAAGGAACTTACCTTCAAAGAAAACGGTTGGCCATACGACTTAAGTCGTAGATGGCACCCATCCAATTGATTTATAACAATAAATATATCCCGGTCGGTTTATATGAGTACAGAATCACGCTGGTAAAGTGTGGATCCAGCACCATTTATTCAGGCTTTTTTACATTTTTCACGAGTATCTCCACGAAGTAGCCGCACGCGAGTAGCTGTCGTGTTCCGGCGAGCTAGTAGCTTGCTTCGGACGATCCCTCGAACCGTAAACAACCCAGAGCCTCACGCCGACGCGTGCTCAAAGACCTCGGGACTGGTACCGTCCTCATGTCAGCCTCGGCAATCTGCCTCCAATCCGCCGGCATCTCGATGAATAACCTGGCGGATTTACACAGCTAGCGGAACGCCGCACGCTCGCCACCGTCGACGCGAACACCCTGCGCTCCTAGCTGCACGACAGCATGCCGCCGGTCGTCACGTCCATCGACTGCGGCGCGTGGCTCGGCGCCAAGGCAGGCGCCCTGACGCATACCCTTCCCGCCGTTAAGATGGTCGCTTACCCGGTAAGTCCGCTCTTCGACAAGGCACGCAACGACGTGGCCTGCCCCGATCTCGTCGAACTGCGCTGATTCGCCCGCTTGCCGCGCTCTGGATGCTGTATAAAAATACAGCATGCCCACCATCGACATCGCTCCGAGTGCCACGCTCGACGCCGGCCCGCACGCCTATCTCGACCGGCTCAACGACGAGCAGCGGGCCGCCGTCACCCACGGTGCGGAGGACGGTGCGGCGGCCGCTCCGCTGCTCGTCATCGCCGGTGCGGGATCCGGCAAGACCAGTGTGCTCGCGCATCGCGTGGCGCATCTCGTCGCGGTGGGCACCGATCCCGGTGCAATTCTGCTGCTGACGTTCTCGCGCCGCGCGGCGGAAGAAATGGCGCGGCGCGCCGAACGCATCGTGCGCCGTGTCGCCGCCGGCCGTCCCGGCGCCAACGCGACGAAGCTTCCCTGGGCGGGCACGTTCCACGGCATCGGGGCGCGCTTGCTGCGCGAATACGCGCCGCGTATCGGGCTCAACCCGGCATTCACGATCCACGACCGCGAGGATTCGGCCGATCTCCTCAATCTTGTGCGGCACGAGCTCGGATTCGCCGATACCGGGAGGCGCTTTCCGCGCAAGCACACCTGCCTCGCGATCTACTCCGCGGTCGTCAACACGCTCGCTCCCCTGCGGGAGATCTTGCAGAAACGCTACCCCTGGTGCCTCGAATTCGAAGACGACCTCAAGCGCCTGTTCGGGGCCTACGTCGAAGCAAAGCAGGCACAGCATGTCCTCGACTACGACGATCTGCTGCTCTATTGGGCGCAGATGGTCCGGATTCCCGAGCTTGCGTCCGAGATCGGTGCGCGCTTCGAGCATGTCCTCATCGACGAATACCAGGACACCAATGCACTGCAGGCGAGCATCGTGCTCGCCCTCAAGCCGGGCGGCGCCGGCATGACGGTCGTCGGCGACGACGCGCAGTCGATCTACGCCTTTCGCGGTGCAACGGTAAGAAACATCCTCGATTTCCCGGAACAGTTCACACCACCCGCGCGCATCGTCACGCTCGAGCGCAACTATCGCTCCACCCAGCCCATATTGACAGCGGCCAACGGCGTCATCGCGCGGGCGGCCGAGGCCTACGCCAAATCGCTGTGGAGTGAGCGCGAATCGGCCGAGCGACCGGGGCTCGTAAGCCTGGGTGATGACGCGGCGCAGGCCGCGTTCGTGATCGAACAGGTACTGGCGCGGCGCGAGGCCGGCATCGCGCTCCGGCAACAGGCGGTGCTTTTCCGCGCCTCGCACCACAGCGCAATGCTCGAAATCGAGCTCGTTCGGCGCAACGTCCCTTTCGTGAAGTTCGGCGGACTGAAATTTCTCGCGGCCTCGCACATCAAGGACGTGCTCGCCGTGCTGCGCTGGATCGAGAATCCGCGCGACCGGATCGCGGGCTTCCGTATGCTGCAGCTCATGCCGGGCGTCGGGCCGAAAACCGCCGCGCAAGTGCTCGATCTCGTCGCAAACACCTCCGACCTGGAGATGGCGCTCAAAGCGGCACGCGTGCCCACGGCCGCCGAACAGGCGTGGCGCGATTTCCGTATGCTGGTTTCCGCCTTGCATGGCCGGGAATTGCCGTGGCCGAGCGAATTCGAGGCCATCGCTGCGTGGTATGCGCCGCATCTCGAACGCCTGCACGAGGATGCGCCCATACGCCAGGGTGATGTCGACCAGCTCGGCGCGATCGCGCGGACCTACCCGTCGCGGCAGCGTTTCCTGACCGAACTCACACTCGACCCGCCTGACGCGACCAGCGACGAAGCCGGCGCGCCCCTGCGTGACGAGGATTACCTGATTCTCTCGACCATACATTCGGCCAAAGGCCAGGAGTGGGATGCCGTATACCTGCTAAATGCGATCGACGGCTGCATCCCGTCCGACCTGGCAACCGGCAGTCCCGAGGAAATCGAGGAGGAGCGGCGGCTGCTGTACGTCGCGATGACGCGTGCCAAGAACCACCTCGACATCATCGTGCCGCAGCGCTTCCACGTGACCCAGCAGGCGGGATACGGCGATCGCCACGTCTACGCGGGACGGACGCGTTTCATCCCGGCCGGCATGACGGAACTGTTCGACGTTCGCGCATGGCCGGAGGCCACGGCGGCACCGGCCGCCAGCCCGCCGCCGCCGGAGGTGGTGGACGTGCTGTCCAAGATGAGAGCAATGTGGGCTTGAAGACGATCTGACGTGAACTGCGTCGCCTGCCTCGGGAATGAGCCGTGCGCAGCCAGACGCCACCGTACGAAAGGGAGTCCCGCCGACGGCAGGTACGGGCGATCGGCCTCGGTGCCGTCGTGGGCATACGCCTCCAACCGGATCTGCGATCGGACACGCACTCAAGCACGGCTTTCCATGCCCGCCGCACGCGACTCAAGTAATGGCCGTACATCGTCGGCACCGTTTTCTCGGATCGATCGCGGCGGCCCGCTGCCCCGCGGCAACCCGATCCCGGGGGAGCCCATTCCACCGCAACGCGGATTACGTACGCGCCGCTGCCGCGGCGTGGAATACCGCTGTAAAACGGTGCGGCGGCCTCGATACGCCGCCGTACCGTATCTGCATGAGATCCGTATTCCCCCGCCCGGCCGGAAGGCGGAGACTACTTGAAGAAACGCCCGAGGGAGCGGCTCAGCCACCCACCCTCGTTCTTGTCCTTCACGATGCGCAACAGGTTCGCCTTCACCTCGGTGACATAAGCCATGTCGTCCCGCTTGATGTGATGCAACAGCCACGTGCGGAGCATGGCGTGAAGCTGCTCTGCGATATCCTCGCCCGCCTCATGCCGCTGCTGGTACGACGCGACGCGCTTGGCCAGCATGTCGTGAACGGCCTTGTGGGGTTTGGCAAGTTTGTAGCCGGCCTCTTCCTGCAGGCTTTCCTCGAACGCGAAATGCGACAGGGTATAGTCGACCAGATCCGCCAAGACATGCCCGACGCCTGTCCGGTCATGGCGCTGGATCGCCCGCTCCAACTGGTTGATGTAGTCCGCGATGCTCTTGTGCTGCGCACCAATGACGTCGATTCCCGTGTTCAGGTCGCTGGTCCAGACGATAGTCATGCAAGTCCTCCTCTTCTTCTTTGCCTCGGTCTTATTCTTTCCGCCTCGATCCCGGACTCCGGATGGAAGGCCCCGGCACCGGTGCCGCAGGCCGTGCAGCGGTGATGCGCATCCTGGACACCGGCCCCTGTCGCTTATTCGGACTTAAATATTTATTTGGCATGAATATATACGACAGCGGGACATCGGCATAGCGTTGCCGATCTCGGAATCTCGTCGAGTAACGGTGCGATGCGCGGACGCCTCGCCTGCCGCGCTACCGAAGCTGTCCGGAAACCCGGTGAGGGACTCCGCCGCGATGCGTGCCGCAAAGACGGTGCCGGCCATCCGTGTCGTATCCGGACGGCAAATGTGCATCCGCATCCGCCAACCAGGCGGCGATGTCCGCCAGCACCTCCGCCGCGCCCAGATCGCGCGTCAGCATATGGTAGCCCGCCGGATACAGCACAAAGCGGACGTCGTCGCCGGCCGTCGCAAGAAAGCGGCAGGTCGGGCGACGCGGAATGATCTCGTCACGCGCGCCATAGAGCATCAGGATCGGTACGCCGGGCCGGGGCGCCGATGCGAACGCTCGGTCCATCAGATTGCTCAGACCCCACAGGGCGTCGACCCGGGTCTCCTTGATGACCAGCGGATCTTCATGCAGGGCCCGCAGCATGGGCTCGTTGTCCGAGGCAATGATGCCGAGTCCCTGCCCGGACAGCCGCAGCCCGGGCCAGGTATGCGCCGCGAGCCAGAGCGCGGCCCGCGGCAGCGGATTCATGACCGAGCGTCCCCAGACTGCAGGTGCGACCAGCACCGCGCCGTCGGCGATCGCCGTCTCGGCAAGCGCGCTCAATGCGACCGCGCCGCCCATGCTCTCCCCGAGTAGATAGAGTGGACATCCGGGATGGCGCGCGCGAAGCAGCGACGCCACCATCGCCACGTCGCCAACCAGTTGCGTCGAGCCGGGCCAGATTCCGGGCCGTGGTGCGGCGCCGAAGCCGCGCTGGTCATAGGCGTAGACGGCGATGCCGCGCTCGGCGAGGAAGGGTCCGACGGACTCGAATGCGCGCCGGTAATCGTTGAAGCCATGCAGGGCAAGGACGACGGCGCGGCAACCCTGTGCCGGAGGCCACGCGCTCAGCGGCAGGACGGCGCCATCGGCAGCGATCACACGGGTCGCCTCGATGCGCGGTGGATTCATGGATTCCATGCGCGGTTGCACCAGCGGCGTCGCGCAGCCCCCGAGCCCGAGCGCCATGACGATGGCGAACCATGCGCCGCGTCTCATCCCGCCTCGTCCTGCGCCTGATCGCAGCATCGCCCGTGTGATCCCCCGATATCCTGGATTCGCCCGCTCAGCGCACCACGGGTGAGCGCGCCGCGTCGCGCTGCGACTCTACACTCGGACGACCGCGGCGCCTGCCGGACTGCGCCTACGCCGGCCACGGCAAGCGCCCGTCGACCTCGAAAGCTGCGCGCGTGAACTCGTGAAGCTCGCTGCCGCGCACGGGCCGGAAGCGGACGTGTTCGCCGGTGAGTTCGCACAGCCACTGTTCCTGCGAAGCGGGTGTTTTCCTGGCGAAAGCCCGGGGCGTGAACAGCCCGACGTTGACGCCGCCGTCCGCGTCGCGTGCAGACGAAAATTCGAACGCCTCCACCCCGGCGCCACGCATCACCGTGCCGAGCGCCTGGCTGGCGCGATAGTCGATCCTGCTCGCCAGCATTTCACGATAAGCGGAAAAGGGCGGCGCCTGTAGCCGCAACCCAAGTTCGGTGCGATAGGTCGTGCAGAACAGAGTGTGCTGAGTATCCACTTTCGCGGCTGGCGGCGTCGCCATGCCCTGCCAGAAGACGAAGCGATAGTAAGCCGCCTCGGCGAGCACCGTCCGTGTCGCGAGCGAGCCGTAGAAGATGCTTGGCTCCCCGCGCGTGCCGAAACGCGAGCCGTGCTTCAGCGGCGGGTAACGGAACGGCGTCGCCAGGAGGTAATGCAAAGCGCCGGTGCCCGCGGAGAGCGGCGGCTTGGTCGCTTCGAGCATGGATTCGAGTACGGCCTGCCGTTCGAGCGAGTCGACCAGCCGCCGGGTCGCTACCTGCTCCTGACTCTCGACCAGCCGCAGAAGCCGGCCGGAGAGCCGCTCCGGCGGCCGCTCCGCCAGGCAGGCACCCCAATCGGGCGTCACCTACAGCTTGCCTCGCATGGCGTCCAGATACTCGAGCACCGTGACGAGCCCCTGCACGCGCTTGATCTGCTCGGCCGGAACGCCGCCCGTATGCAGGTTTTCGGTATGCATCCAGTGCCGCATGTGTTCCGGATCGCCGCCGACCAGTGCGTAGAGCGCCCGATAGCAGCGGATCAGCAGCAGGGCGAGCTCCCCTGCCTTGCTGTCAGGATCGATGCGGCCACGGCTGATCGCGGTGCGGTCCTTGCCGACCACCTCGCCGAGATCGGCCTGGCTCAAGCCCAGCTGCCGCCCCACATTGATCAGGGATTCGGACAGAACGTCCGCCTGGTCGATTGCATGCACGGCTGCGAGCGACATATCGGGCCTCCTGGGAATGGGTTGCGCTTGTTTCACATAATAGACCTTTTATGTGCACCATGCACACATCCAGCCTCCGTACCCGGTGTGCCTGTCGGGCGCTCCGCCTAAGATGAGAGAGTCGATCCACGAGGAGCACGTCATGATGTTCGCCAACCGTAGCCAGGCCGCCGACCGGCTGGCTATCGCGCTACAAGCCTACAAGGGGCGCAACCCGTTGATCCTCGCCATCCCCCGCGGCGCGGTGCCGATGGGCCAGCGGCTGGCGGACGCGCTCGACGGCGAACTGGACGTGGTGCTCGTCCGCAAGCTGCGCGCCCCGCGCAACCCCGAGTTCGCGCTCGGCGCGATCGACGAATCGGGCTGGAGCTACATCGCCGATCATGCGGCGGCTGCGGGTGGCACTCCGGCCTATCTGGAACGGGAAAAGGAGACTCAGCTCGAGACCATCCGGATGCGGCGCGCGCAATACACCCCGCTCAGGCCGCCGATCGATCCGGCCGGCCGCATCGTGATCGTGGTCGATGACGGCCTGGCGACCGGCGCGACGATGATTTCAGCGCTGCACGCGCTACGCGCCCGCAAGCCGGCCCGTCTGATCTGCGCGGTGCCCGTCGCGCCGCCGGACACCGTGGAGAAGGTCCGGGACTACGTCGACGAAGTGGTTTGCCTGTCGACGCCGCCGTTCTTCCAGGCGGTCGGACAGTTCTACGAAGATTTCCCGCAGGTCGACGACGCCGAGGTGATCGAGATCCTCACCCAGGCGGGCAAGGCCCGGGACTGAGCGTCAGCGCAGGGTGACGCGCACGCCGTCGTGGACGGTCTCGTCCGGATGCGCCACCACCTGGTCGCCCACGGCCAGCCCCGACAATACCTGGGTGACCAGACCCGCGCGCTGGCCGATTTCCACCGGCTTCACTCGCGCGCGCCGACCCTCGATGACGAAAGCCGCCCATCCCTCCCCGCTTCGGAAAAGCGCGCTGGTGGGAAGCTGCATCACGTCCGCCCCTTCCCACAGCACGAAGCGCGCTTCGACGCGATAGCCGTCGCCGAGCCGTGCCCACACGGCATGCGGCGACGCAAAGTCGACGATGACGCGGACCCGCTGCTCCTCGACGCCCAGCGCCGAGATCTTGGTGAACCCGCTCGGCTCGACCACACGCACGCGGCCTTCGATCGCCTGTTCGCCGCCCCAGCGGTCGAGAATCACCTTCGAACCCGGGCTGATCCGGACCGCGTGCGTCGAGAGCACCTCGACCTCCACTTCAAGGCTCCGGGGATCGCCGATCTCCATCAGCGGCTGGCCGGCGGCGACCGCACCCTCGCTCTCGTGCAGCAGCTTCAGTACGTGCGCGTCGGCCGGCGCCCGCACCTGCACGACATCGGCCGCCCCGTCCTTCAGCCTGTTGGTGCTGGCGACGGCCGCCTGCGCCGCGGCCAGGTCGAAGCGCGCCACCCGCACCGCGTGGCGCGCGGCCTCATCGGCGGCGCGCGCCCGGGTCTCGGCCGTGCGCGCGGCATCGAGTGCCTGGGCGGAAACGAAATCCGACTGCCTGAGCGTTTCGGTACGGGCGCGCTCCTGGCCGGCAAGCGTCGCCGCGGCCGCGGCTGCGCGCGCGTTCTCTTCCGCCGCGGCGAGTGCGGCACGCGCCGCGCGGACCTGCGCCTCGGCCTGCGCGCGGGTGCGCGGGTCGAGCGCGACGGCGTGCGTCGGCTCGATCGCCGCCAGCACCTGTCCCGTCTTGATCGCATCGCCCGCGTCGAGTCCGATGCGGCGCAGGAAGCCCGTCACCGGCGCCGACACCTGGTAGCGCTCGGTGACGCGGGTCTTCCCCTCCTCCTCCACCGTCACCGCGAGCGGGCCCCGCGTCACTTCGGCGACGTCGACCGGCACGGCGCGCGGCATGAAGCCGATCGCGAGCCCTGCCGCCACGACGACGGCGGTCGCCAACATTCCGATTCTTGCGCGCAGCCGCATGTCCGTTCTTCTGCCTTATTCGCGTGTTTTGAGGACGGCGATCAGGTCCAGCCGGCCGAGGCGACGCCACAGCAGGAGGCCCGACAGGAGCGCCGAGACGACGACGACCGTTGCGCCCATCGCATAGTTTTCCGGCGTGAGCAGCACCGGTAGCCGGTAGAGCTCGCTCTGGAAGGCCATCACGAGGATGCCGACGAGGCCCACGCCCACGATGAAGCCGACCGGGATCGCCGCCAGCGTGAGAAGCCCCAGCTCCCCCAGCAGGATATAGGCGATCTCCGCGCGGGTGAAGCCCAGCACGCGCAGGCTAGCGAGTTCCCGCCCACGTTCGGAAAGCGCGATGCGCGCACTGTTGTAGACGACGCCGAAGCCGATCGCGCCGGCGAGCAGGGTCGCGATGAGATTGTAGAAGAGGATGAATTCGCCGATCGTGGCGTAGAAGCTCTGGATCGCCGCCTTGTTGGCGACCATGCCGAGCACCCGCGGGCGGGCATGCAAGTCGGCATAGAGCTGGTCCTCAGCACCGGGCTGCACGGCGAGGTAGGCGCCGGAAACCGTGTTCCCCTCGCGCATCAATGCATTGAGCGAATCCTGCTGCATGTAGGCCGACACGCCGAGATACTGCTTGGTGATGCCGAGCACCGGCACCTGCCGCACGGGCCGGCTCCCTTCGAGCACCTCGACCGTGAGCATGTCGCCCGGCTTCACGTGCAGGATCTCGTACGCGAGGTGGTCGGTGAGCACGACGCCGCCCGGCGGTACCGCGACCGGCTTCAGATCCCGATCGAGCGAGCGATGCAGCTGCCCCTCGGGCTGGATGCCGAAGACCGACGCACGGTGGCGATACTGGCCCGAACGCAGGATCGCGGGCACGTCTCGATAGCCCTCGACGTGGTCCACGCCGGGAAGCGCGGCCAGCTCGTGCAGTGCGCGTCCCGAAGTCGGATCGATGAACGCCAGGCCGAGATCCTCGCGCGAGGCCTGGCGGAACTGCACGTCGACCATGAAATCGATCGCGCCGCGCTGGTAGTTGCCGACCATCATCAGCCCGCATGCGCAGGCGATCCCGAACACGGTCAACAGCGATTTCAGCGGATGCCGCCCGATGTGGCGCAGCACCATGCGGCTCGGCGCGGCGAGCCACCGCGACAATCCCAGGCGTTCGACGAGGCTGGTGTGGTACGCGGGCGGGATTTCGGGACGCATGCCTTCCGCTGGCGGCAGGCGCACCGCACGCGTCACCGAGAGCAGGGTGCCGCTCACCGCCGCAAACGCTGCGATGGCCAGTGCGATCAGGCCGACGCCGGGGCGCAATTCGTAGTCGAGATAGGGAAAGCGGAAGGTCGTTTCACTGTAGACGTGCGCGAGCCCCTGGCCGAACCAGGCGCCGAGCGCGAGCCCGGCCGCGACCCCGATCACCGTCATCACGAGCACCAGCTTGACGTAGTGCACGCCGATCTCGACGTAGCTGTAGCCGAAGGCCTTGAGGATCGCGATCTGGTCGCGCTGCAGCGCAATGAGGCGGCTCAATACGATGTTGAGCAGGAAGGCCGCGACGCCGAGGAAGATCGCCGGAAACACCGTCGCCGTGGTCCGCAGCTGCTTCAGCTCCTCCGACAGGAAACGGTTCGAGAACTGGTCCCCGCGGCCGTAGGCGCCCGTGCCGCCGTAGGTCGCGAGCACCGCGTCCACGCGGTCGATCACGTCCTGCTCACGGGCGTCGCGCGCAAGCGCAAGGCTCACCTGGTTGAACGCACCTTCCATGTCGTAGGCCGCGGCGAGCGCGCTGCGCCCCATCCAGAGCACGCCGTAGCGCTTGAAGTCGGGGAACATCGCGCCCGGTGCGATCTGATAGACGTACTCCGGCGATACGGCGACGCCCACCACGGTCAGCGTCTTGCGCTTGCCGTGAATGATCGCCGCCAGCCGGTCGCCCGGCTGGAAGCCGTGCGCGTCGGCGAAGGTGTCCGACAGCACGACCTCGTCCGCGCTCCACGGCCGGACGCTGCGGCCGCGCCGGAGATGCACGCGGTTGAGCTGCGCCTCGCCGGTATCGGGCAGCGACAGGATGAGGCCGGTGATGGGGTCGGTGAAGCCCTCGACTTCGAGCTTGACCCCCGCCCTCACCCGCGTCTCCAGCACCTCGACGCCGGGAATCGCGGCGAGCCGTTCGGCCACCGGCTCGGGCGCGCGCTTGAGGCCTGCGAACACGTCGGCGAAACGGTATTCCGCGTAGAAGCGGTCGCGCGTTCCGGCGAGCGAATCGTAGGTCGACAGCGACATCACCATCGTCGCCACGCCGCCCATGATGACCGCCGCGATCGCCAGCACCTGGCCGCGCATGTGCCACAGGTCGCGGAAAAGCTTGCGATCGAGTGCGCGCATCCCCGGGATCGTTACCAGCTCAGTTCGTTCGCCGTCTTCTTCACCGCGTTGGTGCGAATGTCGGCGATGTGGCCGTCGAAGAGGCGGATCACGCGATCGGCCATGTCGGCGATACCGGCGTTGTGGGTGATCAGGACGGTGAGCGTCCCGAGTTCGCGGTTCACTTTTTCGAGCACCTCGAGCACGACCACGCCGGTCGCGGAATCGAGCGCACCGGTCGGCTCGTCGCACAGAAGGACGGCGGGATTCTTTGCGACTGCGCGGGCGATCGCCACCCGCTGCTGTTCGCCGCCGGAGAGCTGCGCGGGGAAATGGTCGAGCCGTCCGCCGAGGCCCACCAGCGCGAGCGCCTCCTCCGGCTGCATCGGGGAACGCGCGATCTCCGTCACGGCCGCGACGTTCTCGCGCGCGGTGAGGCTGGGAATGAGGTTGTAGAACTGGAACACGAAACCGACGTGCTCGCGCCGGAAACGGGTCAGTTCGCCTTCGGTGGCGCCGGTGATTTTGTGATCGAGGTAGTAGACCTCGCCGCCGGAAGGCGCATCGAGCCCGCCCAGGATATTGAGCAGCGTCGACTTGCCGCTGCCCGATGGGCCGAGCAGCACCACCATCTCGCCGCGATAGAGCGTGAGGTCGATGCCGCGCAGGGCATGCACCTCGACCTCTCCCATGCGGTAGACCTTGGTGAGGCCATGGGCGATGAAAACGGGATGGTCTCGTTCGGCGGGCATCCGAGGATCATGCCATGCGACTCGATGCTCAGCCAGCGCGATCAAGCCCCGGGAAGGTGCGCCGCGAACCACTCCGCCGCACGAGTCGCCGCCATCTCCAGCGTGCCGGGCTCCTCGAACAGATGCGTCGCACCCGGTACGACCACCATCTCCTTCTCGCAGCGTAGTTGGTCGTACGCAAGCTGATTGAGGTCGATCACGCCGTCGTCGTGGCCGCCGACCAGCAACAGCGTCGGCGCCTTGACCCGCTGCAGGGCGTGCGCACTGGCCAGATCGGGCCGACCGCCCCGCGAGACCACGGCACGCGCGCCGTCCGCGAGGGCAGCCGCGGCTTCCAGCGCGGCCGCGGCACCGGTGCTCGCGCCGAAGAAACCAAGCGGCAGATCGCGGATC
Source organism: Thiobacillaceae bacterium (assembly GCA_035325585.1). Taxonomy (GTDB): domain Bacteria; phylum Pseudomonadota; class Gammaproteobacteria; order Burkholderiales; family Thiobacillaceae; genus Thiobacillus. Next base: position 34,990 of record DAOKZP010000012.1, on the reverse strand, counting down.
GCCTCCTGCTCGGAAACCCAGCGCGCGGCGTCGAGCAGGCGGCGGGTCAGGAGACCGATGTCGAAACGGCGCGAGTAGTCGCGGTCTTCCCCGGCGGACAGCAGATCCATCAGCAGGGTGCCGACCCCGGCTGCGCGCAACACGCCGGCGACGTAATTGTTGCGCGGCGAGTGGCGCGAAGAGCCGCTGCCGTGAGCGAAGAGCACCAGGCCGATCGCCGCGTCGGGAAGCTCCAGCATGCCTTCGAGCGTCACATGACCCGACGGGATGCGGACAAGCGTGGATCGGGCGCTCATGCGCGGTCCTCCCGATGCATGGAAACCGGGATGCGCCGGTTGCCGAAGGAATCGCCGAATACGCCGAAGCGGCCCGCGATCGCATGGCCGCACTGCGGGCAATGGCCGTCCGCCGTGAGCGCGTACCGCTCGATCCGGTACCCGTCGCGCACGATCAGGGGCGCGTGACACGCAGGGCAGAAGGTCGTGCCGCCGACCGTGTCATGCACGTTTCCGGTGTAGACGTAGTGGAGGCCCGCCTTCATCGCGATCTCGCGGGCGCGGGTGAGGGTCGAAACGGGCGTCGGCGGTATGTTCTTCATCTTCCAGTCGGGATGAAAAGCGGAAAAGTGGATCGGCACGTCGCGGCCAAGCTCGGCCACGATCCAGCGGCTCATCGCCTCCAGCTCGGCGTCGGAGTCGTTGCGGCCCGGAATCAGCAGCGTCGTGAGTTCCAGCCAGACGTCGGTTTCCCGCTTCAGGTAGGTCAGCGTGTCGAGCACGGGCTGCAGGTGGCCTCCGGTGAGCTTGACGTAGAAGTCGTCCGTGAACGCCTTGAGGTCGACGTTGGCGGCATCCATCCTGGCGAAGAACGCACGGCGCGGTTCCTCGGTGACGTAGCCCGCCGTGACCGCCACCGTCTTCAGGCCGCGCGCGTGGCAGGCATCGGCGACGTCCATCGCGTATTCGGCGAAGATCACCGGGTCGTTGTACGTGAAGGCGACGCTCGTGCAGCCGGCCTTCCCGGCAGCGGCGGCAATCTCGTCCGGCAGCGCGCGGTCGACCATGGTGTCGGTCTCGCGCGATTTCGAGATGTCCCAGTTCTGGCAGAACTTGCACGCCAGGTTGCAGCCCGCGGTGCCGAAGGAAAACACCGAACTGCCGGGATAGAAATGGTTGAGCGGCTTCTTCTCGATCGGGTCGACGCAGAAACCGGAAGAACGGCCCCAGGTGGTGAGCACCAGCCTGCCGCCCTCCATCTTGCGCACGAAGCACAGTCCGCGCTGGCCCTCGCGCAGCCTGCAATAGCGCGGACAGAGCTCGCATTCGATACGGCCGTCGGGCAATGCGCGCCACCAGCGTGCCGGATGACTGGATTCGGGGATGCTCATGCCGCCGCCTCGTTCTGAATCGCATCAAGAACATCGAATGGGGCGCCGGTGACGGCCTCATTCACGGACGCCTGTACGCGCCGGGGCTCACGGTTCACGCGGATCACTGCTCCTTCCATTTGGTGACCGTGTAGCGCGACAGGCGCACGCGGTCGGCCCAGAAATCGGCCGGCAGCCCGGCCTTGCGCTTGAGCTGCGCGAGGAAGGTTGCCGGATCGGGAAGCTGTTCCCATACCTGCGGCAGGAAAGTGCTGCGGCACTCGCCGTATTCGAGCACGATGCCGTCGACGTGCGGCCGCAATGCGGCCACGGCCGCGGCCTCGTCCGCCGCATCCAGGCGCTCGGCCCGCGACAGGAGAGAGACTTCCACGCGCAGATCGGCGAAGTCGCCGCGCGTCAGCGGATGGAAGCGCGGATCGCGGAATGCCGCCGCCACCGCGTTGTCGCGCACGTCCTGCTCCAGCGGCCGATACGGTTCCAGCGTGCCGATGCAGCCGCGCAGCTCGCCGCGGCGGGTGAGCGTGACGAAGCTCGCGCCCGGCGCCTGCAGCCAATCGGCCGAGCCAGGCTGCGCGGCGCGCGCGCCCAGCCTGGAGGCGATTTCCGAGCGCGCAAGCCCGAGCAGGGCGTCGCCCTTCTCCGCGTCCAATTGGTCGGTTTCTTCCGTGGCCTCGAACGCGAACGCCGCGTAGCCGACGACCCGGTCGGGCTCGCCGGCGGTGTCGCTGGAATTGCATGCGCCGAGCAGCACCGGCCGCAAGCCATGCGCGCGCGCGGCGAGCAGGAGCCCGTTGATCGGCGTCGCGCCGCAGGCCTGCTCGTGATCGAGATGGGATTCCAGCGCCAGGATGGCCTCGACGGTGCCGCCATCCATCGCGCGGGCGGCGGCATCGGCGAGGAAATGCGACAGATCGGAGCTCACCACGATCAGCGTTTCGTCGCCGCCCCACACCGCCTCGAGCACTTCCGCCACCTCGGCGGCAGTCGCCTCGCCCGCCACCATCGGCAGCAGTTCGAAATCACCCAGCACCTGCTGCAGAAAGGGAAGCTGCACCTCGAGCGAGTGCTCGAGCCGATGGGCATCCGCGCGTTCGGTCATCTGCGGCAGCGCCTTCAGTCGATCCATTCCGCGGCGATCGAGCTCGATCTCGCCCAGTGGCGTGGCGAAGCGGTCCACCCCCGGCAGTGCGAGGCCGCGGAACCATACGCGATGGGCCGGACCGAGCAACACAACCCGGCGGATACGGCCGCGGCGCGGGGCGAGCTGCGCATAAGCACTCGCCGCGAGCGCACCGGAATAGACGTAACCCGCGTGCGGCGCGATGAGCGCCTTGATCGCGCGCAAGTCGCCGCGCCGCGGAGCATCCGCCAGCAGTGCGGTGACGATCTGCCTCAGCTCCGCCGGTTCACGCGGATAGAACGTACCGGCGACGGCAGCCGGCCGGATATGCGCCATGTGGTCTCCCCCAACCGAATACCTTAGTAGATGTGGGGGAATCGAGGCGAATTCAAGCGGGCGGGGCGGGCGAATTGCGCGCGAAGCGCCCCGGCGAGATCGCCCGCATCAGGTCACGCTCGAGCGGCAACGGCCGGCCCGTCATCAAGTCGGCCAGCGTCTCTCCCAGGAGGCCCGCCCAGACGACGCCGCGCGAAGCGTAGCCCGCCGCCACATAAAGCCCCGGATGCGTATCGATCGCGCCCAGCAACGGCATCCGATCCGGCAGCGTTGCCCGGAGCGACGCCCGCCCGATCGTCGGCGTGGAGGGGAGCGTGTCCCGCGCACCGGGCAGGATCGCCTCCAGCCGCGCCAGGTTGGCAAGATCGCTGCTCGCCCGCGGCGCGAGGTCGTCGTCGTGTTCGTAAGTCGCCCCGATCAGCGGCCCGCCAGGGCCGGGGGCGACGTAGCCTTCACGTGCGATCACGCGTGTGATTGCCGTCAGGCTTCCTGCCGGCAACCGCGTGATCTGCCCGCGCACGGCGTCGAGCGGCCAGCGCACCCCGGGGGCCAGCTGGCGGACGTCGTACGCATTGGCAAGTACCACGACGTCGGCCTCGGCGAGTACCTCTCCCGACTCGTCGCACAGCCTCCAGCCGGCGGCGGTGGCGTCCAATCGCGCGACCGCGCAGCCCGTCCGCACCTGGATGCCTGGATGATCCAGCCAGGCATGGCAAAGCGTCGCCGGCGCGATCCAGCCGGCCTGCGGATAGAAAATCCCTGGTGCCGAGACGGGCCAGTCGGCCAGTTCGCATGCCTCGCCGCGCTCCACCCAGCGTGCGAACGTTGTCGGTGGTGAGAGTGGGTTCAGCACGCGCCGCTGCTTTTCGGCCGCGCCCGCATCCTTCGCCAAATGCAGCACGCCGCAACGTGCCCATTGCACCCCGGGCAGCGTCGGCCACGCACGCAGGTCGTGCAGGAAGGCCGCGCGCGTCAGCCGGCTCGGACGATTGTCGTCGCGCGACACGAGTGGCCGGAACACACCCACCGGGTTGCCCGAAGCGCCCTGGGCGATCGCGTCCGCGCGCTCCAGCACGACCACGTCCAGCCCGCGGCTGGCCAGCGCATAGGCGACGCCCGCGCCCGCGACCCCGGCACCCACGACCGCGACGCGCGTCGGCAGCGCTGCGGCGGGCGGCCGGCCATGGCGTTCGAACCGCGCAACGAGGCAATGGCGCTTGCGCCCGTAACCCGGCCGCTTTTCATAGGCGAAGCCGGCTTCTGCCAGCGCCTGCCGCACGCCCGCGGCGACCGTGTAGGTGGCGGCAAGCGCACCCGGTTTCGCCAGCCGCGCGAGCGCGTCGAACAGTGGCGTTTGCCACAGATCGGGGTTGACGCCGGGTGCGAAACCGTCGAGATAGAACGCATCCACCGCAGCCTCGACTTGGGCCAGACAGTCGGCCGCGTCGCCCAGCATCAGCGTGAGCTGGATGCGGCCGCCATCGAGCGCGATGCGGTGAAAGCCGGGGGTCAACACCGGCCAGCTTGCGAGGAGTTCGGCCGAGAGATCGGAATATGCCGGCCACTGCGCATGCACGCGCGCCAGATCCTCCGCGCGGAACGGGTGTTTTTCGACCGACAGGAAATACAGCTGCGCCGGGCGCGCGGGGTCCTCTCGCCAAGCGGCCCAGGTCGTGAGGAAATTGAGTCCCGCGCCGAATCCCGTTTCGAGCACGACGAAGCGCGCCCGGCCCGCCCAGCGCGTGGGAAGGCCGCAGCCATGCAGGAAGACATGCCGGGACTGGCCGGCTCCCCCGTCTGCGGAATAGTAGACGTCGCCGTAGGCGGCGGAGTACGGGACACCGTCCCGGTACTCGAGCGTGGCTGGAGAGATCGTCTTGAGCATCGTCGAATGCTACAACGAGCGTACCGATCTGGCGCCTCTCCGGTCGCGAGGAACCGGGCACAGCGGCCGCGGATGCGGGCACGCATCGCAAACGCGTGGAACGATCTCGTCGCCTCGTCCTACATGCGTACGCGCGTTTCCCCTATACGGTCCGCGGAAGGCGCCGCGTAGAGTGGAACCGTCGCCCGCTTCAATCGCGCGACCCTGCGTCCCGCCGCTGAAGACAGATCGGCAGGCACGCCACCGATGAACGGATTTCCAGAGGAGAGATCATGAAAGGCACATTCACCTTCGTCGCGGCTACACTCGCATCCAGCCTCATCGTGCTCGCCGGTTGCGACCAGACCAGCAACAACATGCCTGCGGATCGCGCGGCTACCGAGAGCGGAGCCCCCACCACGATGGAGCCGACCATCGGCGAGCGGATCGACGAAGCGAGCCGCGAGGCCGGCCAGGCGATCGATGACAGCCAGATCACGGCCACGATCAAGAGCAAGTACGTCGCCGACGACACCCTCAAGGCCCTGGACATTTCCGTCGACACCGAGCACGGCACGGTGACGCTGACGGGCGAGGTCCAGAACGACAGCGCAAAAACCCTGGCCGAACAGATCGCCCGCGGAGTGGAAGGCGTGGTGAACGTGAACAACCAGCTGACGGTGCGCTCGTAAGGCGCATCCCGCACCCTACACCTCGCCTCGCGCTCAGCCTTCCGGCACCTTGCCGCCGAGCCGCTCGGGCAGCAGGCTGCCGCCCCCGTCCATGTCGCCGAGCTCTTCGTACCGGAGCGGCGGCGCACCCGATTGCAGGAAATCCCCGGCTGTCACCTCCGCCACGACCAGCTCGTGGTCGCCCGCCGGGAACCCGCTCACGACGCGGCAATCGAAGTACGCCAGCCCGGCATCCAGCACGGGGGCGCCCGACGCCGCCGGGTGCCACGCGACTTCCGCGAGTTTGTCGCTGCAACGCGCACTGTGCGTGCCGAAGATGCGGGCAACCTCGCTCTGGCCGTGGCGTAGAACCGTCACCGAGAACGCGCCGGCCGCCCGCAGCATCGGATACGACGCATGCCACGGGTTGATCGCCAGCGCAAACATCAAAGGCTGCAACGAGACCTGCATCACCGCGGAGGCGGTGAACGCGTTCACCGCTTCGCCGTCGGCAACGCCGATGACGTACACGCCGTGGGATAGGGTCTGCAGCAGATGCTTGACGGGATTACCGGTACTCACTGCCTCGATCTCCAACTAGGCGCTTTCAGAGGTGCGGGCGTCAAGCATGCTGCACCCGGATTGCGCATCCGAGTGCGCGGCTTCCGAAATCGCCGTAGGAGGCGTCCGATCAGGGCTCGTAGCCTTCCCGATGCGTCGCATTGATCGTGCGCAAGAGCTCGCGGAAGGGGATGTCGCGCTCGTGCTTCCGGAACAGCGCCATGTACGGCAGGTCATCGCCGCCCCCGGCTCCGCCGTAGGTTCCCGACGCCATCGATTCGTGCAGGTCCCGCAACATCGTATCCAGCGTGTCGAGATAGGGCGTGTAGGTCGAGGCTTCGTCGTCATCGTGTTCGAGGCAGGCGCGTAGCTCGTCCACTTCGTAAACGGCTTCGTGCACGAGGTCGACCAACTGCTCGAAATCCTTCGCTCTTTTCATGTTCGTGTGCATTCCATGACGAAAAGTGCAAGCATACCGTCCGCAACCGCAACCGGACGCATCCGGTTCCGCCACACTGGAACGTGCCGCCCACATTTGCCCGAGACCGGGCGCTGACGAAGAATCTGAATGCCGAAACCACGCCTCTATCTGCAGCCCGCTGCACTCCTCGTCGGTGCGCTCGTCTTATCCCCATGCCATGCGGAAACACGCCCGTTATGGGAGCTCGGCGGCGGGCTCACCGTGCTGCGCATGCCGGATTACCGGGGGTCGAGCGTGGCCAACATGCACGTCCTTCCGATGCCCTATCTCGTTTACCGGGGCGAGTTCCTGAAAGCCGACCAGGGCGGTCTGCGCGGGCTCCTATTCGCCAGCGAACGGCTCGAAGTGAACATCAGCCTCCACGGCACGCTACCCGCGATCGGCGACGACAATCCCGCGCGGCGGGGCATGGAAGACCTGAAGCCGACCGGGGAGATCGGGCCCACCGCCAATGTCCATCTTTGGCGCTCCGCCGATCGCCGGGCATGGCTGGATCTGCGGCTGCCGGTACGGACCGCGATCACGATCGACACCGACCCGCGCCAGATCGGTTGGCTGTTCGCACCCAATCTGATTCTCGAAGTGCGGGATCCGCGCCCTCTGCCCGGCTGGAACTTCAGCGTACAGGCCGGCCCGTACTTCAACGACGGCAAGTACAACGCGTACTTCTATTCCGTGCGGCCGAGCGAGGCGACCGCGTTTCGCCCCGCTTACGACGCCGACGGCGGCTATTCCGGAACGCAGGCGACGTTGACGCTGACACGGCGTTTTCCGCGCTATTGGGTGGGGGGATTCCTGCGTTACGACACGCTTGCCGGCGCCGTGTACGAAGACAGCCCGCTGGTCGAGACGAGGCACGCCGTGGCGGGCGGAATCGCCGTGAGCTGGATATTCGGGGAATCGTCCCGCCGCGTCGAAGTGGCGGAATGACGGCTGGCCTTCCGTGTCCGAACAAGCTGGCGGCTGCGGCTCCAGTCCACGGCGACGTCGCCCGCGCTTTCATCGATCACGGTCACGCTCAAACCCGGATCCGGATGGGCTGCTAGCGGGCGGGAACCCGCCTTATGAGCCACGATGGCGCAACTATATGTGCGCCGTCGCTCCTCGCGCACCCCGATTGCCGGCTACGCGGAGTTACTTGAACATCCGACCGGAGAACACCGACATGTCCACCGACTGCGGTGCATCGCGAGCCACGCCTGCGGCGCTGCGCCCGTCCGCGGCCAGCTGGGCGGCAAGCTTCTCGGTGACGCCGATCATCCGCTCGCTCAACGCCGCTACCCGCATCGCGTCATGGCGCATCCGATCCGGATCCCGGCTTGCGAACAAGGCCTGCTGGTACGGTTCCCATTCTTTTCGGACCTGCGCCGCGCCCGCCTTGACCTGAGCGGACGCTTGCGGCGAACGCTCGATCTGGGCCAGCACGGCGGTGAAATGGGCGCGGCTGAGATGCAGCTCCATGTCCGCCGGCGCATCGTACAAACCCCAGGTCCGGTAGAAATAGAATTTGGCCATGCGCTGCAACAGCATGTGCTGGCGCCCCGCGACGCTCACGGCACGCGCTGACGCGAGGCCGGCGGCGTCCTCGTACGCAAGCGCGCTACTGTGGGCGGCTTCCTGCAGCGCCTCGTTGGCGTCATACAGCGCGATCGCACCCCGCTTGCTCGGCGCCGTGGCGAACACGGCCTTGCACGGCCCCCATGCGCGCTCCAGCGCGGCAACGGCCGTGCGCACCGCGGGGGTCGGCTGGAGACTCTTCAGGCTCGCGAGCTGCGCCTCGAATTGCCGGATCGACGATTGCAGGACGGCGCGCGCATCGTCCGCGCCGATGCCCTGCCCCGCCAAAAGATATGCCTTGACCATGCGCTGCGAAAGCATGCGCTGGCTCTCGGCCAAGGCCACGGCCGATGCCGCATCCAGTTTCGCGGCTGCCGCGGCCGGCGGCACGACTGCATGTACGAACGTCGGGGCGGCCACCAGTGGCAGCCCCGCGACGAGCCATGCGCAGAGATGAGTCCGGTCCATGGTGCGTCTCCTGCCATCAAACTTCATGATGAAAACCCGGCGCCCGGCACAAACGGCCGCGCCCAATCAGATTAGACCATCGCCGGGCCGGCATCAGGCCAGCCATGCGCTGCGATCGGTCACGGGCGGCGAGCGCCCGGAGCGAATCCTAGCGGGCGCGCCCGAAGAACTCCTCCGGCAGGCTAAATTCGCCATTCGACCGGAACCGCATGTCGCTGAACTGTGGCCCGGCAAGCTTCCCCGTCATCTGGTAGGCAAGCTGGCCACGATAATCGTCCGACAGAACACCGATCGCCTGGCGCGCCACACTCAACATCGACACGCTCACCGGAACGGCGACGACCGCCTCCCCAAAGCGGGGAATCCTGCCGGCCTCGCTGCTGACGCCGGTCGCGAAGCGTTTCCCTTGCACGTCCAACTGCAGCGAAACCCCGTTGAATTCCACCGGTACCTCGTTCGGGTTCTGGACCCTCAGCTTGACGAGCATGCGCAACTCGAGACCTTCGCCCTGCAGCGGCTCGATACCCGCGACGATGACCTGCACCGGCTCATGACGCAGGAGGCTCGCGCAGCCGCCGAACTGGAGGGCGGCGAACACCACCAAGAGCGGAAGCAGCATGCGGCGGGTGATTGACAGGAAACTCTTCATGAGGGGTTGTACCTTTTGTCTACCTGACGACCGGGAGCGGCCGTTGACATTGTAGCGATAACGCACGTCTCCGCGGCTGTCCGTGCGGCCGGGGAAGCGGCGAATCTCGCCTGCAGCCCATCGCGGCAACACAAAAAAACAGGGGCGCATGGCCCCTGTCTCGGGAGTGCTCCGGACGGCTCAGCGCTTGACCGGCTTGGCGGCGATCTCCTCCAGGCGGCGTGCCTTGATGACCTGCCCGTTGAGGGCGGCATCCTTCGCGTTTCCGCCGTAGGCGACGACCATCAGCTGGCTGTAGTACAGCACCGGAATGTTGAACTTGGTGCCGTAGCGCTGGTTGATCTGGCCCTGGTAGATCTCGACGTTGGCCTGACACAGCGGGCATGGCGTGACGATCATCTCGGCGCCATGGTCGTAGGCCGACTCGACGATGTCCTTGATCTGCGCCTGCGCCTTTTCCGGCTCGGAGAACGCCAGCGCGCCGCCGCAGCAGGTCACCTTCATGTCGTATTCGGGAATCGATTCGGCGCCGACCATCTCGACCATCTTGTCGAGATACACCGGGTTTTCGAACGATTCGCCGGCGACGCCGAACGGGCGGTTGGTCTGGCAGCCGACATAGCCCGCGATCTTGACGCCCTCGAGCGGACGCACGACGTGCTTGGCCATCTCGTCGAAGCCGAGGTCCTCGATCAGCACCTCGACCATGTGGCGGATCTCGGGCATCTCGTTGATGGTGAGGCCGGCTTCCTTGAGCGCCTCGCGGGTATCGGCCATCAGCGTCTCGGAGTGCGTGAGCCGCTCGCGGGTCTCGCGCGCACCCAGCCAGCAGGCGGCGCAGGTGGCGACCATTTCCTGTCCGGGCAGATTCTGCTCGGACAGCGCGAAATTGCGCGCATTCATCACGTGGCGCGGCAACTCGCCCGCCTCGGCGTAGCCGATCGAAGCGCCGCAGCAATTCCAGTCTGGAATCTCGGTGAGCTTGACGTCGAGCGTCTTGCACATGGATTCCACCGACGTCAGGTAGTTGGACGCGGAGGCCCCCTTCTGCGACGAGCAGCCGGGGTAAAACGCATACTCTCTCTTAGCCATCTCTAGTTCTCTCCTCAACCCGCCATCTTCGAGGCCTTGCGGTTGCGCTCGATTTCATAGGCCTTCTTCAGCATCGCCTGGATGCCTTTCTGGTCTTTGCACTTGTGACCGCCAAAGATCTCGAAGGGATTGAGCCGCTTGGCCTTCACCAGGCCCAGCGCCACATCCTTCATCTTCATGCCTTCCTTGATCCCCGAGCCGAGGCCGTCCTTGAAATACAGTCCCATCGACAGCTTGAGCTCGTTCACGCGGCCGGTCTTGGTCGCGTTCTTCCAGAACAGGCCGGAGAAGAAGCGCGTCGGCTGCATCTTCGGCGCCTTGCCGAGGCGGTGCGCGTATTCCGCGATGCCGTGCATGATGTGGGTGATCGGCAGCTTCCGCGGGCAGCGCACGATGCAGTTGTAGCAGGACGTGCAGTTCCACATCGAACTCGTGGTCAGGACCTCCTCGCGCTTGCCGGCGCGGATCATCATGAAGAGTTCCTGCGGCGGATGCTCCCACGCGCCCTGGAAGTTGGTCGGGCATGAGCCGGAACAGACGCCGCACTGCATGCACATCTTGACCCAGTCGCCCATCTCGACCTGTTCTTCGACCTCCTTCAGGAAGTTGTTGCGGTACTTCGCCGCCATTGCGGTATCTGCGCTCATGTCGGGTTCTCCTGTCAGAAGCCTTTGAACGGGCTGGGGCCGACGGCCGCCAGTTCTTCGGCGTACTTGTTGATCATTTCGGGCACGCGCTCGATGTCGGTGATCGCCACTTCGAGGTCGCGCACGCGCTCGGATTCCAGGTTCAGCGTCTTCAGCGTGTCGTCGATCTTCGACATGCGCACGCGACCAAGCTCGGAACCCTTGACGAAGTGGCACTGGTACTCGTCGCCGTGCTTGCAGCCCATCATCATCACGCCGTCATAGCCGGCGTTCAGCGCGTCGGTCACCCAGATCGTGTTGACCGAACCCAGGCAGCGGATCGGGATGATGCGGACGAAGGCCGAATACTCGTTGCGATTCATGCCGGCCATGTCGAGCGCCGGGTAGGCGTCGTTCTCGCAGGCAAGGATGAGGATGCGCGGCTTCTCGGAGAATTCGTCCGGGATGTCGACCGCCTTGATCTGCGCGCCGACGGTGTTGACCGAGTAGTTCTCGAACGAGATCACGCGCACCGGGCAGGCGCCCATGCAGGTACCGCAACGGCGGCAGCGCGATTCGTTGAACACCGGGAAGCGCTTCTCGTCCTCGTCGATCGCGCCGAAGGGGCATTCGACCGTGCAGCGCTTGCACTGGGTGCAGCCCTCCAGGCGCACCTTCGGGAAGGACAGGTCGCCCGAGCGCGGATGCGCCGCGCGGCCGAGGCCCGCGTTCTCCAGCGCCTGGATCGCCTTCATCGCGGCGCCGGTCGCATCTTCGCGCGCCTGCGCGATGTCCATCGGACGCCGCACCGGGCCGGCCGTATAGATGCCGGTCCGGCGCGTCTCGTAGGGGAAGCAGATGAAGTGCGAATCGGTGAAACCCTTCGTCAGCTGGGGGACGTCCGGGCCCTGGCGGTAGGTCAGGTTGAGGATGGAGATCGGCTTGACCTCGACCGCGCTTTCGCCATTGGCCTCGCCTTCTTCGCCTTCCACCTGCGGCTTGCTCAGCGCCTCGATGTTGACGCCCGAGTTGGCCACCTGGCCGGTCGCCAGCACCACGAGATCGACGTCGGCCACGGCGGCGCTCGCGTCATCCAGAATGAGATCGTGGAATTTCACCGTGCTGGTGTTGCCGCTCGGCACCACTTCCGACACCTTGCCCTTGGTGAAGACGACGCCCTTCTCCTGCGCGCTGCGGTAGAAATCCTCGCCGTTGCCGGGCGTGCGCAGATCGGTGTAGATGATCGTGGTGTCGACGGCGGGGTTGGCGTCCTTGAAATACATCGCCTGCTTGATGCTGGCGTTGCAGCAAAAGCCCGAGCAGTAGGAAAGATGCTCACCGCTCGCGTCGCGCTGTCCGGCGCACTGCACGAACACGACCGAATTCACGGGCGCGCCGTCGCTGGGCCGGCGGATCACGCCGTCGCCCGCCGCGGCGGCTTTCGCAAGCGCTTCGAGGCCCGCCTGGTCGACGACGTTGGGGGACTTGCCCGCGCCGAGCTGCGGCAGCTTGTTCATGTCGTACAGGGTGAAGCCCGTCGCCTGCACGATCGCACCGATATCCTCGGTGTGGGTCGCGCCCGACTCGGTGGCGATGTCGACGACGAAGCGGCCCGGCGCACCCTCGGTCTTGGCGATGGTCGCGTTGAGGTACACCTTGATGTTGCTGTCGCCCAGGATCTGGGAGACGAGACCCGCGACGCCGGTATCCATCGGCGACTTGAAGGGTTCGTGCACGGGGACGCGCTTGTGGAGCTTGCCCGCCCAGCCGCCGAGCTCGCCGGTCTTCTCGACCAGCACCACCTGGTAGCCGGTTTTCGAGGCCTCGATCGCGGTCGTCATGCCGGTGATGCCGCCGCCCACCACGAGCAGGGTCTTGCTGGTGCCGGTGTTGGGGTTGCCCTCGGGCGCGGTCATCGCCTTCACCTCGGCACAGCCCATGCGGATGTAGTCTTCCGCCATCTCCTGCGTGGTCTCGCGCGCCTCGTCGGTATCCGGGCGAATCCAGATCACGCCTTCGCGCAGGTTGGCGCGCGCCACGGCATTTTCCGGGAAGTTGAAGGCCTCGGTCTTCGCGCGGCGCGAACACGCGCCGATCATGATGTGGGTGACGCCCTCGTTGGCGATGTCGCTCTTGATCATCGCGACGCCGTCGGCATTGCAGAGGAAATCGTGGGACTTCACCAGCGGCACCTTGCCGTCCTTCTGCGCAATCTTGACGAGCGCATCCGTGTCGAGACGCTCGCCCAGCCCGCAGCCCTTGCAGATGTACGCTGCGACTTTCATGTCAGCCATTTCTTAAGCCTCCGACTTTGCAACTTTGTTCACCACCTGGATCGCGCGCAGCGCCGCGGCGGTAGCCGATTGCACGGCACGGTTCACGTCCAGCGCGTTGGCCGCGCAACCGGCACCGAAGATGGCGCCGTTGGCCGGGTCGGCCTCGATGAAGCCGCTGGAATCCGCGACGATGTGGCCGGGGATGTCCATGCCCTTGACCGACGGCTCCATGCCGACCGCCAGCACCACCAGGTCGTGCGGCGTGGTGTAGCGCTTGTAGCCCTCGGTGTTGACGCCCCAGCACACCGGGTTGCCGTTCTCGTCTTCGGAAATGCGCGCGACCTTGGACTTGATGAAGGTCACCGACGGGTCGGCCTGGACCTTGTGGTAGAAATCCTCGAAGCGGTCGATGGCGCGGATGTCGATGTAGTAGATAGTCGACTTGCCGTCTTCCGGATATTTCTCGCGCACATAGTGCGTCTGCTTGAGCGATGCCATGCAGCAGATCCGGGAGCAGTGGCGTAGGTGGTTCTCGTCGCGCGAACCGGCGCACTGGATGAACGCGATGTTCTTCGCCTCCTTGCCGTCGCTGGGACGCAGTATCTTGCCGCCGGTCGGGCCGTGGATGTCGGCCAGGCGCTCGAACTCGACGCTGGTGATCACGTTCTTGAAGCGCCCGTAGCCGTAGGGCTGGATCTTGGCCGCATCGTAGGGCTTCCATCCGGTCGCCCACACGACCGCACCGGCCTTCACCTGGATCGTCTCTTCCTTCATGTCGAGATCGATCGCACCATACTTGCACGCGGCCTTCGCGCGCTCGGCATCGGGCGTACCGATGATCGAGGGGTCCAGTACGTAGCGCTGCGGATAGGCCATCGCGTTCGGCAGATACGCGGCCTTGTGCTGGCCAAGGTTGTAGTTGAAGGGATCGTCGACCAGGGTCTCGACCGCATTCCCGCACTCGCCGCAGGCGGTGCAGTTTTCGTTCACGTAGCGCGGGCGGACCTTGATCGTGGCGGTGTAGTCGCCGACCGTGCCTTCGATGCCGGAAACCTCGGCCAGCGTCAGCACGCGCACCCGGGGGTTGTTCTTGAGCCGGCGCTGGTTGATCTCCAGACCGCAGACGGGATGGCACAGCTTGGGAAAGTAGCGGTACATCTGGGACGTCCGTCCGCCCAGCGCCGGATTTTTCTCAACCAGAACGACGCTCTTGCCGGTTTCGGCCGCCTCGAGCGCGGCAGTCATGCCGGATATCCCGCCACCCACCACGAGTATGGTCTCGTTGGTCGCAACATGCTCCGTCATTGTTTCCTCCATCCGATGGATGCAACAGTTTCCAAAAGCATCCGGGATTTCCTCCCGGATAACAGGGTTTTAACCCGATTTCAACCTCCGAAATGTTACTCCGAAGGGGATGCGCAAGCCACGTGCGCAGGCCCAAACTCAATCGAAGTTTTCTATGCGTGAATAAGGGGAAATACCGGCTTGCGCCCCCCCGTACGTGAAAACCGGCTGGCACAAGGTGTCCGGCACGGGCTGCAGTGCCCGGTTTCGTCATGCAAGTGCCGGTACGCGTCACTTTCGCAGCACGCCGCGGGCGCAGATTGACGGGAAAACCAGGAGATTATACGTTCGGCACCGATTTTGCTGGCTTCCGGGCTGGAAATTACCGCTATCGAAAGGAACGACATGTCACGCAAGCAGATTCTCGTACTCCTGGCCGCCGCCACGTTCTCGATTCCCGCATTCGCTGCCGACGGAAAAGCCGTTCTCGGCGGTGCGATCGGCGGCGGTACGGGTGCCGCCATCGGTTCCTCGATCGGCGGCCGTGACGGCGCCATCATCGGTGGCGCGATCGGCGGCGCCGCAGGTGCGGCGATTGCCACCAGCGGTTCCAGGGAATCCCGCGTGGTCACACGGGAGGCCGTCGTCGAGAAGGAAGTCGTGCACGTCCATTCCCGCCACGACTACGGGCTGCATCGCGGGCATCACAAACACAAGCACAAGGGCCGCCATTGAACCGGCGCCACGCCGGCGCGCCCGCACATGAAGGCACAGCCATGCCGCATGCCGCTTGCGGCGGCGCGCATCGCGTCGGTCAGGCGAACGTGTACTTGACGCCGATCGCGCTCCAGTAGGCGGCCTCGTCTTCCAGCGCACGCTGGGTGAGGGGGCGGCGCGCCAGCCACCCTTCGGGCAGGGTCAGCCGTATCCGCTTGTTCCCTGCTTCCACGGCGACCGAGGGGATCCGGGGCGCCGCGCGGCTGCGGCACAGAATGACCGCCTGGCGCAGCACCCAGACCAGAAAACGATCCCGTTCCGGCACCGCGCCGGCCGCGAACACGGGGAGTTTCGAGAGCCCGCCGCGGTGGGCGCGTTCGAGCAGCGCCAGCCGGGCCTGTTCGGTGCGCGAGAAGCCGGGCATGTCGGCGTTCTCGAGGATATAGCCCGAATGGCGGTGGTAGCTGCTGTGCGACACCATCAGGCCGATTTCGTGCAGGCGCGCCGCCCAGTCGATGAAGCGCGCATCGTTCTCATCGTCGCGCCCGCTAGCCGCCAGCAGCTTCTGCGCCACCTGCCGCACGCGCATCGCCTGGCGGGCGTCGATATGGTAGCGCCGCATGAACTCGTCGACGGTGGCCTCGCGCATGTCCTGCCGGTGAACGCGCCCCAGCAGGTCGTACAGGATGCCGTCGCGCATGGCGGTTTCGGCGACGTCCATCTGCTCGATGTGCAGTTCCGCGAAAAGGCCCGCCATGATCGCGAACCCGCCTGCGATGACCGGACGGCGTTCGCGCGACAGGCCCTGGAGGTCGAGCGCGTCGACGTGACCGGCCTCGTGCATCCGGACACGCAGTTGCGCGAGTCCGTCGGCCGTAATTCCGCGCGCCGACCAGCCGTTCTGTTCGAGGATGTCGCGCAAAGCGCGCGCGGTGCCGCTCGACCCCACCGCCTGCAGCCAGTTGTCGCTGGAAAACTCCCGCGCGACGCGCTCGACCTGGAGCCGCGCGGCAATCTCGGCCTGCTTCAGCGCCGCCTTCTCGATCCGGCCGCCGGCGAAGTAGCGCAAGGAGAAATTGACGCAGCCCATGTGGAGGCTTTCACGCTCCTGGGATTTCAGGCCGTGGCCGATGATGAGCTCGGTTGAACCGCCGCCGATGTCGATCACGAGCCTCCGGTCGGGTGAGGCCGGCAGCGAGTGCGCGACACCGAGATAGATGAGTCGCGCTTCCTCGCGGCCGGCGACGATCTCGATCGGATGCCTGAGCGCCGCCTCGGCCTTGCGGATGAAGCTCTCCGCGTTCCGCGCGACCCGCAGGGTCGAGGTGCCGACGCAGCGCACCGATCCCGGTGCGAGCCCCCGCAATCGTTCGCCGAAACGCTGCAGACAGGCGAGTGCGCGCTCCTGGGTGATGTCGTCGAGCGTGTTGTCCCGACCGAGGCCGCCGGCGAGACGGACCATTTCCTTCAAGGAATCGAGTGGATAGAGTTGGTCGCCCGCAACCCGGGCAACCTCGAGGCGAAAGGAGTTCGAACCGAGATCGACCGCAGCGAGGGTGTCATGCGCGTTCATGCGACTGCCCCGAAGAAGAGATAAGCCATCGCGATCGCGGCCGCGATGCCCGCGACGTCGGCGATCAGTCCGCAGGCGACGGCATGGCGCACGCGTTTGATGCCGGCGGCGCCGAAGTAGACGGCCAGCACGTAGAACGTGGTCTCGGTGCTGCCCTGGACGATCGACGCCACTCGGCCGGCGAACGAATCGGCGCCGTGTGCCTGCATGGTATCGATCATCATGGCACGCGCGCCGCTTCCCGAAAACGGCTTCATCAACGCGGTGGGCAGCGCGTCGACCCACCGGGCGTCGTAGCCGAGTGCGCGCACCCCGCCGCGGACCGCATCCATCAGCAGGTCGAGCGCGCCGCTGGCGCGAAACACGGCGATCGCCACCAGCATCGCGACAAGATACGGAATGATCGTGACAGCCGTATGAAAGCCGTCTTTCGCACCCTCGACGAACGCTTCGTAGGCATTGACGCGCCGGCGCACCGCCATCAAGAGAAAAGTCACGATGACGCCGAACAGCAGGACGTTGCTGAGGATGGTCGATTGACGCGCCATCGCCGCCGTGTCGAGCCCTGAAAAATACACCGCCAGGCCGCCGACCAGCAGCGTGGCACCGCCCAGATAGGCGAGCGTGACACGATCCCAGAGATGGAGGCGTTGAAAGAAGCCGGTCACGAACAGCCCGATCAGCGTGCCGACATAGGTGGTGATGAGCAGCGGCACGAAGACGTCGGTGGGGTCGGCGGCGCCGAGCTGGGCGCGGTAGGTGAAGATCGTGACCGGCAGCAGCGTCACCGACGCCGTGTTGATGACCAGGAACAGGATCTGCGCATCGCTCGCGGTGTCCTTCGACGGATTGAGTTCCTGCAACGCCTGCATCGCCTTGATCCCGAGCGGCGTCGCCGCATTGTCCAGACCGAGCATGTTGGCGCCCATGTTCATGGTCATCGCGCCGAGTGCGGGATGATTTGCGGGCACCTCCGGGAAAAGCCGGCGAAACAGTGGCGTGAGCCCCCTGGTCACGATTTCGAGCATGCCGGCGCGCTCGCCGATCTTCACCACCCCCAGCCAGAGCGCCATCACGCCGGTCAGTCCCAGGGCGATTTCAAATGCCGTCTTGCTGCTGTCGAACAGCGCCTTCACCAGGGCGGCGAGCGTATCGGCATCCCCGAGCACGACCAGCTTTACGAGTGCGATCAGGAAGGCGACAAGAAAGAAGCCGATCCACAGCGCGTTGAGCATGGACCTGAACTAGAAACAGGATTCCGGCGCGTGCGATGGCGCGTTCGGAAGCGGGGTTGCCATGAACTCCGAAGGTGGCGGGCTTCCGCCGACGGGCGAGGAAACCCGGCATCCGTCGCGCCCCTTTCGCGGGTGCGTGGCGCCCGCATCTTGTCCGCGGAACCCGGTGCGGCAAGCCGCGATGGCCATGCCGGTCCGGCATTCGATGAAACGATTCGCAATCAAGTACGGTTTCTCGGCTTCGTCAGGTTATCCATCCGGCAATGACGACCAGCAGCCCGGCCACGAGCCAGATGACCAGCCCCCGCCAAATCATGCTGATCGCGCTGTCGATGCAGTCGGCCTCAGGCGCCTGCCCGGTACCGAGCTCCGGCCGCCATATCGATTGTCCGCCGGCGACGATGCTCTGCCCCAGCTTGACGCCCATGGCGCCGGCGCCGGCGGCGATCACGACCCCCTCCTCCGCCTGCGGCCAGGTACGGGCCTGCGAGCGCCAGCAATACATGGCCTCCTCGAAATTTCCGGCGATGGCATACGTCAGCGCCGTCAGTCGCGCCGGCAGCCAGTTGATGACGTGGAAGGCGCGCTGCGCGAACGCACTGAACAGACCGCGCGTACCGAGCCAGCGCTTCGACAGGATCGATGCGGTACGGAACAGCATCGCCCCCACCGGTCCCAGCGGCGCCAGCAGCACGAACCAGAACAGCACCCCGAACATCTGGCGATGACTCGCCTCCAGCACGTGCTCGAGTGCGACGCGCGCGACATCGTCGGCGGTGAATTCGCTCGCATCGCCCCCCCGCCATGCGGCAAGCTGCTCGCGAGCCGGGTCGAGGTCGCCGGCGCGCAGCAAGCGGCCAATGCGCTCCGCGTCGTCCGCGAAATACTTGAAGCCCAGCGTGAGATACAGCACGGCCACGTTCCATGCCCAGGCGAGCACGCCGTTGATCTGGTCGAGCATGGCATGGATCCCCCACACGACCGCGAGGAGCGGAATCACCGCGAGCATCCAGGCGATCGCGCCATGGCTGTACTCGCCCGCGTTGAGCCGGGTTTCCAGCCAGCGGGTGAAACGGGAATACGCCTGGTAGTGCGACAGCGGCTGCCGCAGGGGGCGCAGCTGCTCCAGGGCAACCGCGGTGAGAACCGAGAAAAAGGCCATCAGCGATCCATCTCCAGAGTGAAGACGCCGATGCGGTACTTCTGCCCGGCCGGGCGATAGCGCTCCACCGTCGGCATCGTGATCTCGCGCCCTCGCACTTCGAGCACATCCGCAAGCGCCTGGTACGCCTTCGAGGGCGCGAGCAGCACGGCAGCATGGACTTCCGCGGAATAAACCGGGCGGCGCGTGACGTGCCCTTCCGTGAGTCCTTCCGGAATCGGAGCACCCTCGGCCAGCGTGTAGCCGAGGCGCGCGCTTACTTTGCCGTTCGCGCTGCGCGGGTCGGTAAGGATCACGTTGATGGTGTCACCCGCCTCGACCTTGGCGGCATCGAACGCGTCGAGCGCCCGGCGCTGCGTCTTGCGCATGTCGGTGATCGGACCCTCGTAATCGAGATAGGCATACCGGTACGGACCCGCCTCGGTCTCCGTCACCCGAACCGAATTGAACCCGCCCCACCACCAGAACACCCCCACCAACGGCAGTACAAACGCCAACAGAAACGCCGGCCATTGCTTCTTGAGCACGCACTCTCCCCCTTTTGCGATTTCCACGATATCACAGCCTCGATACAGGCGTTCACCCGCGTGGAGGCACGCACCTGCATGGGGTGCAGGTGGGTGGAAGTTGAGTCGACGTTCACGCGGGCAGGCGCAGGCACCACTGTGCGGCGTGGCTATAATCCGAGTTCAATCCGCGTGCCCGCCCCTCGCATTCGCCCCATGCAGCGCTTCCTTCTCGCCCTCCTCTGTCTCGCCTGCCTGCCCACCGCATGGGCGGACAGCTTCGGTCTCACGGTTCCCATGCAGGCCGTGAAGCTCGGTGCGAACAGCTATTTCGTGCAAGGCCTGCCCGGGGCGGCATCCAGCGAGAATCAAGGCTTCATGTCCAACGCGGGTTTCGTCGTCACCCGCGACGGCGTGGTGGTGTTCGACGCGCTTGCCTCGCCGCCGCTGGCGCAGAAGCTGCTCGGTCTGATCCGGGAAATCACGCCGCAGCCGATACGGCGCGTCATCGTCAGCCATTACCACGCCGATCATTTCTACGGATTGCAGGTATTTCGCGCGGAGGGCGCCGAGATCTGGGCGCATCGCCTCGCCGAGGGCGCGACACGAACCGATGATGCGGCCCTGCGTCTGGCGCAGCGCAAGGAGGCGCTGTTCCCGTGGGTGGACGAGCAGACACAGCTGCTCGAACCCGATCGCTTCATCGAGGGCGACATGGACTTCGAACTCGGCGGCGTCGCGTTCGCGCTGCGCCACGTCGGCCCCGCGCACTCCCGCGAAGACCTGGCGATGATGGTGAAATCCGACCGCGTGCTCTACGCCGGCGATCTCGTGTTCCGGGGCCGCGTGCCCTTCGTCGGCGACGCCGACGGCCGCGCCTGGATCGCGGCACTCGACACCTTGCTCGCGCTCGACCCGGAGGTGCTGGTACCCGGCCACGGCGAAGCCTCGCACATGCCGCGGTCGGACCTGGAATTCACCCGCGACTACCTCGTGTTCCTGCGCGAGCAGATGGCCCGCGCGGCGCATGATCTGGTGCCCTTCGAAGAGGCCTATGCGGCGGTGGACTGGTCGAAGTACCGTGACATGCCGGCCTTCGAGGAGGCCAACCGCGTCAACGCCTACAACCAGTATCTGCGGCTGGAGCGCGAAGCGCTGGAATGACCTTCAGCCGGCGATCAGCTTCACGCCGATGAGAATGGTGACGATCTCGAACGACCGCTTGATCCATCGATTGCCCTTGCTGATCGCAAGGTGGCTGCCGAGATAGCCGCCCAGGATCGAGCCGGCCAGCAGCGCCGGCATCCAGTCCCACGCCACGGTGCCGATCATCCCGAGCACGAGCGCGCCGGTACCGTTCCAGATCAATCCGCACAGGATCAGCGTGTACGCTACCGCACGCGTGTAGTCGAGGCCGAACCAGCGGATGAGCCAGATGGTGAGAAAGAGGCCGGTGCCGCTCGTGATCGACCCGTTCAGGAAACCGACGACGAAAAGACCCCCCATGCCCACCGCGAGAGCCGCTCCCTCACGGTGCTTCGGAGCATGCTCCATGCCGAGCTTGGGCTTGAACACAGAATAGACGCCGAGGCCGAGCGTCAGCACGCCGAGCGCCAGCGTCGCCGCGCGTTCCGGAATCTGCAGGATGGTCATCGCGCCCACGACCACGCCGGGCAAGCCTGCGCCGAGGATGATCAGCGAGAAACGGCGCTCGAGGTGCGATTCGCGCAGATGTCGAAACGTTGCGCCCAGGCCGAGCGCGACGCTCGCCACCTTGTGGGTTGCGAGCGCGATGCCGAACGGCAGCCCGAGAAAGATCAGGATCGGAAACTGGATCAGACCCGCACCGCCCCCGGAGAGAGCCGAGAAAAAATTCGCCGCGAGCGACGCGGCGAAGAGAATCAGCTGCTCGAGCACGTATGGAATTGCGGCGCGGGTTCCGGCAGGCTGAGTCCGGACACGAACACCCTCAGGGCAGCGAGGTTCATCGGAAGAGTCTGAGCGTCTGAAAACCCAGTGCCGTCGCGAAGAGCGACCCTGCCAGGTGGGCGAAGGCGATCACGCCACCCGAGAGCCACAAGCCGCGCATCAGCGCGCCGACGACCTCGGCGGAGAAGGTCGAAAACGTGGTCAGCCCGCCGAGCAGACCCGTGATGAAGAAAAGCCGCGCCTCGGGCGGCACGCCGGGATGCTCGGCGAACCAGGCGATCGCCAGGCCGACGAAATAGCCGCCGACCAGATTGGCGGCAAGCGTCCCGAGCGGCACCGACGGGAATACCGGGTTGAGCCAGGTACCGAGTCCCCAGCGCAACCAGGCGCCCATTGCGGCACCGGCGCCAACCGCAAAGAAGGCACTCACCACGGCATGCAGGCGGACCGGGAGATCATCCGCCCCTTGCCGTCGACGCGCTCACCGGGCTTACATCGCCTCCTGAATGATTTCGTCGAGCAGTTTCTCGATATCGGCCAGCGCCTTGTCGAGATTCTCCTTGCCCGTCTTGGGCGGCTTGCGATAGGCGATATAGACGTGCTTGTCGTCCGGCACCGTGAAGACCGACACGATGTACGGGCACAACGTGATCGCGCTCGGATCCGCCTCCATCATCCGGCGTGAAGGCACCGCGCTGCAGAACTCGAACTGCTCGCCGTTCACGTACACCTGGCGCGTGAAGCCGAGATCCTTGCCGGTACGCTCCAGCATCTCGGCAATGCGGTTGGTGTGGTTGATCTTGATGCCTTTGCCTTCGATCGCCATTTCGACGGCGTCGCGCACGTACTGGAATTCGCCTTCGGTCTTGAAGACCTTCGCGTAGTCGTCCGCAAGCGCGGCAAACGGCAGGGCGGCAAGTGCGCAGAACGCGAGGAATCGTTTCATGTTCGTCTCCTTGTTTCGTGTTTCCGGATTCTCGCCCGCGGCCATGTGAACGGCAAGGGGGCTTTGTTACACTCGCCGCATGGCGACACGACCCCGGGCCGCACGGCTCAAGGCAGACGGCCGTTTCTGGCTGACGCTGGACGGCAAGAATTTCCTCGGCCGCGGCCGCGTCGAACTGCTGCAGCGCATCCGCGAGACGGGGTCGATCTCCCGCGCGGCCAAGGCAATGAAGATGAGCTACAAGGCGGCGTGGGATGCGGTCGATGCGATGAACGACGCATGGCAATCGCCTTTGGTGCACAGCACACCCACCGGCAGCCGCCTGACCGATGACGCCGAGCGACTGATCGCCGCGTTCCAGCATGCCGAGGCGCAGCATACGGCCTTCATGAAAGAACTCGCCGCGGCGCTTCCAAAGCGTTCCACGTGAATGCTCAGGATTGCGGACGCGTGCGATAGAAAGCCAGGCGCTCGCCCCGCTTTGCGACGGCGGGCTTCAGCTTCCCCACCACATGCATCTCGCAGCGCTTGCAGTCGAAACGCAGCGTGAGCTTTTCGCTGCCGTTGACGAGCGTGAGCGGCGCCGCGCGCACCGTACCCTGCACACCGGTGACCCCCTTCGCCTGCTTGGGGCACAGCGAGAGCGAATAACGCACGCAATGCCTCGTGATCATGAGCGAAACCTCGCCCGTTTCCTCGTGGCTCTCGTAGGCGGCAGCGATGACCTTCACGCCGTGCTTTGCGTAGAAGTCGTGCGCCTTGCGGTTGTACACGTTGGCAAGATAGGACAACGTATCCTCGGGGTAGGCGACGGGCGGTTCGACGGCGCACGCCCGCGCCGGCCGCTGGTAGGCCGACGCACGTACCGCCTCCAGCGCCGCGATGCCATCGCGACGCAGCGCATTGACGAAGGAGACGGGCACGAACCAGGGCTGGGCGAGATCGAGCGCGACGTCGCGTGCCTCGAAGATCGTCGTGCCGAGCTTGCCCAGATTCTGGCGCAGCGTGGCTTCGGCACGCGCGGCATCCTTCGCCGGCGTCTTTGCGGACACGGCCTCGACGCTGGCAACGTGGCCGTCCTCGTCGGTCAGCTGCAGGGCGAAGCCCGCCGCCGTCTCGGCAAGCCGCAACGACACGCCGATGCGCCGCACCCCGGACGCCTTCTCCAGCATGCGCACCCAGTTCATGTCGCGGTTGCGGTTGATCAGGGTGCCGCGACGCAGGTCCTTGAAATTCGTCAGCGGGTCCTTGGGTGACACCCGCCATTTTCTCCCATCGATCTTTTCAGCGCGGTTGATCGCGAATCCGGCAAGCTCCTTCTGCAAGGTGTAGTAGCACAGGCCATCGCCGTTGTTGAGCGCGATGTCGGGCGTGTCGGTCTCAAGCTCGACCCAGGTGTCTCCGAGCCGCGTCACGTGGCCGATCGGCAGTCCCGGATTCTTCGGCGTATCGAATGCGCCGATGTCGTCCTTGCGGCCGCCGACGAAATAATTCGTGAACTCGCGGTTGAAGTTCTGGTTGGGGTCGGGCGTGAAAGTGAACGTGCTGCGCCCCGACGACGTGCGTCCGAACTCGGGCCGCCGCTCGATCAGTGCGTCGAGCAGCGTACGGTAGTGGGCGGTGATGTTCTTCACGTAACCCATGTCCTTGTAACGCCCTTCGATCTTGAAGCTGCGGATGCCGGCGTCGACCAGGGCCTCTAGGTTGGCGCTCTGGTTGTTGTCCTTCATCGAGAGAACATGCTTGTCGTGCGCGACGATGCGGCCTTCCATGTCATTGACCTGATACGGCAGGCGGCACGCCTGCGAACAGTCGCCGCGGTTGGCGCTGCGGCCGGTGTGCGCATGGCTGATGTAGCACTGGCCGCTGTACGCGACGCACAAGGCGCCGTGGACGAAGAACTCCAGCAGGGTGTCCGGCCGCGTCGCGGCACGAATCGCCGCGATTTCGCCCAGATCGAGTTCGCGCGCAAGCACGATCTGGGAGAGCCCCACGTCCTGCAGGAAACGGGCTTTCTCAGGTGTACGAATATCGCACTGGGTGCTCGCGTGCAGCTGGATCGGCGGCAGGTCGAGTTCCAGCAGGCCCATGTCCTGGATGATCAGGGCATCGACGCCGGCGTCGTACAGCTGCCAGATCTGCCTGCGGGCAGGTTCAAGCTCGTCGTCGGCGAGGATGGTGTTCAGCGTCGCGAAGATGCGGACATTGAAACGATGCGCGTGCGCAACCAGCCGCGCTATGTCGGCGACGTCGTTCGCCGCCGCGGTACGCGCGCCGAACGACGGCCCGCCGATGTACACCGCATCGGCGCCGTGGTTGACGGCCTCGATGCCGATGGCGGCGTCGCGCGCGGGCGCGAGCAGTTCGAGTCGATTGGGAAACACGGGGAACGTCCGAACGGCCAAACGGCCATTTTACCGGACGTCCACCCCTTCGCTCACTGCCCCTCGGGCTGGGCCTTGACCGCCTCGATCGCCAGCGTGAGTTTCACCTCGTCGCTCACGTAGGGTGCGTTCTTGCCCATGTTGAACGTCGAACGCTTGATCTGGGTACTGGCGTTGGCGCCGCATGCGTCCACCTTCAGCATCGGGTGCGTCTGACACTTGAAATGGGTGATGTCGAGCGTCACCGGCTTCGTGATGCCCTTGATCGTGAGGTCACCCGTCAGGCTCACGGGGCGGTCGCCCTTGAACTTCATCTTGTTCGACTTGAAGGTGATGGTCGGATGGTTCGCCGTGTCGAAATAATCCGCATCCTTGATGTGCTGATCGAAAATCGCATGCCCGGTGTTCACCGAGGCGGCGTCGATCGTCACGTCGACCGATCCGGTCTTCGCCGCACGATCGAGCACGACCGTGCCGCTCGTCTTGTCGAACTTGTGGGTCTGGTTGGAGAAGCCCAAGTGGTTGTAGGTGAAGTGCGGATAG
Source organism: Thiobacillaceae bacterium (assembly GCA_035325585.1). Classification (GTDB taxonomy): domain Bacteria; phylum Pseudomonadota; class Gammaproteobacteria; order Burkholderiales; family Thiobacillaceae; genus Thiobacillus. Next base: position 9,623 of record DAOKZP010000012.1, on the reverse strand, counting down.
GTATGGCTGTTGTCGATCGTGTAGGTCACCGGCTCCGCCTGAGCGGCGATGGCAAAGGTGGCAAGTGCGGCGACGAGGGCAAGACGTTTCATGACGGCTCCTTGAAGTAGAAGTAAAGGCGTTGCGGGTTGCGGTTAGTTGCCGGTTGCGGCAATGCGGAAGTTGACTTTGACCTCGTTGGCGACGGTGGCGACATCCGCCCACATGCCCTCGCCGATGCCGAAGTCCAGACGCTTGAGGATGAAACCGCCGTCGAAGGCCGCGGCGTTGTTCTTTCCGGGCTGATACGTCACCGGAATCGCCATCTCGCGGCTCTTGCCCTTGAGCGTGAGCGTGCCGCGCATCTCGTAGCGGTTGTTCCCGATCGCGCGCACCTGGCTGGCGACGAAGACGGCTTTCGGGTACGTGCTGCGGTTGAACCACAACTTGCCGGCGGATTCCTCGTCGGCCTCCGGCGAGCCGGCGTCGATGCTGGCGAGATCGATCTCGATCCGGGCGCGAGCCGCCTCGGGCTTCTCGGGATCGAAGCGCATGTCGGTGACGAAGCGCTTGAAGCCTCCCTTGATCGGCACGCCCATCTGGCGAAACTCGAAACCGATGCTGCTCTGTTTCGGCACCACCGTCGCGTATTCGATGGCGTGTACGGCTGGCGCCGCCAGTGCCGCCAGCAGCGCGGCGAGTGTCAGATTGTGTTTCATGCGTTCTCCTTTCCACCCCAGGCCATCCGCTGCAGGAAGGGCCGGCGTTCGATGAAATGATGCTGCAGCGCCCCGATCACATGGAGAATGATCGACGCGAGCAACACAAAGTTCAGGATCTCGTGCACCTCGGTGAGCAGATCGCCGAGTTCCCGGTTCTTGGCCACCAGATCGGGCAGCGGAAGCACCCCGAACCAAACGGTCGGAAAACCCTTGGCCGAACTCATGAGCCAGCCCGAAAGCGGAATCGCGATCATCAGAACGTAGAGCAGGCCGTGCACGAGCGCGCCCAGGCGCTTCTGCCAGCTGGCAAGGTCACGTGGCAGCGGCGGCGGCGTGTGGGTCAGGCGCCAGGCGATCCGGATCCCCATGAGCATCAGCACGGTGATCCCGATCCACTTGTGATAGCTGTACAGCTTGAGTTTGTCGGGCGAGAGCGGCAGCTCGTGCATGTATACGCCGAGCGGAAACGCCACGAAGATCAGCAACGCGACCAGCCAGTGCAGCAGGACGGCCGGAGTGGAATAACGTCCTGGGGAATTCATGCCTGCTCCTTTCTGAAAAGTTGCTCCAAAGTGTGCAGGGCACGCTGCCAGCGCGTGTGATCGGCCGCGCTCGTCCCTGCGAAGTATGTCGCGAGATGGTTCATGTGCGTGGGGAACACCGTCTCGAACAAAGCCTGCCCGGCCGGTGTCAGGCGGATGATCTGGCAGCGCCGGTCGCTGTCGTGAGCCACCCGCTCGACCCAGCCGCGCGCGGCGAGGCGATCCACGATGCCGGTGAGCGTGCCCTTGGTGATGAGCGTCTTTTCGCCGAGCTCGGTCGCCGTCATTCCCTGCGTGTTGCCGAGCGTCGCAACGATGTCGAACTGCGGCGGAGTCAGCCCCTGGCTGCGGACGTCCGCGCCGGAGATCGACTCGAAGGCCTGATAGCAGCGAACCAGGGCTTGGAGGGTCGGCAGGAAATCGGCAGGTTTGCTCACGGAATCTCGATTTAGTTCTAACGCGAACCAATATTAGTTCGCGCTAGAACCAGTGTCAAGAATTCGCTGGGATGAAATTCGTGTCGCGGCGACGCCGGCCGACAGCATCGCGTTTGGTGGCGCGCAAGGCTATCCGCGGTCGGTCGTACAGGGCGCTCCGCCACGCCGCAATACGGCGTCATGCTGGTCGCGGGCACCCGGCCCGCGCGCGATCAGCGCGCCCAGCGCGCGGCGGCCGCGGCGTCGCTCGCGCGCGCCTCGACCCAGCGGTCCCCGGCCGGGGTTTCTTCCTTTTTCCAGAATGGCGCACGCGTCTTGAGCGCGTCCATGATGAATTCGCAGGCCGCGAACGCATCGGCGCGGTGCGTGCTGGCGACGGCGACCAGCACGATGGGGTCGCCCGGGAGCAGGCGGCCGACCCGATGGATCAGCGTCACGTCGAGCAGTGCCCAGCGCGCGCAGGCCTCGTCGACGAGCGCCGTAAGCGCCTTTTCGGTCATGCCGGGGTAGTGTTCGAGCGTCATCGCGACGACGCCCACGCCGTCGTTGACGTCGCGCGCGAAGCCGACGAAGCTCGCGACCGCGCCGACGTCGCTGCGTCCCGCCTGGATCGCGCGAATTTCAGCGCCAAGGTCGAAGGCTGCTTCCTGTACCGTGATCTTCATGCCCTAGCCTCCGGTAACGGGTGGAAAGATCGCGACCTCCGAGTCGTCCTTGAGCCCGGCGTCGAGCGCCACGACGTCGTGGTCGACCGCCACCCGGAACAGACGCCCTTCCGCCAGTTCCTCCGCCCAGACGCCGTCCCGTGCCTGCAGATGCGCAACCAGTTCGCCCACGGTCGCGCCATCGAAATCGAGGGTTTCCTCACCCACGCCGAAACGCTCGCGCAAGCGCGCAAAGTACAGAATGCGAAGTTTCATGCGAGCAGCTCCGTGAACGGGATGAAGCGCACCCAGTCGCCCGGCGCGACGGTGTGGCCGATCTCGACGTCGACCAGGCCATCGGCCCAGGCGCACGAAGTCAGCACACCCGAGCCCTGGTTGGGAAAGAGGCCGAGCCGTCCGTCCGGCTGAATGCGGGCACGCAGAAACTCGCGCCGCGTTCCCGGCTTCGGCCAGGCGAAGTCGGCCTGCATTCGGAACGCACGGTAGAGCGTACGGCTTGCCCCCATGCGCGCAAGCAGGAAGGGACGGGCAAACAGGCCGAAGGTGACGAGCGCGGACACCGGATTGCCCGGCAGGCCGATGAAATCCGCGTCCCCGACCCGCCCGTATGCGATCGGCTTGCCAGGTTTCATCGCCGCCTTCCAAATCTCGATGCTGCCGAGTCGCTCGACCGCGGCCCTGACGAAATCCGACTCGCCTACCGACACCCCGCCGCTGGTGATGACCACGTCGGCGATGCTCGCGGCTCCGGAGATCGCCGCTTCGGTTGCTTCGAGCGTGTCCGGGACGATGCCGAAATCGATCAGCTCGCAGCCAAGATCGTTGAGCAGGCCGTGCAGGGTATAGCGATTGGAGTTGTAGATCTGCCCCGGCTTGAGCGGGATGCCGGGCGCCACGAGTTCGTCGCCGGTAAAGAAACAGGCCACTTTCAACTGCTTGAAGACGGGCAGCTCGGGCAGCCCGATCGATGCGGCCAAGCCCATTTCGGCCGGCCCGATGCGGGTTCCGGCGGGAAGGACCTCGGCGCCCACGGCGATGTCCTCACCCGCACGGCGGATGTTCTCGCCCGGGTGCGGAAGCTTGTGAACGACGACCGTATCGCCCTCCGCTGCGCAGTCCTCCTGCATGAGCACGGCGTCGGCACCGGGCGGGACCGGCGCGCCGGTGAAGATGCGCGCGGCGGTGCCGGCGGCAAGCGGTTCGCCGACCGCGCCGGCCGGAATCCTCTGTGCAACGGGGAGCCTCACACCGGCACTCGGGACATCCGCGACCCGCAGTGCATACCCGTCCATCGCGCTGTTGTCGAGCGGCGGAACGGCGATGGGCGACACCTGCGTTACCGCGAGGACGCGCTTCAGCGCGCTGGTCACCCCGACGGTCTCGGTTGCAGTCAGGCTGCGCGCGCGTTCGAGCAAGGCTTCAAGGAGTTGGTCGGCTGAGAGCATGGGCGAGGATGAAGTCCGTGAGTTGTTGAATGGCATCGAGATCGACGCGAGGAAAACCGCCGGGGGGTTCGACATCGGACGCCACGGCGAGGATGTTTGGATCTCCAGGAAACAGCCAGGGGTGGCCGGTCGCGGCGCGATGGACCTCCAGCTTGGGAATCGCTTCGTGCTTGTACCCTTCGACCAGGGCCAGGTCGCATGCCGGCAGGCGATCCAACTGCGCCTCCAGGCGCGGCGGCGCGGCATGGTGCTCGATCAGCAGCGCGGAGCGGTGGTCGGAAACCAGCAGCACCACGGCAGCGCCCGCCTCGCGCACTCGCCAGCTGTCCTTGCCGGGGCGATCGATGTCGAAACCGTGGTGGGTATGTTTGATCACCGCGACCGCCATTCCCTTCCGCCCAAGAAGCGGCAACACACGCTCGATCAGCGTCGTCTTGCCGCTGCCGCTGTAGCCTGCGATGCCGAAAATCTTCATGGCCGCATTGCCTGCCTCATCGAATGAGGCTATATTTTCCCATATATAACAGTCCCTCGCCAGCCGCACCCTGGCCCAACATGAACGCACCTGTTCTCGCCGACCGGTTCGGTCGTCGCATCGACTACCTCCGTCTGTCGGTGACCGACCGCTGCGATCTCCGCTGCAGTTACTGCATGCCGGAAGGCTTCAATGGATTCGAAGAGCCGGAGCATTGGCTCAGCTTCGACGAGATCGAGCGCCTGGTCGGTGCCTTCGCGCGGCTGGGTGTGAGCCGCATACGCCTCACGGGTGGGGAACCGCTATTGCGGCGCAATCTTTCCGAATTGGCGGCGCGCATCACCGCGCTGCCCGGTATTCGCGATCTCTCGCTTTCGACCAACGCCACCCAGCTCGCGCGGCACGCGCAGGCCCTGAAGGACGCGGGTGTGGCGCGGCTCAACGTCAGTCTCGACTCGCTGCAACCGGCGCGGGTGGAAAAAATCAACGGCCGCAACGTGCTCACCAGGGTGCTCGCGGGGCTGGACGCCGCACAGACGGCCGGCTTCGCGCCGATCAAGCTGAACATGGTGGTACTCGCCGGAGTCAACGACGACGAGATCGACGCCATGGTCGATTTCTGCATGGCGCGCGGCTTCGTACTGCGCCTGATCGAGACCATGCCGATGGGCGAGACCGGCCGCAACGCTGCGCATCTCGGACTGCAGCCGGTGAAGGAGCGTCTGCGGCGGCGCTTCGGCTTGATCGAAACCGTTTTCCCCGGCGCGGGGCCGGCGCGCTATCTCGGCACTCCGGACGGCCGCTTCAACGTCGGATTCATCACGCCGATTTCGCAACATTTCTGCGAGACCTGCAATCGCGTGCGCATCGCCGTCGATGGCACGGCCTACCTGTGTCTGGGGCAGGACGAGCAGTTCGCGTTCGGCCCGCTGTTGCGCGGAGGCTGCAGCGATGCCGAACTGGAGGCGGCGATCGCGCAGGCGATCGATCTCAAGCCCGAACGCCACGAATTCCGCGAAACGCCGCAGAAGATCGTGCGCTTCATGTCGATGACCGGAGGCTGACTATACCGCGCCCACGGTGCGGAACGCCGTGAACGCATCGCGCCGGTGTGGCATGTAGAAGTTGCGAAAGCCCGGGCGCTTGAGCGCCGGGTCGGTGACCGGCCCGCCGCCGCGCAATTCGTCATGGGTGTCGAACCACGGCCGCGAATAATCGCGATACGGATCGGGCGAGAACCCCTCGTACGGCACGAACGGGTCGCGCGTCCACTCCCAGCCCAGCCCCCGCTGGAATTCCGGACGCGACACCGCGTATCGCCATTGCGCTGCCGACGGCAGTTGCCGCCCCATCCAGGCGGCACATGCTTCGGCCTCGAAGCGGTTGAGGTGAAGCATGGGCACCGTGGAGTCGATCGGCTCCCAGCGATCGAAACGGCGTTTCTCCCAGCCATTGCCGGAACGCCGCCAGTAGAGCGGGTGGCGCGCGCCCGTGGCCTTTCGCCACGCCCAGCCCTCCTCGGACCAATACTGCCTCTGCAGATAGCCATCGGCGTCGATGAAGGCCGCAAACGTCGCCTCGGATACCGGCGCCGCGTCGATCTCGAATGCAGCCACCGGCACACGATGTCGCCATTTTTCGTTGTCGAAGATGAACCCCTCGTCGGTCCCGCTGCCGAGCACGATTTCGCCCGCAGGGAGGTCCAGGCGCGCGCCGGTTTGCACCTGCCCAAGGGCGGGAAACGCCGGCACGGCGTAGCCGAGATTCTGGAATGCCATCCACCACGCCTCGACGTGCATCAGTTCATGGTAGAGGCCGAGTTCGGCGAAATACGCCAGCACGTCATCATCGGGTTCGGCATGCAGCCGATCGGCGATCGCATCCGAAACACGCTCCGCGTAACGATCGACTGCGTCCGGGTCCGGCAACGGCAGATCCCAGCGGGTGTCGTGCGGGACGTTGGACGAATCGTAGAGCGCGTCAGCCCCGTCGAGCATGCTTGCGCCGAAGCTGTCGTCGGCTTGCGCGCGCAGGCACCAGCGTTCGTGGAACCAGACGATATGCCCGTACTCCCACAGGGGCGGGTTCAAGTGGGCAGCGCGCGGTCCCAGCCAGCCACCGGGCGGCAAGCGCTCGATCAACGCGCGCAGGCGTCCCCGCGCCCCGGCGAGGCGTTCGATGATCTGATGCGGCGCATAGCCGCTGATGGGTCGATTCGCATTCATGCTATATAAAGTGAACCTTAGCCAACTTCTTCGTTTTCGCATGCACCCATCAACACAGAAAAACGACGGCCTCGCTTCCGAGCCCGTTGTCCGGCTGACGCAGTTTTCCCACGGCGGCGGCTGCGGCTGCAAGATCGCGCCATCCGTACTCCGAGACATCCTCGCCGACACGCCCTTCGCATCGCATCTCGCGACCGCGTATCCGGATCTGCTGGTAGGCATCGAGCACGGTGATGACGCCGCCGTCTATCGGCTCAACGACGAGCAGGCGATCATCGCGACCACCGACTTCTTCATGCCCATCGTGGACGACCCGTTCGAGTTCGGCCGCATCGCGGCAACCAATGCGCTATCGGACGTGTACGCCATGGGCGGCAAGCCGCTGTTCGCGCTCGCGATCGTCGGCATGCCGATCGGCAAGCTGCCGAACGAGGTGATCCGCCAGATCCTAGCCGGTGGTGAGGCGGTGTGCAAAGCGGCCGGCATCCCCATCGCCGGTGGACATTCGATCGACGCGCCGGAACCCATCTACGGTCTGGTCGGCATCGGCGTCGTGAACCCGCGCCACATCAAGAAAAATGCGGGCGGCAAGGCGGGCGACAGCCTCATTCTCAGCAAGCCGCTCGGAGTCGGCATCTACAGCGCGGCGCTGAAGAAGGGGCTGCTGAGTGCCGAGCAGTACGCCGCAATGATCGCCGCGACGACCCAGCTCAACACGGCCGGCGCGGAACTTGCCGAAGCTGCCGGCGTGCACGCGATGACCGACATCACGGGCTTCGGACTCCTCGGGCATCTGCTTGAAATCACGCGCGCATCGAAGCTGGCGGCGCACACCGAGCTGTCGCGCCTGCCCTTGCTGCCCGGCGTCGGCGAACTCGCGCAGCAGGGACACGTCACCGGGGCGAGCGAGCGGAACTGGGCGAGCTACGGCCATGAGGTGCGGTTGGCCGAGGGCATCGCGGACTGGCAGCGGGCACTCTTCACCGATCCGCAGACCAGCGGCGGACTCCTGGTGAGCTGCGCGCCGGAAGCGCGCGGCGATGTACTTGACACCTTCCGCCGCCATGGTTTTGCCCAGGCCACGGAAATCGGCCGCCTCGCCGCCGGCACCGACGTCTCGATCGCGGCATAGTGTCCTTCGCCTTCCGGCACTTTCCTGCCATCCATGACGACCTGCGCTCCGACGTGCTGGCGGGGCTCGCAGCGACGCCGAAAGCAATTCCGCCGAAGTATTTCTACGACGACGCGGGCTGCCGCCTGTTCGAGGCGATCTGTGCCCAGCCCGAGTACGCACTCAGCCGCACCGAGCATGCCTTGATGGACGCGCACATCGGCGAGATCGCCGCCGCCATCGGTGAAATCGATTGCATCGTCGAACCCGGGGCCGGCGACTGCACCAAGGTGCGGCGCCTCGTCGACGTCCTGCATCCCGCGCACCTCGTCTGCCTAGACATCGCCGGCGCGCCGCTCGCCGCAGCGGCGGAGACGCTCGCCCGGGACTACCCGGCGCTTGGCGTGACCGCGCTCGGCATGGACTTCATCTACGACCTCGAAGCGGCGGCACCGCACCTGCCGCCCGGTAAGCGCCTCCTCTACTACCCCGGATCGAGTATCGGCAATTTCCCGCCAGACGCCGCGACTGCACTGCTCGCACGTTTCCGCCATCTGGCCGGCCTCGACGGACAACTCCTGATCGGATTCGACCTGCGCAAGGATCCCTTGGCGCTGCACGCCGCCTACAACGACGTCGCCGGCGTCACTGCGGCGTTCAACCTCAACCTGCTCACGCGCATCAACCGCGAGCTCGATGCCGATTTCGATCTATCCCGCTTCCGTCATTACGCCTTCTACAACCCGCTGGAAGGCCGCATCGAAATGCATCTGGTCAGCCTCGCCGAGCAAGAGGTAAGCGTCGCCGGACAGCAGTTTCATTTCGGCTGCGGCGAGACGCTGCTCACCGAGCATTCCTACAAGTTCGTCCCACGGGAATTCGACGCACTGGCACAGGCCGCCGGCTGGCAACCGAATGCCGGATGGGAGCGCGAGGGCTTCGCGGTGCGACTGTACGCGTAGACGATATATCGCCTGCGTTTGGACGCGTCACGGGAACGTCAGCGGGGCATGCGCGGATCCGGCGGCGGGGCCAGGTATCCTTTGTCCTCAAGGCTCTGCAGCAGCAGGTGGAAATAGACCATCCCCGCATAGGGCTGCCATGCGACCAGAATCCGCTGGACATCCTGGTAATCCAGCGGCCGGGATCGTCCGAGCCATCGGGTGAGGCCATTCCGTGCACCCACATCATCGCCGGGAAAGACGTGCGTTCGCCCAAGCCCGCGCAGCATGGCATATTCCGCGGTCCAGCGCCCCACGCCCCGCAGCGCCAGCAGTCGTTTTTTCGCATCCTCGTCGCCGAGGGCCGCGGTCCCATCCAGGTCCACGGCCTTATTGACTGCCACTTCGGCGAGTGCCAGTAGCGCTTTCGCCTTCTGCCTGCTGAAACCCAGAGCACGCAGCCGCTCGGGATCCTGTCCTTTAAGCGCCGCCGGTGTGGGAAACCCGTAGGCGCCGCCTGCCATCGGGCCGAAGTTTTCGGCCAGCCGGTTGAGGAGGATGATGCCGACGTTCAGGGAGAGCTGCTGGCAGGCGATGCCGTTGACCAGGCTCTCGAATACTGTCGTAAAGCGCGGGGGTTTGACGCCCCGGAAACGCTCGGCCAGCGCCGACAGGCCCGGGTTGTCGGCGGCCAGGGCGTAGAAGCCGTCGAGGCTGGTGCGCAAGCCCAACAGCCGTTCGAGTACCGCCGCGACTTCTTGCCTGCGGCCGCGCAGGCCGGCAACGTCGACCCTGAGTTCCGGCGCATCGGCTGGCCCGGTCTGGACCACGGCGATTTCCACTGCTTCGCCGCCGAGCTGGATCACGCGACGGTAGGTTTCTCCATCCCAGCGGTCCACAATATTGGTCGGCCGTCGGCGCAATGCCCAGGCCGTGAGGTCGAGCCGGAACGGAGGCAGCGGCTCAAGGAGCAATTTCATCCCGCCCGCCCTGTGCTGCCGGCGTCAACGACGGCATTGCCTTGGCGCGGGCCTGTCCGGTTTTTTGTGTAAACGGGGTTTCAATCACAGTTGAGGAAGCC
>DAOKZP010000011.1:38409-72704 GCA_035325585.1 Thiobacillaceae bacterium | reverse complement strand
GGCGGGCGCGGCGACCCTCCCACGCCCCGGTGAGCCTGCCGTCTCAACCCACGGCCACGGGGGCCCAACCTTGTTGGTCGCCGGGGGGTCCCTTTTGGTGGGGCTGCGCCGACCGCCGCTCCAGAGCATTGCCGGCCAGCGCCAGGCCCGCGACGACGATGCGCCGGAAGCGCCCCGCCTGCTCCGCCCATGCGGCGTAAAGGCCGTCCGCGGCCGCGGCCAGCGTCACCTGGGCCGAGCCGGCTTCACTCAGCCGCAGCGTCGTGCCGCCGGGCAACACCCGCGCGCGAACGTCGCCGTCTTCTTCCCAGGCCGCGGCGAAGCTGCCGTCGTCCAGGCCGACGACGACGGGTTCGTAGCACTCGCCTTCGCCAAGCCGGATCTCGGGTTCGAACGCGGCGGCGTCACCCGCCTTGATCGCGATGTAACAGTGAGGAGTGCCGGCCCGGTTGTCCTCCCAGACGACCGCCACCGACCCGCCTGAGGCCGCGATGCCCTGGCGGTTCGCCGATTCCAGATGCGGAAAAATCGCGGGCCCTCGCACTGAATTGACCGTCAACGGTTCATCCCACGTCCAGGCGGCGCTCGCCGGCCACGCCAGCGCCGCGAGCAGCAGCAGTGCGCACCTCACGGCTTGCCGCCCAGGAATTCGAGCAGGGGTTTCTGCTTGTAATGGCCGCCACGCACGTAGCGGTCGTAGTCGCGGAAATCCTGCACGGTCTTGAAGCCGGGTATCTGCACGATCTTCTCGCCGGTGGACGTCATGTACACGAAGAGCGGGGTCGCGAAGGCCTGCAGACGAACGCCCAGTTCCGCCTCGGTGATACGTTCTCCGCTTGGCAGCGTCAGGCGGCGGCCGGATTCGGCATCCACGTAAACGAGTTCGTAGTTCTCCGTGTAGAGCTTCTTCAGCGACGCGTCGGAGAAAGTCTTCCGATTCGTATGGTCGCACCAGGCGCAGCCATAGCGGCCGAAGTAGAGAAAGATCGGCTTGCCGCTCGTGCGCGCGGCGGCGAGCCCGGCATCGTAGCTCACGAAAGGGTAGCCGGCCGGCGGATCGGCCAGCGCGCTGCCGGCCCACAGGCACGCTACGGCAAACAGCATCACGATCGGATTCATGGGGGTCTCCTTAGGTGTTCTTCGGATCATTCTGATAAATTCGGGTCCTTCCGCAATGCTCCTTTCCGACTACATGGCTCACGACTCCGTCCGCATCGGCCTGGTATCCGTCAGCGACCGCGCCAGCGCCGGCGCATACGAGGACAAGGGACTGCCCGCGCTCGAGACCTGGTTCGGTGACGTGCTCGCCAACCCGGTCGAGTTCACCACCCGCCTGATCCCCGATGAACAGGCGGGCATCGAGGCGGCACTGACCGAACTCGCCGACGTGGCGCGGTGCGCACTCATTCTGACCACCGGAGGCACCGGCCCCGCGCCGCGCGACGTCACGCCGGAGGCGACACTCGCCGTCGCCCACAAGGTGCTGCCGGGTTTCGGCGAACAGATGCGCGCGGTGTCGCTGAAGTACGTGCCGACCGCGATCCTCTCGCGCCAGGTCGGCGTCGTGCGTGGGAGCAGCCTCATCCTCAATCTGCCGGGCCAGCCGAAAGCCATCAAGGAAACACTCGACGGCGTGTTCGGTGCGATCCCCTACTGCATCGATCTGATCGGCGGTCCTTATCTCGAGACGCGTCCGGGCGCCATCGCGGCGTTCCGCCCGAAATCGGCCGTGCGGGCGTCGGCATGAGCGCCGTCGTCGATGCACTGGGACGCGCGCTGCGCGATCTGTTCAGCCTGCGCGTGCTGTGGGTGGTGGTATGGCCGATGCTCGCGGCCGTGCTGCTGTGGCTCGTGCTCGCCATCGGTTTCTGGGGCACGTTCTCCGGCTGGATCGCGCAGGGGCTCGACGCGATCGGCATCCAGACCTGGCTCGCCGAACTCGAGCCGGTATGGATCGCGCACGCGATCCAGCTCGTCGCGCACCTGCTCCTTTTCGTGCCGCTGGTGCTGCTGACCGCGATCGTCATCACGGCGCTGTTCGCGATGCCGGCGCTGGTGCGCCTGGTGGCGGAACGCGACTACCCGCGGCTCGAACGCCGGCGCGGCGGCGGCTTCGCCGGCAGCATCTGGAATGCCTTCGCGGGACTCGCGCTCTTTGCCGCCCTGTGGCTGGTCACGCTGCCGCTATGGCTTTTCGGCGCCGGCGTGATCGTGCCCTTTCTCGCCGCGGCGTATCTGAATCAGCGTCTGTTCCGCTATGACGCGATCGGCGAGCACGCCGGTCCGGACGAGATGAGCGCACTGTTCCGGCACGAGCGGGCGGGGTGGTGGGGCCTGGGACTGCTCGCCGGCCTGGTCCAGTTCGTACCTTTCCTCAACCTGTTCGCGGCGGCGTTCACCGCCCTTGCCTTCATCCACTTCGGTCTCGCACGCCTCGACGCACGGCGCGCGGCTCAGCCGCCCGGCGCATAGCGCCGCTTGAAGGCGGCGTCGAGCCCGATTTCGTACGCGGTCTTCGACCCCACGACGCAGCGGTCGAGACTTGGCGGCATGACCGGCCTGCCATCGACCCCCACCAGGCGCCCCGCCATGATCTCCGCCTCACGGCGCAGCGCCGTCTGGGGCAGCTCCGGTTCGGCATAGCCTTCCGGGTAGCGGGGCATGCCGTCCGGCTCGTACTTGTCGCTCGCACCGAGGGTATGCAGCAGTTCGTGCGCGATCACGATGTTGTTCTGTGTCGCCTGCGCGGGATCGGCAAAGACATGCACGACCCCGATCAATCCTTTCTGCAAGCCGAGCGAATGCTCCAGCGCGACGCCGCCCTGCGGCGCATGGTAGAGGAGGAAGAGTTTGATGCGGCCCGGTTCGGGCAGCCACCCATCCGACACGCGATACACCCACCAGCGCAGCTTCAGGCTCCAAAGCATGGTCTTCAGGACGCTGCCATCGCGCGGCGGCGCCGGCGGCTGCTGCTTCAGCTCGGGCCGCACGGCGACCTCCATCGCCGGCGCATGCGCGACGCCGTAGCGCATCACCTCGCGTTCGAGAAAGCGCCCGATGCCGGCGAAATCGCGCGTCTGCAACCCGGCGATCGCGGCACGGGCCGCATCGGAACCGTCGCCGTTGATCGGGAACACCACGACGTCGAGCGGCCCGCGCCAACTTCGGACGACGGACTGCTCGAACCAGGTCAGCAGGATCGCCGCGAGAAGCACACCCAGGAGGATAAGAATTCGGAATCGGCGAAACGTCATGTCGATGGGGCTCGGACCGTGTATCCCGCCTTAACGGCGTTGGCGCACACGCCTTGAATCCGGCGGCGACGGAAGCGTCCCCGGCACCTCGTGCCCACGGCGCCCGAATCCGAGCGATGCCAGATCGGTCCGCCACGCCGAGCCTTGCCGGATGGCCCCGGAAATGGGCAAACCCCGGGGTGCGCTCGAGCATGGAAACGGAGGCGCGGTAATCGCGGTGATGGCAAGGCGGCGCGGTCACCGCCCAACCGTGCGTGACGCCACCAAGCCATTGCGAGCGGTTTCTTCGATGGCGTCATGTGGACTCCCAGGCGCCGCGGAATAGTCACGGACTCATATTCCCGCTTCGGGAGCTGGCCATCGGGCTGTTCGGGTTCCACGGCCTACGCGTGGCGCCGTTCAATGATCTCGAATGGAGAACGCTTCGCGTTCGATCGCCGGTTCATAAGGACTGCGGGCGGCCTGATCGCCGCCGTCGCCGCCTCCCGCATCTGTGCCCCAGCCTGCGCCGGCGCAGCGGGAATGCCACGACGCCCTCAAGGGGCCGATGGCGCCGGGGCCGGCTCCATTGCCGGCGCCCTGGCTGCCGCGACGAGCTTCAAGCCGCTCGCCACCATCCGGTCGCGGGCAGTTTTCGGCGACGGCGCTTCGACACTGAACCGCTCGGCGTCGAGGCCTCGCGCGAGGAGCTCCCCGCGCATGGCGAGGCCACGCGCCTCCGCAAGCGTGATCAACGCGCTGTCGTCGATCGTCGTCCGCGCGGTCAGGCGTTCGAGCAATTCGGTATGGAACGCGGAAGCCGGTCCCTCGTCACGCGTCTTGAAGGGGCGGACGAGATGCTCACCGAGCCGCGCTCCCGCACCGCGGTCCTCGAAGCGAGCGCGTATCTCCTTGTAGCCGTCGCGATCCACCGCGGCGTAACGGTCCTCGAGCCAGCTCCGGATCGCATAGTTGTTGACGTCGATCGGGCCAGGCGCCTCGCCGGGCGCGAGTTCGATGCCGGCGACGGCGGCCGCCTGGGATCGCATGGACTGCTCCTGCAAGGCCCGCCGGTCCACCTCGGGGTCGTAGCCGGGCTGCACCACCAGCTCCAGCGTCGGGCGTCGAACCAGCGCTTCCGCGATCGTCTTCAGTTTTTCCTGCTCGGGCGGGAGCAGTGCACTGCCTCCGGGATCGAAATCGATCGATTCCAGCCGCTCCGAATCCACGCCGAGCAGCTTGCCGAGCGCCCGGAAAGGTGCAGTGACGAGCTTGGTCATCACGTTGACGAACGCCTTCCAGATGATCCTCCCGTAGCCGAACTCGGGGTCGTCCAGGCTGCCTGAAACCGGCAGATCGAGATCGATGACGCCGTTGCCATCTTCGAGCAGCGCGATCGCAAGATCGAGCGGCAGATTCGTCGCGTCCGGGCTCTCGACGCGTTCGCCGAGCCGCAGCTTGTTGACGATGAATTTGTTCTCGCCCGCGAGCTGCCGATCCTCGATCTTGTACTGGAGATCGGCCGAAAGCTTGCCCGATTGGATCCGGCGTCCCGCGAACTTTCCCGAATACGGCGTCAGGTTGGTCATCTCGAGGTTGCGGAAGCTGAGTTCGAGGTCGGTGAAATCGGTCGCGTGAAACGGCTGGATCGTACCGCGCACGCGGGCCGATCCGTACTCGTCGACCTTGCCGTCGAGTTCGACCTGTGCCACCGTCGCCGGATCGTTCGACAGCCCGCTCACCACGCCGCCGAGGTCGTGCATGCTGGTGCCGAACTGCGGGGTGAGCGAGAGATCGGCAAACTCGACGTTCGCGCCCACGATCCGCAAGCGCTCGATCGCCAGCGGGAAAGCGGAGGACCCGGATGTCTCCGCTGGCGCCGTGACAGTCTCGGCACCCGCCGCTCCGGCTTCCGGTTCGCTGCGCAGCACGCGCCGGAAGTTGATCGATCGGTCTTCGAAGATGATGATCTTGCCGAACGGATTCAACGCAACCAGTTCGTTCACGTGCAGGCGACCCGGGGCCAGCCCGAGATTCACGTTAGCGGACGACAGCTTCTTCCAGCCGAGGAAAGCATCTCCCGTGTCCTCCTCGGTGATCGCGAGTTCGTCGACGCTGGCGCGGCCGCCAAAATTCACCGCCATCCCCGATTTCTGCGGCGCAAACGTCAACTTGCCGCGCGTGGAGGCCGCGCCCGAGTGCAGGGTAAGGCGCGCGAACTGGTTGACGTAGGGCGCGAAGGGTTTGAGCGAGAGATTCGTGAAATCGACTTCGAGCGTCCCGGATGGCCGCCCGGGGACGAGCGTCCCATGCGCGCTGAAGCGGCCGCCCTGCCGCAGCGAGAACCCGGCTTCGAGCGGCAATGTCCGACCGGGGTCGAAACTCAGATCCCGCAGGGTGACGAAGCCGTCGGTGATATCGAGACTGACCGGCTGCGACGGCGAACGGTCGACGAGGCGGAGCGCGATGCCGTCGAGCGCGAGCCGTGCGAGCCGCACCTCCAGCGGAGCCTCGGTGCTGGGCGGCTGCACCGGGGCCGATTCCACGCGACCGGGACTACGTCTCAGGATCTCCGCCCAGTTCGGCTCCCGGTTCGCATCCAGCGACAGCTCGGTCTTCAGCCCGCTCAGGTCCAGCGCCTCGGCCGCCAGCCGCCGCTCGGCGAGCGTCCATTCGGCGTTTACCAGCGCCGCACGCTGCAAGCTCCCCACCACCTTGCCGCCCGAACGCATTTCCACCGGCCCCAACGCCGCATTGACCGGGCCGAGCTCGACTCCCGCATGCTCGCCGACCTCGGCTTTCACCGCTGCAGTCAAACCGAAACCGGTTGCCTCGACGCTGAGCGGCCGGATGAAACCGCGATCGGTGAAGCTGCCAGACCAGTCGGCGATCTGGATCTCGCGCACGTCGATTCGCCACGGCTGCGCCGGCGCTTCGGATTCCGGCGCCACGGGCTCCACCACCGTGGATTCCGGTACGGCGGGTTCCGCCGCCGGCACCGCCTCGGCGGACGCGAACAGCGCACTCCAGTCGAGCCTGCCCGTCGCGTCGCGCGTCGCCGCGAGTTTGCCGCCACGGGCATTGATCGTGCCGATTTCGATCGTGCGCGCCGCAAGATCCAGGCGAGCATCGCCGAGGCGGGCCTCATCGAGTTGCAGCACGGGCGCGGGCGCCTCCCCGATGCCGCCGTGCGGCGCGATCGCCAGATCCCGCACCGCGAGATCCGCGCCGCTGATTTGCAGCCACGGCCGGTTCATCCCGGCCTGGGCGGTGCTTGCTTTGCCGGCCGCATCGTCACGGACCAGCGCGAAGCGATACGCGAGATTTGCGGCAAGCGTGCCGCTGGGCAGTTCGAAGTTGCGCGGATTCTTGATCACGCGCACCAGATTCGCGAGCCGAACGCCATCGAGCCCGATCTCGCCGCTCGAAGCGAGGGGATTGAGGCCGACGTCGCCCTTCCATCTGAGCGTGCCGCCCTGCGCGGGCAGCTTCGCCGCGACCATGTAGTTTCCCCGGTCTTCGGGCAGGGTCGACAAGCCGTCGAGCTCGATATCGAGCGGTTCCAACGCCGCGACAAAGGGGGCACCCGCGCGGTCGGCGTCGACATAGCGGATGTCGCCGCCCGCGATTCTCAAATGCTCGACCCGCATCCGCGCGATGGTGTCGGATGGAGGCCGCTCGTCCGCATTGAGCCGCGCAATGAGCGCATCCCAGTTCAGGCCGCCGCCGGGACGGGTTTCCAGCGTTGCGTACGGGCGGTCGAGCTGCAAATCGCGGATGCGCCATGCCCAGCGGAAGAGACCGGTCGTTTCGAGGTTGGCATAGAGCCGATCGACGCCCGCCAGCGGCGCACCGTCCTGCTCGGTGAGCGCAAGCCCGGTGACGGTCAACTCGAGCGTGAGCGGGTTGAACTCGACGCGTTCGGCACGGAGACGACTGTCGAGCTTCTCCTGCCCGATCCACGGCAGCAGCTTCTGCGCCAATGGATCGACGAGCAGAAAGCCGAACGCGAGATAGGCTCCGAACACCCCGGCCGCGGCCAGGAATGGCAGTTTCGTGATGATTCTGGTGATGCGCCCCCACATGGCCTTATTTTGCTTCTGGATTTTGTCGTGACTTCGGTGTGCGACCGATCATCGCGCATCCGGCGTGCGGTTGCGCCCCACGCGCGCACTCAGTCCGGCGCTTGCGCGACTTCGCGGACCATGCGGAAGAGTTCGCGAAACGCCTTCGGCGGCTTGCCGCGGGTTGCCTCGTCCCGCGCCGCGCGAATCAGCTGCCGCAGGCGCGTGGCGTCCGCGCCGGGGTGCTTGTCAAGAAACAGCGTAAGCGCCCCGTCATCCGCGATCAATTTCTCGCGCCACTTCTCGGCCTGGTGCAGCCGTGCGCTCTCCGCTGCGGAGGCGCCGCTGAATGCGTCGAGCTGCGCCCGGATCGGCGCCGGGTCGATCGAACGCATCAGTTTTCCGATGTACTGCCGCTGCCGCCTGAGCGCGCTGTTCTGCGTGATCCTGCGGCAGACCGCGACGGCGTCGCGCAGCGCTTCCGGCAGCTCGATGCGCTGGAAATGCGCCTCGGGCAGCTTCACCAACTGCGCGCCGAGATCCTGCAGCGCCTCGACCTCACGCTTCTTCTGGCTCTTGCTCGGGCCGCGATAAGCCTCGTCTGGGTCGAATTCGGATTCCGCGTCGGGGTCGATCAGGCGCACGGCGGGGCTTTCGGTTGCTGTTATTATCGCCATTGTAGTTTCTGTGAACGAGAAACGTGCCGAACCCGCACGCGCCGCGCCCCTTTCCTCCCCCGACCGACATGTCCCGCTCCCAATTCAGCTACACACGCGACCAGCTTGCCGCCCTGTCCCGAATCGTCATCGAGCACGCCGCGCAGCAGGGCGCGACCGCCGCGGACACCGAGATATCCGAAGGCGTCGGGCAGAACGTCAGCGTGCGCCAGGGCGAGATCGAAACCATCGAGTACAACAAGGACAAGGGCGCCGGCGTCACGGTGTACATCGGTCAGCGACGCGGTCATGCCTCGACTTCCGATCTTTCGGAGGCGGCATTGAAAAGCGCGGTCGAGAAGGCGCTCACGATCGCGCGCTATACGGCCGAGGACGACTGCGCCGGGCTGCCGGATCCCGACCGCCTGGCCACGGCGGCGCCCGATCTCGACCTTTACCACCCCTGGGTGCTCTCGGTGGAGGAGGCGGCCGAGCGCGCCCGCGTGTGCGAGGCGGCGGCGCTGGCGGTCGACAAGCGGCTCACCAACTCGGAAGGCGCGAGCGTATCCACCCGCGCCTCGCATTTCATCTATGCCAACAGCCTCGGCTTCTGCGACGGCTACGCGGCTTCGCGCCACGGCGTCTCGGTCGCCGTCATCGGCGAAGAAAAGGGCGCGATGCAGCGAGACTACTGGTACACAAGCGCACGCAACGCCAGCCTGCTCGACCCCGCGGAAACCGTCGGGCGCATCGCCGGCGAGCGGACGGTGCGCCGTCTCAACGGCCGCAAGCTCGACACGCGGACCTGCCCGGTGATCTTCGAGGCACCGATCGCCACCGGACTCATCGGCAACTTCGTCGCCGCGGTGTCGGGCGGGAACCTCTATCGCAAGTCCTCGTTCCTGCTCGACAGCCTCGGCAAACAGGTGTTCTCGCCGCTGGTCAACATTCGCGAGGCGCCGTTCCTCGCCGGCGGCCTCGGCAGCGCGCCCTTCGACAACGAGGGCGTCGCCTGCCTCGAACGCGACGTGGTGCAGGACGGCGTCGTGCAGGGTTATTTCCTGTCGAGCTATTCGGCCCGCAAGCTTGGCATGGCGACCACCGGCAACGCGGGCGGCAGCCACAATCTCATCGTCACGCCGGGCGAGCTCGACCTCGACGGCCTGATGAAGAAGATGGGAACGGGCCTGCTCGTCACCGAGCTGCTCGGCCAGGGCGCCAACATGGTGACCGGCGACTACTCGCGCGGCGCGGCCGGCTTCTGGGTGGAGGGTGGCGAAATCCAGTATCCCGTCGAGGAAATCACGATCGCCGGCAATCTCGCCGAGATGTTCACCGGCATCCTCGCCATCGGCCGGGACGTGGAGCGCCGCGGCTCCAGGCAGGTGGGTTCGATCCTGATCGACCACATGACGGTCGCCGGAAACTGAGACCGGGGCGGCGATGCGGGTCGTCCTCGCCGCACTTGTCGGCTTTTTCCTCCTCGTTGGGTGCGAGCGCGCGCCCACCGTGCAACGGCTGGCGGCGGGCGACGTCATCCTCGCCTTCGGCGACAGCCTCACCCACGGCACCGGGGCCAGCGCGGATACGGCCTACCCGGCCGTGCTCGCCGCGCTCACCGGACGCACCGTCATCAACGCCGGCGTCCCCGGCGACACCACCGCCAGCGCACTCGAGCGCCTGCCCACGGTGCTCGGCGAGCACCAGCCGCGCCTGGTCCTGCTGTGCCTCGGCGGCAACGACATGCTGCGCCGATTCCCCGAGTCCGAGACGGAACACAACCTTCGCCTGCTCGTGCAGACGACCCGCGCGAGCGGCGCCGACGTGATCCTGGTCGCCGTGCCGGCGCCGAGGCTGTTCGGCGGTGCGCCTGCGTTCTACGAGCGGGTCGCCGACGAACTGAAGCTGCCGCTCGAGGACGACGTCTTCAACGAGGTCTTGAAGAACAACCGACTGAAGGCGGATCCCATCCACGCCAACGCCGAAGGCTACCGCGTCGTCGCCGAGCGTCTCGCCGACTTCCTGCGCGAGACCGGCGCGCTGTGAAGCCGCACGGTCTCGCCCGCGCGCTGGCCGCACGCAACGAAATCTGAATGAGGGCACTGCTCGCATTCGCCGGCCGGATCGACGCGCTGACCGAGCGCATCGGCCGGAGCGTCAAGTGGCTGGTGCTGGCCGCCACGCTGATCTCGGCCGGCAACGCGCTCGCCCGCTACGCGCTCGGCACGAGCTCCAATGCCTGGCTCGAAATCCAGTGGTACCTGTTCGGCGCGATCTTCCTGCTCGGCGCCGGATACACCCTGAAGCGCGATGGCCACGTCCGCATCGACGTTTTCTACCACCGTTTCGGTGCGCGCGGACGGGCCTGGATCGATCTCCTCGGCGGCATGTTCTTCCTGCTGCCGATGGCGTTGCTGCTCGCCTGGCTTGCCTGGCCGATGTTCCACGAGGCCTGGGTCGGCCACGAGATGTCACCCGACGCCGGCGGCCTGGTCCGCTGGCCGGTGAAGCTCCTGCTGCCCGTCGGCTTCGGCCTGCTCGCGCTGCAGGGCATCGCCGAGGTGATCAAGCGCGTCGCCGCGATCCGCGGCGATCAAACCGCGCTCTCCGGCACGCGGGAGCAGGACGGCTGATGGATGCCGGTGTCCTGGCGCCGGCGATGTTCGCCGGCCTGGTCGTGTTCCTGCTGCTGGGCTACCCGGTCGCGTTCGCGCTCGCCGCCAACGGTCTCCTGTTCGCAGGCATCGGCATCGCCGGCGGCCTGTTCGATGCCGCGCTCCTGCACGCCCTGCCCGAGCGCGTCTACGGCATCGTGGGCAACCAGACGCTGCTCGCCATTCCGTTCTTCGCCTTCATGGGCCTGATCCTGGAGCGCTCCGGCATGGCCGAGGACCTGCTCGACACCATCGGGCAGCTGTTCGGTGCGCTGCGCGGCGGTCTGGCCTACGCGGTGATCCTGGTCGGCGGCCTGCTTGCCGCGACCACCGGCGTGGTTGCCGCGACCGTGATCGCGATGGGATTGATCTCGCTGCCCGTGATGCTGCGTTACGGATACGACCGCCGGTTCGCCGCCGGCGTCATCGCCGCCTCCGGCACGCTGGCCCAGATCGTGCCGCCGTCGCTGGTGCTGATCGTGCTCGCCGACCAGCTCGGCGCCTCGGTCGGCGACATGTACAAGGGCGCACTCGTCCCGGGGCTCGGCCTCATCGCGCTCTATCTCCTCTACGTGTTCGCGTTGACGCTCTTGCACCCGGCTGCGGTGCCGGCCATGCCGGCATCCGCGCGTACGCTCCGCGGCGCGACGATGGCGCTGCGCGTCCTCACGACCCTGCTGCCGCCGCTGGTGCTGATCTTCCTGGTGCTCGGAACCATCTTCCTCGGCGTCGCCACGCCCACCGAGGGCGGCGCCATGGGCGCGGCGGGCGCACTGCTGCTCGCGTGGGCGCGCAGGCGGCTCTCCCGATCGCAACTCAGCCAAGCGATGGACGGCACGGCGCGGCTCACCACCTTCGTCATCTTCATCCTGATCGGCTCGACGGTCTTCACCCTCGTCTTCCGCGGCCTGGACGGCGACGTCTGGGTCGAACATCTGTTCGCGCAGTTGCCCGGCGGCGTGCTCGGCTTTCTCGCCGCGGTCAACCTGATGGTGTTCGCGCTGGCGTTCTTCCTCGATTTCTTCGAGATCGCCTTCATCGCCGTGCCGCTGCTGGCGCCGGTCGCAGCCAAGCTCGGCATCGACCCGATCTGGTTCGGCGTCATGCTCGCGGTCAACATGCAGACCGCATTCCTGCACCCGCCCTTCGGCTTTGCGCTCTTCTATCTGAAAAGCGTGGCGCCGAAGACGGTGCGCACCGCCGACATCTATCGCGGCGCGATTCCCTTCCTCGCGATCCAGCTGCTGATGGTCGCCGTCGTGCTCGCCTTCCCCGGCGTGGTGCTGCGCGATCCGCCGCCGGAAGCGAGCAGCGTCACCGAGATTCCGCTCGAGACCGACCCCGATACCGGCTATCTGCCTGCCGAGTGGCGCTGATCGCGGCTGCCGCCCCGTGCCGGAAACGTGAGAAAATGCGGGCTCCCGCGTCCGATCCACCGATCGGATGTCCTGTCTCCCTCCCGCAAGGATTTCCCATGAGCGAACTCATCATCGAAGATCTCGCGCCCGGCAGCGGCGAAACCGCCACGGCCGGCCAGTACGTGACCGTCCACTACACCGGTTGGCTGACCGACGGCCGGAAATTCGATTCCAGCGTCGATCGCGGCGATCCCTTCGAGTTCCGCCTCGGCGCCGGCCAGGTGATTCGCGGCTGGGATCAGGGCGTGGCCGGCATGCAGGTCGGCGGCAAGCGCAAGCTCACGATCCCGCCCGAACTCGGCTACGGCGCACGCGGTGCCGGCGGCGTGATTCCGCCGAACGCGACCCTGGTGTTCGAAGTCGAGCTCCTGGGCGTCGGCTGAGCCCGTCGTCCGCACGCTTGCCGCACACGCCGTGACGCAGGCCCTGTTCTCCCATCGCAAGCACTGGGCGGCGCGCTTCGGCACCGCGCCCTTCCTGCCGATGTCGCGCGCCGAGATGGCCACGCTCGGCTGGGACGCGTGCGATGTGATCCTCGTCACCGGCGACGCCTACATCGACCATCCGAGCTTCGGCATGGCGCTGGTCGGGCGGCTGCTCGAGGCGCAGGGCTACCGGGTCGGCATCATCAGCCAGCCCGACTGGCACTCTGCCGACGCGTTCCGCGCGCTCGGCCAGCCGACGCTGTATTTCGGCGTCACCGCCGGCAACATGGATTCGATGGTCAACCGCTATACCTCCGACCGGAAAATCCGCTCGGACGATGCCTACACGGCCAACGCCGAACCGAACAAGCGCCCCGACCGCGCGGTGACCGTCTATGCGCAGCGCTGCCGCGAGGCCTACCCCGGCACCCCCGTGATCATCGGCTCGATCGAGGCGAGCCTGCGCCGCATCGCGCACTACGACTACTGGTCCGATACCGTGCGCCGCTCGGTACTCGCCGATTCCAAGGCCGATCTGCTGATCTTCGGCAACGCGGAACGCGCGCTGCTCGACCTTACCCATCGCCTCGCCCGCGGTGAAAAGATCGGCACCATCCGTGATCTGCGCGGTACGGGCTTCATGGTGCCCCGCGACTGGAAGCCGGACGATACCTGGATCGAGGTGCCGTCGACCGAGCTCGACACGCCCGGCGCGATCGACGCCCACGTCGACCCCTACGCCATGACCTCCGAGGGCCCGCCCGCCCGCGCGCCCGAAGACGCGGTGCCCGTACGCATCGTGCCGAAGGCCGAGCGCCTCGCCGCGCGGCACGCGCTGCGTGCGCGTACCGTGATCCGCCTGCCGGATTACGAGCAGGTGAAGAACAATCCCATCCTCTACGCACACGCATCGCGAGTATTCCACCTCGAATCGAATCCAGGCAATGCGCGGGCGCTGAGGCAGGCGCACGGCGAGCGCGACGTCTGGCTCAACCCGCCGCCGATCCCGCTCGCCACACCCGAACTGGACGCCGTCTACGACCTGCCGTACGCGCGCGCGCCGCACCCGAGCTACGGCGACGCCCGCATCCCGGCGTGGGAGATGATCCGCTTCTCGATCAACATCATGCGCGGCTGCTTCGGCGGCTGTACCTTCTGTTCGATCACCGAGCACGAAGGCCGCATCGTCCAGAGCCGCAGCGAGGATTCGGTCATCCGCGAGATCGAGGCGATCCGCGACAAGACGCCGGGATTCACGGGCGTCATCTCCGATCTCGGCGGCCCCACCGCCAACATGTACCGCATGGCGTGCAAGTCGAAGGAGATCGAGCAGTCGTGCCGGCGGCTGTCCTGCGTGTTCCCGGACATCTGCCCCAACATGGTCACCGACCATGCGCCGTTGATCCACATGTACCGTCGCGCGCGCCAGATTCCCGGCGTCAAGCGCATCCTGATCAGCTCCGGCCTCAGGTACGACCTCGCCGTGCGCTCGCCCGAATACATACGGGAACTGGTGCAGCACCACGTCGGCGGCTACCTCAAGATCGCGCCCGAGCACACCGAGGCGGGGCCGCTCTCCAAGATGATGAAGCCCGGCATGGGCACCTACGAGCGCTTCCGGCAGATGTTCGAAGCGGCATCGAAGGCGGCCGGCAAGAAGCAATACCTGATTCCCTATTTCATCGCCGCGCATCCCGGGACCACCGACGAGGACATGCTCAATCTCGCGCTGTGGCTGAAGGCGCACGACTTCCGGCTCGACCAGGTGCAGACCTTTCTGCCGACACCGATGGCACTCGCGACCGCGATGTACCACACGGAAAAGAATCCCCTGAAAAAGGTGCTCGGCGGCAATGCGGAAACCGTTCCCGTGGTGCGCCATGGTCGCACCCGTCGCCTGCACAAGGCCTTTCTGCGCTACCACGATCCGGACAACTGGCCGCTGCTGCGCGAGGCGTTGCAGGAGATGGGCCGGTCGGACCTGATCGGTCATGGCAGGAAGCATCTGATTCCACCCCACCAGCCCGCCGGCACCGGCCGCCCGCCGGAAGGCAAGCGACCGCCGCGCACCCGGGCCGAACACCGAGGCGCGTCGGCGGCGAAGAAACCCGTCGACGCCAAACCCGTGTCGAAGCCCGCTGCCTCGAAGCGCGACCCGACACCCGCCGGCGGGCGTCCGCACCAGGTCCCCAAGCACCCTCTCAGCCAGCGCCGAGGCGGCGGCAAGGTCCGCTGACGCGGCATCGGCTTCTGCTGCTTCGATCCGCGCTTCGAAATGACGAACCCCCGAGAGATCCTTCGCGCCAAGCTCAACCTCGAAACGGCTCGCGTCGCCTGGCCCGAACTCGAGCGTCATTTCGCGCGAGGCGTCGTGATCAAGGTTTCGGCTTCCGTGGATCTCGTCGATGCCGCGCTGCAGTTCGCCGAGAACGACACGGCCGCGGTGCAGGCCTTGCTTGCCGACGCGCGCCTCGCACGGGCCGATCTCGCCGACGCGGAGGACTGGCACGCACGCCAGCCCGTTTTCTGGGCAGTCGTGGTTGCACCCTGGGTATTGATCCAGGAATCCACGTCCGGCACGGATTCCTGACGACGACATCCGCATTGCCGGCGCCGGCGCGGCGAAGGCGAAAAAAAGCCCGCCGATGCGGCGGGCCGTCTCCGTGCGCAGGAGCAATCAGGCGGCGAGGCTGTCCCGCACCCGTTGCAGACGTACGCGCGCATCGCTCGCCACACCATGTACTGCGGTGTTGGACTCCAGCTTGATGAGGACGTCGGGGTCGAGGAAGGACACCGTCACCTTGCCGTCGGCTTCCTCACGGACCACGACGTTGCAAGGCAGCAGCATGCCGACGTCGGGTTCCGCGCTGATCGCCTGGTTGGCCAGCGACGGATTGCAGGCGCCGAGGATGCGGTAGGGACGCATCTCAACGTCGAGCTTCGCCTTCATGGTGCTCTTGACGTCGATGTCGGTCAGCACGCCGAAGCCCTCGGACCGCAACGCGGCAGTGACCTTCTCGATGGCGGCGTCGAAAGGACCGTTGATTCGGGTGTCGAAACCGTATTCGCTCATGTACTTGCTCCTGATTGGGATGGTTCGAAGGAAAGGCATTCTACCCGCTCCGTCCCGACAGGGCCCGCCGCACGATCAGGGTTCCAGGGATTGTTGCTCCTGTTTCCACCACAGCCGGTACACCTCGTCCGACCAGAGCGACTTGATGTAGGCCACCACGTCCTGCATCTGCTGCTCCGTCAGTTTCCCTTTCCACGCGGGCATCTTGCCCTGGCCCGCAGGACTGCCCTCGCGGATCGTTTCCAGCAGCGCGGCCGTCGGGTGGTGCCATGCGTGCGCACTGCCGTCCAGCGGCGGCGGCGGAAAGTGGCCGTCGGCGTCGCGAATCCGCCAATCGCCCGGCAGGCCCTGGCCTTCCGCGCCGTGGCACTCCAGGCAATGCCGTTCATAGACCACCCGGCCGCGCGCGACCTCCGCGGCGTCGAGCACGCGCTCAAATACCAGCACGTCGGTTCCGGCCGCGCCGCTGGTCCGCTCGCCCTCGCACCCGGCCAGTGCCAGTCCGGCCGCGAGGGCCATGCATATCCCCGCTTTCGTGCGCTTCATCGCTTTTCTTCCCGAACCCCGTCGCGCGGTACTGCAGCGCCGTGCGCGATCGCGCCGCCGTCTGCGACGATGTCGGCGAGCGCACGCCGCATGTTCTGCCAGTGCGAGCCTTCCCAGTACACACGGCCACAGGCATCGCAGACCGAAAAACGATCATGGCCCACGCGCACCCGGGGCGGAAGCCGCTCGAGCACGCTCGCCTTGTCGACCGGTCGCAGCGGCTCATTGCAACGCAGGCACCGGGTGAAGGGACGGAGCTCCCCCGCCAGGCCGAGACGTCCCACGATTTCGCGCAACTGGCATTCCGGCTGGAGCGCGTGCACGTAGCAGCCGTTCATGGCTGCGCGCCGCTTCAACAGCTCGCGATCGCGCGTCAGCACGACGCGATGGTCGCATCGTGCCGTGGCGACGATCGCGTCGTCGCGGAAATGGTTGTCGTACAGGGTATCGAATCCCAGCATGTGCAACATGCGGGCAAGACCGCCCAGATGCGCATCGGCGATGAAGCGTGGCCCGCCGGCGGGCGGCGCACCCTGTCCCGGCACGCCGCATCCGACGCGCGCCGCGCCGGCGTGGGGATGGACGGCCACCCGGTCGCCATCCTGCAGAACATGCGTAAGCACGGCCGTTTCGCCATTGACGAGAATCCGCTCGACTTCGGTATGCGGCACGCCGAGCGCCTCGATCATGTGCTTGGTCGTCGCGCGGCACGCGCATGGAACACGGAATGTCCGCCCCCGCCGCGCTGGGGCCAGAAAGCCGTTCAGTTCATCGTGAAAGCGGAAGACGGCACTGACCATGCCCCATTATCGCCTTCATCCGGGCAAGTCCAAGCACCTCATGAGGCTTGCTGCCCCGCTCGCGCCATCCATGCCTAGCCCGGTTGCTCCCAGCCTTTGCTGCGTTCCACCGCTCGCCGCCAGCCCGCAAGCAGCGCCTCGGCCCGCGCGCGATCCATGGTGGGCTCGAACACGCGCTCGGTTTTCCACTGCGCGGCGAGTTCCTCGATCCCGCTCCAGTACCCCACGCCGAGCCCCGCGAGACAAGCAGCGCCCAGCGCGGTCGTTTCGGTGACCCGGGGCCGCAGCACCGGCACGCCGAGCAGGTCGGCCTGAAACTGCATCAGCGTATCGTTGACGGCGGCGCCGCCATCGACCCTCAGTTCGGAAATCGCGACGCCGGCATCGCTCTGCATCGCGCCGACGAGTTCGGCGGTCTGGTAAGCGATGGATTCGAGCGCGGCGCGCGCCAAATGGGCCGCCGTGGTGCCGCGCGTGATACCGTGGATGGCCCCGCGCGCATAGGGATCCCAATGGGGCGCACCGAGCCCGACGAATGCCGGCACCAGGTAAACACCGCCCGAATCCGCCACACTGGTGGCAAGCGGCTCGATCTCGGCCGTGTTGCGGATGATGCCGAGGCCATCGCGCAGCCACTGCACCGCGGCGCCGGCGACGAAGACGCTGCCCTCCAGCGCGTAGCGCGTGTGTCCACCGATCCGCCAGGCCGTCGTCGTAAGCAGGCGATGGCGAGACGGAATCGGCGTCTCGCCCGTGTTCATCAGCATGAAGCAGCCGGTGCCGTAGGTGTTCTTGACCATCCCGCGCCGGATGCACGCCTGCCCGAGCAGCGCGGCATGCTGATCGCCCGCCACGCCTGCGATGGGGATGGGCCCGCCGCCAAGCAGCTCGGTGTGCCCGTAGACGGCGCTGGAATCGCGCACCTCGGGCAGGATGGCGCGCGGCACCTGCAGGATCGCGAGCAGTTCATCGTCCCACGCTTGCGCCTCGATGTCGTACAAGAGCGTCCGCGACGCGTTGGTCGCATCGGTGGCATGCAGCGCGCCGCCGCTCAGCTTCCACAACAGCCAGCTGTCCACGGTGCCGAACGCCAGCTCGCCCGCCTCCGCGCGCTGCCGTGCACCGGACACGTTGTCGAGGATCCAGCGCAGCTTGGTGCCCGCGAGATAAGGGTCGAGCAGAAGGCCGGTCTTGCGCCGAAAGAGCGCCTCGTGCCCCGCCGCGCGGAGCGCATCGCACATTGGAGCGGTGCGGCGGTCTTGCCACACGATCGCGTTGCAGACCGGCTGCCCGCTGCGGCGATCCCACACGATCGTGGTCTCGCGCTGGTTCGCGATTCCGATCGCAGCGATGTCGCGATCCGTGAGGCCCGCACCGGTGACCGCCTCCGCCGCGACGCCGATCTGGGTCGCCCAGATCTCACTCGGGTCGTGTTCGACCCAACCGGGCTGCGGAAAGTGCTGGCGCAACGGTTTTTGCGCGATCGACCGGATCCCGCCCGCACGATCGAACACGATGGCGCGCGAACTGGTGGTCCCCTGGTCGAGGGCGAGCACGTAGCGCATCTTCGTTTACGAGTGAATCGCGGACGACCCCGCTTCGCGCCGGCGCTAGATCCGGCTTGCCGTCTGGCGCATCACGTCCGCGGCGCGCCGCATCGCCCATCTCACCGGTCCGGGCAGCGGGGCGCCGCCGTGATCGACGGCGGTCTGCGCATGCCTGATCTCGTCGGCCTTCATCTGCTCGACTACGGCCCGGCTCTTCGCGTCCGCCGCGGGCAACCGGGTCAGATGGCCGTCGAGATGCGCCTCGACCTGGCGCTCCGTTTCGGCGAGAAAACCGAGGTTCCATTTGTCGCCCAATAATCCGGCGACGACGCCGATGCCGAACGCGCCACCGAACCACAGCGGGTTGAGCAGACTCTTGCGGCCGCCCAGCTCGTTGATGCGCTGCTCGCACCAGGCGAGATGATCCGTCTCCTCGTTCGCGGCCTGTTCGAGTTCGGCGCGCACGACCTCGTTCTTCGCAGTGAGCGCCTGGCCGGCATAGAGCGCCTGCGCGCACACCTCGCCCGTATGGTTGACGCGCATCAGCGCAGCGGCCGCAGCCTTGTCGGCGTCGCTCAGTTCGGCCTCGGGGCCGGTGCCTGGATAGGGCCGGGCCGCATGCGGCGTGGCGAAGACGGTGCGTAGACCGAGGTCGAAGGCGGTGATGAGTTGGTCGAGTCTGTTCATGGCTAAGTCCTGCTCTTCATTGCACTTTCGGGTTGGCAAGGCCGAGAAGGCGAGCCGCGGGCTACATGATCGGCTATGCCGAGCGCGGCTGCCGCCCTCGCGCAAGCCTTGCGGCCAAGGCCCGCTACTTTACTTTCAGCTGCGCCGCGACCGGCCGGAAGATCATCGATCACGACACGCATTCATTTCACGAAGTAATTGAAATTAGCGTACGCGGCTTCGTTGACCTTGAACCACTGCAGCGACGTGTCGCGAAACGCCTTCCAAGGTCCGTAGATCGCAGCGAAATCGGGGTTGGTCCGCGCCTCGGCCGCGTAAAGCTCGAAGGTCGCCCGCCGCGCAGCGAGCATGACGTCCTTCGGATACGCGTGCAGCTTGGCACCCTGCCCCACCAGGCGCAGCAGCGCCGGTGCGTTTCGCGCATCGTACTGCGCGAGCATCGTCTGGTTCGCCTCGAAGGTCGCCGCCTCGAACGCCTGGCGGTAGGCTTCGGGCAGCGCGCGCCACGATGCCGCGTTGACGTAGAAGGAGAGCTGCGGCCCGCCTTCCCACCAGCCCGGGTAATAGTAATGTTTTGCGATCCGGTGGAAGCCGAGCTTCTCGTCGTCGTAGGGGCCGACCCATTCCGCGGCGTCGATCGCGCCGCGCTCGAGCGCGGGGTAGATGTCGCTGCCGGGCAAGGTCTGCGGTACGACGCCGAGCTTCGCCATGATCTGTCCGCCGATGCCGGGGATCCGCATCTTGAGGCCGCGCAGATCCGCGAGCGAGCGGATCGGCTTGCGAAACCAGCCGCCCATCTGGGCCCCCGTGTTGCCGCCGGGGAACTGCACGACGCCGTACTTCGCGTAGAGTTTGCGCAGCGCCTCGATCCCGCCTCCGGCGTACATCCATGCGTTCTGCTGGCGCGCCGTGAGGCCGAACGGCACGGCGGCGTCGAACGCGAGCGCGAGATTCTTGCCGACGTAGTAATAGCCCGCGGAGTGGCCGCACTCCACGGTGCCGTTGCCGACGGCGTCGAGTACCTGCAGGCCCGGCACCAGTTCGCCGCCGGCGAAGACGCGGATCTGGAAGCGGCCGCCGGTGAGCGCGGCGACCCGTTTCGCCAAGGCTTCGCCGGTCCCGTGGATGATGTCCAGGCTCTTGGGAAAGCTCGACGCGAGCCGCCAGCGGATCGCAGGCAGCGTTGCCTGTCCTTCGGGGGCTGCCCGTGCTGCGCCGGACGGCAGCAGCGCCGCGGCGCCCGCACCGGCGAGAAAGTCTCGTCTCTGCATCGTGGATTCCGGATTTCGCCCGATTATACGGGCCTGTACGGCGGACGCCGCGTGCTAAGATCCGCTTTTTCCAGCCTGTCCGACTACCATGTTCAGCCGCCAAGACACCCTCGCCAAGACCGACCCCGACCTGTGGGCAGCGATCCAGAAAGAGGACCAGCGTCAACAGGACCATATCGAGCTGATCGCGTCGGAAAACTATGCGAGCCCGGCGGTGATGGAGGCTCAAGGATCGCAACTCACGAACAAGTACGCCGAGGGCTATCCGGGCAAGCGCTATTACGGCGGCTGCGAGCATGTCGACGTCATCGAGCAGCTGGCCATCGACCGCGTGAAGACGCTGTTCGGCGCCGAGGCCGCCAACGTCCAGGCCAATTCCGGCTCCCAGGCCAACCAGGCGGTGTTCATGGCCTTCCTCAAGCCCGGGGACACCATCATGGGCATGAGCCTTGCCGAGGGCGGCCATCTCACGCACGGGATGGCGCTCAACATGAGCGGCAAGTGGTTCAACGTCATCGCCTACGGCCTCGACGACAAGGAAGAGATCGACTACGCGCAGATGGAGCGTCTGGCGCACGAGCACAAGCCGAAGATGATCATCGCCGGCGCGTCGGCCTACGCGCTGCGCATCGATTTCGAGCGCTTCGCCAAGGTCGCGAAGGCGATCAACGCGGTATTCATGGTCGACATGGCCCATTACGCCGGCCTGGTCGCGGCGGGACTCTACCCCAACCCGGTGCCGCACGCAGACGTCGTCACCTCGACCACCCACAAGACTCTGCGCGGCCCGCGCGGCGGCATCATCCTGATGAAGGCGGAACACGAGAAGGCGATCAACTCGGCGATCTTCCCTGGGGTGCAGGGCGGCCCGCTGATGCACGTCATCGCGGGCAAGGCGACGGCCTTCAAGGAAGCGTCGACCAAGGAGTTCAAGCGTTACCAGCAGCAGGTCATCGACAACGCGCTGGTGATGTGCAAAGTGCTGGTCGAGCGCGGCCTGCGCATCATCTCCGGCCGCACCGAGAGCCACGTGTTCCTCGTCGACCTGCGCAGCAAGAACCTCACCGGCAAGGACGCCGAGGCGATCCTCGGCCGCGCGCACATCACCGTCAACAAGAACTCGATTCCGAACGATCCGCAGAAACCGTTCGTGACCAGCGGCATCCGCATCGGCACCCCGGCGGTCACGACGCGTGGTTTCACCGAACTCGAAGTGGAGCAGCTGGCCCACCTGATCGCCGACGTGCTCGATGCGCCAGGCGACGAGAGCGTGATCGAGCGCGTCCGTGGCGACGTCGCCAAGCTGACGGCGAAGTTTCCCGTATACGGGTGAACGACACCGGGAGCCGGGAGCCGACGATGCCGCTTCGCGCCGTGTCCGATCACACGCTCCAAGGCCGCACCGCTCCTGACCTCCGGCCTTGGCTTGCCCATCGCCGGTCCCGACCATGAAATGCGCTTTCTGCGGTTCCCTCGATACGCAGGTCGTCGACTCCCGCGTCAACGAGGCGGGTGATGCGATCCGGCGCAGGCGCCGCTGCACCGCCTGCGGCAAGCGCTTCACCACCTGGGAGACCCCCGAGCTGCGGCCCCCGCAGATCGTCAAGGCCAACGGCACGCGCGAGGATTTCTCCGAGACCAAGCTGCGCGAGAGCTTCCGTCGCGCGCTGCACAAGCGCCCGGTCCCGACCGAGCTGGTCGATGCCGCGGTCGACCGCATCCGGCAGCATCTCCTGACGCAGGGCGAACGCGAAGTTCCCGCACGCGCCATTGGTGAGCTGGTGATGGGCGAGCTGAGAAAGCTCGACAAGGTCGCGTACATCCGCTTCGCCTCGGTGTACCGGAGCTTCCAGGAGCCCGAGGATTTCCGCGACGTGCTGCAGGACCTGGAACACGTTCCGTCCCCCGACGTGGACGACATGTTCCAGTAGAGGCGCACGCGGCCATGCGGAGCCCCCGGATGCACGGCCACGCGGCGATATGCCGCCCGGCTCTCGCACCCGCTTTCGTGCCGCATCCCAAGCGATGCGATCGGACGCCGTGAGGTTCACCGCTGACGATTCGCTGCACATGGCGCGCGCGCTGGAACTCGCCCGGCGCGGCCTTTTCACCACCAGCCCCAATCCACGCGTCGGCTGCGTCATCGTCCGCGACGGCCGCGTCGTCGGCGAGGGCTGGCACGCCCGCGCGGGCACGCCGCACGCCGAGATCCATGCGCTCAACGCGGCGGGCGCGGCGGCGCGCGGCGCGACCGCCTACATCACGCTGGAGCCCTGCGCGCATCATGGCCGTACGCCGCCGTGCGCCGAGGCACTGATCGAAGCCGGCGTCGGACGCGTCGTCGCGGCGATGAAAGACCCGAATCCGCTCGTCGGCGGAGGCGGCATCGCCATGCTCGTGCTCGCCGGCATCCCGACCGAAGTGGGGCTGATGGAGGCGGAGGCGCGGGCGCTCAATCCAGGCTTCGTGTCGCGCATGACGCGCATGCGTCCATGGGTACGTCTGAAGACGGCATCGACGCTCGACGGCAAGACTGCGCTCGAAAACGGTGCGTCGCAGTGGATCACCGGCGCGGCGGCACGCACCGACGTGCAGCGGCTGCGCGCTCGCGCGTGCGCCGTCCTGACCGGCAGCGGCACGGTGCTCGCTGACGACCCGCGCATGAATGTGCGCGACTTCGACATCGGCCGGCAGCCGCTGCGGGTGGTGGTCGACTCCACCCTGCGCACGCCGCCCGGCGCGGCGATCCTGCCTGCGCTCATCGCCTGCAGCCACGCGCCTGCGGCCGCGCGCGCCGCCCTCGAACGGGCCGGCGCCGAGATCGTCGAGCTCCCGGGCCCGGACGGGCGTGTGGATCTCACGGCGCTGCTGACGCTGCTCGCACAGCGGGGAACCAACGAGCTGCACGTCGAAGCCGGCGCCGTGCTGAACGGCGCATTGCTGGCGGCGGACGCGATCGACGAATGGATCGCCTACGTCGCCCCGCTCGCCGTGGGCGACGATGCGCGCGGCCTGTTCGCGCATGCGCCGCTCACCACGCTGGCCGACGCGGCGCGCTTCCGCCTCGCCGGCGTACGCCAGATCGGCGGTGATCTGCGTCTGACCTTGCTGCCCGCGTGAGCGGCTTCAAGGACCATTTCTCCTCCGCGCCGGATCGCTATGCCGCATTCCGGCCCGCTTACCCCGCCGCGCTGTTCACCTGGCTCGCGCAGTCATGCGCCGGTCACGAGACGGCGTGGGATTGCGCCACCGGCAACGGACAGGCAGCACGTGGACTGGCGCCGCACTTTCGCGAGGTGATCGCAACCGATGCGTCGGCCGCCCAGATCCGGCACGCGGCGCCGAGCCCCGGCGTCGTCTATCGCGTCGCCCGCGCGGAGTCGAGTGGGTTTTCCCATCACCGCGTGGACCTCGTCACCGCCGCACAGGCGGCGCACTGGTTCCACCTGCCGCGCTTCTACGCCGAAGTCGCGCGCGTGCTGAAGCCCGGCGGCGTGCTCGCGATCTGGGGATACGGCCGCCTCACGCTGCCGGAGCCGTTGGACATGCCGTTGCGGCGCTTCTACGCCGACACCATCGGTCCCTGGTGGCCGCCGGAGCGCACGTTGATCGACGGCGCCTACCGCGGCCTCGAATTCCCGTTCGTCGAATTCGAGGCGCCCGCGTTCGAGATCGAGGTCGAGTGGGACCTGGCGCGCCTGATCGACTACGTCTCGACCTGGTCGGCGGTGGGACGCTATCGCACCGCGAAGGGAAGCGATCCACTGCCGATGCTCACCGCGGAACTCGAACCGCTGTGGGGGCACAGGACAGACGTACGCCGCCTCGTCTGGCCGCTTTTTCTGCGTGCCGGCCGAACGCCGGTCGCTTAGGCCACGCGCACGGAGAAGGTCTCGAACAGGCCGGCGAGCTCGCCGCCGACCTCCACCAGCGGACGGCTCCGAATCGCGCTCTGACGCAACAATGCGTCGTCGCAACCCTGGCTGCGGAAAGCCTGAAGAACGTAATGCTTGACGCCGCGTGCCGCGAGGTCGTGCGCCATCGCCGCGACATCCGCATCGTCGAGCAGCAGGGGATGCACGGTGGTGCGGACCTCGTACGCGACACCCGACTCGATCAGCTGCTGCAGACTCGCTGCCGCCGGCGCGCCGCTGCCGTCGACCCCGGTGATGCGATGGTAGCCGTCGAACGGCGCCTTGACGTCGAAGCCCACCCAGTCGACCAGGGGCAGGACCGCCGCGAGCTTCTTCGGATACATGCCGCCGGTGTGCAGTCCGATTCTGAAACCAAGCGCCCGTGCCTCGCGCATCGCGTCCGGCAGCGCGGAATGGACCGTCGGCTCGCCGCCGGAGAACACCACCGCGTCGAGCAGGCCGCGCCGGCGCTGCAGGAACGCCATGACCTCCGGCCACGCGACCTCATGCTCCCCGCGCGACGGGATCAGGTCGGGATTGTGGCAATAGCCGCAGTGCCAGGGGCAGCCCTGGCAGAAGACGACGGCCGACAGCATGCCGGGCCAGTCGGTGGAGGAAAGCGGCGTGAGGCCGCCGACGCGCAGCATCGCGGGACAGGTTGCTTTTCCTGGGGTGTCTCGCGTACGCCGGTCACCGGCCGCGCCAGCGGCCAGCGTGCGCGAGAGGGTTGCCCCGGTTACAGCGTGCAGCGCCCTTCGACGAAGAACTGGCGCTCGCGGTGCTCGCTCTGCTTGCCCTTGTTGAAGCTCGTCACGGGGCGGTGATAGCCCATCACGCGCGTCCACACCTCGCAGCGGGTGCGCTCCTCGTCCTTCAGCTGGGAAGCGGCGAGGGCATGGGTCGAAATGGTCATGTCGTTCATCTTGGTCTCCTTGGGTCAATCAGGCTGAAACAACGCGCTTGCGCGACAGGGCTTCCTCGTCGCACGTGGGACAGAACTCGTGCTCGCCGGCGAGGTAGCCATGCTTGGGACAGATCGAGAATGTCGGCGTCACCGTGATGTAGGGCAGCCGGAAGCTTTCCAGCGCCCGCCGGACCAGCTTCTTGCATGCCTCGGTCGACGAGATGTGCTCCGACATGTAGAGGTGCAGCACGGTCCCGCCCGTGTACTTGCGCTGCAGGTCGTCCTGGCGCTCCAGCGCCTCGAACGCATCGTCCGTGAAGCCGACCGGCAGCTGGGTCGAGTTGGTGTAGTACGGCGCATCCGGCGTGCCCGCCTGCAGGATGCCCGGATAGCGCTTGGCGTCTTCCTTGGCGAAGCGGTAGGTCGTACCCTCGGCCGGCGTCGCCTCCAGGTTGTACATGTGGCCCGTTTCTTCCTGAAACGCGGCGATGCGCATGCGGATGTGGTCGAGCAGGCGCACCGCGAAGTCGTGGCCCCATTCCGTGGTGATGTCGTGCTCGTCGCCGGTGAAGTTGCGGATCATCTCGTTGACGCCGTTGACGCCCACGGTCGAGAAGTGGTTGCGCAAGGTGCCCAGATAGCGCTTGGTGTACGGAAACAGCCCGTTGTCCATCAGGCGCTGGATTTCCTTGCGCTTGATCTCGAGGCCGTTTCTGGCCATGTCGAGCAGCGCGTCGAGGCGGCGCAGCAGGCCTTCCTCGTCGCCCGCATATTCATGGCCGAGGCGCGCGCAGTTGACCGTCACCACGCCGACCGAACCGGTCTGCTCGGCCGAGCCGAACAGGCCGTTGCCGCGCTTCAGGAGCTCGCGCAGATCGAGCTGCAGGCGACAGCACATGGAGCGGATGTGGTTGGGCTTCATCTCCGAATTGATGAAGTTCTGGAAATACGGCAGGCCGTAGCGCGCCGTCATTGCGAACAGGCGCCCCGCGTTCTCCGACTCCCAGGGGAAGTCCGGCGTCATGTTGTAGGTCGGGATCGGGAAAGTGAACACGCGCCCCTTGGCGTCGCCGGTCGTCATCACCTCGATGTACGCACGGTTGATCATGTCCATCTCGTCCTGCAGATCGCCGTAGGTGAAGGACATCTCCTCGCCGGCGATGACCGGCACCTGATCGCGCAGGTCCTCCGGGCAGGTCCAGTCGAAGGTGAGGTTGGTGAACGGCGTCTGCGTGCCCCAGCGCGACGGCACGTTGAGGTTGTAGATCAGCTCCTGGATGCACTGGCGCACCTCGCGGTAGCTCATGTTGTCATGGCGGATGAACGGCGCCATGTAGGTGTCGAACGAGGAGAACGCCTGCGCGCCGGCCCATTCGTTCTGCAGCGTGCCGAGGAAGTTGACGATCTGCCCGACCGCCGAGGACATGTGCTTGGCCGGCCCCGCCTCGACCTTGCCGGGCACGCCGTTCAGGCCCTCGTGCAGCAACGTGCGGAGCGACCAGCCGGCGCAGTAGCCGGCGAGCATGTCGAGGTCGTGGATGTGGATCGAGCCGTCGCGGTGCGCCTCGCCGAGCTCGGGCGGATAGACGTGGTTGAGCCAGTAGTTCGCCACCACCTTGCCGGATACGTTGAGGATGAGGCCGCCGAGGGAGTAGCCCTGGTTGGCGTTGGCGTTGACGCGCCAGTCCTGGCGCGAGAGGTATTCGTTGATCGACGCTTCGACGTCGACCACGGTCCGGCGGTCCTCGCGCAGCTTCTTGTGGCTTTCGCGATAGACGATGTAGGCGCGTGCCGTCGCGAGATGGTTCGCGGCGATCAGGGTCTGTTCGACCACGTCCTGGATGCGCTCGATGCCCGGCGGCGCACTGCGGAAAGTATGGATCAGCACCTTCACGACCTGGGCCGTCAGGAGATCCGCCTCGGCTTCGCCGAACTCGCCGGTGGCCTGGCCCGCCCGCAGAATGGCCGAACGGATCTTCGCCGCATCGAAGTCGGCCCGGCGCCCGTCACGCTTGACGACCTCGCGGGGAAGGGTTTCGATCACATTCATTTTTGTCTCCTATTCAACAACATTTTGTGGCGCGCTGCCGTGAAACATACGACATATTGTGTCTGTGTCAAGGAGAATTTCAGGTTAGGATATCCTGATAAACTTAACAACCTGAGATTTCATACGCTTGAAGGAGATACCGCATGCAGACGATTCTCGATTTTCTCGGTACCGACCATCGCGCCTGCGACGATCTGTTCGCCGCGGCCGAGATGGCGGTCTCGAAAAAGAACTGGACCGACGCCGGCGATCTGCTCGAGCGCTTCCTTACAGCGATGGCGCGCCACCTCTCGATGGAGGAAACCGTACTGTTCCCCGCGTTCGAGACCCGCATGGGCGGCAGCGGCATGGGACCGACGCAGGTCATGCGCATGGAACACGAACAGATGCGCGCACTGTTCCAGGACATGAAGCAGGCGCTGGCCGACGCCAACCTGGACCGTTTTCTGGGACTCTCCGAGACGCTCAACGTACTGATGCAGCAACACAACCTCAAGGAGGAGAACGTGCTCTATCCCATGACCGACCAGATGCTGGACGCCGAGCGTAACGAACTGATACGCGCGATGCAGGCCGTCGCCTAACCGAACCCATACCCCACGCGACGGCGACGCCCGATGAGTCCGCAAGCCGGCCTCTCCTTCGACCAGGCACCGCCGTTCGCGCTGCCGCTGCGCTTCTTTCTCACCGCACCGCTGTTCCTGCTGGCGGCGGCAATCCTGATCGTGTCGGCACCCGGCGCACTCGCCTCGCGCTGGTCGCCGCCGGCATTTGCCGTCACGCACGCGGTGACGCTGGGTTTCCTCGCAATGGTGATGCTCGGTGCGCTGATGCAGATGCTGCCGGTCGTCGCCGGCTCGAAGCTGCCCGCGCCCTACGCCGTCGCACGCACGAGCCACATCCTCCTCACGCTCGGCACCATCGCGCTGATGGCCGCATTCCTGACCGCGCGGCCGGCGGCATTCGGCGTCGCC
Organism: Thiobacillaceae bacterium; assembly: GCA_035325585.1. GTDB lineage: Bacteria > Pseudomonadota > Gammaproteobacteria > Burkholderiales > Thiobacillaceae > Thiobacillus. The sequence continues at coordinate 44,488 of DAOKZP010000011.1, read as the reverse complement.
GCGGGTCTGCTCGCGGCCGCTTTCCTCGTCTTCCTCGCGGCGGCGGCGATCAGCCTGGCCCGTGCCGCGCCGAGCATGACCGTAGGCGGGATGCGGCTGGCGATCACGAGCCTCGTCCTCACGATCGGGTTCGGACTGCTACTCGCGCTGCGGCGTGCGGACCGATGGGAGGTGGCCACGGACGGAGCGAGCGCCGCCCATGTCGCATTCGGCCTGCTCGGCTGGGTGCTGCTCCTGGTGATCGGCGTCGCCTACCGGGTCGTGCCGATGTTCCAGATCACGCCACCCTACCCGCCTCGCGTCACGCGTTGGCTGGTGCCGGCGCTCTTCGCCTTCCTTCTGTTGCACGCGGCCGCGCCGTTCCTTCCCGCCATCGCCGGATACCTCGCTGGCGCGGGGCTCGCCACGGGCATCCTCGTATTCGCGATCACGACGCTCCGGCTGCAGACGCAGCGGCGCCGCAAGCTGCCCGACATCACGCTCGACTACTGGCGCTTCGCCATGGCGAGCCTCGTCGCAGGCGTGATCGTCTGGCTCACGGCGCAGCTCTGGCCCGGGCTGGCCGCCGCACGCGCCTATCCACCGCTGCTCGGCACCCTGTTTCTGGGCGGCTTCGCCGTGAGCGTGGTGAGCGGCATGCTCTACAAGATCGTGCCCTTTCTGGCGTGGTTCCACTTGCAGGCACAGTTGCAGGCGCGCGCCGGCACCATTCCCACCATGAAGGAGATGATCGGCGAGCGCCGCATGCGGTGGCAGTTCCGTCTCCATCTCGCCGCATGCGGGTTCCTGGCCGCGGCGACGCTATCGTCGACGCCGTTGCCTGCCATTGCGGGCGGCCTGCTTCTCGGCGCGTCCGCTCTGCTCCAATGGGCGAATCTGCTGTCCGCCGTTCAGCGCTTCCGCGGCCACGGCGGCCGTTTCGTCTGAAGACCCTGCCGGCAGCCGGTCAGGAAGCCATCCATCGCCGGGCCATCTGCGCCAACGGTGCGGGCATCCGACGCAGGACGGCGTCCGGTTCAAGCGCGTCGAGCAAATTCTTGACCGTGAGCCCGAGCGCCGTATCGCCCTCGGTCACCAGGCGGCGGCTGAAAAACAGCGTATCCGGATCCTCCTGGCGGCGCAGCAGGAGCAGAAAATCGGCCGCGGTGGCGCTGATGGTGAGTTCGGGCGTTCCTGCGGCAGGCGTGAAGCCCTGCGGCCCCACCGCAAACCGCACGCTCAGTCCCACATCCTTCACCCGGATCGCGTAGCGCCGCCCGACGAGCGGCTGCCAGTCGAGCGTTTTCAAAGCCGGCCACAGTAAACGGTTGGCGGTTGCGCAGAACACGAGGCTGGGCGGCGTGACGGGCAGCCGCGTCACCACCCGGGCGAGTTGCGGCGGAAAGGCGAGATTCATCATGGTCGCTCCGTGGTCAGACGGGTCGACGCCTGTCGAACAGCATCGGCCCAGTTGTTTGGGGTCTCGTACAGCCGCACCCGCTCCAGGCGCAGCCGGTTGCCGTAGGTGTCGACGTAGGCGGCGTCGAGAATGCGGAACGCCTCGGCGGCGAGGTTCTCCGCCGTGGGCACCGTCGGCAATACGACCGTCTTGTGCTCCGGCAGGGTGGCGAGGAGCGCCATCACGGCCTCATCGCCCCGGTAGACGAGGAACGCGTGGTCCCACAGGTCCACCAGCGCCGCCCGCGCGACGCGCTTCACCTCGGAGAAATCCATCACCATGCCCTCCGCCGCGGCCGCCTCGCGGCCCAGGATTTCGCCGGACAGCGTGATCTCGATCGCGTAGCGATGACCGTGCAGATGACGGCACTGGCTCGCATGGTGCGGAATGCGGTGACCCGCGTCGAACTCCAGCCTGCGGGTGATCAGCACGGTCGCTCGCCCGCGTATTCCAGCCCCGCGTGACCGTGCCAGTAGCCGTCGACCGGCGCGCCGGGCATGAGGCGCGCCAGCGCATCGGCGGGCACGCGCTCGCCGCCGAGCGCTGCGGCGAAGGCCTCCACCACGCGTCCCATGTGACGCGACTGCGGCGAGAGCCGCACGCTGGCGACGCCCAGTTCGCGCAAGGCGGGCAATTCGGCGATCAGGTTGTAGACGCCGGCGGACTGGGTCTGGATGCCGTTGAGCGTGAGGAAGGGCGCGCCCTCGCGGGTCGACAGCGTCAGCCCGTCGGGGTGGTCGAGACAACGGAACTGGCAGTCGTCCTTCGGCAGGTTGTAGTGGCGCGCGGTAAAGCAGCGCGCGGAATACGCCAGCGGCAGGCGCCCGTAGGCGAATACCTCGGTCTCCATGTCCGGTGGGCGGCGTTCGAGCAGCGCGGCGAGCACCGTGCGCGACATCTCGACCGGCGGCAGCCAGCGCTCCGCCCCCAGTTCGGCGAGGACGGCGAGCGTCTCGTGGTTGTAGACGTTGAGCGTCGGGCCGGCGACGAAGGGCACCCCCGCCTCGGACAGCAATCGCACCGCGCCCCACTCGTTGGCCTCGACCCGGAAGCGCCCGTCGCCGACGATGCGGCGCAGGGTCTTGAGATCGGATTCCGACTCGATCAGCGTCTGCGTCGACAGCACGACCTCCTTGCCGGCGGCCGCGACCGATTCGGCGAGCGCGAGCCAGTCCGGGAGCCGCAGCAGGTGGCGGCGCGAACATACGCTCTCGCCGAGATGCACGTGCGCCACGGGCCAGTGCTTCGCCTCCTCGTAGAAGGCGAGCACGTCGTCGCGCGACCAGTAGTACAGCAGGGGGCCGAGGCTGAGATTCATGATGGCTTCACTTCCAGGGGCGATGGTAGGCGCCGAGCGTGTGACTCTGTCCTTCCGAGAGTTTGTCGAGCTCGGCTTGCCAGACGGGTGTCGGCTTGAAGCCGTCCGCATTCTTCTTCACCGCGTCGATCGCGGCGCGCCACACGCGGGTCACCTGCGTCACGTAGGCCGGGCTGCGCTGGCGCCCTTCGATCTTGATCGCCGCGATGCCCATCTTCAGCATCTCGGGCAGGAGGTCGAGGGTGTTCAGGCTGGTCGGCTCCTCGATCGCGTAATAGGTCTCGCCGGCGACTTCGAAGCGTCCCTTGCACAGCGTCGGATAGCCCGCCTTCTCGTCCTTGCCGTAGCGGTCGAGCAAGACGCCGTTGAGGCGCGATTCGAGTCCGGCGGGCGTCTCCTTCCATTCCACCGCCTTCGCCGGCGAGCAGACGCCCGCCGAGTTCGGCGACTCGCCGGTGCAGTAAGACGACAGCAGGCAGCGCCCCTCGACCATCACGCACAGTCCGCCGAAGCCGAACAGTTCGATTTCGACGTCGGTGTGCTTCACCACGTTCTCCACCTGCGGCAGCGAGAGTACGCGCGGCAGCACCGCGCGCTGGATGCCGAAATGCTCGCGGTAGAAATTCACCGCCTCGTAGCTGGTGGCCGAGCCCTGCACCGACAGATGCAGCCGGAGCTGCGGATGGTTCCTGACCGCGTAGCGCATCAGGCCCGGATCGGCGAGGATCACCGCGTCCATCCCCAGCTTCGCCGCGCGGTCGACCGCGCCGGTCCAGCGGCTCCAGCTGTCGGGCTGCGGATAGGTGTTGAGCGCGAGCAGCACCTTGCGGCCGCGGTCGTGCGCGTAGCGCAGTCCTTCGGCCGCCTGCGCCTCGTCGAAGTTGAGTCCCGGGAAGGCGCGCGCGTTGGTGTTGTCGCGAAATCCCATGTAGACCGCGTCGGCGCCGTTGTCAACGGCGGCCTTGAGCGATACCAGGCTGCCCGCCGGGCATACCAGGTCAAGCGGCATGATCGTTCTCCTTCCAGGCCTGGCCCGCGCGCGCGCCCTGGCGGCTGTCGCGCCGCACCAGTTCGTCGGCGATGCCGTTCAAGATGTCCCATTTCTTTGCGCACCAGGCGGGCGCGAGCAGCATATCGGCCGGCGCGGTCGCGGTGACGCGGTGGTACACGACTTCCCACGGCGTGCGTTCGATAAGGTCGGCGGCGATGCGTACGTAATCCGCCTCCTCCAGCGGCACGTAGTCGCCGCGCTTCCAGTCGATCGCGAGCCGGGTGTGCTTCACCACGTGCAGCGGATGCAGCTTGAGACCGTCGACCCCCACGTCGAGCACGCGGTCGAGGGTGACGTGGCTGTGCGATGCGTCCTCGCCCGGCAGGCCGACGATGAGATGGCAGCACACCGGGATGCCCCGCGCGCGCGCCGCCCGCGTCGCGGCCTCGTATTCGGCAAAGCCGTGGCCGCGGTTGACGCGTTCGAGCGTGGCGTCGAACGACGACTGCAGGCCGAGTTCCAGCCATACCTCGTGCCCGAGGTCGCGATATTCGGCGAGGAGATCGAGCACCGGGGCCGGCACGCAGTCGGGGCGCGTGCCGATTGCGAGACCCGTCACGTCCGGCGCCGCGAGCGCGGCATCGTAGAGCGCGCGCAGCTCGTCCACGTGCGCGTAGGTGTTGGTGTAGGCCTGGAAATAGGCGAGGAAGCGCTGCGCGCCCGTGCCGCGTGCGATGCGGCTCCGCGCACGGTCGAACTGCGACGTCAGCGGCGCGGGTTCGCGCGCACCCGGCGCGAAGGACTTGTTGTTGCAGAACGTACAGCCGCCGATACCCTTGCTGCCGTCGCGGTTGGGGCAGGTGAAGCCGGCGTCGAGCGCGACCTTGTGCACCCGCTCGCCGTGCCGCTCCAGCATGGCGCGGCCGAAGGTATGGACCCGGTCGCTGAGCGCGCTCATGCGGCGGCCGGCCGCGGGTTCCGATGCGCCCGCACACCCGCGCCGCGCCGCTCGCGGGGCGGCAGCGGGCAGGTGCGAATGGCAAGGGGTCCGGATGCGTTCACGCCGGTCTCACGAAACTGAAACGGGGTTCGATTATAGTCCACATCCAGACCCGCTTATCCGGATAACCCGCCCGAAACCATGGGCATGCGGCAACCGCCGGGGTTCACCGCGCCCGCCTAAACGCCTACAATGCCGGGTTCGATCCGCAGGTCCATACCCCGCATGTTCACCGGCATCATTCAATCCGTAGGCCGCATCCGCGAATACGAGACGCGCGGCGGCGACGCACGCATGGTCATCGCGGGCGGCGGGCTCGATCTTTCCGACGTCGCGATCGGCGACAGCATCGCGGTCGACGGGGTCTGCCTCACGGCGGTCGCGCTCACGCCCGACAGTTTCACCGCCGACGTTTCCGCCGAAACCCTGCGCGTGACCGCCGGCTTCGCCCCGGGCGCGGAGGTCAATCTCGAAAAGGCGCTGCGGCTCGCGGACCGCCTCGGCGGCCACCTCGTCTCCGGCCACGTCGACGGCGTCGGCAGCGTGCACCGGCTCGCCCCGGCGGGTGAATCGCATCAGCTGGAGATCGACGCGCCGATGGATATGGCGCGCTACATCATCCGCAAGGGCTCGATCACGGTGAACGGCGTCTCGCTGACGGTCAACCACGTGGAGGGCGGGCGCTTCGCGCTCAACCTCATCCCCCACACGCTGGAAATGACCAACCTGAAGCATCTGCGGGCAGGCAGCCGCGTCAACCTCGAAGTCGACATGATCGCGCGTTACGTCGAGCGCATGATGCAGTTCACCCACACCATGGATACAGACCGATGAGCATCGCCCCCACCCTGGAAATCGTCGAAGAACTCAAGGCCGGCCGCATGGTGGTGCTGGTGGACGAGGAGGACCGCGAGAACGAGGGCGATCTGGTGATGGCGGCCGAACATGCGACGCCGGATGCGATCAACTTCATGGCCAAGCACGGCCGGGGCCTGATCTGTCTCACGCTCACCGACGCGCGCTGCCGTCAGCTCGGTCTGAAGCAGATGGTCTCCGACAACCAGACGCCGCACGGCACCGCGTTCACGGTGTCGATCGAGGCGGCCGAGGGCGTCACCACCGGCATCTCGGCGGCCGACCGCGCGATCACGATCCAGGCCGCGGTGAAAAAGGACGCCAAGCCGGCCGACATCATCCAGCCCGGCCACGTCTTCCCGCTGCGCGCGCAGCCCGGCGGCGTGCTCGTGCGCGCCGGGCATACCGAGGCCGGTTGCGACCTCGCGGCGCTGGCGGGTCTCGAACCCGCCCCGGTGATCTTCGAGATCCTCAAGG
>DAOKZP010000011.1:0-38399 GCA_035325585.1 Thiobacillaceae bacterium | reverse complement strand
CATGAACGACGACGGCACCATGGCCCGCCTGCCCGACCTCGTCCCCTTCGCGCAGGCGCACGGACTCAAGATCGGCGCCATCGCCGACCTCATCCATTACCGCAGCCAGACCGAGAGCCTGGTGGAACGGGTCGCCGACCGCCTGATCCAGACCGTGTACGGCGCCTTCCGCCTGATCGCCTACCGCGACAAGTGCGCCCGCGAAACCCACCTGGCGCTGATCAAGGGCGACATCCACGCCGACCGCGAGACGCTCGTCCGCGTGCACGAGCCCCTGAGCGTGATGGACTTCCTCGACGTCACCGGCAGCGGCCACTCCTGGCCCATCCTGGGCGCGATGGAACGCATCGCCGAATCGCAGTCGGGCGTGATCGTTCTGCTCCACCGGCCCGAGACCGCGGACGCGCTCCTCGAACGGATCAACCCGGCGCCCGCCGCCGCCCGCAAGTACGACCTGCGCGACTACGGCATCGGGGCGCAGATCCTGCGCGACATCGGCGTCGGCAAGATGCGGCTGCTCGCCAGCCCGCGCAAGATGCCGGCGATGGACGGCTTCGGGCTGGAAGTCACCGGTTACGCCGAAAAAGCCTGAGGCGGGTTCCGACACCCGCCTCCTCTCCCCGGCCGCGCCCGCGGCGCAGGGCGCCTACTGAAAGGATACCCATGGGCACCGCAAGCGAAATCAGCGAACTCGACCCCGTCTACCAGGGCGCCGGGCTGCGCGTCGGCATCGTCATGAGCCGCTTCAACAAGGACATCTGCGAAGGCCTGCTTTCGGCGTGCGAGTTCGAACTGCTGCGGCTCGGCGTCACACGCGAGGCCATCCTGCTCGTCGGCGTCCCCGGCGCGCTCGAACATCCCCTCGTGCTGCAGAAAATGGCGCAATCGCAGCGGTTCGACGCCCTCATCGCCATCGGCACCGTGGTGCGCGGCGACACCTACCATTTCGAGGTGGTTTCCAACGAATCCTCGCGCGGCATCCTCGACGTGCAGCTGGAAACCGGCGTGCCGATCGCCAACGCGATCCTCACCGTCGATACCGAGGAACAGGGCCGCGCACGCATGGCCGAAAAAGGTCGCGACGCCGCACGGGTGGCGATCGAGATGGCCAACCTCTTGAAGCGGCTCTGAACGATGGCGGGTTCCCGCAAGCTCGCGCGCGAGTTCGCGCTGCAAGGCCTTTACGGCTGGCTGCTCGGCGGCGCCGACGTCACGCTCATCGCCGCCAATCTGCGTGAGGACGAGCAGTTCGCGCGCGCGGACGAGGCCTATTTCCGTACCCTTTTCCATGGCATCACCAGCGCGGAGGCGGAGCTCAACACGCGCCTCGCGCCCCTGCTCGACCGTGCGGTGCCCGAGCTCTCGCCGATCGAGCGCGGTATCCTGCTGATTGGCGCCTACGAGTTGCTGCGGTGTCCGGACGTGCCCTGGCGGGTGGCGATCAACGAAGGCGTCGAACTGGCAAAAAAGTTCGGCGGCACCGATGGCCACAAGTACGTCAACGGCGTGCTCGACAAGCTGGCGCAGGACGTGCGCGCCGTCGAGATCGCGCATGCGAAGCGTCGGCGCTAGCGGCCAAGGAAACGCATGACCGGCGCGGCGCCGGCACCTCCGCCCCGCCGCCATGAAGCGCGCCGAATACTCCGGTTCACGCCGGCCCCGGCCGCCGCGTGCTTTCGCGCCACGCCCTGAAAATCGTTCGCTGAGGCCCGACCGCTTGCCATGGAATTCGATCTCATCGCCCGTCACTTCACCCGCCCCACACCCGGCGCGGTGCTCGGCGTCGGCGACGACTGCGCGCTTCTGGCGCCGACGCCCGGCATGCAGCTCGCGGTCACGTCCGACATGCTGCTCGAGGGCCGCCATTTCTCGCCCCAGGACGGCCCGGCCGGCCTCGGTCACAAGTCCCTCGCGGTAAATCTGTCGGATCTGGCCGCAATGGGTGCGAAGCCGCGCTGGGCGACGCTCGCGATCGCGCTGCCCGCGGCGGACGACGTCTGGCTCCGCGCGTTCGCGCGTGGGCTCTATCGCCTCGCGGACCAGCACGGAATCGAGATCGTGGGTGGCGACACCACACGCGGACCGCTCACCATCAGCATCACCGCGATCGGCGAGTTGCCGCCGGGACAGGCGCTGCGGCGTGACGGCGCACAGGATGGCGACGACGTATGGGTCTCCGGCATGCTCGGCTCGGCGGCGCTCGCACTCGCCTACCGCCAGGGCCGCCTCCGCATGGATCCCGTCGATGCCGCGCGCGTACTGCCCGCGCTCTATCTGCCCACGCCGCGCGTCGAACTCGGCATCGCCCTGCGCGGCATCGCACACAGCGCGATCGACATCTCGGACGGCCTGCTCGGCGACCTCGGCCACATCCTGGAGCGCTCGCAGCCGCTCGCGGGCCCGCTCGGCGCCGCCATCGAATTCGCCGCATTGCCGACGCTGCCGGTCGTGCAGGCTTATCTGCACGAGAGCGTCGCCCGCGACTGCGTGCTCGCGGGCGGGGACGATTACGAACTGTGCTTCACCGCGCCACCGGCGCGACGCGACGCCGTGGCGGATGCCGCCCGCGCGGCCGGCGTCGCGGTCGCCCGCGTCGGCCGCATCACCGGGGAGCCCGGGCTCGCCGTCCTGGGGCCCGAGGGCGCGCCGATGCCATTCGAGAGAACCGGCCATGACCACTTCCCGGCCTGATCTGCGCTTTCTGTTCGCGCACCCGGCCCATCTGCTCGCCTTCGGCTTCGGCACGGGGCTCGCGCCGAAGGCGCCCGGCACCGTCGGCACCCTGCTCGGCTTCCCGCTGTTCTGGCTCATCGCCGCGACCGCGCCCGACCTGCCGAACCGCATCATTCTCGTGATCGCGGCCTTCCTCCTGGGCGTATGGGCTTGCGGCCGCGCGGGCCGCGCGCTCGGCGTCGCCGACCACGGCGGCATGGTATGGGATGAGATCGTCGCCTTCGCGCTGGTGCTCCTGTTCACTCCGGCGGGCTGGTTGTGGGCCGCTGCGGCCTTTGCGCTCTTCCGTCTGTTCGATATCCTGAAGCCTTGGCCGATCAAGTTCGCCGACGCGCGGCTGGACAACGGCTTCGGTGTGATGTTCGACGATCTGCTGGCGGCGCTCTATGCGATCGCCGCTCTCAAGGGACTGCAATGGCTCGTGTAAGCAACGAAGAACTGCTGCAACTCGCGCGCGACCTCGGCGACCGCCTGCTTGCACGCGGCTGGATGCTCGCCACTGCCGAGTCGTGCACCGGCGGCTGGGTCGGCGCGCTCGTCACCTCGCTGCCGGGCAGCTCGCGCTGGTACGAACGCGGCTTCGTCACCTACGCCGACGCGGCCAAGCGCGAGATGCTCGACGTACCGGAAGAACTGCTCGCCGCGCACGGCGCGGTGTCGGAGGAGACCGCGATGGCGATGGCGGCCGGCGCGCTCGCGCGCAGCCGCGCGCAGGCCACGCTCGCGATCTCCGGCATTGCGGGGCCAGGCGGCGGCACCCCGCAAAAGCCCGTCGGCCTGGTGTGCTACGGCTGGGCGCTCGCCGACGGCACGCTGCTGTCGTCCACCTGCCGTCTCGACGGCGACCGGGAAGAGATCCGCTCGCGCGCCGTCGCCGCCGCCCTGCGCGGCCTCATCGAGCTGGTCACGTAGTTACCTGCCACCATTAGGGCGCAGCCTGCGCCGGGCACTGCTACCGGAACGCCCATGCCGCAAAAGGCTCGATTTCGTCGCGGTTCAGGAGCATCAGCTGATACGCGTTCGGATTCAGGCGGTGATCCGGCGTCGTGTCGACGTTGAGCCGCTGCAGCACGTAGCCGAGCAGCGCCCGCCGTACGTTCACCTCGATCACTCCGTCCGGCGCACCGTAATCGAGCAGCAGGCTGGCACGCCGCGCCGCATCGAGCCCGGCGTGCGGCGCGAGGCGCAGGCTCACCGCCTCCACCCAATCGTCGTCGTACGCCTCGCTGGACTCGGCCGGCAGGTCCAGGCACTCGGCGGCTCCGACGCGAGACAGCACGAAATCGCGGAAATCACAGCTCGCCTCGTTGTAGGCGCGCACGTGCCAGCGCAGACCGGTATCGACGAGGGTATGCGGCTCGATGATGCGCGTCGGCGCACCGGCCTGTTCCGACAGCGAGCGGTAGCCGACGGCGAGCTTGCGCCGGCCATGGATCGCACGCGTGATCTGCGCGAGCGTCTGCGCGCCCGGCAGGCGCAGCGGCAGCGGCAGCCCGGCCGTGGCGAGGCCGTAGATGCGCGCATCGCCGTAGGGCCCGCCGGCCACCGCCAGGTTGGCGGCGATCACGGGAAGCGCAGCCGCCGGCGCGAGGTCGGCGAACGCGGCGGAGAAGTCCGCCGCCGGCACGAAGCCGAACACGCCGTGATGGTAGGCGAGGTTGCCGGGGACGAGTTCGCCGTAGAGCTTGAGATCCTTGGTCGCCGCCGGGTCGGACAATCCGAAGGCGCGGGCCACGTCGCTGCGCGTCACGACCCCGGTGTAGAACGCCTTGATCTCGATGTACTGCAGCCGCTGGCGCGTCGCCCACTTGAGATCGAGGCGCATTTTCTCCTTTGTAATCATCGCTCCTCCGCTCGAGCCTCTGCGCCGAATTATAGGCAGTGGCCTGGCAGATACAATCTATCTCGTCATACTTTTTACGTAGGTGATATTTTTTATTGACACAAGTCGATGTATCGCCTACATTGCCTCCCATGCAGGCGCTTCGCCGCCGGCGCGATCATCGCCAACCAACAGGAGAGAGAAGATGGCAACCCCCGCATTGGCAGACGACAAGACCAAGGCCCTCGCCGCGGCGCTGAGCCAGATCGAGAAGCAGTTCGGCAAGGGCTCGGTGATGCGCCTAGGCGACCACGGCGTCGCGCGCGACATCCAGGCCGTCTCCACCGGCTCGCTCGGCCTCGACATCGCACTCGGCGTCGGCGGCCTGCCGCGCGGCCGCGTGATCGAGATCTACGGTCCGGAATCGTCCGGCAAGACCACGCTCACCCTGCAGGTCATCGCCGAAATGCAGAAGCTGGGGGGCACCGCCGCCTTCATCGACGCCGAGCACGCGCTCGACCCGGTCTATGCGCAGAAGCTCGGCGTCGACGTCGACAATCTGCTCGTCTCGCAGCCCGACACCGGCGAGCAGGCGCTGGAAATCGCCGACATGCTGGTGCGCTCCGGCAGCGTCGACGTCGTCGTGGTCGACTCGGTCGCCGCGCTGACGCCCAAGGCCGAGATCGAGGGCGAGATGGGCGACTCGCACATGGGCCTGCAGGCGCGGCTGATGAGCCAGGCGCTGCGCAAGCTCACGGCCAACATCAAGCGCACCAACACGCTCGTCATCTTCATCAACCAGATCCGCATGAAGATCGGCGTCATGTTCGGCAACCCCGAGACCACCACCGGCGGCAACGCGCTCAAGTTCTACGCCAGCGTGCGCCTCGACATCCGCCGCACCGGCGCGATCAAGAAGGGCGACGAAATCATCGGCAACGAAACCCGTGTCAAGGTCGTCAAGAACAAGGTCTCCCCGCCCTTCAAGGAAGCCTACTTCGACATCCTCTACGGTCAGGGCATCTCGCGCGAAGGCGAGATCGTCGAGCTCGGCGTCTCGCACAAGCTGGTCGACAAGTCCGGCGCCTGGTACGCCTACAACGGCGAGAAGATCGGCCAGGGCAAGGACAACGCGCGCGAGTTCCTGCGCGAGCACCCCGAGATCGCGCACGAGATCGAGGCCAGGATCCGCGCCGCCGTCGGCGTCAACAACCCGGTCGCGCCGGCCATGGAAAAAGCCGACATCGATGCCTGAGCCGCGCGGCCTGCGGCAGCGCGCGCTGGACCATCTCGCCCGGCGCGAGCACAGCCGCTTCGAACTCGCGCGCAAGCTCGCGCAGGCCGGGTTCGACGAGGCCGACATCGACCCCCTGCTCGCCGATTTCGAGGCCCGGAACTGGCTCTCGGATCTGCGTTTCGCCCAGAGCTGGGTCGCCGACCATCGCGCAAAGGCGGGCAGCATCAAGCTCGCCTTCGACCTGCGCCAGCGCGGCGTCGCCGAGACGGTGATCGAAGCCGTGTTGAGCGAGAGCCGCGAGACCGAGCTTGCGCGCGCACGCGAGGTGTGGCGGAAGAAGTTCGGCACGCCACCCGCCGACGCCGCTGAAAAGGCGCGGCAGACGCGCTTCCTGCAAGGGCGCGGGTTTTCGTCTTCTGTCATCCGCCAGGCATTGGGCAAGGCCTCGGACATAGACGCCTGACCCCGCGCAATCCATCCCGGACCCAAACAGGCAGCGCAGCCGCCATAGGCGCGCCAACCCGCCGCTTGCGAGCGAAGCGCTCCGGCTCGCGAAAACGACAACAGATCGTACGGCGTTCCTAGCGATCCCGCTGTTTCCAGGCCGCTCCACATCCCCGTTTAACCCCGACTCCGCCACCCGCGCCGGCCAGTGTCGCCGCGCCGCCACGCTTGCCCCACGAGGTCCTCGCGACGCCCTGCGGCAGCGCACCAATCGTGGTATCGTGGCGTGTTGCCTACACAGTCCCAGAGAAAGCCCGACACACCATGAAATACCAGAATCCGGACGAATTTCTCCGCCGCATCGCCGAGCGCAACCCCGGTCAACCCGAATACCTGCAAGCCGTCACCGAAGTCATCGAGAGCCTGTGGCCGTTCCTGGCCAAGCACCCGAAGTACGCCGAACACGGTCTGCTGGACCGCCTGGTCGAACCCGAGCGGATCCTGATCTTCCGGGTTTCGTGGGTCGACGATCACGGAGACGTCCAGATCAACCGCGGCTACCGGGTCCAGCACAGCATGGCTATCGGCCCCTACAAGGGCGGCCTGCGCTTCCATCCTTCGGTGAACCTGTCCATTCTCAAGTTCCTGGCCTTCGAGCAGACCCTCAAGAACGCGCTGACCACCCTCCCCATGGGCGGCGGCAAGGGCGGCTCGGATTTCGATCCCAAGGGCAAGAGCCCCGGCGAGATCATGCGCTTCTGCCAGGCCTTCATCACCGAGCTCTACCGCCATATCGGCGCCGAGACCGACGTCCCGGCGGGCGACATCGGCGTGGGCGCGCGCGAGGTCGGCTACATGGCCGGGATGATGAAGAAGCTCACCAACCGCGCCGACTGCGTGTTCACCGGCAAGGGCCTTGCCTACGGCGGATCGCTCATCCGTCCGGAAGCTACCGGCTACGGCGCGGTCTATTTCGCCGACGAGATGCTGCGCCATGCCGGCCGCTCGATCGAAGGCATGCGAGTCGGCGTCTCCGGCGCCGGCAACGTCGCGCAATTCGCGATCGAGAAGGCCATGGCACTGGGTGCGAAGGTCGTCACCATATCGGATTCGAGCGGCACCGTGGTCGACGAGCACGGCTTCACGCCCGAGAAGCTCGCCGAGCTGATGGACGTCAAGAACCACCTGCACGGCCGCGTCAGCGACTACGCCGAGCGCGTGGGCGCCGAGTTTCACGCCGGCATGCGCCCCTGGGCCGTTCCCATGGACGTCGCCCTGCCCTGCGCGACCCAGAACGAGATCCACGGCGAGGAAGCCGCACTGCTCATCAAGAACGGACTCGTCGCCGTCGCCGAAGGCGCCAACATGCCCGCGACCGCCGACGCCGCCCGCCTGTTCGACAAGCATCGCATCCTCTACGCTCCCAGCAAGGCCAGCAACGCCGGCGGCGTCGCCACCTCGGGCCTCGAGATGAGCCAGAACGCCATGCGCCTGTCGTGGCCGCGCGAAGAAGTCGACGAGCGTCTGCGCGGCATCATGCACGGCATCCACCAGGCCTGCCTCGCGCACGGCGCACGCGAAGACGGCAGCATCAGCTACGTCAACGGCGCCAACCTGGCCGGCTTCATCAAGGTCGCTGACGCCATGCTGGCGCAGGGCGTGGTCTGACCGGCGGTGCACGAAACGACAAAGAGACCGCCGCGGCGGTCTCTTTTTTTTGCCTCGTGGCCGCTTGAGGGAAGCGCCCACACCGTCCCTGTAGGAACCCCGCCTTTATGCCCTCGGGGTACCCGGGGCGATTTCGCACTCCGATGGCGGAAACGGGGTCACACGATTTCCAGCGGTTCAAAGCGCGGTCTCGTCGCTCTTCACCTTCCGCGGCCGCCCCACGCCTTTCGACGCCGCACGCCTCTGGCCCAGCGCCTCGATCTCCGCCCTGAAGCGTTCTCCGCCCAAGGCCCACCCCTTGTGCGTGCAGTCACGGATTTCCGCCAGGTCCTCACGAGCGATGGCCACGTCGAAAAGCGTCCGATAAGCCGTCTGTCTGGATACGTCTTCCATGCCCAGGCGGGTGTATTGCTCATGCGGAACCAGCCAGTCCGCATTCGGCCCGCTCTCGCCCAGCGCATTGCGCCGGTAGCTCGACCACGGATAATCCTGCGGCTCCGCCACCATGCCTGCGCGGACGGGATTCAGTTCGATGTAGCGCATCAGCGTCAACAGATAGCGCTCGCTGTCCACCACCGTCGCCCGGTAGCGCCCTTCCCACAGCGTTCCGCTGCGCTTGTAGGTGAAATTGAAATACTGCACATAGCGCCGACCGACCGATTGGAAGGTCTTGCTGATGCTGTCTTCGAACCCGGGCGTCGCGAGCAAGTGGATGTGATTCGTCATCCACACGTACGCATGGATCGCCAGCCCGTGCTTGGCAGCGGATTCGACCAGCGCATCGCGAAAAAACTGGGTGTCGGCGTCAGCGGCAAAAATCACCTGGCGGTTGTTGCCGCGCTGGATGATGTGCTGCGGCTGGCCGGGGATGACGTAGCGGGGAAGACGAGCCATGACTGTTCGACCATGAGCTGGAAAGGCTCAGGATAGGACAAATATCGTGTCTGACCCCATTTATGCAGTGACGATGCGCTGTCTGCCTAGGGCTATTTACTTGGGACAGGCAAGCGTAACGCTCGTGTCGGTGGGTTGCGTCTTGACGGTGCAGGTCCAAGTATTGGCGGCGAAAACGTTGTCGATTACACCACCTTTATTCTTGCCGCCATCGAAGGTGTAGGTCGCCGTGCAGCCGGTGTCCGTATCCGTCGTTACCGTCACGTCACCATATTTGCCCGTGACGTTCGAGCCCGTCACGTCGCACGTGCTGTCTTCGCTCCAGGACATGGACAGCGGCGTCCGGACGCCATCAAGCAGCGAGAAGGCCTCGGCAGCCTGGGATTTCGCCACGTAGCTTGAATACGCGGGAATCGCAATCGCGGCCAGAATGCCGATGATCGCCACGACGATCATCAGTTCGATCAGGGTAAAACCTTTTTGCACGTTCTTCATCATTTTGAGTTTCTCCGGGGATTAAAGCGTTAACGAGAATTTGAGATACCGACCCGATACATGCACGAGATATGCCAACATGGGGGTACAGCTGACGGCACGATGAGTCAAAATAACACATTGATTTATATTATATTTTTTTGAAAAACAAACGTGCTGTGCGAGGAAAAAAATGGAGAACTTACCGGCCAGACGGCACTGCGCGGCAAGAGGTGACGATTCTCGGCACCCGTTTAGGTAGACCAAGGGCAGAGAATTTCTATCGCGCGGAGCTTTGCGCCGGCATGAATGTGAGCGAAGATGTTGAAGTACAAAGCAAAGAGCCAAGCCCACGGGGGGACTTGGCTCTTCGGATCGGGCGAACAGCGAACCGGTCAAGAATACCCTGTGACGATGCGCTGTCTGCCTAGGGCTATTTACTTGGGACAGGCAAGCGTAACGCTCGTGTCGGTGGGTTGCGTCTTGACGGTGCAGGTCCAAGTATTGGCGGCGAAAACGTTGTCGATTACACCACCTTTATTCTTGCCGCCATCGAAGGTGTAGGTCGCCGTGCAGCCGGTGTCCGTATCCGTCGTTACCGTCACGTCACCATATTTGCCCGTGACGTTCGAGCCCGTCACGTCGCACGTGCTGTCTTCGCTCCAGGACATGGACAGCGGCGTCCGGACGCCATCAAGCAGCGAGAAGGCCTCGGCAGCCTGGGATTTCGCCACGTAGCTTGAATACGCGGGAATCGCAATCGCGGCCAGAATGCCGATGATCGCCACGACGATCATCAGTTCGATCAGGGTAAAACCTTTTTGAACGTTCTTCATCATTTTCCATTTCTCCTAAGATTGGGCAGTTTGAACACGGAGCCGCCGTGTCTGGCTCATTAACGAGCAGCCCGCATGCCAGCTTTAGATCCATCCCGGTAATTACAGCGAATAATCCAATACCGCGTTGATTTTTATATTATTTTTTAGGTGCCGGGGTTGCCGCGACCGAAGTCGCGGTTGCGCTGCCCCGCACCCGGACCGCCCTGCTGCGGCAGCAGAGTGACACTTTCCGTCAGCTGCGGCGCCTGAAATGAAGCAAGCTCCTCGGGCTAGGTTACGAGAAAATTCCACCTCTGACTCCTGCTGTCTTACGAGGGGATTACCCATGAACCCGAGCCAACGGCGATCGTGGCAGCGGATCGGTGAACAACAAAAAAACCCGCCGAAGCGGATTTGTGGTCTAGATCGAAGAAAAGCGGATTATTTTTGCTTGCGTGTCGCTGTGGACTTCTTCGTGCCTGGGTTCACTTCCGCCGCATCGACGCTGTGCGGCGTGGCATGATCTACCTTCACCAGGCCAATTCGAGAAATGCTCACGATCGCGCTGGGGGCGGCCATCTCCGGGGTGGGCCCCATGCTTCCGACGCCAATCGTGAACTCGACGAGCGGCTCGTACGAGCCTTCCTTTATTCCATAGTGGCGCACCAACACCGTGGCCAACTCCTTCAAGCGCAACGGTTCCACCACCGGTTGCGGCGCCGTTTGTGGGTTAGTGTTTGACATTTGGAATCACCTGGTGGTAGCTAGGCGGTTTGCCGGAGGATGCAAGCGTCATCACCTGTGGCGTTTCCACATGGATGTGCCAGTGATGGGACGCTTCGGCAGGCTGCGTCCAACTATCAATCGCGGCGCAGACCGCTTCATTCACTCCGGCAAGCCCAAGACGGGCCGCCTTCTCCGCGATGTCTTTATGCCGGGCTTGACCAATGCGCACGTTAAAACTTCCGCTGAATGTCTTGTTCGCTGGTTTCCCGGTTTCCTCGCAATACGCCAAGTAGTCATCGACCGCAGCACGGAAGGCATCAACCAACGCTGGAACCGTGTCCCCCTCGTAGGTAATCAGGTCATCGATGAACAGCAGCTTCCCGTGGAGGCACGCGTCCTCGACGCTCGCCTCGATGCTTCCGAGATACCCTTTGTAAGACATTGGCTTGTCGGCCATATCAGCTATCTCCATCTTCTCCGACGCAGCGAAGCGCCTGGATTGCATCCCGTATTTGATAGGGCTTAAGGATCCCGCTTGGATGGGTCTTGGACATCCGGAAGCGATAGCCCGAAGTATGCTCGAACATGTAGTGCGACCCGCCATGGCAGGTAGCCGTGAAGCCCGCGCGTTCCATAAGTGTCAGCAAGTCGTCCCACGCGAAATCTTTCGGGGCCGGGATAGCGCACAACTTCCGTAGCAGTTTTTCTTTTTTGGACACGCGATTATCCGGATAAGTTGCACGAACTGCAACTGGCAGATAGTTGCAGATCTATGCGCGGAGCGACACTTGGTGACTTTACCATGGTCGACATCGCGGTCGACATCGCGCCGTGCACCGCGATCGTGGCGAGCGCGCAGGATTGGACGAAGGCGCGGGGGGAAGGGTGGAGATCAGGGCAATCGGCATATGGGCGCCAAAGTGCAAGATTGCACTTTGGCAACTGCTGAAGGACGCGCCACCGAGCGCGCGAGACGTTAAGCGTTGCAGCGGCTTCGGTTTGGAAGACATTCTGCAAATTTGCAGAAAGCTGTGAGTCGGTGCGCTTTCCTTGCGGCATATTCGCCAACTCGGCAGCAATCGCGCTGCGCTGTGTTGTCGTTGAGTGCGCGCAGCGGATCCTGCCGTCGATCCTCAACTCAACCATGCTATTCTGCTCGCAAGGGGTGCGACAGCAGGAAATTCGGAGCGCCTGCGGCGCAGGGCTCAGGCCCATGCGGTATGGAGGGACGTCCGGCCTCCCGCCCCCGTCCCTTCTCTAGCCGTCATCCCACCAACTTCATCCGTCCGTCTTTTTGGCGCGATGGCCTGTGCCAAAGGCCATAGAGCCGGTAGGCTTCCGTTTCTTCCTGATTTGTTTATCCACACCCGTGGCGCGGATACTGGCACGCGTGTCGTTGGATGGAAGCCTGAAACGCGCTTACATGGTGGTCACTTGGCGCGATCTCAGCGAGAAACAAAAACGGCCCGCATCGCTGCGGGCCGCGTGAATTCTGGTGGGTCGGGCGAGATTCGAACTCGCGACCAACGGATTAAAAGTCCGCTGCTCTACCGGCTGAGCTACCGACCCCTGGGATCTGCATCGAACCAGCCGGCTGATGCGCCATCCACGAAAGCCCGGAATTATATCCAAGCCGCCTGGGCGGGTAAAGCGCCGCGCGGCTTTTTTTCCGTGTGCCGCCTCATGCGCCGCGCATGAGGATCGCGTACTGCACCTTCATGGTGGCGGCCGCGCCGGCGACGATGGCGAAGAAGGTGAGGATGGAGCCGAGCGCGAGGGTGGAAAATCCGGTGACGCCCTGGCCGATGGTGCAGCCCATCGCAAGGATGCCGCCGAGGCCCATGAGGATCGCGCCGACGAAGTGGTTGGCGAAATCGCCGGCGGACGCGAACCACTCGACACGGAAGCTGCGCGAGAGCAGCGCCCACAGGAACGAGCCGGCGATCACACCCGCGACCGCCATGATGCCGAAGGTGAGCAGCGTGCGCGCAAAACCGCCGGCGGCGTAGCCGAGCGTCTGGCCCATGGGGTTGATGAAGGTGAAGGACTGCGCCGCGAGCGGGCCGGCGGCGGCGGGCCGGACGGCGTCGGCGGGCGCGTACAGCTCCCAATCCTGGACGTAGGCCTGCAGCGAGAGGATCTCGCCGTCGGCGTCCACCATCACGTTGCTGGTCACGAACCACGCGCCGAGCACGACGAGGCCGACCACGAGTCCGCCGAGCACGTTGTCGAAGCTGCCGCGAAAATCGGCCGAGGCGAAAGCCCAGACGAGCAGCAGCAGGCCGATCACGCCGCCCGCCCACACGCGGCCGGTGCCGGCGTCGGCGGACAGCATCGCGCCGAGATCCTGATTGGTGGCCAGCGCGGTGGACACGGGGCTGGTCCACGAATGGAAGAGCACCGAGTACAAGGTCTTGTCGCTGCCGGGAAAGGGGTTGATCATGAAATACGCAACCACGCCGATGACGAGCAGCACCATCACCGACTTGAGGTTGCCGCCGCCGATGCGGATCAGCGTCTTGTTGCCGCAACCGGAGGCGAGCGTCATGCCGATGCCGAACAGCGCGCCGCCGAACACGTTTTCCAGCCAGACGAGGTTGGTCTGGCGGTAGGGCGGGAAGGTGGAATTGACGTTCACGAGCCCGGCCGCCTCCAGACCCGCCACGCCGAGCACCGCCACCGCGATGGCCAGCACCCAGGCACGCATGCGGCCGCTGTCGCCCATGTTGACCCAGTCGGAGACGGCGCCCATCGTGCAGAAATTCGTCTTGTTGACGACGGCGCCCATCACCAGCGCGAGCGCGAAAGTCGCCCACAGCAGGAAAGATTGTGCGCTGGCGAAATCTTCGTAGGTCATGGGGCGGCTTCTCCTGTCGGGGACGGTGGACGCGTCGAAACAGGGAAATCTTAATGCGTGAGCCGACCGGCCCGAGTGACCAATACGTACCATGCGGCCGACGTGCGGACATGGCCAAGGTGTCCAGCAGAAGCCGCCATGTCTCGGAGAAACCGTCGTGGCGACAGGATGGCTTCGTGCCGCGCTGCCGCCGACCGGGCGATCGTCGGGCCGCAGTCCTCAGCCGGTCGTGCCGGCGTAGCGCGTCGGGTCGGCGACGCCCGCTTCTGCGAAGCCCTGGCGGCGCAGGCGGCAGGCATCGCAGCGTCCGCACGCGCGCCCGCCGGCATCGGCCTGGTAGCAGCTCACGGTCTGGGCATGATCGACGCCGAGTTCGCGTCCGCGGAGGATGATCTGCGCCTTCGAGAGCTGCTGCAGCGGCGCGTGGATGCGGAAGCGTGCGCCTTCGGCACCGGCGCGGGTGGCGAGATTCGCGACGCGCTCGAAAGCCTCGATGAACTCGGGACGGCAGTCGGGATACCCGGAATAGTCCACCGCGTTGACGCCGATGAAAATGTCGCGCGCACCGAGCACTTCGCTCCAGGCGAGCGCGAGCGAGAGCATCACGGTGTTGCGTGCGGGAACGTAGGTCACGGGGATGCCGCTCGCCGGCGCCTCGGGCACGGCGATCGAGCCGTCGGTCAGCGCCGAGCCGCCGATGTCGCCGAGGCCGAGCCGGATCACCCGGTGCTCCACCGCGCCGAGGGCCTGCGCGATGCGCGCCGCGGCCGCGAGTTCGGCGGTGTGGCGCTGGCCGTAGTCGAGGCTCAGCGCATGGCATGCGTAGCCGGCCTCGCGCGCGATCGCCAGCACCGTGGCGGAGTCGAGCCCGCCGGACAGAAGGACCACGGCCCGCCGCGTCATCGCCCCGGCGTGTTGCCCCACAGCAGCTTGTGCAGCTGGACCTGCATCCGCACCGGGAGGCGGTCCTCGACGATCCAGCCGGCGAGGAGCGCCGGATCGAGTTCCCCCTGCACCGGCGAGAACAGGACCGGGCAGATGCGATCGAGCCCCCGCTCGCGCAGCACGGTACAGGCCCAGTCGTAATCCGCCCGGCTCGCGAGCACGAACTTGATCTCGTCGTGCGGCGTGAGATGGGCGAGGTTCTGCCAACGGTTGCGCGTCGCCTCGCCGGAACCGGGCGGCTTGACGTCGACGATGCGCGACACGCGCGGGTCCACCGCGCTCACGTCGAGCGCGCCGCTGGTCTCCAGCGAGACCGAGTAGCCGGCGTCGCACAGCGCGGCCAGCAGCGGCAGCGCACCCTTCTGCGCCAGCGGCTCGCCGCCGGTGACGCACACGGTCTGCACGCCGTATTCGGCCACGCGCGCCAGCAGCGTATCGAGCGCAATGCTCTCGCCGCCCTGGAAGCTGTATGGCGTGTCGCACCAGCGGCAGCGCAGCGGGCAGCCGGTCAGCCGGATGAATACCGTCGGCAGGCCGACGCGGCTGGTCTCGCCCTGCAGAGAAAGAAAGACCTCCGTCATGCGAAGCGTGGCCACCGGCACCTCGGCGTCGCGGCGGCCGTCATCCGCGCCATCTGGACGACGGCTGGATTGCGGTGCGGCAGCGTTGGTGGATGCGTCGTGCGAAACAAGGCCGGCGAGCCGGGTGGGCGCCGCCGGCCCGTTCGGCACGCGCGTCAGGGTGTCGCTCACGATGCGCGTCCTACTTGAGCGCCGACAAGCGTCGCTCGGCGAGCTTCGCGGCCTCCGTGCCCGGATGCTTGGCGATCAGTTCCCGCAAGGTCTTGCGAGCGCCGTCGAGGTTGTCCATGGCGATCTGGTTCGCTGCGATGTTGAGCAGCGCGTCGGGCACCTTAGGGTTCGACGGGAAGGCCGCAACCAGTTTCTGCTGGGTCGCGAGCGCGGTCTTGTAGTCCTTGCGCGCATAGTGCGAATAGCCGAGCCAGTAATGGGCGTTGGCGGCCATCGCACCGTTCGGATACGCCTGCAGAAAATCGCGGAAGCCGGCGCTCGCACCGACGTAGTCCTTCTCCCGGAACAGCTTGAGTGCGGCTTCGTAGCGTTCGGTTTCCGCCTGCGTGTCGGCCGGTGTCGGCTCCGCAGCGGCGGGGGCGGCGCGCGAGGCGTCGGTGAGCCGCTGGTCGAGGTCGGCGTAGAGGTCGTTCTGCCGCTTGCCCAGGGTGTCGAGCTGATGTTTCTGGACCTCGGTCTGCCCGCGCAGCTGGGCGATCTCGCTCCGCAGCCCTTCGACCTCCTGCATCAGGTCGAGCATCTGCTGGTTCTTCTGCAGGTCGGCCTCGATCTTGCCGAGCCGCGCATCGATGCCGTCGATGCGCTGCTGCAGCGCCTGGCTCTGCTGTTCGAGCGCCTGCGTCCGGCGTTGCAGCTCGCCGCCGCCGAACAGTTGCGCCGAAGCGGGCGTCGCCAGCGCAAGCGCGCCGACGAGCACCCAGGCCCATGGATGGCCGGAAGGCTTACTCGTCTCCATAGACCAGATCGGCGCGGCGGTTCTCGGCGTACGCGGCTTCGGTGCTGCCGAGCGCGCGCGGCTTTTCCTCGCCGAAGCTGATCGCCTCGAGTTGCGCGGCATCCACGCCCATCACGGACAGCGCGCGGCGCACGGCCTCGGCGCGCTTCTGGCCCAGGGCGAGGTTGTATTCGCGGCTGCCGCGCTCGTCGGCGTTGCCTTGCAGGATCAGGCGCGCGTCGCCCTTCGACCGCAGGTAGCCGGCATGCGCCTGCAGCATCGAGCGGTACTCCTCCTTCACCGCATAGCTGTCGAAATCGAAGTAGACGCTGCGCTTCGCCAGCGGGCTCGCGGGGTCCTTGCGCGGGTCGCCGGCAAGCGCGCTGCCGGAGACGTCGCCGGCGGCCACGCCGGTGCTCTCGGTGCCGGTTGCGGCCGGCGTGACCGCGGTCGTGGCGGCCTTGTCCTCGGTGCGGTCCTCGACGCTCGCCTGCTTGCCCGTGGTGCCGCACGCGGCGAGAAGCATTGCGAGCAAAGCCGGCAGCAAAATCTTGTTCATCTGGTTCTTCTCCTTCCGATTGACGAAAACATGCCGGAGCCCGAAAGCTCCGGGTGGACAAGCGATGACGGGCGCGGACGCGTTCCCGTCGTCACGTTCAACGTCCCCAGGCGGGTTCGCGCGCATCCACGCCGGATTCCGACAGCCGCGCCCGGGTCTGGCCGTCGACCGTCACCGCGCCGAGCACGCCGCGCCCGCCGAGCACCGTCGCATACAACACGGCCTGCCCGTTCGGTGCGAAGCTCGGCGACTCGTCGCGTGCGCTGTCGGTCAGCACCCGCGTCTGGCCGCTCGCCAGTTCGTGCAGCATCACGGAAAAACGGCCCGCGTCCCGGTTTATGTACGCAAGACTGCGGCCATCGGGGCTGACCGCGGGCGAGACGTTGTAGCTGCCGGTGAAGCTCACGCGCGTGGGCTGGCCGCCATCGGCCGCCATGCGATAGATCTGCGGGCTGCCGCCGCGGTCCGACGTGAAGTAGATCGCCTTGCCGTCCGGCGAAAACACCGGCTCGGTATCGATGCTGGCGCTGCGCGTCAGGCGCTTGAGCCCGCTGCCGTCCGCATTGATGAGATAGATTTGCGAGGCGTCGTCGCGCGTCAGCACGACCGCCAGGCGGCGGCCGTCCGGCGCCCAGGCCGGTGCCGAGTTGGAGCCCTTGAACGCGGCCACCTGACGCCGCTGGCCGTCGCGCAGCGATTGCACGTAGACGATCGGTTTCTTGTCCTCGAAGGAGACATAGGCGATCTGCGAGCCGTCGGGCGAGAAGCGGGGCGAGATGACCGGCTCGCCCGAACGCACCACCGTGCGAGGATTCTGGCCGTCGGCGTCGGCGACCCGCAGTTCATAGCGCGCGCCCTGCTTCTGCACGTAGGCGATGCGGCTGCCGAACGCGCCCGGAATGCCGGTGAGCTTCTCGTGGATGATGTCGGCGATGCGATGCGCCGTCGCGCGCCACTGATCCGGGGTGATCCGGTAGCTGAAGGCGGCGAGCTGAGTCTGCTTGATCACGTCCATCAAATAGAAGCGGACCTCGAAACGTCCGCCCTCGGCAGGCAGCACCTGGCCGACCAGCAGGGCGTCCGTCCCACGCTCGCGCCACACGCCGTGGACCACCTGCGCCGCCGCGGTGGGCTGCTGCGCGCCGGCAGTGCTCACCAGCCTGAACTGGCCGCTGCGTTCGAGATCTTTGCCGATGATGTCGGTAAGCGGCGGCGCCGGCTGTCCGGGGGCGACCTGGAACGGCACGAGCCCGATCGGAATCTGCTTGGCCGATCCACCGATCACCTGTATCTCCATCGCGGCGCGTGCCGGAAGCGAGGCGCTCAACAGCAACAGGCAGAAGAGGTGAAACAGGGATACGGCGCGCGTCATAGGCATAGGGTTTCGATCGGATGGGTTCCGCTGAGGAAGTGCCGAAGGAGTCTAGCACAGCCCATTTTCCGGGCTGGCGGCGTCATCCGGCGGGCGGCTCCGTTTTCGGGGTCGGCGTCCATCGTGCGGCGCGTCTATTTGGGGCGGTGCACGAGGGAAAGTTCCGGCACGAAGCTCGCGCGCGCGTCGCGGTCTTCCGGCAGGGGCAAGGGAGACGACTTCTCGATCGCGCGCACCACTGCGTCGTCATAGGCGACGTTGCCGCTGGATTTGGTGATCTCCACGCGCTTGACCTCGCCCGTCGGCAGCAGTTGCACCCGGCAGCGCACCTCGGGATTGCCGCTCAGATTGGCCGGCAGGCGGGTGTTGCCGCGCACTTTCGCGCTGATCATGGCGATGTGCTGCGCAACGATGCCGGCCACGGCGCTCTGGCGCCGCGCCGCGTCCGCCGCCTGCGCCGCCGCCTGGCTGGCGAGCGCGGCCTCCGCCTCGGCCCGCTGCAACGCGTCTTCCTCGAATTGCCGCAGCAGATCGCGCTTTTTCTGCTCCGCGGCCTGTTTCTCGCGTGCCTGTTTCGCCGCCTCCGCGCGCGCGGCTTCGACGCGGGCCGCCTCTTCCGCCGCCGCTTTCTCCTTTTGCGCCTGGAGCCGCTCGGCCTCGGCCTTTTTCTTCTCGATGGCGATGTCGGGTGCTTTCTGCGGCGGGGGCGCCTCGACCGGACGCGGCGGCGGCTTCACCGGTTGCGGCTCGGGGCGGGGTGCGGGTGGCGGTTCCAGCCGGGGTTCCGGGGCCGGCGCGGGCCTCGGCGCAACGGCGGGCGCAGGGCGGACCGGCGGCAGCGCATCCCACACGTCGACCATCACCGGCATCGGCTGCGAGGTCTGCCACGACAGTCCGAAGACGAGCAGCAGCGCGAACAGCACGTGCACGCCAAGCGCCATGGCGCCGGCAAGAATCCTGGGATCGGAGCGGCCCGGAGTGCGCGCGTCCAGCGGGCGGGTCATGGCGCCGGACGGGCGAGCAGGCCGATGCGCGTGATCTGCGCCTTCTGCAGCAGCGTCATGGTGTCCATGACTTCCTCGTAGCGGACGTTGCGATCGGCGGCGATGACGACCGGCTGTTCGGGCGCGGCGCGATGCAGCGCGTCGAACTCGGCCTGCAGCGCCGATTTTTCGACCTGCCGCTCCGCGCCGCCCGCGGCACGGTCGCGCAGCACGTATTCGCCCGATTCGCGGATGATCACCTCGAGCGGCTGGGCCGGCGTCTGCGAAGTCTTGCCCACGCTGGGCAGCTCGACCTGCGCCGGATTGATGAAGGGCGCGGTCACCATGAAGATCACGAGCAGGACCAGCATCACGTCGATCATCGGCACGACGTTGATCTGGGAAAGCTGTTTGCGGTTGCGCGCCACTTACGCCGCCTTCGTCTGCCGTTGCAGGATGTTGGAAAACTCCTCCATGAAGCTTTCCATGCGGTTGGAAAGACGATCGATGTCGTGCGTATAGCGGTTGTAGCTGACCACCGCGGGAATCGCGGCGAACAGCCCCATCGCGGTGGCGATCAGCGCCTCGGCGATGCCGGGTGCGACCTGGGCGAGCGTGGCCTGGGCGACGCTCGCGAGCCCCATGAAGGCGATCATGATCCCCCACACGGTACCGAAGAGGCCGACGTACGGAGAGACCGAACCGACGGTGGCAAGAAAGGACAGGTGCGATTCGAGACCGTCGAGCTCGCGCTGGTAGGTTGCGCGCATGGCGCGGCGCGTGCCGTCCAGGATGAAGCCGGCCGGCATCCCCGCCTGCTGCTTGAGTTTCATGAACTCGCGGAAGCCCGCCTCGAAGATGCGTTCCATCTCGCCGGCCTCGCTCCGCTCGGCGGTCACGCGCTTGAACATCAGATTGAGATCCGCGCCGCCCCAGAACTCGTGCTCGAAAGTGTCCGCCGCGCGCTGCGCGCGCTTGAGCGCGAACATCTTGATGAAGATGAACCACCATGACACCACCGATGCGCCGAGGAGCAGCGCCATCACGATCTGGACGGGCACCGAGGCGTTGACGACGAGGTGGAGCAGCGAAAGGTCCTGCGTGAGTTCTGGATTCACGATGTGCGGGTGAGAGACAGGAGAACGGGTGCGGGTATTCTAGCGGCTTTGAAAATGGCCGCGTCGACGCAGGCGAGCGTCACCATGGCTCTTGCCAGACAACGCGTCCCGCACGTGAGTTCCTGCCGCACGCTGAGGCTTGCGCGTCCGGCCTCGTGAAGTTCGACCGAGACGTCGATCGCCTCGTTGAAGCGCGCCGGCGACAGATAATCGATCTCGACCCGCCGCACGACGAACAGGACACCCGCCTCGTCCCGCAACGCATCCTGCTCGAAGCCCTGCGCGCGCAGCCACTCGCTGCGTGCGCGCTCCATGAACTTGAGGTAGTTCGCGTAATACACGACGCCGCCGGCGTCGGTGTCTTCCCAGTAGACGCGCACCGGCCAGTGGAAGGCCATCAGAAAAGATCCGCGTTCGGCTCGGCGGGTGCGGCGAGCCCCAGGTGACGATACGCAAGCGGCGTCGCGATGCGCCCGCGCGGGGTGCGCTGCAGATAACCCTGCTGGATGAGGTAGGGCTCGAGCACGTCTTCGATGGTGTCGCGCTCCTCGCCGATCGCGGCGGCGAGGTTGTCGAGTCCGACCGGACCGCCCATGAACTTCTCGACCACGGCGGAGAGGAGCTTTCGGTCCATGACGTCGAGCCCCGCGCGGTCGACATCGAGCATCACGAGCGCGGCGTCGGCCACGGCGCCGGTGGCCCGCCCTTCCGCCTTGACCTCCGCGTAGTCGCGCACGCGGCGCAGCAGCCGGTTGGCGATGCGCGGCGTGCCGCGCGAGCGGCGCGCGATCTCCAACGCACCGGCCTCGTCGAGGCTCATCTGCAGGAGTCCGGCCGAACGGTGGACGATGTAGCCCAGCTCCTTCGCGGAATAGAACTCCAGGCGTGCGACGATCCCGAAGCGGTCCCGCAGCGGATTGGTGAGCATGCCGGCGCGGGTGGTCGCGCCGACGAGCGTGAAGGGCGGCAGGTCGAGCTTGACCGAGCGCGCCGCCGGCCCCTCGCCGATCATGATGTCGATCTGGAAATCCTCCAGCGCGGGATACAGCACTTCCTCGACCACGGGCGAGAGGCGATGGATCTCGTCGATGAAGAGCACGTCGTGCGGCTCGAGGTTGGTGAGAAGCGCGGCCAGGTCGCCCGCGCGCTCGAGCACCGGCCCCGAGGTCTGGCGCAGGTTGACGCCCATCTCGCGCGCGATGATGTGCGCCAGCGTGGTCTTGCCCAGGCCCGGCGGGCCGAACAGCAGCACGTGATCGAGCGCCTCGCTGCGCTTGCGCGCCGCGTGAATGAAGATTTCGAGCTGCTCGCGCGCCTTCGCCTGGCCGACGTATTCGGAAAGCGTGCGCGGACGCAGGGCGCGTTCGACCTGCTCTTCCTGCGGGCCGGCGGCGGCCGGCGCGATGAGGCGGTCGGTCTCGATCATGGTGCGAAGCGGCTCACGGCGGACATAGGGCGATTCTACCCCGCGTCATTTTCAATGTCGGCAGCCAGCGCCAACTGCCCGCGGCCGCGTGCCTTCGCCTCATAGAGCGCTCGGTCCGCCCGTATCAGCGCGGCGTTCAGCGTATCCGTCGAAGAACCCGTAAGCCAGGCATGTCCGGCACTGATGCCGGTCTGCAGATCAAGGCCCACGGTGGCGAGTTCGCCCGCAAAATGCTCGGCCAGCCGCGTGTACCAGGCCTGCACGCCGGCGGCGTCGAGGTCGGTCATCAACACCGCAAACTCGTCGCCCGCCAGACGGGCCGCCAGGTCGGCACGCCGCGTCAGCGTCTTGAGGGAGCGGGCGAGCGCGAGCAGCACCTGGTCGCCGACATCGTGGCCGAAACGGTCGTTGACGCCCTTGAAATGATCGATGTCGAGCATCACCAGCGCTGCCGGGTGATGCCGTCCGGCGAGGCCCTGCGCCTTGGGGAAATGCATCTCGAACGCCCGGCGGTTCGGCAGATCCGTCAGCGGATCGGTCAGGCTCAGCATCGCCAGCTGTTCGCGCTGATCGTGCAGCTGCTGCGCGATACGGTTGATGTCCGCCGCGATCGGCGCGAACTCGGCGTAGCGCGTCGTGATCGCGGGCGCGGACTCCCCGCGAGTGAGACAGACGAGCGCATCACGCCCGGCGGCGATGTCCTGCAGCACCGGGCCGCGCAGCCGCACCGCCACCGCCACCAGCAGCAGCACGCCGGTGAGCGTCAGCATCCCCGCGCCGATGCTCTGCAGCCAGCCGCCCGGACTGATCCGGCTTGCGCGTGCCTGCACGACGAGCGTCCAGCCAAGCGCGGGCAACGCCTCCGTGACCTCCCGCACCGGCCCCCGCAGATTTCCCGTGCTGACCACCGGCCGGCCGGAAGCATCGACGACTGCCATGGTGTGGCCCGGCTGGACCGATTCCGAAAGGATGCGTTGCAGCCGGACGATCCGTATGCTCAGCAGGACGTTGCCGAGCACCTCGCCGCCGGGCCCCGGCACGTTCACCATCAGGTCGATGTGCTCGGGCCCCGTCTGGTCGTGATGAACGAAGGTTCCCTGCGGCGGGACGGGCCGCCGAGCATCATGCTCGCAGGACGGCTGCAGCCCCTGGCGTCCAGGGTCGCCCTGGATTTCGCCCTGCGGGTTCACGAGCGCCAGCCCCAGCACACCCGGCAGCGCGCCGCGGCGCGAAATGGCCCAGGCCTCCTTTTCGGCCACCGAGCCCGTGGTCATCAGGGTCGCGACGCGCGGATCGTGCGCCAGGCCAGTCGTGAGCTCGCGGTAATATTCCCAGCGCCGCAGCACGCTGGCGCGCGTCTGGGACGCCTCCAGATGCAGCATGCGCATCTCGGCCGCATCGTGCGCACGCATGCCGAATATCAGGCTCAACGCCGTCCCCAGGGCGAAAAGCGCGATGACGCCGATCAGCAATCCGAGGAAATGCCGGCGCAGCGAGACCAGCTTGATCGGCTGGGTGGAAACGGGCGCCACGGCGGCCGTTCAGCTGCGGGAAAGGAGGCGGAGCGCCTGCCGGATGGCCTCGCCGACCGGGAGGTCGGCGGGCAACTGGCGCAGCGTCTCCGCGGTCTCGCGCTCGTTGTAGCCGAGCGCCAGCAACGCCTGCCGGACGTCGTCCGCAGCGCCGGCTGCGACGGCGCCGGCGACCGCGCCGGCGAACACGGACTTGCCCTTGAGCTCCAGCAGCATGCGTTCGGCGGTTTTCTTGCCGATGCCGGGCACCTTGATGATACGTCCCGTTTCCTGTGCGGCGATCGCGGCCGAGAGATCGTTGACCGACAGGCCCGACAACACGGAGAGGGCGGTCTTCGCGCCGATGCCAGAGACCTTCAGCAGTTCGCGGAATGCCGCACGCTCGACCTCGCTGCCGAAGCCATACAAGAGATGCGCATCGTCACGAATCGCGAGATGGGTGAGCAGGCCGATCTTCTCGCCCACCGCGGGCAGGTTGTAGAAGGTGCTCATCGGCACGTCGATCTCGTAGCCGACGCCGTTGACGTCGACCAGAACCTGGGGAGGATGCTTGGCGGCGAGGATGCCGCAGATACGCCCGATCATTCTTGATATGTCCGCTTCGAGGTTTCCGGCAAAGGCGGAAGCATAGCCGGGAGTCCCGTCTGCGGCCAATCATTGCCGCGCCGCCCGCCAGTTTCCGCGCCGGCGGGCGTAAAACGTCACGCCCCGGCTGCGGGCGGTTCGTCCCGGCAAGTGACCAGCGCCGGATCGTCGAAATGGTCGATCAGGATCCGCTTGACCCGCATCTGCCACAGGCGGCCGAACTCGACACGCTCGGTCTCGTTCGCCGTCCCGCCGATGACCTTCGGCAACAGCGCCTGCAGATCGGGCTCCGCCGGCACGGCATCGTGGCGATAGGAGGCCCCGACGGCCGCTCCCGTATCGACGCGGACGATACGCATGTCGGTCTCGCCGCCGATCCCGAACGCCAGCAAGTCGCGCCGGCTGAAACGGCCGGCAAGGCCTTTGAAACCGCCCTCGCCGGCCGCACCGGTCAGCATGCCCACCACGGCCGCGATGACGCCTGTCACGCCCGTGGTATGCGGCGTGGCGAACTCGACGCGCAGTCCGCCGCGCTCGGGGAGCGCGTCCGGATAGAGCCGCGCCAAGGCCTTCAGCGTCATGAGGTAGGCGCCCGCGACCGTCGGGCACGAATGTCCGGCAAGCTTCACCACGTCGAGGTAACCGTATTCGATACGGCCCTTGTCCGCAGCGCCGAGCAGCTCGGCAAGCGGGTCGTAGAGAGCGATGCGCGCGACGGCGTCGTAAAACGGAGGGTAAGTCATGGCGAAAGCTCCTTCTCGATGACAAGGCCGCGCGCGAGTGCGGCGACGGCCTGCAGGATGAACCACAGCAAGGCGGCAGCGCCGAGAAGCAGACCCCATCCCAGGCCGGCGCCCGAGGCGACGCCAGCGACGCCGAACAGCACGGCGCGCGTGCCGCCATGGCGCCCCAGACGACTCCGCAGACGTGCATGCCAGGCGCCCTGCACGCCGGGGCGCAGCCAGACCGGCAGGAGCTGGGTGGACGCCCCGGTCACCAGCGGCAGCAGGAAGCCGGAGACGAACGCCGCCTCCGGTGCGAAAACCGGAAACAGGGGGGCGCCCGCCCCCGAAAGCAGGCTCACCGCGAATCCGACCGGCGCCGCGGCCAGAAGCGGCGCCGGCCCGTGCACGGCAAAGATCTCGGCGCGATAGAGGCGCGACCAGTCCGCGGCGAGCCATGCCAGCGGAACCGCCCAGACGATCGCACCGGCCCAGGCAAGCGGCGCGAACCATGCGGCACCGGCGGCAACCAGGATCGTACCGCCCAGCACCCAGGGAAGGCTGCGGCTCAGCCTCGGGCCGGCACCCGGATCGGGCCGCCCGACGGCGGTGGGCAGCAGCACCGCAAGGGTGCCGAGCGCGGTCAGGCCGATGAAACCCAGCGTGTTGAGATGCAGATGCAGCCGGCGCAAGGAAAGCGTCTGCTGCGGCCAGGCTGCGCTCACGAGAATGGCGATCAGCGCGAGGATGAGGCAGGCGAGCGCGGCCTCGTACCATGCCAGCCCCGGATGCGGTCGGCCGAGCATACCAGCGCGTCGACGGCGGCTCCAGGCCAGCAGCGCGATGGCGCCAATCACGGCCGTCAGCGCACCCGCATGGCGCGCCCAAACGAACGCCGGGACGTGCATCGACGTCACGGCCAGCGCGCCACCGGCGAGCGCGAGCAGCGGAACCGCGGCCAACGCAGGCGGCGCGCGCCGCGTCCGGGTGAGCACGGGAATGAAGTGGCCCATGGCGCCGAAGATGAGCGGCATAGCACCGACGGCCAGGACCAGGTGCAGAAAGGCGGGGCGCGCGGCGTGAGGTGACCACGCCAAGGCCGCGGCGAACGCGACCAGGGCGAGGAAAACCAGCGCCGGCAAGGCCACGGGGCGTCAGTTGCGGATGAAGTCGATCACGATCTCGCCGGGGTTGCGCTGCAGATATTCGATGGCGACGGCAGCACCATAGCGATTGCGCAACTGGTCGAGCAGCGGCAGCGGATCGTGGTCGTTGACGAAGCGCATGCGCTCACCGGGCGTCAGCGCGTCCAGCGCGCCGAAGATGGCGGCATGGCGAAAACGCTTGGCGATGCCCCGGGCGTCGAATGGGTAGATCTGGTCCGGGCTCAGATGAAGGTGGGCCATGGCCGTGCTCCTATAGATGTAAATGGAATACTTATTATAAACATCTCGGGCGCGTACCCGCACGAAAATTTTCTCCGACGGCATACCACCGGGCGATGCGGCAGATGACGCGCGCATACGGCAGGCGACATTGCCCGCCGCCACGCTTACTCCGGCAGGGCGATCTTCTGGCCGGTGCTGAACTGGTAGTCGCGGAACACGTGCTCTGCACTCAGGATTTCATAGCCGCCATCCGGCGCACGGCGCGTCGTGTCCTTGAGGCGATAGGCGTAATGGCCGCAGGTCCAGATGTCGAAATTGCGCATATGGGTGCACAGACAGGTCTTGTCGAAGACCTTGAGCTTCTTGGCGCCTGGATTCCGTTCCACCTCGCGGTTGTAGGCGTCGATGTAGGCGCAGCGGCCGCTCGCGTCGAGAAGGTAGCCATAGGCCTCGCAGTTGGGGCGGATGCCGGCACCGATGCCGGGGCTCCCCTTCAGCATGCGCATCAGGTAGCCCGTCGGCGAGATCGTGTTGACCTCGATGTCCTCTTCGCTGGCGCGGAAGTATTCCTGCTTCACCTTCTCCGGCAGCCCGCATTCCTGCGTGACAGTGAAGCGGGTCGCCACCTGCACGGCAGCCGCGCCGAGTTCGAGGAAGGCCGTGGCGTCGCCCCCGGTGAAGATGCCGCCGGCGGCGATCACCGGAATGTCGAGATGCTCGGACTTCAGGTAGGCCAGCACCTCGCTGACGATGGTGGCGAGGTCGAACTGCGCCCAGTCTGGCCCGAAGCCGAGGTGGCCGCCCGCAAGCGGGCCTTCGACCACGACGAAGTCCGGCAGGCGTTGCAGCCGCGCATTCTTGCGCAGAAACATCGCCAATGCGCGCGGCGAGGAGACGATGATGCCGAGTTTCGCGTCGCGGAAGCGCGGATGATCCTCGATCAGCGCAAATGAATTGAGATGCAGGCCGGCGGACAGGGTAATGCCGTCGATCCCGGCGTCGAGCGCGGCCGACAGGCGCGTGCGCAGCGTGTCACGCGGCGCATTCATGGTCAGCTTCTCCATGCAGTTGATGAAGACCATGCCTTCGCCGCGCTTCGCCTCCATCGTGCGCCCGACGTGGTTGCGCGTCGCCTCTTCGAGTTCGCCGAGGCCGAAATGCACCCCGGATTTGTCGCTGCTGGCAACGTTCGCCTTGTACTTCTTCAGCTTCTGGCTGACGAAGTTGGTGTCGAAGCGGCGATCCGACACGGTCTGCACCATGGCGTCGGAGATATGGCCGATGCCGCCGAGACGCGCAGCCTCGAGCGCCAGATCGGCATTCGAAATATCCACGCCCATGCCGCCGATGACGATTGGCACCAGTTCCCGCTTGCCGAATTGCAGACGGAAATCATCCACGCGACTCATTCTGATCCTTACGATGTGTGTTGGCGGTCCCCACCGGCGTTCGCGCGGAAGCGGCCTGAGGGCTCCTCGGTCACTGGGGGCGGCGCATCTGGAGTTGAGTGCGTTCGATGATCCGCCTGGCGCCCTGGCCGGGCCGGACGGGTCGGGAGCGGTCATCGATTCGCGCGGCTTGGCGCACACACGCGTATACGAAAGCGCTCCCGGACTCGCGCAATTGTAACTCACGGCGGCCGCGTGCAGACATCCACCCGGGGTGCTGGCGCCGACGATCCGGCACTGACGACCGACGCACCCGTCATCCACGCGGGCGTTCGAGCGTTCCTCAAGCTTACGACCCGAGCGCGATCCACCCGCCTCCCGCACCTCGCTCTCCGTCCCTCGTCCGGAACGCCATAGCCGTCCATTTCCTCCGGGACCGTCGACGCGCACGGCTTATATATCGACATCCGCATCCTCAATATCGGTATATGCATGGCCTTTTCGCGGGTGGTGTGGATATGTTGCGCGGACGCCGCAATGCCCCATGCACCTCTTGCGGAGCCCGCAAGTTTCACTTATATAATCGCCCGAACATGTGATCGCATGAACACATGTTCGGGCGGCGGCGCCGTTCCCAACACTTCATAAACCTTGGAGAAATCATGAAAAAAGCCCTGTTTACCCCGCTGTTGCTCGCCGGATGCCTCGCCTCGGCGGGCCTGATGGCAGCCGAACCCACCACGAAGCTCGCCCAGGCATCCGCCCAGGCGCCAGCGTCGGCCCAGGCCCAGATGCCCCCCGAGATGCAGAACATGATGAAGGCCTACTCCCCCGAGCTACGCAAGCGGGTCATGGGGCTCTCGCCGCAGCTGAAGTCCACCATCCAGCAATTGCACGCGGGGCATCCGCGTCGCGCCAAGGAGACGACGATGCGGCAGATCATGCACGAGATCCTGTCCGAGTATCAGAGCATCGCATCGGCGATCGCGACCGACAACGCCGAACAGGCGGCCGACGCTGCACGCCGCCTCGCCGGCCACCGCATCCCGAAGGGGGGACTGCTGGCCTACTTCCCGCTCGACAAGGTCAACGAGGCCGACCTCTCGGTTCTACCCGCGATGAACGAGGCGGTCGAGGGCAGCGCACTCAAGCTCGCCGAGGCCGCCGAAGCCGGCGACATGCCGCGCGCCGCCGCCTACATGAGCGACATCATGACGGGATGCGTCGCCTGCCATCAGAAGTTCCGTACCACGCCCGGCGTTTCCGCCCAGCTGATCAGCCCCGCTGCCAAGTAATCCACCCCGCTAGAGAGGAGAACTAAACATGAATAAGAAACTCGTTGCCGCCGCCGTTTCAGCCGCGATCGGCCCCTTTGCGCTCACCGCGCACGCCACCAACGGCGACCAGATGACTGCGATGTCCGCCGCCCAGGCGGGAATGGGCGGCGCCACCGTCGCGCAGGCGCAGGACGCGCTGACCGTCCTGGTCAACCCGGCCGGCATGGCCGATCTGGGGATGAAGGAAATGCGGATGGATCTGGGCTTCGGCCTGCTGAACCCGCCGCGCGAGGTCAACCGGCAGGAAAGCGACTCCAACTGGTACCTGATGCCGGGCGGCGCGGCCGCATTCAAGGTCAACGATCGGCTGTTCCTCGGCATGGGTCTCGGCGGCATCGCGGGCATGGGGGTGAACGTGCCCGACATCTTCCCCGCCATCGCCGGCGGGCAGGCGATCGTGACGACCAAGCAGGTGTTCCGCTTTTCGCCCGCCGCGGCCTTCAAGGTCAATGACGCGCTGACCCTGGGCGCCTCGCTCAACGTCGTCAACCAGAGCCTGGCCATGTCGCTGCCCGGCGCAGGCGGCAATTACGTCTCGCTGCCGCAGAACGGGCAGTTCGGCTTCGGCGCGACGCTGGGTGCCACCTACAAGATCAACCCCAAGCTGCAGGCGGGCCTGACCTATACCACCAAGACCGACGTCTCCACGATGGAGTACAACACGCCCACCGGGAAGACCAGCTTCGACATGGACATGCCGTCCTCGATCGCGCTCGGCCTCTCGTTCAAGCCGATGCCGGGCCTGCAGGTCGAGTTCGACGTCAAGCGCTATGCCTTCGAGGACGTGATGGAGCGCATCCCAGTCACCAATCCGCCGCCCGGCTTCCCGCCGGCGCTGAATTTCGGCTGGGAAGATCAGACCGTCTACGCCATCGGCGTGAAGAAGGACATGGGCCGGATGGCCGTGAGCCTGGGCTACAACTACGGCAAATCGCCGATCGGGACCGAGGACGTCAACATGAACCTCGGCTCGACCGCGATCGTCGAGAGCCATCTGTCGGTCGGCATCACGCGGAAATTCACCGACAAGGTCAGCGGCAGCTTTGCGTACACCCACGCATTCGGCAACGATCTGACGTCGAGCGTGGCCCCGTACAACACCATCGAAATCAGCCAGAACCAGTACAACTTCAACATCGCATACCAGTTCTGAGCGTGCGGCCGGGCTTGACCCGGCCGCTTCCGGATTTTCCACAAACCTGTGATACAAGGAGATTCACATGACCGTAGACCGTACCGTTCATCTCGTGGCAGGACTCGTCGTCCTGATCAGCCTGGCGCTCGCCCATTTCGGCAACAATCCGGCCTGGCTCTGGCTCACCGTATTCGTCGGCGCGAACCTGGCACAAAGCGGCGTGACCGGCTTCTGCCCGCTGGCATTCATGCTGAAGAAGGCCGGCGTCAAGGAAGGCGACTGCTGCTCCTGAATCGTCCTCGCGCACTTTCGCGTCCAGCGGCCCACGGGGCGCCGCTGCGGCGCCTCCCCGCAGGCGACGCCCAAGTTGGGCGCGCCAGCCGGGGAGTTTTCCCGCATGCGCGCCGATCCTTTGCGTCATCCTGAACCGAATGGCTGTCAAGAAAAGGAAATCCGCCGACGTTCGCCGCCACGACATCGTTGCCGCGGCGATGGAAATCATCCGTCACGAAGGCGTGGCGAAGCTCACGACCCGCTCCCTCTCGCGAGCGGTCGGCATCGCGCAGCCGACGCTCTTCCTGCATTTTGGCAGCAAGAGCCATATCCTGGTCGCACTCGTCGACACCATCCAGGACGAACTGCAGCGCGAAATGGCGGGACTCGTCGGCCGCGCCGAGCTGACGCCGCTCGAACGCCTGAAGACCGTCGTGCGCGCCCATCTGAATTTCATCCAGAAACAGCCCGGGATTCCGCGCCTGCTCTTCTCTGAAGAACTGCAAAGCGGCGATCCGATCTTCCGCAAGCGCATGGACGAACTGGTGATGTTCTTCCTCAATTTCATCGCGGGGCTGATCAGCGCGGCGCAGGAGCGCGGCGAGCTGCGCCCCGACATCGTGCCGCAGCAGAACGCGTGCATACTCATCGCGGCCGTGCAGGGCCTGGCGTTCCGCTGGATCCTGTCCGAGAACCGTTTCGAACTCGCCGAGCAGGCCGACGCCGTCATCGCGACCTTGTTCGAGGGCTGGACGCCGCGCCCCTAGCTTCGGCACTCGCGCCGCATCAGCGGGATGCCGGCAGCAGGAGCGCGGCGGCAAGCAACAGGGGCAGCAGATGCGCCGCGAGCAGGGTCAGGCGGATCGCAGGCACGAGCCGCCCCGGCGTGGCCGCGAAGCGGTGCAGCTGCCGCCAGGCGACGAGCGCCGGAACCCAGACGACATACGCGACCGCGGCACGAGGCGGCAGCGCGTCAAATCCGACCGCAACGGCGAGCCCCAGTGCGGCCAGCAGCAGCATGACGCCGTAGCCTCGGGCGGCGGTTGCCGGCGGCAGCCGTGCCACCCAGTGCAGCTTGCCGCTGGCGCGGTCGGCTTCGCGATCGGGAAACTGATTGATGTACAACACGTTGGCGACCAGCCACGCGTAGGCCAGGCCCGCGAGCCAGGGCGTGGCCGCGAAGGCGCCGCGCTGGACGTAGTCCGCCCCGGCCACGACGAGCAGAAAGCCCGCAGCCACGCTCACCTCTCCGGCCCCCCGGCTGTTCAACGCGAGCGGCGGCGCCGAATAGGCCCAGCCGATGAAGAGCCCGCCAAGACCGATCCAGAACAAGCCATGCCCCGCCGCCGCGAGCAGCCACAGCCCGCCGGCGATGGTTGCGGCGAACAGCGCCACGGCCAGGGCGCGCATCTGGGCGGGTGTCAGCACACCGTTCTGGATGAAGCGGGAACCGCCCGTGTAAGGGTAGAGGCGCTCGACGTTGCGCGCATCGGTGCCGTTCAGATGATCGCAGTAGTCGTTGAGCACGTTGATCGCCGCGTGAGCGAGCAGTGCCAGCAGCATCGTGGCGCCGATGCGTATCGCATTGAATCCGACGCCGTCCGCAATGGCCGTCGCGAAGCCGAGCAGACAGCCGACCAGCGTCATCGTGAGAAACGCCGGGCGCGTCGCCAGCAGCCAGCGGACGACGGGATTCGTCAGCCGCTCGGGGGTCGGCTCCCGCAGCGGCGGCATGGCTTCATACAAGCCGCCCGCCCTTCATGCGATAGCCCGCGGTCGAGCGTGCGCCGAGCCGGCTGCCGTGGGCATGGGTGATGGCGCAGGCGAGCGCGTCGGCGGCGTCGGCGCTGGGCGCGGCCGGCAGCGTCAGCAGGCGCTTGACCATTTCCTGCACCTGTTCCTTGGCGGCCTTGCCGTGGCCAACCACGGATTGCTTGATCTGCAACGCCGTGTATTCGGCCACCGCAAGTTGATTGGATACTGCGGCACAGATCGCCGCCCCGCGCGCCTGCCCCAGCAGCAGCGTCGACTGCGGGTTGACGTTGACGAAGACGATCTCGACCGCGCAGGCATCGGGCCGGTACGTGGAAATCACCTCGCTCAATCCGGCGAAGAGCACGCCGAGCCGGGTCGGGAGTTCGCCCTCGCCGCTCTTGACGACGCCGCTCGCGACGTAGGCGAGTGCCGTCCCGGTCTGCTCGATGACGCCGAAACCGGTGAGCCGCAGGCCAGGGTCGATGCCGAGAATGCGCAATTCAGGCCGCTCCGGATTCCGTCGTGCCGAGCAATGGCGCGGCAGTGCGGGATGGCGGGCGTACCGGCGCGCATGGCACTACGGCGTGCTTGATGTGGACACGGCTCATGGGCGGGCGCATCCAGGGCGCTACGCGGGCATCACCGCGTTGGTGTAGACCGCTTGCACGTCGTCGAGCGACTCCAGCGCGTCGAGGATCTTCTGCATTTTTTCGGCGTCGTCCCCGGCGAGCTCGGTCTCGACTTCCGCGCGCATCGTGATCTCGGCGGCCGCCGGCTGGAAACCGGCTTGCTCCAGCGCTTCCTTCACCGTCTCGAACGCCTTGGGATCGGGTGCCGTCAGCACCTCGATCGAGCCGTCGTCGTTGGTGATCACGTCGTCCGCGCCGGCATCGAGCGCCGCCTCCATGACCGCTTCCTCGTCTGCGCCCGGCTCCAGGATGATCTGGCCGACGTGCTTGAACTGAAACGCCACGCAGCCGTCGGTACCCATGTTGCCGCCATGCTTGGTGAACGCGTGCCGCACGTCGGCAACCGTACGCGTCCGGTTGTCGGTGAGGCAATCCACCATCACCGCCGCCCCCCCGACGCCGTAGCCTTCGAAGCGAACTTCCTCATAGTTCGCACCGTCGATCTGGCCGGTGCCGCGCTTGATCGCGTTTTCGATATTGTCCTTCGGCATCGATTCGGCCTTCGCCTTGTCGATCGCCAGCCGGAGCCGTGGATTCATTGCGGGATCGCCGCCCGCCAGCTTGGCGGCAACCGTGATTTCCTTGATAAGCTTGGTGAAGATCTTGCCGCGCTTTGCATCCTGGCGACCTTTGCGGTGCTGGATGTTCGCCCATTTCGAATGTCCTGCCATGTCGATTCCAATCCAGTTTCACAACCGGAGAGTTTACACCGTGGCACCTCCCCTCCGATTTGGCGTCGATCTCGGCGGCACCAAGATCGAACTCATCGCGCTCGATTCGGACGGGCGCGAGCGCCTGCGCCGGCGCGTTCCGACGCCGCACGGCGACTATCCGGGGACGATCGCTGCCATCGCCGCACTGGTCCGCGACGCCGAGACCGAACTCGGCGCCGACGGTAGCGTCGGCATCGGCACCCCCGGCGCAATCTCGCCTGCGACCGGCCGGATGAAGAACTGCAATTCGACCTGGCTCAACGGGCGTGCGCTCAAAAGCGATCTCGAGCGCGCGCTCGGACGCGAGCTCCGGCTCGCCAACGACGCCGACTGCTTCACGCTCTCGGAGGCGACCGACGGCGCGGCCGCCGGCGCGGAGACGGTGTTCGGCGTGATCCTTGGTACCGGCGTGGGGGGCGGCGTGGTGGTGCGTGGGCAGCTCGTCCGTGGCGCCAATGCGATCACGGGCGAATGGGGACACAGTCCGCTGCCGTACTTCCAGTTCACCGATGCGCCAGCCGATCGCCGCGAAACCGGACGACATCCTGCGACCGGCGAGGCGATCCTGCATCCATGGCCGAATCCGCGCGAGCTGGAGGGCGCGCCCGCCTGCTACTGCGGCAAGAAAGGCTGCATCGAGACCTGGCTCTCCGGCCCCGCGCTTGCGGCCGATCACGTGCGCTACGGCGGCGAAGCGCTGCCGGCGCACGAAATCGCCCAGCTCGCGAGCGCCGGCTACGGCCCCTGCAGCGCAACGCTGGCTCGCTACGAAGAACGGCTGGCGCGCGCGCTGGCGGGCGTCATCAACCTGATCGATCCGCACGTGATCGTGCTGGGCGGCGGTCTTTCCAACGTCGGACGGCTCTACGACACGGTGCCACGGCTGTGGACGCGCTATGTATTTTCCGATCGCGTCGACACCCGGCTCGCCCCGCCGGTGCATGGCGATTCGAGTGGCGTGCGCGGCGCGGCCTGGCTGTGGGATACATAGGCGAGCCTGACGGGTGCGCGCCATTGGTTTTAGTGTGGCTCGATCCACGGTGGCGTGTACCGGCCTTGGGTGGCGAC
Source organism: Thiobacillaceae bacterium (assembly GCA_035325585.1). GTDB lineage: Bacteria > Pseudomonadota > Gammaproteobacteria > Burkholderiales > Thiobacillaceae > Thiobacillus. The sequence continues at coordinate 4,211 of DAOKZP010000011.1, read as the reverse complement.
GATTTCCGGCGATGATGCCACCGCCATCCGCCACGCCTAAGAGCGGTGCTCACGCCCGCGACATCGGCGCCCGCCGCCATGGCATGACGGCAGGCGCCGGAACTCGCTAGAATCCGCGCATCCAGACTATGGAAACCGCCATGACCGAAGCGCTGCTGATCGCCAAGAATTCGACCAAGGAACTCTTCCTGTTGCCGCAGATGGCCAACCGGCACGGCCTCATCACCGGCGCGACGGGCACCGGCAAGACGGTGACCCTGCAGACGCTCGCCGAACACTTCTCCGCGATCGGCGTGCCCTGCTTCATGTCCGACGTGAAGGGCGACCTCTCGGGCATTTCGCAGCCGGGCGGCGGCAACGCCAAGGTCGCCGAACGCGTGACGCAGCTCGGGCTCGAAGGCTTCGCGCACCAGGGTTATCCGGTCACGCTGTGGGATCCGTTCGGCGAATCCGGACATCCGGTGCGCGCGACCGTATCGGACATGGGACCGCTGCTGCTGGCGAGGATGCTCGATCTCAACGAGACGCAAAGCGGCGTGCTCAACATCGTGTTCAAGGTCGCGGACGACAACGGCCTGCTGCTGCTCGATCTCAAGGATCTGCGCGCGATGCTCGCCTTCGTCGGCGAAAACGCGAAGACGTTCACGACCGATTACGGAAACGTCTCGGCGGCGTCGATCGGCGCCATCCAGCGGGGGCTGCTCGCGCTGGAGTCGCAAGGCGGCGACCGCCTGTTCGGCGAACCCATGCTCGACATCGCCGATCTCATGCAGACGGAGCGCGGACGCGGCGTCGTCAACATTCTCGCGGCCGACCGCCTCATGCAATCGCCGAAGCTGTACGGCACGCTGCTGCTGTGGCTGCTCGCCGAACTGTTCGAGAACCTGCCCGAAGCGGGCGACCTGGACAAGCCGAAGCTGGTGTTTTTCTTCGACGAGGCGCACCTGCTCTTCAACGGCGCCCCCGCGGCCCTGGTGGAAAAGATCGAGCAGGTGGTGCGTCTGATCCGCTCCAAGGGGGTGGGGGTCTATTTCGTGACGCAGAACCCGGCCGACGTCCCGGACAAGGTGCTCTCCCAACTGGGCAACCGGGTGCAGCACGCACTGCGCGCGTTTTCGCCGCGTGACCAGAAGGCTGTGCGGGCCGCCGCCGAAACGATGCGGGACAACCCCGAGCTCGACGAAGCAGCCGCGATCACCGAACTCGGCGTCGGCGAGGCGCTGGTGTCCTTTCTCGACGCCAAGGGCCGTCCCGGTGTGGTCGAGCGCGCCTACGTCGTACCGCCCCAGGGACAGATCGGCCCCATCACCGATAGCCAGCGGCGGCAATTGATCCAGTCCTCGCTCGTCGCCAGCGTCTACGAGAAGAACGTCGATCGCGAATCGGCGTACGAGATCCTGAAGGCGCGTGCCGACAAGGCGTCGGAGGCCGCAGCGGCGGAAGCCGCGGCAAAGGCGCAGGCGAAGGCGGCGCCGGCGGGCGGCGGCGTGCTGGGCGACATTCTGGGTGGGCGCGGCGGCCGGCGCGAAAGCGCGGTCGAGGCGATGGCCAAGTCCGCCGCGCGCTCGATCGGCACCCAGGTCGGGCGCGCGATCATGCGCGGCGTGCTGGGAAGCCTGTTCGGCGGCAAGCGCTGACGCGCGCGGGGTCAGGCGAACAGACGCGCCAGCTCCGCGCCGGGATCCGACGCGCGCATGAAGGCCTCGCCGACAAGGAATGTATTGACGGCGTGGCTGCGCATCCTCGCGACGTCAGCCGGCGCAAGGATGCCCGACTCGGTGACCACGATGCGATCGCCGCCGATTTTCGGCAGCAGGCCGAGTGTCGTATCGAGACTGACCTCGAAGCTGCGCAGGTTGCGATTGTTGATCCCCTGCAAGGGGGTCTTCAGCTGCAGCGCGGCGTCAAGCTCCGCCGCATCGTGCGACTCGACCAGCACCGCCATGCCAAGCTCCATCGCCAGCGCTTCGAGGGCCTGCATCTGCGGCAGTTCGAGGGCGGCGACGATGAGCAGGATGCAATCGGCCCCCATCGCGCGTGCCTCGTAGACCTGGTACGGGTCCACGATGAAATCCTTGCGCAGCACCGGCAGCGCGCACGCCGCCCGCGCCGCCTGCAGATATTCGGCCCGGCCCTGGAAATACTCCACATCGGTCAGCACCGAGAGGCAGGCAGCGCCGCCCGCCGCGTAGCTCGTCGCGATTTCGGCAGGACGGAAATCGGGCCGGATCACCCCCTTGGAGGGGCTCGCCTTCTTGATCTCGGCGATCACGGCTGGCTGTCCTGCGGCAAGTTTTGCACGCAGCGCACCCACGAAATCGCGCGGCGCGGATGCAGCCTCGGCGCGCCGTTTCATCTCCGCCAGGGGCACTTGCACCAGGGCCGCAGCGACCTCGGCGCGCTTGGTGGCGAGAATTTTCTCGAGAATGTCGGACATGCTCAGCCTCCCGTGCCGCGGTTCGAAAACTCGACCAGCTGCGCGAGCTTCTCGCGCGCCGCGCCGCTCGCGATCACGGCGCGCGCCATCTCGATGCCCTCGCCCAGCGTCGCGGCACGGTCGGCGACGTAGATCGCCGCACCGGCGTTGAACAGCACGATGTCGCGCGCCGGCCCCGGCAGATTGCCGAGTACGCCGAGCAGCATGTCCTTCGCCTGCGCGGCGTCCCACACCTTGAGCGCAGCGCAGTCGCAGGGCTCGAGTCCGAACGCCCGCGGATGGATGGTGTATTCGGTCACGCTCCCATCTTTCAGTTCGCCGATCAGCGTCTCCCCTCCGAGCGTGATCTCGTCCATGCCGTCGGCGCCGTGGACGACCATCACGTGCCGGCTGCCGAGGCGCTGCAGCACGCGCACCAGGATGCCGACGAGATCGGGATGAAACACGCCGAGAAGCTGGTGCGGCGCACCTGCCGGATTGGTCAGCGGGCCCAGGATGTTGAAGATCGTGCGCACGCCGAGGTCTCGCCGCACCGGCGCCGCGTGCTTCATCGCGCCGTGGAATTTCGGCGCGAACATGAAGCCGATGCCGATCGCGTCGATGCTCGCTGCGACCTGCTCGGGCGTGAGATCGAGGTTGACGCCCAGCGCCTCGAGCACGTCCGCGCTGCCGCTGGTCGACGACACCGAGCGGCCGCCATGCTTCGCAACCCGCGCGCCGGCGGCGGCCGCGACGAAGGCGGCGGTGGTCGAGATATTGAAGGTATGCGCCGCATCGCCGCCGGTGCCGCACGTGTCGACCAGATTCTGATGATTCTGCGCCGGCACCGCGGCCGCGAACTCGCGCATCACCTGTGCGGCGGCGGCGATCTCGCCGACGGTTTCCTTCTTGACCCGCAGGCCGGTGATGATGCCCGCGACCTGCACCTCGGTGAGTTCGCCGCGCATGATCTGGCGCATCAACGAGAGCATCTCGTCGTGGAAGATTTCGCGCTGCTCGACCAGCCGGGTGAGCGCCTGCTGCGGCGTGATCATGGGGTGCCTTTCAGAAAATTCGCCAGCAGCGCATGGCCGTGCTCGGTGAGGATGGATTCGGGATGGAACTGCACGCCCTCGACGGCCAGCTCCTTGTGGCGCACGCCCATGATCTCGCCGTCGTCGGTCCACGCGGTGATCCCGAGGCAGTCGGGCAATGAATCGCGCTCGATCACGAGCGAATGGTAGCGCGTCGCACGAAACGCGTTCGGCAGGCCGGCGAAGACGCCCGAATCGAGGTGATGGATCATCGAGGTCTTGCCGTGCATCAGCTCCTTCGCACGCACGATCCGGCCGCCGAAAGCCTGGCCGATGCTCTGATGGCCGAGGCAGACGCCGAGGATCGGCACCTTGCCCGCGAATTCCTTGATCAGCGGCACGGATATCCCAGCCTCTGCCGGCGTACACGGGCCCGGCGAGACGACGATGCGATCGGGATGCAATCCGGCGATGGCGGGAAGGTCGATCTCGTCGTTGCGGAACACGCGGACGTCTTCACCCAGTTCGCCGAAGTACTGGACGAGGTTGTAGGTGAAGCTGTCGTAGTTGTCGATCATGAGTAACATATCACATGTAACCTATTAATTTATAAGCAGTATACGTGTTTACACCGCGTTCATTACTCACATCGTTATACACATTGGCACCAGATTCCAGCGGAACAAGCGCCGAAACACTGCCCCAACTAGTGTAGTGCTGCGCTCTTGAGCGCACTTAATTGACAACTTCCGCTATCATGC
>DAOKZP010000010.1:0-74537 GCA_035325585.1 Thiobacillaceae bacterium | reverse complement strand
GCTTCCTCAACTGTGATTGAAACCCCGTTTACACAAAAAACCGGACAGGCCCCTTCCCGGTAGGCCACGAACTCGGCAGGCTCCATGATCATCATCGGTTGGTGTGACGTTGGATCAAGCAGGGTGTAGCTGACGACTTTGCCCGCGCCGTCAAGGTTCACCGCGACGTCCGCCTCTGGCAAGGCCATGAAGTCGAGGACTTGACTCGATTCACCGCCCATCCTGTTAATGGTCTGGCATTCCTTGGTGGTGCTGCCTCGGCATTCCTCAAGCTTTTGGCTGAAAGTACTCCAATGCAGCATGCGGTTATTCTGCGCCGCATTCGCCCCCGTAGCCGCCGCGATCGCGACCCCCTGCGCATCCGCCCCGGCGGCAGCCGCCGCGATCCCGCCCATCATGCTGGCGAAGGCGACGGTGTCGGCTTTGGGGGGAAGTCCGGCTTCTTCGCGGCCACTGTTGTAGAACGCCGCCGAGAGTTCGCCCACGACCCCGCCCAACGCGCCCGCGGCGCAGCCGCCGCCGGTCCCGGTGTCGCTGCCGGACGCGCTCGCCCCCGCCGCCCCGGCGGCGCAGCCCACCACCGCATGCGCGAAGGCGCGGCCGAATTCGTTGACCTTGCCGGCATCGTTGAAGATGCCGCCCTGGCCCGCCTGGTCGCCGACCCAGTTCACCCCCTCCGCGCTGGCGGCGCCGAGAAGGCCGGCGACGACCTCGGTGCGGATGCTGGTCTCGAGGTCGGTGCCGGTGACCGCGCTGGTGATGGTGGCGCGGGTCAGGCCGTGGACGAGGTTCCTGCCGGCGTTGGCGACGATGCCGTCGCCCGCGCTCACGCTGTTGAGCGTGAAGGGCTGGGCCTCGGTGCCGAAGTTGATCTGCCCGACTTCGCTCAGTGTCCCGGCGGTGACGAGGGCGACGGCGAGCTGGCGCAGGTTCTCTTCGCTGCCGAGCTCCTTGAGGGTGTCATCGAGGCGGCCGCCGTTGTTGATGAGGCCGACCGCGGCCTTGCTGGCCACGGTGCCGACGGCGGCCTGCACCACCGCAGTGGTGGTGGCGTAGGTCGCGGCCACCGTGGTGCCGGCGGCCGTCGCGGTGGCGGTGGCGCCCGCGGTGGCCGCACCGTTCACGATGGCCGTGCCCGCGCCCGCGGTGAAGTAGGCCACCACGATCGCCACCACCGCGGCGGCGGCAGGCGTCAGCCCCTGCTGCGCGTAGTCCCAGTTCTGGTGGGCTTCCTCGATGCTTCGCCAGTCGATCCTGCCGGCCAGCGCGGGATCGTCCTGCAGCTGCCTGAGCCAGTCCATGCCGGCTTCCTGGGCAAGCAGGGCGGCGCTGTCCTCGACGCTCATGTCGGCGGTGATGCGGTTGCCCGCGCCGACGTTGATATCGCCGGCGTTCAGGCGGGTGTAGTGCGTGGTCTCGTCCAGGCTGCCGCTGCCCTTGACGCTCTGCCAGGCGAGGTCTTTTTTCTGGAGATCGGTGGCCTGGTAGTCGGTGGTGGCGAGGCTGGCCAGCGTGAGATTCCGGGCGGCGTCGAGGGTGACGGTGCCGGTTTGCGACGCGGCGTTTTCGGGGTCGCGGCCGCGGGCGGTGGCCTCGACTGCGGTCAGGGTGACGTCGCCCGCCGTGCTCTGAATGGTGATGTTCTGCGCGTCGAGCGTGGCGGCCGCGAGCGTCGTGTGGGCGTTTTCCGTGGCGAGGGCGGATTTGAAGCCGATGCCTTCGCCCGGCGTGAAGGTGCCGGTGAGGTCCTTGAGGTCGACGCCGGTTTTTTTGGTGGTCTCCCTGAGGTCGCTGCTGACGCTGTTCAGGCCGCTGACGATGCCGACTTCGCCGCCGCGGATGACGAGGTCGCCGTCCTGTGCGGCCAGACGCGACGCGGCGATGTCGACGACGCCCGGGGCCGCGAGGCTGACGCCTGCGGCGCCTTCGATGGTGCTGCCGCTGAGGGTGGTCCGCGCGGCATTTTCGTCCAGCGCGTGCTTCTTGCCGCTGGGCACGCCGGCGGCATAGGACCAGGTGCTCCTGCTTTCCCGGAGGGTGCGCGCGCTGACGTCGCTGTCCGCGCTGGCGGCGACGACGATGTGCTTGCCGCTGATGGCGACTTCGCCCGCATCGGCGCGGATGGCGCTACCTTCCACCCACACCAGCCCCTTGCTCGCGTCCTCGTTGGCGGCGAGATTGGCGGCGACGACGATGTTGCCCTGCTCGCTGTGGAGGCTGCTGCCGGTGTGGGTGATTTCGCTTCGGCTGGCGGTTTCCTCCGCGCTGCGCTGGGTGTAGCCGCGGGTGGTCAGGCCGGATTTCTTCGTGTAGCTGTAGTGGCTCGTGTCGCGCGTGTTCTCGGCGGAGGTGAGCGAAATGTCGCCTCCCGCCAGCACGGCGATGCCGTCTTGGGCGGCGAGCGTACTGCCGTGGACGGCGACGTCGTTGTTCGCGGTTAGGCTGACGGTGTTGCCCGATAGATTGCTGGCGATGACCTGGGTGGCATCGCGGCTGTCGAGGCTGGTGCTGGTCTTTTTCGAGGCGAAGCCGCTGCGGGTCGCGTGGCGCGCCTCGCTCCAGTTCTGGCTGGCTTCGCCCGACTCGATGCGCAGGTCTCGGCCGGCCGTGGCCTGGACCGCTCCGCCGCTGCTCACCTGCGCCGCGCGGGCGGAGAGGTCCTGCCCAGCGGTGAGGATGACGTCGCCCCGGGTCTGGATGACCGTGCCAACTTCCCGCGTATTGCCCTGCTTAAGGTGGTTCTTGTCGTCCCAGACGGCATTGTCCTGTTGGCCGGTGGTGACGGTGGCGAGGTTCAAGTTATTGCCGGCCTCGATCAGGGTCTGGCCGTCCGCGCCCTTGTTGGCGATGACTGCGGCGACGAGGTTGACGTCGCCGCCGGCGGAGGCCACCAGCACACCCTCAGGGCCGCTGACGTAGAGGCCGGCGACGCGTTCGATGCCGGTGCGGGTGAAGCTGCTCGGCCCGGCAAGGTTCTCGCTGTCGCGGGTGGTGGTCACCACGTTGATGTCGCGTCCGGCCGAGGCGATCAGGCTGTTCGTGGCGGCGACGGAGCCGCCGAGGCTGTCGATATCCTGCTGCGCGGAGAGCATCACGTCGCGGCCGCTGATGCGGCCGCCGAGGTTGCGGACATTGGCGGCATCGACTCTTACCAGTTGCCGCCCGGCGACCGTGCCGCTGTTGACGACGTCGCCGTCGACGTCAAGGCTGACCAACGCCCCCGACAGCAGGCTGCCGGAGCCGTCGATATCGCCCGGCTGCACGCGGACGTAGATCTGCGGTACCAGAACGGTCTCGCGGCGGCCGTCGGGAAGCGTCACCTCCTGCGCGACCAGCCACACGATGTCGCTGGTCAACTGGGCGATCTGCGCGTCGGTGAGCGCCACCCCGGGGATCAGGTTCCATTCCTGCGCATGGGTCAGCCCGGCGTCCATCAGTGCACGATATTGCGCTTCGTCGTTGGCATGGCCGTCGAGGAAGCGGCGGCCGGTGAGCTGTGTCACCTGCTCGCGAACGAGGCGCTGCTCGTAGAAACCGTCGCCGAGACGTTTATGCGCGGAAGCCGGGTCCATCCCGAGCTGGCCGAGCAGATAGTCGGAGCTCAACCAGGTGCGGTAATCGGCAAAGCGCGGATCGGTTTCGATCAGGTAGCCCGCAGCGGGGTCGGAGCCGAGTTGGAACAAAGCGTTGCCGGGCCGCAAGGCGGGGGAAACGGTGCCGATGGAGACCGGGCCGCTGGCGCTGGCGAGCGCCATGCCGCTGCCCGCGGGCGCAGTGCGTTGTGCCAGCTGCGTCGTGGGCAGATCGTAGGGTGTACCGTAAGTCGGCGCGGGGTCGTAGGCGGCGAGGGGGTCCCACCTTCGGCAATGCTTGCTGCCGAAGGTGCCGCAGGATTCGACATGGGTGAATTGCACGGTGCCCGTGTGGGTGGTGACGTCCTGCCCCTGGGTGGCCAGGTTGACCACACTGGCGCCGCCGATGTCGAGCAAGCCGCCGGCGACGATGTGGCTGTCCTGATTGAGGACATTGCCGCCGGCAAGCGTCATGTCTCCGCCCGAAAGCAACTGGCCGGGCTGGGTCGAGACCACTTCGGCATGCGAAGGCGCGGAGGTGAATTTGAACCAGGTGTAGTCCTCGAAGGTACCGGGGTAGCCGGTGCAGCTGTTCTTGTCCTGGCTGCCTCCGATGCCCACACAATCCGATACGGGATAGCTGGCAGCGCTCCCGCGCGGCTGGACGCGTTCCTCGTAGATGACAGGGTCGTCGGTCTGCCGGGTGACGAGGTTCGCGTTGAGGTTGTGCAGATCGCGGGCGCTGATCGTCAGCGCGCCCAGCGCTTCGACGGTGGCGCCGGCGTTGACGACCAACGTGGCCGTGCCGGCGGCCTGCCGGTTGGCATCCAGCGCACCGCCGATGGCGAGATCTCCGGCGGAGAAGACCAGGGCATGCTCATGGTTGGCCAAGGTCTGCGCGCCAATGTCGAGCCGGTCGCGAGCCGCGACGACGGCGCTCACACCATTTTCTGCAGCATTGTTGAGCGCGGTCGCTGCGATCGCCACGTGGTCCCCGAAGATGCGCCCGCTCCCGAGGTTGTCGAGGACGCCCGCATGGACGAGCGTTTCGCCGCCGTCGATGAGGCCGCGGTTGACGAACGCGCCACGCGCCGACAGCGTCGTGCTGACCGCACCGAACTCCCCGCCGGGGGCGTTGTGGATGGCGGCAGCGGAAACGGCGAGCGTATCGCCGGCGCGCATCTGCGCCTGGTTGACGAGCGAGCCGCCGGTATCGAACCCGGCCGCGCCATTGGCGATGACCTGGCCGCTGTTGACGAAGTCGCCGCCAAGATGGACTCCGAGGTCGCCTTGCGACAGCAGACTGCCATCGCCGGAGAGTTCGGCGGCGTGAACCCGCAATGCGCGCCCGGCGATCAGGGTGCCCGAGGTGTTGGCGATGGCGAGGGTGCTGGCGTCCGGGTCCGCGTCTGCCACGGCGAGCGTATCGCCGGCGGCCATGAGGCCTTGAGTGTTGTCGAGTGCGCCAGCGCTGGCGATGGCGAGCGCCCCATCGGCCAGCATCGTGCCGTGGCGGTTGTCGATCCGGTCGGCGCGGATCGCAAGCTCGCGAGCCTGGATGCCCTGCCCAGCCGCCCCGGTGTGGCTGTTGTCGAGGATGTCGGCCTCGATGTTGATCGAGCCGCCGGCATTCAGTAGCGCGCCGCGGTTGTCGACGCGGGCCGCGCGCAGATCGAGATCGGCCCCGGCAGCGAGCACGCCCATGTTGCTCACGTCGGCGCCACTGGCAAGTACGGCGTGATGCTGCGCGACGAGCGTGCCGCCGTTTGTCAGCCCGACGCTGGAAATACCGATGTTTTCTGAACTGGCGAGTTGACCGCTGTTGATCAGGTGGCCGTCGACGGTAATGATGATATCGCCTGCCGATGCGCCGATCTGGCCGGCATTGCGCACCCCTACGCCCGCCTCCGTACCGATGAGCGTGATCTTGTGCGCGTACATGCCGCCGAGCGCGGCGACGTCCATTGCAAGCGCCGGTGCGCTGCCGCTACCGGCGATTGGGGTTGCGCGCGCGTTGGCCGCATCGACCTGATTGGCGCCGGTGGTCACGGCAAGTCGCTGCGCCCAGACGCCGGCGTTGAGCTGCACCGCGCGCGCGATGAGGTCGGTGTAATCGGCCTGGCTGGCGTCCAGGCCCGCGCCCTGCACGGTAATCTGGCCGCGCTGCACCCGGTAGCCGTCGAGACTGCCCCCGTTGAGAATGGGGGTGCCCGTGGTGAGCGTGGCGCGGCTGGCGTTGATGAACCCGCAGCCGTCGCAGGTGATGCCGGCGGGGTTGGCGATGACCACCTGGGCTCGGCTGCCCCCTACCTCCACGTAGCCGAGGAGCTGGCTCGGATCAGCCGAATTGACTTCGTTCAGGATGACGCGCGCGCTTCCGCCGGCCAGATGGGGGTTGGCCTGGATCCAGCCCCCGAGCTGTGTGGAGACGCTGGTTGCGGCGTTGTTCAGGATGGCGCCCTGACGGTCGACGTCGAACCGGCCATAGGCGTTGCGGGATACGCCTGCAGCGCTGGGCGTCTGGATGTCGACCAGCGGCACGCCGTTCGCGGCTCGGGTGATGGTCGGTTGCAGGCCGCTGGGCGCAGCCGGATCGGCGACGATCTGCGCCTGAACCTTCGGACCGAGGATGGCGGCCAGGCCAAGGACGGCCACCAGACGGATGGCGAACGGCCGCAAGGCCACGCCCATTGCCATCGGCGCGAGACCGGGAAGTACGGCCTCGGCGCCCGTGGATTTGCTCCGGTTGCGGCCAACCTCGGAAACGGCCATCGGCTGACCGCGTGTCGGGTTGAAGACGAGACGATGACGATTCTTATTCATGTTGAGGTCTCAGAATGACGCGTTGAGATTGAAACCGGCCGTGGTATCGGCCGTCTTGAAACCAGCCGGCTTTGTGAGCGCCCGCCCCGCGAAAACGTCGTAGCTGAACCGCCCGTAGCTCCCGCGCAGCCCCAGCACCATGCCGGCGAGCCGGTTTCCAGTGAGAAATTCAGACGACGGCCCGCCGACTTGGCCGTAATCGGCGCCGAGATAAAGCGCCTGGCCGCTCGTTCCGAGGGCCCAGCCCAGGTCGTTGCGGATGAGCCAGCCGCGGTCGGCGGACAGCAGGTTTTCGCCGTCCAAGCCGCGCACGGTGTGACGGCCTCCGATCGCAAAACGATCCTGCGGCACCAGCGGCACGTAATTCCATTGCGCACGCCATGCCAGGCCGTAGCGGAACGACTGCCCGCCGATCGCGAACGGCAGGGCGAGTTGCGCATCCGCCCGCACCAGCCTCACGCGCGAAGCGCCGTACCCTGCCGCGGCCTCGGGGGCGGGAAGCGCATCCGCCGCGCCGGTGCCGTGGCGGTATGCCAAATTCAGGTCGAGCGTGGCGGAGCCGATGAATTCGCGGTGGCCGGCGCCCATCTCCCAGCCCGCGGTGCGGCGGCGCTGGATCTCGATCTCGGTGTCGTCGACGAAGCTCTTCGATGCGCGCCGCCAGCCCATGAACGTGAGGCTGGTCTTGCGTACTGCGTCCCGGTAGACCAGGCGCGATAGCTTGAGGTCGGCGGTCTGGCTCTCGCCGCTGAAAAGATAGGCCTCGTTGATCCCGGCGACCGACTGGCGATACGTGTAATCGTTGGCGGTCAGCCCGAGCAGCCAGTAGCCGAACGGAACCGAGTAATGCGCGGTGCGGCTGCGCACGCCGTTCCCGCCAGTCTCCCTGCCCCCGAGGTCGTGGGTGGCGCTCAGATAGATGACGTCATGAAGTGTCAGCAGGTGGTCGAAACCAACGGTCGCGGTACCGAGATACCGGCCCGTGGACTTGCTGCCGGAATCATCGGCCGACAGGACCAGGCGGACGGGAAGCGCCTGCTTCCAGGAAATGATGACGTCGCTCTCGCCAGGCAACTCCCCGGGCGCAATCCGGATGTCGGCGTCCACACTTGCCGGACGCTTGAAGTTTTCGAGGCTCTGTTCGATGTCGCGCAGATTCAGCAGCTCGCCGGGGCGCGTCGCCAGGGCGTTCCACCGGGTGGCTCTGGCGTCGGTGCCCTCGGCAAACCGGATCTGGCGAATGCGCCCGGGAATGAGCGTCAGCACGAGTTCGCCCGAGCGAAGATCCTGCGGCTCGGCCAGCACGCGCGTGGTCACGTAAAAGATTCAACCGCCCCCAGCCCTATCTGATGCGCTCGGCCAGCACGCGCGTGGTCACGTAACCGCGAGCGATGATCGCGTTCTGGATGCGGCGCATCACGAGATCGATGCCCTCGCGTCCCAGGCATCGCCCGACAGCCGGGTCGTCATCCGGATCGGCAGCGCCGAGCGCCCACTGGAAACGTTCCGCAAGGGCGCCCGCAAGCATGATACGGCGTACCGGAAAGCATGGTGTTTCCTCGGCGGGAATCCGCCGGTGCGGTGCCGCCTCCGGCACTTGAAGGCGAGCATCGGGGAAACGCTGCAATTGTTCGCCCAGGACGCGCTCCCGCTCAATCTGTCGCAGCTGCGCCTCATCGGCCGGGCTGAGGCCCTCGGCCAGGCTTCCCACTGACAGGCTTGCGCAGGCGGCGGCAAGGCACGCCGCGGAAAGAACCCGCACGCGCACCGCTTCCAGAAGCGCCCCCGCAGACACCGTAACCGTTTCCGGACGCCGGCCCCCCGCGTGCTCCGCTCTCCGGATGTCCCGTGCATCCGGCTTTCGTCTTATCGTCATTAGTGTTGCGCCTTCGTTCTTGCGTTCTTCTCGTCAGGTAGGCCGAGCCTCCTGCGGCGGACGCAGCGTGCTTATTATTGCCCGTCGCGTCCATACGACTTTAGTCGTAGATGAATGCAACGCTTTGATTTGGCATGTCATTTTTCCGACCGCACCTGCCTGCCACGTGGCGACGCGGCGGGGAGGCGTGGCGCAGCCGATGTATGCCGGTCGCCTGGCGACGCCAATCCTCGCCGACGCCTCGGGGCGCGATACAATCGCGGGGCTTTCAGCCGCCCGCACCATGACCGAAACCCTCGAAACCCAGTCCCAGGACGATCTCGAATCGCACCTCGCGCAGGTGCAGGCGCTGCTCGCCAAGATGCGGCTGGTGGAAGCCCTCGTCCAACGGCAGGGCGGGCCGCGCCAGGATCTCGTCGAGAACCTGGTGCACAAGCAGAATCTCGCGGAGCTGCAGCGCAAGCTCCACGAGCTCCATCCGGCGGACGTGGCCTACATTCTGGAGGCCTTGCCGCTCGACGACCGGCAGCTCGTCTGGGAGCTCGTCAAGGCGGAGCACGACGGCGAGATCCTGGTCGAGGTATCCGACTCGGTCCGCGAATCGCTGATCCAGTCGATGGACAAGGCGGAGCTGCTGGCGGCCGCCGAATCGCTCGATACCGACGAGATCGCGGACATCGCGCCGGACCTGCCGCGCGACGTGATCGAAGAGCTGCTGACGACGCTCGACGCCCAGAAGCGGGCACGCCTGCAATCGGCGATGGCGTATCCGGAAGACACGGTCGGCACCTTGATGGACTTCGAGCTGGTGACGATCCGCGCCGACGTGACACTCGAAGTCGCGCTGCGCTATCTGCGCCGTCTCGGCGCGCTGCCGGATCAGCTCGACAAGCTCTTCGTCGTCGACCGCGACGAGCTGCTGATCGGGGTGCTGCCGCTGACGCGCCTGTTGACGAGCGATCCCGAGGCCTCCGTGGCGGCAGTGATGGTCGAGGACGTGGTGAAGTTCCACCCCGACGACGACGCGCACGAAGCATCACAGGCGTTCGAGCGCTACGACCTGGTCATGGCGCCCGTGGTCGACGACGGCAACCGCCTGGTCGGCCGCATCACGGTCGATGCAGTGGTCGACTACATCCGCGAATCGGCGGATTTCGACATGCTTTCGATGGCCGGCCTCAAGGAGGACGAAGACCTGTTCTCCACCGTGTGGCGCTCCGCGAGAAACCGCGGGATGTGGCTCGCGGTCAATCTCGCGACCGCCTTTCTCGCCTCGCGGGTGATCGGGGCCTTCGAGGGCAGCATCGAGAAGCTCGCCGCGCTCGCGGCCCTGATGCCGATCATCGCGGGCATCGGCGGCAATACGGGCAACCAGACCATCGCGCTGATTGTCCGCGGTCTCGCCCTCGGCCAGATCACCCACGCGAACGCGCGCCGGCTGATCGTGAAGGAACTCGGGGTGGCGCTCTTCAATGGCCTGTTATGGGGTACCGTGGTCGGCGTGTTCGCATGGCTGCTCTACGACAACCCGGGTCTGGGCGGCGTGATGGCGCTCGCGATGATGCTCAATCTCATCGTCGCGGCCCTGGCCGGCATCTTCATCCCGATCACGATGGAGCGCGTGAACCGCGATCCGGCGATCGGCTCGTCCGTGCTCCTGACCTTCGTCACCGACAGCATGGGCTTCTTCATTTTTCTGGGGCTCGCCACCCTGCTGCTGCTGTGAGCGAGAGCCGCGCCCTGTACGGCCGCCTGCTCGGCTACGTGAAGCCTTACTGGCGCATGTTCGCGCTTTCGATCGTGGGCCTCGTGCTCACCGCCGCCACGGAGCCGATGCTGCCGGCGCTGTTCAAGCCGCTGCTCGACGAGGGCTTCGTCGCCAAGGATCAGGACTTCATCCGCTGGGTGCCGCTGCTGCTGCTGGGGCTCTTTCTGCTGCGCGGGGTCGCGAGCTTCATCAGCACCTACTGCATGGCCTGGGTCGGCAGCCGGTTGGTCATGGACCTGCGCACGGAGATGTTCGGCAAGCTGATGACGCTGCCGACCCGCTATTTCGACCAGAACCCGGGCGGACAGCTGATCGCGCAACTGGCGTTCAACGTCAACCAGGTCACGCAGTCGGCGACGAGCTCGCTCACGACGCTGGTGCGCGACACCGTCACCGTACTCGGCCTGCTCGGCTACCTGCTGTGGCTGAACTGGCGGCTCACGCTGATCGTGCTTGCGCTGGTGCCGCTCACGCTGTGGGTCGTGCGCGCCGCCAGCAAGCGCCTGCGCGGGCTGTCACGCAAGGCGCAGCAGAACATCGGCGATCTGACCGAGGTGATCGACGAGGCGGTCGGCGGGCATCGCGTGGTCAAGCTCTACGGCGGAGAAGCCTACGAGCAGGGCCGTTTCCGCCAGGCGGCGAACCTCGCGCGCCTGTTCGAGATGAAACGCGTCGCCGCCAACGCGGTGTACGAGCCGGTGATCCAGCTCATCGCCGCGGTGGCGCTGGCGATCATCGTCTACATCGCCGCCGGCCAGGCGAGCAGCAACGTCACCACGGTCGGCGGCTTCGTTGCGTTCTTCATGGCCATGCTGCTGCTGTTCGCGCCGCTGAAACGGCTCACGGCGGTCAACGACCAGCTGCAGCGCGGCCTCGCCGCGGCGGAGATGATCTTCACCATGCTCGATGCGCACCCCGAGCGCGATCTGGGCACGCGCACGCTCGATCGGATCGACGGGCGCATCGGGCTGCGCGACGTGACGCTGACCTACCCCGGCAAGACCGCCCCCGCGCTCGCCGGCGTCACGCTCGACGTCGCACCCGGCGAAACGGTTGCGCTGGTCGGCGCTTCGGGTTCGGGCAAGACGACGCTCGCCAACCTGGTGCCGCGTTTCTACGATCCGGATTCCGGCGTGATCACGCTCGACGGCATCGATCTGCGCGACATCCGGCTCGCGAACCTGCGCGCGCACATCGCGCTCGTATCGCAGGACGTCGTGCTGTTCAACGACACGCTGGCGCACAACATCGCCTATGGCGCCCGGCGCGACGCCAGCCTGGAGGAGATCCGCGCCGCCTGCATCGCCGCGCACGCGTGGGATTTCATCCAGGCGATGCCCGACGGCCTCGACACGCTGGTCGGCGAGGACGGCATGCGGCTCTCCGGCGGCCAGCGTCAGCGCATCGCCATCGCGCGCGCGATCCTGAAGAACGCCCCGATCCTGATCCTCGACGAGGCGACCTCGGCGCTCGACAGCGAATCCGAGCGCCACGTGCAGGCCGCACTCGAGACGCTGATCGAAAACCGCACCACCCTGGTCGTGGCGCACCGCCTGTCGACCATCGAGCGCGCGGACCGCATCGTCGTGCTCGAGAACGGACGCATCGTCGAGATCGGCGCGCACGCCGAGCTGCTGGCGAAGGCGGGCCGCTACGCGCAACTGCACGCCTTGCAGTTCTCGCAATGAGCGGCGCCGCAGCCTGGGTCCGGCCCTCGCGTTCCCTGGTTGCGGCGGCCGGGCGCGCGATCGGCGACTACCGCATGATCCGCGACGGCGATCGTATCCTGCTCGGCATATCGGGCGGCAAGGATTCGCTCTCGCTGCTGCATACGCTGCACCACCTGCAGCAGAAGGCGCCGGTGAAGTTCGAATTGCTCGCGTGCACGGTCGATCCGCAATCCGACGAGTTCGATCCGTCGCCGCTGAAGCCGTACATGGCGGCGCTCGGCGTGCCCTACTTTCTGGAATCGCAGCCCATCGTCGCCGAGGCGCAGAAGGCGCTGACCCGCGACTCGGACTCCTACTGCGCGTACTGTTCGAGAATGCGCCGCGGCATCCTCTACCGCGTCGCGCGCGAGCAGGGCTGCAACGTCGTCGCGCTGGCGCAGCACCTCGACGATCTCGCCGAGACGCTGATGATGTCGATGTTCTTCGGCGGCAAGCTGCGGACGATGTCGCCGCACTACCTGAACGATGCGGGCGATCTCAGGATCGTCCGGCCGTTCGCCTACGCGCGCGAGCGCCAGCTTCGTGCGTTCGCACACGACGCCGGCCTGCCGGTCATCTTCGAGAATTGCCCGGCGTGCTTCGCGAAGCCGCAGCAGCGCTACGCGATGAAGCAGATGCTCGCCGAACAGGAGCGGCTGCATCCGCGCATCTTCAGCAGCCTTCTGACCGCGATGCGGCCCCTGATGGGGGAGCCGCCCGCGCCGCAGGTTTTTTCAACCCAGGGAGAACAAGAATGGAATGGTTCGTCAAAGTCGTGAAGAGTTTCTCGTTCCAAGGGCGTGCGCGCCGCAAGGAATACTGGATGTTCGTCCTGTTCGCCGTCGTGATCACGTTCGTGCTCGGGCTGCTGGACGGGATATTGGGTACGTATTCGGCGGAAACCGGCATCGGGCTCCTGGGCGTGATCTTCACCCTCGGCATCCTGATCCAGAGCATCGCGGTCGGGGTACGCCGACTGCACGACACCGGCCGCAGCGGCTGGTGGCTGTTGATCAACTTCATCCCCTTCGTTGGCTGGCTCATCGTGATAGTGCTGTTGGCTCTGGACGGCCAGCGGGGCGAGAACCGATTCGGCGCCGACCCGAAGCAGACGGCCTGACGGACGAGACGGGCCGCCGCGGCCCCGGGTTTACCCGTAAAATTTCCCTGTTCTGATCGGCACTTTCGCAAAGAGGCGACGGCTATGACGGCTTCCTTCCTCCCCCCGGTGCGCATGCTCATGGGTCCGGGCCCCTCCGATGTGCCGCAACGCGTGCTCGACGCCATGGCGCGTCCCACCATCGGCCATCTCGACCCGGCCTTCGTCGAACTGATGGAACAGATCAAGTCGATGCTGCGGATGGCGTTCCGTACCGGGAACGCGCTGACTTTTCCGGTCTCCGCCCCTGGCTCGGCGGGGATGGAGATGTGCTTCGTCAATCTGGTCGAGCCGGGCGACAAGGTCGTCGTATGCCGCAACGGCGTGTTCGGCGGCCGCATGCTGGAAAACGTCACCCGCATCGGCGGCGTGCCGGTGATCGTCGACGACGCCTGGGGAAAGCCGGTCGATCCGGACAAGGTGCGTGACGCGTTCAAGGCGAATCCCGACGCGAAGCTGCTGGCGTTCGTCCACGCTGAGACCTCGACCGGCGCGCAAAGCGACGCCGCCACGCTGGCGCGAATCGCGCAGGAACACGGCGCGCTCACGATCATGGATTGCGTCACGAGCCTCGGCGGCACGCCCGTCCTGCTCGACGAATGGGGCATCGACGCGGCATATTCGGGCAGCCAGAAATGCCTGTCGTGCACGCCCGGGCTCTCGCCCGTCTCGTTTTCCGAACGCGCGATCGAAAAGCTGCGCCGTCGCAAGACGCCGGTGCAGAGCTGGTTCCTCGACCTCAACCTGGTGCTCGGCTACTGGCAGGCCGCCGCGAAGCGGACCTACCATCACACCGCGCCCATCAACCCGATGTACGGTCTCCACGAAGCCTTGGTGATGGTCGAGGAGGAGGGCCTGGAAAACGCGTGGCACCGCCACCGAGCGATGCACGAAAAGCTCGCCGCCGGATTCGAGGCGCTCGGCCTGCACTACGTCGTCGACGCGGCCGCGCGCCTGCCGCAACTCAATTCGATCCACGTACCGGCAGGTGTCGACGAGGCTGCGATCCGCACGCGTCTCCTGACGGAATTCGGTCTGGAGATCGGCGCCGGCCTGGGTGACATGGCCGGCAAGATCTGGCGAATCGGGCTGATGGGCCATTCGGCCCAGCCGGACAAGGTCGATCGCTGCCTCGCGGCATTGCGCGCCTGTCTCGCCTGAACTGCCTTACCTGAACCGCCCTACCTGGGCGGGACTCGCCTGGATCGAGACACTGGCCGCGACATCGTCGGCCCGCCGCGGCAGCATCTGCCCGCGACCCGGCGGCGCGTTGGCCGTGCTACGGGCCAACGACGCAAGCTGCGTCCTACCCGCCGATTCCACCACCGGGGAAATACCCCAGCTTTTCTCGATCCGCTTCCGTACACGCATCGTTCAGGCACAGAAACCGGGTGCCGTTGTCCTCCAGGCTAGTGAGGTTGAGATCGGGCTCCTCGAAGCCCGCGGCTTCGGTGAATATGAAGTGGTAATCGTCACCGACCTGCATTTCCATCATGCCTTCGTTGCTCTCGCCGTAATCGTGCCAGCGATCGCCCCGCGCACCGGGAATCCCGGGTGCGAACCGGCCGTTGGTGTCGTCCTTCCAGGCGACGATGACCGGGCTCTCCAGCATTTCGCCGGCCTTCGACACCGCAGCCAGGCGTGCCTGTACGAAATCCTTCGCTTTGATGTCCTGCAATGCGATTCTCTGCATGTCGACCTCCTTCGCGCCCCCATGTGAGCGCCATGTGCCGTCCCCGATGATGGGACGCTCACTTTCAATTTGGCTCGCTTGCGGACAAAGGCAAGTCGGAAACCGGCCCGCGCATTCGCGGGCCGGCTCTGACGGAAGAGTGGTCGCGCCGCGGCAGCGGCGTTCTTTGGAGGACTACAGCCCCAGCCGTTGCCAGATCGTGCTGACGGCCGCCGCCTGGTTCATGGTGTAGAAATGCAGACCCGGCGCCCCCCCCGCAAGCAGGCGGTCGCACAGATCGGTCACGACGTCGAGACCGAACGCTCGTATCGACGGCAGGTCGTCGCCGTAGCCCTCGAGTTTCTTGCGCAGCCAGCGCGGAAGTTCGGCGCCGCAGGCGTCGGAGAACCGGGCCAGCTGGACGTAGTTGCCGATGGGCATGATGCCCGGCACGATGGGAATGCCGACACCCATCGCACGCGCCTCGTCGACGAAGCGGAAGTAGGCGTCCGCATTGAAGAAGTATTGCGTGATCGAGGAATCCGCACCGGCATCGACCTTGCGTTTGAAGTTGGCAAGGTCCTCCCCGTACGAGCGCGCCTGTGGGTGGACTTCAGGGTAGGCCGCCACCTCGATCTCGAACCAATCGCCGGTTTCCTTGCGGATGAACGCCACGAGTTCGTTGGCGTATTCGAACTCTCCGACGTCCACGCTGCCCGATGGCAGGTCGCCGCGCAAGGCGACGAGATGCCGGATGCCCTGGCTCCGGTACTCGTCGAGAATCTCGCGTATGCTCTCCTGCGTCGAACCGATGCAGGAGAGGTGCGGCGCCGCTTCCGAGCCGCTGGCCTGGATCTCGCGCACCGTATCGAGGGTGCCGCTGCGCGTCGAACCGCCGGCGCCGAAGGTCACCGAGAAGAACTTGGGGCGGAGTTGCGCGAGCTGCCGATGCGTGTCGCGAAGCTTCTCCGCACCCTCCGCCGTCTTGGGCGGAAAGAATTCGAAGCTGAATGTACGTCCGGTCATGAACCTGCCTTATTTTCCCGGGATGAGCGCCGACAGACCCCAGGCGATCACCCCATAGAGAATCGCGCCGACGAGCGCGGCCCCGAACCCTGCGACGTGGAACCCCGGCAGCACGGCGCTCGCCAACCAGAACAGCAGGCCGTTCAACACCAGGTAGAAGATTCCCAGCGTGAGCACCGTGAGCGGCAGCGTCAGGAACGCCAGAATCGGCCGCACCAGCGTGTTGACGAGGCCCAGCCCGAGCGCTGCGATGAGCGCGGACCCGAAGCCCGCCAGCGTGATCGACGGCAACAGCCAGGCCACCGCCAGCAGGGCGACGGCGTTGAGAATCCACAGCAGGATCAGGCGCATCGCGCGCTCCTTTCAGTCGGCACGGATCAGTAGCGGTAGTGCTCGGCCTTGTACGGGCCCTGCTTCGGCACGCCGATGTAGGCCGCCTGCTGTTCGGTCAGCTCGGTGAGCTGCGCGTTCAGCGTCTTCAGCTGCAGGCGCGCCACCTTCTCGTCGAGGTGCTTGGGCAGCGTGTAGACGCCGACCGGGTACGCGCCCGAATCGCGGGCCTGCCACAGTTCGATCTGCGCGATGGTCTGGTTGGCGAAGCTCGAGCTCATCACGTACGAGGGATGTCCCGTGGCGCAGCCGAGGTTCACCAGGCGGCCCTTGGCCAGAAGGATGATGCGCTTGCCGTCGGGGAAGATCACATGATCGACCTGCGGCTTGATCTCCTCCCACTGGTATTGCTCGACCGAGGCGACGTCGATCTCGTTGTCGAAATGGCCGATGTTGCAGACGATCGCCTGGTCCTTCATCGCCTTCATGTGGTCGTGCGTGATGACGTGGTAGTTGCCGGTGGCGGTGACGAAGATGTCGGCCTTGTCGGCCGCGTATTCCATGGTCACGACGCGGTAGCCTTCCATCGCCGCCTGCAGGGCGCAGATCGGATCGATCTCGGTCACCCACACCTGGGCGGAAAGCGCACGCAGTGCCTGCGCCGAGCCCTTGCCGACGTCGCCGTAACCGGCGACCACGGCGATCTTGCCGGCGATCATGACGTCGGTCGCGCGCTTGATGCCGTCGACCAGCGATTCGCGGCAGCCGTAGAGGTTGTCGAACTTGGATTTGGTGACCGAGTCGTTGACGTTGATCGCCGGAATCTTCAGCTCGCCCTTTTCGTGCATCTGGTAGAGGCGATGCACGCCGGTGGTGGTTTCCTCGGTCACGCCGCGGATCTGCGCGAGCCGCGTCGAATACCAGGCCGGATCGGTCGCGAGCTTCGCCCTGATCGCCGCGTAGAGGATCTGCTCCTCTTCGCTGGTCGGGTCGGCGAGCACCGAAAGATCCTGCTCCGCCTTGCTGCCCAGGTGCAGCAGCAGGGTGGCGTCGCCGCCGTCGTCCAGGATCATGTTGCTGTAGCCGCCGTCGGGCCATTCGAAGATGCGGTGGGTGTAATCCCAGTAATCGGTGAGCGACTCTCCCTTGACCGCGAACACGGCGATGCCTTCCTTGGCGATCGCCGCGGCAGCGTGATCCTGCGTGGAGAAGATGTTGCACGAGGCCCAGCGCACCTCGGCGCCGAGCGCGGTCAGCGTTTCGATCAGCACCGCGGTCTGGATCGTCATGTGCAGCGAACCGGTGATGCGCGCGCCCTTCAGCGGCTGGGTCCTGGCGAACTCCTCGCGGATGGCCATCAGGCCGGGCATCTCGGTTTCCGCGATCTTGATTTCCTTGCGCCCCCAGTCGGCGAGCGCGAGGTCGGCGACGACGAAATCGGCAAGGTCGGATACTGCATTCATGGGTGGATCTCCTTGAATGGCAGCAGGGGCGCGCTCGTTTTGCTGCAGCCCCGGCCGCAAGTCAACGAGCGCCGTTTGTAACGTCGCCCGTACCGAGCCTGGCGGTTCGACCGTCGCAGCGCTCCTCGGCACGGGGGGGCGAATGGCTCGCCCGAAACGAGTTGCGGATTATAACCCCGCGGCCGATTTCAGCGCGGCGGCCTGATCGGTCACCTCCCAGGTGAAGTCGGGTTCGTCGCGGCCGAAGTGCCCATAGCTCGCGGTGCGGGTGTAGATCGGGCGCAGCAGGTCGAGCATCTGGATGATGCCCTTGGGCCGCAGATCGAAATGGCTCTGGATCAACTCGGCGATGCGGGCGTCGGGAATCTTGCCGGTGCCGTAGGTTTCGACCATGAGGGAGGTCGGCTTCGCCACGCCGATGGCATAGCTCACCTGGATCAGGCAGCGGTCGGCGAGGCCGGCGGCGACCACGTTCTTCGCCACGTAGCGCGCCGCGTAGGCGGCCGAGCGGTCGACCTTCGAGGGGTCCTTGCCGGAGAACGCCCCGCCGCCGTGCGGTGCGGTGCCGCCATAGGTGTCGACGATGATCTTGCGCCCGGTGAGGCCCGCGTCGCCCATCGGCCCGCCGACGACGAAGCGACCGGTCGGGTTGACGAGATAGCGGGTCTCGGAAGTCAGCATCGCCTTGGGCAGCACCGGCTTGATGATCTCCTCGATCACCGCCTCGGCCAGCACCGCATGCGAAATCTCGGGATGATGCTGGGTCGAGAGCACGATGGTGTCGATCGCATGGGGCTTGCCGTCGACGTAGCGGATCGAGACCTGCGACTTGGCGTCGGGCCGCAGCCACGGCAGCCGGCCGTCCTTGCGCAGTTCCGACTGGCGCTCGGTGAGGCGGTGCGAAAGATAGATGGGCATCGGCATCAGCGCGGGCGTCTCGTTACAGGCGTAGCCGAACATCAGCCCCTGGTCGCCGGCGCCCTGGTCGAGGAATATGCCCTCGCCCTCGTTCACGCCCTGGGCGATGTCGGGCGACTGCTTTCCGACCGCGACCATCACCGCACAGGTGTGGTAGTCGAAGCCGACCTCCGACGAGTCGTAGCCGATGCGCCGGATCGTCTGGCGCGCGATGGTGCTGAAATCGACGACCGCGGAGGTGGTGATCTCGCCCGCGATGACGACGAGACCCGTCGTGAGCAGGGTCTCGCACGCGACGCGCGCGTGTTTGTCCTGGGTTAGAATCGCATCGAGAACCGCATCCGATATTTGATCGGCCATCTTGTCGGGATGGCCCTCAGACACCGATTCCGAAGTGAAAATGAAATCCTTCTGCATGAATGCTCCTGTCGTCCCGGTTACCGATTGCGTAACCGACTCGTGGGACCGACGGAGCGGAGACGCTTTAGCTGTACTTGTATCCCGCCCGCAAGTTGTCAAGATTAACCCGGCGGCTCGCGCATTGTGCCGCGCTGCCGCGTCGCCCGTCAATTCCCCGGCGCCGTAACCGCGCCGCATGATGTTCCTGCTCAAGCTTCTCGCCCGCATGCCGCTGCGGCTGCTGCACGGCCTGGGCGCGGCCGTCGGATGGCTGATCTATCTGACGCGTGGACGCTATGCCGCGCGCCTGCGCGGCCACCTGCTGGCGAGCGGACTGTGTACGCCGGATCCGGCGTGCCGGCGGCTGTTGCGCCGCAGCATCGGCGAGGCCGGCAAGGGCATCATGGAGTTGTTTCCGGTATGGCTGCGGCCGTACGAGAAGGTGTTGAAGCTCGTGCGGGGCACGAGCGGCTGGGAACAGATCGACGCGGCGATCGCGGCCGGCCGGGGCGTCATCCTGCTGTCGCCGCACATCGGCTGTTTCGAGATCATCAGCCTGTATTGCGCGTCGAGAGGCCCGTTCACCGCGATGTACAAACCGCCTCGCAACGCCTCGCTCGACGCGCTGATGCTGGCGGGGCGTCAACGCGGTCAGGCGACGCTGGTGCCGACCGACCTGTCCGGCGTGCGTGCGCTCCTGACCGCGCTCAAGCGGCACGAGGCGATCGGCATCCTGCCGGACCAGGTCGCGAGCAGCGGCGACGGGGTCTGGGCGCCCTTCTTCGGCCGCCCGGCTTTCACCCCCACGCTCGTCGCCAGCCTGCAGCGCAAGACCGGCGCGGCGGCGTTCTTCGTGGCAGCCGAGCGTCTGGCCCGCGGGCGTGGCTTCCACCTGCACGTCTTCCCGCTCGACGGCCTGCTGCCGGAAGACAAGGTTGCGGCGGCCACGCTGCTCAACCAGAGCGTGGAGGCCATCGTGCGCCGCTTTCCCAAGCAGTATCTGTGGAGCTACAACCGCTACAAGCGCCCGAGCGGCGCACCGCCTCCGGAAGGCGAAGTGTCCGCATGAAACCGGGCGGCGGCGAACGGTTCCGCCTGGCGCTGCTGCCATCCTGGCTCGGCGTGGGCGCGCTGTGGCTGCTGCATTGGCTGCCGTTCCCGCTGCAGGCGGCGATCGGCAATGCGCTCGGCGCTCTGGTCGCACAAGTTCCGAGCCGCCGACGGCGCATCGTCGAGACCAATCTGGCGCTTTGCTTTCCCGATACCCCGCCTTCAACGCGGCGGCGCTGGCTGCGGCAGACCTTTCAGGCCTCGGCGCGCGCAACGCTCGAGCACGGGCTGCTGTGGTGGAGTTCACGGGCGCGGCTGCGGCGCCTGATCCGCATCGAGAATCCCGAAGCGGCCTTCGGCGACGGCGTCCGGCCGGTGATCTGGCTTGCGCCGCACTTCGTCGGCCTGGACATGGGCGGCGCTCGCCTCGCGATGGACCATGCGGCTGCCTCGATGTACGCGCCGGCGCGCAACCCCGTGTACGACCGCATGATGCTGCATGGCCGCTCGCGCTTCACGCCGCCGGTGCTGATCGCAAAGCGTGAAGGCATCAAGCCCGTGCTCAAGGTGCTGAAGGACCGGCTGCCGTTCTACTATCTGCCCGATCAGGACCACGGCCGGCTCAATGCGGTGTTCGCGCCGTTCTTCGGCATCCCGGCGGCGACGATATCGGCCCTGCCGCGTCTTGCGAAACTCACCGGCGCGCAGATCGTGCCGGTGATCACGCGGCAGCTTCCGGGGGGGCGGGGTTACCGGGTGCGCTTCTACCCGCCGTGGGAAGATTTCCCGGGCGACGATCTCACCGCGGACGTCGCGCGCATGAACGCCTTTATCGAGGCGCGCGTCCGCGAGATGCCGCCGCAGTATCTCTGGCTGCACCGCCGCTTCAAGACGCGCCCCGAAGGCGAGGCCGGCGTCTATGGCTGAGTCCGCCCCGGCGATCCGGCCCCTGTCGCTCCACGACGTGGAGGCGGTGAACGCACTCGCGCGCACGGTCTGGCAGGCGACCTATCCCGCGCTCATCTCGCAGGCGCAGATCGACGCGATGCTCGCGGATCGCTACGCGCCGGAGCGGATGCACGTGCAACTTACCGACCCGCGCCACGCCTGGCGGATCGCGTGGGACGGCGGCGAGCCCATCGGCTTCGCGCACGCGTTCGTCGAGGCATCCGGCTGCAAGCTCGACAAGCTCTACGTTCACCCCGATCGCCAGCGTGGCGGAATCGGCGCCGCATTGCTTGCCGCGATCGAGGATTGGGCGCGCACGCACGGGGCGTCCGGACTGAGGCTGCAGGTCAATCGCGGCAACGCACAGGCGATTCGCGCCTACGAAAAGTACGGCTTCCGCATCGTCGAATCGCGCGTATTCGATCTCGGCGACGGTTTCGTGATGGACGACCACGTGATGGAGAAAGCGCTTTGAGCGCACGCGGCCGGCTATCGTGCACGCGTGCCCGGCGCTACACTTGCCGGCAACTCCCAGGCTGAAACCGTATGGCTACGCAACGGAACAGGAAGCTGAAATTCACCAAGATGCACGGACTCGGCAATGATTTCGTCGTGTTCGACGGCATCAACCAGTCGGTGGCGCTCACCGCCGAACAGTGCCGGCACCTCGCCGACCGCCATTTCGGCGTCGGCTGCGACCAGATCCTGCTGGTCGAGCAAGCCACGCGCCCCGACGTCGATTTCCGCTACCGGATCTTCAATGCGGACGGAAGCGAGGTCGAGCAATGCGGGAACGGCGCGCGCTGTTTCGTGCGCTTCGTGCACGACAAGGGACTCACCACGAAGACGGCGATCCGGGTCGAAACCGCATCCGGCGTGATCGAGCCGCGACTGCTCGCGAACGGGCAGGTCACGGTGGACATGGGCGTGCCGCGCTTCGCGCCCGCCGAGATCCCGTTCATCGCCGAGACCGAGGCGCAGGTCTATCCGCTGAAGATCGGCGAGCACGTGATCGAGATCGCGGTGGTCTCGATGGGCAACCCGCATGCGGTGCTGCGGGTGAACGATCTCGATCATGCGCCGGTGGATATCCTCGGCGCCGCGATCGAATCGCATTCGCGCTTTCCGCAACGCGTCAACGCCGGATTCATGCAGGTGCTCACGCCGCACGACATCCGCCTGCGGGTGTACGAGCGCGGCGCCGGCGAGACCCTCGCGTGCGGCACCGGCGCATGCGCCGCCGCCGTCTCCGGCATCCGGCAGGGCTGGTTGGCAAGCCCCGTCCACGTGCACACGCGCGGCGGCGATCTCGTCATCGAATGGGCCGGCGCCGGCCACCCGGTGCACATGACGGGGCCGGCCGTCACCGTATTTGAAGGAGAAATAGAACTCTGATGGACACCCGACCCGCATCCCCCGAGCCGCAGGACGTTGCCGACTACCTCACCCGGCATCCGAACTTCTTCAACGATTTCCCCGGCCTGCTGACGGAGCTGCATATCCCGCATCCGCACGGCACCCACGCCGTGTCGATGAGCGAACGCCAACTGATCGCGATGCGCGACAAGGTGCGGTTGCTGGAGAACAAGCTGGCCGAGTTGATCCAGTTCGGCGAGGAGAACGATGCGATCTCGGACAAGCTGCATGCGCTCGCCCTGGCCTTGCTCGCCTCGTCCACGCCGCAGGAACTCGTCGCCGCGCTGGCGCTGCACCTGCGCGAGGGTTTCGCGGTACCGCATCACGCGTTACGCGCGTGGAACCTGCCGGCGGGCGACGTGGCGGGTCTCAACGAGCCCGTCACGCAAGCCACGCTTGATGGGGTGGCCGCGATGACCCAACCCGCGTGCGGCCCGCTCGCGATCCCAGACGCCTCGGCCTGGTTCGGCGAGATGGCGCCCCATCTGCGCGCCTTCGCGAGCATTCCGCTGCGTCCGGCGGCGAATGCCGCACCGATCGGCCTGCTGGTCCTCGCGTCGGAAGAGGCGAAGCGCTTCTACCCGGGCATGGGCACGCTCTATCTCGAACGTCTCGGACAGCTCATCGGTGCGGCGCTCCAGCGCATGCACGGCTGAGGCAATCGATGGACCCGGTCGCGCAATACCTGCGGCACCTCGCGGCCGAGCGCCGGCTCTCGCCGCATACGATCGAGGCCTATCGGCGCGACCTCGGGAATCTGGCCACACTGACCCCCGGCAAGCCGCTCGCGGAGCTCACCGCCACGGACATTCGCAGCGCCATCGTCCGGCTGCGCGGTGCGAATCTCGCCGCCGCGAGCCTGGCGCGACAACTGTCGAGCTGGCGCGGCTTCTACACCTTCGCCTGCCGCCGCCTCGGTTTTACGAGCAACCCCTGCACCGGCCTGCGCCCGCCCAAAGCAGTCAAGGCGCTGCCCGAGATCCTGTCCCCGGATGCCTGCGCCCAACTGCTCGACGCCACGAACCCCGCCGAGGGCGACGCTGCACTCGCAGCGCGCGATCGCGCAATGGCGGAGCTGTTCTATTCGTCGGGCCTGCGGCTGGCCGAACTCGCCGGTCTCGACCTCACCGACGTCGATCTGGAAGCCGGCGAGGCCAAGGCCACCGG
Source organism: Thiobacillaceae bacterium (assembly GCA_035325585.1). Taxonomy (GTDB): domain Bacteria; phylum Pseudomonadota; class Gammaproteobacteria; order Burkholderiales; family Thiobacillaceae; genus Thiobacillus. The sequence continues at coordinate 51,241 of DAOKZP010000010.1, read as the reverse complement.
CAAGGGGCGCAAGACGCGGGTCGTGCCGGTCGGCCGGCAGGCGCGCGACGCGCTGGCGGCCTGGCTGCCGCTGCGTCAGGCGCTTGCGCGCAACACGGCCGCGCTCTTCGTCAGCCGGCGGGGCGAGCGCCTCGGCATGCGCAGCATCCAGCTGCGCCTCGATCGCTGGGCACGCCAGGCAGGGATCGGGCAGCATCTTCATCCGCACATGCTGCGCCACGCATTCGCGACCCACGTGCTGCAATCGTCGGGCGACCTCCGTGCGGTGCAGGAGATGCTCGGCCACGCGAGCATCAGCACCACCCAGGTCTATACGCACCTCGACTGGCAGCACCTCGCGCGGGTGTACGACGAGGCACACCCGCGCGCCCGCAAGAAATCCTAAGAAAGCTCAATCGATCCGGATGTCGGCGATGCCGGGCGCCGGCTCCGGGTAGCGCATCTTCAGGCCTTCCAGCGTCTCGATCAGCAGGCTCGACACCATGAGGTTGCGCGCCAGCTTGCTGTTGGCCGGAATCACGTGCCACGGCGCGTGTTCGGTGCTCGTTGCAGCCAGTGCGTCCTCGTAGGCGTCCATGTAGTCGTCCCAGCGCGCGCGGACCGGAAGATCTCCGGGCTGGAATTTCCATTGTTTTTCCGGATCGTCGCGGCGCTCCTCAAGGCGCTTTTTCTGCTCGTCCTTCGAAATGTGCAGATAGAACTTGCGGATCGTCGTCCCGGTTTCCGCAAGCATGCGCTCGAAGTCGTTGATGTGCCGGTACCGCCGCTTGCACTCGTCCTTGTCGATCCAGCCGTTGACCCGCGTCACCAGCACGTCCTCGTAGTGCGAGCGGTTGAAGATGGCGATCTCCCCCGCGCCCGGCACGTGATGATGCACCCGCCAGAGGTAGTCGCGCGCCAGCTCGTGGGGGGTTGGCGCCTTGAAGCTCGCCACCCTCACTCCCAGCGGATCGACGCCCTGAAACACGTGCCGGATGGTCGAGTCCTTGCCGGCGGTGTCCATCGCCTGCAGCACGACCAGCAGCTTGTGCCGGCCCTCCGCATACAGAAGCTCCTGCATTGCCTCGAGCCGGGCACGGTAGGTCTCGAGCAATTCACGTGCGTCGGACTTGTCGCCGCCGATGATCTCGGTGTCGTCCGGATCCCATTTCGACAGCTTCACCTTGCTGTCCGGTTTGATGCGGGTGTCTGCAGGTTTCACAAGCTCTCCTTCGGAGGAATCAGGGTGATCCAGCCGCCGAGCGCATGCTGGATCTCTTCGAGGGTGAGATGACGCATCAGCATGCGGCGGCTCGGGACCATCTGGTCCCACGCGCAGCGCATGCCGCGCAACGCGGGTTGATCCGGATCGCGCAGGCGAAACTCGGTGATGAAGTAGAGGAAGCTCGGCCCGCCATCGTCCCGGGCGAGGTGCGTCTGCACGAACCCCGACGCTGCCCGCGCCGTCACCGGATTGACGCTGCGCCGCACCCGCCACACCTCGAAGCGGCCGGGCCGCACAACCTGGGGCTCGTCGCGCACGGTATCGATCTCGACGATGCAGAACGGATCCCACTCCTGCACGCTGTTTCGCTGCACGATGGCGCCGTATTGGAGCCGCACCGTGGCCGCGCCGGGCGCAATCGTCAACGGCCGGTGGAGCTCGGCCGTCCAGCCCGTGGCGTAGGCGTAACGGGGCGAAGCCGGATCCGCGGATTGAAGCCCGGTGCATCCGCCGAGCAGCAGAGCCAGCACAGCTGCCATCATCCTCATGTTCACCTCCGTTTCTCGCAATGTAACACCGGTCAGGCCGGCCGTACGCGGAACCAGGCGACGTAAAGCGCGGGCAGGAAGAACAGGGTGAGGAACGTCGCGGCGATCAGTCCGCCCATCACCGACACCGCCATCGGACCCCAGAATATCGAGCGCGACAACGGAATCATCGCCAGCACCGCCGCCGCCGCGGTGAGCGCGATCGGCCGCATGCGCCGGACGGTGGATTCGACGACGGCATCCCATTGCGAGAGCCCGCGCGCGAGATCCTGTCGGATCTGGTCGACCAGAATCACGGAGTTTCGCATGATCATGCCGGCGAGCGAGATGATGCCCAGCAGCGCGACGAAGCCCATCGGCCGCCCGCTCACGAGGAGCGCGATCGCCACGCCGATGAGGCCGAGCGGGGCGGTCAGCACCACCATCATCGAGCGCGAAAAGCTGCCGAGCTGCAGCATCAGCAGCGTCAGCGTGGTGATCACGATCAATGGCCACGACGCGCCGATCGCCGCATTCGCCCGCGCGCTGCTCTCGACCGGACCGCCGACCTCAAGACGGAAACCGGCCGGCAGCTGGGCGCGGAACGCCTCCACTTGCGGCGCGATCGCCTGGATGACGGTCGCCGGCTGCGTACTGCCGACGGGATCGCCGCGCACGGAGATCGTCGGCAACCGGTCGCGCCGCCAGATCACGCCGTCCTCGAAGGTCGGCTCGATGGTGGCGACCTGGCCCAACGTCACGCTGGCACCATTGAAGCGGCCGACGGGCAGCGACGCCAGCGCGTCGACCGCGCGATGCTCGTCCCGTGGTGTGCGCAGCACCACGTCGATGAGCAGATCGCCCTCGCGGAACTGCGTCACCGTGGCGCCCGTCAGTTGCAGCGCCGCAAGGCCGGCAAGCTCCTCCGAACTGAGTCCCATCGCCTTGATCTTGTCCTGGTCGAGGCGCGCCGTGACCGCAAGCGACTGCTCGTTCCAGTCCATGTTGACCGCCGTCACCCGCGGCTCCGCCGCGAGTATGGCTCGCAGCTTCTCCGCCTCGGCCTTCAGGCGTGGAACGTCGCCGCCCGACAGGCGGTACAGCACCGGATAACCCGACGGCGGCCCGTACTCGAAGCGCACCGCGCGGCCGCGCACGTTGGGGAAGTCGGTCTCGAACAGGTGGTGGATGCGCGCCAGCGCACGCTCGCGCGCCTCGACGTCCCGCGCGATCACCACCAGCTGGGCGAAGTTCCGATTGGCGAGCCGTTGGTCGAGCGCGAGCACGAAGCGCGGCGCGCCCTGCCCGATGTAATTGAGGACGTGCGCGACGTCCGCATCCTGTTTCAGGGAGGTCTCGAGCCGGATCGCCTCGGCCCGGGTCGCTTCGTACGACGCCCCTTCGGGCAGCCACATCTCGACCAGGATCTCGAGCCGGTCGGACGCGGGGAAGAACTGTTTCTCGACGCGTTGCATCGCAGCGACGCCGACGATGAGCGCCAGTACGGTGAGCGCGATCACGGTCCAGCGATGGCTCACGCACCATGTCACCGCCGCGCGGAAGCGCCGGTAGAAGGGCGTCAGGTACACCGCATGTTCATCGCCGGCATGCGGCGTGGGTTTCAACAGCGCGTGCCCCAGATACGGCGTGACGATCACCGCGACCAGCCACGAGGACAGGAGCGCGATCGTCGTCACGGCGAAGATGGCGAAGGTGTATTCGCCCACGGTCGATTTCGCGAGCGCGATCGGCAGGAACGCCGCGGCGGTCAGGAGCGTGCCGGTGAGCATGGGAAAGGCCGTTGAATGAAACGCGTAGGTCGCGGCCTCGAAACGTCCCCAGCCGGATTCGAGCTTGTGCGCCATCATCTCGACCGCGATGATCGCGTCGTCCACCAACAGGCCGAGCGCGATGATGAGCGCGCCGGTGGAAATGCGGTGCAGGTCGATGTCGAGCAGCCACATGGTGGCGAAGGTGATCGCCAGCACGACCGGAATCGACAGCGCCACCACCAGCCCCGCGCGCCACTTCAGGGCAAGGAAGGTCACCGCCAGCACGATGGCGAGCGCCTCGGCGAAGGCCTTCATGAAGACGCCCACTGCGCTCCGGACGATGCTGGGCTGATCGTGGATCTGCTCGATCTCCAGCCCGACCGGAAGCGTTTTCTGCAGCGCCTCCATTGCGGCGGCGACCGCGCGCCCCATCGCCAGCACGTCGCCGCCTTCCGCCAGCGAGACGCCGAGCAGCACGGCCGGCTCACCCTGCGAGCGGACCTCGGCCGCGGGGGGATCCTGATAGCGCCGCGTCACCTCGGCGATGTCGCCCAGCCGCAGGCTGCGCCCGCCCGCGCGGATCACGGTCTCGCGCAGGCGCGACACGTCGTCGTAGCCGCCCGTCGTACGCAATGGTATCGACAGCACGTCGTTCTCGATCCGGCCGTTGGCCACGACCTCGTTCTGCTCCCGGACCGCCTGCATGATCTGCCGGGGCGTCAGCCCAAGACCGGCGAGTTTCTGCGCCGGTATCTCGATGTAGAGCTTCTCGGGGACGATGCCGAACAGTTCAACCTTCCCGACGTCGGGCAGCCTGCGCACCTCGCGCTGGGCCGTTTCGGCGACGCGGCGCAGCTCGGCGCGCGAAAAGCCGTCTCCGGTGAATGCGTAGATCGAACCGAAGGTGTCGCCGAACTCGTCGTTGAAGAACGGCCCGTGCACGCCGGCCGGCAGTTCCGGTGCGAGATCGCCGATCTTCTTGCGGATCTGGTACCACGCCTCGGCGACGTCGCGCCCCCGGACGTGTTCCTCCAGGTTGATGAAGAGCGCCGTTTCGCCCGGTTTGGCGTAGCTCTGCACGAAATCGATCTCGGGCATCTCCTGCAGCTTCTTCTCGATGCGCTCGGTCAACTGCTCGGACACCTCCGCGGCAGTGGCGCCGGGCCACTGCGCCTGGACCAGCATGGTCTTGAAGGTGAATGGCGGATCCTCGGCCTGGCCGAGCAGCGTGTACGCGCGGGCACCGAGCAGCAGCACCAGCACGATGAAGAACCGCAGCAGGGCCGGATGCTCGATCGCCCAGCGCGAGAGGTTCCCGCGCCCGGGGACGAAGCGGGGTTCGCTCATGGCTGCATCACGCGAACGCGCTGGCCCGGCGCCAGCTTGTGCACGCCCGCGGTCACGACCCATTCGCCGCTGGCAAGGCCCGCCGCGATCGCCGCGCGGTCGCCGGCGAGTGCACCGATCTCTACGCTGCGCGCGGCCACCTCGCCGCGCTCGCGGTCGACGACCCAGACCTGGGGCTGGCCGTTCACGCGGAACAGGGCGCTCTGCGGAACCGAGAGCGCCGCCGCCTCTGTGGGAGCCGCTTCGACGGTCGCGGTCATGCCGAGTCTCACCGCGGCGTCGGGCTGCAGCAGGCTGATGCGTGCGCTGTAGGTACGGCTCGCGGCGTCGGCCATGGGCGAGAGTTCGCGCAGCCGGCCGGCGTAGGTCCGATCCGGCAGCGCCCACAGGCGCACGGTGAAGCTTTCCGCGGCGCGCAGGGCCGCGACGGCATTCTCGGGAACGTCGATCCGGATTTCCTCCTCACCGCCGCGCGCCAGTCGCGCGAGGGGCTGCCCTTCCTCGACCACTTGGCCCGCCTCGAAGTCGATCGCCGTCATGACGCCGGTGTGCGGGGCGGTCAGCCGAGTGTAGGAACGCCGGTTGACCTGCTGCGCGAGCTCGGCGCGCAGCTGCCGCACGCGTGCCTGCGCCGCATCCGTCGTGGTGCGGCGCCGGTCGAGCTCCGCCTGGGAGATGAAGTTTTCCGCGCGCAGCTTCGTGAACCGGGCGAGATCCTGTTGTGCAAGCGCCGCTTCGGTCTCCGCCGCCGTCAGCCGCGCCTCGCCCGCGCGCACGGCGAGCGCATAGTCCGCGGGGTCGAGCGTGGCGATGAGCTGGCCGGTCTTCACGGGCGTGCCGACGTCGACCTCGCGCGAAGCGATGCGTCCCGGTACGAGAAAGGCCAGCACCGTCTCGTGTCGCGCCCGCACCTCGCCGGCGTAGCGCGCGCCGCCGGCGGCGAGGGTGGCGGCCACCTGCTCGGCGCGCACGGTGCGGACGTCCGCGGGTGGCGCGCCCGACTCGCGGCCACAACCGCCCAGCAGCAGCGCAAGGATGATCAACAGGCTCTGACAGCGTTTCATGTTGGAATGATCTTGTGTTCGACGTGTGTTCGGCGACCGGCGCACAACCCTGCCGGCTTGCACCTTTCGCGCCCGACGTTCAGACTGCCCCTTCGACGTCGGCCTCCCCGACGTCGAGATTATCTCTCGTTTGCTTCCAAGGAGCGCCCCCGATGCCTGCCTCGCCCGAACGCCTCACCGAAGCCAAGCTGCTGAAAATGCCCGCCTCCAGCTACATGAATGCCGACCAGCTCGCATTCTTTCGCGCCCGGCTCGAAGCCCTGCGCGCGGAGATGCTCGACAACGCCGCCGACACGGAAGCAAGCCTGAAGGAAAACGAGACCTTCGCCGATCCCAACGATCGCGCCACGGTGGAAACGGAACACATGCTCGAGCAACGGGTGCGCGACCGCGAACGCAAGCTGCTGAAGAAGATCAACGCCGCACTCGACCGCATCGCCGCCGGCGAATACGGCTGGTGCCTGGAGACCGGCGAACCGATCGGCGTTCCGCGCCTGCTGGCGCGCCCTACCGCCGAGTATTCGATCGAGGCGCAGGAACGCCACGAAAAGCTGGAAAAACTGCGCGCCTGAGCCTGGCAGCACCCATCATGAATCGTCGCCGGCGCGCTGCCCCGTCAATGGCTTCTGGCGCCGCCCGCTCCGCCATCAGGTCCATCCGCCGGAACCGCCGCGGACGTCCACCGCACGCCACCGCATCCTGCCTCAAGCCGAAGTAATGCCGACGCAAGACGACCCCATCCCGGTCACCCTGCTCACGGGCTTTCTGGGCAGCGGCAAGACCACGGTGCTGAATCACCTGGTCCGCGTGCTGCCGCGCACCGCGATCCTGATGAACGAATTCGGCAAGGTCGCGCTCGACCACCAGCTGCTGCAGAAGATGGAAGGGCCGATCGCGCTGCTGTCTGGCGGCTGCGTCTGCTGCACGATCTCCGGCAGCCTGTCGCCGACCCTGAAGAACCTGTGGATGGCCCGGCAGAAGGGCGAGATTCCGCCCTTCGAGCGGGTCATCATCGAGACCACCGGCATCGCCGACCCGGCGCCGGTGCTCGGCAACCTGCTGCTCGACAACTGGATACGCGCACGTTTCCGTCTCGACGGCGTGGTCACCACGGTCGACACCGTTTTTGGCATGACGCAGCTCGACGAACATTTCGAGGCGGTCAAGCAAGTGGCGGTCGCCGACCGTCTGCTGCTGACCAAGTCCGACCTCGCCTCCCCGGAACAGGAGGCGCTTCTGCGCGAACGGCTGGCCGCGCTGAACCCGGGCGCCGACGTCGTGGTGGTAACGCACGGCGAGATCGATCCGGCCGCGATCCGGAACCTGGGACTATGGAACGCCGAAACCGGATCGATGCAGACGATGCGCTGGCTGAAGCCGCAGCGCTACCGTTCCGCAGGGGCCGGGCGTGGCAGCCCGGTGCGCGCAGAACGCCACGACGCGCGCGTTCAGGCATTCTCGATCGTTTTCGACACGCCCATCGATCGCGGCGGCCTGCAGGCGGCGCTATCGATGCTGGTCTCGTTCCGTGCCGAGAACCTGCTGCGCTTCAAGGCGATCGTCGACATCGCGGGCGAGCCCCGGCCCGTCGTGCTGCACGGCGTCCGGCATCTGCTGTATCCCGAGGTTCGGCTCGACGCGTGGCCGGACGCCGATCACCGCAGCCGCTTCGTATTCATCGTCCGCGATCTCGATCCCGCATTCGTCGCCAAGCTGCTGGAAGACTTCTCGGGCGCGGTCTCCCGCCCGGCCGCGACGACGCCGTGAACGTCGCGCAAAAAATTCTCGTCGGTGCGATCCGCATCTACCAGCTGGCGCTCTCGCCCTGGCTGGGACGGCAATGCCGCTATCTGCCGACCTGCTCGGAATACGGCAAGGAAGCCATCGAAAAACACGGCGCGCTGAAAGGCAGCTGGCTCGCCGCGCGGCGCATCGGACGCTGCCGCCCGGGCTGCGACCATGGTTACGATCCCGTGCCCCCGGTCGAACCGCGTCCGCACAAGTAGAATGCGCGCCATGTCGTCGCGCCGCCTGCTTCCCTGGCTGTTTGTCCTGACCCTGCTGTTTGGTCAAGCAGCGGCGTTCGCCCATACCCTCACCCATCTTCAGGGTGAAGATCCCGCGCTGCCCGACCCCGTCTGTGAAATGTGCGTCGCCCAGGCACATCTCGGCAGCGCAGCCCCGGCAGCGGTTCTCCACCTGCCCGCCGAACCCGCACGCCTAGCAGCCGCCACCGCCACCGATGCGGTGCCGCCTGCGGCCGGACTCGTCCGCTGGACGCACGCCCGTGCGCCGCCCGCCTCCATCTGAAATCCGAACCTGAATCCGGTGGCTGCACGGCTGCCGGCAATGTTCCCATTTCCGATGGAGTTTTCCCATGCTACGAACCGCCCTATTGGCGGCCGCGATGGCGTCCGCCTTTCCGGCCCAGGCCGACACCGAACTCGACGCGCTGCGCACCGAACTGCACGAACTGAAAGCCACCTACGAAACCCGCATCCAGGCCTTGGAAGCGCGCTTGCGGGCGGCCGAAGCAGCTGCCCTAGCCACCCCCCAAATGGCAGCGGCCGCGCCGCGCCCTGCCGGCCGATCCTTCAATCCCGATATTTCACTCATCCTGCAAGGACGCTACGCACACCTCGACGACGTCGAACACCGTGCGATCAGCGGTTTCCTGCCCGCCGGCCACGGCCATGGGCTGCCGCGCGGCTTCTCGCTCGATCACACCGAGTTCGTAATGTCGGCGAGCGTCGACCCGTACTTCAACGGCTACTTCAATCTTGCGCTCGTCGATGAGGAAGTCGAGATCGAGGAGGCATGGTTCCAGACGACGAGCCTCGGCCATGGCATCTCGCTGAAGGGTGGCCGCTTTCTGTCCGGCATCGGCTACCAGAACGTACGCCATCCGCATGCATGGGATTTCGCCGACAACAATCTCATGTACCGCGTGCTGTTCGGCGAGGCCTACGGCAACGACGGCCTGCAGCTCAAGTGGGTCGCGCCGACCGATTTGTTCATGGAGTTTGGCGCGGAAGCGGGGCATGGCGCCGAGTACCCGGGCACCAACCGAAACAGGAACGGCGCCGGCAGCTACGCGCTGTTCGGCCACCTCGGCGGCGATGCCGGCATTTCCCACAGCTGGCGCGCCGGGTTGTCGTATCTCCACGCGAAGGCGCGCAATCGCGAGGGCGAGTTGGAAGACCTCGACGGGGCGGAAACCGAAACCCGGTTCACCGGTGCAAGCAAGACCTGGATCGCCGATTTCGTCTGGAAATGGGCGCCCGGCGGCAACGCACGCGCGCGGAACGCAAGCTTCGCCGCCGAGTATTTCCGCCGCGAGGAAACGGGCCAACTCGGCTGCGACGATCTAGATCCGCTCGAACCCTCGCTATGCAGCGGCGGGATGACCGGCGACTATGCGGCCACCCAGTCGGGCTTCTACGCGCAGGGCGTGCTCCAGTTCATGCCGCGCTGGCGTACCGGCTACCGCTACGACCGCCTCGATCCCGGCTCGGTCGATCTCGGGGCCAACAGTGCCTCGCTGCCGGTGACGGACTACCGGCCGGTCCGCCATTCCCTGATGCTCGACTACTCGCCGTCGGAGTTCTCACGCCTGCGCGTGCAGTACTCGCGTGACCGGTCGATGGAGGACACGCGCGAGAACCAGTGGTTCGTGCAGTACATCCACAGCCTGGGCGCGCACGGCGCGCACACGTTCTGAGGAGCGAACATGAAACGGCTCATCACCCTCTTCCTTCTTCTCTGCTCACCCGTGTCCGTCCACGCGGCACTCGGCATCTTCGCCTGCGAACCGGAATGGGCGGCGCTCGCACGCGAGATCGGTGGCGCGGACGTCCGTGTCTACGCCGCCACGACGGCGCACCAGGATCCGCATCGGATCGAAGCGCGCCCCAGCCTGATCGCGCAGATGCGGCGCGCCGATCTGCTGGTGTGTACGGGGGCCGGCCTCGAAGCGGGCTGGCTGCCGGTGCTGCTGCGCGAGGCCGGTAACGCCAGCGTGCAACCCGGCCGGCCGGGCCATTTCGAAGCCGCCCGTTTCGTTACGCTACGTGAAGTACCCGCTCGCATCGACCGCACCGAAGGTGACGTGCACGCGGACGGCAACCCGCACCTCCACACCGATCCGCGCAACATCGCCAAGGTGGGCGCCGCGCTTACAGCGCGCATGGCAGAGATCGATCCGGCACGTGCCGTGGCGTACCGGGCACGGTGGGATGACTTCTCGGTGCGCTGGGAGGCGGCGCTTGTTCGTTGGCAGGCACGCGCCGTACCGCTCCGCGGCATGGCCGTCGCCGTACAGCATCCGTCGTTCAGCTATCTGCTCGCCTGGCTGGAAATGACCGAAGTCGCGAGACTGGAACCTCGTCCCGGCATCGAACCGTCGGTCACCCACCTGGCGCGGGTCGCGACGCAGTTGCAGGCCAAGCCGGCGCGCATGGTGCTCCGGGCCGCCTACCAGAATCCCCGTCCGGCGGACTGGCTCGCCGCACGGGCCGGCATTCCCGCACTGGCGCTCCCGTACACCGTGGGCGGCAATGCACGCGCGAACGATCTGTTCGGTTTGTTCGACGACACGCTCGACCAGCTCCTCGGAGCGGCGCGGTGAACGCCGCCCCGATCGATCCAGGGCTTCTGGCCTGGCCTTTCGTCGCGGGCCTGGTGGTGCTTGCCACCCACGTGCCTCTCGGGCGCCGCGTATTGGCACGCGGCGTCATCTTTCTCGACCTCGCCGTGGCGCAGCTCGCGGTTCTCGGCGTCGTCGCCGCCCATGCGCTGGGTCTCGCAGACGAGGGCTGGCCGACCCAGTTCGCGGCCGCCGCCACCGCGCTGGGTGGCGCCGCGCTGCTGGCAACCCGCGAACGGCGCAGGCCGCAGTTGCAGGAGGCACTGATCGGCTCGACCTTCGTCGTCGCGGCCAGTCTCACCGCCTTGCTGCTGGCGGGCGATCCGGGGGGTGGCGAACATCTCACGGCGCTGCTTTCCGGCCAGATCCTCTGGGCTGGCCCCGCGCAAGTCCTCCCGATCGCCGGACTGTATGGCGTCCTGCTGGCCTTCCTCGCCTGGCACGGCGCGCGTCTGCGGGATCTTGGCTTCTATCTCGTGTTTGCCTTGGCGATCACCGCCTCGGTACAGCTGATCGGCGTGTATCTCGTGTTCGCAAGCCTCGTCCTGCCCGCACTGGCGGTACGCGGGCTGCCGCCGCGCCGGGCCTTGGTCGCGGGATGGGGGCTCGGGGCGGCAGCTTATGCGGCCGGACTGGCCGCCTCCGCCGCATTCGACTGGCCTGCGGGACCGGCAATCGTGGTCGCCCTCGCAGCCGTGGCGGCTGTTGCCGGGCCGGCGTGGGCACGCTAGTATTAGACATTCGCCTCCTTTGATATGATACTCGCATAATTTCCGTGGCTCTACCGTTTTTCCGCAAGGGCAAGGACAAGGACAAACCCGCTCCCACGCCAAAAGCCGCGAGGGGCGCGGGCCGGACCCAGGAACCGCCCACCGAGCCGACACCGACGCTGGGCATGACCTTGGGCATGGGCATGGGCGCCATCGTGGTCGACGAGGCAAGCGGTGCGCCACAATCGTCGGTGGACGAGGCGGCGATCCTGTACGCCAGCGGCCAGACCAAAAGCGCCGAGCGCCTCCTCATGGACACGCTGGACGCCGGCGATCGCCGCGGTTGGCACATGCTGTTCGATCTTTTCAGCCTCCAGGATCGCGAACGGGAGTTCGAGCAGCTTGCGGTCGACTACGCGGTACGCTTCGAGACCTCTCCGCCGATCTGGCAGCCGCGGGCCGGCAGCGCGGCGCCCGGTGCCGCTCCGCAGACCCAGACGGCAACGCTGGAGTTGCCCGGCCTGCTCGATCGAAAAGCCGCCTCGGACTTGCGGGAAGGCGTGGCCGCGGCGGCGGCGAACGATGTCATCCAGATCGATTTCTCTCGTATCGCGATGGTCGACGAGGCCGGCGCGGACGATTGCGTGCACATTCTCGCGGCCGCGCGCAAAACCGGGCGCAAGCTGCGCATCAGCGGCGTCGAGCGCCTGATCGCGCTGCTGGAAGACCTGACTCGCGCAACGCACAGCCGTGCCGCCCACTGGCTCCTGCTGCTGGAGCTGCATCAGACGCTGGGACACCACGACGATTTCGAGGATCTCGCGGTCGGTTACGCGGTCCATTTCGAGGTCTCGCCGCCCTCGTGGGTGGACGTCCAGGCGGCCGAAGTGATCCAGGGCAAGCCCGACGAACCCGCCGACGACGCCCTGCATCTCTCCGGAGAAATCGCGCCGGCGAACGCGGAGGCGCTGCGGCAGTTCGGCGATCACGCCGCCGCGCACGACGACGTCGTCGTCGATCTGTCGCGCGTCACCCGCATCGATTACGAAAGCGTCGGCCAGTTCATCAGCGTTCTGATGCAGGGGCTGAGCAGCGGCAAGACGATCACCCTGCGCGGCCACAACGCGCTCATCCACGAACTCTTCCGCGTCATGGGCATCGACCAGCTGACGCAGCTCGTTCCGCATCACCGCAACTGATGAACGAGGCGCTCATCGCCGAGGCCGCGCTCGCCGCGGCGGTGGCGTGGGGCGCCGGCCTGCGGCTGTACGCCGTCATATTGATCCTGGGCCTCGCCGGCCGCTACGGCGGATTCGATCTGCCCGCCTCGCTCGAAGTGCTCTCGCACCCCCTGGTGATCGGCGTGAGCGGCTTGCTCGCATTGGCGGAATTCATCGGCGACAAGATTCCCTGGCTCGACAGTGCGTCCGACGCGATCCAGACCTTCATCCGCATCCCGGCCGGGGCGGCACTCGCCGCGGCCTTCTTCGGCGAGAGCGGGGCGGCGATGCAGCTCGTCGCCGCGCTCCTGGGCGGGACCTTCGCCGCCGGCAGTCATGTTGCGAAATCCGGCACGCGCGCGCTGATCAATACCTCGCCCGAGCCGGTCAGCAACGCTGCCGCTTCGTTCGGTGAGGAGACGCTGCTCGGCGGCGGGTTGTGGCTTGCGTTCACCCATCCGCTGATCTTTCTCGGCGCACTCGCCGCGTTCATGGCGCTCACGCTGTGGATGCTGCGCCGCCTCTGGCGTTGGCTGCGGCAAGCGCCGGCGTCCCGTATCGAGCCTCATCTATAATCCGCCCATGGAACAGTATCGCGGCACGACCATCCTTTCCGTACGCCGTGGCAACGACGTCGCGCTTGGCGGCGACGGCCAGGTCACGCTCGGCAACATCGTCATCAAATCGACCGCACGCAAGGTGCGCCGTCTCTACCACGAGAAGGTGCTTGCGGGTTTTGCGGGGGGCACCGCCGACGCGTTCACCCTCTTCGAGCGTTTCGAGGCCAAGCTGGACAAGCACGCCGGACACCTCATGCGCAGCGCGGTCGAGCTTGCAAAGGACTGGCGGACCGATCGCATGCTGCGGCGGCTGGAGGCGATGTTGGCCGTGGCCGACCGCGAACACTCGCTCATCATCACCGGCAACGGCGACGTGCTCGAGCCCGAGTTCGGCATCGCGGCGATCGGTTCGGGCGGTGCGTTCGCCCAATCCGCGGCGCGTGCATTGCTCGAAAACACCGATCTGCCGCCGCTTGAAATCGTCAGGAAGAGCCTCACCATTGCGGGTGACGTCTGCATCTACTCGAACCAGAACCACGTGATCGAGACCCTGTGAACAGGATGCCCGCGTCGCCTCCAATCCGCCGAGCAGATCCCGCCCCATGACGCCCAAGGAAATCGTCCACGAACTCGACAAGCACATCGTCGGCCAGGCCGCGGCCAAGCGCGCGGTGGCCGTCGCCCTGCGCAATCGCTGGCGGCGTCAGCAGGTGGGCGAGCCCCTGCGCCAGGAGATCACGCCCAAGAACATCCTCATGATCGGCCCGACCGGCGTCGGCAAGACCGAAATCGCGCGCCGCCTCGCACGGCTCGCCAACGCGCCCTTCATCAAGATCGAGGCGACCAAGTTCACCGAGGTCGGCTACGTCGGCCGCGACGTCGATACGATCATCCGCGACCTGATGGAGACCGCGGTCAAGCAGATGCGCGAGCAGGCGACCTCACGGGTGCAGTTCCGCGCCGAGGAGCTTGCAGAGGAACGCATTCTCGACGCCTTGCTGCCGCCGCCCCGCAGTACCGGCTTCGGCGAGCCGCAGCCGGCGCGCGAAGACGGCGCCGCACGCCAGCGCTTCCGCAAGATGCTGCGGGAAGGACAGCTGGACGACAAGGAAATCGAGATCGAACTCGCCGCGATCAGCCCCGGCATGGAGATCTTCGCGCCACCGGGCATGGAAGACCTGTCTCAGCAGTTGCAGGGCATGTTCCAGAACCTCGGCCAGGGCCGCCGCCAGCGCCGCAAGCTGAAGGTTCGCGAGGCGATGAAGCTGTTGACCGAGGAGGAGGCCGGCGGCCTGATCAACGACGAGGAGACGAAGCAGCAGGCGCTCGAGGCGGTGGAGCAGAACGGCATCGTGTTCCTCGACGAGATCGACAAGATCACGACCCGCAGCGAGACCCACGGCAGCGACGTGTCACGCCAGGGCGTGCAGCGCGACCTGCTGCCGCTGATCGAGGGCACGACCGTATCGACCAAGTACGGCATGGTGCGGACGGATCACATCCTGTTCATCGCCAGCGGCGCCTTCCATCTCTCCAAGCCGTCGGATCTGATCCCCGAGCTGCAGGGCCGGCTGCCGATCCGGGTCGAGTTGCAGGCGCTGTCCGTGGAGGACTTCGAACGGATTCTCACCGCGACGGACGCCTGTCTCACCCGCCAGTACGAGGCATTGCTCGCGACCGAGGGCGTCACGCTCCGGTTCACGGAAGACGGCATCCGCCGGATCGCGGAAATCGCGTTCGAGGTCAACGAGCGCACCGAAAACATCGGTGCGCGGCGGCTGCACACCGTGATGGAAAAACTGCTCGAGGACATTTCCTTCGACGCCGGGCACACGACCGGCGAGCATGTGATCGACGCCAAGATCGTCGGCGCCCGCCTCGCCGCGCTCGCCGCACGCGAGGACCTGGCGCGCTACGTGCTGTAGCGCTACACACCGAAGCGGGAGTGCGGCGCTTCACTCCTGGACCAAGTTGTTCCCGGAGCAAGCTCCTGTTTCCGGTGCTGGTCCCTGGCAGGCCGGTCCGGTCCAAAGTCGGCACCGGGACCGGCGGCGCACACTCAATCCGCTTCGCGCAATTCATCCATGATGTCGACCATGTCCTGCTCCCAGCGATCGAACAGCGGAATCAGCTCGGGATCCGGGAAGAACTCGCGCAGCGTCTGCGGATGGCTCGCCACGAGTATGGTTTCGTCATCTTCCGCAAAGATCGTGATGTTCAAGGGCAGGAAGGGGATGAGTTCGGGGTTGCGGGCGGTGGCGCGCCGCACTTCCTCGTGCTTGCCGAAGTACACGACGCGGTACATGTCGCTCTTGAAGGCGCGCCGCTCGAGGTTCTCGTTCACCTGCTGCAGGCGCGTGACCGTGTAGCCGCGGCTGGAGATCGCGGACTGGAGCAGCGTCATCGCTTCGGGGAACATGCGGCTCACACGTGCCATCAGCAGGTCGGCCGCAAAGGCCGGCGCGGTAAGCAGCATGCCGAGCGCAATGGCGGCCACCATTTTCGAAAGCCTCCTCATAGCGTCGCCTCCTCCATGATCGCGGTGTAGCTCTTGCCCAGCTCGTCGCACAGGCGGAGCAGCTCGGCATTGTTGAACAGCCGGCTCAGCACCTTGGGGTTGACGGACATCACCCGCACCTTCCCTTCGGTCTCGACGATCGTGATGCGGCAGGGCAGGAACATGCCCACGCGCGGGTCGATCGCAAGCGCCTGGTTCAGCATGCTGATGTTGCAGAAATAGACGATGACCTGTTTCGGATTTTCGTTCTCCGGCGCGGTCAGTGCATACTCGAGCGTCTGCACCCGGCCGTAGAAGAAGTTGTTGTTGTTGACGGCGCGCTTGACGTTTTCCACCGTCGTGTTGAAGTCGAAGGGCGAATCCATGGCGATCACGGGCCGCTCCACCTTCCATTCCGCGGCCTCGTACAATGGCGGTACCTTCTCGAAGGCGCGGACGTGGCTGACGATATCGTCGATGTCCTTTTCGGTCAGGCCCTGCTTGAGGAAGGAAACCATCGGCGTGCCTTCGCGGCCGTTCATCAGCGTCGCCTTGATCATCGCGTCGGAGGCTGCGGCGAGAAAACCGGGATTGTGGAGCGCGGGCGCCATGATCGGAAGGTCGCGCGGACGGGAGAAGGTGACGCCGGTTCCCTTGGCGCCCTCGCCGTCCGCGCCGTGGCAGGCCGCGCAATGCTGGGCGAAGAGGCGCTTGCCGCGCGTCGCATCGCCTACCACCGGCGTCGCCGGGAAGCTGGGCGGCGTACCCTTGTGCCAGGAGCGGACATGGCTGACGATCGCGTCGACTTCGGGAGGCGTCAGGTAGGTAAAGGCGGGCATCACGCGGCCAGGTCGGCCGAGACGAATGGTCTTGCGCAGGTAGTCGTCGCTGATCCCCGCCTGGAAGGATGGCAGCGCCAGCGGCACCCCGATCCCGCCGTTGCCGTTCTCGCCGTGGCAGGCGGCGCAATTGCGCGCGTAGAGCTTCGCGCCGTCGGCCGAGGCTGCCGCGGCGGCAGAGCCGACGGTTCCGGCAATCAGGGTTGCGGCAAGTAACAGGCGTTTGATCACGGTGATCCCCATTCGTCAGTGGTCCAATCGCAGAAGATTAGTATATTCTGATACGCATGTATTTTTAACAGATTTGTGCGCGCACACCTCCCGTGCGACATTCTAGAGCCTTCGCCGCACTGGGGGATGGCGAAAAATCTCCGCGCAGTCCGCGAGCGCTAATCACGTCATCGACATTACTTATTGGCTGCACGCTCGCCGCCGACGGAGAATCGGCATATCTTCCCCCTCATTTCGTTCGGAGATCATTCCATGGCCACCCGTGACACTCTATCCCCCCAGGAAGCGCAATGCAGCAGTGGTGCCGACTACGCCGCGCTCGCGATGCAAGCCTTGCAGGAGCCCGCCGACGCGGCCTACGCGAAGGAGCTGATGGATCGGGTGGCGGATGACTGCCAGTTCACCAAGGATCTCGCGGCCTGCGCCATCGTTTACAAGGCGCTTGGCGAACAGGATCGTGCGGAGGAACTGCTGCAGACCGCCGAAGACTACTGCATGTCGGGGGAAGAGCAGATCGCCCTTGCCGAGGCGAAGTTCAAGATCCTCGGCGACAAGGCGGCCGCCCTCGGCGCGTACGACAAAGCCCTGAAGGAAACGAGCAACCTCGATCCCCTCATCGATCTGGCGAAGAACGTGATGAGCGTCGTCGGCGACGGCGCGTTCGCGAAAAAAGTGCTGGAGAAGGCGGAGGCCAAGGTCGCGCGCGCGGTCGAATACGGCAAGCTGGCAACGGCCGCCGCCGAGGGCGTCGGCGACAAGGATTACGCGGCGTCGATCTTCGACAAGGCCGCAGAGAAGTTCTCCAGCGTACCCGATCTGCTGGCGCTCGCCGGCGAGGTCGGCAAGGTCCTGGGCGACCCCGCGCGCGCCAAGTCCCTGTACGATCGCGCGCTGGCAGGCGCGGCAGATTTCGCCGCGGCCAAGACGCTGATCGAATCGGCCCGCCAGGCGGGGGACGCCGCGTTCACCCAGGCAGCGCTGCAGAAAGCCGGCGAACTGGCGAGTGCGACGGGGGAGTACATCGAGCTGGCCGAGGGCCTTGCCCAGGTGGGCGACAAGCCGGGCGCGGCCGCGCTGCTCGACAAGGCCGAAGACGCTGTGGCGGGGCTCGACGAGATGCAGAAGCTCGTCGCCGCGGTGGAAACACATCTGTCGGATGACGTCGAGCGCCTCACCCGGGTGCAGGCCAAGCTCGAGAAGCGTCAGGCCAACCATGCACGGTATCTCGAATTCCAGCAGCTGGAAAAGGACGCGACCAGCGTCAAGCAGCTGCTTGCGCTGGCGGATCGCGTCGGCGTCGAGCTCGAAGACTCCTTCTACGTCGCCAAGCTGCTCGAGTCGGCCGAGAAGATGCTCGACGGTGCGGGCTATCAGTTCTCCCGCTACAAGCCGGTGTTGCTCGCGGTGGACCGGAACCTCGACGACACCGACTGGCTGGGCCGCCTGCTCGACCGGGCCGCCGAAAACGCGACCGACTTCGTCGCGTTCAAGGATCTGGTGGTTTCCGCCGCGCATCTGCGCCATCGCGAGTTCGGCGCCGCCAAGTCACGGGCCTATCTCGCGGCGCGCGAAGCCGAACTGGACGCCAACCCGGCCGCCAGCAGCGTATACGATCGTGCCAAACTCGCGGAGGCGAGCTTCGCCGCGCTGCAGGACACCGCCGAAGCCGGGCGCATCCTGGAAGCCGCACGCGGCGAGGCGAAGGATCACTTCGCGTTGACCCATATCGGCCGCCTGTACGCCAGCATGGGCGATCAGGCCAAGGCCGACGCGCTCTACGCGGCGGCCGCGGCCTCGTGTACCAGCGGTGACGCCTGCATCCAGTTCATCGATCGCCTGAAAGGTCTCGCCTTGCCTGCAGACGCGTTGAAGAAATGGTACGCGGAATGTGGTGCGCACCTGAGCCAGCCCGGCGAACGGCTGCGGTGGGCGGAGGGGATCGCCGATGCGCTGAACGACAAGGCCTGGGCGACCAAGGTCTACGGTGAGCTCGCTCCGCAGTTCGCCGGCGATGCGCGCTTCGAGCTGAGCCGGCGCTCGCGGGCGGACCTCAACTACTTCGGCGCCAACCGGCGCCATTGACAGCGGCATCAATGCCCCTGGAAACAGCCCGGTTGAACGGGCTGTTTTTGTTTGTACACTTCATTCCTGAAGCTGTTTACCGGAGCGTCCCATGATTGCCAGCCTCCCAGATCTCATCGAAACGGTGCAGAAGAACTGCATGATCGCGGATGCCCGCCATGCGCGCGACATGACGATGTGCACCTTCCTGCTGGAGATGCGCGAGTACTACCGCTGGGAGATGGAACTGCCCTATGGCGCGCGCCTGCCCAAGGACGATCTCGGCGATTGGCTCAATGCGCGGGAAAGCCTGTGGAACACGGTGGAGGAAGAGGACTTCGTGCGGCTCCCGCTGACGGAGAGCGGAATCGACCCTTTCGAGGCGGACGACGTCAACCGGGCGCTGATCCCGCAGGGTTTGGTCTACAGCAGCGGGCTGGGGCAATTCCGCAAGCCCCACTTCGTGCTGGCCGAACTGCGGCGCGCCGAAGTGCGGGAAGGGGTGCAGGTGCTCGTCGCCGGCTGTGAGTATGCGCGCGACCTGATCGCGCCGCCGGCGGCGATGCGCAACGGCGCCATCTTCCTGCGCATGGACGCGGTACGCCGCCTGCTGTGGAACAAGTACGAGGAATGGCAGTGGAAGGAAAAAGACACGGCGCTCGGCCGTGCGTTCTCGCACTACGATTTCGAGCATGACATCGACCGCGCTCTCGATCGCATGGCCGAGGCGGAGGCGGAGGCGATGATTCTTCACGAAATCGGCGAGGCCCGCGCGGAATCCCTGCTCGGCGACGACTGGCCCGCCATGCTCGCGGGGCTCGAATCCCGCCATGCCGAACTGCTCGCGCGCGCGATCCGGGATCATCTCGCCGACTGCCTGGTAACCTTGCCCACCCTGATCGAACGCGACGCGACGGGATCGCTGCATTTCCATCTGGCAAACCTGTCCGGCTTGCGGCGTGCGCTGTTCCCGTCACTCGTCGCCGCGTACGAACACTGGCTCGATAATCACGATCACGCGCGACTCGCCGCCATGGTTGCCAAGGGTGAGGCGCATTGGCTCGCTGCGGCGAAGCAGCTCATGGGGGATTTTCAGAATAATCCCGGCGTCGCCAACGTGAAGATCGCCGCGCTGGCAAGCGGCGATCTCGGCACCCTCAAGCTCTGACCGGCACGGCACGGGCGCAAGTGCGCCCGTGCCGCTTCGCTCAAGCCGGGGCGACCGGCTCCTGCTGCAGTTGCTCCGCGATCGTATCGAGCAGTTGCTGCTCCTGATACGGCTTGCCGAGATACGCGTTGACGCCCAGCTCCAGCGCGCGATTCCGATGCTTGTCGGCGGTGCGGGAGGTGATCATGATGATCGGCACCCCGCCCAGCCTCGCGTCGGCGCGCATCACGCGAGCCAGCTCGAAACCGTCCATGCGCGGCATTTCCACGTCGAGCAGGACCACGTCCGGTACCAGGTCGTGCATCTTTTCGAGCGCGTCGACCCCGTCCTTGGCACTCTCGACGCGGAACCCTTCGCGCCCAAGCAAGCGGGTCGTGATCTTGCGCACCGTCAGCGAATCGTCGACCACCAGCACCAATGGCGGCTGCAGCGCGGCGCTGAGTTCAGGCGCTTCCGCGGGTGCGGCCTGTTCGATCTCGTGCCGCGGACGGCTCGCCCAGCGCAGCGCCAGCGGCACCGGGTTCAGGATCAGGATCACGCGCCCGTCACCGCCCACCGTGGCGCCGGCGACGCCGGTAATCCGCGCCATCTGCGGTCCGATGTTCTTGACCACGATTTCGCGCGTGCCCTCGATCGCGTCGAGCAGCACGGCCGCATGGCTGGTGCCGCTCGCAAGCAGGGCGACCGGATTGTAGCGCTGGACCTCGTGGACGGCCTCCGTATCACCCAATAGATGCGGCAGGTAGCACAGGGGATAACGCGTACCCCGCCACGCCACTTCACCGGTGGCCATCGCCGCCGCAAGCTCGTCCGGCCGCAGTTCCAGTACCTGGCGCACCAGCGGCGCCGGCAGAACGTACTCATGCTTCGCGGCCTGGACCATCACCCCCTGTGTCGTCGCGAGTGTGAGCGGCAGGTAGATGTTGAAAGTGGCGCCGGCGCCGGGCTCCGAACTGATGTCGATGCGGCCCCCCAGGGCCGCAACCTCGCTCTTGACCACATCCATCCCCACGCCGCGGCCGGCGACCTGGCTGATGCTGTCGGCCGTCGAGAATCCGGCCGCAAAGATGAGCTGCGCCAGAAGCGAGTCGGTCGGCTCGACGTCGGCCGGCAACAGGCCGGCGGCAGCCGCCTTCTCGCGGATGCGTGCGTAATCGAGGCCGGCGCCGTCGTCGGTCACGGTCAGGATCATCTCGTTGCCGGCATGGCGGGCGCTCAACACGATCTCGCCGAACTCCGGCTTGTGTGTGGCACGACGGGCTTCGGGCGCTTCGATGCCATGCGCCAAGGCATTACGCAGCAGGTGTTCGAGCGGTGCCGTCACTTTCTCCAGAACCGAGCGGTCGATCTCGAGATCGCCGCCCTGGATGTCCAGCTGTGCCCGCTTGCCAACGTCGCGTGCCGTCTGGCGCACCGTGCGGTACAGACGCTCGGCCACGGAGTAGAGCGGTACCATGCGGACCCGCAGCAGATCCTGCTGGAGTTCGCGGTTCAGCCGCATCTGCTGGATCAGCGCCGCGTCCGCCTCGCCGAGTCGGGCGAGCAGGATATGCTGCACCGTGGAGATGTCGTTCACGCTTTCCGCGAGAAAACGGGTCACCTCCTGGAAGCGGGTGAAGCGGTCGAATTCCAGAGGATCGAATTCTTCCGTACCGCCCTGGGTCTGGAACGTGGCCTGCATCTGCGCCTCCGCCTGGATCTCGACTTCCCGAATGTGTCCACGCAGGCGCGCCAGCGCTTCCGTCAATTCATTGACGTGGCGCTTGAACGCAAACACTTCGCTTTCGATCCGGGACCGCGCGATCGCGACTTCCCCGGCCTGGTTCACCATGCGATCGATCCAGTCGGCGCGCACCCTCAAGGTCAACGCGCTGCTCTCGCGCGTGGCCGCCTGCGTACCAGCAGTGGCCTGGACCGGAGCCTCAGCCACGGCCGGTGCCGCTTCCGCGGGCGCGAGCACCGGCTCGACCGGCGCCGGCAGGGGCGCCGGCTCCTCGACCAGGGTTTGCAATTCGCCTTGCTTGAGACGGTCCACCGTATCGGCCATGCGGTCGAACTGGCCTTCCAGCGTCTCGAACACTTCCGGACCGGCAGCGAGCTGGCCTTCGATGACGGCGACGACACGGGCTTCCATGACGTGCGTCAGTTCGCCCAGGCGCATCGCGCCGACCATGCGTGCGCTGCCCTTGATGGTATGGAGGTTGCGGCGAAGCGCATCGCGTGCCGCCGGACTCTCCGGCGCAGCTTTCCAGGCCCGTAGCTGGGCGCTGGTGTCGGGCACCAGCGTCTCGGCTTCCTCGAGGAAGACCGGCAGCAGTTGCTCGTCGATCTCGTCGGTGACCTCCCGGCGTTCGAATACCGGCACCACGGGCGTCTGACGAATATCCCCGATCAGCGCGCTCACGTCGATGGCACCCGGCTCCGGGCTCGGCGCAGATGGCTCTCCGCCCGCCACGACGACGTCGAGCGGGGCAGCCGCCATCAGATGCTCGCGGACAATCTGGACCGGCTCGTCCTCGAGTTCGCCGAGCGCCGCGATGAGATCGTCGGCCGCTTTGGGCAGGCGGCCGGCTTCGAGCGTCTCGATCATCTCCGCGGCGCGGGCGATCGCGCCATGAACCAGCGGCAGCTGCGATGGCGGCACGGGCAGATATTCGAAGCGGTTCCAGTAGGCTTCGATCGCATGCGCAAGTGCGGCAAGCCCCGTGAATCCGGCCGTACCCGCGATGCCGGCGAGCGTGTGGACGGCGCGCCGCGCCTCCTCCCTCACGTTACCGCCACCGGCGGCCTGGCGCTGCACCTCATCCTGCAGAACCACGAGGCGCTGGCGCGCTTCGGCCATGAAAATCTCGTACAGGCCGTTCGACAGGCAGAACTCGCCGAAGCAGGCCTCCTCCAGGAGCCCGTCGTCATTGGATTCCTCTGCCGCCGCCTCGGCCGCCACAGCCGCCGATTCCGGCTCCAGCCGGAACTGGTCGAAGTGCACCAATGTTTCGTCGATCTCGACGTCGATGAGCCGGGACGACAGCGGAGCGGAAATGATCGCTTCCTCTGCGACCGGCTCTTCGCTCAAGGCTTCCGCCGGACGATCCGTCTGGTCCGCAACCTCCGCCACGTCGAGCGGCTCCAACATCGGATCGACTCCCACGGCGTCAGTGGGCGCGAACGCGTCGACGGCCGCGTCGTCTTCACTGACCACCTCAATTTCGACGGTTACCTCGTTTTCGGGGGCCTCCTCGTTTTCTGCAGCTACCTCGTTTTCTGTGACTACCTCGTTTTCTGTGACTGCCTCGTTTTCGGTGGCCGTCTCATTTTCTGAGGCCACTTCGTTCTCTGCGGCCGCACTCGTGACAACGTCGGATGCAGCCGCCGGAGCCACGACGACTTCGCCGCTGGAACGCCCGGCGACGCGATCCACGTCGGCCAGCAGCGCGTCGGTCGAAGGCGCGTCCGGTCGCCCGGCCTGCAGCGCCTCGACCCAGTCGAAAAGCACGCCCCGGGCATGTTCAACCACGCGGAGAAGCTCGTCGTTGGCCGGCCGCTTTTCGGCGAGCCAGCCGTTCATGAGCTGCTCCAGGCGCCAAGCGGTCTCGCCAAATGCGGTGAGACCGACCATGCGGCCACTGCCCTTGAGGGTGTGGAAGGCACGCCGGATCGTGGTCAGCATCTCGTCGTCATCGGGGCGATTCCGGGACGTCGTGACGGCCTCCCCCATCGTGGCCAGGACGTCCTGCGCCTCCTCCAGGAAGATCTCCAGCAACTCGGGGTCGATGTCGGGCGACGCCGGGATGGGCGCCTGCGCCTCCACAACCTCCGAGGCCGACTCCACCTGCGTCTTCGCAGGGACATCGGTCGTCACATCGAAATCGAGCGCATCGCTCCACGGCTCGTCCGCAGCCGCAGGCAAGGCGACAGATTCGATGACGATGGGTTCGACGTCGGGCAACACCGGAGCGACCACATGCGTTTCGGCCGCGGCGTGGACAGGCGCCGCCGGCGTTGCCGAGGGTCGGTCAGCCATCGCCGCATCGAAATCGAGGGCATCGCTCCATGACCCGTCCGTCACCACGGGCGGGGCAAGGGATTCGATGGCGATCGATTCGATGTCGGACGAGTCCGGGGTTTCTGCTGGCGCCTCGACCCCATCGCGGGCAGGCTCAACTGACGTCTCCGCAGGCACACCGATAGCCGCATCGAAGTCGAGCGCATCGCGCCATGGCTCGTCCGTGGCAGCGGACACGGCGACGGATTCGACGGCAATGGGCTCGGCAAGTGCCGATCCGGCCGGGCTTGCTTCACCGCCGACGGCGAAATTTTCGGGCGTCCACGCGAACGATTCCAAAGAAGGAGCATCCGCGTCGCTGCCGGCGAACTGGATTTCCGCCGCTTCCGGGGAAGCCGCGGAAAATGCAGTCAGTTCGTCAGAGGATTTTTTTTTTGCGTCGGTTTCGAAACCGAGCGCTTCCGTTTCCGGGTTTCGCCCCGTGGGCGCAGAACGCAAGCCGAACTCGGCCAGCACCGGGGCGAGGATACGCTCCGCGTCGGTGCGGCCCGCACCATGCGACACGATGAACAGGCCCAGGCTCGAGAACGCGTCGGCCAAGCGGTGCTGCGTCGCCGTATCAGGGTGGCCTTCGTCGATGAAGGATCGTGCGAGATCCGTTGCCGCCCCCAGCAGGCTTGCAGCGTCGTGAAGCTCGAGCATCGTCAGCGCACCCTGCGCCTGCTGCGCCAGCGCCGGAAGCGCGGCGAGCCCGGTGCGCTCGGCGGAATCGCGGAAGAATGCATCCAGGCTTTCTTCCATCTGTTTCAGGTTCTGCTCGACCTCCCGGGTCAGGTGGAGCAGCATGTCGCGCTCGGCCTCCCGCTGGCTGCCGGCATCCACCGCCATCGGCAATTCCTGCCCCTCGATCAACGCGCGGAGCCGTGTCTGCCGCGCTGCGGCGCGAGCAGCGAAATCGGAATGCAGAATGTCTTCCTGTTCGATCGCGTTTTGCAGGAAAAGCAGGGTCGCGGCGACTTCGAGGCTTTCATGCTCGCGCGCCTCTCCCCGGCGGCCGGCAATCGCGGCCACTTCCGCCAGATCGTTCAGCAAGGCTGCGAGGCCGCTGTCGTTGAGCATCTGCGCCTGCGGTTGCACGCGCGCCAGCTGGGCCTGAAACTGCTCGTACTGCTTCGCGTCGCCTTCGACGCCGGCGTGCCAACTGTCGCGCGCGGCCGTAAGACCGGCCCGCAAGGCATCGAGGATCGGGCGCATCCGCGCCAGCGTCTCCGGATCGAGCAGGCCGCGGCCCGGGAGGTAGCGATCGAGGTGCATGGTCGAGCGGACCTCGGCAGCGCGTCCATCCAGGGCTTCGCTCTTGGCGACGAAGAAGAGCGCGTCGCGCATCAGGTGTTCGGCAACCTCGGGGGAGCCTTCCATGAGGCGGCGCATCTGCACGTCGACACGGGCGAGCAATTGCTTGACGTGGAAATCGGCCTCCACGCCGTGGGCAACCAGGCTGTCGACGAAACCCACGCATGCCCACCAGAAAGACTGCGAGGCCTGTGACGGCGCGATGCGCTCGACGCTCACCAGCGCCTCGCGCATGCGGCGCAGTCCCTGCTCCGCCTCCACGTTGCGCAAGAAGGACAGCAGACCGCGCTGGAACTGGCCGCGCGCACGCTTGACCTCCGCCTTCAGGGCGTCCTGGCTGACCACGGGGCGCTCGGCATCGTCCGCAGTGTGTGTCCGCAGGTCCGGGAAGAACAGCTCGCCCTCGAATACCCGCTCGGCGCCTTGCAACTCGCGCAGACGCTTGTAGAGCGGAAACAGCGCGAGCTCGCCGCTGCCGCGCCCGTCGGCAAGTTCCTTGACCCAACGCTGCAGGCCTTCGAGCGCGTTGCGCATCGCACGCAGCAGATCGGCATCCGCCTGCAAGCGGCCTTCGTTGGCATCGGCCAGCGCGGAGACCACGGCCGCTCCGAGCGTCGCCGCGCCCTCGAGTCCGACCATGCGCAGCGCACCCGTGGCCTGGTGGGCGTCGTCGGCTGCAAGGCGCAGGGCGTTGGTCAGATCCCCATCGAGGCTATAGGCCTGGATACGCCCCAGCGCGGCCTGCAGGGCGGCGTCGATGTCTCCTCGCACCCAGTTCAGGGGGCCGGTGTCATAGTCGAGTAAGGCGCTCATGTATGTGTATTCCCGTGAGGGTTGCGGCAAGGCCGAACCGCCGGGGCGCGGTTCGGCGCGGCATCAGGCAAGCTTGAAGCCCGCAACCGAGTTCTTCAGATCCTGCGCCAACTGCTTCATGCCACCGATCGATTCAGCGGTCTGCCGCGTACCCGTGGTGGTCTGCGCAGAAATCGCCTTGATGTCCTGCATGGTTTCGGCAACGAGCGTGGTCGCTTCGGCCTGGTTATGCGTCGCCGCCGAAATGTCGGCAATCAGCGTCGCCAGCTTCTTCGACACGTCGCCGATCTCGGCCAGCGTCTGTCCGGCCGCATCCGACAGCTTCGCGCCCTCGACCACGCCCTGGGTCGAAACCTCCATCGCCGCCACCGTATCGTGGGTGTCCGACTGAATGGTTTTCACGATCGCCGCGATCTGCTTCGTCGCGTCGGCCGAGCGTTCCGCCAGGCGCTGCACTTCCTCCGCGACCACGGAGAAGCCGCGGCCGGCTTCTCCTGCGGATGCGGCTTGGATGGCGGCATTGAGCGCCAACACGTTGGTCTGCTCGGTAATGTCGGAAATCAGTTCGACGATCTCGCCAATCTCCTGGGACGATTCGCCAAGGCGCTTGATTCGCTTGGAGGTTTCCTGGATCTGTTCGCGCAGGCCGTTCATGCTGGAGATCGCGTTCGCGACCGCCTGCTGTCCCTTCTCGGCGGCTTCGAGCGATTGCCGTGCCACCCGCGCCGACTCCGCGGCGTTGCCCGACACCTGCTGCACGGATTCCGCCAGCCGGACGACGGCGACGGACGTCGATTCGATCTCATCGGTCTGCCGGCGCGCCGCCTGCTGAAGTGTTTCGGACACCTGTCCCGCCTCGTTCGCCGCGCGGTCCATCTGCAGCGTGGCGTTGTTGATCCCCCGCACCAGGCTGCGAAGCTCCTCGACGGTGTAGTTGATCGAGTCCGCGACGGCGCCGGTGATGTCCTCGGTCACGCTTGCATTGATGGTGAGGTTGCCCTCGGCAAGCTCGCCCAGTTCGTCCATCAGGCGCAGAATGGCCTCCTGGTTGCGACTGTTCTCTTCTTCGCTGCGCCGGGCACGCGACTTGGTCTCACTGACGTTGATCTGGCCCAGCAGGATCAGGGCCCCGAGCGCGATCACGCCGAAGAGGGCCGCCAGCAGCTGGTAGGCCAGACCACCGAGCGACTGGTAATCGTTCGACAGCTGGTCGGCCTCCTTCAGGAGCCCGTCGCTGGCGGTGAACAGCTTGTTGGCTGCAACCTTGGCGCGCAGCAGCGATTGCGTGTTTGCGAGCACCTCGCCCACGGCCTCGACCATGTCCGCCATGTTGGCACCGAGATCTTCCAGCGTCAGCATGCTGTCCTCGTTCCGGCTCGCCGCGCCCTCCATGAGCGCCTGCACCGTTTCGCGGAACGACGTCGTGTCCTTCTCCAGCTGCAGCACGACCTCGGGGTCGATCAGGTCGGCGGATAGCAGCAGGTTGGCGTTTTTCGGCAACCTCTGGCTCAGCATGACGAGGTGGTTCGCACGCGAGACTTCGCGCACGCCCGTGCCCGCATCCACGAGCTGGCCGGCGAGCTGCTCGGAAACCTCCTGCAGGTCCGAACTCAGGACGTTGATGCGCTTGACGTTCTCGTTCATCGAGACGAGATTCTTCTGCTGCGACAGGATCTGTGTGACCAACGGATCGAACTGGCGCCACTGGGCATCGATCTTGTCCAGCGTCTCGCGCGCGGCACCCCCGGTGGCGGGCACCTCATCGTCGCCTTCGTTCAGCGCGGTCAGCGTCTTCTCGAAGGTGGCCTTGCCCTCTGCCAGCTTGGCGAACGCACTGGCGTTGCCCAGCACCGACTGCTGCGCGGTGAGCGGCAACCGCTGCGACAGGACCTTGAGTTCGCCCGCCCGCGCCTCGTAGCCAGTACGGTCGCCAAGCTTCACCAAGCTATAGATCGCGAAACCGGCGGACAACAGCAGGGCGCCGATCAGGACGCCCGCGGTGTAGAGATACTGCTTCTCGACCGGCAGACCGCCGATCAGCGGCACGCGGCCCGGCTCGCGCTCGGCCAGCTTGCGAACCGTCTGCATGATCATCGTGGTGTTGTCACCCCCGTCCTTGGCCGAGGATTTCCCCGTCATGCGGCCGGCAAGCCCTTTCAGGCCCGTCATCGTTATCGCCATGTTCATCGCTCCAATACCCTCCGCTTGCCGGCGTCTTGCGCCTGCCATGAATATCCCGTCAGTTGCCGAGCAATGCCTCGGCCTTCATAAAGTCTTCGTTGCCGAGCAGTTGCCCGAAATCCATATCGCACCAGGTGGAACCGGCCTCGTCCACGTACTGGCGGGGGGCCCATGGATGCGGAGCCGCGTCTTCGTGCGACCGGTAGTGGCTGATGTTGCGAAGCCCAAGGGTGGATCTCACCAGCAAGGCCGCATTCACGCCGAAGCCATGGTGCGGAATGAGCAACCGGCAATCGGCATGATCCGGCGTCGCCCCCTGCCCCATGAAGTCGGCGAAGTCGCTCACCGCATAGAGATTGCCCCGGATATTGGAGATACCGCGGAACCAGCGGCGCGTGCCGGGTACCCGGACCACGGGCGGAAGCGGAATGACTTCCTCGGTATCGGAAAGACTGACCAGCCAGTTCCGGTCGCCCACTCGGAACCCCAGCCGGGAACCGGTGTTGTCCCGGCTCGCAGCGGCCTGCAACTGCTGCGAGAGCGCAGCCTGAAACTCGCGCAGATTGAACTTCTTGGCCATCGCCGTTCGCTCAGCCCAGGGCCTTGATCTGGGACAGGAGTTCTTCGGGTTTCACCGGCTTGACGAGGTAGGCCCTGGCACCCTGGCGGATCCCCCATACCTTGTCGGTCTCCTGGCCTTTCGTGGTGCACATGATCACGGGGATGTGCCGGGTCGCCTCCTCCTTGGTGATCATGCGGGTCGCCTGATAGCCGCTCATGCCCGGCATCACGACGTCCATCACAATCAGGTCGGGCAAGGTCTGCTTGGCCTGCGCTACGGCCTCCTCGCCGCTTTCCGCCATGCTAACGAGGTAGCCGTTCTTGACCAGCAACTCGGAAAGAAAGAAACGTTCGGTCGGGGAATCGTCCACCACCAGAATTCGGCTGATCGCCATAAGTCATGCTCCTTTGAAAACGCTCATGCCTCGGAGCGGGCGTGCTCTCGCACCGCTGTCAGGAGGGTGTCTTTGGTAAAAGGTTTGGTCAGGTACTCGTCCGAGCCGACCATGCGGCCGCGCGCGCGATCGAACAGGCCGTCCTTCGAGGAGAGCATGATCACGGGCGTGGTCCGATACTTTGCGTTGCGCTTGATGAGCGAGCAGGTCTGATAGCCGTCTAGCCGCGGCATCATGATGTCGACGAACACCACGTGCGGCTCGTGATCGGTGATCTTCGAAAGCGCGTCGAATCCATCCTGCGCGAGGATGACCTCGCAACCCGCCTGGTTGAGGAAGATCTCCGCGCTGCGACGTATGGTGTTGCTGTCATCGATCACCATCACCTTCACGCCTTTCAGCTTTTCATTGTCCATTCGCTTCTCCACAGCATCGTGGGGCCGGCGACCACGGCCGCTCCCCGGTTACCAAGCATTACGGCATCGCCGGCCCCTTCTTTAGCATCGCCGGCGCATCGTTGGGGCGGTCGAGCCGTGCCGCGAACGCGGCAGCGAGACAAGAGAAAGGGCGCTGCAAGCAGCGCCCTTCTCCGGTTCAGGGGTCCGGCACGCCTTCCTTATTGCCAGGCTTCCGTACTGGCTTTCTTTTCGGCGCCCGCGACCGTCCCCATGGTCTGCATGATCACGTTCGGCAGCGAGGAGATGCGCATGAACTGCCCCATGCCAACGTCGGGAAACGCCAGGGCGATGCGGAAACGTGCATGGGGCGAGGCGATCTCCTTGCCCGCCACGTAGATTTCATAGGGCAGGCCGGCGACGCTCTCCTGCATCTCGATCTTCTTCAGCCATTCGGCGTCGCTGTGCGCGCCGTCATTCATCGCCACGCCGAATACGGCGAGCTTGCGATCGGGCATCACGACTTCGTAGACCTTGGCGGTCTTGCCCGCACCCTTGGCAAGGTTGTCGCGCACGATCTTGACGGCTTCGTCGAAGCTGTCGTATTCGGCCAGTTTGTTCTTGGACGATTCGAGACGCTCCATGCCCACCATGTAGCGATAGTTGACGAGACTCGTCGGGGGCTCGTCGCCGCCCACGCCCCCATTGGCACCCAGCGCCGTCTGCAGGCGCGCCTGCAGGGCCCGTACGGCCCCTTCCCGCTTGTCAAAAGATTTGCGGAAGTAGGCGCGATACCAGTAATCGGGGTTCGTGTAGGCAACGCTGCCGTCCGCCTTGACGCCGACACGGATCGCCGCGCCCAGTACGGCCGGTCCGCCCACCGTGCCAACCTCGCCGAGCATCGCGGCGTCGGTCGCGATCACCACGCCGTAGCCCGCGAGATTCTGCGGGAAGTACCGTCCGACGACCTTGAAGCCATTGCTCTTGAGCCTCGCCTCGACCGCGCCTGCCGCTGTCTGGACGCTGCCGCCGGACACGGCGTCACCCTGGATGTAGGGCGAGATCGCCCACGCACTTGCCGACAGGAGGAGCAGCGCCCCTGCAGAAATCCACCGCATCATCATGTTCGTCTCCATATTTATGTTTTTCTTGATTTCGCCCGGCCGGATTCGCCGGGCCCGTGCGGATCCGCCCCGATGCCTGCCGAAGAAGTATTCCGCCTATCCTGTAACGTCCCTGGCGCCGCGCATCTTTAAGAAAAAACGCCGCCCTAATATGAAACCATCTCGAAATCCTCCTTGCGCGCTCCGCAATCCGGACAGGTCCAGTTGATCGGCACATCCTCCCAGCGGGTGCCCGGCGGGATCCCGTCTTGGGGTGCACCGGCCTCTTCGTCATAGATGTAGCCGCAGATCAGGCACATCCACCGCTGGTATTTGGGGGCTTCCGGCATGGGGTAGATTGGGGAATCGGCTAGAATCGGACATTGATTCTAGAGCAGCGACGTCATGCCATCCATTTATCCCCCTCGGCCCGCCCCGCCGCTGGTGCTCAGCTTCGCCGCGTCCGACCCGAGCGGCGGCGCCGGCATCCAGGCGGACCTGCTGACGATCGCCAGCATGGGTTGTCATCCCTTGTCGGTGATCACCGCGATCACCGTGCAGGATACGGCGCGCGTCGATGAAGTGCTCGCGGTCGACGCCGAATGGGTCGCCGACCAGGCCCGCATGCTGCTCGAGGACGTGCCCGTCGCCGCATTCAAGCTGGGCATGATGGGCGGCGCCGAATCGATCGCCGTGATCGCGGAAATCCTCGCCGACTACCCGGACATTCCCGTCGTGCTCGATCCGGTGCTGGCATCGGGCGGCGGCGACGAACTCGCCAGCGACGACACCATCGCGGCGATGCGCGATCTGCTGATTCCGCAAACGACCGTGATCACGCCGAACAGCCACGAGGCGCGCCGGCTGGCCTTGTTCGAATCCGACGAGGACGACCTGGACCTGCCCGCCTGCGCCCGTCATCTCACCGGTCTCGGCTGCGAATACGTGCTCATCACGGGCACCCACGAAGCCACGCCGCGCGTGCTGAACAGCCTGTATGACGCCGACGGCCACGTGCAGACCGACGCCTGGGATCGTCTTCCCGGCAGCTACCACGGCTCCGGATGCACCCTCGCTTCGGCGATCGCCGCCACGCTCGCATACGGTCACGAGGTATCGCAGGCAGTGCGCGACGCCCAGAATTTCACCTACGAAGCGCTGAAAGCGGCCTTTCGGCCTGGCATGGGGCAATACATCCCGGAACGTTTCTTCTGGGCGCAGGATCCCCCCGCCGAGGGCGAAGCCTGAATCCCTCATGCGCGAGTTCCCCGGCGGCGTCTACGCCATCACCCCCGAAACCAGCGACACCGAACGCCTCCTGGCGCAGACCGAAGCCGCGCTTCAAGGCGGCGTTGCGGCCGTGCAATATCGGGACAAGTCGGGCGACGTCGCACGCCGTCACGAACAGGCGAGCGAGCTCGTCACGCTGTGCCGCCGCTACGGCGTCCCGTTGATCGTCAACGACGATCTGCGGTTGGCCGACCTGTGCGGCGCCGACGGCGTGCACCTCGGACGCGACGACGGCAGTCTCCGGGAGGCGCGCATCATCCTCGGCCCGGGCAAGCTCATCGGCGCCTCGTGCTACCAGAGCCTGGAGCACGGGCTGGCAGCACAGGCGGCAGGCGCCGACTACGTCGCCTTCGGCAGCTTCTTCGCCTCCTCCACCAAGCCGGCCGCTTTGCGCGCGAGCATCGAGCTGCTGCACGCCGCAGCAACGAGAATCCGCGTGCCCATCACCGCCATCGGCGGCATCGCGCTCGCCAACGCGCCCGCACTGATCGACGCGGGCGCGGATACGCTCGCCATACTGTCGGCACTGTTCGACGCCCCCGATACCCGCGCGGCCGCACAGGCGTTCAATCGACTTTTTGCAACGGAAACCGAGCAATGACCCGTAACGAACAACTTTTCGAACAATCGCAGCAAGTCATCCCCGGCGGGGTGAACTCGCCGGTGCGCGCCTTCCGCAGCGTCGGCGGCACGCCCGTGTTCTTCAGCCGCGCGCTCGGCGCGCGGGTGTGGGACGCCGACGGGCGCGAATACGTGGATTACGTCGGCTCCTGGGGCCCGGCGATCCTCGGCCACGCCCACCCCGGCACCGTCAAGGCCGTACAGGACGCCGCGGCCAAGGGCCTGTCGTTCGGCGCCCCCAGCGAGGCCGAGCTCGACATCGCCAGGCGCATCACGGGCTTGCTTCCCAGCATCGAGAAAGTGCGGCTCGTCTCCAGCGGCACCGAGGCGACGATGAGCGCGATCCGGCTCGCACGCGGCTTCACGGGACGTTCCAAGTTCATCAAGTTCGAGGGCTGCTATCACGGCCATGCCGATTTCCTGCTGGTGAAGGCGGGATCCGGCGCGCTGACCTTCGGCAACCCGACCTCGGCCGGCGTACCGCCCGAAGTCGCGGCGCAGACCGTTGTGCTCGACTACAACGACGTGGCAGGGCTGGAACGGACCTTTGCCGAGATCGGTGGCGAGATCGCGTGCATCATCGTCGAACCGTTTGCCGGCAACATGAATCTCGTCAAGCCGACGCGCGATTTCATGGCGGCGATGCGGCGCCTGTGCGACACGCACGGCGCGCTGCTGATCTTCGACGAAGTGATGACGGGCTTCCGCGTCGATCTCGGCGGCGCACAAGCGCTCCTCGGCGTCAAGCCGGACCTCACCACGCTGGGCAAGGTGATCGGCGGCGGCATGCCCGTCGGCGCCTTCGGCGGGCGGGCCGACGTCATGGACGCGCTGGCCCCGGTCGGCCCGGTGTACCAGGCCGGCACGCTGTCCGGCAACCCGGTGGCGGTCGCCGCCGGTCTCGCGACGCTCGACGCGATCGCCGAGCCGGGCTTCCACGCCGCGCTCACCGCGCGCACCGAGCGCCTCGTGGCGGGGCTGACCGCCGCGGCGCACGACACCGGCACCGTCTTCTGCGCCGATTCGGTCGGCGGCATGTTCGGCCTGTATTTTGCCGCCAAGCCGCCGACGAGTTTCGCCGAGGTGATGCAATGCGACCGCGAGCGGTTCAATCGCTTCTTCCATGGCATGCTCGATCGCGGGTTCTATCTCGCGCCATCCGCCTTCGAGGCCGGATTCGTCTCCGCTGCCCATACCGACGCCGACATCGACGCCACCATCGCGGCGGCGCGTGAGGTCTTCAAGACACTGTGACGGACCCATCCGCGAGCGGCCGAGCCGTTCGCGGATAAACCACAACTTTCCCGCATGGACGACGAACTCTCCCCTGAAGACGAACTGCGCCTCAACGTGCTCTTCAACGCCGATCTCAAGGCGGTGCGCATCGACGAATCGACGATGACGCTGTGGGCGCTTACGCCGCAGGGCGAGGCGAGCGTCCCGCTCAAACCCACCGAGCGCTCGGATCGTTACCTCAAGCGAGTACGCGAACAGCTGTCGGGCCATGCGCTGGGCTCACCGGGCGGCTATCCGGTCCACCTGACGCGCTGGGCGCGCCAATCGCAGGCCGGGTTGTCCGCGCAGCATCTCGCGCAGCTGCTGCTGATCGCCGAGGAGGAAGCGGTGGTCGCCGTGGTCCACTCGCCGGTGCTGACCGACGAATTGGCGCGCTACGCGTGGTGGTGCATGCCGACGATGGAGAACGCGCGCCTGATGCTGATGCGCGACGTCGTGTGCAAGGGCAGCATGGGGCGCATGCTGATCGAGTTCCTGGTCGAGCACCTCGCCTTTCTGCACGAGGACGACGTCGCCATCCTCGACACCGTGGCGGTGATGCTCCACTCGGGCGTGCTCACTGAGGCCGAGCGCCTCGCGATCTGGAGGCGCGGCAGCGGGCGCAACGCGTACTACGTACCTTTTCTCGAACTGCAATCCGGGGATTTGCCGATGCCGCGTGCGGCGCGCGGCGATCATCCGCGTGCGGCGCAACTTGCGGACAATCCATACGGCGCGATGCTGGAGCGGGCGCTATCGGGTCAGGGGCAGGCGTTCCTCGCCACCCTGGCGGTCGTTCTCGAACGGCCGGAAATCCAGGAGGTCGTGAACCGCACACTGGGCGCGCTTGCCCAATGGTGCGCCCCCTTGCGCCAGCTCGACGCCACTACGCGCGACGCGGCGCGGCAAGCCCTGATCCAGGCCGAGCCGGCCTTCGCGTCGGATTGCGCCGCGCTCGACGCACTCGCGGCGGCCGATCCCGAAGCGGTGCGGCCGATCTTCCTGCGGACGACCGCGATCGGCTCCTTGATGCGGCGCAAGATCCAGCCCGTGGTCCAGCCGCTGCTGGACGCCACCGCCGTACTGCTGCGGCAGCCGGCCTGAATTCCCCCGCACCCGCCCGCTTCAGCGGCCGAGCGCCGCGTCGACGCTGGCCAGGAACTTGTCGACCTTTTCGAAACCGATGACCTTGTAGTCCGACTGCGCGCCGGCGGTCGTCCAGAAGATCAGTCCCGGCGGGCCGAACAGGCCGAAGCGCTTGAGCAGCGCCTTGTCGGCGTCGTTGTTCGCGGTGACGTCGGCCTTCAGCAAGACGACGTCCTCCAGGCGCGCCTGCACCTTCGGATCGCTGAACGTGAAGCGCTCCATCTCCTTGCACGACACGCACCAGTCGGCGTAGAAGTCGAGCATCACCGCCCGGCCGTCCGCTTTCGCCGCCGCGAGCCGTGCGTCGAGTTCGTCGACGTCGCGCACCCGCTCGAACGCGAGCCCCTTCGTTTCGGCCGCCATCGCGGTCCCGCCGGAACCGCCCTTGAACACGTCGAGCGGTTGCAGCAGGTCGCGGCTGCCGGCAAGGAGACCGACGACGAGCGCCAGCCCGCCGATCAGCAGCGTGACCCCCAGCCCCTTCCACAGCTTCGCCCAGCCGCTCGCGTGCGGCGGCAGAGGGTCGAGCGCGTGCAGATAGATCGCCGAGCCGATGAGCAGCAGCGCCCACAGCAGCATGTTGACCCACGCCGGGATGATCGGCGAGATCAGGTAGATCGCGATCGCCAGCATCAGCACACCGAAGAAGTACTTCACGGCATTCATCCAGCCGCCCGCCTTGGGCAGCAGCGCACCCGCCGACACACCGACCAGCAGCAGCGGCACGCCCATGCCCAACGCCAGTACGAACAGCGCGACACCGCCCAGCACGGTGTTGCCGGTCTGCGCGATGAAGGCGAGCGCGGCGGCCAGCGGCGGCGCGACGCAGGGGCCGACGATGACCGCGGAAAGCGCGCCCATGACGAACACGCCGACGAAATTGCCACCCTTCATTCGGTTGGACGCGTCCGAGAACCGGCTCTGCAGCGCGCTCGGCAGCTGGATCTCGAAGAATCCGAACATCGATAGCGCGAGCAGGACGAAGATGCCGGCACCGACGCCGAGCGCCCACGGGTTCTGCAGCGCGTTCGAGAGCAAAGTGCCGGACAGCGCAGCCGCGACCCCCGCGAGCGCGTAGGTGATCGCCATGCCCAGCACGTAGGCGAGCGAAAGCAGGAAGCCGCTGGTCTTGGTCAGCTCCCGCTTCTGCCCGGCGATGATCCCGGAAAGAATCGGAATCATCGGGAAGACGCAGGGCGTGAGCGCGAGCAGCAGGCCGAAGCCGAAGAAGGTGAGGACCACCGCCCAGAAGCTGCCGCCCTTGAGCACGCGCTCGATGCGTGAGGTGTCGGATTCGCCGGCCGTCGCCGCCGCGGATTCGGTGGCCGCCGCCGCCGCGGCGGTCGTGCCGGCGACCAGGGTGAAGTCGTTCCGGATCGGCGGGTAGCAGACCCCCACCGCCTCATTGCAGCCCTGCCAGCCCGCGTCGAGCACCAGCTGCTCCCCCGGCGCGAGTGCGCGGGACAACGTTAAGCGCGCAGAAAAGTTCTGCAGATAGACTTCGGTCCGCCCGAACGTCGGATCATCCTTGACCTCGCCCTGGGGAAGCTCGGCGTTCACGACACTCACGTCGGCCGGCGATTTCACCGCGAACACGAACTTGTCACGGTAGAGATAGGTATCCGGCGTCAGCGTGTAAGCGACGGTCGCGGTCCGGGCGTCGGTCATCTCCGCCGAAACGATGAAAGCCTCGTCCGGCGGGAGCAGCTTGGGCATGCCGCCACCCACAAAGCTGCGCAGCCCGTCGAGCATGGATGGCCCGGCGTCAGCAACGGTGGCGGCAGCGGCTGCCGGAGATGCGGCAACGGCCGCCGCCAAGGCCGGCATGCGGATCGATACCGTTTCCGTCTGCGGCGTATAGCACAGGCCAGCCTCCGCGCATCCCTGGGAAACCACCTTCAGCTTTACCGTGTCGTCCGTTGCGCGCGCGATCGGCAAGGTAATGCGCAGATCGCGCTGGTAGGTCTCGACCCGGCCGAAGAATTCGTCCTCTTTCATCGTTCCCGCCGGCATCTGCGGGGCGCCCAGCGTGGCGCCCTCGACCTCGAAGCCGAACTTGTCGCGGTACATGTAGTACCCGTCCGCGATCTGCCAACGCGCTTCGATGGTATTGGCGTCGAGCGCGCGGGCGGAGAACTTGAACGCGATTTCAGGGTCAAGAAATTCTTCGGCGTGCGCCACTGGAAACAGCGCGAGCAAGCCCCAAAGTACGGGCAAGACCTTGAGCAAACGCAGCCACTTATTCATGTTTCTTTGGTCTCCTCGGCCACCCAGTCGAGATAGGCGGGCAGGCCATGTGTAATCGGTATGGCGATCAGTTCGGGCACCACGTAAGGGTGCTGCGCGCGGACGATTTCTTCAACCCGGCCGTAGGCCGCACGGGTGGTCTTGACCAGCAGCGCGACTTCCTCTGCCGTCTCGACCGCCCCCTGCCATCGATAGATGGAGCGCACCGGGGCGGAAACGTTCACGCACGCGGCCGCCCGGCTTTCGACCAGTGCGCGTGCCAGCTCCTCCGCGCTCAGCGCGTCGGGTAAATTCGTCAAGACTAACAAAGGTTCCATGTCATGCGCTTTGGTTGGATCATCCTACTGCTGCTCTCGTTTCCGGTACTGGAAGCGATCGGCATCTTCTGGGTCGCGAGCGCCATCGGCGCCTGGGTGTTTCTGTGGCTGCTCCTGGCCGCCATCATCGGCATCCTCCTGATCCGGTTCGAGCGTGCGGCCTGGGGAGCACGCCTGTTGTATTCGATGCAGTCCGGCGCCTTTCCGCTCGCCGCACTGTCCGCCAGCGGGCGCATCCTGGTCGCTGGCGCGCTGCTGGTTTTTCCGGGCTTCATCAGCGACGCAATCGCGCTCGTGCTCATCCTGATCCCCGGGACCTGGACACGGCGCGCGCAACCCGCCACGCGCCGCACCGGCGACGACGTGCTCGAGGGCGAGTTCCGGCGCGAACCGGACGATCTGTTGCGTTAGCCGAACAGCGGCAATTGCCCGTGCGCCTGCCGCAGTTCGCGCAACATGGCTTCCGAAGCCGGGTAGCGATACCTCATCCGTAGCTCGCGCACCGTGCGGGCATTCGAGAGCCTGCGCGACTCCCGCAGGAAGGACAGCAGGGCCTCCGACAGCACCTGCTCGGCTTCGGTCCGCGGAATGCGCGGCGGCCGGGGCAGGTCGAACGTATCCGCGCAGCTGTCGAACCAGTCGCCCATCTTCAGCGGTTGCGCGTCGACCGCATGATAAACGCGCTGCGCCCGGCCGCGAAACAATGCAGCCCAGACGAGACGCGCCAGGTCGTCCGCATGAATGTGGTTCGTGTAGCTGTCCTCATCGGCGACCAGCGCCGGCGTACCGCGGCGGATGCGCGCCAGCGGAAGCCGATCGGCGGCGTAGATGCCGGGGGCGCGCAGGATGCTGACGCGGACCCCACGGTCGCGGCCCCAGGCACGCAGCTGGCGTTCGGCGTCGACCCGGCGCACCGCGCGGCCGGTCACCGGCGCCACGGGCCGTGTTTCGCAGACCCAGCGGCCGCCGCAATCGCCATAGACGCCACTGGTGCTGACGTAGACGAGCGCGCGGGGTGGCCGCGGCCCAAGCGCGCGTAGCAGTTGGGCGGTGCGCGGATCGGTCTCGCCGGCGGCGGGCGGCGGCGCCAGATGCACCACCGCGTCGACCCGCGGCAGGTGTCGAAGCGTGGAGGGCCGATCGAGATCGCCGACACGGGGGCGCACGCCGAGCGCGCGCAGTTCGACCGCGCGTTCGGGACGGCGGATCATGCCGATGAACTCGGCCTGGCCCGCGTACATACGCACCAGCCGCTCGGCAACGTCGCCGAAACCCACGATCAAGATTCTTCTCATCTGCCTGC
The DNA here is from genome assembly GCA_035325585.1 of Thiobacillaceae bacterium. Taxonomy (GTDB): domain Bacteria; phylum Pseudomonadota; class Gammaproteobacteria; order Burkholderiales; family Thiobacillaceae; genus Thiobacillus. The sequence goes on along the minus strand of DAOKZP010000010.1, from coordinate 12,393 downwards.
CCGTTCGCCTCCCGAACCCGGTGTAACCCTATGCCTCCAGGGGTGCAAAGCGCGCCCGCGCGCGCGATAATCGGCCGTTTCGCGATCGCATTGTAATGCCGACACCATGCCGTACGAGATCACCATCCAGCCCAGCGGGCACCGGTTCAACGCCCAGGAAGGAGAAACCATCCTGGAGGCCGCCTTGCGGGAGGGCGTCGCGTTGCCCTACGGCTGCCGCAATGGCGCCTGCGGTGCGTGCAAGGGCACGGTGCTCGCCGGGCAACTGGATTACGGCGAGTATTCCCCGAACGCGCTGAAGGACACGGAAAAAAGCCTGGGGCGTGCGCTCTTCTGCCGGGCCCGGCCGCTGTCCGACCTCGGCATCGAGGTGAAGGAGATCGGCGCGGCCAAGGACATCATGGTGAAGACGCTTCCGTGCCGCGTGGAAAGCCTCGAACCGCTCGCGGACGACGTCATGCGGCTGAAGATCAAGCTGCCGGCCAACGAGCGCCTGCAATTTCTCGCAGGACAGTATATCGACTTCCAGCTCAAGGACGGCCGCGCGCGGAGCTACTCGCTCGCCAACGCGCCTCATGACGACGCGCTGCTCGAGCTGCACATCCGCCACGTGCCGGGCGGACTGTTTACGGATCGCGTGTTCTCGGAGATGAAAGCGCGCGACATCCTGCGCCTCAAGGGGCCTCTGGGAAGCTTCTTCATTCGCGAGGATTCCGACAAACCGATGATCTTCATCGCCGGCGGCACCGGCTTTGCGCCGATCAAGGCCATGCTCGAGCACGCCTTCACCGCCGGCCTGGACCGTCAGATGGTCCTCTACTGGGGCGCGCGGTCGCGCAAGGACCTGTACCTGGCCGAACTGCCGCAGCGCTGGCTGGCGGAGCATCCGAACTTCAGCTTCGTCCCCGTGCTGTCCGCGCCCGTGCCGGACGATCGCTGGCAGGGCCGTACCGGCTTCGTCCACGAGGCGGTGCTCGCCGACTTCGCCGATCTTTCGGGCTACCAGATCTACGCGTGTGGCGCGCCGGCCATGGTCGACGCGGCACGCGATGGCTTCATCGCGACGCGCGGCCTGCCGGAGGATGAGTTCTTCGCCGACTCGTTCGTCTACGCGAACGACGCCGGGACGACCGCCTGATACGGGCTCACAGTTCGCCCTTGGCACCCGCCTGCATGATATCGACCAGCGACTTGCGCACCGTCTCGATGCGCGCCTTCAACTCCGGCGGCAGACGCTTTTCCTGGGCCACCGCGTTGACGTTCACGTCCATCATCACCACCCAGCCCTGCCCCTTCGCATCCTCGATCAACGCGATGCGGCACGGCATGAAGATGGAGAAATCCAGGTTCACGTCGATCAGATCCTTCGCCAGCACGGCGTCGCAGAACTGATAGATCGTGATCGTCCGCTGCGGCTTGCCCGTCACCGCCTCGACCTGCTTGGACATCGGCAACTCCGCCACCAGTTGCAGGTTGAGAGCGTTGGCGCGCAACCGCATCGATTCGGCGGCATCCACGATGCTCACGCCGGGCTCGATCGCAATCTTGTAGACGTCGGTCTGGACCGTGTTCGGTACCTTGGGTGCCGCCGCCCAAACGGGTGGTGCGGCGAACAAAAAAGCGCTCAGGGCGATACCGGAAACGGCGAGAGACACGGCGCGCATGGATGCATCCTCAGGAATATTAGACTGCACTGATGATACAAGCCGCACTTTCCAGTGGGCACGGCACAAACGTTCCAGCCGGCGTCCGCCCCCGATGCCGGCTGCCTATGCCGAACGGCACAATGCCAGCGCCTGCTGGTAATGCCGGCACGCTTCGCCAGGCTGGCCGCTCTGGGTCTTGAGTTCGGCCATGCGGATATGGCCCTCGGCGCTGGCCGATATGGCAAGGCTCGCTTCGAGGTAGCTCTGCGCCTTGCCCCACAGCCCTTGCACGCTGCACAGCTGGGCCAGCGTCAGTAGAAGCTGTGCGTCGCGCGGGTGGGTATGCAGCCATTTCTCTGCCTGCTCGATCTGGCGCCCCGGCTGGCTGCCGCGCGCATCGCCGTACAGCGCGACCAGGTCCTCGTGCCATTCCCGGTTGAGCGCGGCCTCGAGCACGTCGAGCGCGGCGTCGTCTCCGCCATGCTGCATGTAGGCACGCGCCGCAGCGCGCGCCACCCACGGATCGGTCTTGAATTCGCCGGGGATCCGCCGCCAGTATTCCAGCAGGCCACGGTCGTCATCGGCACGTCGCCTGAGATTCTCACCGTAGGCCATACGGCGCATCTGCGCCGCCACCCCGGGTTCCAGCGCATTGCTTCGCTGCAGCGCATCGAGCAGTCGTTCGACCTCGTCCCACTGCCCCATCATCTGTCGCGCCTTCAGTTCGAGGCGCAGCAAGGCCGTATGCTGCGGCGCGCTTTCCTTGGCGCGGCCGATGGCGGCGAGTGCTGCGGGCGCATCCTTGGCGTCGAGGGCGGCCTCGGCTTCGAAGAGCAGGGCGGGGAGCGCGGCGCCATGCGTGATGGCGGCCTGCAGATGGCGATCGCGTTGCTCGAATGCGCGCGTCTCATGCGCTGAGCGCGCAGCGAGCGAGCGCGCCAGACCGACACGTGCGTCCTCGCCTTGCCACTGCCCGAGCGACTGCTCGGCGTCCTTGTAGCGCTGCTCGGCGTAGGCCTTCAGGCCGCCGACGAAATTCTCGTCCCGACGCCGAGCGACCCGACGCTCGCGCTGTGCGCGCACGATGCTCGGCAGGCTGAGCGTCAACGCCGCCAGGCGCAGCAAGAGCACACCGCCCACCACCAGTGTCGTGAGCATCAGCACGAAGCTGATGAACGACACTTCCAGACGCCACGGCGGGTAGACCACCACCACATACCCCGGATCGTAACGGCCGGCCATCGCCAGGGCGACCGCCAGTATCGCGACGATGATCAGGGAAACCAGCCAGCGCATTACGGATTCCCCTTGTACGCTTCGAGCGCGGCCAGGCTGGCGTCGATGCCGGGGAGTTTGGTCGCGATCTCCAGGCTGGACAGGCGCTGGATCTCCTTCAGCGCACCGGCGACGCCGGCGTCCCGCGTATTGAAATAGCGGCTCAGCATGGCGGATGCGGCCTGCAGATCCGCGCGGAATGCGGCCTGGTCCTGCGCCAGCAGCGCCAGCCGCGCCGAGAGCAGACGCAGGCGCAGATTCTCGCGCAGGAAATAGGCCTGGTCCGGCGGCAGCAGGACCGCCTCGTTGCCGTCGACCCGCCGCACCTGCACGAGGCTCTTCAGCTCCGTCCACAGCTCCTGGCCGAGGTTGGTGGCGCGCGCGCTGGCACGCGGTGCCGTCGCCTCGGATGCCTGAGCGCTCGCAAGCGGCCACGCCGCATGGTGTGCGACCAGCGCCTCGATGCGCGCGCTCGCACCGACCTCGTCGAGCATGGGCACCGCCCGCAGGTTCGCGAGATCCGACGCGATGGCGCGCCTAAGCGCGGTGAACTGCGGCTTGTCCAGATGCTGCAGGCGGGTATCCGCGCCTTCGAGCGCGATGATCGCGGCCTTCACGTTCCCTGCGAGTTGAAGTTGCTGTGCGGCCGTCAGCAGGACCTGCTCGATCTCGGCAAGCGCCCACTGGTCGCGTCCCTGCACCAGATCCTTGTAGAGGCTCTCGAGCGCGAGCTGTTGCTGCTGCGAAGTCGCCATCTGGCTCTCGATGCGTGCCACCTTCTCGCCAAGCTGGCGCATCGCATCGTCCGCGTTGCGCGCCAGCAGTCGCGTCTCGCTCGCCTCCTTGCCCGTGTCCGTGAGACGGCGGCCAAGCTCATCCTTCAAGTCGCGGATGCGCTCGTGACTCTCGAACCAGGACCACCCGGACACTGCCAAGGCCGCGACCGCGAGCAGCAGTGCGATCGCCGCGGCGACGGAGAACCGCGGACGTGGCGTCGCCGACGCGGCGCCGGCAGGTGCCGCAGGCGATACGGCGGGAATCTCGGGCGTCTCATTCATGCGCGTTCCTGAACCAGTTGACCAGGCCTTCGACGAGGCCTGCGTTGCCGCCCGGGGTGGCGACGACCTGCCGGATGCCGAAGCGGCGGGCAGCCTCGGCGATTTTCTCATGCGGTGCGAAAAGCGGGGTGTTCGCAAGCAGCTGCGCGCCCGCTTCACCCAGGAGCGTCGCCAGATTGGCGAGCGTCTCGGCGCTGGTGACGGTCACCGCGTCGATGCCTCCGGCCCGCCAATGCGCAAGCAGATGCGAGGCGTCCGCCGGCGGCAACAGGCGCCGGTAGCATTCCATGAAGTCCACGCGCGCGCCACGCGCGGTGAGCGTCTCGGCGAGCAACGGACGGCCGCCGACACCGCGCACGATCATCACGCGAACAGCCGAGACGGCGCCCAGCTCCGGCAGCGCGAGCAGGGCCTCGCTGTCCTGCCCGTCCGGCGTGATGACCTCGGCAACGCCTTCGGCCGCCAGTGCGCGCGCCGTGCCCGGTCCCACCGCAAAGACCTGCGTCGACGGCGGCAGGCCGCCGTCGGCCCGGATCGCGGCCATGCCGAACTGCGCGGCGCTCGGGCTGACGAAGACCACCACGTCGCTCTCCCGCAGGCGAGCGAGCGGCTCCGCAAGCCGAACCTGCGGCACGGCCTCGAGCGCGAGCGCGGGAAATACGAATGCGGCGCCCCCCGCCTCCACGATGGCATCCGCCAGCGGGCCCGCCTGGGGCGCCGGCCGCGTCACCAGCACGGTCCGTCCGGAAAGCGGAGAAGTCATGCCGACAGGCGGTCGAGGATGGCGCGCGCGCCCCGTGCCAGCAACTTGTCCGCCAGTGCCTGGCCGACGGCCTCGGGATCGGAGGCCGGCCCTTCTGCCCGGTCGTGAATGAAATCGCTGCCGTCCGGATTTGCGACGAAACCGTTGAGCACGAGCCGGCCGTCCGTGAGCACCGCATGCGCGCCCAGCGGGACCTGGCAGCTGCCGCCGAGCACCCGGCTCACCTGGCGCTCGGCACGCACGCAGGCCGCTGTTTCGGCATGGTTGAGCGCACTCAGCATGGCGGCCACCTCTTGGTTGCCGCTGCGGATCTCGATTCCCAGCGCGCCCTGGCCCGCGGCGGGGATGCTGTCCTCGACCGCAAGCAGGCTGCGGATGCGCGCGTCGAGCCCCAGCCGCTTCAAACCCGCGGCCGCCAGCAGGATCGCGTCGAACTGCCCTTCGTCGAGCTTCTTCAGACGGGTGCCGACGTTGCCGCGCAAGGGCGCCACCGCGAGATGCGGGTAGCGCGCGCGCAACTGCGCCTCGCGGCGCAGGCTGGAGGTGCCGACCACCGCTCCCGGCGGCAGATCCGACAGGCGTTCGTAGCGATTGGAAACGAAGGCGTCGCGCGGATCTTCGCGCTCGCCGATCACCGCCAGTTCGAACCCGGGCGGCAGCTCCATGGGCACGTCCTTCATGGAATGGACGGCGAGGTCGGCCTGACCCGCCTCCAGCGCAAGCTCGAGTTCCTTGACGAACAGCCCCTTGCCGCCAAGTTTGGACAGCGTCACATCGAGGATCTGATCGCCGCGCGTCGTCATGCCGAGTATGCTCACCGCGCAGTCCGGATGCAGTGCGCGCAGCCGGTCTCGAATGTGCTCCGCCTGCCACATGGCAAGCGCGCTTTCACGGGAGGCGATGGTCAGGGTGTGCATGGCGGTAAGATTGGACTGTTTGATCCGGTAAAGAATGGAGCGACACTGGCATTCTTGACGTATCAGCTTCCACCAGAAGGGATGACGGCAATGTTGCGAACACTGGCAGCGAAAGCGGCGATTTTAGCATGGGGCGCCATGCTGCCTGCCTTGGCGGGGGCGGCGGAGGGTCTGGTCCACGCACGGGATTTCCAGAGCGACGCGCGCACCGCCGCGCGGCGCGGCGTGCCCATTCTGGTCGTCTTCACCAGTCCGACCTGCCACTACTGCGACCGGGTGAAGCGCGAGTATCTGATCCCGATGCACAAGGATCCCGCCTACGAGAAGCGCGTCATCATCCGCGAGGTCACGGTCGATGCCGCCACGCCCATCACCGGGTTCGACGGCAAGCGCACCACGGAGGCGGCATTCGCCGCCTCCCACAAGGTCCTCATGGTGCCGACGGTGAAAGTGCTCGACGCCGCTGGCCGCGAGGCCAGCGAGGCCATCGTCGGCATGCTGACGCCGGACTATTACTTCGGCTATCTCGAAGCGGCGATCGACGAGGGTCTGAGCAAGATGCGGCGCAAATAGCCGCAGCGCGACCGACGCCGGCAGGCGCGCTAGAATCCCCGCCATGCAGGAAGCGCTCACATGAAAACCCTCCTGGCGGACGATCACCCGCTTATGCGCGAGGGGCTACGGCAGGTACTGTCGCAACTGGATCCTTCGACCGAGATCGTCGATGCGCACGACTATCCGAGCCTGTTTGCCCAGACGATGGCGCATCCCGATCTGGACCTCGCACTGGTCGACCTCAACATGCCCGGATTCGTCGGCATGCAGGGCATCACCCGTTTCCGCAGCCTTTTTCCCGACGTACCGCTGGTGGTGCTGTCCGCTTCCGAATCGCCGCAGGATATCCACGATTCACTTGAGGCCGGCGCGCTCGGCTACATCCCCAAGGCCGCCTCCAGCGCCGAGATGCTCGAAGCGCTGCAACGGGTGTTGGCGGGCCACGTCTACGTACCGCCCGGCTTGCCCGGCGTCGTGACGGCGTCGGAGCCGGCCGCCCCCGCCGATTTCGAGACCCTGCAGCAAAGCGGATTGACGACGCGTCAGCTCGAAGTCGTGCGCCTGCTCGCCCAGGGCTGCACGAACAAGACGATCGCCAGCATGCTGGCGATGTCGGAAGGCACGGTGAAAGTGCACATCACGGCGATCTTCCGCGCATTCAACGTCAGCAACCGGACCGAGGCGGTGCTCGCCATCCAGCGACTGATCCAGCGGCCCGGCGCACCGTGAGCGCATCGAGCGCCTGGGGCGCGCCGCTGGGCCGGCTCCGGTTCTCCAGCTTCCGCAGCCGTATCCTGGTGATCGCACTGCTGCCCGCGCTGCTGACGGAATTTGGCATGGTCGCCTATTTCACCCATCAGGCGTTCGTCACGGCCGAAGCCACGCTGCACGCCCGCGCAGCCAACGCGGCCAACCACCTCGCCACCACGCTTTCGTCCGCGCTTTCGAACGGCGATCTTCCGCAGGCGCGCCGACTGCTCGAGATCGAGATCCGCAACAGCCGGATGGCGTTCGGCCGCGTATCCGACCCGGACGGTCGGCCCCTGGTGCACGCCGGCCGTCCGCTCCCGGCCGCGCCGGCGGGCGACTACTACCTCCAGACCGCGGACATCCACGCACCCGGCGCAAGCGGCGCATCCGGCACCCATCTGGGCCGCGTCGAAGTCGGCGTGGCGGCCGAAGCGATCAGCATGTTCAAGCGCGAGAGCCTGGTTCACGCGGTTCTTCTGATGCTGGGCGCGCTGCTGCTTACCGCGGCTTTGGCGTGGCGCCTCTCGAATCGCCTCGCGGGGCAATTGCGGCACGTCGGCGAGGTGGTGGGACGGCTCGCATGCGACGACCTCACCGTGCGCACCCATCTACCCGCACAGGGGGAAGTCGGCGCGCTCGCCAAGGGCGTCAACGAAATGGCGGAGGCGCTGCAGGCCCATCGCCGCGAGCTGGAGCGCCGAATCCACGAGGCGACGGCCGATCTCGCGGCAAAGAAGGATCTGGCCGAGCGCGCGAACCAGGCGAAATCCCGTTTCTTCGCCGCCGCAAGCCACGATCTGCGGCAGCCGCTGCATGCCCTTTGGCTCTTCGTCGCCGCGCTGAAGGCGCGCACTCACCAACCCGAGACGCAAACCCTGATCGACAACATCGAAAGCTCCGCCGCGGCGATGGAGCTCCTCTTCAACGCGCTCCTCGACATCTCGCGGCTGGATGCCGGCACCATCGAGCCGCATCGCGTACATTTCCCGCTGCAGAAGCTGATGCGCGATCTCGAACAGCGGTTCCGTGCGGTGGCCGCGGAAAAGCACCTCCGTCTGCGCTTCCGGCCGTGTGACATCACGCTCTACAGCGACCCGTTGCTGATCGAGCGGATCCTGATCAACCTGATTTCCAATGCCATTCGCTACACCGACGACGGAGGCGTGCTGATCGCCTGCCGGCGCCGCGGGCGCATGATGCGGATCAGCGTGATCGACACCGGCCGCGGCATCCCGGCCGATCAACAGGAGAGCGTGTTCCACGAGTTCGTGCAGCTGCACAACGCCGCGCGCGATCGCAGCCGAGGCCTCGGCCTCGGCCTCGCCATCGTCGCGCGCCTCGGGCGGCTTCTGGAGCATCGCGTGGACCTGCGTTCGCGCCCCGGGCACGGCTCGTCCTTCAGCATCGATGTGCCGCTGGGCGAAACCCACCTGATCCCGGCCCCCGCGCCCGTCAGCCCGCCCGGCACGATTCCGGCCGACACGCTGGTCCTGCTGGTCGACGACGAGAGCGCCATCCTGCGCGGCATGGCCGAGTTGTTCGAGAACTGGAACATCGATCTCGTCACCGCGCACAGCGCGAGCGAGGCGGAACAATGGCTCGACAGCCTGGAGCGCACGCCCGACGTCATCGTGTCGGACTACCGCCTGCCCGAAGACACCGACGGCATCGAAGTGATCCGGCGCCTGCGCGAGAAATACGGCTCCGGCATCCCCGCGATCCTGGTCACCGGCGACACCGCACCCGACACCATCCAGCGCATCGCGCAGGCCGGTTTCCCCCTGCTCCACAAACCGCTGCGGCCGGCCAAGCTGCGCGCGCTCCTGACCCATCTGGTCCAGCAGGCCCGTGGACCGGCTGTGGGATAATCCGCGCGAAACCCGCGTCATCTTTCCGGCACAAGAACATGCATCTGCACATCCTCGGCATCTGCGGCACCTTCATGGGCGGCGTCGCCGCCATTGCACGAGCCGCCGGCCACACGGTCACCGGCTGCGACGCAAACGTCTACCCACCGATGTCCGATCAGCTGCGTGCGCTCGGAATCGAGCTGATCGAAGGCTGGGATGCGGCCCAGATCGACCTGAAGCCCGACGTCTTCGTCGTCGGCAACATCGTCACCCGCGGCAATCCGCTGATGGAGGCGATTCTCGAGCGCGGCCTGGCCTATACCTCGGGACCGCAATGGCTCGCGGACACCATCCTGCGCGACAAGTGGGTGCTGGCGGTCGCCGGCACCCACGGCAAGACCACGACCTCGGCCATGCTCGCGTGGATTCTGGAGGATGCGCATCTGCAGCCCGGCTTCCTGATCGGCGGCGTTCCCGAGAACTTCGGCATATCGGCAAGGCTCACCGACAGCCCCTTCTTCGTCATCGAGGCCGACGAGTACGACACCGCCTTCTTCGACAAACGCTCCAAGTTCGTCCACTACCGCCCGCGCACCGCCATCCTCAACAACCTGGAATACGACCACGCCGACATCTTTCCGGATCTCGCCGCGATCGAGACCCAGTTCCACCATCTGGTCCGCACCGTGCCCGCCAACGGCCTGATCGTCGCCAATGGCGCGGACGCCAGCCTCGATCGCGTCTTCGCGCGCGGGCTCTGGACTCCGGTCGAGCGTTTCGGCGTCGCGGCCGGATGGTGGGCAGGCGAGCCCGATGCGAAAGGGCATTTCGACGTCTTCCTTGGCGATGCCCTGCAGGGCCGCGTCGCCTGGCCGCTCATCGGCGAGCACAACCGGCTCAACGCACTCGCCGCCATCGCGGCGGCGCGCCACGCCGGTGTCCGGGCGAGCGACGCGATCGATGCGCTCTCGCGCTTCGAGAACGTCAAGCGCCGCATGGAAACACGCGGCACCGTGCACGGCATCACCGTCTACGACGACTTCGCCCATCACCCCACGGCAATCGCCATGACGGTGGAGGGTCTGCGTGCGAAGATCGGCGACGCCCGCATCCTCGCCGTGCTGGAGCCGCGCTCCAACACCATGAAGCTCGGAACCATGAAAGCGCAATTGCCGGCCAGCCTGGCCGGCGCCGACCTCGTCTACTGCTATGGCGCGAACCTCGGATGGGATGCGGCCGAAGCGCTGGCCCCGCTGGGGAGCAAGGCGAGCGTGTTCGACGATCTAGGAACCCTGGTCACCCGCCTTACACAGGACGCCCGCCCCGGGGATCATGTGCTGATGATGAGCAACGGCGGCTTCGGCGGCATCCACGGCAGGCTGCTCGACGCATTGCGCGAACGCCACGAGGACGCCGCCGCGAAGCCGGACGAGAGGCAGCGAGCCGGCCGTACCGCCTAGCGCATCTGCGCCAGCAGCTGCTGTATCAGGCGGTGGGCCTGGCCGACGTAGCCGCCGCCGAACATGTTGGCGTGATTGAGCACGTGATAGAGGTTGTAGAGCATGCGCCGCACCGGATAGCCCGCATCGAGCGGCCATGCGTCGCGGTACGCGGCGTGGAAAGCCGGCGCGAAACCGCCGAAAAGCTCGGTCATCGCGATGTCGCATTCCCGATCGCCGAAATAGGGCGCAGGGTCGAAGATCACCGGCGAGCCGTCGCCGAGATACCCATGGTTGCCACCCCACAGATCTCCGTGGAGCAGCGACGGCGCCGGGGCATGATCAGCGAGGATCGCCCCCAGCCCGGCAAGCAAAGTCTCGCCATCACGCTGCAAGGCGCCGCCGTGACCGTTCCGTGCCGCGAGGCGCAGTTGGAAACCCAGGCGCGCCTCCTGCCAGAAGCGGACCCAGTCGGCTTGCCACGGATTCGGCTGCGCCGTCGCACCGATCCAGTTGTCCTGCCGCCAGCCGAAGCGGGTGGACGTCACGCGATGCTGCTGCGCGAGCGCGCGGCCCAGCGCCGCCGCATCGCCGTGCGCTTGGAGCGGCAAGTCCTCCAGCACCAGGTAGGCGCGCCCCGCGGCCACGCCATGGCAGATCACCTGCGGCACCCGGACCGCATCGGCCGCCGCCAATTCGGCGAGCCCGGCGGCCTCCGCCTCGAACATCGCGAGCCGCGCGGCAGGTTGCGTTTTCACGAAGAAACTGCACACCCCGTCGCCGACCCGGCGTGCTTCGCTGGTATCGCCACCGTGCAACGCGCTGCCATGCCGCAACGCGAAAGTCTCCCCCAGGGCACGGCCGATCGCGCGCCCGAGTTCGACGTCGAATGCGCTCATTGCCTCAGCCACGGCGCGAACCGGCCGCGCCCCGGCACGAAGATCGTCGATGCCGTATCAGGTCTTGGTCTTGGGGCGCGTTTCGAACGCCTTGGCGATGCCTGGATCGCGCGATGCCCCGGCCGCATCCATGCGGCGAAGATAGTCTTCCCACATCGCAGCCTGATTGGTGCCGAGATCGTAGAGATACTCCCAGGAGTAGATCCCGGTGTTGTGGCCGTCCGAGAAGGTGAGATTGATGCCGTAAAGCCCCACCGGCTCGGCCGCGTTGACCAGCACCTCGCGCTTCCCCACCTGCAGCACCTCCTGCCCCGGCCCGTGGCCACGCACTTCGGCGGAAGGGGAATAGACGCGCAGGAACTCGAACGGCAATTCGAAGCGTGCGCCATCGGTGAACGCGATTTCCATCTTGCGCGAAGATTGATGAACCTGGATGTCGGTAGGGGTGGGATGGGCCATGTCGAAACGCTCGAAGTGAATTCAAGGCCCAAGTTTAAACCCGTGGCAGGAAGATTAAACCCTTGTACGGCAAGGGAATGGGACGTGCGGACCGAATGGGCGGCATGGACCCTCGTCCGGGTCGGGACGGTGGCGTGCCGCACGCGCGCACCCAGCCCATACGGTGTATATGGCGCGCCCAGCGCGATTCGAACGCACAACGCAAGAGAAACGAAACGGATCAGCTATTTACCAGCGCAGCAATGCTAGCGTTGACGGCGTGATCGGCACCGTCGGTAGCCAGGCGGGTGAGGTTGCCCAAGGGATCCCGCACTTCGACGAGGTCGCCCGCCGGGTTGTAGGCGAGTAGGGTTTGCTGGTTCAGGGGATCGGCAAGACCGGTAGGCTGGCCGCGCGGCGTGTAGGCGAGGTGGTCGCGCGACTCCCGGGGTCGATGAGTCTGGTGGGTTGGCCGAGGTGGCGTGATACTGCTCCCCCGCCCGCAAAGAAACAACAAATCAGATCGGCGGCCAGTTAGCTATAAAAAGCAAAACTGTTTCAGAGACTTGCGACAAGACGATCACTCCCGCGAACAGCGCAACCAATCGCACGAGCATGACGTAACAGTTAGTCATTTCTTCCTTTCAAGACAAAAATTCAAATAAGTGGCTATACAGTCTCAGGTCGCGCCATCCGGTTTAGTTTTCACCACCTGATCCACCCCAATTAGGGGAAATCACGGGTTCTCATGGACGTGTCCTGAATTTTGTGTAAACGGACCTTTGGCAGGAAACTGCCGACTT
>DAOKZP010000009.1:0-78439 GCA_035325585.1 Thiobacillaceae bacterium | reverse complement strand
ATTCGCCTTGTAAGGGCGACGCTCTACCAGCTGAGCTAAGCACCCGACAAAGACCGGGATTATATCCGAATACTTTTCATTTTGCCAAATGAAATGCGACGCGCATTTTCAGTTGATGGCGTCTTTCAATCCCTTGCCAGCACGGAACTTCGGCACCTTGGCGGCCTTGATCTTGATCGCTGCACCCGTACGCGGGTTCCGGCCGGTACGTGCGGCACGCTTACCCACGTAGAAGCTGCCGAAGCCGACCAGCGTCACCATGTCGCCCTTCTTCAGCGCTTTCTTGACCGCTTCGACCGCCGCATCCAGGGCTCGACCTGCGGCCGCCTTGGAAATGTCGGCCGACTCGGCGATGGCATCAATCAATTCGGATTTGTTCACGTGTTGTCCCCTTCTTTCAAGTGGTACAGGAAAGCCCTGTGGGCGCTTTTATAACAACCCGCAAAACCTTGTGTCAAGCGGTTTCCCGGGCAGTTGACGAAAAAGTCCCGCGCCAGGCGCGGGACTCCGACGCCCGGCGGAACCTGCTCAATGCTTGAGCGCGGCAGCCGTGACTGGATCCTCTTCCGCCACCGCGAGCGCGGGCGCATCCGCCGGCGGCTGGTCCGCCAACGGCTCGGGCAGACGCTCCAGCGCCAACTCGAGCACCTGGTCGATCCACTTGACCGGGTGGATGTCGAGCTTGTTCTTGATGTTATCGGGAATTTCCGTCAGATCCTTAACATTCTCCTGCGGGATCAGAACCGTCTTCACACCGCCACGATGCGCCGCCAGCAGCTTTTCCTTCAGGCCGCCGATCGGCAACACTTCACCGCGCAGCGTGATCTCGCCCGTCATCGCCACGTCGGCGCGAACCGGAATGCTGGTGAGGATCGATACCATCGACGTGCAGATGGCGATGCCAGCCGAGGGCCCATCCTTGGGCGTCGCGCCTTCGGGCAGGTGGATGTGGATGTCGCGCTTCTGGTAGAAGTCCTCCTCGATCCCGAGTTTGCGCGAACGCGATCGCACCACGGACAAGGCAGCCTGGATCGACTCCTGCATCACTTCGCCGAGTTTGCCGGTCGTGGTCATCTTGCCACGACCAGGCAGCGCTACCGCCTCGATGGTGAGCAATTCGCCCCCGACCTCGGTCCACGCCAGCCCCGTCACCTGTCCGACCTGGTTCGTCTGCTCGGCGACGCCGAAGCTGAAGCGGCGCACGCCGAGGTACTTCTCCAGGTTGCGTGAAGTGACCGAAATCTTGGTGGGCTGCCTGCTCGGCTGTTTCCGGAGCAGCAATGCCTTGACGGCCTTGCGGCAGATCTTGGAAACCTCGCGCTCAAGGCTACGGACGCCGGCTTCCCGCGTGTAGTAGCGGACGATGTCACGGATCGCCGACGCGGCAATCACGAGTTCATCTTCCTTGATGCCGTTGACCTTAAGCTGCTTCGGCACCAGATAGCGCTCCGCGATGCTGATCTTCTCGTCCTCGGTGTAGCCCGACAGGCGGATGACCTCCATCCGGTCGAGCAGGGGCGCCGGCAGGTTGAGCGTATTGGCGGTCGCGACGAACATCACGTCCGACAAGTCGTATTCCACCTCGATGTAGTGATCCTGGAACGTGTGGTTCTGCTCCGGATCGAGCACCTCGAGCAGCGCCGAGGACGGATCGCCGCGGAAATCCTGTCCCATCTTGTCGACTTCGTCGAGCAGGAACAGCGGATTCTTGACCCCGACCTTGGTCAGGCTCTGCAGGATCTTGCCCGGCATGGAGCCGATGTAGGTACGGCGGTGGCCGCGGATCTCGGACTCGTCACGTACGCCACCGAGCGCCATGCGCACGAACTTGCGATTCGTCGCACGTGCGATCGATTGGCCGAGCGAGGTCTTGCCCACGCCGGGCGGTCCGACGAGACAGAGGATCGGTGCCTTCACCTTATCGACGCGCTGCTGCACCGCGAGGTATTCGAGGATGCGCTCCTTGACCTTGTCGAGGCCGTAGTGGTCCTGGTCGAGCACCGCCTCGGCCTTGGCGAGATCCTTGCTGATCTTGGTCTTCTTCTTCCACGGCAGGCTCACCATCGCCTCGATGTAGCTGCGGATCACGGTGGCCTCCGCCGACATCGGAGACATCATGCGCAGCTTCTTGAGTTCGCCGAGCGCCTTGGTTTCTGCCTCCTTCGACATCCCGGCCTGCTTGATGCGTTTTTCCAGCTCCTCCAGTTCGGCGCCTTCCTCGATGTCGCCGAGTTCCTTCTGGATCGCCTTGACCTGCTCGTTGAGATAGTACTCGCGCTGGCTTTTCTCCATCTGGCGCTTGACGCGGCCGCGGATGCGCTTCTCGACCTGCAGAATGTCGAGTTCGCCCTCGAGCAGGCCCAGCAGATGTTCGAGCCGCTTGTTGACGCCGATCATCTCGAGCACTTCCTGCTTCTGCTCCAGCTTGAGCGGCAGGTGAGCGACGATGGTGTCCGCGAGGCGACCGCCCTCGTCGATTCCAGACAGCGAGGTGAGGATTTCAGGCGGAATCTTCTTGTTCAGCTTGACGTACTGATCGAACTGCGCGAGCAGGGCGCGGCGCATGGCCTCGACTTCGACCAGTTCCTCGCCCTCGGCGGGCAGCACCTCGGCGCGCGCGGCGAGATGGGTACCGGTGTCGGTCACCGCGAGAACGCGGGCGCGCTGGTTGCCTTCGACCAGCACCTTCACGGTGCCGTCGGGCAGCTTCAGCATCTGCAGCACCGTAGCCACGCTACCGGTACCGTAGAGATCGTCGGGAGTGGGGTCGTCCTGGGCGGCGGTTTTTTGCGCGACGAGCAGGATGCTCTTCCCCGACTCCATCGAAATCTCCAGCGCCTTGATCGACTTGGGGCGGCCGACGAAGAGCGGAATGACCATGTGGGGGAAGACCACCACGTCGCGGAGTGGCAACAGCGGCAGATCGACCTGGTCCTTGGGGAGGATGTCGCTCATCATGATTTCCTGGTTAGGTTGAGGAAAGGATGCGCAGCCTGTCAACCACGCTCATCCGCAAGTGGGGGGCATAGGTTGGAATTCAAGATGGCCGACAGGTTCCCGTCGGCCATCGATTCAGGCGCCGGCCGCGAGCGGCTGGTCGCCCTGATCGGAGTAGATGAGCAGGGGTTTCCCCTCGCCGTTGATGAGGCCGCCGTCGACCACGACCTTGCTGACGCCCTTCAGCGAGGGCAGATCGTACATGGTGTCGAGCAAGGCGTGCTCGATGATCGAACGCAGGCCGCGCGCGCCCGTGCGCCGTGCAAGCGCCCGTGAGGCGATCGCGTTGAGCGCATCGTCGCGGAACTCGAGCTCGACCCCTTCCATCTTGAACAATTTCGCGAACTGCTTGGTCAGCGCGTTTTTCGGTTCCGTCAGGATCTGCACCAGCGCCGCCTCGTCGAGTTCGTCGAGCGTTGCGACCACCGGCAGACGGCCGACGAATTCCGGAATCAGCCCGTACTTGATGAGGTCTTCGGGTTCGACCTGATGCAGCAGCTCGGCATCGCGCTTGGTCTCGTCGATGTTCTTGACCTGCGCACCGAACCCGATGCCGCCCTTTTCCGTGCGGCCGCGGATGACTTTCTCCAGGCCGCTGAACGCGCCACCGCAGATGAACAGGATATTGGCGGTGTCCACCTGCACGAATTCCTGGTTCGGATGCTTGCGTCCGCCCTGGGGCGGCACCGACGCCGTCGTGCCTTCGATCAGCTTGAGCAGCGCCTGCTGCACCCCCTCGCCGGAGACGTCGCGCGTGATCGACGGGTTGTCGGCCTTGCGCGAAATCTTGTCGATCTCGTCGATGTAGACGATGCCCTGCTTGGCCTTGTCGACGTCGTAGTCGCACTTCTGCAGGAGCTTCTGGATGATGTTCTCGACATCCTCGCCGACGTAGCCGGCCTCCGTCAGCGTGGTCGCATCGGCGATCACGAACGGCACGTTCAGCAGTCGCGCGAGCGTCTGCGCCAGCAGCGTCTTGCCCGAGCCGGTCGGCCCGATCAGGAGAATGTTGCTTTTCGCCAGCTCGACTTCACCGCCCGTGGGCGCCGTGTTGCTGCGCAGGCGCTTGTAATGATTGTAGACCGCGACCGCCAGCGCCTTCTTGGCCTGGCCCTGGCCGATCACGTACTGATCGAGGATACCGCTGATTTCGTGCGGCGTCGGCAACTCGGAGCCGCCTCCTTTCTGGCCTTCGGTCTGCTGGATCTCCTCGCGGATGATGTCGTTGCACAACTCGACGCACTCATCGCAAATGAATACCGATGGCCCTGCAATCAGCTTGCGCACTTCATGCTGGCTCTTGCCGCAGAAGGAGCAGTAAAGAAGTTTGTCGCCCGAGCCCTTGTCCACCATGCCTGATTCCTTGCCTGATTGCCCTTACGTCTCGTTGCGGCTGGTCAATACCTTATCGACCAGCCCGTACTTCACGGAGTCTTCCGCACTCATGAAGTTGTCGCGATCGGTGTCTCGATCGATCACCTCCAGGGATTGTCCGGTGTGCTTCGCAAGCATGGCGTTGAGCCGCGCCTTCAAGTACAGGATCTCCTTGGCATGGATCTCGATGTCCGACGCCTGGCCCTGGAAACCGCCCAGCGGTTGATGGATCATCACGCGAGAATTGGGCAGACAGTAGCGCTTGCCCTTCGCACCCGCAGTCAACAGAAAAGCCCCCATGCTGGCGGCCTGGCCGATGCACAGGGTCGACACGTCCGGCTTGATGAACTGCATGGTGTCGTAGATCGCGAGCCCGGCCGAAACCGAGCCGCCCGGAGAATTGATGTAGAAGTAGATGTCCTTGTCGGGATTTTCCGACTCAAGAAAGAGCATCTGCGCGACCACCAAATTCGCCGTCGCGTCGTTCACCGGCCCAACGAGGAAGATCACCCGCTCCTTGAGCAGGCGTGAATAGATGTCGTAGGCGCGTTCGCCACGGCCGCTCTGCTCGACGACCATCGGGACCAGTCCCAGTCCCTGCGGTTCGAAGGGCCGCGAATCGGGAAAACCGCGTTCAGATTGAATGCGCATCAGGCACGTCCCATCAGTTCGTCAAAAGAGGTTGCCACGTCTTCCATCTGAGCCTGACCTGCAACCCATGCTACCACATTCTCTTCAAGCGCCAGGGACTCGATCTCCTGCATCCGCTCGGGGCTCTGGTAATGCCATTGCACCACCTGTTCCGGTGCCTCGTAGCTTTGCGCGCGCTCCTCGATCAGTGCCCGAACCTGCTCCGGCTGCGCCGCCAGTTCGTTCGCCTGCACAATCTCGGCCAGGATCAGGCCCAGGCGGACGCGGCGCTCGGCCTGTCCAGTGAACATATCGGCGGCGAGCTTCGCGGCTTGAACCCCGCGTCCCTTCATGTCCTCTTCGGTCATCTTCATGAGGCGCTCGGCTTCCATCGTGACAAGGCTCGTCGGCACCTCCAGCGTGCTTTTCTGCAACAGCAGCTCCATGGCCTGATCCTTCAGTTTCGCCTGTACGCGCCGCTTGAGTTCGCGTTCCAGGTTCGACTTCACCTCGGCCTTCAGCTTGTCCACGTCGCCGTCCTCGACGCCGAGCGCGCGCGCGAAATCCGCGTCGATCGGGGGCAACACGGGCGCCTCGACGCTCTTCATGCGCACCTCGAAATGTGCAGACTTTCCGGCGAGCTCCTTGGCTGCATAATCAGCCGGAAACACGAGGTCGAATCCCTTGTTGCTGTCTTTCTCGAGACCGACCAGAGCCTGCTCGAAATCCTTCAGCAGGCGGCCTTCGCCAATCACGGCGGCGAAATCCTCGCCTTTGCCGCCTTCGAACGCAGTGCCATCGACGGTGCCCTCGAAATCGAATCTCACCAGGTCGCCCTCGGTTGCGCCACGGTCCACCGCGGCGAAGCTGCGACGCTGCGCCCGCAATACCTCTAGCGTCTTGGCTACGTCGTCATCGCTCAGCTCGACGACGGGCCGGCGGATCTTGCCGTCGGCCAGATCGTCGATCCGTACCTCCGGGTAGACCTCGAAGCTTGCGCTGAAGGTCATCTCGCTCGTCTCGCCGGTTCCCGCCTTGGGCTCGAAACGCGGATAGCCGGCGATGCGCAGCTGATGCGCCTGCACCGCCTCGCCGAAGCGGGTCTGCAAGGTTTCCCCGAGCACTTCCTGGCGCACACCGGCGCCATGCTGGCGCGCCACGGCCGCAAGCGGCGCCTTGCCCGGACGGAACCCATCCATCTTGACGCTACGGGCCAAGCGCTTGAGACGGCCCTGGACTTCGATTTCAAGCTGATCCATGGGCACGCTGATATCGAGGCGGCGAACCAGTCCTTCAAGAACTTCGAGATTTGCTTGCATCAAAAATACTTCCTGGCTGAGATTGAAAGGGGATGGATGAAATGCGTGCATGCCATGGTGCGAAAGGGGGGACTCGAACCCCCACGCCTTGCGGCGCTGGAACCTAAATCCAGTGCGTCTACCAATTCCGCCACTTTCGCGGCCTTACCGCAAAGCTGTCAACCGATAAGTGTAATATAATCAAAGTGATGCTGTCATCCAAGCTGGCCCGGCGTCCCGCCTAAGTCATTATTCCCATTCCGTTTTTTTGTTGCCGGTGCCAGTCGATCACTACGAAAACTTCCCTGTCGCCTCCTGGCTGCTGCCCAGAAGATTGCGCCGTCCCGTCGAGGCAATCTATCGCTTCGCGCGTAGCGCCGACGACATCGCCGACGAAGGGGATGCGTCGGCGCCCGAACGGTTGGCGGGACTCGCCCGCTACCAGGCCACGCTCGATCGCATCGAACGCGGCGAAACACCGGATGATCCCGTATTCGGTCCGCTCGCGGTGGAGATTCGTACCCACGCGATCCCGCTTGCACCATTCCGCGATCTGTTGTCGGCGTTCGCGCAAGACGTGGAGAAAACGCGCTATGCCGACTTCGGCGAGCTCATGGATTACTGTCGCCGCTCGGCCAATCCGATCGGCCGCCTCATGCTGCACCTATACGGCGACCGCGATCCGCGCCACCTCGCTTACGCCGACGCGATCTGCAGCAGCCTGCAACTGATCAACATGCTGCAGGACGTCGCCGTCGACTGGGAAAAGGGCCGAGTCTATCTGCCGCAGGACGAACTCGCCACGCACCACGTCAGCGAAGCACAGATCGCCGCGGGCGACACCCGCGGCCTATGGCACATGATGATGCACAAGCAGATCGAGCGTGCTCGCAAGCTCCTGCAGGCCGGTGCACCGCTCGGCCGCAAGCTCGGAGGCCGAATCGGCCTCGAACTCCGGATCACCATCCTCGGCGGCGAAGCCATCCTCCGCAAATTGCACGCAGACCCCGGCCGCGTGTTCCACGACCGGCCGGTGCTCACGCCGAAGGACTGGCTGTTCATGGTCGCGCGCGGTATCCGCTGAAGATGGACGCCCACCGGTATTGCCAGGAACGCGCCGCCGCCAGCGGTTCCAGCTTCTACTACAGCTTCGCCTTGCTGCCGCCGGACACGCGGCGGGCGATCACGGCCTTCTACGCCCTGTGCCGCGAACTCGACGACGTCGTCGACGAATGCCGCGAGCGTCACGTGGCGGCGGCAAAACTCGACTGGTGGCGCGCCGAGATCGGGCGCTTTGCAGACGGCGCGCCGGAACATCCGGCCACGCGGGCCTTGCACGACGTGCCCCATAGCCGCGACATTCCGGCTGATCTGCTGCTCGAGATCGTCGACGGCATGGCGATGGATCTGGATCATCAACGCTATCCGGACTTCAAGGCACTGCACCTGTACTGCTACCGCGTGGCTGGCGTGGTTGGCGAGGTCGCGGCGGCGATCTTCGGCGGAGCGCGCGGCGAGCACGACCGCCAGATCCGTCGCTACGCACATGAACTGGGGCTGGCGTTCCAGCTCACCAACATCATCCGCGACGTCGGCGAGGACGCGCGACGCGGTCGCATCTACCTGCCGCAGGACGAACTCTCACGCTTCGGCGTTACCGAGGGCGATCTCCTGCAAGGCCGCGAAGGGCCCGGGTTCCAGGCCCTGATGCAGTTCCAGTTCGAGCGCGCCGCAGTGCATTATGCGAATGCGCTCGCGATGCTCCCCGCCGCTGCACGCCGCGCGCAGCGGCCGGGGCTGATCATGGCGGCCATTTACCGGGCGCTGCTCGACGAAATCCGGCGTGCCCGCTTTCCGGTCCTGCGTGAGCGCGTCTCGCTCACCCCCCTGCGCAAGGCGTGGCTCGCCGGCCGGACCTGGCTCGCTCCATGACGGCGTTCCCGCGTTCACCCCAGGTCGCAGTCATCGGCGGCGGCTGGGCAGGCTGCACTGCGGCACTCACACTGGCCGAGGCCGGCGTGGCCGTCACGCTGTACGAAGCTGGCCACCTGCTGGGCGGCCGCGCACGCACGATCGAACTGGCGGGACGCACGCTCGACAACGGCCAGCACATCCTGCTCGGCGCATACCGAGAAACACTGCGACTGATCCAGCACCTGCAGCCGGCCGACGTCAATGAAAGCCTATGGCGGCTGCCGCTCACACTGCGACAGCCGCCGGATTTCAGCCTGGCATGTCCCCCGTTGCCGGCGCCGCTGCACCTGCTGGCAGGTCTGTTCGGCGCCGCGGGGTTGAGTCTGCGCGAGAAGCTCGCTGCCGTACGCTGGGCGCACGCAATGACAAGCACGCGTGCGCCGGAAAAAGAAGCGGCATCCGCGCATCTCAGCGTCGCTGCGCTCACGCGTGATCAGCCGGAGCGTGTTAACCGGCTCCTGTGGCATCCACTGTGCGTATCCGCACTCAACACCCCGCCCGAGGCTGCAAGCGCGCGGGTTTTTCGTAACGTCCTGCAGACCGCGTTCGGCGCAAACCGCACAGACAGCGACATGCTGCTGCCGCGCCGCGACCTCAGTGCATTGTTGCCCGTTCCGGCCGCGGGACGGGTGCGCGAACTCGGCGGTGAAGTGCGCTCCGCATGCCGCGTGACGACAATCGAGCCGGCGGCCGGCGGCGTCATGCTCGTCACGCGTGACGGCATGCGCGCGCACAGCCACGCCATCATCGCGGTCGCGCCCCAGCATCTTGCAGCGCTCGTCAGTCCGACGACGGAGCTCCGGCCTCTGGCGGCGCAGATGGCCGGTTATCGCTATGAACCGATTGCGACCGCATACGTCCAGTACGATCCGCATTTTCGTCTGCCCGAACCCATGTATGCGCTCGCGGGCGGGCCGACACAATTCGTATTCGATCGCGGGCAAAGTCACGGCCAGGCGGGCCTGATGGCCTTCGTCGCCAGTACGGCAACAGGGCTGAGCTCAAACTGGATGGACGACGCCGAGGCCCAGTTGCAGCGCATCGCCGACCCCGGGCCGGCAAGCTGGCGGCGGGGTATCGTCGAAAAGCAGGCCACCTACGCGTGCGTCCCGGATCTGCCACGACCGCCCGTGGGGACCGGGCATCCCCGAATATTTCTCGCCGGCGACTACACCGAAGGGCCGTATCCGGCCACGCTCGAAAGCGCCACACAGAGCGGGTTACAATCCGCGCGTACACTCCTTCAATCGCTATGAAAAACTACATCGCGCCCCAAGACCTGCTCGCCGAACGCGTCATCCTCGTCACCGGGGCGAGCTCGGGCCTCGGGAAGGCGGCCAGTCTCGCCTTCGCGCGCCATGGCGCCACTGTCGCCCTGCTCGCGCGCAAGGAGACTCGTCTGGAGACGGTGTACGATGAGATCGTGGCCGCGGGCGGCCCCGAACCGGCCATGTTTCCTTTCGACCTGGAGACGGCCGACGATCGCGGACTGGAGAATCTGGCCGGCGCCATCGCGCAGCATCTCGGGCGCCTCGATGGCCTGCTGCACAGCGCACACCGCTTCCATGCACTGATGCCGCTGGAACTCGAGACGCTGGAACAATGGCAGGCCCTGATGCGCGTCAACCTGATCGCGCCATTCGCGCTCACGCGAGCCTGCCTGCCGCTGCTGCGCAAGGCGCCCGACGCGTCGGTCGTGTTCACCGGGGAGACGCACGGCCATAGGCCAAGCGCCTACTGGGGTGGTTATGCCGTGGCCAAATGGGGCCTGGAAGCCGTGACCCGAATCTGGTCGGACGAGCTCGAGAAGGAGGAAAATCTACGGATCAACACGCTGATACCCGGCCAGGTCGCGACGAGCCTGCGTGCGCGCACCCATCCGGGGCTCGACCCCCAGACCCTGCCGACCACGACCGACCTGATGCCGTGGTATCTGTACCTCATGGGTCGCGACGGCCGCTCGGTGCGCGGTCAGGTCGTGGAATGCCAGGCTTGACGATCCGCCCCTCATGAAAATCGGCCGCTACGAAATCCTTGGTGAGATCGGCCGAGGCGCGATGGGCACCGTCTACCAGGCGCGTGATCCGCTGATCGAACGAACGGTCGCGATCAAGGCGGTTCCCATCACGCAGCTGCAGCAGGAAGGCACGGAAGCGGAATCGCGCTTCATGCGCGAGGCGAAGAGCGCCGGCCGGCTCTCGCATCCCAACATCGTGACCATCTACGATGTGGGCGAAGCGGACGGGCTCGCCTACATCGCAATGGAGTTCCTTTCCGGCACCACCCTCCGGGACCTCATGGACACGGGGCCGATACCGCTCGAGCTTGCACTCGACACGACGCTGCAGATGGCCCAGGCACTGGCGTTCGCCCACGACCATGGCGTCATCCACCGCGACATCAAACCCGCCAACGTCATCGTCACCGACCAGCACGGACGCATCAAGCTAACCGACTTCGGGATCGCGCATCTGGCCAACAGTGAGCATACGCACGCCGGTCGGATGCTGGGGTCCCCGCGCTACATGTCGCCCGAACAGGCGATGGGACGCGAGATCGACGGCCGCTCGGACATCTTCTCGCTGGGAGCAGTGCTCTACGAGATGCTGACCGGGCACTACGCCTTCGACGGCGACAGCCTGCCAACCATCGTGTACCGCGTCGTCAACGACACGCCGGCCACGGTCGCGAGCCTGCGCCCGCAGGTGCCAGCCAGACTCTCCAGCCTGGTCGCGGACATGTTGAACAAGAATCCCCAGGCGCGCCCGGATGCCCGCACCCTCGTCGACGCCCTGCACGAGTTGACACGCACGGAGCCGCCGGATCCGGAGCCCAGTCCTGCGCCGACGACGCCTACGAAGCGTCGCTCACCCATGCTGGCGATCGGACTTTCCGCCGGGGCCGTGCTACTCGCCGGTTTGGGCATCATCACGTGGGAACGCTCCACGGAAACGCACCCCGAATCCGCCGGACCGGCGTCGATCCAGCAAGCCGCCACGCCCGCCCTTTCCATGCCGCTACCAATGCCGGTGGAGGCGCTCCCGCCCCAGGCTCCCCTGGCAGACAGTGTGCCGCCGCCCGAACAGGTACCGCCGCCACCCGCTCCCGCGCAGCCCGACCCCTATCTCACAGGGCTCGACAAGAAACGCGCGGAGCTGCGCCTGCGGCGCACCGAGTTGCTCCTGGAATACACCGAACGACACCCCGACGTCGTCCAGATCGACCGTCAACTCGAGCAGTTGAGGATCGAGCGACGACAATATCTGCAGCAACGGAAGAACGAAGCACGCTGAGACATACGGTGATGGATACACGGTGACGCACCCCGCCGCTGAGGCACGTTGCGGGAAGTCCAGGCGGAGTCAGTACCGGCCGCGTTTGCGCCAGACCTCGAATCGCCATGCCGGCCATGAGGCGCGGCCGCACGCAGTCATCACGAGGACTTGGGCGGCGACGATTCGCCCGACTCGATGCGATCGAGCTCGGCGTCCATTTCGGCGTCGGACATCGGTGCATAGTCGCTCTCCGCGTCCGGCTTGGAGCGAGTGATCATCGCACCCACGACGATACCGAGTTCGTAGAGGATCCAGAGCGGGACCGCCAGCATGAACTGCGAAATGACGTCCGGCGGAGTGAAGATCGCACCGACGACAAAGGCGCCGACGATGACGTAGGGCCGGATCTCGCGCAATTTCGCCACCGAGACCATACCCATCTTCACCAACAGCACGACCGCGACCGGCACCTCGAAGGTGATGCCGAACGCCAGGAACAGCGTCATCACGAAATCGAGATACTTGCCGATATCGGTCATGACCGCGACGCCGTCCGGCGCCACGCCCACGATGAAGCCGAACACGACCGGGAATACGAGAAAGTATGCGAACGCCATGCCGACGAGGAACAAGATGACGCTCGCCACCACGAGGGGAATGCCGATCCGCTTTTCGTGCTGATACAAACCCGGCGCGATGAATGCCCAGGCCTGATAGAACACCCACGGCAGGGCCAGCAGGAACGCGGTCATCATCGTGACCTTCACCGGTACGAAGAACGGTGTCGTGACCTCGGTCGCGATCATCTGTCCGCCCTGGGGCAGCGCCTCCAGCAGAGGTTTGGCCAGCATCGCGTAAAGCTCCTGGGCCCAAGGGAACAAGGCGATGAAGATGACGACGACGACGACGACTGCGCGCAGCAGCCGATCGCGCATTTCGATGAGATGCGAAATGAAGGTTTCTTCAGCGTCGCTCATGCCGGTTTGCCGCTGTCGCCGTCACGCGCGGTTTCCGCGACCGTGTCCGTCGCGACGTCCGGGCCCGGCGCGTCGAGCGGCGGGTTCTGCGGCGGCGCCTCGATGGATTCCGCCGACTCCGCAACCGCGGGCTCCTCGCTGAGGACCGTCTTCTTCACGTTGTCTGCCTCATTGCGCAGATAGTCGTCCACGATCGTGGCTTGCTGTTCGACGTTCGAGCCCATGGACTCGACCGATTCCTTGAAACTCTGACCGGCGCGCCGGATTTCATCCAACTGGATCTCGCGGCTGATATCGGCTTTCACGGTCGATACGTAGCGCTGCAGCCGACCGTAGAGGTGCCCCGCCGTGCGCGCGACCTTGGGCAGGCGCTCAGGGCCGATCACGACCAGCGCGACCACGCCGATGACGATGAGTTCGGTGAAGCCGATGTCGAACATGTCGGGAGTCGGGTGTGAGGATCAGGTACTCGGGCGCGGCGCATGCCGCCGTCGCCCGGATGTACGCGATCGTCGACGCATCATCAGGAGTGCTGCTTGTCCTTGACCTCGGCGTCGATCGTCCGTCCGCTCTCTTCGGACTTCTCGCCGATCTTGGGGGCGTCCTCTTTCATGCCTTCCTTGAAGCCCTTGACCGCACCACCCAGGTCGCTGCCGATGTTGCGCAACTTCTTGGTGCCAAAAATCAGCAGCACGACAATCAGAACGATCAGCCAATGCCAGATGCTGAAGCTACCCATGCTAGGTCTCCTTAGTGGTTTAGGTGGGGCGGACCGGATCCCCGCCGCCGAATACGTGCACATGGATGTGGAAGATTTCCTGTCCACCGCCACGGCCAGTGTTGATCAAAGTCTTGAACCCTGCGTCGAGCCCCTGCTCCTTGGCGAGGCGCGGCGCCAGCAGCAGCATGCGGCCGAGCAGCGCCGCATGCTCCGGACGGCAGTCGGCCAGCGACGCGATGTGCTGTTTGGGGATGATGAGCAAATGCACCCGCGCGAAGGGATGGATATCGTGGAACGCCACGATCTCGTCGTCCTCGTAAACCTTGCTCGACGGGATCTCGCCCGCAACGATCTTGCAGAAGATGCAGTCAGTCATTCCGGTTCACCTTGCCGATTCGCTTTCTCCACCAGGCCCGAAAGGCCTTCGCGGCGCGCCAGCTCGCCCAGCACGTCGGCCGGTGCAAGCCCCTTGTGCGCGAGCAGCACCAGAGTATGAAACCACAAATCCGCGACTTCGTAGATGATCTTTTCGGGCTGCCCGTCCTTCGCCGCCATCACGGTTTCGGTGGCCTCCTCGCCGATCTTCTTCAGAATCGCATCGGTGCCCTTGGCGTAGAGTCTCGCGACGTAGGATGCATCGGGCGAGGCCTGCTTGCGCGCTTCCAGCGCCTCGGCGAGCCGGTCGAGGATGTCGCTCATTTGTAGATCTCGTCCGGGTGCTTGAGTACCGGTGCGGTCGTCACCCACCGGTCGCCATCGAGTTGCTGGAAGAAGCAGGAGCGGCGGCCGGTATGGCAGGCGATCCCGCCTGTCTGTTCAACCTTGAGCAGCACGACGTCGCTGTCGCAATCGGTCCGGATCTCGCGGACGTTCTGGAAATGGCCGGACTCCTCGCCTTTGCGCCAGAGCTTCTTGCGTGAACGCGAAAAATACACTGCCCGGCCGGTACTTGCCGTCTCCGCGAGTGCCTCGCGGTTCATCCACGCGACCATCAGGATCTCGCCCGTATCCGCATCTTGTGCAATCGCCGGCACCAGACCGTTGCCGTCCCATTTCACGGCGTCGAGCCAATCCGTGTTCATGGCCGACCCGAATTCAGAGAACCGCCGGCATGATCCATTGCGCCCCGGGTAAGGCGGCAGGCGGGATCCATGCCGGGAATTCCCGCTATCACAGCCGCACCTCGATACCGCGCTCCTTCATATACCGCTTGGCCTCGTCGATGCCGTACTCGCCGAAATGGAAGATGCTTGCCGCCAGCACCGCGTCGGCCCGGCCTTCGATGATCCCATCGACGAGATGCTGCAGGTTGCCGACGCCCCCGCTCGCGATGATCGGGATGTCGACGGCGTCGGAGATTGCCCGCGTCAATTCGAGATCGAAACCGCTTTTCGTTCCGTCGCGATCCATGGAGGTCAGCAGCAGTTCGCCTGCACCCAGACCCTCCATTTTTTTTGCCCACTCGATCGCGTCCAGGCCGGTGGCCTTGCGGCCGCCGTGCGTGAAGACTTCCCAGCGCTCGCCGGTGCGCTTGGCGTCGATCGCCACCACGATGCACTGCGCGCCATAGCGGTCTGACGCATCTTTCACCAGTTGCGGATTGGTCACGGCCGAGGTGTTGATGCTGACCTTGTCGGCACCGGCGTTGAGCAGGCGCTGGACGTCAGCCACCGCGCGGACGCCGCCGCCAACCGTCAACGGGATGAAGATTTCCGACGCGACGGCTTCGATGATGTGAAGAATGAGATCGCGATCGTCGCTCGAGGCGGTAATGTCGAGGAAGGTCAGCTCGTCCGCGCCGGCCTCGTTGTAGCGGCGCGCGATCTCGACCGGATCGCCGGCATCCTTCAGCGCCACGAAGTTGACGCCCTTGACGACGCGACCGTTGGTCACGTCGAGACAGGGAATGATCCGTTTCGCAAGCATCGGATCAGACGCCGAATACGCCGCCGGCCAGCTCGTCGGCCAGTTTCTGGGCCGCGATGAAATCGAGCGTGCCCTGATAGATGGCGCGCCCGGTGATCGCGCCGATGATGCCGTCCTTCGCAACCGCGGATAGCGCGCGCACGTCGTCGAGATTGGTCACGCCGCCGCTGGCGACGACCGGGATCGAGAGCGCCTGCGCGAGCCGCTGCGTGGCATCGACGTTCACGCCGGTCAGCATGCCGTCGCGCCCGATGTCGGTGTAGATGACCGCCTCGACGCCGTAGCCCTCGAAGCGCTTGGCGAGGTCGATGACGTCGTGGCCGGTGAGTTTGGACCATCCTTCGACCGCGACCTTGCCGTCCTTGGCGTCGAGTCCGACCATCACGTGGCCCGGAAAGGCGTCGCACGCCTCGTGCAGAAAGCCGGGGTTCTTCACGGCAGCGGTGCCGATGATGACGTAGCGCACGCCGTCGTCAAGATAGCGCTCGATCGTCGCGAGGTCGCGAATGCCGCCGCCGAGTTGTACCGGCATGTCGTCGCCCACGGCGTCGACGATGGATTGGATGGCCGCGTCGTTCACCGGCTTGCCCGCGAAGGCACCGTTCAGGTCAACGAGATGCAGGCGGCGGGCACCCTGTTCCTGCCAGTGACGGGCCATCGCCGCGGGATCTTCCGAAAACACCGTGGCTTTATTCATCTCGCCCTGTTCCAGGCGCACACAGTGCCCATCCTTGAGGTCGATAGCGGGAATGATCAGCATGGTCGTACCGAACGAAAATTAGACGCAGGTTGCACCCGGCATTTCACGGGCGGCATGGCGCTCACCCGGATTCCAGGTCACGAAATTACCCAGCAGAGCCAGCCCGGCATCGTGGCTCTTCTCGGGATGAAACTGGACGGCGAAGATATTCTCCGACGCCACCGCACAGGTGAACGGAAACGGATAGTGCGAAAAAGCGGCAATCAGCCCGGATGCCGCCGGCTGGACGAAATAGCTGTGGACGAAGTAGAAACGTTCGCCCGCTTCGATGCCGTTCCACAGCGGGTGCGGCATTGCCGGGTGAACGTCGTTCCATCCCATGTGCGGTACCTTGAGCTTCGCCCCCGCGTCGTCGTGCATCGCTTCGCGCGGAAATCGCTGCACGACGCCCGGCAGGATGCCGAGGCACGCGGTATCGCCCTCCTCGCTGCGCTCGAACAGGATCTGCATGCCCATGCAGATACCGAGAAAGGGCTTGTGCCGCGCTGCGTCGATGATCGCCTGGCGCAGTCCGCGCGCGTCGATCTCGCGCATGCAATCCGGCGCGGCACCCTGCCCCGGGAACACGACGCGATCCGCGCCGGCGATGAGCGCGGGGTCGGAGGTGACGACAACGTGTGCGGATGGGGCAACATGCTCGATCGCCTTGGCTACCGAGCGCAGGTTGCCCATGCCGTAATCGACGACGGCGACGTCCGCGCTCACAGCGCGCCCTTGGTCGACGGCAGCACGTCGCCCATGCGCGGGTCGGGCTCCACTGCGATGCGCAATGCACGCCCAAAAGCCTTGAAGATCGTCTCGGCCTGGTGGTGCGCATTGATGCCGCGCAGGTTGTCGATGTGCAAGGTCACCCCCGCATGGTTGACGAAGCCGCGGAAGAACTCGAGGAAAAGGTCGACGTCGAACTCACCGATGCGCGCTCGCGTGAAATCAACGTGATATTCGAGACCTGGGCGCCCGGAGAGATCGACCACGACGCGCGACAGCGCTTCGTCCAGCGGCACGTAGGCATGGCCGTAGCGACGGATGCCCTTCTTGTCGCCCAGCGCCTTGGCGAATGCCTGTCCCAGTGTGATCCCGGTATCTTCGACGGTGTGATGGGCGTCGATGTGCAGATCACCCTCCGCGGACACCTCGATATCGATCAGACCGTGGCGCACGATCTGGTCGAGCATGTGGTCGAGAAAGGGTACGCCGGTGGCGAGTTTCGCGACGCCGGTGCCGTCCAGATTCAGGCTCAGCGTAATGCGGGTCTCAAGAGTGTTGCGGCTGACTTGTGCGGTGCGCATGGCATCGAAAAATAAGACGTTAAGGAATTCTAGCAGGCCACGATTGT
The DNA here is from genome assembly GCA_035325585.1 of Thiobacillaceae bacterium. Taxonomy (GTDB): domain Bacteria; phylum Pseudomonadota; class Gammaproteobacteria; order Burkholderiales; family Thiobacillaceae; genus Thiobacillus. Next base: position 61,171 of record DAOKZP010000009.1, on the reverse strand, counting down.
TTTCAACGCCGTGACAAGGGCGTCGCACTCCGCGTCGGTGCCGACCGTGATGCGCACGAAGGACGCGATCCGCGCCGGTTTCCCGAAGTGGCGCACGACGATGCCCCGCTCACGTAGCGCCGCGGCAAGTGCCGCACCGGCATGGGCCGGATGGCGTGCGAATATGAAATTAGCGGCCGAGGGCAGCACCTCGAAACCCATCGCCTCCACCTCGCGCACGAGCCGCGTGCGCGTCGCCACGACCCGGCTGCAGAGCGATTCGAAGTAAGCATGATCTTCGATCGACGCCAACGCGCCGGCCTGCGCGAAGCGATCGAGCGGATACGAATTGAAGCTGTCTTTTACCCGGTTCAGGCCCTCGATCAGATGCGGCTGGCCGATCGCGTAGCCGACGCGCAAACCCGCGAGCGCGTGCGATTTCGACAGCGTGCGCACGACCAGGAGCTGCGGATGGCGCGCCACGCATGCCACCGCCGATTCCCCACCGAAGTCGATGTAGGCCTCATCGATCACGACGACCGAATCCGGATTACCGGCGAGCAGGCGCTCGATCTCCGACAGCGCGAGGAGCCGTCCTGTCGGCGCATTCGGGTTGGGGAAGATGATCCCGCCGTTGGGCGCCCGGTAATCGGCGACCCGGATCTCGAAATCGTCGGTGAGCGGGACCGTGCGGTGCTCGATCCCGTAAAGTCCGCAGTACACCGGATAAAAACTGTAGCTGATGTCCGGAAACAGGATGGGCGCATCGTGCTTCAGCAGCGCCTGGAACGCGTGTGCGAGTACCTCGTCGGAGCCGTTGCCGACGAATACCTGTTCGGGAGTCACGCCGTGATACGCGGCAATCCCTTCACGCAGCCGATCGGAGTTCGGGTCGGGATACAGGCGCAGTGTGTCGGCTGCGGCGGCGTGCACTGCTTCGAGTACCTTCGGGCTCGGCCCGTAGGGATTCTCGTTGGTATTGAGCTTGATGAGCTTGGCGAGCTTCGGCTGCTCGCCCGGCACGTAGGGCGTCAGGCCGCGAACCACGGCGCTCCAGTATCGGCTCATCGATGCTTGAGCCGATATTCGGCGGAACGCGCGTGCGCCTGCAGGCCCTCGCCGTAGGCGAGCGTGGCGGCGATCCGCCCGAGGGTCTGCGCGCCCGCTTCGGACACGTGGATCAGGCTGCTGCGTTTCTGAAAGTCATAGACGCCGAGCGGTGACGAGAAGCGCGCAGTGCGCGAGGTCGGCAGCACGTGGTTGGGGCCGGCGCAGTAATCCCCGAGCGACTCGCAGGTGTTCTTGCCCATGAAGATCGCGCCAGCGTGGCGCAGCTTCGGCAGCATCGCCTCGGGGTCGGCGACCGCAAGTTCGAGGTGCTCGGGCGCGATGAAGTTGGAGATCGCCGCCGCGTCGTCGAGGTCACGCGTCAGGATCAGCGCGCCGCGGCTGGTCAGCGAGGTGCGGATCACTTCATGCCTCGGCATTTCCCCGATCAGCGTGTCGATCGCGGCCGCCACGGCATCCAGATAGGCCGCATCGGGCGAAAGCAGGATCGATTGCGCCATTTCATCGTGTTCGGCCTGCGAGAACAGATCCATCGCCACCCATTCCGGCGGCGCCGAGCCGTCGGCGATGACCAGGATTTCGGACGGGCCGGCGATCATGTCGATGCCCACGGTGCCGAAGACGCGCCGTTTGGCCGCGGCGACGTAAGCATTGCCCGGGCCGACGATCTTGTCGACCTGCGGCACGGTCGCGGTACCGTACGCGAGCGCGGCCACCGCCTGCGCACCGCCGATGGTGAACACGCGGTCGACTCCGGCGATCGCGGCCGCCGCCAGCACGAGCGCATTCTGCTCGCCTCCCGGCGTCGGCACCACCATGATGAGTTCCTTCACGCCGGCGACTTTTGCCGGAATCGCGTTCATCAGCACGGAGGACGGATACGCGGCTTTGCCGCCCGGGACGTAGAGCCCGACGCGATCGAGCGCGGTGACCTGCTGCCCGAGCACCGTGCCGTCATCCTCGGTGTAACGCCACGACGTCTGTACCTGCCTTTCATGGTAGCGGCGCACACGTTCGGCCGCCGCTTCGAGCGCTTCACGCGTGTCGGCGGGCAGCTCGGCAAGCGCGGCCTGCAGGCGCTGCGGACTCAATTCGAGGCTGGCCACCGAAGCGGCAGGCAGGCGATCGAAACGCTCGGTGTACTCCAGCACCGCGGCGTCGCCCCGTATCCGGACATCGTGCAGGATCGTGGCGACGGTCTGCTCGATGGCCGCGTCGGCGGCATCATCGAATTGCAACAAGCGAGCGAGGCGCGCCTGAAAATCAGGCTGCGCGCTGTCAAGGCGAGTGAGTGTAGGCAAGGGGTTTCCGGCGTCCAAGGACTGATGGAGGATCAAGCGGGGATTGTACCGGTTTTGCCCGCCCGCCGCGCCTGCCGCGGGGAGCGCGGCCTGAACCATACCAGTTCCGGATGTTAGACAAAGTCCAGATCGCTGATTATCATGGCTTCATGGAATACACACGCGACAACATGGCCGGGCTCCTGCGCAGCCACGGCATCAATCCGACGCATCAGCGGATTGAGATCGCGCACGCGCTGTTTTCACGGCAATCGCATCTGTCGGCCGATCAGGTGATGGCGATCGTCAACACGCGCCATTCCGAGACCTCCAAGGCAACGGTCTACAACACCCTGCGGCTATTCCTCGAAAAAGGCCTGGTTCGCGAAGTCATCGTCGATCCGAGCAAGGTGTTCTTCGACCCCAACACCAGCCCCCATCATCATCTCTACGAGATCGACAGCGGCCGGCTATCCGACATCGATGCCGGGTGCGTGCAGATCTCCGGGCTACCGCCCTTGCCGCCCGACATGGTGACCGAAGGCATCGATCTCATCGTGCGGGTGCGGCGCAAGTCCTGACGCTCGCACAGTTTTCATGGAGCGGGTATACATCGCGCCGACCCTGCTCGACGCGCAGCTTGCCGCCGACACGCTCGGCAGCCTCGGCATCGCAACCCACATCCTCAACGCCAACGCGGTCGGCGCTTTGGGCGAACTCCCCTTCCTGCAGGCGCAGCCCGAAGTCTGGGTCGACGACGCCGCACACGCTGCGCGTGCGCGCGAGGCCCTGGCGGCCCTGCACGGCGCACCGGTGCAGGACGATCGGACCTGCGCCTACTGCGGCGAAGCGAATCCGGGGAATTTTCTGAGTTGCTGGCAATGCGGCCGCACGCTGCCGGCCTAGGGCTGCGCGTCGTTCCGGTTGCGGGATTCGATGTGCAGATGGTAATGGCGGGCGAAGATGCGCTCCAGCTCGTCGATCGCCTCCGTCGCGGCCACGCCATGAACGAGATGGCGCGTCATCTGTGCGGATGCTTCGTGGAAGATCCGGTTGCGCTCGAGCATCGGATACGTACGCATCAGGCGCTGGATCGCCTTGACGACGTTTTCATCCTCGGGACGCGGGATCGCCAGCGGCTCGGCTGGCGGTGCGACAGCGGCATCGGCTGCTTCCTTGCTTGCGAGGAACTCGGCGTAGTCGAGCAGCGCCCGCTGGCGCGTATCGGAGAGCGCGCGAAAGATCGACGTCAGGCGCTTGCTGTCGCGCATCAGCGACCGCGACCCTTCGCAGACCGCTTCAACGGCACCACCCCGGTGTTGCACTGCCGGAACTTCTCTTCGACAAACTCGATGAAGGCATCGAGCAGCTTGCTGCGGAATTTCTGCGGCGCGTAGACCATCGAGAGCTCACGCGTCAGGCGGGGGCTCAGCGGAATCGCGACCAGCGTGCCAAGCTGGATTTCCTTGGCCACGGTGGAGGCCGACATGATGGCCAGGCCGAGGTTGGCCTCGACCGCACCCTTGATCGCCTCGCGGCTCCCCAATTCCATCTCGATATGAAGATCGTCGGGATTGACGCCGTGGTCCTTGAAAAAGTCGTCCACGACCTCGCGCGTGCCCGATCCGTGCTCGCGTGAAACGTAGGGTTGGTCGGCAATTTCGCGCGCCGTCACGCTCGAATGCTTCGCCAGCGGATGGTTCGGCGAACAGATCATCACCAGTTCGTCTTCACAGCATGCCAGCGTCGTCAGATTTGGGTTATGTGAAGGCGCCTCGATCAGCCCCACGTCGAGCGCATTCTCGGCAACCTTGGCGGCCACGGTCTCCGAGTTCGCAACGGTGAGTTGCGCCTGGACCTGCGGAAAGCGTTCCTTGAACTCCCCCAGGATGCGCGGCAGCTGGTATTCGGCGATCGTCGTCGAGGCGCCGATCATGAGAGGTCCCGTCACCTGCCCCGTCAGTTCGCCGACTCGTGCCTCCATCTCGGCCGTCAGCGCCAGAATGCGGTCCGCATAGCCCAGCACGATTTCACCCACCGACGTCAACGATATTCTGCCGTGGCTACGTTCGAAAAGACGGGTGTTGAAGTGCTCCTCCAGTTGCTTGATCTGGAAGGTCACGGCGGGCTGCGTCATGTAGAGGATGTCCGCAGCCTTGGTGAAGCTGAGCTGTTTGGCAACGGTGTAGAATACTTGCAGTCTGCGGTCGGCCATTAATTCACGCCCCCGGGTCAGAAAAGATTTTTATTAGACCACGAATCCGCCCGTGTTGAAATATTCGGACCGCCAAGTCTTTGAATTCACATGCGCTTTCCCTGCGCGTGAGGAACCGGCCCGCGCAGTTGCCCGCAAACCCTGATGCGGCAACCGACTTGAGCCGCGCGTTCCACGTCATCCTGCTGGCGCAGTTCCTGTCGGCGCTCGCGGACAACGCACTTCTGTTCGCCGCGATCGGCCTGCTGATCTTTTTTTCCGCCCCAGACTGGCATTCGCCGCTGCTGCAGACGGTCTTCGTCATCGCCTACATCGTGCTGGCTCCACTGGTGGGCCCGTTCGCCGATGCATTGCCGAAGGGCCGCGTCATGTTCATCGCCAACGCCGTCAAGTTCGGCGGCTGCGTCGCGATGCTCGCGGGTCTGCACCCGCTGCTCGCCTATGCGATCGTCGGTGTCGGGGCGGCAACGTATTCGCCGGCGAAGTACGGCATCCTTACCGAGATTCTCCCCTCGAAAAAGCTCATCGTCGCCAACAGCTGGATGGAGGGCACGACGGTCGCGGCGATCGTGCTCGGCGCCATCATCGGCGGGGCGCTCATCAACCCTCAGCTGGCGGCGGCCACCCTCAGCAGCATTGGCCTTTCAGAGGTGGTGATCGCACCCAAGTTCGCGATCGCCGCAATCACCGCGCTGTACCTCGGTGCAGCGATCATCAACCTGTTCATTCCCCGGCTGCCGATCGACCACCGGTTGCCCAGTCGTGCGCCGTCGTACGTACTGGCCGACTTCTGGCACAGCTTCAAGCTGCTGTGGCGCGATCCGCTCGGTCAGGTCTCGCTCGCGGTCACCACGCTGTTCTGGGGGGTCGGCGCCACCCTGCGCCTTCTGATCATCACCTGGGCCGCGCTCAACCTGAAGTTCGGTCTCGATCAGGCAACCCAGCTCACGGCCGCGTCAGCCATCGGCATCGCCATCGGGTCGGTGCTTGCCGGCAAATTCGTCCGCCTCCAGTCCGCCATCGGCGTGCTGCCGGCCGGCATCTTGCTCGGCTTCGTGCCCATTGCGCTGATCTGGGTCAACAGCACCGTGCCGGCAATCCTGCTGCTGCTTCTGGCCGGCATCCTGGCGGGCTATTTCGTGGTACCGATGAACGCCTTGCTGCAGCACCGGGGGCATCTCCTCATGGGCGCCGGCCATTCGATCGCGCAGCAAAACTTCAACGAGAACATCAGCATCCTGGTGCTGACCGGAGCCTATGCCCTGATGATGCGTGCCGAATGGCACATTCATCTCATCATCCTGGTGTTCGGTCTCTTCATCAGCGGCGTCATGACGGCAATCTGGCTGCGGCACCGCCACGACGTCGTGCAGTAGGCCGTCAGCCGGCGTCACGGCGCCCGCTTGCGACCGGTGCCATCAGCGGCGCCGCGCGGCCGATGTGGAAGCCCTGCGCATGCGAGAAACCGAGCGCCGCCACCCGCTGTAACAAGGATTCGGACTCGACGCCCTCGGCGACGAGCTGGTAACCCGCATCACGGATCAGCCGCGCGAGATCTTCGACGAGCACCGCCTGGCGGCCGGGTCTCTCGAGGCTGTGCACCATCGAAATGTCGAACTTGACGAGATCGACGGGCATGTTCGACAGGTAGCGCAATGAAGAATAGCCGCTGCCGAAATCGTCCAGCGCGATGGTGAAGCCCTCCTTTCGCAGCCGGTTGAGATTCGCCGTCGCCTGCGCGATCTGGGTGATCAGCGAGGTTTCCGTCACTTCGAGAACCAGCTTGCACGCCGGCAGCAGAGGAGCGAAATCCAGCAGTTTGTCGATCACACGAGCGTTCACGATGCCGGGCCCCGAAACGTTGAGCGCCACGCCCGCCCCGGAGGGAATACGGCCCGCCTCGAGATCACGCCGAACCCGTTCGAGCACGGCAAGATCGAGCTCGGTTTCAAGCCCGCGCAACTCGACGAGCGGAAAGATGCTTGCCGGCATGATCAGATCACGGGCGGTACGGATACGCACCAGCGCCTCGTAATACTCGACCCGCCGCGCCGCGAGCGCCAACACGGGCTGGTAATGTATCTCGAGCCGTCCCGGATCGACCATGGCCTCGAAGACCGCGCTGGTTTCGGCGTTCGACACCAGCACGTCCTGGCCGGCACCCATCTCCGGCGTATAGACCGTGATCTTGCTCTGCCCAGGACGCTTGGCGTGATACATCGCAATGTCTGCCTGCCGATGCAATTGCTGGAGCACGCCGTCGCCGGTCGCCTCGAGGACTGCGATGCCCACGCTGATGCGCACCGGCTCCTTTACGCCCAGAGCCGTGAAGTCGTGGTTCAATACCTGCTCCACGCAGCGTTCCGCCACCTGACGTGCCCCGTCGACGTCGACCGAGATCAGGGTGGTCGCAAATTCGTCGCCACCCAGACGGTACAGGCGATCACCCACGCGGAGCCCGCTGCGCAGGGACTCCGCAAGGCTCCGGATCACCTGATCGCCCACCTGGTGTCCATAGGTGTCGTTGATGGCCTTGAAATGGTCGCAATCGAACAACAGGAACGCGACGCTCAGTACCTTCTCGTTCGACGCACGCCGCATCACGCGCCAGTCGTCCTCGAAGGCGCGGCGATTGAAGATGCCGGTCAAGGGGTCGCAATGCGCCAGCGCCCACAGTTCCCGATTCTTCCCCGCCAGACTGAGGTGCATGTCGTCGAGTTGCCCCTGGTAGTCGTTCAGGGACTGGCGCACGTTCTCCAGTTCCGTGACCGCCAGCATGCCGCGATAGGAGGCGTCGAGCATGCCGCCCGTGCCGCGCCGCATCCCCTCGATGTGGTCGGACAAGCGGCGCAACGGCTTGGTCACCGCGGACACCAGCGCCAGATAGCCGATCAGTGAAACCACGGCGAGAATTGCCGCCATTTCGTAAAAAGAACGGATGATGATCTCTTCCAGCGCGCGCGTTTCAGGGTTGGCACGTGCCTTGAGCTGCAGCGCCGACAGGACGCCTTCGAGAGGGAAAGCCTCCCCCTCGCGCGAAACGACGTGTACGCTGTCTATGTCCAGATAGCGAAACTTGCGTAACTGATCGAGGCCGAGCTGGAAGTCGTAGCGGATGCCCGCGTACCCGATCACCACGGTGTGTGCCGCATCCTGGTAGAAGGGATGGAAGAAATACACGCGATCGCGGCCGCTTTCATGACGCAGGAACGGGCGCAGGTCCCGCGTATCGACATGGGCCGGCATCGCCGCTTCTCCCCTCCGGTCGGTCGACAGATTGTTGCCCTGCCTGTCGTATAGATCGAGCCCGTCGAGTGCACCGGAGACCGGCAGCACGCCGGCGGCAGAAACGCGGACGTTGCGCCAGTAGGCATAGTACGTCGGGTCGTCCAGCTGCTGCCGGGCTTCGTCCCACTGCACCAGTTCGCCCGCCACCTCATCGACCTGCCGGCTCAGAAGCACGATTGCTTCCTCCAGCTCCTGGCGGGCGAGCATCTCGTCCGATCGTGCGACCTGCTCTTGCAGGCGCGCGGTATCGTGCCGCACCAGCGCGGCGAACACCACGAGCGCAAGCACGAGCACCAGGAGCAGCGCCAGCGCATAGTGCGCAATGGGGCGCGGCGGAAGTCGTCGTGCGATGGCGGCGAGACCCATGGCTCAACGCCCCGACAACGCCCGCAGGACCACATCCTGCAGGTCGAACTCATACTGGTTGTCGAAGAAATGCGTGGCGCCGGGAACTACCCGAACCTCGATGCCGCGCGCAGACAGGCGCCCGATCCAGTCCGGCCCCATGCGATCATCGCTTCCGCCCATGATGGCGATCGTCGGCACCGGCGAACGGGCAAGTGCGCCGAGGATGCCGCTGCGGCTGAGTCCCATATACGAAAGAAGCGCAACCGGCGGGGCCACGTATTTCCGGCAATGCCCGAACTCGGTCTCGACCAGTGTGCGGTCGCCGCGCTTCACGCGGTTGCGCATGTCCTCGGCCAGCTGAGCGCGCTCGCTGGCGTTCTGCTTCACCTCGACGTCGGTGAGGCTGATCATCAATGCCTGCTTCACGACCGGAGCGGGTTCGTGCCCCAGATAGGTGAGCAATTGCAGATTGCCGAAGCTGTGCCCCACCAGGATGACCTGGCTGTAGCCCTTCTGCATGAGCCATCGCACCCAGTATCCGACTTCCGCGGCGTCGCCTTCGAGCGTGTGCAGGTGGATCGCCTCGCACGGCAGGCTCTTGTTGCGCCGCGAGATCCCCAGCGAAAGCGTCGGCGCGAGAACCGTATAGCCCGCCGTCGCGAGCGCATCGGTCAGGCTCGCCACCGTCGGAAATTCGTTGGTCTGCAAGAAACCATGCAGGATCAGGATCGCCGGCCGGCCCCGATTTCCGGCATGAAACTTTGCGCCGACGATGCTCCCGTTTGGCAGGCGGGCCTCCGTCGTCCCGCTGTGCGCGGCAAACGACGGCGCGGCCATCAACATGCTGGCGAGCACGACGAACGACACGAGGATGGGTCGGGGCTTCATTCTGGATACGGCGCCGGTTTTTGTTCTGCCTTTGATCGTGTAATCGGCCACCTCCTCCCGAACCTGAAGTCAAACTGGCCGATACCAGTTTATATGGTGACACCTGGAGTGCACGCATCGAATGGCACATCTCTACCTTCCCGGCGTAGCGAAGCGACGGCGGCAAAATAACGGTGCGACCAGACGGGCCGCCCGCTCGCCTCGCCGCGCCGCGCCAGGCGTCCGAGCACGTATCGGACGATCGTTCATCCATGAGGCAGGTCCGTCCGGCTGCGCCGCAGACGTAGCGATACCGGTCAGCCCGCACTCAGACCACCAACCGCCGGCGAACATGATTGCGAGCAAGATGGCGCGGCCGTCCGGGCAAGCGGTGAGAGACCATCCGCGCCGAGCCGGGCCGCGGTCGACCGTTGCACCCCGGCCGGCGCCGTTACAGAATGACCGGACGGTTGAGCAACTCGTCAGGATTGTGCGCCAGGGGCGGAAAGTGTCGAGCGAGCAGCGCGCTGGCGCCGTGCACCCCTTCCACCGCACCGCGAGTGAACTCCCCCTGTCTGAACGCGCCCTCCATCGCTTGAGCGATCGCCTCCCACGCCGTGGCGTCGACCCGCGCCGCAATGCCGCGATCCGCAACGATCTCGATGTCACGATCCGCGAGCAGCACGTACACGAGCACGCCGCTATTGTGCTCCGTATCCCACACGCCCAGGTTTGAAAACACCTCGATCGCCCGCTCGCGCGCGCTCATGCCACGCCACGCCAACACCCCAGGCAGGCTGTTCTCAATGGCGAATCGGATCTCGCCACCGTGGGTCGCCTCGCCGGCGCGGATGGCCGCCTCGATCGCGTCGAGTGCCGCCTGTGGAAACGCCCGTCGCCACGTCCACGGCGGCGTGAAGAGATGCCGAAGCCAGCGTGTCATCCTAGCCGCCATACATGCTCACACCAGGCCGCGCGGCCATCAAGGGCGCAGCTTCATGCGATGCCGCCGCTGTTCTCGCCCGTCGTAGCTGGGAGGGTTTGCCTGCGAGGCGGCGTAACCCCGGAATCTCGCAACCGGCGGGACGGGTGTGCCGAACCGCGAGCACGCTGGCGGCCCCACAAATGCCGCCTGTTTCATGCGTGCATGAAGACGGGGTTCCGCCCGTTGCCGAGCGGGCCGGACCATCCCACGTCCGGCCCGGCACATCGGGAAGAGGTTCGCAGATGCGCATGAACGTCGATTGACGGATCAGCGGATTGCCGGGCGTCGCCCTCGAAATTGTCACCATGAGCCCGAGGCGCCTCCTCCGCCGAACCCGCCACCGCCGCCGCCCCAGGAGCCGCCCCCGCGACCGAATCCGCCGCCGCCCCAGGAGCCGCCCCCCCAGGAACCGCCGCCATTTGTCCAGCCGCCCCCATGCCGGAAGCCGCCGGCGACCCCGACGAAGACGAAGATCGCGATGAAGAGCAGCACCGGCGTGAGGCCGATCAGCATGGCACCGGCAACGCCGCTGCCAAGTGCCGCGAGACCGCCCGCGGCCGGTCGGCTCATGAGCAGCGAGAGCAGCCAGCCGGCCACGAGACCGCCGATTACGAGGAGGACAAAAGGTGCATCGCCGCCGCCATCCCTGACCACTGCGGTTGGCGACGGCAGCTGCTCGCCCTCGATCAGCCCCATGAGTTGCGCCACCCCCGCGTCGATGCCACCGTAGTAGTCGCCCACGCGAAAACGCGGCGCGATGGTCTCGGCGATCACGCGCTTCGCCACGGCGTCGGGAATCGCACCCTCCAGCCCGTAGCCGACTTCGAGCCGCATCGTGCGGTCATCCCGGGCGACGACGAGAATCACGCCGTCATCGACCTTTGCACGCCCGATCTTCCACTGCTCGGCGACGCGGATGCCGAATTGCGCAATATCTTCTGGCTGCGTGCTGGGAACGATCAGCACGGCGATCTGGCTTCCCTGCCGGGACTCGAAGGCCGCAAGCTTGCTCTCCAGCATGGCGGCCTGGTCCGCCGCAAGCGTGCCCGTGAGGTCGGTGACGCGGCGCGTGAGTTCGGGAACGGCCACCTGTGCCCAGGCGGCGGCCACCAACAACAGCAACAGAAGAAAGCCGGACACCCAGGGCGCCCGGGCGAGCCGGCTCATGCAGGCGTCAGTTCGCGGACGCGGGCGCCGAGGTACCGAAATCGACCGCCGGCGGCCGGGCGATGGCCCTCTCGTCCTCGACCGTGAACGATGGCTTGACCTTGTAGCCGAACAGCATCGCGGTGAGGTTGGTGGGGAAGCTGCGCACGGTGACGTTGTAGTCCTTCACGGCGGCGATGTAGCGATTGCGCGCAACGGTGATGCGGTTCTCTGTGCCTTCGAGCTGCGCCTGCAGGTCGCGGAACAGGCCGTCGGCCTTCAACTGCGGATAGTTCTCGGCGACGAGCAGCAGGCGTGAGATTGCACCGGTCAGTTCGCCCTGCGCAGCAATGAAACGCTGAAACGCGGCTTCGTCGTTGACGAGTTCCGGCGTGGCCTGGATCGCGCCGACCCGGGCGCGCGCCTCGGTCACCTCGGTGAACACCTTCTCTTCGTGAGCGGCGTAGCCTTTCACCGTGTTGACCAGGTTCGGCACCAGATCCGCACGGCGCTGGTACTGGTTCAACACCTCGGCCCAGCTCGCCTTGATGTCTTCGTCAGTCGTCTGCAGCGTGTTGTATCCGCAGCCCGACAGGACCAGCGCCGTGAACGTCACCATCAGCCATTTCCACATGTCGTCCCTCTCCCTTTCGTTGTGTCCGATCGGCGTGACCGGCAAGCCGACCGCGTCGACGCAAGCTTACTCCACAAGTACGCCATTTTCTTTATCGGCGTAAGGGCAAGCACGCACCGGCCTGCCGCTTGCGAAGGCCCGTCCGATCATGGCGCGGGCCACCGTATCAGGGTGCGACCCCCCAGGTGGCGAACATCGGGTCGGATTCGGCGAGGCGGTCGGCATAACGATCGTCCTTCGGCCGCTTCAGTCCGCGCTCGACGTAGGTCTCGACTTTCCGGAAACCGGCTTTCTTGAGCAGCATGCCCACCCAGGCCATGCGCTCCATCGGGTGCAGTTCGGTCCACAACTTGATCGCCTTGGGCGGAAAATAACGGTGCGACAGCGTCACCACGAACATGCCGCCGGGCTTCAGCACCCGTCTCGCCTCGGCGACGACCCGGTGCGGCTGGGTGAGATACTCGAACGATACGCTGCACACGACCGCGTCGAAGCTCGCATCCGGAAAGGGCAGCGCCGGATCGGCGTTGATGTCCTTGACGACGCGCTCGGCGAGCTGCGGGTTGTCGTCGAGCTCCTCGGCATTCAGGCCAAGCCCTACCGCGGATTGCACGGTATCCGGCAGGTGCGAGCGCCAGCCCGCCATCAGGTCGAGTACCCGGGCGTTCTCCGGCAGGACCGTGCGGTACAGGGCCTGGATGCGGCGCGCGCACACGGCGTCGACGTGGACGAGCTTGCGCGCCGACGAATAGAACTCGGTGTCGGGCTGCTCGTCCTCGCGGCTGAACGAGTCCGGGCCCTCGAAGTCGGTCGGATTCTGCATCTGCGTCTCCATGCCGCTCCATTCGAGGAGCTGGGTGACCTGCCCGACCGGCTCGGTGGAAAGATCGCTCTTGCCGCTATCGATGCTGAAGATCCGGCCTTGCAGCGGATGGCTGAAGTTCGCGACGAAGCTCGATTCGTTCAGTTTCGTCACCCGGAACATCGGTGCCGGCGGATCCTCGGCATAGAGGACCTGCGATGGATAGAAGCGCCCGAACTTGAGCGGCGCGACGTCGCGACGGAATATCTCGTTCGGCACCTCGTGCTCGATTTTCGGCCCCACGTCCATCTGCGCGTCCACCGGCGGCGTGTCGCCCGGCATCCAGATCACCACCTGATGGCGGCCGAGGTCGGAAAAGTAATTGACGCGAAAGCGCAGTGCGGAATGGAGGAGTTTCATTGCGGGATACGGGCTCAGGGTTCGGGGAACTGGGATTGCATCGTACGCCGCGCGAGGCATAGATCCTCCCAGGCGCGCGCCTTGTCGGCGAGGTTGCGCAGCAGATAGGCCGGGTGATACGTCACGACCAAGGGAAGGCCGCGATAGGCATGCACACGACCGCGCAGACGGCCGATCGTCTCGTCGGTCTCAAGGAGGGTCTGTGCCGCCACCCGTCCGACGGCGAGCACGAGCCGGGGCCGGATCAGATCGACCTGGGCCAGGAGATAGGGCATGCAGGCGGCGATCTCGTCGGGCGCCGGATTGCGATTGCCGGGCGGGCGTGACTTCAACACGTTGGTGATGTAGACGTTGTCGCCGCGCACGAGCCCGATCGATGCCAGCATCGCGTCGAGCAGCTTGCCGGCCTGGCCGACGAAGGGTTCGCCGCGAGCGTCCTCCTCGGCGCCGGGCGCCTCCCCGACGATGAGCCAGTCGGCGTTGCGGTCGCCGACGCCGAGCACGCCCTGGGTGCGGCTGGCCGAGAGCTTGCATCCGGCGCAGCGGGCCACCGCCGCTTCGAGTGCCTCCCAGGTCCAGGCTGTCGCCGCGGCTTGCGGCGCGGGCTCGGTCTCCCGCAACCGCCAGACCGGGCCGATGCCGAGTTCCTCGAAGACGTCGTCGCGGCTCAGCATGGCAGGTCGCGTTTCATGATGAGCGCGTCCTCGCGCCCCTCGCGTGCTGGGTAGTAGCCGCGCCGCAGCGCGAGATCGGCAAACCCACTCGCTCGGTAGAGCGCGATCGCAACCGCGTTCGATGCGCGCACCTCGAGGAAGATGGACGCGGCGTGATGGTCGCAGGCGCGTGCCAGACAATGCAGGAGCAGGTCACGCCCCAGGCCGCGCCTCCGCCATGACGGCGCGACCGTAAGGTTCAGCAGATGCGCCTCGCCCGCGCCGGCCGCCATGACGTAGTACCCGACCAGTTCACCCTGTATCTCGCGTACCCACATGCTATAGCCGGATTCGAGCGAATCGGCGAAGTTGCCCCGTGTCCAGGGGTAGGCGTGGCTCGCAAATTCGATGCAGTGGATGCGCTCGAGATCGTCTTCGGCCATCGGGCGCACATGCGGCATCGTCGTCCGAACGGTGGATACGGTACTCACGCCGGCACCTTCGCGCGGCGCTCGTCAATCGTCAGCGCCACTTTGTCGCGCAGATAAAGCGGAGCGGCGAGTGCGGCGTCCACGCCTTCCCCGCGCTCGAACGCGCGCGCCGCGAGCGGCGCCATCGCCGCCGCATCCGGCATGATTTCGGCTTCAACCCGTACCAGCCGCGGCGCGAGCCGGGCGCGAAGCGCCTCGTCGAACACGGCAAAGCCGTTGCCGGCACCCGCCCAGTCGTCGCCAGGCGGCACCGCGACCGAGTCCGGCGGGCTGAGCCGGGGCGGCGAGACGGCATGCCAGATAGCCCCTTCGCGCGTGTACGCCGCCCAGTAGACTTCCGCCATGCGCGCGTCGAGGGCGGTCAATACATGATCCGCATCCGCCTGCTCGGCGATCGATTCGAGTGTGGAGACACCGACCACGGGCAGGTCGGCACCAAGGGCCAGGCCCTGCGTCACCGCGCAGGCGATCCGCAGGCCCGTGAACGAACCGGGCCCCGCTCCGTAGCCGATGCCGTCGAGCGCGCGTAACGCGACGTCCGCCTCGCGCAGCAGCTCATCGACCATCGGCAGCAGCAGCACGCTGTGCCGCTGCCCGGCATGTACGCGACGCACAAGCACGCGCCCGCCGAGCCAGAGCGCGGCCGAACACCATTCGGTCGAGGTATCGAGGACGAGCAGCTTCATCGGGGCGATTCTAGCAGGCGGCCACGGCACCCCCAGCTGCCCGAGCGTGCCTCAGCTGGCGCCGCGGTAGGACACCCGATAGATCGCGCCGGCATGGTCGTCCGACACCAGCAGGCTCCCATCGGGCATCACCAGCACGTCGGCCGGGCGGCCCCAGGCCGATTCACCTTGCAGCCAACCGGTAATGAAAGGTTCGTAGGCCACCGCGCGATCGCCTTCGAGGCGCACGACGCTGACGCGGTAGCCGCTCTTCCGGCTGCGGTTCCAGGAGCCGTGCTCGGCGATGAAGATCGCGTTGCGATAGCGGGCGGGAAACTGCCGGCCGCCGTAGAAGCGCATGCCGAGCGCTGCGACGTGGGCGCCGAGCTCCTGCACCGGCGGCACGAAGTCGGTACAGCGCCGGTCCTGGCCGAACTCCGGATCGACGAACGCACGGCCATGGCAGTAGGGATAGCCGAAATGCGCACCCGGTTTCGCCAGATGGTTCAGTTCGTCGGGTGGCGCGTCGTCGCCCATCCAATCGCGGCCGTTGTCGGTGAACCAGAGTGCGCCGGAGTGCGGATGCCAATCGAAGCCGACGGAGTTGCGCACCCCGCTCGCCACGACCTCGACGCGCCCGTTCACGGGATCAAGCCGTGTGATCACCGCGTACTTCTCCGGATCCGGCTCGCAGATGTTGCACGGGGCTCCCACCGGCACGTAGAGTTTGCCGTCGGGGCCGAAGGCGATGAATTTCCAGCCGTGATGACGATCCGCAGGGAACGCGCGACTCACGACTTCGGGGCGCGGCGGCTTCTGGAGCCGCGATTCGATACCGGAAAACTTGAGGATGCGGTCCACGGCAGACACGTAGAGATCGCCATCGCGGAACGCCACGCCCACCGGCAGTTCAAGACCGTCCGCGACCACGACGGGTGCGCGCGCGCCCGTGAGCGGCACCGCATAGACCTTGCCAGCGCGCATGCTGCCGACGAACAGGGTCGACTTTCCGAGCGCCATTTGACGCGCGTTGGGCACACGCGCGAACAGTTCGACGCGGAAACCGGGCGGCGCCTGCAAACTCGCCAATGGCAGCGGCTGCGCAACGGCCGCCGGCAACCCCGCGGGTGCGACGGCAATGAAGGCGAGGATGAGGTTGACGAGCCGGATCATATGAATCTTCCTGGGAACTCGATGTTCCCAGTCTAGTGCGTGCCGCCGACGCGCCTAGGGCTGCAAAGGGACGAGAATCTCGAAACGCACCCGCGACCAGGGGTCGCGTACCTCGGCAAGCCGAACGATACGCGCTTCCAGCGTCTGGCCGCGATCCATCAGCCGCGCGACGTCCGCGTTCTCGCGACGCGGGACGTAGCCGAGCTTGTGCCCGCGCCACTCCACCCGTACGGCCCGTACATCGTGCGGGTTGTCCGGCTCGCGCACCAGCGTAAGCGCGTCGCCGACACGCAGCTGCGGCCACAGTGTCTTGCCGGCGTGATACTGAAATCCGGCGAGCGGCGAGTCTTGCAGCAGGATGTGCGCCGCAACCTGGGCCGGCAACGGCCGCGCCCAGGCCAGGGCAAGAATCATCAGGATCAGCCGATGCTTCATGGGCGTGTCCGGTTCGAATCAAATGCCCTCATTCTAGTGAGGAATTCGCCGTGTTGGCCCATGCCGCCCCGCCACGCTCGGTTTCCCCTGGCGAGCCGACAAGCGGCCGGTTGCTTGAGGTACGATGACGCACCCTCCACCCGCGCCATCCGCCCATGCCGAGAAAGAAAGCCGCCGCACCGACCAAGCTGTTCGTCCTCGATACGAACGTGCTGATGCATGACCCGACGAGCCTGTTCCGCTTCGAGGAGCACGACATCTACGTGCCGATCGCGACGCTGGAAGAGCTCGACCACAACAAGAAGGGCATGACCGAAGTCTCCCGCAACGCCCGCCAGGCAAGCCGTTTCATCGACGAGATCATCTGCAAGATCGACTCGATCGAAGACGGCGTCCCGCTTGCTCCCCACAGCCGCGACACGGCCACCGGCAAGCTGTTTCTGCAGACGCAGGCAATCAACAACGACATCCCGCTGAGCCTTCCGACCTCCAAGGTCGACAATCAGATCCTCGGCGTGGTGCACTTCCTCGCGCGCCAGCATCCGAAACGCCAGGTCATCCTGGTGTCGAAGGACATCAACATGCGCATCAAGGCGCGCGCGCTCGGGCTGCCGGCCGAAGACTACTTCAACGACAAGGTGCTCGAGGATACCGACCTCCTCTACCCCGGCCTGCGCGAGCTGCCCGCCGATTTCTGGGATACGCACGGCAAGGGCATGGAGTCGTGGCAGGCCAACGGCCACACCTACTACCGCGTCAAGGGTCCGCTCACCGGCAGCTTCCTGACCAACGAATTCGTCTACCAGGAAGGCCCCAACCCGCTCCACGCCAAGGTCCTGAAGGTCGAGGGCAAGCAGGTGGAGCTGATGACGATCAAGGATTACACCCATCACAAGAACAACGTGTGGGGCATCACCGCCCGCAACCGCGAGCAGAACTTCGCCCTCAACGTGCTGATGGATCCGGAAATCGACTTCGTCACCCTGCTCGGCCAGGCCGGCACCGGCAAGACCCTGCTCACACTCGCGGCCGCGCTCGCACAGGTGCTGGACAAGAAGATCTACGCGGAGATCATCGTCACCCGCGTCACCGTTCCAGTCGGCGAAGATATCGGTTTTCTGCCGGGCACCGAGGAGGAAAAGATGACGCCGTGGATGGGCGCGCTGGAAGACAACCTGGAAGTGTTGAGCAAGAGCGACGACGAAGCGGGAGACTGGGGCCGCGCCGCGACGCAGGATCTGGTTCGCTCGCGCATCAAGATCAAGTCGCTCAACTTCATGCGGGGCCGCACCTTCCTCAACAAGTTCCTCCTCATCGACGAGGCGCAGAACCTCACGCCCAAACAGATGAAGACGCTGATCACGCGCGCCGGGCCTGGCACGAAGGTGGTATGCCTCGGCAACATCGCGCAGATCGACACGCCCTACCTCACCGAGGGCAGCTCGGGCCTCACTTACGTGGTCGACCATTTCAAGGGCTGGCCGCATAGCGGGCACGTCACGCTGCAGCGCGGCGAGCGCTCGCGGCTGGCCGACTACGCCGCGGAAGTGCTGTGACCTGATTCGACCGGAACGCGCTCATGTCCATGTCCACATCCAGGCGACGACTCCTGTTCGCGGCGGGCCTCGCCGTCACCCTGCCCGCACATGCGATCGACTGGGGCGGAATCCTGAAAGGCGCCCTCGGCACACCCGCGGGCGACGCACCTGCCGCCCCGGGTGGAGTCGATGCGCTGTCGGCGGCCGACATCGACGCGGGATTGAAGGAAGCATTGACGCGCGGCACCGACGGGGCGGTCGTCCAGCTCGGCCGGCGGGACGGTTTCTTTGCCGATCCCAGGCTGAGGATTCCGCTGCCCCCGGCACTGCAGAAAGCCGAACGAGCCATGCGCATGCTCGGCATGGGCGGCCAGGCGGACGGTCTGGTTCTGGCGATGAACCGTGCGGCCGAGGCGGCCGTACCCGAGGCCAAGTCGCTGCTTATCGGTGCGGTACGCGAGATGACGCTGGAGGATGCCCGCGGCATCCTCACCGGGGGCGAGACTGCGGCCACCGACTTCCTTCGCCGGAAGACGGAGGCAACGCTCACGGAACGTTTCACGCCTCTCGTCAAGCGGCATACCGACGAGATCGGGTTGGCACGGCAATACAACCAGTACGCGGCCATGGCGGCACAGTTCGCGCTGCTCGACCCCCGCCACGCACGCGTCGAAGAATACGTGGCGCAACAGGCACTCGGCGGACTCTACACGGTGATCGGCGAGAAGGAGGCCGCGATCCGGGCCAACCCGCTGCAGGCGGGAAGCGCGCTGCTCCGGACCGTTTTCGGCGCACTCAGTGGCAGGTGAGGCGCGTCGTCAGCACGACGCGCGGTCGCCTGCACGGCGAGATGGATTGGTCCGACGCCTCGTCGTGGCTCAGCCTTCGCGGGCAGGCCGCTTGTCACCGATGGCGTACAGAAAAATGGGAAACAGTTGCTTGCCCTCGGCCACCAGCGACTCCCGCGCCTCGATGATCGGGCCGCGCAGGACGAGGCCCTGGATCATGCCGGTAAACATGATCGCCGCCGCATGCGGTTCGAGATCGGCACGGACCAGTTTCTGCGTTCGCGCCTCGGCAACGAGGTCGGTTACCTTGGCCTCGTAATCGAGCAGGACGCTGCGGACGAGATCCCGGATCTTGGGGTTCTTCTTCAGCAGCTGGCTGGTGAACACGATCTTCGGGATCGCCGGCACCTTCTCCACAAAGGCCAGGTGAGCAAAGAACATCTTCTCCAGCGAATCGAGCGGATCGCGACCCTGCTCCGCGGCCACGTCGATCACGCTCATCAACCGGCCTCGCACCCAGTGCATGACCGCCAGCCAGATCATGTCCTTGCTCGGAAAATGGCGGAATATCGCCCCCTGCGTGACGCCGACGGCCTTCGCCATGTCCTGCGTCGTCACGCCGTCGACGCCCTGCTCGCCCGCGAGCTGGACCGCCGCACGAATGATCTCTTCCTGCCGCTCTTCGGCGGGGAGCCGCTGTCTCTGTTCGCTCATCTCATGCCCATCCTGTCATCCGGTTCTCGGTTTCATGAGGCATGTTGCCTCGCAAGGCGGCGTCGGCACAACCGGCTGCGCCGCCGTTCCGCCAAGCGGGAATCGGGCGGGCGCTCCGGAAGCGCATGCCCATCTCCCCGCAGATCGCGCATGAGCCGCTGGTACTCCGAGGACTCTTCGAGCAGCCGTGGCCCGAGCGCCCGCAGCTGATCCACCGTTTCCGCAGGCAAGGTGAACGATGTCGGAATCAGGCGGAACGCCTCGCGCTCGGCCGGATCGCGGATTGCGTCGAAGTTCACCTCCACCAGATAGAAATCGAAGCCTTCCCCGTTCTTTCCGTCGGAACGGGCACGCAACTGCCGTGCCCATCCTTCGAGACTGGCCTTGAAAAGCTCGATGGTCTCGAACGAATAGCGGTTGATGGGGATGTCCTTGATCGCCCGGAAAACCTGGGCGGCCGTCGGCACGTTCTCGCTGCGGTCGAGCGAGAGATCCGGTGTCGTCTCGGCATTGACGATGATCAACACGGCCCGGCTGAAATGCCCTAGCCCCATGCTCTCGGCAAGGGCATGGGGATCCTGGTGCGCGGCGACACGATCGAGCATGCCGCGCAACCCGGTGTTGTCCGTCAGCCCGCCGTCGAGCAGATGCAGGTAGGGCCGGGCATTCGAATCGAGATAGGACCGGGTTTCCGCCGCCTTGTAGACCTGGCGCGCGCGCGTACCTAGGCCCTGCGAGGGCAGCGCCGGCACATAGCCGCACTGTCCGCTGTAGTTGCGCAAGGTCAGCGGGCTGAACACGATGGGCACCGCACTGGACGCCGCGACCGCCCTTGCCAGCGGGAAGGAAGAAAGATCCGAGCACAGCAGATCGAACTGTTCCTGGGTGAATTCGAAACGCGTCCCCAGCGTCATGTCGCTGGCGTTGATGAGGATCAGGGGCCGCCGCCGGCTCGCGACGAGATCGCCGTAGGTGGCGCCGGAAAAGATCTCTTCGTCAAAGAACTCCGCGGCAAGGTCCGCACGGCCGAATTTCGGCGCGGTGCCGCGAACGAGATTGACGGGCGCGAGGATCTTGCGCGTGATCTCACCCTGCACATCGCGTTTGAGGAAACGACCCTCGAAATCATCGAAGATCCGCTCGCCGTGG
This sequence comes from Thiobacillaceae bacterium, assembly GCA_035325585.1. Taxonomy (GTDB): domain Bacteria; phylum Pseudomonadota; class Gammaproteobacteria; order Burkholderiales; family Thiobacillaceae; genus Thiobacillus. The sequence goes on along the minus strand of DAOKZP010000009.1, from coordinate 40,533 downwards.
AGTGCATAGTAGGCCGCGGTGAAACTGCCGCCCGACACCGACGAGATGATGTCGACCTCGTCGAGCAGGCGCAGCCGGTCCTCGCCGCGCGGGTACTCGCTGTCGGCAAGATGCGCGAGGACCCCGTAAGCGAGCGCGGCAGCGCGCGTGCCGCCCCCCGAGAAGGTGACGATGACCAGCATGTCGTCCGCCGCTTCAGGGCCGGCAAGATTCGCGAAACGGTAGCCGTAACCCGCGTCGTGCCGCTCGAGCGGCTGGTTCGGCACATAGTGGGCGCAGCCGGACGCCAGGCTCGCCAGCGCGAGCGCTGCCAGCGAAAGCCAGCGCCTCACCGCCATGCCTAGGCCTGCTTCCGCAGATCCATGCGCAGCGCCGCCCAGCCGAACCAGGCCATCGCCACGACGATCGAGATCCCGCCGACCAGCACCAGCAGCGGTGGCGTTCCGAGCGCGACCTCGCCGAGGATCCCCAGCGGCATCAGCATGCCGGCGAGCGTCAACCACGAGATTCCTTTCGCCGCACCCGGCGTTATCGGCAGCCGCAGCAGCAGATAGCCCACCACGACGTTCAGGAACGCAAAGAGGTTGCCATGGACGTGCGCCAGCCGTGATTCGAAGTGCTTGCCCACCGCGTAGTCGGCGATCCACTGTTCCTTCCCTGGCGCGAAATCCCGCAGATAGATCAGGACGAAGCCGTAGATCATGAATGCGGCAAGAAACAGAAATCCCGCGGCAATGTTTTTCTGGCCCTGCATGTTCATCTCCTCCTTTTTCAAACGATCGGGCATGGCGCGTGAAGCACATCGACCACCCGTGGCTTCGGCATCGGCGGCGGAACGCCGCGCGCCGCAGCATTTTGGCGTGTCAAGGCACCGGGAGCCAGCGGCGCGGACATCCAGGGCATCCGCCGGCGATGCACACCGCCAGCGCCCGCAGCCGGAGTCATGAGCCCGCCTTCCCGAACACCCCGCGGGCCCGCCGCAGCCGGCGCCAAGCGACGATCGCGATGGCGGCCCACACCGCGGTGCGTACGCTCATGGCAACCACCGTGCGCGGCTCGAAGGCACCGCCGGTGAGGATATGCACGCCGAACGCCGCGAAAACCGAACCCGTCGCCACCGCGATGGCCGTCGCCAGCCAGACCGCCCAGCGCCGCATCCCCCACAGGCCAGTGCCCGCGACGACATACGCGAAGCCCGCCAGGAAATTGAACCAGAGCACGAACGGAACGTAGTTGCCGGCCGCGGCGCGCGCCGCCGCATCACCGAACAGGATCAGGCCGCCTTCGCGGATCGTCAGCAGGCCGAAGCCGACGGCGATGAGCGCAATGACGCGGGGGCAGAGACGGCCTTGTCGGCGGGTTGCATCCATCGGTGTCTTTGATCTGAAGTGAGTTATTGGCCGCTAACTTAACACTTATTCCGCCTGCTTGTCCATGCTGTGATGCACTAGATGAGACAGCGCCAAACGCCCGGCAGCATGCGCATTTTCCTCGCTATTACGTTCATATGCCAGCACCTTGCATAGTGTGTGGTAACCAACTGAAACCGAACTGTTTCAACCTGGAAATCAGCGGGAAACCCTCTCCCGCTAGATTGCGAATCATAGACAGATGGGCAGGATTCGCGAGTCGTTTCGTCCAACACCAGCAAGGGGGACTGTCCAATGCGTTATAGAACCGCTGCAATCTGCACGGGCCTGTTCGCGTCCGGTGCGGCTTTCGCCAACAATGGCGACCAGATGGTGGGGTACAGCGCCATCACCAACGCGGTGGGGGGTGCGGTCGTCGCGGCCCCGCTCGACGTCACCACCAGTCTTACCAACCCGGCCGGCCTCGGCTTCCTGCCGCTGGGCGAGCGCGGCACGCGGTTCGACATGACGGTCGCGCTGCTCAATCCGAACCGCAGCATGAACGGCGTCGAGAGCGACAGCGACGTATACGTCATGGCGACGGGCGGCTTCGCGTTCCAGAGCGAAATCATCGGGCCTGACCTCATCGTCGGTGTCGGCGCCTATCCGATTTCGGGCGGCGGCGTCGACTTCCCGGCGTCGGCATTCCGCCTCGGTACCGCCAACGCCGCGATCGTGGCCAACCGGATGTCGATGCGCATCGGTCCGGCCGCGGCGTACAAGATCAACGATCGCTGGTCGGTCGGCGCCAACCTGAGCCTCTCGCTCAATCAGATGTCGATGAAGAACATGACCCTGGTACCGGGGCGCCCGCCCACGGTCCTTTCCGACAACTTTCCCAACGACGTCGCCTACGGCGTCTCGTTCGTGCTGGGAACCATGTACCGGCTCAGCGAGCGTACCAACGTGGGCTTCTCGTATACGAGCAAGTCGTACACCGAGGACCTGGAATGGAACATGGATGACGGCAAATGGCGGCTCAAGTTCGAAGATCCCCAGGCTCTCGCGATCGGCGTGTCGCACCGCCTCACGGACAGGTTGCTGCTTTCGGCCGACCTGAAATGGCTCAATTTCAGTGACGTGCGCGACACAGCCACGCTTTATGGCCCGACCGGCGCACAGGACAAACTCATCGCCTACAGCTGGGACGATCAAACGGTGATCGCGTTGGGTGCCAAGTACGACCTGTCCGATCGCCTCTCCTTCATGGCGGGCTACAACTACGGCGCCTCACCGATCGCGGAAGAAGACATCAACAACAACGCCGGCGTCACGGCCATCGTCGAGCACCACCTGTCGGCCGGCATGACGGCGAAGGTCAGCAGCCACTCCGCGCTCACCGTCTCGCTCATCCACGGATTCAAGAACGACATGACCGCGAGCGTGGGACTGCCGACGGCGGTCAGTTTCGAGACGAATCTGCTGAGCCTGCAATTCACCTACACCGACTGAGCATCTGGAGGAGACCGTCATGCATTCACGCCTTACCCGTCTGCGCGCGTCTGCGCTCCCGTTTTTGCTGATCACCGCATTCGCCCTCGCGGCAGGCGGCTGCATCGGCCCCAGGATCGGTCCGGCGATGCCGGACGCCGGCTGGGATACCAGCTACGAAGATGCACTGAGCCCCCACACCCAGCTCGCGCTCGGCGTCATGCGGACGCTCAAGGAAGAGCCCGAGACGATTCCGCCGAGCCGGCGCGGCGAGATCGCGCAGCGCTGGCAGAAGCTGGCCGACCTGATCCGCGACCAGGCCCCGCCCGCCGAGATCAGCCGCGCGCGGCTCGAGGTGGAGGCGAAACTGGACAAGGCCCTGGTCGACCGGATCAAGGAAGAGCAGCTCCGCCGCGACGACTTGATGGGTTTCATGATGTCGAGCGGCGTCCGGGTTCCGAAGGGCGGCATGAAGAACCTGAATCCCGATCACATCGCCGCAACGAAAACCATCGAGGCCCTCAACCGATGACCGCGCACGTTCACACATGGCGGCCTGCGGCCCCACCGCATTCACCGGTGAATCGCGGCACGCGGCACTGCAAGGAATGTGCGGCCGTCGACCCTTCCGGCCCGGACACCATCCGCTGATTGTTCACACGAGGAGACTGACACCATGAACAAGTTCACTTTGACCACGCTCGCCGCCGTCATGCTGCCCGCTCTGGCCTGGTCCGTGGATGCGCCCGTCACCACGCAGGCGAAATCCTTCAAGCTGGCACAGAACGCACCTGCGTCCCAGTCGGCACCGCTTACGCCGGCGGAGAACCTGGTGCTCGGCACCGTGCTGCTGCTCGAGAAGGAACGCGAGGCATTCGAGATGTCGCAGGTCTTCCGCCTCGCCCTCTACCTGCGGCCGATGCGCCGCGTGTACGACCCCAACCCGGCACTCGTGCGTGCCGGCGACGATCCCAACGCCGAGCAGAAATACATGGCGCGGGTCAAGACGGTGCTCAAGCCGGAACTCGTCGCGCGCATCGATCGCATGGGACTCACCCGCAAGGACATGGAAGACTACCTGCAGCGCCACCCCACGCTCTTCGGTGTGGATTGGAAGGCCCATCCGACCTTTGCCCTGATGGAGTATGCGGTCAACGATTTCCACGAGCAGATCGCCCCGCAGGTCACGATCGCCGCGAAGGACAAGGACGAGTTCTACATTCCTGACAGTCTCAAGCGCATCAGCGGCAAGAATCCGGGCGATGGCCAGAAACTGTTCGAAGGCATCTGTGCGTCGTGTCACGGCATGGATGGCCAGGGCCGCTTCCCGCCGATCGCGATGCAGTCGTATCTCACGCTGCACAGCGATCACGAGCACTACGAGATCATCAAGGAGGGGCCGCCCCAGAAACCCGGTTCCCCCATCGTGATGCCGACGTTCAAGGACAAGCTCACCCCCGACCAGATGTGGTCCATCACGAAGTTCATCCGCAGTTGGGAGAACTACTGGGCCGACACGAAGAACGTGCGCCGCGGCGAGGCGGAAGCGCGTGACGCAGGCGTGAAATTCTACAGCACGCCGCAGGTGCATGACATCTGGAAGGCGAAGAAGACCGACGTCGTGATCCTCGATCTGCAGAGCGACATCGCGTATCGGATCATGGGCCACATTCCCGGGTCGAAGCACATCCGTCCGGAGGAATTCGACAAGAAGATGACGACGCTTCCCAAGGACAAGGAGATCATCGTCGTCGACATGTTCGGCTCGCAGGGCCTGACACCGGCAGCCACGCTGGCGAAGGCGGGCTACAAGACGAGCTATCTCGCCAACGGCATGATGGACTGGCACATCATCCGCGATTTCCAGACCGAGTATTGAGCGGCGGACCGCACCCGGGCCGCTCCGGCGGTCCGGGATCAACCGATCACAGCGAGGGAAACCATGATCAGGACGACAGCAATTGCGGCGCTTGCCGCCGGTCTCTTCCCCATCTTTGCGTGGAGCGCGGACCCTCCCCCGCTCGATGACGTCAAGGCGGTCGCCGGAGGCTACGCGAACGAGCTCAGGGCCGGGCTGATGGCGCAGATGCGTGCAAACGGTCCCGAAGGCGGAATCCAGGCATGTTCGGCACTGGCCGCGCAACTCGGTGCCACGACCGCCGCCCGGACCGGTTGGTCGATCCGGCGCGTCTCGACCCGACCCCGGAATCCGCTCGCGATGCCGGACGCCTACGAGCACGAAACGCTCAAGGCGTTCGCGCGGGAGATCGCATCCGGAAAGGCGGATGCCAGCCGTTACGAAGTAGTCGAAGAGGCCGGCGTGAGCTACGCTCGATTCATGAAGGCCATCCGGATCGAGCCTCAGTGCCTGACCTGCCACGGTGGCACGGAAGTCGCGCCCGACGTGGCTCGGAAGCTGGCCGCGACGTACCCCCACGACGCCGCGCGCGGCTACAAGGTCGGCGACCTGCGCGGCGCCCTGTCCATCCGCATCCGGCTGGACGATCAACTCCCGAAGAAAGGTGACGAATGAACATCACGACCCGCCTCGCGACTTGTCTCGCAGCCGCAGCGCTTATCGGCGGCGCCATCACGCAACCGGCCGTCGCCGCGGAGCCGCAGCCGATCGGCCCCAAGCTGACGCCGCGCCTGAAGCAGATGCTTACCGAGGAAATGCTCTCCGTGAAGCAATCCGTGAAGGTGATTCTCGACGGCCTGATCGTCGGCGATCACTCGATCGTGGCGACCCAGGCGCAACAGATCCACGACAGCTTCATTCTCGCCCGCAGCCTGACCGAGCAGGACAAGAAGGATCTGATGAAAGCGGCGTCTCCGGAATTCCTCCGGCTCGACGGCGAGTTTCACCAGACCGCCGCGAAGCTGGCCGACGCGGCGACGCACAAGGACTACGAACTGCAGCGTTACTACTACGCACGCATGATCGAGAGTTGCCAGACCTGCCACAGCCAGCATGCCACCGACCGTTTCCCCGCCTTCAGCGGAGCGCAGCCGGAAGGCCATTCCCACTAGCCGGAGAAAAACACCATGACAATCGACCAGATCGTGCACGTTGTCGTCGGCCTCGCGGTCGTCGTCAGCGTGCTCCTGATGCACTACGCCAGCCCCGCCTGGGGTTGGGTCGCCGGCCTGCTCGGGCTGAGCCTCGCGCAGAGCGGATTCACCGGAGCCTGCCCGTTGAGCTTCGTGTTGCGCCGAGCCGGATTCAAGGACCGTGACGCGCCGCCTCCCAGCGTATCGCCGTCTTGACGCGTCGTACCTTCACACAGGGCCTCGCCGGCAGTCTCCTGGTTGCCGGTTTTTTTTCGCGAGTTGCGCCTGAAGCACCAGAGTAGCAACCGTACCCCCGCCTTCGCGTTGCGTGAGCGCGAGCGTCCAGTGATTGCTGTCCGCGAGCTGGCGCGCAATCGCGAGGCCGAGCCCGCTGCCGCCGGTGACGCTGTTGCGCGATTTGTCCACACGGTAGAACGGCTGGAACACCGCTTCGAGTTCGGCCGGCGGAATTCCGGGGCCACGGTCGGCGATGCTGATCTGCACGTTCCCGTCGTCATGTCCGCAGCTCACGTCGATCGGCCGGCCCGCGCTGTAACGCACCGCGTTGTCGAGCAGATTGGCGAGGATGCGCCGCAGTGCCGTCGGTGACACGACCGCCGTGCAGCCGCCGCCGGCATGGCAACGGATGTCGGCGCCATCCCGCCGGGCCTCTTCGGCAAGCTCCCGGAGGGTTTCCCGGATCTCGACTTCCTCACTGGGTTCGCGCGTGAGGCCGCGGCCGAATTCCAGGGATTGGTCGACGAGGCGGGACATGTTGTCGAGCCCACGCAGCAGACGCTCGGCAAGCTCCGGGTCCGCCGACGGCGGAAGCACCTCGAGCGCCAGTTGCATGCGCGCGATGGGCGTCCGCAGATCATGCGCGATCCCCGCCAACAACGTCGAATGATTGGCGAGCAGCGCTTTGAGCTGATGCACCATCTGATTGAAGGTGCGCACGAGATTGGCGAGCTCGCATGGCCCGATCTCCGGCAGCGGCTCGGGAATGCCGGCACGCCCGATGCGATCGGCCGCCTCGGTAAGCTGGGACAGCGGTTGCGTCCAGCGCCGAACGAGAATGAGCGTCGTCATGAAAATGAGCATCGTGCCCAGAATCAGGATCAGCAGGATCGCCAACGGCGCATGGATGTTGATGCGCTGCCCGGGAAAGCCGAATCGCACGAGATACCCGTTCGCATTGAGATCGACCCAGTACATGTCCACGCCGCCACGCCGCTCCATCCTGACACGGGTCGGCTGCTGTGTACGCGCCGCCAGCGCCTCGTCGAGCAGCAGCGCGTACGGCAGATACACCGCCCGCCCGGGCAGCGGCCCCTGCGCTGGCGCCAGCGCCAGTCCCGTGTCCGCAAGCAACTCGGCCTGATACCGCTCACGTTCGGCCGGCGCCGAGGCCGCCCAGATCTGGGAGGACAGGAGCATGAAGTCGGCAAGATCGTTCGCGGAGCGACGCGCGACGGGAACCAACAGGTAGTACGCGATGACGAGCGTGGTGAAAATCTGGAACAGCACCAGCGCCACCGCGATGGTGAGCGCGGTCTTGCCGAACATGGTCTCCGGAAGGCGGAGGCGCATCACCTTGCCTCCCTGTCGGGCGTGAACATGTATCCCTCGCCCCGGACCGTGCGGATGAAGACCTGTCCCGGACTCGTTTCAATCTTCCGGCGCAACCGCGTCACCCGCACGTCGATGCTGCGATCGAAAGGCGCGCGCTCATAGCCCTTGAGCATGTTCATGAGCGCGTCGCGGCTGAGCAACTGGTTGGGGTGGCGGACGAACAGGCAAAGCAGCTTGAAATCGGCGGCCGTCAGCGCCACCTCATCCTCGCCGCGCGTCAAACGGTGCGCACGGACGTCGAGCCGATAGGGCCCGAAAATATACGTCTGCCCATCCGCGCCACGCACGGCGCCGATATCCGCAGTCCGGCGGCGCAGCACCGCGCGGATGCGCGCCAGCAGTTCGCGTGCGCTGAACGGCTTGGTGAGGTAATCGTCGGCGCCCACCTCGAGGCCAACGACGCGATCGACCTCGTCGCCCCGCGCGGTCAGCATGATGATCGGCAGATCGCTTTCGCTGCGTAGATAGCGCGCGAGCGTGAGCCCGTCCGTACCGGGCAGCATCAGATCGAGAATCACCAGGTCGACGGGATGGCGGCGCAGGTGCTTTTCCATGGCGACGCCATCCGGAACGGCAATGGCGTCGAAGCCGTTGTTGCGCAGATAGCGGACGAGCAGATCACGCAGTTCCGCATCATCGTCAACGATCAGAATTGAACATCGGGCGTTGCCGCCGCACGCCGTCGTGGCTGCCCCCACATCGCTCGTTTCGGATTCTGTTGTCATGATTTTTCTCCTTCAACGGGCTATCCGCGTGTGCCCTTGCGGGCCGAAAACCAGTGGACGTCCCCTCCCGAGCCTCCGTCCACCTCAAGACCACGCGACACGCCGTCGTCCACTGCAGCGCGCCATCGCCACACGGCGCGCCTTGCCTACCCGGCGGTTTCGTCCTCCATGCCGTGTCGCCATACTTGCCGTATGGCCAGCCGTTCACGCACCGCCACGCTCAGGGCAAGGCCCCTAAGATCAGGGCTCGCATCCGGCCGACCCGTTCCCATCGCAGCGCCACCGCCCGTGCTCAATTTCCGCTCACCGACGCCGAAGCGGGGCGATACTCGAGCATCGAGCCGCCCCTTCTCTTTTCTTCACGTCCGTTGCCGCCGCATCACCGCAATCAACGCCACGTCCATGCTTCTTTATAGTTGACCACACACACGCGCGACGGCCACCCGCATCGCGCCACTCGCGCGGGTGCGCGATCATTCGCCGGCCCGAGGACCGGCATCAGCCCGGAATCGGTGGCGAAACTCGGTATGGCAGGCAAGGCAACTCAACTGCAGATCGCGGAACGCTTCGATCGTCGCCTTGCCGTCGCGGCTGCGGGCGGCCTTCGCAAGCACCATCGCTTGCGCCTTGGTTTCTGCATCCAATGCCTTGAAGCGGCCGACGTCGCCGGCGAGGAGGCGCAGCAACTCGACCCGCTCCCCGAGGCGTGCCGCCGGCCGCGGCGGATCGTTCACCGCCCGCGCAAACCCGGATACCGCGTCGTAATCTTCGCGCGCGATCCCTGCGGCGATCAATTGCATGCGCTTCCCCTGCCCCGCCATCACCTCGCCGAGCACCGTCTTGCCGCTGGCGAACACGAGCGATGGCGCCATGGCGACGAGTGCGGCCCAGGCCAAGAGCGAGCGCCAGGCGTGCCGCACCTCAGGACGTCCTTTTCTGGAATCGAAGCGAACTGATCGTCAGCAGCGCGACACCGAGTACCGCGAGCGCGGCGAACTGGGGCCACAGGATGTCCAGCCCGCTGCCCTTCAGGAAGATGTCCCGGATGATGACGAGGAAGTAGCGCAGCGGATTGAGGTACGTGAGCCATTGCGCCGGCTCGGGCATGTTCGAAATCGGGAACATGAATCCCGAGAGCAGCACGGCCGGCAGATAGAAGAAGAACGACGACATCAGCGCCTGCTGCTGTGTCTGCGAGATGGTCGAAATGAACAGGCCGATACCGATGGTGGACATCAGGTACAGCGCGGCGCCCAACATCAGCAGCCAGATGCTGCCGTGGATCGGCACCTCGAACCAGGTCACGCCGATCGCGGTCACGACCAGCACGTCGATGAAACTGATGAGCACGAATGGCAGCGTCTTGCCGAGAATGAGCTCCAGCGACCGGATCGGCGTCACCATCAGTTGCTCCATGGTGCCGATCTCGCGCTCGCGCACGATCGCCATCGCGGTGAGCAGCAGCGAGATGAGCAGCAACACCACCGCGATCACGCCGGGCACGTTGAAGTAGCGGCTCTTGAGGTCGGGGTTGTACCAGGCGCGGGTGCGCAGATCGATGGGGCTCGCCTGCGTCTCGGGCAGCCGCGTCAGCTCCCCGGGCGTCGGCCGTCCGCGGGAGAAATCCTGGGTGATGCGCTGCGCGTAATCCATCGCCACCGTGCCCGTGTTCGAGTCGGTGCCGTCGACGATGGTCTGGATCGTGGCCTGCCGGCCGGCGCGCAGATCGTCGGCGAAGCCACGGTTGATCTGGATGCCGATGACAATCTTGCTGCGGTCGAGCAGCTCGCCAAGCCGCGCCGGCTGGTCGGTGTATTCCACCACGGTGAAGTAGCCGGATGCCGTGAAGCGCTCGATCAGGGCGCGGCTCTGCGGGCTCTTGTCCAGGTCGCACACCGCGGTCCGGATGTCATCCACGTCGGTCGTGACGGCGTAGCCGAACATGATGAGCTGGATCACCGGCATGATGAAGATCAGCGCCTTCATCCGCGGATCGCGCAGAACCTGGATGAACTCCTTCACCAGCATGCGATAGATGCGTTCCCACATGGTGCGCCTCTCAGCTCAGCTTCTTCCGGAACTTGCCGAGCGCGATCGCGAACACGACCACGGCGAACAGTCCCAGAAAAATGAGGTCGTACGCCACGAAGGCCGGCGGACTGGCCTTGAGGAAAATGTTCTTCAGTACGTCGACGAAATAACGCGCCTGCACCACGTGCGTGACGGCCTGCAGGAAGCGCGGCATGTTGTCGATGGAGTAAAGAAAGCCGGAAAGCAGGAAGGCGGGAAGGAAGGTCACCACCATCGCGAGCTGGCTCGCCACCAGCTGGGATTTCGCGAGCGTGGAGACCATGATGCCGAGGCTCAGCCCGCCGACCAGGAACATCGCGGTGACGCCGAGCAGGAAAAGGAAACTGCCACGCAAGGGCACGTCGAACACCCACACGCCCATCGCCACGGAGAACAGCACGTCGGCCACCCCGATCACGAAATACGGCGCCATCTTGCCGAGAAAGAGCTCGATCGGCTGCACCGGCGTGGCGATGAGCTGCTCCATGGTGCCGGTTTCCCATTCGCGGGAGACGGTGAGCGAGGTGAGCAGCGCGGTGATCACCGTCATGATCACCGCAATCAGACCGGGGATGATGAACCAGCGGCTCTTGAGTTCCGGGTTGTACCAGACGCGCACGCGGTTATCCACGGCGAGCTCGACCTCGCCGCCGAGCCGGGCGGCGCTAAAGCGGTTCGTGACGGCCTCGGCGTAGCCGAGCGCGATGGTGGCGGTATTGGCGTCCGAGCCGTCGGCGAGCAACTGCACCGTCGCGGTGCGGCCCTGTTCCATGTCGCGCGCGAAGTGGCGCGGAATCACGAGCGCGAGGTGCGCGCGCCCGGAGTCGAGCAACGCGCGAACCTCGCCATGGCTCTCCGCGTCCGCCACCACGGTGAAGTAGCTGGATGCGGGAAAACCTTCCACATACTGCCGGCTCGCCGCGGTCTTGTCCTGGTCATAAACGGCAAGATTGAGCGTCTCGATGTCCATGGTGATGGCATAGCCGAACAGGATCAGCAGGATCAGCGGCATCAAGAACGCCATCGCCAGCGAGCGCGGGTCGCGCTGGATGTGGATGAATTCCTTTTTCACCAGCGCCCACAGGCGGATCCACGAGAATGCGCGCGGCCTCATGACGACGCATCCTGTGTGCGGCGGTCCTCGAGCTCGATCAGGGAGACGAACACGTCCTCCATCGAAGGTTCGACACGGGTGAGTCCGGCCGACGTCAGCCCGCGTTCGGCGAGGAAATCGCCCACCGCCGCGGTTGCGGCGTCCGCATCGTCCACCACGGCGTGCAGCGTGTCGCCGAACAGCGCGACATCCTTCACCAGGCCCGAGTCCTCGAGCTGCTCCAGCGCCTCGAACGGCCGGTCAACGCGGATCTCGAGGATATCCTCGGGGATGGCGGCCTTGAGGTCCGCTGGGCGGCCCTTCGCGATCATCCGCCCACGGTAGATCAGTGCCAGCTCGTCGCAGTATTCGGCCTCTTCCATGTAGTGGGTTGTGACGAACACCGTCGTGCCGCGGTTCGACATCTGCGCGATGAGATCCCAGAACTGGCGACGGGACAGCGGATCGACCCCCGAGGTGGGCTCGTCGAGAAACAGGATCGGCGGCTCGTGCAGCACCGCGCAACCCAGCGCGAGGCGCTGCTTCCAGCCCCCCGCCAGCGAGCCCGTGAGGTTGTCGCGCTTGTCCGCGAGGCCCGCCATTTCCAGCACCCACTCCTTGCGTTCCTGGCGCTTGGCCCGGGGCACGTTGTAGACGCCGGTGTAGAAATCGATGTTCTCCACCACGCTGAGATCGTCGTAGAGGGAGAACTTCTGCGACATGTAGCCGATGTGGCGCTTGATGGTCTCGGATTCGGTCATGATGTCGAAACCCGCCACCCGGCCCGAACCCGAACTCGGCAGCAAGAGGCCGCAGAGCATGCGGATCGTGGTCGACTTGCCGGCGCCGTTGGGGCCAAGAAAGCCGAATACCTGGCCTTGCTCCACGGTGAGCGAGACGCGGTCGACCGCAACGAAGTCACCGAATTTTCGCGTCAGCTCGCTGACTTCGACCGCATGTTCGGTGCTTGCAAGACGGCCTTCACCCTGAGCGGTGGCCTGCCGATCGGCCGGATCGATTGCGTGGCCGGTGCTCATGGCGCCGCTTCCTCGTCGTGTCCGATCCGGCGGATGAACACGTCCTCGAGCGTGGGGACGATGGTCTTCTCGTCGAGTATGGCGATGCCGGCCTGCCGCAGAATGTCGCGGGCGCGTTCCACGTGCGCGTCGTCTTCGGCATAGAGATGCAAGGTGCCTCCGAACAGGCTGACGCGATTCCATCCCATTTCCGCTGCCAGGACTTCGCGCGCCGCGCGCGGCTGCTCGATCTCGATCTCCAGCAGCTTGCCGGGCAGATCCGCCTTGAGCTTCTGCGGGGTGTCGCATTCGACGAGGCGGCCGTTGTGCATCAGACCGACGCGCGTGCAGCGCTCCGCCTCGTCGAGATAGGCCGTGGAAACGAAGATCGTCACGCCCTCCTTCAGCATGGCGTAGAGAATGCGCCAGAAATCGCGCCGGGACACCGGATCGACGCCGTTGGTCGGTTCGTCGAGAAACAGGATTTCCGGCTTGTGAATCAGCGCGCAGGCGAGCCCCAGCTTCTGCTTCATCCCGCCGGAGAGGTTGCGCGCAAGCCGCTTGCGGAACGGCGTGAGGTTGGAAAAGCCGAGCAGACGTTCCTCGAGCGGTTCGCGCTCCCGCCGCGGCACCTCGTACAGGTCGGCATAGAAGCGCAGGTTTTCCTGCACGGTCAGATCGCCGTAAAGACCAAAGCGCTGCGACATGTAGCTGATGCGCGCCTTGATCGCCTCTTCTTCGCCGTCGATGGAAAACCCGGCCACGCTTGCGGTTCCCTCGCTCGCGGCGAGAATGCCCGTGAGCAGCCGCATCGTCGTGGTCTTGCCGGCGCCGTCCGGGCCCACGAGCCCGAATATCTCGCCGCGCATGACCTCCAGGTCGAGACCGCGTACGGCCCACAGGTCGCCGAACGCGCGGCCGAGCCCGCTGACGCGGATGGCGGGATCGCTCATGTCATCTCCCGGTGCGCGGCGAGCAACGCCGCGCGCGTCGGCCCTGCCGAAATCGCGGCGACGATCGCCGGGTCGAAGCGACTGCCGGACGCCCGCATGATGATGCCGAATGCGGCTTCCATACCGACGCTCTGGCGATAGCTGCGATCGCTGCTCAAGGCGTCGAGCGTGTCGGCCACCGCGATGATGCGCGCCGCGATGGGAATGTCGGTGCCGCGCAGCCGGTCGGGATAGCCGTTGCCGTCGAAGCGCTCATGGTGGTGGTGAACCGCGGCCGCGTGCTCGCGCAACGGCTCGATCGCACGAAGTATGCCCGCCCCGGCGCCAGGGTGTTTCTGGACGATGGCGAACTCCTCGGAAGTCAGCTGCGCCGGCTTGGTCAGGATCCGATCCGGGACGCCGATCTTGCCCAGGTCATGCAACAGCGCCGCCTCGCCGATCGCATCCACTTCGGCTTCCGGCAACGCCATCGCCTCCGCGATCACGCGCGCGTAGCGTGCCACCCGGCGCCCGTGCCCCCCCGTGTACGCATCCTTGAGCGAGAGCGCGCCGTCGTATGCACGCAGCACGGATTCGTAGCCCTGGCGCCGCTCGCTCATCAGCCCGCTGACTAGATGACGGTTGGCGCGCAGCAGGGCAGCCCACAAGGCCAACGTCACCAGCAGGTATGCGATGCCGCGAAAAAGCATGGGCAAGAACCCGTGGCGGTCGGCCATGCCCAGATAGAAGGCCGCGGCCTCGCCCGCCATCACGATCAAGACCCAGGATGCGGCGTACATCAGCAGCGCGCGATGATCACGCTGCTGGAGGCGCCGCATCACCCGCCGATCGTCGTCGAAGAGACTCGTCGTAGGGGTCACCGGGCCTCCACGCCCTCGTCCGTGATGTAGACGTCCGCCGGCATGCCGGGCTTGAGCGTGCCATCCCGGTTCTCCGCTGTCACGTTCACGGCGAACACCAGCTTGACCCGCTCCTCCTGGGTTTGCACGTTCTTGGGTGTGAACTCGGCCTCCGAGGCGACATAGCTCACCCGCCCCGCGAATTCACGATCGGGATAGGTGTCGACCCGGATCCGGGCGCCGGCCCCGAGCCGTATTCTGCCGATCTGGTTCTCCGGGATATAGACCCGCACCCACGGGCGCGACACCTCGGTGACGGTGACGATCGGGCGGCCCGCCGCCAGGGTCTCGCCAACCTCCGCATGGGTGCGGGTGACCACCCCGTCGACCGGGCTTTCGACCTGCAGATCCACAAGTCCCACCCGCGCGGCCTCGGCAGCGGCCTGCGCCTCACCCAGCTGTGCGCGGGCGGCGTTGATCGTCTCGGGGCGATAACCCGCCTGCATCAGCTTGAGCCGCTCCTGCGCCGCCTTGAGTTGCTGTACGCCGACGGCCGCTGCGGTGCGATCCTTGTCCCGCCGCTGCTGACTGGACGCCCCGCCCTCGAACAGGACTTCTGAACGCCGCGCCTCCTCCTGCAGGTTGACGAGGCTCGCACGCGCCTGGTCGACCTGGGCACGCGCCTCAGCGATTTCATGCGGCCGATACCCCTGCTCGAGATCGCGCAGCCGGGCCTGCGCCGCCTGCTGCGCCGCCTCGGCCTGCCGCAGCCGGGCTTCCGCTTCGCGCTCGTCGAGCGCAGCGATCAGTTCACCGGTGCGGACGGGGCTGCCCTCTTCGACCGGCCGCTTGCGCACGATGCCCGGAACCCGGAACGAGACCGCGACCTCGGTGGCGTCCACGGTCCCCGACGCGAAGACCGTTCCGTCGTCCGCCCCCGTATCCCACGGCGCCAGTTTCCACGCAACCGCCGCAGCGATGCCGACGGCGGCGAGCGCAGCGACGATTACGATCCTTTTTTGCATGACCTTGCTCCTTGCTCGAGAGTGTTCCGCAGCCGCTTCGCGGCGCCGGCATCGTGACAATGGGTATTTGCCGCATGCGTATTCCAGCCGGCCGTCTGCGTCTTCGGAGGCGTGTCGCAGACGAAACCGCAGCGATGCCACGCAAAGTACGGCGCGAGAATGGCGGCGTCGGCCGCCGGAACGGGCGCGACAGCCTTGCCGGGGTCGCCCATCGGTGCCGGCTTGAAGCTGTCGGCATCCAGTTCTCCGACGGCGCGCAGCAGGCGCGCCTGGCTCACGACGATGTCGTAGCCGGCCTGGAGACGGCGCGCGATCGCCGACCAAAGCGCGGCTTCCGCGTCCAGCAGATCGGTGATGGTGTTTTCTCCGCTCTGGTAGCGCAGGCGCTCGATGCGCAGGGCCTCGTCGGCCTCGACCTCGTTCTGGACGGCGACCTGCAACCGCGCATGGGATTCTGAGAGTGCGCCGAACGCCTGCTCGACCTCGCCCGCAATGCGGTTGCGCGTGTCCATCTGCTGCAGCGTGTTCTGCCGTTCGGCCAGGCTCGCCTGCTCGACCCGGCGCCGGCGGACGCCGCCGTCGAAGACCGGGAGCGACATCTGCACGCCCAGCTGCCAGTCGTCGTAGCCTTTCCAGTCGCTCCCGGCGCTTTCCTGGGCGCGCGCGACGAGATCGACCCGCGGCAGCCTTTCCCCGCGCGCCATCGCCGTCTTCTGCTCCGCCGCCTTGCCCACCGCATCGAGCCGCATCAGATCCGGTCGCTGCTCGAGCGCGCGCGTCTGCGCAACATCCTGCGAGGCGGGCAGACCAGGGGCCGTGACGCCGATTTCCGCGAGCTCCGGCAAGGGACCGCTTTCGCCCAGCAGCGCGGCCAGCAGGCTGAGCGCGTCCTGCTCCGCCTGCACGACCGACACCTGGTCGTAGCGCGCCTGCGAGAGTTGCGTCTGGAGCCGGATCAGTTCGAGGCGCGCGGCCCGCCCTTCCCGGATGCGCAGGCCGATGTCGCGTTCCTCGCGTTCCAGCGCCTTGATGCGAACGTCCAGCGCCTTGCCCAGCTGGCGGAAGTGAAGCGCCTTGGCATAGGTTGCGACGACGTTGTACAGAAGATCCTGTCCATCCGCACGCAGCGCATGAACCGACGCCTCCCGGTTATGTGCCGCGAACGCCTCGCCGGCCACCAGCTTGCCGCCGGCATACAGCGGCAGGCGCAGCGCGGCGCCGATACGCGCGATGTCCCGGTCCAGCGGCGGGAACACGCCCGCCTCGCGAATCGGCGTGATGAGATAGGGGTAGCCGTGGTGGGTGTAATCGGCATCGAGATCGATCTGCGGCATGCGCTGGCCGCGGGCGATCTCCTGCTCCAGCGTCTGGCGTTCGACCTCGACCTCCTTGCTCTGGATCGCCGGATTGACGCGGATCGCCCTTTCCATCGCTTCCTCCAGCGACAAGGCGGCGGCAAGCGAGGTCTTGCCGGCGGAAAGAAGCAGGACGATCAGCAACAGCCGTGGCAAGGGTTTCATGGTCGGATACCCCCGGGCAGGCAACCCGGCGGCTGGGTTTAGTAAGTAATTGGACGCTAACTTAATCGCAAAAATGGCGTTTGTCAACCCTCATCGGACTGCACATGCAGCTCCCTTCGATTGCGCATGAGTGTCCACTTGCTTGATAGTCCAGCCTGCCCGGCAAGGCAAGAAGGCGCCGCGCTCGAAGCCGATGGAGACCGCGGCCCAGCACGGTTTCCCCGCGCGGGACGCACTCACATCGAGGCCGCCAGGCTTAATCCATCAGCAGTCCCTGGCGCGCGAAGAGCCATAGCTGGCGGTGCGTGAGCTCCGCAACCGCTTCGGGTGACAGGATCACGCCTGCATCCGCCAGTTCTGCCGCCATCGCCGCGACGAGTTCGTCGATGGTCCGGGTGCCATCAAGCATCGTCAGCAGCGCGCGGCCCGCCCGGTCCACGTCCATCGCCGTGTGGCGGACCCCGCTCGGTATCCAGGTAGGCACCGCAGCCTGCAACCGCGCGAGTTCATGTGCACGGGGCCGCTCACCGGGCGCCGCCGCGGATGGACCGGGCCAGACCGTGGGCATCACGCCGTGAAGCATCGCGAGCGGAAAGAGCGCGTCGCGAAGGCCGGATTCATCGAACGCCGTGGCATGCGCGAATTCGGCCCTCACCTCACGGGCGGCGGCGGCGAGTTCCTCGTACGAGAGCGCATGCGGGTACGCGGCAGACAGCGCCATCGCGGCGGCCTTCATCAGCGGATGGCCGACCGGAAACCGATTGCCGGCCGGATCCGCGAAATACTGCTCGGTCTCCGCCTCGAGATCGATCTCTTCATCACTGGAAAGGTCGGCGTAGAAGGCCAGGGACACCAGCGCCTCGACTTGCGGAGGTTGGGGAACCCGGGCGCTGTCGTCGCGGCAAACGAGCGCACGACGGAAGCGGGTGCCGAGCGCGTCGTCGAGCGCGGCCTCGGCCTCCAGCCAGCGCGCCGTCATACCCTCCGATGACAGGCCCCAGGTCTCCTCGAGTTCGACCACCGCGCAGCGCGGACCGGCCTCTCCGACATAACGCAGACCATGCGCATCAAGCGCCTGCGCAAAATCGGCAAAGTGCATCGGCACGTTGAACGTGGCGAGATATTCGTGAAAGAGATACGACGGCGCCGCGGCCTTGAGATAGGCGATCTCCTTCAGCAGCACGGGATCAGTCCATTCCGTTTCCAGCGCATGCAGCACTGCCAGCGCCTGCCGGTAGCGCGCAGGCGCAGGCAGACCGGCGTCGGTCCGCGTGAGCAGCGCCTGCCGCAACGGCAGGAGCCGCTCCCAGCCGGCGACGACGTTGAAGCTCACGTAGGCAATGCCGTTCGTGGACAGGTGGCGTCGGCACACCTCGAGCAGCGCCCCCCGGACCTCCGGAGGCACCCACGAATACACGCCGTGCGCGATGATGTAATCGAACGCACCCAGGTCGTCGGGCAATGCGGCAAGATCGCCGTGAACGATACGCGCGTTCGCGAGACCCGCCCGGCGTATGAAGTCCGCGCCCGCCTGTGCCTGAACGCGGGACAGCTCCACACCGACGCACTCCGACTGCGGCCAGCGCGACGCGAGCGGAATCAGGTTGCCGCCCTGCGCACAGCCGAGTTCGAGTATCCGCGCACACGATGGCTCTGCGGCGTCGAAACCGTGCAGCCGTGCAATCGCCGCAAGAACGTCCGGCTGCGTCTCGGGCAGGGGCAGGCTGTCGTAGGGGAGTTCGTCGTAGCTGGCGAGCGTGTCCATGCAAAGGATTGTAGCGTCGGCCATACTGCGGACCGTGAGGCGATGCCGCCACGTCCGGCAACGAGGCAGCCAGCGAACACGCGCCCGCGCCGCAGGGGCTGCGAGGCCAAACCGTCACGCCGCTCCCCCCCGCCGATAGCACGTCGTTTGCGCGCTACGGCCACCCGCGCGAGGAAGCGCCGAACTTCACATCATTGCGAATGGATCCCGCCCCGCCACGGCCGCACGCGCGGGGAAGCGGCCCGGCTGGGGCCGAAAGGCGAAGCCGCGGATTCACTTCTCTTGTCTGGTCACCCAAGGGCTCGTGTGGCATCGAGACGCGTGGTGCACCGGGTTGCAGCCGTATATCGGGATTGTTTCCAAGCGCGCGTCCCGCGATGAAGCCGATTTCCATGAATCGTCAGTCCGAGATCGCGCCGCTGCGCCGCATGCGCCAAGAAGGCGGGGTACCGCGGCCTGTATCCGCCTCACGTATACAGATCGCGGTAGTCGAATCAGTCCCGAGCCCAGTGGCGCGTTTCACACGCCACGGCGTGGGTCCGGCGGGCCTCAGTGCCCGCGCGTGCTCGGCTTGGCCGAGAACAGCGCAGCCGCCGGGCGCGGCTTGCGGGGTTGGGCGGTGGTCTGTGGACTCGATCGTTGAGCGGGTCTCGCAACGTCCGGTCGCGCGCCTCCTCCCGCAGCAGGCTTGCCCGGCGAACGCCGCTCGGATGCGTTGCGCCCCGCGCCGGGACCTTGCCCCTGGCGCGCTTGGCCCTCCCGAGGTTGGCGCGGTCGCGCTTGGCCTTCCCGAGGCTGTCCCTGACGCGGACCGCCCCGCCCCTGCGGGCGCGCGGGCCGTTCGTCGGACATGAGCTCGTGCTTGGCCGGCGGCACGAAACCCGGATCGATCTCGACCCGGACGATCGCGCGCTTGATCAGCCGCTCGATGTCGCGCAGGTAACCCATCTCCTCGTCGTCGACCAGGGATAGCGCCGAGCCGCTGGCGCCGGCACGGCCCGTGCGCCCGATGCGGTGGACGTAGTCTTCGGGCACGTTGGGCAGTTCGAAGTTGACCACCTGCGGCAGCTGGTCGATGTCGATGCCGCGCGCGGCGATGTCGGTCGCGACCAGCACGCGCACGCTGCCGTCCTTGAAGCTCGCCAGCGCCTTGGTGCGCGCCGACTGGCTCTTGTTGCCGTGGATCGCCGCCGCGGTGATGCCGTCTTTGTTCAGTTTCTCCGCGAGCTTGTTCGCGCCGTGCTTGGTACGGGTGAAGACCAGTACCTGCTGCCAGTCGTTGCGCTTGATGAGGTGCGCAAGCAAGTCTCGCTTGTGCGCCTGCGGCACGCGATGCATCGACTGCTCGACGACCTCGGACGCGGTGTTGCGGCGCGCGACTTCCACGCTCTTCGGCTGATGCAGGAGGCCGTTGGCGAGCGCGCGTATCTCGTCGGAGAAGGTCGCGGAAAACAGCAGGTTCTGGCGCTGTTTCGGCAACACGGCGAGCACCTTTCGGATGTCGCGGATGAAACCCATGTCGAGCATGCGATCGGCCTCGTCGAGCACCAGGATCTCGACGGCAGAGAGATCGACGCTCTTCTGGCCGAGGTGGTCGAGCAGGCGGCCTGGTGTCGCGACGAGAAGATCGACACGCCCCTGCAGCGCCTTGAACTGCGGATTGATATTGACCCCGCCGAACATCACCATCGATTTCAGCGGCAGATATTTGCCATAGGTCTTGACCGACTCTTCGACTTGAGCGGCAAGTTCACGCGTCGGCACCAGAATCAGGCAGCGCGGACGCCCGGGCTTGACCTGCGCGGCGCGGGTGGACAGCAGGTGAAGAATCGGCAGGGTGAAGCCGGCGGTCTTTCCCGTTCCGGTCTGGGCGGCGGCGAGCAGGTCGCCGCCCGCGAGCACCTGCGGAATGGCCTGAACCTGGATCGGTGTCGGCGTGACGTAACCGGCGTCGGCGATGGCACGCAGGATGGGATCGGCCAGCGCGAGGCTCGCAAAAGTGTTTTCAACGGTCATGCAATGATTTCCTGTGGCGGCCTGTCGCGCTTGCCGCAACACCAATCCAGGCAGACGAATCTAGAGATAATAACGATCGGGGTCAGAATGGCCACGCACTGATTGGGGGAATGCGGGACGCCGCACTATACCGGCTCCCTGCCTCCATCGCAACGGAGACGCACGAAGCCTCACGACAGGCGATCGCCTACTGAAGTCGGCCTCAGGACGCTCCGTCGATCTGAGGACGCGCCGTCGCGGCGGGTTCCAGCGTTTGTCCGGCCGCCGCCATCTCGGATTCGATCGGCGAGGCTTGCGCCAGCCGCAGCGCACGCAGCATCGATCGCTTCTTTGCCTGATGCGCACGCATCCGTCTCAGGATGTCGTCAAGCGCGCGCACCGCGCTGAGGACGTACGGCCCCTTGTTCAGCATGACGCATTCGGCGCGCAGCCCTGCGGCCGCATCCGTGATCTCCGCCCGCGACGGCCGCCCTTCCTTCGCCAGCGTCTCGAGCACCTGCGTGGCCCAGATGACTGGAACGTGCGCGGCCTCGCAAAGCCAGAGAATCTCCTCCTGAACCTCCGCCAGCCTCTCGAACCTGCACTCGACGGCCAGATCGCCCCGCGCGATCATCACGCCGCACCGGGAGGCGCGCATCGCGGTCAGCAGCATGTCGGGCAGGCTCTCGAATCCGCGCCGGGTCTCGATCTTGAGCACGATCGCCGGTTGCCGACCACCCATGCTCTCCAGTTGCTGCTGAAGAGAAGCCACGTCCTGGGCAGAATTGGCGAAGGACAGGCCGACGATGTCCGCGTGCCGCGCCACGAACGACAGATCCTCGATGTCCTTATCGGTCAGCGCCGCGATATGCAGATCACTCTCAGGCAGGTTGATTCCCTTGTCGGCACGCAGGTTGACGGCCGTCAGATGATCCTGCGTCACGCGGACGCGCACCCGTGTGGCCGTCACGCTCTCGATGACGCCGCCGATCTTGCCATCGTCGAACCAGATCGGTTCGCCGGCGTGCGCATGATCGAACAACTCAGGAATCGTGCAGCCGATCGTCGCCGGGCTCAGGATGGCGCCCGCGCTGTCACGGACCGCCGGTCGCCCCGGTGCGAGATCGCGGGTCACGATGAGCAGATCATCCTTCTTGAGCGCGATGACGCCCTCTCTGGACGGCAACGTACCGACACGGCACTCGTCTCCGCCAATTCTGCGGCCGTGACCCACACGCCGCAGCCGAGTGTCGGAAACGATGTACGCGGTGCGGTCGGCCTCGGCCCAGCACCCGCGATCCGTCGTATCGACGACAGTGAAGGACCGCTTCGACCCGCGGGCGTCGGTGAAAGCCACGCGCTCGCCTGCTCGCAAGCGGAGCAGCCAGGACGCAGGCACGGGGAGCCGCGCACTCGCTGCGGACGGAGGTTCGCATGGGGCGTCTTCGGGGCTGAGCCAGATCCGCGCGGGTGCGATGACGCGCCCATAGGCATTGCGCTCCGGACGTACCTTGACCACGGCCGGGCCGGGCTCGATGGGCCCGGTGCGCAGCTTGGGGCCCGCCAGATCCATGAAGACACGGCACGATCGGCCCAGCGACTGCTCCGCACGCCGCAGGTTCTCGATCATCCGCATCCATGCGGCGTCGTCGTCGTGCGCGCAATTGATGCGCATGCAGTCCATGCCCTGCTGCAGCAGTTGATGAACCAGAAGGTAATCGTCGGCGGCCTCACTCGGCATGGTCACCATGATCCGGACGGAGCGCTCCGCCGGTGCGGGACCGAGCAGCGCGCTCGTGTGCTCGGCGAGGAGGCGCTCGCCGCGTGAGAAGTCGTGCGATACGTTCGACGACTCCACGCAATCCGGCTGCAGCAGATGGGTCAGTACGCCGAGGATCACGTCGATCGACGCCAGAACGTTCGACTCCGATCGTCCCAGCGAGGAGAGGCCGAGCGCGGCGAGGGATCGCTGCAGGGGGCGCACGTCGCGCCGGCGCAGCGCGAGGTAGTGAATCAGGTTGCGAGCGCTCTCGCGATGGTTCGCATGAATCTCTTCGAGGCGTCGCTGCGCGCGAGACTCGCTGGAGAGCATGTCGGCACGAATCTCCGCCAGCTCGGCGACGATCCGTTCCATCCCGGAGGTGTCCGGACAAAGACACTGCGCTCCGCCGGTTGCGATCACGGGAGCCGACGCCACTTCGGTGGCATCAAGTTTGCGATGGGCGCGCGCTCGTCGATTCAGCGCGTTCGTGCGAAGGGGGTTTTTCGGTCGAGCATCCATCGAAGACCAGCCACGGCGCCATCTGGCGCCGGTGCAAGCTACTGGAGCGGCTTGACGGCACGCATGCCGCCCTTCACTCTCTCGGCACCGAGATTGCGCACGAGGATCACGACGTTGTGGATATCAAGGCGGCTGATGAAAAGCTCGCCGTCGAAGGATCCTCCATCGTGCCGGCGAGCCTCGAAGATGAAGGCGCAATGGCAAAGAAAGGCCAACCGCGAGTTGATGCGACCTTCCTGTACCAGATCGGTATCCGCCAGCTGCGGAAGAAGCATGGAAACATGAGCGCCAATCAGCGCGTCTCTCACGTAGCCGAATATCTGCTCGCTGGCGCTGCTGCAATCGCGAATGAAACCGAGGTCGTCCAGAGTCAGGGCCGCAAGATCACTCGGCCGGCCATCAGGAACGTCCGGAACGGCGCTCGGGGTCGCGCGCGCGGGATTCACCTGCAGCATGTTCGCTCTCGGCATGATGGGCTCCATCGCAGACTCGGTTCCATTTGGGAGCTGCGATCATGCCCCCGGAAGATGAAATCTGTATGACAACGGTGAGAAGCTTTGCCACTGCGGAGTGCCGAGGCGCGGCCGCCGGAGCCGCCGCCCGGTTGTCACAAACAAAGGTGGCAAGAAAGCCCAGTATGGGTTAGCGTTAACCTAGTAATTCCCCGCAAAACAAGTTCCCTGCAAATCAGAAGGAAGTATTGCAATGCGAGAATCAGCAGATCAGAACCTCGACCGAAAGGAAGCCGAGCGCGTGTTGGCGCGGATGCGTTCCAAGCTCATGCGCAGGCTGGAAGAGAAGAAAATAAGCCCGCAGGAAGCGATCGCGATCCAGCTCCAGATCGAGACCGAGGAACTGCACGAGTGGCGTGCGCGCATGACGGAGATCCGGACGCGGGCGGAACACAGCTGACACGAGCGCCGGACTCCCGGCTCCGCACGAAAAGCCGCGCCTGAGGGCGCGGCGGCAATGCCGGCATCCCGCATCGGGTGCGATGCGGCGCCTTGCTGGTGCCCGGAGACGAAACCCGTGATCGCTCAACGATAAGAAAAAGCCCCCACGGCACACCGCGGGGGCTTTTTCATAATCACATGTTCGGGTGGTGGGCAGTACTGGGATCGAACCAGTGACCCCTGCCGTGTGAAGGCAGTGCTCTACCGCTGAGCTAACTGCCCGAAGCGGCGGGAATTAAACCACACCCCAGCGCGCGCGGTCAATTTCACGATGCCGCATCCGCTAGAATGATGGTTTTTGCCCGTCCGGCCAGACATGATTCGCACTCGCTTCGCCCCTTCTCCCACCGGATACCTGCACATCGGCGGCGCCCGCACCGCCCTCTTCTCCTGGGCTTTCGCGCGTCACTATCACGGGCAGTTCATCCTCCGCATCGAAGACACCGATATCGCGCGTTCGACGCCCGAGGCCGTCCAGGGCATCCTCGACGGCATGGCATGGCTCGGCCTCGATCACGATGAAGGCCCTTTTTACCAGACCCAGCGGCTGTATCGCTACAAGGAAGTGCTCGAGCAGATGCTAGCGAGCGGGGACGCGTATTACTGCTACTGCACTGCCGAAGAACTCGACGCGATGCGCGAGGCGCAGCGGGCGCGCAATGAAAAGCCGCGCTACGACGGCCGCTGGCGCCCCGAGCCCGGAAAATCCTTGCCGGTGCCGCCGGCGGGCGTGCCGCCGGTAGTGCGCTTCCGCAATCCGGTCGAAGGCTCGGTAGCATGGAAGGATCTGGTCAAGGGCATCATCGAGGTCTCGAACGCCGAGCTTGACGATCTCATCATCGCGCGGGCCGACGGCACGCCCACTTACAACTTCTGCGTCGTGGTCGATGACTGGGACATGAAGATCACTCACGTCATCCGCGGCGACGACCACGTCAACAACACCCCGCGTCAGATCAACATCCTCAAGGCGCTCGGCGCCGAGGTGCCGCAGTACGCCCATCTCTCGATGATCCTTGGTGATGACGGCACCAAGCTCTCCAAGCGCCACGGTTCGGTGTCCGTCATGCAGTACTTCGAGGAAGGCTATCTGCCCGAAGCCGTGATCAACTATCTCGCACGACTGGGATGGTCGCATGGCGACGACGAGATCTTCAGCCGTGAACAGTTCGTGCAGTGGTTCGATCTCGATCGGATCACGCCGTCCGCCGCGCAATTCAATACCGAGAAGCTGCGCTGGCTCAACCAGCACTACATCAAGAACGCCGATGACGCGCGCATCGCGGAGCTCGCACGGCCGTTCCTGATCCGCAACGGCGTGACGCTCGACGATGGACCGGCGCTCGAGGCCGTGATCGCGCTGGTGAAAGAGCGCGCGGCGACGGTTGCAGAACTTGCTGACGCCGTCACCCTGTTTTTCCATACGCCGAGTCCGACGCCGGAACTCCTGGAACAACACGTCACGCCCGCGGTGCTGCCGGCCCTCGCCGACCTCGCCGCACGCTTCGAATCCCTGGCCTGGGAACGTTCGGCAATTTCCGCCGCGTTCAAGGACGTGCTCGCGGCACACAAGCTCAAGATGCCGAATCTGGCGATGCCCGTGCGCGTGCTGGTGACCGGCAAACCGCAGACACCCGCGATCGATGCCACGCTGGAACTGATCGGCCGCGAGAAAGTGGTCGCCCGGCTGAAAACCGCCCTGTAGCCGGCGGAGAGAATCCGCTATAATGCGCGCTGTCTTTCGCCGGCGTAGCTCAGTTGGTAGAGCAGCGCATTCGTAATGCGAAGGTCGTCAGTTCGATTCCGATCGCCGGCACCAGATCAACGCAAAGGCCACCCCGCGGGGTGGCCTTTTTGCTTTGCAGGCGCTGCCAATCATACGCACCGCATGGCGTGCGGAGCACAAGCGCCCAAATCCACGCGGCGACCGGTGACGTGCACAGGTGGAGCCTGCGCACGGACGGAAGGGATGCGCGTTACGCCAGCATTTTTCTTTCGCGTCGGACTGCTTACTCGAAACTTCTCCATAACCGGCCACCCTGCTTGCCTCTTCCGGTAGCCGGCAATCCGGCATGTCGAAATCAACCGCTGCGCCCGCCAAGGGAGCGTCGCCCATACGACTCCCGACCCATGGCGGGTGCTTGAACACATGGGAGAAGCACCGAGTACTGTACTCCGAGTACCGTACTCGAAGGGCGCATACCTGCATGGATTGAGCATCAGGATGACGCCACTCGTCATGCCCCGCCGCACAGTGGGCAGGGCCGACCGGCAGCGACAATCGGGTGTGGAACGGGAGCGTGGAAAGTCTCGGCGCGCGGCGTTCGTTCTAGAGTTTACGGGACTTTATCCGCCGCATCGGCTCGCGTTGTGTATCGACGCGAGCCTGAACGTGTTGCATCCCCGTCGATGCGCTGAGCGACGCCAGATCCGCATCCCGGCCAAGCATGACCATGCGCGTATGCAGATCCTGTTCGAGACCGCTGTCGACCGAGTGGCCGAGATAACGCAGCCGCTTGTCGCGAAGCTCGACGTAGAACAGTTCGTAACGTCGGGCCAGTGCGTGCCACAAGGCGTTTGCACCCGGGGACTGACGCGCGCCCGTGATCAGGGTATTGCCGCGATCCAGCCACCACCGATAAATGGCGGTCGCGATGCCACGGCGCTGATACGCCGCCGCAAATCGGGCATGCGGTGCGCGCAGGTGGGGATCGGCGCGGCGATCCACCTCGACCAGCCGGTTGAAAACCACGTAACCCGCGAGACGCCCGCGGGCTCGATCCTCGACGTACACGTAATGCTCGCCGTCCGCCTCTCGGTAGCGCAGGACGAGGCCGGGAATCTGGATGCAGAGCGTCGGCAGGTCATAGAGCGCGTCGCCCGGCCGATTGAGGCGGCGATGCAAGGATTCGAGTTGTTTTTCGATGTCGGACGGCGCCTGCGCGACGTCGATCCGGAGTTCGCTGAGCAGTTCGCGCCACGTCGGAACCAGGGAATCGAAATGCAGCACGTGCATGGAAAGCTCCAACGGGATGATGCGTAGAAACGCGAGGGGATGTGGGGGAATGGCACAGTTCATGACGACACGAGACGGCACTCAGGCCCGGCGGATCTGATCGGCCATCTGCCGGGGGTGCAGTTCGCGGTACGCGTCTCCGGTCATCGCATTGCGGTCACAGATGCGACGCGGATCCACCTCGGTGGATTCACCGGACTTGCCTGGAGAAAAGGAGGCGGCTGATCGCCGCCTCGATGGTCGTGATGTGAATCGCTCGGCCGGTGGCTCCGAGGCCACCAGACACGATCCGCAGTTCACGATGAGTCCTCACCCCGGAATGCGTTTGCGATACGCCGGAAAAACCCGGCGACCACGATGGAAAGAGGACGGCGCTCAGGCGTCATGACGTACCGCGGGTCGTCATCGCGCTCGGCAACGTGAACGAAGCTGGGTGCGTCAAGCATGGACCGGACGCTATGGACATTGATATTACGCATGGCTATCTCCCGAAAGCAGCGGCCGCCCAACCAGGGAACGACCACGAACGCGCCTGGCTAGGCCCGGCGATGGTTCTTGCGCAAAAGGGAAAGGAGATTCGCCGGGCTTAAGTATCTGCGTCTGGTGGACAGGCGCTCAAAACGCTTGTTAGTTTGAGTCCGCGTGCGTGCATGCCCGCCATCAGAATCTGGCGAGCGACGAGCGTGCAACAAAGAGAAACAAGTGCAAGAGCGAGCATGCCTTTGACCCTAGTCGATTTATGACTGCTTGTCAAGCCGTATCCACGGCCCACCGCTCAGCCGCGGTTCAGGCGCCGGTGTAGGCACGTCGAAAGCGTAAAAGCTCCAATGCGCGAGGAGTTATTTCAGGGGCGCGTGAAACGCCTCCATGCAGGGGGATTACGCCACCACAGCCGTGCGGCAGCGGCGGCCTCTCTTACACTGCGGATGGCGCAATGACGAGAACGTCGCACGATGCCGCGAGCGCCACGTCCTTGCTGACACTGCCGAGCAGCCAGTCCTGCAGCCCGCCGCCGTGGCCGTGACGCCCCACGACGATCAGATCGGCCTGGTTCGTCTCGATGCACTCGCAGATCACGGCGGGAGCGAAGCCCGGCCTCACAACGCGCTCGATCGCGGCCTCGTCTGGAGCCGCAGCGAGCAATGCTGCAAGCTTCGCCTCGGCATCGCCCTCGAGTCGTGCGAGCCAGCCGGTAACGTCCACGCGATCGGCCTTTGCGCGGCGGAGCCGTTGCTCGACCTCACTGCCGAGGACGTGCAGCGCCTGCACTCGCGCACCGCCCGCAAGCAGAACGGCGTATTCGAGCACGACGGCGGAAGCCGGCGAAAAATCGACCGCTGCGACCACGTGGCCGTACGGATCGGCCGCCGCGTTTCTCACGATGAGTACCGGACATGGTGCCACCCGCAGGATCCGCGACACGGTCGAGCCAAGAACCAGATCCATGAGGGTGCTCTCCCCCCGCGCACCGGCCGCCAGCAGATCGGCGGAGATTTCACGCGCATAGCTTGCAATCTCCGCATGTGCCCGTCCCAAGCGGCTGATGGGCAGGACCTCGATCCCGAAATCGTCTGCGAGACCGGCCGCCATGGTTTCGAGCCGGTTCTGTTCGTTCTGCCGCAGATCCTCGTCACCCTGGCCGAACGCGTCGGGCCCGGCGGACAGCCCCGGATAAAGATCGAGCGGGCGCACCACGTGCATCAGATGCAGTTCGGCCTGATGTTGCTTGGCAAGCTGCGCGGCGCGCTGGATCACCCTTTCGGAAAATACGGAAAAATCGGTCGCGGCAACGATGCGGCGGAGGCTGGGCATGGTGGAATCCCCGAAAAAAAAATGATCGAGCAATCCGTAATATATAGCCATCGCGTGCTGCATGCCGGTTTCATACTCGGCGATGCCGTCCACGCGAGGAAGCACGAGTACGCATGCCCGTCCGACGGCAGCTGCGCACGTGGCCGGCGCCCCAGTGTTACGTGGATTCGGCCACGCCAGGTTCACGCAAGGTTCGCCGATTACGGCCCGTGGGTGCGGGCGCAGACCACGCGGTCACACGGTGAACGACGCACCCGTGCACCTTTCCGCTCTCACTCACCGGCGGCCAGGTCTGTCGAAATCCGGCTCACCGCACGACGGACGCTTCAGAGCCAGCCTTCGATCTTCTTGCGGTCCGGCACGCCGCCGGCATGCACCACCTTGCCGTCGACCACGACACCGGGCGTCGACATCACGCCGTAACCGAGAATCGTCGCCATATCCTCGACCTTCTCCAGCTTCACCGCGATGCCGCGCGCCTGCGCGACCTCCTCGATCAGCTGCAGCGTCGTCTTGCAGTTGGTGCAGCCGCTGCCGAGCACCTTGACTTCCTTCATGCCATTCTCCTTCAATGACCCGGCTTGACCGCTTCGATCGTCGCCGAGGCGACGTAATTCTCGGCGCCACGCCCCGGTGCCCAGTGACTGATGAACTCGCGACTGGCGTCGCGAGGTGCGATGCGGATGTCCACAAAGCCCGCCTGTTCGAGCATCGCCGCGAGTTCCGCCACGCCCGCCGCACCTGCGATGCATGCGGTATGGAGTGCGACGTCCTTACGCATATCTTCCGGAAGCACGGCGGTGGTGACGATGTCGGAAATCGCCAGGCGACCGCCCGGTACCAATACGCGGAACGCTTCGCGAAAAACCTGTACCTTGTCCGGCGAGAGGTTGATCACGCAGTTGGAGATGATGACATCGATCGAGACGTCGGCAACCGGCAGATGCTCGATCTCACCAAGGCGGAAGCCGACATTGGCGTAGCCGCCCTTGATCGCGTTGGCGCGTGCCTTGGAAATCATGTCGGGGGTCATGTCGACGCCGATCACGGTGCCTGCGGCTCCCACCTGACGTGCGGCGAGGAAGGCGTCGAAGCCGGCGCCGCTGCCAAGATCGAGCACGGTCTCGCCCGGCTTGAGCGCTGCGATGGCCTGCGGGTTGCCACAGCCCAGCCCTAGATTGGCACCTTCGGGGACGGCGGCCATCTCTTCGGTGCTGTAGCCGATGCCACGCGACAACAGTTCGGCGACATCCTGATCGGACGGCGTGCAGCAATCCGTGTGCGGCGCGCAGCAGCCACTGGTTTCCGTGCGTGCGACCGCACCGTAGGCATCACGCACCTGGCGGCGAATCTGATCACGTTCGTATGCACTCATCGGAGCAGGCTCGTCAGCAGCAGGACTTGCCGGAAAGCGTGGGCGTGCAGCAGGGGGCGCCTTCAACAATAGCGATCGCGGCCTGCGCTCCGGCCGCCGCCGGCGTGCATTGTGCTGCATAGGCCGCGTCGAATTTCGCGTCGAGTTGCTGCGCGGCTTCGTCTCGGATATGGCGGGCGATCTCGATCACGGTGTCGATCTGCGTGCGCGATACGCCGTAATCCTTCAGGCGCTCGAGCTGACACAAACCCTGCTTGGGATGGTTGGCCGCGATGTTTGCCGCGAGCGCGACGAGCGCGGCAATCGACGGGTGTAGCTCAGTGCTCATAGAAACCCCTTCAGCGAATTGAACAGTACACCCACGACGACGAAAGCCGTCGCCAGATAGCCTGCAAACAGCGCGAGCAGCGGCACCTTCACGACTTTTTTCAGGATGATCAGTTCTGGCAGCGAAACAGCAGTCACCGCCATCATGAATGCCAGCACCGTGCCAATGGGAACGCCCTTGCCCAGCAAGACCTCGGCGATGGGGATGATACCGACCGCGTCGGAATACAGCGGCACACCCACCAGCACCGCACCGACGACCGAACCCAACCCGCCGTCACCGGCGATTCGCGCAATGAAATCCGCCGGCACGTAGCCGTGGATGAAAGCGCCGACACCAACGCCGACAAGGATGAATTTCCAGATGCGGCCAACGATTTCTTTAACCTGTGCGACTGCGTACGCATGGCGTGCCCGCAAGGACTTGTCTTCGTCGATCTGTGCCACCTCACCCATGCGGATCTTCTTCACGTAGTCCTCGACCCAGCGCTCGGGCTTGAAGCGCTCCAGCACGAAGCCGCCGATCAGCGCAACCGTGAGGCCCGTGGCGACATAGAGCACGGTGAGTTTCCAGCCGATGACCGCCGCCAGCACGATCACCGCAACCTCGTTGATCATCGGACTGGCGATGAGGAAGGACAGCGTCACGCCGAGCGGAATGCCGGCCTCGACGAAGCCGATGAAGAGCGGAATCGACGAGCATGAGCAGAACGGCGTCACCGCGCCCAGTCCGACGGCAAGGAAGCGGCTCTGCAGGTTGCCGCGATTGCGGATGAACTCGCGCACCTTCTCCGGCTTCAGCAAGGCGCGCAAGAGGCCCATGGTGTAGATCACGAGTGTGAGCAGCACCAGAATCTTCGCCACGTCCATGACGAAGAAATGCAATGCGTCGCCGAGGGGCGTACCCGGCGTCAAGCCGAGGAGATCGAAGACCAGGATGGTCGCCAAGGCGTCGAACATGCGCGTCAGATCCCGCTGGCAGGTAGCCCGCGCTCGTACCAGCCCTTGCTGCGGTTAACGAGTTTGACCACCAGCAGCATCACCGGCACCTCGATCAGCACGCCGACCACCGTGGCGAGCGCTGCGCCGGACTGGAAGCCGAACAACGCGATCGCCGCCGCCACCGCCAGCTCGAAGAAATTCGAGGCCCCGATCAATGCCGACGGGCAGGCAACGCTGTGCTTCTCGCCGAGCTTGCGATTGAGCCAGTACGCCAAGCCGGAGTTGAAGAACACCTGGATCAGGATCGGCACCGCGAGCAGCGCGATGACGAGCGGTTGCGCGAGGATGGCCTCGCCCTGGAAAGCGAACAGCAGCACCAGCGTTGCCAGCAGCGCGAGAATCGACAGATGGCCAAGGGTGGCGAGCATCGCGTCGAACGCCGCCTGCCCACGTCGGAGCAAGTGCCGGCGCCACGCCTGCGCGAGGATCACTGGAATCACGATGTAGAGCACCACCGAGGTGAGCAGCGTATCCCACGGCACCACGATGGCGGACAGCCCGAGCAGCAGGCCGACGATAGGCGCGAACGCGACGATCATGATGGCGTCGTTGAGCGCCACCTGCGACAGCGTGAAATACGGGTCACCGCCGGTGAGGCGGCTCCACACGAACACCATCGCGGTGCAGGGCGCGGCAGCGAGCAGGATCAATCCGGCGATATAGCTGTCGAGCTGCTCGGGCGGCAGATAGGGCGCGAACCAGTGGCGGATGAAGAGCCACGCCAAGAGCGCCATCGAGAACGGCTTGACCGCCCAGTTGACGAAGAGCGTGACGCCAATACCGCGCCAATGCGACTTCACCTGATGCAGCGCGCCGAAGTCGACTTTCATCAACATCGGGATGATCATCAGCCAGATCAGGATCCCGACCGGGAGGTTCACCTGCGCCACCTCCATGCGGCCGAGCGCCTGGAACGGTGCCGGGAACAGCTGGCCCAGTACGACGCCGGCGACGATGCACAGCGCGACCCACAGCGTGAGCCAGCGCTCGAACACACTCATCGGCGCCGCGGCCCCGGCCATGCTCGCAGCCCGCTTGGCGGTCACTTCACACTGCACGCTCACGACGTCCGCTCCATCGGGATCGGCGCGCTCATGCCAGTCCCCCGATCTCGTTCACGGCCTGCTGCAGCTTCATGCGATCGAGCTTGTCCAACGGCAAGTTGATGAACACGTGGATCCGGCGCTGCAACTGGCTCATCACATCGACGAACACACGCCGCCTGGCGTCGTCACTGCCCTCGACCGCCGCCGGGTCGGGCACGCCCCAATGCGCGGTCATCGGCTGCCCCGGCCATACGGGACACACCTCGCCCGCCGCCTTGTCGCACACGGTGAATACAAAATCGAGCCGTGGCGCATCGGGCCGGGCGAACTCGTCCCACGCCTTGCTGTGCAATTTGGCGACGGGAAAGTGATTCTTCCGCAGCAGTTCCAGCGCGTAGCGATTGACCTGTCCGGTCGGGTGGCTGCCCGCGCTGAACGCGCGGAAGCGCCCTTTCCCCAGCTCGTTCAGCAACGCCTCGGCAAGGATCGACCGTGCCGAATTGCCGGTGCACAGGAACAGCACGTTGTAAGTGGGGGCATCCATTGCGGGTTCCAGGCGGATGAGCGATCAGGCGGCAACCTGCAGCCCGAGCTTCTCGCGCACGGCGACGGTCAGCCGCGTGCGGATGTCGTCCCGCACCGCGAGAAAGCTGTCGAGCGGTTCACCGTGTGGATCATGGAACGGCAGGTGGATCGCCGGGATCGCCTTGGGGAAAACCGGGCAGGCTTCCTTCGCGTTGTCGCACACCGTCACGACCAGATCGATCTCCTCGTTCATCACGGCGTCGATGTCCTTCGGATGCAAGCCGTCAGTCGGCAGACCCGCACGTTTGAGCGCCTCGATCGCGCCGTCCGCGACTTTGGGCTGCGGGCGGGTGCCGGCGGACAGGGCGCGCACCTGGCCAGCGAGGTCGTGGTTCAGCAGCGCTTCGGCCATCTGCGAGCGGCAGGAATTACCGGTGCAAAGCACCAGCACGGTATAGGGTCGGGTCACGGGCGTTCCTTTTCTTCGATCGCGTCGGGTACGCATGCCGGCGAGCACACCGGTGTGCAGGGGTTGCCGCCGCAGCAGTTTTCGGTGAGAAACGTGAGCAGAGCGTTCATGGTCTGGAAATTCGCGGTGTAGATCACGAAGCGCCCTTCCGGCTGGGCGTCCACCATGCCGGCGTGCGCCAGCTCCTTGAGGTGGAAGGACAGCGATGACGGCGCGATGCCGGTGATCTCACCGACCCTTCCCGCGGCAAGGCCAGCCGGCCCAGCCTGGACCAGGGCACGGAAGATCGCCAGGCGGGAATCCTGCGCGAGCGCTGCAAGTGCGTTGACGGCGGCTCTCGTTTCCATGTTCCAAATAATATTGAAACGTTGCATCGGGTGCAAGTTAAATTTTGGTGACGACGGCTACAGCATCAGGGAGCCCGCCGATCGTCTCAGGTATTCATCCAAGCCTTCTGCACCAAGTGCGCGCCGCCGGCGAGCTTGCCACCAAGCGTCTGCTCCGGCCGCCGGCCGCCCCGTCCTGCCATGACCGGCGCAAGCGCGTACGCTGTTGCGGTCTTTCCTGCACACGGCATGCCAGCGGGGTGCGCTCTCTACGATGCGATCTCACGCGCCCACGCGCGCTCGGTCGGGCGACGCTATCCACGCGCCCTACCCTAGCCGCCTTCCGCCTCGCTCGCACAAGTGCGCTTCTTCTACGTCCGTCTGCAGCGACAGAACATTCGACCCGCTTCGTGCCCGAGCGACCCGCATCACTCGATGGGGGTCGATGAAATGCTGGCCCGCCGTGAGCCATGTCTCGAGCGGCGCCGTGTAGTGGCCTATCTCACCGCGGCACCGCTCAGGTAGTCCAGCGCACCTCCGGCCGCGACAAGGCCACTCGCAAAACTGGCGGTCAGAAGATACCCGCCGGTGGGCGCTTCCCAATCGAGCATCTCGCCGGCGCAGAACACGCCCGGCAGATCGCGCAGCATCAGATGCGCGTCGAGTACTTCGAAGCGCACGCCGCCCGCGCTGCTGATCGCGCCCGAGATCGGCCGCGGCGCCGCAAGGATGATCGGCAGAGACTTGATCGCGGCGGCGAGCGCCGCCGGATCGGCGAGCTGCCCTGCAGTCAGGACCTCGTGCAGCAGCGCCATCTTCGCGCCCTTGATGCCGGCGTTGCTCGCGAGGTGGCTGGAGAGCGAGCGAGCGCCGCGCGGACGGGACACTTCCGCGACGACGCGTTCCGCGGGCCGATCGGGCAGGAGATCGAGCTCGACCGTCACCGCACCAAGCGCGGCGATCGTATCGCGCAACGGCGCCGACACCGCGTAGACAAGACCTCCCTCGATGCCCGTGTCGGTCAGCATCATTTCGCCCCGGCGCTCGTGGATCCGGCCGGCCGCGTCGACGAGGCGCAGCGAAGCAGTCTTCAACGGCTGCCCGGCGAACCTTGTGCGAAAGTGATCGCTCCAGCCTCCGGCGATGTCGAAGCCGCAGTTCGAAGGCAGCAAAGGCGAAACGTCGACGCCACGCGCAGCCAGTAGCGATGTCCATGTGCCGTCCGAGCCGAGCTTCGGCCAACTCGCCCCACCGAGCGCCAGCACCACGGCGTCGGCGCGCACCGCAAGCTCGCCCCCTGCGGAAGCAAAGCGCAGTGCGCCGTCGGGAGCCCAGCCCAGCCAGCGATGCCGGACATGGAAGCGCACGCCGCATTCGCGCAGCCGGCGCAACCACGCCCGCAACAGCGGCGCCGCCTTCATTCCCGTCGGGAAGACCCGTCCCGACGAGCCGACAAAAGTATCGATGCCCAGCCCGTGAACCCAACTGCGCAAAGCATCGGGCGGAAATGCCTCGAGCAACGGCCGGATTGCAGCCGAACGCGCGCCGTAACGTGACACGAAGACGTCGAACGGCTCGGAATGCGTGATATTCATGCCGCCCACGCCCGCGAGCAGGAACTTGCGCCCGACCGAAGGCATGGCGTCGTAGACGTCGACTGTGACGCCGCCATGCGCAAGCTCTTCCGCCGCCATGAGGCCGGCCGGACCACCGCCGATCACTGCGACAGATGCCATGGGTGCGTATGAAGAAATGGGAATCTGCGTGATGATAACCGCCACCGCCACCGTCGCCGACATGAGCAAATGCCGAACGCGCGCTCGTCGGACGGGCCGAGATCAGGCCAACGACATGCGGCCGAATACGCTCAAGCAGCAATCCGCGCCACCTATGGAAAAGTCGGTTCCGATCGTAGCAATGCATCGCATGAAACGATCGTGTGAACCGAATCGTAAATTCTTGCTCATACGGCTGCAGCAGTGCACATGTTCGTCGACGACATACCGGGTCGGTGCATGCAGGCACATTCCCCGGTACATAAAATTTCTATTGAAATTCCATTGATCGATGCTACTTTATTGTCAGAATTCGTATTGACGGGATCGTCATCAACCGCCCTGCCGCTCAAGGCGAACTCTTCACCCATGATCGATTAACAACGAAAGGACTAAACGAATGGCAACTTACCAGCAACTGAAAGCGCAAGCGGAAGCGCTGTTGAAACAGGCTGAAACGGCGCGCCGCCAGGAAATCGCATCGGTCGTGGCCGAAATTCAAGCGAAGATGAAGGAATACGGGATCTCGGTCAACGACCTCAGGGGCAGCGCAAGAGGAAGCGGAAAACGCGGCACGGTCGCCGCCAAGTACAAGGATCCGACCACCGGCGCAACCTGGTCCGGCCGCGGCCGCGCGCCGAAGTGGCTGGCGGACGAGTTGGCGAAGGGGAAATCGAAAGATGCCTTCCTGATCAAGTAAATTGGTGCCGCAGCACCAGCACGGCAGCGATTTACCATTACGTCACCGTGCTGGTGTCGGATCACCATCTGAGCGCGCTCACAGCCGATGTGGGATGCTCGGCAATTCGAAATAACTGCTCCACGCCGGAGTAATCCGGGCCGAAATATCCAGAAGAGTGAATGTGCATGGAACCGGTTCTCGCGATGGCGAGAGCGAGCACGATATAGCGCGGAATCGCTTTGACCGCGTATCCTATCCAACTCACCGGTTACGGCGATTGCCATAATCCCATCGCGGTTATTGCGATCCTTGTTCCATTCACGCGGGCTGTATTCCATACCTCGGAACCCCACGCATCTCGTTCCCGTGCTGGAACCCATGGGAACCATGTATCGCCCAAGATCACTTCAACCGAATCCCCGCCCCTCGCCCGCCTCCTCGTGCGTCACGCCATCGCGAATATGGTAAATACGCCGGAAGGTGGGAATGATCTTCTCATCGTGCGTGACAACGATAATTGCGGTTTCAAACGTGCGCGCCATTTCGTTGAGGATGCGCACGACTGTCATCGCACGCTCCGAATCGAGGGGTGCTGTCGGCTCATCGGCCAGGATCACGGGCGGCCGGTTGACCAGCCCGCGAGCGATGGCGACGCGCTGCTGCTCGCCGCCGGAAAGCTGGGACGGCATGGCGCGGGCGCGGTGCTGTACGTCGAGGGCGGTGAGCAGTTCCAGTGCGCGCTGGCGCGCATCGCCATTGGGGACGCCGGCGAGCATCGGCAGTAACGCGACGTTATCGGTCACATCCAGAAACGGGATCAGGTACGGCGCCTGGAAGACGAAGCCGATCTTGTCGCGCCGCAGAGCGCGCAGGTCACGCACACGCCAGCCATCCTCGTAGATCACCTCGCCACCCAGCACCATGCGCCCGGCCGTGGGGTCGATCACGGCGCCGAGACACTTGAGCAGCGTGCTCTTGCCGGAACCGGATGGCCCGATCAGGCCGACCACCTCGCCCGGTGCGACTTCCATGTCGACCTCCCGGAGCGCGTCGACCGCGGTATCGCCCGAACCGTAGCGCTTCCTGAGACCTTCGATGCGTATGCCCTGGCCACCCATGTCAGCCTCCGATCGCCTCGGCGGGATCGACTTTGAGCGCCATGCGGATCGCGACCACGCTGGCCAGTGCACAGATCGCGAGCACGGCGAAGAAACCCGCGACCGAGTCGGCTGGCAGCAGCAGCACATACTTCGGGAACAGCGGCGCGGCGAACGCCGAGGTGATCCTGCCGACGACGAAGCCGATCAGCCCCAGTGCGATCGCCTGTTGCATGATCATGCCGGCGATGGTGCGGTTGCGGGTTCCGATGAGCTTGAGGACGGCGATTTCGCGGATCTTGTCCATCGTCAGCGTGTAGATGATGAAGGCGACGATGGCCGCGCTGACGATCGCCAGGATCACGAGGAACATGCCGATCTGTTTCGACGAGGTCGCGATCAGCTTGCCGATCAGAATCGCCTCCATCTCCGCGCGCGTGTAGACGGTCAGGCGCTTCCAGCGGCGGATCGATTCGGCGACTTCGTCCGATGCATGGCCGGGCTTGAGTCGCACGAGCACCGCGTTGACGTAGGAATTCGTGCTCTGCGACCTATTCACCGCATCCAGCAGCCCGGGCACGCCGGGCCGGTTGAACGCGGGGTTGGCCTCGGTGCGGCGGCGGCCCTGCCAGATGGCGTCGTTGTCCTTGAGGAACTGCGCCTCCTGAGCGTCCTTGAGCGGGATGAAAACCATCGGGTCGCCGCTCGAGGACACCATGCGCCGGGTCAGCCCGACGACGGTGTACCGGTGGCGGCGGATCGAAAGACGATCGCCCAGCCGGAAACCGGTGGCAACGTCGGCGACCGCCTCGTAATGCCCCCGCGTGATGTGGCGCCCCGCGACAAGATGGGGCGGCCATCCGGGTGTCGTGCCCGCCGTGCCGGGAGCGATGCCGACCACCATCGCCCGCACGTCGCGGGCGTCCTGGCGCACCTGCATGGTGAGATAGGTGACGTTCGCCGCACGAGAGATGCCCGGCATGCCGAGGATGCCACGGTAGAGATCGTCATGCAGGCTCGACGATTCGGCGTAGGGACCGAGGGTGTCCTTCTGGACGACCCAGAGATCGGCGCCGCTGTTGTCGAGCAGTGCCTTGCCGTCGTCGACCATGCCGCGATATACGCCGGCCATGACGAAGGTGACGCCGATCAGGAGTCCGAGCCCGATCCCGGTGAAGACGAACTTCCCCCATGCGTGGAGGATGTCGCGTCCGGCGAGGCTGATCATCGCGGAGCCCCAGGGATGCGATCGACGATGTCGATCCGGCTGCGGGCGGTCAACGGCTTCTCGCTATGGAGCACGATCCGGTCGCCCGCGTCGAGACCCTGGCTCACCTGTACGTGCCCGTCGAGATCGGCCGCGCCGAGCCGGATCGGCGTGAAGCGCAATCCGCTGGCGACAATCTGCCACACGCCGATCGCGTCCGCGTCGCGCTGCACCGCGGCGTTGGGGATCAACGGCGCCGCGGGAAGTTCCGGCAGTTCGACGGTCACCTCGACGAGTTCGCCAACCGGCGGAAGCGGATCCGGCTGATGGGCGAAAATGATCTTGGCGAGTATTTCCTCGGTAACCGGGTCCGCCTTGGGCTCGACGCGCAAGACCTGCCCGGAAACAACACCGCCGTTGCGCGAACGGAAGACGACGCGCGCCGGCAAGCCGGGCGCCAGCCCCGCTGCGCTCGCCTGGTCGATGCGAGCGTTGATCCACAAGCTCGTCGGATCGATCACTTCGACGACTGCCTGACCGGCGACGACGGTCGTCCCCGGGTCGACGTCACGCGTGGCGACAACCCCGTCGACGGGCGCGATCAGCCGCAGGTTATTACGCTGGGCGACCAGCGCCTCACGGTCCGCACGCACGCGCGCGACCTCCGAACGCGCCGCTATAAGCGCCGCATCCGCAACCTGCTGTTCCTGCCGCTTGGTCGTATAGCCTTCCTCGCTGACCGCGCGCGCCTCGAACAGCTTCCCATACCGACTTGCCTGTGACGCCGCATAGGCCTGCCGTGCCTCGGCCTCGAGCACGGCCGCCTCGACGCGCCTGAGGGCCGACGTCTGCGCGCGGATCCGGTCGTCCAGATCCACCGGATCCATTTCGCCCAGTACCTGGCCGGCCTTCACGACATCGCCTGCATGCACGTCGAGCCGCGCCACGCGGCCCGCAAAGGTCGGCCCGATGCGGTAAGTGTAACGAGCCTCGACGGTCCCGATCCCGAACAAGGCCGGCTTGACCGGTGCGCGCTCCACCGTCGCCACCGTGACGGCGACCGGCGCCAGCGGACCCGCATTGAGCATCACGTAGACGAACAGCGCGAGCAGCGGAACGAGAACAGCCAGCAAGCCGAGACTGCGGCGGTGCATGAGCAGATTTTTCATGGGAACTCCTGAGGCGTGAGGCTCCAGCGCACAGCACCACCCGGCACATAGTTAGTTACCGGTCACTATCTTATAGGGAGCCGCTTCGGATGGGAATAGCATGAAGCAACGGACATGCAGAAAAGCGCGAGTCGGTACGCCGACGCCCTGCCGCAGGTCCAGCCACGTGCGCAACGGGGCGAGACATCGAATTGATAGGCCGTCACGGCAGGGGCGACATGAAATGCGGCGGAGTTGATTGATGCCGCGTGCTGAGGCCGCATCAATCGCCAACGTCAGTCGTTTCCGCGTGGAGCGGCCGGCGGCCAGTAGTAAGCATCCGGCGTGGCCCGCGCGCCGAAGATGGCCTGCCCGACGCGCACGACGGTCGCGCCCTCTTCGATCGCGACCTCGAAGTCGCCCGACATACCCATAGACAGCTCACCCAGATCGATTCCGTCCGGGGCATCCTCGCGCAGCTGATCACGCAGTTCGCGCAGCAGCACGAAGCAGCGGCGCACGCGTGCAGCCTCGGCCGACAGGAGCGCAAGCGTCATGAGACCGCGTACGCGCAGCGCCGAAAAGGCACGCAGCTCACGCAGCACCCCTGCGACCTCGCCGGGCGGCAGGCCGTACTTGCTGGCCTCTCCCGATGTGTTGACCTGCACGAACACATCCAGCGCGCGCCCTTCAACCTGCAGCCGGCGCTCCAGCGCCTCGGCCACGCGCAGGCTGTCCAGCGCCTGAAACTCGGTGGCGAAGCGCGCGACGAGCTTGGCCTTGTTGGTCTGCAGATGGCCGATCACCGACCACCGCAGATCGGTCAGGTCGGCCATCGCCTCCCACTTGCCGTGGGCTTCCTGTGCCTTGTTTTCGCCGAACTCACGACACCCCGCCGCGTATGCCAGGCGCACCGAAGTTCGACATTTCGCGGACGATTTCGCCCCTTTTCCGGCGTCCGCCACCTT
>DAOKZP010000008.1:0-79136 GCA_035325585.1 Thiobacillaceae bacterium | reverse complement strand
GGCTTCCTCAACTGTGATTGAAACCCCGTTTACACAAAAAACCGGACAGGCCCCCAAGATTTTGCGCATCGATGCATGTGCGAATGATGGCGTCGTCGCCTTCTTGAATCTTACTAGCCAGGTTCTTCCTGAATTCCTTTATCACTATCTTTCCTCGATTACTGACTACATTCGCGAAAAGGTGAAGCAAGGATCGGGGCAACCGAACCTGAATACCGACATTGTGAAAGACCTTCGGTTTGGCCTCCCACCCTTGTATGAGCAGCGAAAGATCGTGGCCCGGATTCAAAATTTGGTGGAAAAGTTTGGTTCCCTAATCGCTGAAACGGAGCAAGGTATTGGGTTGTTATATGAGCGTCGCAGCGCCCTGATCTCCGCTGCAGTCACCGGCAAGATCGACGTGCGGGGACGTACAGAACAAACAAAGGAGGCGGCATGAACCCCTATGTCCCGGAGCTATTGCCGCCTGCGAACATCGACTACGGCCAGCTTGTCGGCCTGATCGGACAGGCGAATGCGGCGCTGGCGCGCTACGACGGACTGTTGCAGGGCATCGTCAATCCGGGCGTGCTGCTTTCGCCGCTGACTACCCAGGAAGCGGTACTGTCGTCCAAGATCGAAGGCACGCAGGCGACACTCGACGAGGTGCTGGAACACGAGGCCGGGCAGGCCATGTCGCCCGAGAAAACCCAGGACATACGGGAAATCGCCAATTACCGTTCGGCCTTGTATTTTGCGGCGGATGCGCTTACGCACCGTCCCGTGAGCCTGGCGCTTGTCAAACAGATGCATGCCTTGCTGATGGACAGCGTGAGGGGCGCCGACAAGCAGCCCGGGCAGTTTCGCAATGAGCAGAACTGGATCGGCAGGCCCGGTTGCAGGATGGAGGAGGCGACTTTCGTCCCGCCCAGTCCGCTGCGCCTGCAGGATCACCTGGAAGACTGGGAACGCTACGCCGGTCTTGCCGACAAGGATGCCCTGGCGCAGACCGCGGTTCTCCATGCGCAGTTCGAGATGATCCACCCCTTCAAGGACGGCAACGGCCGGATCGGGCGGCTGCTTATTCCCTTGTTCCTGACCCAGCAGGGATTGTTGGGACAGCCCATGTTCTACCTGTCCGGGTATCTGGAGGCGCACCGGGACGAGTACTACCACCGGCTCGGTGCGATTTCGCGCGAGGGCGATTGGTCGAACTGGGTCGCCTTCTTTTTGAGGGCGGTGATCGAGCAGGCGCATGAGAACGCGGCAAAAGTGCGGGAAATTCTTGCCTTGTACGACGCCATGAAAGCCCGGGTCGTCGAGATCACCCACTCGCAATATGCCATTGCCGCCCTGGATGCAATATTCGACCGCCCCATTTTCCTGACGACGGATTTTGTCGCGCGAGCAGGAATCCCGACCCGGGCGACGGCGTTGCACCTGCTACGGCAACTTCAACAGGCCGGCATTCTGACCGTGCTGCAGGAAGGCAGCGGCAGGCGGCCTGCCCGCCTGTGCTTTCCGGACTTGATCAATTTGGCGGAGGGGCGGCAGGTTGTGTAAAGCGTGCTTACCACTATGGGTTTTGCGTAAAGTGAACCTTGATTTGCTTTACACAAACTCGCTAGTGTCGCGCCGGCTGGACACAACAACCCGGCCAAAGGCGGGAAAAGGAGCGCGATGAGCCTGCACAAGGAAATCCGGTTCGAGGACGACATCTGCTCCCACCTGGCCGCCCACGGCTGGCTTTACGCCGAAGGCGACGCGCAAGGCTACGACAGCACCCGCGCCCTGTTTCCGGCTGACGTCGCGGCGTGGGTGCAGGCGACCCAGCCCAAAGCCTGGGAGGCCCTGACCAGGAATCACGGCGCGGCAGCGGAGGCAACGCTGCTCGACCGGCTGCGCAAGCAACTCGACGAGCGCGGAACGCTCGACGTGCTGCGGCACGGCATCGAGCTGCTCGGGCTGCGTCAGCCGCTGCAACTGGCCCAGTTCAAGCCCGCGCTGGCGATGAACCCCGACCTGCAGGCCAAGTACGCCGCCAACAGATTGAGGGCCGTGCGCCAGGCCAAGACCACGCACAACGGCATCATCGACCTGGTGCTGCTCCTCAACGGCATTCCGGTGGCGACGGTCGAACTCAAGACCGATTTCACGCAATCGGTGCAGGACGCGGTCGACCAGTACCGCTTCGATCGGAACCCCCGCCCCAAAGGCCAGCCCGCCGCCGAGCCGCTGCTCGACTTCCCGCGCGGGGCGCTGGTGCATTTCGCGGCGAGCAGCCGCGAAGTGATGATGACGACGCGCCTGCAGGGGCCGGCCACGACCTTTCTGCCGTTCAATCTCGGCGATCACGGCGCGGCGGGCAACCCGGTGAACAAGAACGGGCATCGCACGGCCTACCTTTGGGAGCAGGTGTGGGAGTGGGAAAGCTGGCTGGAGATCATCGGCCGCTATCTCGTCACCAAGCGCGACAGCAAGAAGCGGATCACCTCGATCATCTTTCCGCGTTTTCACCAGCTCGACGCGACCCGCAAGCTGGTCAGGACGGTTCTGGAAGAAGGTCCCGGCGGCAAGTACCTGATCCAGCACTCGGCCGGCTCGGGCAAGACCAACTCCATCGCCTGGACGGCGCACTTCCTGGCCGACCTGCACGACACCGCCAACACCAAGCTGTTCGACTCGGTGCTGGTCGTGAGCGACCGCACCGTGCTGGACGACCAGTTGCAGGAGGCCATCTTCGACTTCCAGCGCACGACCGGCGTGGTCGAGACGATCAAGGGCGAGTCGCAGAGCAAGAGCAGCCACCTCGCCGAAGCGCTCTCGGGCGGCAAGAAGATCGTGGTCTGCACGATCCAGACCTTCCCCTTCGCGCTGAAGGCCGTGCAGGAACTCGCGGCGACCCAGGGCAAGCGCTTCGCCGTGATCGCCGACGAGGCGCACAGCTCGCAGACCGGCGAGGCCGCATCCAAGCTGAAGCAGGTGCTGAGCGCCGAGGAGCTGCAGGATCTGGCCGACGGCGGCGAGGTCAGCACCGAAGACCTGCTGGCGGCGCAGATGGCGGCGCGGGCGAACGACAAGGGCATTACTTACGTCGCGTTCACGGCCACGCCGAAGGCCAAGACGCTGGAACTCTTCGGCCGCCGCCCCAACCCCGACCAGCCGGCCGGGCCGGGCAACCTGCCCGAGCCGTTCCATGTGTATTCCATGCGGCAGGCGATCGAGGAAGGCTTCATCCTTGACGTGTTGAAGAACTACACGCCGTACAAGCTCGCGTTCAGGCTCGCCAACGAGGGGCGCGAGTGGGACGAGAAGGAAGTCGAGCGCAGCGAGGCCTTGAAGGGCATCATGCGCTGGGTGCGGCTGCACCCTTACAACATCGCCCAGAAGGTGCAGGTGGTGGTCGAACACTTCATCGAGAACGTCGCACCGCTGCTCGATGGCCGCGCCAAGGCGATGGTGGTGGTCGGCAGTCGCGTGGAGGCGGTGCGCTGGCAACTCGCCATCGACAAGTACATCAAGGATCAGAACTACAAGATCGGCACGCTGGTGGCGTTCTCGGGCGAGGTGAACGACCAGGAATCCAGCCACGACGCGCTCACCGAGAACAGCAAGCTGCTGAACCCGAATCTCAAGGGCCGGGACATGCGCGAAGCCTTCGCCACCGACGAATTCCAGATCCTGCTGGTCGCCAATAAGTTCCAGACCGGCTTCGACCAGCCGCTGCTGTGCGGCATGTACGTCGACAAGCGGCTGGCCGGCATCCAGGCGGTGCAGACCCTGTCGCGCCTGAACCGCGCCTATCCGGGCAAGGACACGACCTACATCCTCGACTTCGTGAACGACCCCGAGGAAGTGCTGGCGGCGTTCAAAACCTATTACGAAACGGCGGAACTGGAAGGCGTCACCGATCCGCACCTCGTCTACGACCTGCGCGCCCAGCTCGACGCCTCAGGCCACTACGACGACAACGAGGTCGAGCGTGTGGCGGCGGTAGAGACGAACGCGAAGGCGAGCCAGT
The DNA here is from genome assembly GCA_035325585.1 of Thiobacillaceae bacterium. Classification (GTDB taxonomy): domain Bacteria; phylum Pseudomonadota; class Gammaproteobacteria; order Burkholderiales; family Thiobacillaceae; genus Thiobacillus. Next base: position 75,136 of record DAOKZP010000008.1, on the reverse strand, counting down.
ACGAACTCTATGCCGCCATCGAGCCGGTGGCCGACCGGCTGCTGAAGCGCTACAAGGCGGCGCAGGCGAGCCTGAAAACCGCGCAGGGCTTGAAGGAAGGCAAGGCCGAACAGGCGGCCAAGGACGAGATCAACGCGCTCGCGCTGTTCAAGCGCAACCTCGGCGCCTTCCTGCGCGTGTACGCCTTCCTCTCGCAGATCTTCGACTACGGCAACAGCGCGATCGAGAAGCGCGCGATCTTCTACAAGCGCCTGCTGCCGCTGCTGGAGTTCGGCCGCGAGCGCGAGGGCGTGGATCTGTCCAAGGTGGTGCTGACCCATCATCGGCTGAGGAGCCGGGGCGAGCGCAACCTGCCACTGGGCGTGGGCGAACCCGACAGACTCAAGCCGCTGACCGAACCCGGCACGGGCGAGGTGCAGGACAAGGAAAAGATCCTTCTCGGCGAGATCATCGAGAAGGTGAACATCCTGTTCGAGGGCGAGCTGACCGACGACGACAAGCTCGTGTACGTAAATCACGTGTTGAAAGGCAAGCTGCTGGAGTCGCCGATCCTCGCGCAGCAGGCGGCCAGCAACACCAAGGAACAGTTCGCCAACTCGCCCGATCTGTCGCACGAGCTGATGAACGCGATCATGGATGCGTTTGCGGCGCACGGCACCATGAGCAGGCAGGCGCTGGATTCGGAGCGGGTGCGCAACGGGCTGAGGGATATTCTGCTGGGGCCGGCCAGGTTGTATGAGGCGTTGCGGGCACGTTCGACCGCCACCGACGGTGCTGCATGCGAATAGTCGTCATCTTGGAGCGGAGTTTCACGCTACGCGATTACTCCGAGCAGATCATCGAGATCGTGCGCGACGACTACATGTTGACGATTGCGGACGGGACACGCGCGTGCTCCGTCGCTTGGGGCATCGTCGACAAGCGTTTTCAACCGTTGGTTCGGCCGGACCGAGAAGGGTACACGATGGTGTGGCGACCTACGTCACCGGTCAGACCGGCGGTGCGCAGTGATTTGCAATGCCATGTGGAGCGTCTAATCTCGTAACTCAGGCGCGAAATACTCCATAGAGTGCGCGCCTGATAAAAGAGCACCTCGGCGACGCGGGCCGCCTGTGCTTTCCGCATGAGCCGCGAAAACAGATAGAGGAACTTACATGAGCACGAAAGACGTGTCCGCCGAGGCGGATTCGCCCGAAATCACGAAAGCGCAGTTGATTCAGGATTTCAAGGTGGTGGTGGCCGATGCCGAAGCACTCTTGAAAGCCACGGCAGGCCAGGGAGGCGAAGCGATCGCGGCGGCGCGGGCGCGGGCTGAAGAATCGCTTGCGTCGGTCAAGGCGAAGATGAGCGACGCCGAGGCGGCCGTGATCGCGCGGACCAAGGCTGCGGCGAAGGCGACGGACGAGTACGTTCACGGGCATCCGTGGCAGGCGATCGGCATCGCTGCGAGCCTTGGGGTCGTGGTGGGTCTGCTGATCGGACGGCGCTAAGTCGGCAATGGCCGGAGAAGCGCGCGCGTCGGGCGGAGGGCTGTTCGATTCTCTGAAAGTGCTTGCCGGAAGTCTCGTCGCGATCGTTCATACCCGCCTCGAGCTCCTGTCCAATGACGTCGAGGAAGCACGGGCGCATTTTCTCAGCCTCCTCGTGCTGGGGCTGGTCACATTGTTCTTTCTGGGCGTGGGCTTGGTGCTGCTCACGATCCTGATCGCCGTGGCCTTCTGGGAATCGCACCGGCTCGCGGCACTGGGCGGCCTGACGGCGTTCTTCCTGCTCGGGGGGATCGGCCTGGGCTGGCTCGTCACTCACAAGATGCGGGCCAGGCCGCGGCTCTTCGAGGCCAGCCTCGAAGAACTCGCCCGGGATCGGCAGCAGCTTACGTCGGAACCATGAATCGGGACGCGAATCGGCTGGCAGAACGCCGCCGGGAGTTGGTGGCGCAGTCCGCGGCCCAGCGCGCCGCGCTGGCGCAGGCGATGGAGCCCTGGCGTCCGCGCTTGGCGTTGGCCGACCAGGGCGTAGCGGCGCTTCGCTATGTTGTGCGCCGCCCGCTGCTGATTCTTGGTGGCGCATTCCTGCTCGCGCTCTTGCGCCCGCGACGGGCCGGCAAGTGGCTGCAGCGCGGCTGGCTGGTGTGGCGGGCCGGGCGCGGGCTGCGCTAGGAATCAGGCGGACCGGACTCGAGTAAGCAGCATGCGGTGGCGTGCATCCATGAGGAATGACTCCCCAAATGCATACGGTGAATGCCGTCGGACCGGTATGGGCGAACGGGCACTGGTTCCGGCGCCAAGGCGGCATGATGGGCCGGGGTACGTCTCCTCGACGACACCCGAAGCTCCTGTCTATATTGACTGGCAGGCGCGAGCCGCCCGGTTGCGGGCCGCGTTCGCGAGAACGAGAAGAATCCCATCATCGGCGGGACGAATATGTGGAGATTGTTTGGTCAGGCAAGGCGGTTGGCATGGTATCGCACGGCGGCGGTCGCCCGCGGCATGGGCATCGCGATCGGCGGTTCGCTCGCCGCGAGCGGATGTGCAAGCCTCCCCGATGCCGCGGCCGAACTGCAGGCCCCCCGCGTGCAGGCGGTGAAACTCCAGAGCGCGCGCGGCCCGGTTTCCGCCGATCGAAGTGCCGCCGTCATCCAGGATCTGGAGCGCCCGTCTGGCGAGAGCGACATCCTGCAGAAGCATCTGGCGGTGGAAGAGACGATCAATGTCGGTAGCCCGCTGGTTCTCGGGAATCGGCTGGTTCTGCTGCAGGACGGGCCGGCGACCTACGAGGCCATGTTCAAGGCCATGCGCGCCGCCCGGGACCACATCAATCTGGAAACGTACATTTTCGAAGACGACGAGATCGGCCGCCGATTCTCTGAGCTCCTGCGGGAAAAACAGGCGGCCGGCGTCCAGGTCGCGCTGATCTACGACAGCGTCGGCTGCCTGAATACGCCGAAGGAATTTTTCGAGCACCTGAAGGCGGGGGGCATCCAGGTCCTCGAGTTCAATCCGGTCAACCCGCTGGCCGGGAAAAAGAAGGAATGGCGGCTGAACAACCGCGATCATCGCAAACTGCTGGTGGTCGATGGCCACACCGCGTTCATCGGCGGCATCAACATCAGCCAGAGCTACTCGAGCGCGCCGTCGGGCCGATCCGCGAAGAAGCGCGACCCCGACACGACCGGCTGGCGCGACACGCATCTACAGATCGAGGGACCGGTGGTGGCCGAGTTCCAGAAACTCTTCATGGACACCTGGCGCAAGCAGAAGGGCGCGCCGCTCGCGGGGAAGGCCTATTTCCCCAGACTCGAGAAACGGGGAGACGAAATCGTGCGCGCGATCGGCAGTGCGGCCGACGATCCCGGCAGCCCGATCTATCTCACGCTGCTCTCCGCCATTGCGCATGCGGAACGGCAGGTGCAGATCACCAATGCCTACTTCGCGCCGGATCCGCAGTTTCTCGACGCGCTGATCGGGGCGGCACGGCGGGGCGTCGACGTGAAACTGATCCTGCCGAGCCATACGGATTCCTGGCCGGTGTTCCACGCGGGCCGATCGCATTATTCGAAGCTGCTGCGCGCCGGCGTGAAGATCTACGAGCGCCGCGGCGCGGTGATGCACGCCAAGACCGCGGCGATCGATGGCGTATGGGCGACCATCGGTTCGACCAACCTCGATTGGCGCAGTTTTCTGCACAATGACGAGATCAATGCTGCGATCCTCGGCCGCGATTTCTCGCAGCAGATGGAAGCCATGTTCGCGCGGGATCTGGCGGAATCCGATCCCATCGATCTGGAAGACTGGGAGCGGCGATCGCTCCTGCTGCGGGTGAAGGAAGGACTGGCGCGACTGGCAGAATACTGGTTGTAGGGCGACGCCACTGACCCTCGGCCATGATCACGCGCCTGCGGCATGGGCGGTGCTCCGTCATGTGCCGGGGCGGGATAAAAACCTCGGGATGGCGTGCGCTCATGTAGGCGGAAACCTACACCACGGCAGCCTTGTACGCGGGTGCAAACGGCCCGCTTGGCTAGTATGCTGAATACGATCCGGCTCGTGATCGGCCTCGATGTACTTCGAGCCGGTTATTTTTCGATGTTCAACCTCAAGGGGAAATGATGAACGGCACCAAGAGCCTCAAATCGAATCCGGTGGCGCAGCGCATTGGCCTTGCGGCAATCGGCGTCCTGCTCATGGCCGGCTGCGCGAGCGCACCGGCTCCCACCGATCAGATGGCTGTCTCGCGCGCTGCGGTAAGTAGTGCCATGAGCGCCGGCGGCAACCAGTTTGCGCCCGTGCAGACGCGCTCCGCGCTGGAAAAGATGGAGGCGGCCGAGCGCGCGATGGCGAGCAAGGACTACGAAGAAGCTCGCCGCCTGGCGGAGCAGGCCGAGGTCGACGCCAAGCTGGCGACCGAAATGGCGCATTCGGCGAAGGCGAAGCGGGCGGCGGAGGCGGTGCAGGAAGATACGCGCATCCTGCGCGAGGAACTCGAACGCCGGGCCAAATAACCAGTCATCATTGGAGCGCAACATGCAAATGAATCGATACCTTCCGCTGAGCCTGATCGCAGCTGCCGTTCTTGCGGCCTGCAGCACGGTGCCGGCGCAGAACCCGACGCTCGACGAAGCCCGCGCGTCCTACAGCCGTGCACAAACCAACCCCGACGTGGTGAACCTGGCCCCCGTCGAACTGCGTCGAGCCGGCGATTCGCTGGGCCGGGCCGATGCCGCGCTGAACAAGGGTGAGAGCGAAGCCACGGTCAACCATCTTGCATATCTGGCCAAGCAGCAGGTCGCCATCGCCGAAGAAACCGCCCAGCGGAAAACGGCGGAACGGGCGATCACGACCGCGAGTGCCCAGCGCGACGAAGTCCGCCTGGCTGCGAGAACGGCCGAGGTGGAAGCCTCAAGACAGCACGCTGAGACGACGCGGCAGGCGGCCGAGCAGCAGGCAGCGCGCGACCGTGCGCAGATCGAGGCGGAAAAGGCCCGGGCCGAAGAAACCAGACGGCTGGCCGAAGAGCAGGCGGCGCGCGACCGGGCGCTTCTCGCATAGCAGGAAGCGCAGCTCAAGGAGTTGGAGGCCCAGAAGACGAATCGCGGCATGGTGATCACGCTGGGCGACGTGCTGTTCAGCGTCAACAGGGCGGAGCTGTCGGCAGGCGGCATGCGCAACGTGCGGAAGCTGGCCGATTTCCTCAAGCAGTATCCGCAGCGCAAGGTGATGATCGAAGGCCATACCGACAGCAACGGAAGCCAGACGCTCAACCAGGGGCTTTCCGAGCGCCGCGCCGACGCTGTCCGTATGGCGCTGGTCGACATGGGGATCGACAGCAGCCGCATCCAGACGCGCGGTTACGCCTCGGCGTACCCGGTCGCCAACAACCAGACGGCCGCCGGTCGCCAGCTGAACCGGCGCGTGGAAATCATCCTCTCCGACGACAACGGCAACATCGTGCCGCGCTGATCGTAGCGCTCCGGAAAGACGCTCGCCCGACGCAAACGCGCCAGGCGGCGCGTAAACATCCGGCCGGACGCCCGCGCACCCCTGCGCGGGCGTTTTCATTTCCGGGGCCGGCTCCCCAGGGGCTCCGGCGCGCACGGAATTGCGGAGCCGTCCTGCACCGCCGTGCAGCGGGCACGCGTCCCTCGGCCGGACGCGCCTGAGCGTTCGAAACTTTTCGCCGCGAGGGCCATGGCCGCGGCGGCTCAGCCCAGATGCACCTGAACGACGTGCTCCCGGCCATCGTCGACCAGCGGGATGCGCGTATCCGTACGTACGGCGCCATCGACCATCACTCGGGTCACGCGGTCGGCCTCCTTGCCCACACGGGTGACGGTGATGTGATGCAGGGTCTCGCGATAGCGGTAGCGGACGGTATAGGCGTCCCAGTCGGCTGGAATGCGTGGCGTCAGGCGCAGATGGTCGACCTCCAGCTGTACGCCGAGCAGGGTTTCCACCGTCAGCCGGTACATCCAGCCCGCCGCGCCGGTATACCAGGTCCAGCCGCCGCGTCCGGTATGGGGCGGCGCGCCGTAGACGTCCGCGCACATCACGTAGGGCTCGACCCGGTACAAATCCATCGCCTCGCGCGTGTCGCCGTGATGGATGGGATTGAGCATGCCGTAGAGTTCCCACGCGCGTTCGGTGTCGTTCATCATGGCGAATGCCATGGTGGCCCAGATCGCGGCATGGGTGTATTGGCCGCCGTTCTCGCGCACGCCCGGCACGTAACCCTTGATGTAGCCGGGCTCCAGATCCGACTTGTCGAAGGGTGGATCGAGCAGCTGGATCAGGCGCGCATCCCGCCGTACCAGATGCGTATCCAGGGCCGTCATCGCCTGCCGCGCGCGCAGCGGATCGCCGGCTTTCGAGATGACCGACCAGCTCTGACTGATCGAGTCGATCCGGCATTCCTCGTTGAGGGCCGAGCCCAGCGGCGTGCCGTCGTCGAAGTACGCGCGGCGATACCATTCGCCGTCCCATGCGTGCGCCTCGATGTTGTTCCTGAGACGCGCCGCCTCGTTGCGGCAGGTGGCGGCGAACTCGGCGTCGCCATGCGCCTGCGCGAGATCGGCGAACAGTTCGAGGTTTTCGAGCAGGAACCACCCCAGCCACACGCTCTCGCCCTTGCCGTCCTGGCCGACGAGATTCATACCGTCGTTCCAGTCACCGCTTCCCATCAGCGGCAGTCCGTGGCTGCCGAAGCGCAGACCGTGCTTGATCGCGCGCACGCAGTGCTCGTACAGGCTGGCCTGTTCGGGCGAGCGCTGCGGCTGATCGTAGTAGGCTTCCTCTCCGGCGTACAGGTCCCGCCCTTCGAGGAAGTGAATGGGCTCGTCGAGTACCCCCGTGTCGCCGGTTGCCGTCACGTAACGGCAGGTCGCGTACGGTAGCCACAGGTAATCGTCGGAGAAATGGGTGCGCACGCCCTGGCCGTTGGGCGGATGCCACCAATGCTGGACGTCGCCTGCGCGGAACTGGCGGCCCGCATGGCGGATCAGTTGCTCGCGCGTAAGCCACGGCGCAGCATGGATCAGCGCCATCGTGTCCTGCAACTGGTCGCGGAAACCATACGCGCCGCCGGACTGGTAATAGCCACTGCGCGCCCATAGCCGACAGGAGAGCGTCTGATAGATCAGCCAGCCGTTGGCCAGCACGTTCAGCGCGGGGTCGGGCGTATCCACGGCCACCGCGCCCAGCGTGCGGTTCCAGTGCTCCCATACCGCTTCGAGCGCCTGCCGCGCGCTCGCCCGCCCCCCGAGCCGCTGCACGAAATAGCGGGCCTCCCCCGTGTCACGCCCGGCGCCGAATATGAAGGTGATCTCGCGCTCCTGGCCGGCGGCGAGTTCGATGCGGGTCTGGATCGCGGCACAGGGATCGAAACCGGCGCCGGTCCGCCCGGACAGGCGCTTGCGGCGCATCGCGGCCGGACGGGCGAGCGATCCGTTGCGGCCGATGAATTCGGTACGGTTGCCGCTGATCGAGCGCTCGCGCTCGCTGACGTGCGCGAAGACCACCCGGTTGGCGCAGGCGCGGCCGTAGGCGTTGCGCGCGAACAGCGCTCCGGTCTGCGGGTCCGCTTCGGTGACCACGTGCATCAGGTTGTCATGCCGCCACTCGCCCAGGACCAGCTCCCAGTATCCCGTCAGGGAGAGGGTCCGCGTCCGCTTCGACCGGTTGCGCAGCTTGACCGCCACGAACTTGACCGGCGCGTCCATCGCCACGTACGTCCACAGTTCCGAGGCGATGCCTGCTTCGTAATGCTCGAATACGCTGTAACCGAAACCGTGGCGGCATATGTAGCCCGACTTGCCGCGGGCCGGCAGCGGGGTCGGCGACCAGAACGTGCCGGTCTCCTCGTCGCGGATGTAGAAAGCCTCGCCGCTGCTGTCGCAGACCGGGTCGTTGTGCCAGGTGGTGAGGCGGAACTCGTGCGCGTTCTCGACCCAGGTGTAGGCGCCGCCGCTTTCGCTGACGACCGTGCCCAATTGCGGGCCGGCGATCACGTTGACCCACGGTGCCGGGGTCGCCTGGCCCGGCTCCAGCGCGATCACGTATTCGCGTCCGTCCGGCGTGAATCCCCCGAGGCCGTTGTTGAAAATGCGCTCCTGCACCGCCAGCGGCAGAATCGGTTCGGGTGAAGGGCTCTGGGTCGGTTCCAGGCGGTCGGACGCACGCTCCGGCGAGACCCGGCGGTCGACCTGTTCGATCAACGTTTCGGAGGTGTCGCTGAAGACGATGCGGGCAACGGTCTGGAGCAGTACCCGTTCGTCCTCGGAGAGTTCCTCGGCGCGCCGTACGAAGACGCCGCCCGGCTTGTCGAGCAGCTGCGCATCCGGCCCGGCGTTGATGAGCCCCATGATCAGATCCTGCAGCACCGCGCGGTAGCCGGAGAAATCCTCGTTCACGATCACCAGATCCGCCGCGACGCCTTTCATGCGCCAGTAGGCGTGCGCCTGCAGCACCTGCTTGACGAGATCGATGCGGTCGATGTCGCCGATCCGCAATTCGACGATCGGCAGGTCGCCCGAGATGCCGAAGCGCCACAGGCCGGACTGGCCGAGGCGGTTGCGCGCGATGACGCTGGCCGGCGCGCGGCGCCGGGCGTTGCCATAGATGACGGAGCCGGCCAGGCGGCCGAACATCTGCGCGTCGGCCTCGGTTGCGCCGATGTGGCGCAGCACTTCCTGGCTCCGGAACCAGGCCATCTCGAAGGCACGTTCGACGAAGTGGCGATCGCGGTATTCCTCCAGCAGTGCGAGGGCATCTTCACGCGTCTCGGCAACGCCGGTGATGATCTGCACCACGGCCGACTCGTCGGGTGACAGGGTCAGCGTGCGGCGGATCGCAACGATGGGATCGAGCACCGGGCCGTCGGTGTTCGACAGCGCCGCCGAGCCGCGGCGGCCATCGAACGCGACGGGGTTGGCCACGCTGCGCCCGCGCCCGATGAAGCGTGCGCGATCCGTCTCGTAGGACGGCTCGTCGACCTTCGCGCCGGGCGCCGCGACCAGATGGAACATCCACGGTGTCCGTTCGCCCGGCGTGCGCGGACGCCGGGTGCAGAGGATCGCCTGCAGCGCCGGCACGATCTCGGTCTGGACGAAGAGATTGCTGAACGCGCGATGCGCGAGGTCGGCGTTGAGCGGCGCGAGCACCACTTCCGCATAGCTCGTGACCTCGATGTGCCGGCGCCGTGACGACTGGTTGGTCAGCGTGACGCGGCGGATCTCGACGTCGTCCTCCGGCGAGACGCATATCTCGGTGTGGGTGTCGATCGCGTGATCCCGCCGCCGGTACTCCGCGCGTCCCTGCACGAAGATCGCCTCGTAATGGTCGGCCTGGCGCAGGGTGGGCTGATGCGCGGTCGACCAGTAGGTTCCGCTTTCCATGTCCCGCAGATAGGTGAACGTGCCCCAGTTGTCCGAGGTCACGTCCTCGCGCCAGCGGGTGACGGCGAGATCGCGCCAGCGGCTGGTACCCCCGCCGGCATGGGTCGCCATGACGTGATAGGAGCCGTTCGACAGCAGGTGAACCTCGGGGATCGACGTGTCCGTCCGGGTGAAGACGCGCATGATCGCGCCGGCATCCTCCGCGGGCGCGCGTGCCGCGGCGCTCACCTCGGCCGCGTGCGGATGCAGAATCGCGCCCTTCTTCGGCACCCGCTCATGCAGCAGCAGTCCGGTCGCCTGCGCCAAGGGGTCCGACATGAAGCGGCGCTGCATCGGCTGGCCGAGCAGGACGTGCAGGAAGGACAGCAGACTCATGCCCTGGTGGTGCGCCATGAAGGTGCGCACGACGGCGTGGGGCTTGCCGCGCGGCACGCGAGCGGGGGTGTAGTCGATGGCTTCGTAGAAGCCGTAGACGCCGAGGAAGCCGCGTTCCGCGAGCGTCTGCAGGTTGCGGCAGGCTTCGCGCGGCGCCACCATCAGGGCCAGGGCGCTGGCGTAGGGCGCGATGACGAGATCGTCGCCCAGTCCGCGCTTGAAGCCGAGTCCGGGTACGCCGAACGAGCGGTACTGGTAGACCTGGTTGACGTCAGTGGCGTTGTAGCAGGATTCGGAGATGCCCCACGGCACCCCGCGCTGGCGGCCGTACTCGATCTGGCGCGACACGGCGGCCTTGCAGGTCTGCTCCAGGAGCGTATTAGCGTAGTTCGGCATGATCAGCAGCGGCATCAGGTACTCGAACATCGAGCCGCTCCAGGAAATCAGGCTGACGTCGCTGCCCTGGCTGGTCAGCAGGCGGCCGAGGGTGAACCAGTGCGTCTGCGGGACCTGATCCTGCGCGACGAGCAGAAAGCTGGCGAGGCGCGCTTCGGACGCGAGCAGGTCGTAACAGGACGGATCGCGGCGCCGCTCGTCGACGTCGTAGCCGATGGTCAGCAGGCCGCAGCCGGCGTCGTAGAGAAATTCGAAGTCCATTACCGCCAGCGCGCGGCAGCGTTCGAGCAGCGAATCGATGCGGTCGAGTTGGGCGATCGCGCCCGTGGCGCCCGCGGCGGCAAGCTCGCGTCGCGTGGGGAAGGCGTCGCCCTGCCACGATTCCGGAACGAGCGCCATCAGCTCGCCGCGCATCGCGCGCGCCTGGCGGTCGAATGCCTGCGCCCAGTAATACAGCTCGCCGTCGATCTCGGTGTCGGCCGGAAGCCACGCGATCAGTTCCCCGCTGGCGCGGCACACGTCGTCCAGTGCGCGCGATGCGGCGGCGAGCGTCCGTGGCGGACCTTCCAGCGTGTGCGCGCGAAGCGCGTCCTGCATGAGATGGAATTTCTTCGCCAGTTCGGGCGCGGGCGAAGCCTGCATGTGCTCCACCAACACCTGCAGGGTGTCCTGCAGGCCCATGAATGCGGCTGCGGACAGGATCGACTGCTCTTTCAACTCGTTCAATCCGGCCTGCAGCGTGAGCAGGCAGCCGGCCAGGTTGCCGCTGTCGACCGAGGAGACGTACTTCGGGTACAGCGGCTGCAGGCTGCGGGTGTCGTACCAGTTGTAGAAATGCCCGCGATAGCGCTCCAGCTTTTCCATCGCGTCCATCGTGTTCGCGAGCCGGTCCAGGCACTCGCCGGCGGTGAGATAGCCGAAATCGTGGGCCGCGAGATCGGCCAGCAGCGACATGCCCATGTTCGTGGGCGACGTGCGCGAGGCGATGACCGGCGCCGGGTACTCCTGAAAATTGTCGGGGGGGAGCCAGTTGTCGTCGGGGCCGACGAAATCCTCGAAGAAGCGCCAGGTGCGCCGGGCGGACGAGTGCAGGAACGCGCGCTCGTTTGCGCTCAGGCCGGGCTTGGGTTCGGTGAACGGCCGGCTGATCCACCAGCCGATGATGGGCGAGACGAACCAGGGCAGAAGAAGGGGGAGCGCATGGAGCCATGCGCCGGGCTGGCTGGCGGCCAGCAGCGCGCCGAGCACGACGGCGAGGATGGGCGACACCCACATCTCCCGCGAAAAGCCGGCGAGGGATCGGCGTGCGTTGCGGCGCGCGTAGGCAGGCAGATACCACAGCAGCAGCCGGCGCCGCGTGAACAGCATGCGCACGCCGGAATGCAGGATCGCCCCCAGGCAGATGCGTGCGTCGTAGGGCAGGAAGGCCAGCGAAAGCATCGCAAGCGCGATCGGACGGCGGGCGGATCTTGCTGTCAGAGCCAGATGCACGCGCCAGTCGCGTTCTTCCGGCTTGCGGAGAAACTCGGCCAGCACCGAAAGCAGGGCGGGCAGGAAGATGATCGCCACGACCAGCAGGGTCCACAGCCACACGGGCCCCGGTCCCAGCAGCCATCCCGCGGCCAGCACGGCGAGCAGTGCGGGGGCGACCAGGCTGCGGCGCAGGTTGTCGAAAAGTTTCCACCACGACAGTGCGGACAAGGGGTTCGCGCGCCACCGCGCCTTCGCGCCGTCCGGGGCGGCGGGAACCCACGGCAATAACCAGCCGGCGAGCTGCCAGTCGCCGCGTATCCAGCGGTGCCGCCGGCTGGCGTCGATGACGTAGCTCGCCGGATGCTCCTCGATGAGGTCGACGTCGGTGACCAGCGCCGAACGCGCGTAGCCGCTCTCGAGCAGATCGTGGCTGAGGATGAGGTTCTCGGGGAAGCGCCCGTCGAGCGCCTCGCGGAACGCGTCCACATCGTAGATTCCCTTGCCCACGAACGAGCCTTCCCCGAACACGTCCTGATAGACGTCCGATACTTCGCGCGTATACGGATCGATGCCCGCCTCGCCGGCGAACAGCCGCGTGAAGCGCGACTGGCCGGCGCTCATCAAACCGATCGAGGCACGCGGCTGCAGGATCGCGTAACCCTCCACGATGCGGCCCTTGGCGGCATCGTAGACCGGCCGATTGAGCGGATGCGCCAGGTTGCCGACCAGGGTGCGCGCGGTGTCGCGCGGCAGTTGCGTATCGGTGTCGAGGGTGATGGCGTAGCGGATCGAGGGCAGGATGGACACGTCGCCGACGATGTCGGAGAACGCCGTTTGCGCGCCGCCTCGAAGGCGCGCGTTGAACTGCTCCAGCTTGCCGCGCTTGCGTTCGTACCCCATCCACACGCGTTCGTGCGGGTTCCACGTGCGCGGCCGATGGAACAGATAGAAGATGGACGGACGATCCTCGCTGTAGCGCGCGTTGAGCGCGTCCACCGCGGCGCGCGCGTAGGCGATGAGAGCGGCGTCTTCTGGGAGCGTTTCCTCCGGCGCATCCAGGAAGTCGGTCAGCAACGCGAAATACAGGTTGGCGTCGCGGTTGCCGAGATAGCGGATCTCCATGGCCTCGAGCAGGTTGTCGACGTCCGCCTGGCTCGCCAGCAGGGTAGGGACGACCACCATGGTGCGATGCGCATCCGGGATGCCCTTGGAAAAATCCAGCCGCGGCAGCGTCCGTGGCGGCAGGATCAGGGTGACCAGCAGGTTCACCAGCGGAACCGCCAGGCCCGACACGGCGATGACGAGCGGGACCGCGAGGAGCGCGATCCGCCAGTCGTCGGCGTCTGGGCCGATCAGCCAGAGCACGCCTGCCGTCGCGAGCAGGGTGAGCAGGATGATGGGGCCGAGATACAGCGGCAGGCGGGCATGGCGGCCCAGGCGGGCGATCCGCGTTCTCAGCGGCATGCGGCAGCCGATCGCGCGCTCCAGGCGTGATCGTCCCCGATCGACGAGATAGTAGCCAACGTGGGCGCGGCGGTTGCCCATACCCAGCCGGACCGCGGCCGCCTGCGCGAGGACCACGGCTTCGCGCGCCACCACGATTTCGCTGGCCGCGCTGTATCTCGCGACCTTCTCGACGACGTGCCGGTAGCGGTCACGGGTCGCGAAATCCTGGGCCGCGTACATTGCTGTCGGATCTTCGCGCAAGGCCTGTTCGACGGCGCTGAGCGACTCGACGTACTGCTTCCAGTCCATGGCATCGATGAAACGCAGGCTGCCGATGCTGTTGGCGATCGAGATCTGGTTGGCCGCGGCGTGCCGGCCGGCTGTCTCGGACAGCTCCGACGCAGTCACCCCCTGCTCGAGGAGCTTCTGCTCGATCCAGGTCTGGACGAAGGCCATGGTGGGCCCCTGGGCCTGAAGCCGATCGTAGAACTCCTCGACGAACGGCGCCGTCAGCGGCACCTTGGCGTTGGCGAACTCGGCCAGCAGTTCGATCAGGCGGTTCGGCTCGCTTTCGGCAGCCTCCAGCATGCGATCGGCCCAGGCGATCGCGGCATCGCGCTCCTGTCGTCGCTGGGCGATGTGCAGGCTTACGCGGCGGAGATTTTCGAGCAACGCGAGCTGCAGCATGATGGGAATCGCCCATAGCTCGCCCAGCTTCAAGGGCTCGACGGTCTGATAGGCGGCGATGAACTGGGTCGCGTTTTCGCTATCGACGCGGCCATCCATGTGAGAGATCAGTTCGAGGGCCAGATCGTAGACGCGGGGGAGGCCTGCGGACGGGCCCTCGGCGAGCCGCGGCAGTTGCAGGCTGTAGTCGCGCGGCAGGTGCCGCCGCACCAGGCCGATCTGCTGCTCGATCAGATAGAAGTTGTCGAGCAGCCAGGCTTCCGCAGGAGTGAGCCGCTGGCCGGGCGCCACCGCGGCCGTGACGAGGTCGTACACGGCGAAGAGGACGCGCGCGTTGTCCGCCAGCCGCGGCAGCAGTTTGTCCGGCTCGCGTTTCGGATCGATTCGATGCTGGCCGGCGAGGGTGGCGGCGTGGCGCTTGAGCTGCTCGATGCTGAACAGCTCCGAACGCAGCAATTCCGTGTCCCGCTCCTTGCGCAGCGTGTTCAGGGTCCTTGTCGACGTACCGGGTTTCCTGCTGACGATGATTGCCTCCTTGCTCGTGCTCGCGGCACATGCGCCGCCTGTGAATCGTGCTCGCCAGGTCTGCCGGCTGGCGAGCGCGTCCGGCCGCCCGTTGGCCGTCCGGGCAGCGGTGTTTGCGCCCCCGGTTCGGGCTGGGATCGCATCCGGAAACGCCCGGGGTGTCGAGGACGATGATCCCGCGCGGCGTGCGGCCGGTCGTCGATCGCGACGCTCGCATTCGCCGGTGATGCCATGCGTGGGGCGATTTACTCGGTGCGCACGCGACGCAGGATCAAGCCAGCGACGCTCGCGCCGATTTCCATCCACACGGGCGTCGACGCGCTTCTGCCTCTTGCTCGAAAACTGGATTGGGCGCGGTACGGTTTCGTGCGTATTCCGGGTATGGGGGAATCCGCCTTAAACAAGCCCAACGCGCCACGCTCGATCAGAACGGCGTCCCGTGCTTCGATTTGCACGATGCTCCATCGACCGACCCTCCCGTGGCGGCGTGTCTGCCGTGAACGCCGTGATCGGCGCACCGCAAGCAGCGTGCACCGAAGGCGAAACGTTTTTGGCCGACGATAAAAGCTTAGGACATTTCCCGAATCGCAGCGGCGCACGGGCTGATCGTGCGTATCGGGATCACCTCGGATCGCGAAATCGATTCGGGCCCGGACGGCTGACTTGTTTTGGGGTGGACCGGTGCGACCGCCCGCCCATGAGCAGGCCGGTGAGTGCCACGAATGAAAACGCGGCACCAGCGTAGAAGGTCATGGCGGGCCCGGCGAGCGTCCACAGCGCTCCGGCGACGGCGCTGGCGGCGAGCAGCGCCCCGCCACTCGCGAGGTTGAACACGCCGAATGCGGTGCCGCGCAGTTCGGCAGGGGCGTTGTCGGCGACGAGCGCGGAGAGCAGTCCCTGGGTGGCGCCCATGTGGAGGCCCCAGATGGCCGCGCCGACCATGACCACCCAGACGTTGCCCGCCAGCGCCAGCACGAGGTCCGCGGCGATGAGGAGAAGAATGCCCCACGCGAGCAGACGGCGGCGGCTGCCGTTGTCGGAAAGCTTGCCGAAGGGGTAAGCACTGGCCGCGTAGACCGCGTTCATCACGATCATGATCATCGGGACCCAGGTGACGGCGAGCCCGACGCTCTCCGCGCGCAGCAGCAGGAAGGCTTCGGAGAAGCGCGCCAGCGTGAGCACTATGGTGAAGGCGACGATCTGCCAGAAACGTTTCGGCAGCCGGCGCAGACTGGCGCGTCCGAGCGGGACGCGTGCGCGCTCGGCGGCAGGGGCGCGTTCCGATTCCTCCACACCGAAGACGATGAGAAGCACGCAGATGACGGCGGGGATCACCGCGAACCAGAACACCTTGCGGAAATCGTCGTTGGTCGCCGCCATCAGCGCCATCGCGACTAGCGGGCCCGCGAAGGCGCCGACGTTGTCCAGTGCCTGGCGCAGGCCATAGGCGGCCCCGCGCATCGCTTGCGGCGTGATGTCGGCGACCAGCGCGTCGCGCGGCGCGCCGCGGATGCCCTTGCCGATGCGATCGACGAAGCGTGCGGTGAGCACCATGCCAAGACCGGTGGCGAGCGGGAACAGGGGCTTCGTCAGCGTGGAGAGGCCGTAACCCAGCAACACCAGAGGCTTGCGCTGGCTGAGCCGGTCCGAGATCACACCCGAGAACACCTTGGCGACCGACGCCGTCGCCTCGGCGACACCCTCGATCAAGCCGACCGACAGCGCCGAGGCGCCGAGCACCGTGACCAGAAATACCGGGAGCAGGCTGAGGATCATCTCGGAGGACAGGTCCATGAAGAGGCTCACCAGGCCCAGGGCGACGACGCTTCTTTGCAATGTCTTCATGTGTGCCCCCTGTGTCCGATCCCGCGGCCGTGCCGTGCGATCCGCCGCTCCGCGTCCCGCGATCGCGGAGATGTCTCTATATTAGGAAAGCCTTCTATATTGGGAAAATTGAAATTGAGGCCGGAACCGGCCGGGAGACATGGATGAGCGATACGCGCGCAGGCGTGGCCGGGTGGGCCATGGCGGCGGCACTGGCCGCGTGGCCCGTCGCGGCCGCCGGCGACGGCGGCATGTTGAATCTGGTGTGGGAGAACGACCTTTTCTCTCAGCGGGACCGGCACTACACGAATGGCATGCAAGCGCTCTGGGTACCCGATGCCGCCCCGCCGACATGGCTGCGGCGCGTCGCACGGCTGCTTCCCGCGGGCGAGATGCGCCACGGCTATGCCATCGGCCATGCCATGTTCACCGCGGAGGACATCACGCTGACCGAGCCGCCACCCGGGCAGCCCCCTTATGCCGGATGGCTCTATGGCTCGGCGGCCGTCAGCGTATGGAACGGGCGCCGGGTGGATCAGCTGACATTGACGGCGGGCGTGGTCGGTCCGGCGGCGCTCGCCGAGCAGGGGCAGAAGTTCATCCACAAGATCACGGATTCGGAGGAACCGCGCGGCTGGGATACCCAGCTCGAGAACGAACCGGGTGTGGTGATCACCTACCAGCGCAGCCACCGGGGCGCGGCGATCGCGGCGTTTGGCGGAAATTACTTCGATTTCACGCCGCACTTCGGGGGCGCGCTGGGCAATGTCTACACTTACGCCAATGCGGGTTTCACGCTGCGTTACGGCAGCCGCCTGCCGCGCGACGACGGGCCGCTGCGGGTACAGCCCGGGCCGCCGGGTGCGGGTTTGCATGCGGCAGGAGACGATTTCGGCTGGTTTCTGTTCGCCGGCGTCGACGGCCGCGCGATCGCGCGCAAGATTTTCCTTGACGGCAACACCTTCGAGGACAGCCGCAGCGTGGACAAGATTCCGCTCGTCGCCGACCTGCAGATCGGCCTTGCGTGGATGTGGCGTGGCATGCAGCTGAGCTATGCACAGGTGCTTCGCACCCGCGAATACGAGCACCAGCCCGGTTCCGCCGACTTCGGCTCACTCACCCTGTCGTTTCCGTTGTGAATCGGCTGCGATGGGCCGCCGCGCGGCGCCGCGGCGGGACGTCGGCGGGTCGCGACGCGCTCCCCGATTGCGCCGCACGCGCCACTTTGTCATCTTCTCGCCATCGATTTTGCCTATTGTTGAAACAAGGCGGGCGAAGGCGCGGGGTGCGCCGCGCGGCAGCCGCTTACCGGGAACGCGTGTCACCATGAATCGGAAGAAGATCAGTGAGACGCCACCGGCCGCGCGGTCGCGGCCTGAGGGTGGCGTGACTGCACCCATGCACCGTGCCGTCGTGCAGAGGCTCGCCGGGCACCGCGAGGCGATGGCGGACGTCCACATGCGAGATCTCTTCGCCGCCGATCCGGCGCGTTTCGAACGCTTCTCGCTGCAGGTCGGCGGGCTGCTGCTCGACTACTCCAAGAACCGCATCACCGGCGAGACCATGGATCTTCTGCTGCAGCTGGCGACGGAGGCGGACGTCGTCGGCTGGCGGGAACGCATGTTCGCCGGTGAGGCGATCAATCACACCGAACACCGGGCGGTGCTGCACGTCGCGCTGCGCAACCGCGGCAGCGAACCCGTGTTCGTCGACGGCGCGGATGTGATGCCCAAGATCCGGGCCGTGCTCGAGCGCATGGGTGAATTCGCGGAGAAAGTCAGAAGCGGTGAATGGCGCGGATACACCGGCGAGCGGATCACGGATGTCGTCAACATCGGAATCGGCGGATCCGATCTCGGCCCGCAACTGGTCTGCCAGGCTTTGAGGCCCTATCACCATCCTGCGCTGAGAGTCCATTTCCTCTCCAACGTCGATGGCGCGCATGCGGAGGAGATTCTCGAGGCCTTGAATCCGGCGACGACGCTCTTCGTCATATCCTCGAAGAGTTTCACCACGCAGGAAACGATGACCAACGCCCACCGTGCGCGCAAGTGGCTTCTCGTTCAGCCGCAGGCAGCCGAGCATCTCGCCCGCCATTTCGTCGCCGTCTCGACCAACCATGAGGCCGTCGCCGCGTTCGGCATCGATCCCGCCAACCGGTTCGAGTTCTGGGACTGGGTCGGCGGCCGCTACTCGCTGTGGTCCGCGATTGGGCTGCCGATCCTGCTGGCGGTCGGGGCGGAGCGTTTCATGGAACTGCTCGACGGTGCGCACGAGATGGACCTGCACTTTCGCCACGCGCCACTGGCGGGGAACATACCCGTGGTTTTGGCGTTGCTGGGAGTCTGGTACAACAATTTCTTCGGGGCCGAGACGCATGCGATCCTGCCCTATGACTATTACCTGAGGAGCTTGCCCGCCTATCTGGCGCAGGCCGACATGGAATCGAACGGAAAGTCGGTCGATCGCGACGGCAGGCGGGTCGACTATCCGACCGGCCCGGTCATCTGGGGGGCACCGGGAATCAACGGCCAGCACGCGTTCTACCAACTGCTGCACCAGGGCACGCGGATGATCCCCGCCGATTTCATTATCTCGATGACACCGCATACGGCGCTCGGAGCGCAGCACGATATTCTGGTCGCCAATTTCCTTGCGCAGACGGAAGCGCTCATGCGCGGCCGCACCTACGAAGAGACACAGCGCGAGACGGGCGGGGCCCAGGCGGACCCGTTCGTTCCGCACAAGGTGTTCGATGGCAACCGCCCGACCAACACCATCGTGCTCGAGAAACTCACGCCGCACGCGCTCGGGCTGCTGATCGCGCTCTATGAACACAAGATCTTCGTCCAGAGCGTGATCTGGAATCTGAATGCCTACGACCAATGGGGCGTCGAGCTCGGCAAGCAACTTGCGCGCCGCATTCTGCCCGAACTGGAGACGGGCGCACCCCAGGGCGCGCACGATGTCTCGACCCGCGCGCTCATCAATTACTATGTGCGCATAAGGCAATGCGACGCTGATTTATAGTTCGGGCATGGAATCGATTGCGGGCGACATCGGCGGCACCAAGAGCTGGCTCGCCTGGGTGACGGGCACGCGGGAAGCCGGCATACGGGTACGGTTCGAGCAGATCTACGCGAGCGCGGATTTCGCGTCCGGAGAGGAGCTGCTGCGCCGGTTCGTGGCCGACGCGCAGGCCGGGACGCCCGATTGCGCGGTGCTGGCGCTGCCGGGCCCGGTGCACGCGCAGCGTGCCCGTCTCACCAACCTCGACTGGACGCTGGACGCCGCCGAGATGCAGACGGCGCTCGGCATCGCCCGCGTGCATTTCATGAACGATTTCGAGGCGGCCGCGGTCGGAGTCGCGACGCTCGGCGCGGATGAACTCGTCACCCTGAATCCGACACCCGTGGAGGCAGAGGGCGTACGCGCCGTCACGGGGGCGGGAACGGGTCTAGGCCTTGCGTTTGCGGTACCCTGCGCAGACGGCCATGACCGGGCTTTCGCGAGCGAGGGTGGACATGTCGATTTCGCACCGGCCGACGCATCGCAGGTGCGGCTGCTCGAACGCTTGCGCACGCGATATGGCCATGTGTCGTGGGAACGCGCGGTATCCGGATCGGCGATGCGCGACCTGCACGCCTTCTGCTGCGAGGAATACGGCGCTCCCGTGCCGGAAGCGCCGCTCGACGGCCCGGCTCTCTCCGAGCAGGCTGCCGCGGGCGATGCGGTCGCCACGGCGACGCTCGATCTGTTTACCGACCTTTACGGTGCATGGGTAGGCAACGTGGCCCTCGCGTACCGCCCGCGGGGCGGCCTTTATGTCGCCGGGGGCATCGCGGTGCATCTGAAGGCCAGGCTGCAGGCCCCCCGTTTCATGGCGGCTGCGACCGACAAGGGACGGATGCGCGGCGTGGTCGAACGCACGCCGATCTTTCTGGTGAGCAGTGCGCGGCTGGGCCTGCAGGGCGCGATCGCTGCGGCCGGGCGGTCTTTCTCATCGCGTGGCGCCGAGGCCGGCGCGGATGTACTCAGGAGCAACGGAAAATGATCTCGAAGGAAAAACAGGCGTTGCGCTACCGTTATTACACCGAGCCGAAGCTGGCGACCGACCTCACGCGCCGCACGCTCGCGCTCGTCCTCGCCGGCGGCGAGGGATCGCGGCTGAAGAATCTGACCGCGTGGCGCGCCAAGCCGGCGGTGCCGATCGGCGGCAAGTACCGCATCATCGACTTCCCGCTGTCGAACTGTGTCAATTCGGGAATTCGCCGCATCGGGGTGCTGACGCAGTACAAGGCCCACTCGCTGATCCGTCATTTGCAGCGCGCATGGGGATTCATGCGCGCCGAGATCGGTGAGTTCGTGGAGATCCTCCCGGCGCAGCAGCGCACTGACAAGAAGGAGTGGTATCAGGGCACCGCGGATGCGCTGTTCCAGAACATCGACATCATGCAGCGCCACCATCCGGAGTACGTGCTGGTGCTTGGCGGCGACCACGTCTATACGATGGATTATTCCGAGATGCTGCTGTACCACGTGAAGACCGGTGCCGATTTCACAGTGGGCAGCATCGAGGTTCCGACCGAGGAGGCCAGCGCCTTCGGCGTGATGTCGGTCGACGCCTCGATGCGCATCACGCGCTTCACCGAGAAGCCGCATCATCCAGACTGTATCCCGGGCAAACCCGGTACCGCCCTGGTGTCGACGGGCATCTACGTTTTTTCGAAGGACTTCCTCTATCGCGCGCTGATGGAAGACGCCGCCAATCGGCATTCCAGCCATGACTTCGGCAAGGACATCATCCCCGGCAACATCGCCGGTGCGCGCGCGATGGCCTTTCCGTTCCGCGACGGTGACGGCAAGCCGGCCTATTGGCGCGACGTGGGGACGCTCCAGTCCTATTGGCAGACCAACATGGAGCTGTGCTCGATCGAGCCGGAGCTCAACCTGTACGATCGGGATTGGCCGATCTGGACCTATCAGCCGCAATATCCGCCCGCCAAGTTCGTGTTCGACGACGAGGGTCGGCGTGGCGAGGCGATCGATTCGCTGATCGCCGGCGGCTGTATCCTTTCGGGTGCGAGGGTGAAACGCTCGGTGCTCTTCTTCGGCACCACAGCGGAGCACTACAGCCATATCAAGGACAGCGTGATCCTGCCCAAGGTCAGCATCGGCCGGAACTGCCGCATCATCCGCGCCATCATCGACAAGGGTTGCGTGATCGATGACGACACCGTGATCGGCGAGGACCCGGCCGAGGACGCCAAGCGTTTCCACGTCACCGAAGAGGGCATCGTGCTGGTCACGCCGGCGATGCTCGGCCAGAATCTCTACGCACGCCTGATGAACGACTATGACGGCTAGAGCGCTCAGTCTCGTGCTGTGCTGGCACATGCACCAGCCCTACTACCGCGAGGGACTCGAAGGCGCGTATCACCTGCCCTGGGTCTATCTGCACGGGATCAAGGATTACAGCGACATGGCCGCGCATCTGGAAGGCCATCCTTCCATGCGCGCCGTCGTGAACTTCGCGCCGGTGCTGCTCGAGCAGCTCGACGACTACGCGCGGCAGCTCGACGCGCTGCTCCGGTACGGCAGGCGGACGCAGGATCCCATGCTCAACCTGCTGTCGGGAATCGATCCGATTCCGGTGGATCCGGTGGGTCGGCTGGAGATCTTCCAGGACAGCCAGCGCTGCCATGCGCCGCGCATGATCCATCCCTATCCCGCTTTCCATCGCATGCTGCGCATGGTCGGCCCGAATGGAGAGCGCAACGACGACACCGATCTCGAACTGCATCTCGGCTACCTGTCCGAGCAATATTTCCTCGACCTGCTGACCTGGTACCACCTCGCGTGGCTCGGCCATTCGCTGAAACAGCTGCCGCTCGCACAACGGCTGATGGCAAAGGGCGCGGACTACGACGCCGCAGATCGTCATGAACTGCTCCATCTGATGCAGGATTGCCTGGCAGGATTGATCCCGCGCTATCGTGCGCTCGCCGAGCGTGGCCAGATCGAGCTGTCGATGACACCCTACGGCCACCCCATCGTGCCGCTGCTCAACAACTTCGAGAATCTGCGCGACGCGACGCCCGACGCGCCGCTTCCCGACGCGGACCGCTATCCCGACGGGCCGGCGCGTGCACGCTGGCATCTGGAGCACGGCATCGAGGTGTTCGAACGGTACTTCGGGCGCAAGCCGTCCGGGGTGTGGCTCTCCGAAGGCGGCGTGAGCGAGGATGCGCTCGCGCAGCTCGACGCCATGAACATCGCCTGGACGGCCTCTGGGGAGGGCGTATGGCGCAACAGCTGCGTCAAGTCGAGCTGCCCCGAAGAGGCGCTCCAGAACAAGCGCAGGCTGTTCTCGCCGGCGCAGATCGATGGTTTCGACGTGCGCGTGTTCTTCCGCGACGACGGGCTGTCGGACCTGATCGGATTCAAATACAGCAGCTGGCATGCGGACGACGCCGTGGGCGACTTCGTCCAGCATCTGGAAAACATCGCCGCGTTCTTCGGCGAGGAGGCCGGCAATCATGTCGTCTCCGTCATCCTCGACGGCGAGAACGCCTGGGAGTACTACCCGGACAACGGCCATCATTTTCTCGACGCCCTCTACACGGCGCTGTCCGAGCATCCGACGCTCAAGGTCGGGACCTTCGCGGAGCACGCCGCGCACACCAAGACCCGGCCCATGCCGCGATTGGCGGCGGGGAGCTGGGTCTATGGCAGTTTTTCGACCTGGATGGGTTCGGCGGACAAGAACCGCGGCTGGGATTACCTCGTCGCCGCCAAGACCGCCTACGACCGCGTGGTGGCGTCGGGCCGGCTCGCGGCGGACCAGCTTGCGCGCGCGACGCGCCAGCTCGCCGTATGCGAGGGCTCCGATTGGTTCTGGTGGTTCGGCGACTACAACCCGGCGGATAGCGTCAGCGATTTCGAGCAGCTGTACCGCACCCAATTGCGCGAACTGTACCGGCTGATCGGCGTGGCGCCGCCCGCGCTGCTCGACGTGCCTTTGTCGAGCGGCCACGGCTGGGCCGAGAACGCGGGCACCATGCGCAGGAACGTGTGATGAAACCGGCCGGAACCGTCATCGGCTGCCATCCCGACATCGCGCGGGCGAACGCTTGGAGCGACACCGCAGATTCACAAGAACGGAGATGCGCGCCCGCAACGGCTTCCGGCCTGCGCCGCGCCATCTCGCGCCCTCCACGTTTCACTCCCGGAGCGATTGCATGAATTTCGCCGACCGCCGTGCCGGCCTGCTGCTGCACCCGACATCGTTACCGTCCGGTACGCTGGCCGACGTCGGTCGCTGGCTGGATTTCCTGCACGCGGCCGGGTTCGGCGTGTGGCAGGTCCTGCCGCTGGGCATCCCGCTGACGGGGCTGTCGCCCTACCAGTGCGCCTCGGCGTTCGCGATCAATCCAGAACTGTTTCCGGCGTCGAGTGCGGATTTGCCGGGCTTCGCCGAGTGGCGCGCGAGGCAGCGGCACTGGCTCGAGGATTTCGCGCGCTTCATGGTGATCAAGGCGGAGCAGGGCGGCGCGCCGTGGACGGCGTGGCCGGTCGCGCTGCGCGACCGCGAGGCACAGGCGCTGGCCGCGTTCGACGCCGCGCACGCGTCCGAACTGCAGGCCGTGATGCGCGCACAGCACGCCGCCGCCGTGCACTGGCAGGAGATCCACGCGGCGGCCACGTCGCGTGCCATCGCGCTGTTCGGCGACATGCCGCTCTTCGTCGCTCACGACAGCGCCGACGTGTGGGCGCACCGGCATCTGTTCCTGCTCGATGCGGCGGGCGAGCCGACGATGGTGGCGGGCGTGCCGCCGGATTATTTTTCCAAGACGGGGCAGCGCTGGGGAAACCCGCATTACGACTGGAACGCGATGCAGACCGAGGGGTTTGCATGGTGGCGACAGCGGCTCGCGGCTCACTTCGAGTGGTTCGATCTGGTGCGCATCGATCATTTTCGCGGGCTGGTGGCCGCCTGGCAGATTCCAGCGGGGGAGCCGACCGCCGTCGAGGGCAGCTGGGTCGATGTGCCCGGTGCAGCGCTGCTGCAGAAGGTTGCCGAAGAAATGGGCGAACTGCCACTGGTCGCCGAGGATCTCGGTATCATCACACCGGAGGTCACCGCGCTGCGTCAGCATTTCGGCCTGCCCGGCATGGCCGTCCTCCAATTCGCGTTCGACGCCCACGCGGATAATCCGCACAAGCCGGAGAACGTGCATTCCGATACCGTTTACTATACCGGCACGCACGACAACGACACCACGCCCGGCTGGTGGCACGCATTGCCGGAAGATGCCCGAGGCGAGGTGATGCAGCAGTTGGGAGTCGACGACGCCGAGGCGGTACCGGAGCGTATGATCGATACCGTACTGCACAGCCAGGCCGCGCTCACCGTGTTCCCGCTGCAGGATCTGCTGGGACTCGGCTCCGAAGCGCGCATGAACACGCCGGGCACCAATCACGGCAACTGGAAGTGGCGCTTCCACTGGGACGCGCTTCCACCCGACCTCGCCACCCACACCAAGAAAAGACTACAGGACGCCCACCGATGCGAGAAACCGCCCATTCCATGACGTCACCGCGACGCGGCCCGGCCGCCTCCGCGATCGACCCGGTGCTCATGCGCATACAGGCGGGTACTCACCACGATCCGTTCGAAGTACTCGGGATGCATCCACAGCCCGATGGCAGCGTGCTGATCCGCACGTTCCTGCCCGCCGCCGAGGCGGTGGAGGTACACGGGCAAGCCATGCAACGGGTGGCCGGAACGGATTGTTTCGAGCTCGGGTTGCGCCCTGACGCCGCGCCTGGGCCGCACCCGATGATGCGCTGGCAGGACAAGCGCGCCGGCGCCTGGCGCACCACGCACTGTCCTTACACTTTCGGTCCGCAGCTTGGCGAAGTCGACCTTCATCTGTTTGGAGAAGGGCGCCATTTCGAGATCTGGAAGGTGCTTGGCGCGCGGGTGAAGCGCATCGACGGCATCGACGGCACGCTGTTCGCCGTGTGGGCGCCGGCGGTGCAGCGCGTCAGCGTGGTGGGCGACTTCAACGAGTGGGACGGCCGTCGCCATCCGATGCGCTGTCGCGGCGCGTCGGGCGTATGGGAACTGTTCATCCCCGGCCTTGCCGCCGGCAACGCGTACAAGTACGAGATCCTCGGCCGCGATGGCCAGTTGGTGAAGAAGACCGATCCCTACGCCCGGCAGATGTTTCCGCGGCCGGAAACCACCAGCCGCGTTCCGGAAGAGAGCCGGTACGCCTGGAGCGACGGCGGCTGGCTCGAGGCGCGCTCGCGTTTCGACTGGCAGCATCGGCCGATCAGCATCTACGAGGTGCATCCGGGTTCGTGGCGGCGCCATGAGGACGGCAGCTTCTACACCTGGGGCGAACTCGCCGCCGAACTGATTCCCTACGTCGTGGATCTGGGCTACACCCACATCGAACTTCTGCCCGTCGCCGAGCATCCGCTGGATGCCTCATGGGGCTATCAGGTGTCGGGCTATTACGCGCCGACGGCGCGCTTCGGCTCGCCGGACGACTTCCGCGCCTTCGTCGACGCCTGCCACCGCGCCGGCCTCGGCGTGCTGCTCGACTGGGTCCCGGCTCACTTTCCGAAGGACGACTGGGCCCTTTCCCGCTTCACCGGCGAGCCGGTGTACGAACACGCCGACCCGCGCCGCGGCGAACACCAGGACTGGGGTACGTTGATCTTCGACTTCGGCCGCAACGAGGTGCGCAACTTCCTGGTTGCCAATGCCTTGTACTGGCTCGATGAGTTCCACATCGACGGGCTGCGCGTCGACGCGGTCGCGTCGATGCTCTATCTCGACTACTCGCGCCAGCCGGGGGGATGGACGCCGAACGTCTACGGCGGACGCGAGAACCTCGAAGCCATCCACTTCCTGCGCGAGATGAACATCGAGGTGCATGCCCGTTTCCCCGGCGTGCTCACGATTGCCGAGGAATCGACCGCCTGGCCGGCGGTGTCGCGCCCGGTCGAGCTCGGCGGGCTCGGATTCTCGATGAAATGGAACATGGGCTGGATGAACGACAGCCTGACCTACATCGAGAAGGACCCCGTCCACCGCAAGTACCATCACAATCAGCTGACCTTCAGCCAGATGTACGCGTGGACCGAGAACTTCGTGCTGCCGCTCTCGCACGACGAAGTGGTGCACATGAAACGGAGCATGCTCGACAAGATGCCGGGCGACACCTGGCAGCGCTTCGCGAACCTGCGCGCGTTCTACGCCTGGCAGTATGCGCATCCCGGCAAGAAACTCCTGTTCATGGGCGGTGAATTCGGCCAGTGGAACGAATGGCATGAACCCGGCCAACTCGACTGGGTGCTCCTCACCTTTCCCGCGCACGACGGTGTTCGCACCCTGTTGCGCGATCTCAACCGCCTTTATCGGGACGAGCCCGCACTGCACGACTTCGATTTCGACCCGCGCGGATTCAGCTGGATCGACTGCCACGATGCGGACCAGTCGGTCCTGAGCTTCGTGCGGCAGGGGCGTGAGCCTGCGGCACAACTCATCGCGCTGTTCAACTTTACGCCGGTGCCGCGCCGCGCATATCGCATCGGCGTGCCGGCGGGCGGTGCCTGGTGCGAGGTGATGAACACCGATTCGGCGTACTACGGTGGCAGCAATGTGGGCAACGGCCGTCCGCTCGTGGCGCAGCCATTGCCATGGATGGGGTACGCACAATCGATCGAGCTGATGCTGCCGCCGCTGGGCGCGATATTCCTCAAACCATGCGGATGACGTGAAACGGTAAGGGCCAGACGGAAAACAACAATGGCAAGCGGAGAAAAGAAAATCCTGTTCGTGGCGAGCGAGGCCTACCCGCTCGTGAAGACCGGCGGACTCGGGGACGTGGTCCACAGCCTGCCCCACGCCTTGCAGGCGCGCGGGGCCGACGTCCGGCTGATGCTGCCGGGCTACCGTGCGCTGCTCTCCCAGCTCTCGGGCCTGCACATTCTCGGCTGGATCGAGGTTCGCGGCGCCGACGGCCCGGTGAGCGTCCGCATCCTCGAAGCGCGCCACCACGACTTCGCTTTCCCGCTGTGGATCGCAGACTGTCCGCAATTGTTCGACCGGCCCGGAAATCCTTATGTCGGCCCCGACGGACAGGATTGGCCCGACAACGCCGAGCGCTTCGCGGTGTTCGCGCGGGCCGCGGCGGAGCTTGCGCGGGACGTGCTGGATCTCGGCTGGCAGCCCGCGGTGGTGCACGCACATGATTGGCAGACCGGGCTGGTGCCGGCCTTCCTCGCCGGCCAGCCGTTGCGGCCGAAGACGGTGTTCACCATCCACAACCTCGCCTACGGCGGTTATTTCTCGCATGGCGACTTCGTGCGCCTGCATCTGCCCAGCCAGTGGTGGTCCGTCGACGGCGCCGAATTCCACGGCGGCTTCTCGATGCTCAAGGCCGGCATCGTGTACGCCGACGCGGTCACGACGGTGAGCCCCACCTATGCCGAGGAGATCCGCACGCCCGAGTTCGGTTACGGCCTCGATGGCCTGTTGCGGGCCGTGGGGCCCAAGCTCTCCGGCATCCTCAACGGCATCGATACCACAGTGTGGAACCCATCGACCGATGCGCACCTGCCGGCGCACTATTCCGCCGCCCGCATCCAGCCGGGCAAGCGGCGCAACAAGCAGGCGCTCCTCGAGCGCTTCCTCGGCCACGCCAGCACGGCTGCGATGCAGGCACCGCTGATCGGCAGCGTCGGCCGGCTGGTCGAACAGAAGGGCGTCGACTGGATGCTCGCGGCGATGCCGACCCTGCTCGCCGAGAGCGACGTCCGCTTCGTCATCCTCGGCAGTGGGCAAGCGAGCTACGAGCAGAAGCTGAGGCGCCTCGCGCAGCAGCACCCGGAGCGGGTGATGATCCGGCTCGGCTACGAGGAAGCGCTGGCGCATTCGATCGAGGCGGGCGCCGACATGTTCCTGATGCCGTCCCGTTTCGAGCCGTGCGGGCTGAACCAGATGTACAGCCTGCGTTACGGCACGCCGCCCATCGTATTCCGCACGGGTGGCCTGGCCGACACCGTCGTCGACGCGAGTACGGCGGCGCTGGAGGATGGAAGCGCCACCGGCTTCGTCTTCGATGCGCCGTACGTGGAAGCGTTGCTGGATGCGATTCGCCGCGCGCTCGATCTGTACCGGCAACCGGCACGCTGGCGGCGGTTGCAGCAGGCCGGCATGCGCGCATCGTTTGGTTGGGCGGAGAGCGCCGATCGTTATCTCGCCCTCTACAGGAGCTGATTGCAGTCAAGATCCCATGTCTGAACAGAACAACGCCCCCCGGGCCTCATTGATCCTCAAGCCGCTGCCCAATACCGGCGCGGCACTCTTCCACGACATCGAGCGCTATCAGCGCTATCACCTCGGGCGCATGCCGGGCTGTCCGGCGGTCTACACCTACCGGGCGATCGCCTGGTCCTTGCGCGACCGCCTGATGTCGGATTGGATGAACACGTACATCCGGCGCGACCTGCCCGAGAAGCGACGCGGGTATTACCTGTCGCTGGAATTCCTGATCGGCCGTGCGCTCGCCAACCACGTGCTCAACCTCGATCTCGACGAGGCCTCGCGCGAGGCGCTGCACCGACTCGGACATACGCTCGAGGAGGTGGCCGAACTCGAGCCCGACGCGGGGCTCGGCAACGGCGGCCTCGGCCGCCTCGCCGCGTGCTTCATGGACAGCTGCGCGACGCTCGATCTACCGGTAATGGGCTACGGCCTGCGCTACAAGTACGGCATGTTCCATCAGCACATCGAAAACGGGTACCAGGTCGAGGCGCCCGACAACTGGCTGCGCGATCGCAATCCCTGGGAGATCGAGCGTTCCGAATTCACCTGCCGCGTGCCGTTCGGCGGCCGTACCGAGCATTTCCACGACAAGGCGGGGCGGCCGCGCGCGCGCTGGGTCGACACCAGCGACGTCCTCGCGGTGCCCTACGACATGCCCATCTCCGGATACCGGAACAACGTGGTGAACACCTTGCGGCTTTGGAAAACGGCTTCCACCGACGCCTTCAACCTCGAAGAGTTCAACGCCGGAAGCTATACGGAAGCGGTGCAGGCGGCGAACCACGCCGAGTACATCTCGATGGTGCTCTACCCCAACGACGCGAGCGAGAGCGGCAAGGAACTGCGGCTGCGTCAGCAGTACTTCCTCGCGTCGGCCAGCCTGCAGGATGCGTTGCGCCAGTGGCGTGCCGCCGGCAATACCGATCTGATGAAGTTCGCCGAGCACAACGTGTTCCAGATGAACGACACCCACCCGTCGATTGCCGTGGCCGAGCTGATGCGTCTGTTACTCGACCAGGAGGGATTGTCGTGGAACGACGCCTGGGCGGTCACTTCGAACTGCATGGCCTACACCAACCACACCCTGCTGCCGGAGGCGCTGGAGAAATGGCCGGTCGCGCTCTTCGAGCGCATGCTGCCGCGGCCGCTGGAGATCATCTACGAAATCAACGCGCGCTTTCTGCGCCAGGTGGCGGTGAGATGGCCCGGCGACGCGGCGCGCCGCGTCCGCATGTCCATCATCGAAGAGGAACCGGTACGCCAGGTGCGCATGGCATGGCTCGCCATCGTCGGCAGTTTCTCGGTCAATGGCGTCGCCGCGCTGCATTCGCGCCTGCTGAGGGAAGGCCTGTTCCGCGATTTCGTCGAGCTGTGGCCGTGGAAATTCAACAACAAGACCAACGGCGTGACGCCGCGCCGCTGGGTGGCGCACGCCAACCCCGGCATGAGTGCGCTCATCAGTGCCGAGATCGGGGATGAATGGGTCGCCGACCTGTCGCAGCTCGAACGGCTCAAACCGCTGGCGGCGCCCGAACGCGCCGCTTTCCAGGCCGAGTGGCGCACGGTCAAGCGCGTCAACAAGGAGCGCCTCGCTGCGCTGGTCAAGGCGGAGTGCGGCGTCGACTTCAACCCCGATGCGCTGTTCGACGTCCAGGTCAAGCGCATCCACGAATACAAGCGGCAGCTGCTCAACGTGCTGCACGTGATCCACCTCTACAACCGTGTCAATCGCGGCGATCCGGGCGAGCGCTGGGCCGACCGCTGCGTTCTGGTCGGCGGCAAGGCCGCACCCGGCTACGCGATGGCCAAGCGCATCATCAAGCTCATCAACAACGTGGCCGACGTGGTCAACTCCGACCCGGACGTCAACGGTCGCCTGAAGATGGCCTTCCTTCCGAACTACCGCGTCACGAGCATGGAAATCATCGCGCCGGCGACGGACCTCTCCGAGCAGATATCCACTGCCGGCAAGGAGGCGTCGGGCACCGGCAACATGAAGTTCATGATGAACGGCGCTCTTACCATCGGCACCTACGACGGCGCGAACATCGAGATTCTCGAGGCCGTCGGCGCGGAGAACTTCTTCTTGTTTGGACTGCACGCGGAAGAGATCGAGGCGCTGCGTCCCCACTATCGGCCGCAGGATTACGTCGATCGCGACCCCGACCTGCGCGCCGTGATCGACCTTCTGCGATCGGGTCACTTCAACCTCTACGAGCCGGGAATCTTCGATCCCATCATCGACGCCATGCTGAGCCCGAACGATCCCTGGATGGTTCTCGCGGATTTCCGCAGCTACGTCGACGCGCAGGAGCAGGTGGCGCAGACATGGCGGGACCGGGAGAAGTGGACGCGCATGAGTATCCTCAACACCGCGTCGAGCGGCTGCTTTTCGACCGATCGCACCATGCGGGAATACAACGCCGAGATCTGGAAGCTCAGCTAGCCGGCACCGAGGCGGCGGACGTACGGCCGCGCCCGTCGATCCTCACAGCGCAATGAAAAAGGCCGGGGAACCCGGCCTTTTTCCATCACGGCAGAGACGCGTTACGCTGCCTGCACCGGGATCTTCCTGCGCGTATCCATGATGCGGTTGTCGGCATCGACGTAAACCAGTTCGGGCGCGTAGCGCGCCGTTTCGAGTTCGTTGTACGTCGCATAGGTGGCGATGATGACGAGATCACCCGGGTTCGCCTTGTGCGCGGCGGCGCCGTTCACCGAGATGATCCCCGAATCGCGCTGCGCACGGATGGCATACGTCGTGAACCGCTCGCCGTTGGTGACGTTGTAGATCTGGATCTGCTCGTATTCTTGGATGTTGGCCGCGTCCAGCAGCGCCTCGTCGATCGCGCACGAGCCTTCGTAATGCAGCTCGGAATGCGTGACCGTGGCGCGGTGCAGCTTGGACTTGAGCATCGTTCTTTGCATGACGGTGCCCTCTCAATGGCAAAAACGGACGGACATTATACTTTTTCGGGCTGCGTTTCCCCAGACGGCGCCGTCTCTCCGGCGGACGTTCCGGGCATGAATTCGAGATTGTCGATGAGCCGGGTCGTGCCCAGCCATGCCGCAGCGAGCGCGATCAGGGCCGCGTCGCCGGAGGCGGGCGTGGCGAGCGTCGCGGCATCCCGTATCTCGACGTAGTCGACGCGCCAGCCGGCCATCCTGAGGCGACGGCCGGCGGCCGTGGCGAGCGCGGTGTAGTCACGCTCACCGGCGTGAACCGCGGCCACGATGCTGGCAAGTTCCCGCTGGAGCTGCGGCGCCTGCATGCGCTCGCCGGGAGACAGGTAGCCGTTGCGGGAACTCATGGCGAGGCCGTCCGGTTCGCGCCGGGTAGGGCCGGCAATGGCGCGGATCGGCAGGTTGAGCTGCCGCACCATTTCGCGAATCACGATGAGTTGCTGGTAATCCTTGCGGCCGAACACGGCGACGCGCGGCTGCACGAGGTTGAAGAGCTTGAGCACCACGGTCGCGACGCCGCTGAAGTGCCCGGGGCGGAAAGCACCGCACAATTCGTCTGCGAGCGCCGACGGCGGTTGCACGACGAAACCCTGTGCAAACGGATACATCTCGGCGACATCGGGCACGAAGACAAGCTCGCAGCCGGCAGCGGCGAGTTTTTCGCAGTCGGCGTCGAGCGTGCGCGGATAGCGTGAGAAATCCTCGTCCGCGCCGAACTGCAGCGGGTTGACGAAGATGCTCGCGACGACCGGTGCACCCTGCGCTTTTGCAAGTTCGACGAGCGAGATGTGGCCTGCATGCAGATTGCCCATGGTGGGCACGAAGGCGGTGTCGGCCGCACCGGCGAGCGCGGCGCGCAGTTCGGCGGCGGTGCGTACGAGCCGCATCAGAAGCCGTGCTCGGCAGCAGGGAAACTGCCGTCCTTGACGGCGGCGACGTAAGCGCGCGCCGCGGCCTCGATGCCGTCGCTGCCCGCGAGGAAGTTCTTCGAGAATTTCGGCGGGCGCGGATAGAGCCCCAGCATGTCGTAGAGAACGAGCACCTGGCCGGCGCAATCCTTGCCGGCGCCGATGCCGATGGTCGGGATCGCGAGCGCTTCGGTCACGCTCCTCGCCAGCGCCGCGGGCACCATCTCCAGCACGAGCAGACCCGCCCCAGCGGTCTCGAGCGCACGAGCGTCGGCGATGAGCTGAGTGGCGGCAGCCGCCTCGCGTCCCTGCACCCGGTAGCCGCCGAGCTGGTTGACCGATTGCGGCAGCAGCCCGAGATGCGCGCATACGGGAATGCCGCGCCGGGTGAGGAACACAACGGTATCGACCATCACCGCGCCGCCCTCGAGCTTGACCATGTGTGCGCCCGCTGCCATCAGCTGCGCCGCGGCGTCGAAGGCGCGTTCCGGGGTGGATTGGTAGCTGCCGAACGGCAGGTCGGCGACGACGAGGGCGCGCTCGCAGCCCGCCGTGACGCAGCGCGTGTGGTAAGCCATGTCGGCGAGCGTTACCGGCAGCGTCGAGGCGTGGCCCTGCACGACCATGCCGAGCGAGTCGCCGACCAGCAGCACGTCGAGACCGGCGGCATCGAGCACGCGCGCGAAGCTGGCGTCGTAGCAGGTGAGCACGGCGATCTTTTCATCGCGTTCGCGCATGCTTTTCAGGGTGGTCAGGCTGACGCGCATCTCAGGCCGCCCTGCTGAAGAATTCGCGCGGACCGCGCATCTTGTCCACGCGCTCGAGCAGGAGTTCGAAATCGTCCTCGCTGCGGGTGAAGTCGAGATGGGTGGTATTGACGATGAGCAGCGGCGCCGCGTCGTAGCGGTGGAAAAATTCGCTGTACGCGTTCGCGAGCCGTTGCAGGTAGTCCGCGTCCATGCCACGCTCGTATTCGATGCCTCGGCGCCTGACGCGTTCCTGGAGGGTGTCGGCCGGCGCCTGAAGATAGATCACCAGGTCGGGTACGGGCGCTTGCGGCCGAAGGTCCGCATAGACCTTCTGATACAGCTCGAATTCGTCGTCGTCGAGATTCATGCGCGCGAACAGCATGTCCTTCTCGATGAGGAAATCCGAGACGGTTCCTGTACGGAACAGGTCTCCCTGCGCCAATTCGCGAAGCTGGCGCGAGCGGTCGAACAGGAAGTGCAGCTGCGTCGCCAGGGCGTAGCGCTTCGGTTCCTGATAAAAGCGCGGAAGGAAGGGATTGTCGCCGGCGTTCTCCAGGAGCGTGTCGGCGCCCAGGCGTTCGGCAAGCTTGTGGGTCAGGCTGGTCTTGCCGGCCCCGATCGGGCCTTCGACGACGAGATAACGGAAACGGGCGAGGCTCATGCGCAGGCGGAGGCCGTCGGGGCCGGAAGCGGGAGAGGCGTCACGATCTGGTCGGCGCAGGCCGCCAGCCAGTCGGCGGCACGGCCGCGGCCCGGGATCACGATGTGGGCCGCGATTTCGAGCAGCGGCTGGAGAACGAACGCGCGCATGTGCATGCGCGGGTGCGGCAGCTCCAGGCCCGGCTCGTGGAAACACGCATCCCCGTATAGCAGAAGGTCGAGGTCGAGCGTGCGCGGCGCGTTGCGGAAGTTGCGCTCGCGGCCGTGGCGGTGTTCGATGTCGAGCAGCGCGGCGAGCAGCGCACGCGGCGCCAGCGTGGTCTCGACCTGCGCCACCGCGTTGACGAAGTCGGGCTGGTCCGTGCAATCCACGGGTGCCGATACGTAGAGTCGGGAGCGGGCGAGGAGACGGGTCGCCGGCAGACGATCCAGCTCCGCGATCGCGTGCTCGACGTGCGTTGCGGGATCGTCGAGATTGGCGCCGAGCCCGATGGTGGCCACGATTTTCATGCGGGCTGTGCCTCGCCATCCGAACTCGCGGGTTTCTTGCGTTTGCGGCGGCGGCGCGGCTTGGGGCTGTCGTCCGGCTTCAGCATTGCGGCACGGGCGTCGTCTCCCACCTCCTGGAAGCGCGTCCACCACTCGGCGAGTTCGGCGTCGACCTCGCCGGATTCGGCGCGCAACAGCAGGAAATCGTACGCGGCCCGGAAGCGCGGGTGCTCCAGCAGCCGATAGGGGCGCTGTCCGCCACGCTGTTCGAATCGCGGCTGCAGGGCCCAGATCTCCTTCATCATGCCGTCGTAGCGGCGGGGGATCGCCAGGCGGCTGCGCTGCGCGTCGAGCACTTCGTCCATCGCCATGAACAGTGCCGGCTGCGGTTTCTCGCCGGTGGCCTCAAGTGCGCGCCAGTGCTGCAGCACCTGCGGCCAGAGCAGCGCACCGAAGAGAAACGCGGGCGACGTCGGCCGGTCGGATTGGATGCGCGCGTCCGTGCTCTTCAGTGCGGCCGTGATGAAGCGCTCGCCGTCGGGGTCGTCGAGGATGGTGTCGAGGAGCGGCAGCATCCCGTGGTGAAGGCCTTCGGCGCGCAGTTGGTGCACGCCTCGCAGGGCGTGGCCGGAAAGCAGCAGTTTCAGCGCTTCGTCGAAGATGCGCGCGCGCGGAATGTGGGCGAGCAGCGGCGCGAGGGTGGCGACCGGCTTGCGCGTCGCCTCGTCGATGTGGAAATCCAGTTTGGCGGCCAGGCGTGCCGCGCGGAGCATGCGCACGGGATCCTCGCGGTAGCGCCGCTCGGGATCGCCGATCATGCGCAGCACGCGTTTCCGGCAGTCGGCAACGCCGCCGAAGTAGTCGTGCACTTCCTCGCGCGTCGGATCGTAGTAGAGCGCGTTGATGGTGAAGTCACGGCGCGCGGCATCGTCGCCCATGGTTCCGAACACGTTGTCGGATAGCAGGCGGCCGTGCTCGTCGGTGAAACGGCGGGAATCGGCGGGCGATCCGTTCGATCCCGATTCGTAATCGTCGTCCGCCTCCTTCTCGCCGTTGGCGCGGAAGGTCGTCACTTCGATGGTTTCGCGCCCGCACATCACGTGCACGATCTGGAACCGGCGGCCGATGATGCGCGAGCGGCGAAACAGCTTGCGCACCTGTTCGGGTGTGGCGTCGGTGGCGACGTCGAAGTCCTTGGGCAGCTTGCCGAGCAGCAGATCACGTACCGCGCCGCCGACGACGTAGGCCTTGAAGCCGGCACCGGAGAGCGTCTCGCAGACTTTCAGCGCGCAATCGTCGAGTTGCTCGCGGCGGATGCCATGCTCGGCGAGTGTGAGAATCTGCGCGCCGCCAGCCGCCGCGCGTGACTTGCGGCGGAAGACTTTGCTGATGATGCGGCGGATCATGGGAAGCGCGGGGCGGGGACGTTCGAAACCTTGAACCGGAGATTATACAGGCTCGCCGATCGCGCCCTGCCGCCACATTCGCGCGGTTCCGGCGCCGTACAGGCCTTCGAGCGCGAATGGCGTGAGCAGGGCCGCGGGCGTGCCGATCCGCCAGCGGCCGTCCCCGTACAGGAACAGGAGGCGATCGCAGTGGTGCGCCGCCCAACTCGGATCGTGCAGGCTCAGCGCGACGCTGCCGCCGGCGTCGGCCTCGGCGCGTACCCAGTCCAGCAGGCGCGACTGATGCAAGGGATCGAGGTGGGTCAGTGGCTCATCGAGCAACGCGACGCGCGGCTGTTGAAGGGCCAGCTGTGCCAGCCGTGCGCGCTGGCGCTCGCCGCCCGAAAGCGTGGCGAGCGGGCGGTGGGCGAGATCGGCAAGTTCCCAATGCCGAAGCTGGGGCAGGGGGTCGGCACGGCCACCGAAGGGGAAGCGCCCGAGCGCGACGAAATCCGCCACGCTGCCGAGAAAACCGCCGTCGTCGCCCTGCGGCAGCAGGCCGATATGCTGTGCGCGGGTGAGGGCGGGCAGCGCGGAAACGGGTCGGCCGTCGAGCGTGACTTCGCCGTGCGTGGGCCGCCCGAGTCCGGCGAGTACGGCCAGCAGCGTCGACTTGCCGCTGCCGTTTGCGCCGAGGATGCCGAGGACCTCACCCGGCTCGAGCGAGAGATCGAGTGCATCGACCAGGATGCGCGCACCGGCCCGCAGGCGGAGCTGCTGCGCGGCCAGGCTCACGGCTTGCGTAACAGCCACAGCATGAGCGGCACGCCGATCAGCGCCGTGAGCACGCCCACGGGAAGCTCGCGCGGCTCGATCACGGTACGTGCGAGGGCGTCGGCCAGCACCAGCAGGCTGCCGCCGGCCAGGGCGGCGGCCGGCAACAGCAGCCGGTGGCCGGAGAAGCCGAGTTTCCGCAGCGCGTGCGGCACCATCAGGCCGACGAAACCGATGGTGCCGGCCTGGGCGACCACGAGCGACGTGGCGGCGCCGGCCAGGCCGAACAGCATCCAGCGCGTGGGGGCGACGGCGACACCCAGTGACGCCGCCTTCAAGGGCGTGAGCTGCAGCACGTCGAGGCGGCGAGCCAGCGACAGCGCCGCGGCGACGCCGAGCAGCAGCGCGCCCCAGAGCAGCGGGACGTTGCCCGCCCAGGCGAGGTCGCCCATCAGGAAGAAGAGCATGCCGGGCAGACGCTCGGCCGGCGCGATCGACAGTACCAGCGCGATCAGCGCCCCGAACCCTGCAGCGAGCATCACCCCGGCGAGCAGGAGCGGCGTGTGGTCGCGTGCAAGCAGCCGGCCGCCCATCGCAGCCGCGAGGCCGAGGGCGATGAGACTGCCGGCGAAGGCGAGCAGCGAGACCCATGGCCAGGCCAGCCCGGCCGCCATGCCGAGCAGCGCCAGGAGGCCCGCGCCGCCCGAGACGCCGAGGAGATAGGGCTCGGCGAGCGGGTTGCGGAACAGCGTCTGCATCAGTGCGCCGGCCAGCGCCAGCAGGCCGCCGCAGGCAAAGGCGGCGGCGACGCGCGGCCCGCGCAGGTCCGTGAGAATCTGCCGTGCGAGCTCGGCGTCGGCGGGGAGCGGACCGGCCATGAGCGCGACGGCCGCCGCGCAGGGTGCGGCGAGTCCGATCAGCAGAAGCTTGGCGGAGGGCGACAGGGCAAGCCTACGGCGCGGACGCCTCGGCCGGGGACGCCGCTGGCAGAACACTGAGGCGTTGCATCACGACCGGTTCGAGCGGGACGTCGCCGTGCGGGCCCCGCACCCCGCGCGGCACGCCGGCGATGGCGTCGACCACCTCCATGCCATCGACGACCTGGCCGAAGACGGCGTATCCGAAGCCTTCGACGCTCTTGCCGCGGTGATCGAGGAAACGGTTGTCGGCGACGTTGATGAAGAACTGCGAGGTTGCCGAATGCGGTTCGGCGGTACGCGCCATCGCCAGCGTGCCGCGCAGGTTCCGCAGGCCGTTGCCCGCCTCGTTCACGATCGGCGCGCCATTGGGCTTCTCGCTCATGTCCGGCATCATGCCGCCCGCCTGGATCATGAAGCCCGGGATCACCCGATGGAATATGAGCCCGTCATAGAAGCCGCTCTCGACGTAGCGCAGGAAGTTTTCCGTCGACAGGGGCGCCTGGGCCGGAAACAGCTCCACCGTAAGCTTGCCCTTGCTGGTTTCGATCAGCACGCGCGGGTTGGCCGGATCGCCCACGGCCGGCGCGGTGGAGACGGTCTGCGCGCCGGGTTCGCTGGCATTGCAGCCGGATACGCCGAGCATCAGGGCGGCGAGGAACAGCGGGATGGAGAAAAGAGGCAGGCGCATCATCGAATGGACTCCGGAAGAGTAACGAACGGGATTCTACCGGCGCCCGCGGCCGGGCCGGTAGCGGGCGCGTGACGGGCCGGTGGAGAAAGCGACGCTCCGCGGTCAGCCCAGGGGCGGGTCGTCCCTGGATGGGCTGTCTTTGGACGGGTCGTTCCTGGGGGGGCTGTCGTCGTCCATGATGACGCTGTGTCCCGGCCCCTCGAGATCGTCGAACTGCCCCGTTTTCGCCGCCCACAGCATCGCCCAGGCGATGACGCCGACGATCACGAGGCTCAGGGGGATGAGCAGGATGACGATGTCCATGCCTCAGGTCGCCGGCTCCGGCCGCGCGTGCTCGATCGCCGCCGAGGCGACTGGCTGCTTGAAGTCGGACAGCCGCAACGCGTTTAGCACGACGAGCAGTGAGCTTGCCGACATGCCGATGCCGGCGATCCAGGGTGTGACGTAGCCGAGCGCGGCGGCCGGGATGGCGATGAGGTTGTAGCCGAGCGCCCAGCCGAGGTTTTCGCGGATGATCTTCTGCGTCTTGCGCGCGAGCGCGACGCCTTCCGACAGGGTGGCGAGCCGGCTGCCGAGCATCACCATGTCTGCGGCGGCCTGGGCGACGTCCGCACCTTCCCCCATCGCGATCGACACCTGGGCGCCGGCGAGCACCGGCGCATCGTTGATGCCGTCGCCGACCATGGCGACGATGCGGCCCTGTTCCTGCAGGGTTTTCACGTATGCAAGCTTGTCTTCCGGCAGCGCGCCGGCGTGCCATTCGGCGACGCCGAGTTGCTGCGCGACGGCCTTGACCGCGCCCTCGGCGTCGCCCGAGAGAAGATGCAGGCGCAATCCCTGCGCTTGCAGCGCTGCGAGCGCGGGAACCGCGTCCGGCCGCAGGGTGTCGGCGAGCGCAAACCACGCGATCAGTTCGTTTTCCTCGGCGAGCGCGACCCAGCTCGCGCCGTCACCGTCGGTTGGCGGCGCCGGTGCTGCGTCTCCCGCGGCGAAGCGCGGCGCGCCGAGCCGGTAGAGGCGGCCCTCGACACGGCCCTCGACGCCGCGTCCCGGGGTGTTGCGGATTTCGTCGGCGGCGGAGACGAGATCATGGCCTTCGCGAAGCGCTTTCGCGATGGGGTGTTCGGAGCCCGCCTCCAATGCCGCGGCGATCGCGCTTACCGCGGCCGCGTTGCGGCCGGCCAGCGGCACCACGCGGCGCACCGACAGGCGCCCTAGCGTGAGCGTCCCGGTCTTGTCGAACACGAGGTCGGTCGCGCGCGCCAGGGTTTCCAGCGCGTGGCCGCGCGTGGTCAGCAGTCCCATGCGAGTGAGCCGCCCGGTGCCGGTCGTGAGCGCGGCGGGGGTGGCCAGCCCGAGCGCGCAGGGGCAGGTGACGACCAGGATGGACACCACGATCCACAGCACCTTGGTCGGGTCGATCGCATACCATACGAGGCCGACCGCCGCCGTGATCACGAGCAGCAGGCCGACGAACCACGCGGCGGCGCGGTCGGCAAGCTGCCCGATGCGCGGTTTCTCGCTCTGCGCGCGATCGAGCAGGCGCACGATCGATGCGAGACGCGTGTCTGCACCGAGGCGCTCGACGCGGATGACCAGCGGACTCGCCTGGTTCAGGCTGCCGCCGACCACCCGTGCATCCTTCGATTTCGATACCGGCAGGGATTCCCCGGTCAGCATCGCCTCGCTGACGGCGCTTTCGCCCTCGACGATGACGCCATCCGCGGGCACGGTCTCGCCCGGACGGATCAGGACATGGTCACCGACCGCGAGGCGCGCAACCGGTACCTGCTCTTCCTGGCGTGCCGGCCATTCCGGCAGCCGCGTGGTGGCTGCGGGGATGAGCTTGACCAGCTCCTCGACCGCGGCGCCGGCGCGCCGACGCGCGTTCATTTCGAGAAAGCGTCCCGTGAGCAGCAGGAAGACGAACATGGCGACCGAGTCGAAATACACCTCGCCGCGGCCCGAGAAGGTGCCGTAGACGCTGGCGGCGAATGCGGTGCCGATGCCGAGCGCGACCGGCACGTCCATGCCGAGGGTGCGCCGTTTCAGGTCGCGCCAGGCGCCGATGAAGAAGGGCCATGCCGAGTAGCCGACCACGGGGATCGTGAGGA
Organism: Thiobacillaceae bacterium; assembly: GCA_035325585.1. GTDB lineage: Bacteria > Pseudomonadota > Gammaproteobacteria > Burkholderiales > Thiobacillaceae > Thiobacillus. The sequence continues at coordinate 35,022 of DAOKZP010000008.1, read as the reverse complement.
TGAGGCTCGCCCAGCGCATCAGCAGGCGGATCTCGTCGGTCATGTCGGTGGCGATGTAGGTCGGCAGCGCGTACATCATCACCTGCATCATGCCGAGGCCGGCGATCGCCAGCCGCTTGATCGCCGTGTTGCGCTCGCGCCGGTAGACGTCGTCCGAGCGGCCCGGATCGAAGGGGTGGGCGACGTAACCGATCTCCGAGACCGCCTTCAGGATCGACGAGAGCCGGATGCGGCTTTCGTCCCAACGTACCCGCGCGCGGCGCGTGGCGTAGTTGATCTCCACCGAGAGTACGCCGGGCAGGGCGGCGATGTGCCTTTCGTTCAGCCAGATGCACGCGGCGCAGACGATGTTTTCGAGGATCAGTGCCGCCTCGCGGACGTTCTCCGCCTCGGTGCGGACGAAGCTTTCCTGGATCTCCGGCAGGTCGTACAGACCGAGCTGGGTGAGTTCGGCCTCGGCCTCGCGCGCGGTTGCGGGCAGCGCGGTGCGGTGGCGGTAGTACGCGCCCTGGCCGCTGTCGATGATGGTCTGCGCGACCGCCTGACAGCCGCGGCAGCATGCCTCGTGCGTCGTATCTTCGAACGTGATGGGATAGTGCGCATCCTCGGAAACCGGCAGGCCGCAGTGAAAACAGGCGGAAAAAGACGGGGCTCCCGTAAACCCGGGAGAGCGGGTCACGAGGCGCCCCATGGAAGGACGGTCCCGACCGACATGCCCGGGAGAGAGAGCGGGCACGCGGCGGGCGTCCGATACGGCTTCTGCATTGACCTTGCAGGCATCGTCCCGGACCACCGGATTGATGGACGGTACGGCATGCCGTGCGCTGCGGCTTGTGGCCTTGGCGTCGAAGCGGGTCCTGCTGACTGCGTTTTCGGTGTAACCATTCTTCCTTACTGCAAATGTCCGGGTGTCGCTGCGCCGAAGGGAGGCGGCGCGAATCGGACATTATATGAAGCGTGTGGGCTTTGTTCCGCGTTCGCGACCAAACCCGAAGCGATAGCAGTATTGAAGATGCGCATATCATAATACCGGGTCCCGTGCAGATCAAGCCCACCCTGTCTGAATCCGCTACGATGCGATCATGAGCCATCGCCCGTCCGCACCCTCGTATTTTCCGCCGGTCGAGACCGCGCTTGCCGATCCCAACGGCTTGCTCGCCATGGGGGGCGATCTGTCCACCGCACGCCTGCTGGACGCCTACCGTCATGGCATTTTTCCCTGGTTCAATCCGGGGGAGCCCATTCTCTGGTGGACACCCGATCCGCGCATGGTCCTGGTTCCGGATGAGATCCGCATCACCCGCTCGCTCGCACGGCGCATGCGCAATGCCGGCTTCGAACTGCGCGTCGATACGGCGTTTCTCGACGTGATGCACGCGTGCGGGGCGCCGCGTGACGGGGCGGGCGGAACATGGATCTCGCCCGCCATGATCGCGGCCTATGGCCGCCTCTTCGAAGCCGGTTACGCGCATTCGGTGGAGACCTGGCGCGATGGACGCCTCGTCGGCGGGCTCTACGGCGTGGCGATCGGTCGGATGTTCTATGGCGAATCGATGTTCAGTCGCGAACCCGACGCGTCCAAGGTTGCGCTGGTGCGGCTCGCCCGGCAACTCCGGGCCTGGGATTTCGGACTGATCGATTGCCAGATGGAAACGCCTCACCTCGCCAGCATGGGTGCCCGCACCATGCCGCGCGCGGTGTTCACGGCGCGGCTCGCGGAGTTGGTAAACTTGCCGCATGTTCCTGGGCCGTGGTACTTCGATGCACCCGACTGAACCCCCGTTCCAGCGCATCCAGTTCTACCTGACCGCGCACTACGACTGCAGCTACCTGCCAGGCCGGCGGGCGCGCTCGCAGGTCGCGACGCCGACCCACCTGATCGACGGCCGGGCGTACGGCGCTCTGATACGTGCCGGATTCCGGCGCAGCGGCCAGTTCACCTACCGCCCGCATTGCGAACGGTGCAGCGCGTGCGTGCCGGTCCGCGTCGACGTGAACCGCTTCGTGCCCAATCGTACCCAGCGCCGCTGCCTTCGGCGCAACCGCCATCTCTCGGCGCGTTTCCTGCCGCTCGATTTCCGGGACGAGCATTACGCCCTCTATCGCAGCTATCTCGGCAGCCGCCATGCCGGCGGCGGCATGGATCGGGACAGCCCCGAGCAATACACGCAGTTCCTGCTGTCTTCCAGCGTCGATTCCGTGCTGGCGGAATTCCGCGACGGCGATGCGCTCACCATGGTCGCGGTGATGGATCAGGTCGAAGACGGCCTGTCCGCGGTCTATACCTTCTTCGACCCCGAGTGCGAACAGATGAGCCTGGGCGTCTATGGCGTGCTGTGGCAGATCGAACTCGCGCGCCGCCTCGATCTGCCCTACCTGTATCTCGGTTACTGGATCGCCGAGAGCCGCAAGATGGCCTACAAGACGCAGTATCCGCCGCTCGAGGGCTTGATCGACGACCGCTGGCAGGCGTTGGAAGCATGAAGCCGTGGCTTGTCCTGGCTGCGGCGCTGACGGCGTTGCAGGGCTGCGCGCTCGCGGTGAGCGACCCGCGCGCGTTGACGCCGATCGAGGGCTTCGTTCCGCTGCCGGGCGACCCGCGCGTCTGGGTCGAGCCCGGCCATGAGGCGTTCGGCGTGCGCGTCGCGGCTGCACTGCCGGCGGCGATCGCTCGCGTGGAGGCTGCGCACTATCGGCGCTTTGCACGGTCCCCACGGCTCTACGTATGCGGCAGCGATGCCTGCTTCGGCCGCTACGTCCGCACGCCCAGGCTGTCGGCGGCGGTGGTGCCCGACAACCGGCTGATCCTCTCGCCCAAGCTGGACGGCAAGGAACGGCATCGCCTGCCCTCGCTGCTGACGCATGAACTCGCGCATCTGCATCTGGGCCAGCGCATCGGTCACTATCACAGCACGTTGCCGGTTTGGTTCCACGAGGGCTGGGCGTCGCTCACCGCCGACGGCGGCGGTGCGGAATATGCGACGGACGCCCGTGTTTACGAGGTGATCCGCGAGGGGCGGCGCGTCGATCTGAGCGCGCGGGACACCCCGCGTCGGCGCCATCGCGCCCAGGCCTCCGGGCTCGGCATCTTCGAGTTCTATCGTCAGTCGATGCTGCTGGTCGGCTGGCTGAAAGCACAGGACGAGACGCGCTTCCGCCGACTTGCGCTCGCGATACAGGACAATACCGATTTCGAGATCGCCTTCTGGGACGTCTACGGTGCCGCTCCAGCCGACCGGCTGGCCGGATTTTTCGCCAGTGTGCCGGGCGGGATTCCCGAGGCGAACGACGACCTGCCGATCCAGGCGGCCCCCGCCAAACCCTAGACCGATTTCACGATGAAACCCTACCTAGACCTGATGCGCCACGTGCTCGAGCACGGTACCCGCAAAGACGACCGAACCGGCACCGGCACCCTGTCGGTGTTCGGCTGGCAGATGCGCTACGACCTCGGTGCGGGCTTCCCGCTCGTCACCACCAAGAAATGCCATCTGCGCTCGATCATCCACGAGCTGCTCTGGTTCCTGCGGGGCGATACGAACATCCGCTACCTGAAGGAGAACGGCGTCTCGATCTGGGACGAATGGGCCGACGAGAACGGCGACCTGGGGCCCGTGTACGGCCGCCAGTGGCGCTCATGGGCGAAACCCGACGGCGGCACGATCGATCAGATCGTCGAGGCGGTGAATACGATCCGGACCGATCCGGATTCGCGTCGCATCATCGTTTCCGCATGGAACGTCGCCGACCTCGACCGGATGGCGCTGGCCCCGTGCCATGCCTTCTTCCAGTTCTACGTCGCCGACGGCCGGCTCTCGTGCCAGTTGTATCAGCGCAGCGCCGACATCTTTCTCGGCGTGCCTTTCAACATCGCATCCTATGCGCTGCTCACCATGATGATGGCGCGGGTGACCGGGCTCGCGCCCGGCGATTTCGTCCACACGCTGGGCGATGCGCATCTCTACCTCAATCATCTCGACCAGGCGCGGGAGCAACTCGGTCGCGCCCCCCGACCCCTGCCGACCATGACACTCAATCCGGACGTCGACGACATCTTCGCGTTCCGTTTCGACGATTTCACCCTCGAAGGCTACGATCCGCATCCCGCGATCAAGGCGCCGGTGGCGATATGAACGCGGCAGGAAAACCCCGCGTGAACGTCATCGCCGCGCTTGCGAAGAACCGCGTCATCGGCATCGAAAACCGTCTGCCGTGGCGCTTGCCGGAAGACCTCGCGCATTTCAAGGCGCTCACGCTCGGCCACCCCATCCTCATGGGGCGCAAGACCTTCGAGTCGCTCGGCCGTCCCTTGCCGGGGCGCGAGAACGTCGTGATCACCCGCAACCCAGATTTCAGGGTTCCTGGCTGCCGGGTCGCGGCCTCGATACCCGCCGCAATCGCGCTCTGCACGGACGCGGACGAGATCTTCTTCATCGGGGGTGCCGAACTCTACGCGCAGGCGATTCCACTCGCCGACTGTCTGTATTTCACCGAAGTCGACGTGGAAGCAACAGGGGACGCCTGGTTTCCCGACTATGACCGGGCGGCGTTCCGGGAAGTCTCGCGCGAGTCGCACGTCGGCGAGAAGGGCGATGCACTGCGGTTCGACTTCGTGGTGTATGAACGTCAGCCGGTGCATCCGGCGCAGATTTAGGAGACGGGCACGTTTTTTGCGCGTAAAGCGTCATTGCAGTGCAATGAAGGAGCGAATCGCCATGCCCGACCTGAGTCCACTTGAGCAGTCCTTCCCACGCCTGGTTTCCGAGATCCAGGCGTTTTGGGGGTCACCGGCTTGTTTCGACCGGTTGCAGCATCTGTTGATCAACACCCGAGGCGACCGTGCCGGCTTCCCGGTCGAGGTCTGCTCCGATCTGATGCTGCTGCAGATGCTGGCTTACGAGCCCGTAGCGCCCGGTTCAATCTGAAACGCGCGAATCGCGGGGCGCGGGCACCGCGCCGGTGACCGGTTTCCGGCCGCCGGCGCGAAGCCGGTCAGGTCAGAACGTCGGCCCAGATGTTCTTCGACCAGGATTCCGCAAAGCCGAAGTTGCGTGCATCGCCCTTGGGGGTGGCACCACCCTCGGGTTGGGCGACGTAGCCTTTTCCCGATTCGAAGCGGTAGACGTGGGCGACATGGCCCGCAGTCGTGTCCGACGTCGCGGAGTAGCAGGTGTTGGCGACGACCGGCGTGGGATCGGGCGCGCGACCGGCGAGCAGTTCGACGATGGCGGATGCGCACACCTTGGCATGGTTGGTCGCCATGTGGCCCGACTTCGGCAGGGCGGCGCCGACCGAATCGCCGATGACGTGGACGTTGGGTACGCTGGTCGACTCGAAGGTCATGAGGTCGACGGTGCACCAGTTGCCTGCGCTGTCGTTGCGTGCGCCGGCAATGGCACAGACTTCGGCCGCCCGCTGGCGCGGAACGACGTTGAGGACGTCGCCCCGGACTTCGTCGAATTCGGTCGTGACGATCATCCGTGCGCCATCCACGGCGATCGGTGCGTTGTTCGGCCGATAGTCGACCATGCCCGGATAGAGCGTGCTCCAGGCGTCCGTGAACAAGGGCTTCTTCGACACGATGTCGGCATTGCCGTCGAGCAGGATGATCTTGGATCGCGGTTTTGCCTGCTTGAAGTAGTGGGCCACCATGCATACGCGCTCGTACGGGCCGGGCGGGCAACGGAAAGGTGCGGCGGGCACCGACATGACGAAGGTGCCGCCATCCGGCATCGCTTCCAACTGCCGGCGCAGCAGCGCGGTCTGCGGCCCGGCTTTCCATGCGTGGACCACCTTGCCCGCCGCTTCGGCTTCCGCGAAACCGCGGACGCTGTCGGTGAGGACGTCGATCCCCGGCGCGAGCACGAGCCGGTCGTAGCCGAGGGTCGTGCCGCCGCGGGTCGTGACCACGCGTTTGCCGGTATCGATGGCGACGACCGTATCGCGCACCATGCGGATTCCGTAACCGCTCAACTTGTCGTATCCGTGGGTGATGTCGCTCATGCTGCGCATGCCGCCGAGCACCCAGTTGGAGATCGGGCAGGACACGAACTTGTCGTTCGGCTCGATCAGCGTCACGTCGAGACCAGAGTCCCACTGGCGGAGGTACTTGGCGCAGGTCGCGCCGCCGAAACCGGCGCCAACCACGACGACGCGGGCATGCGTGCTGCCGGAGCCGGGTACGCCCGCACAGCCGGTGAGCGCGGCTGCAGCGCCGGCGCCGGTCCACTTCAGGAAATCGCGACGATTCAAGGTCATGATTCGGCCTCCAGGTCGGTCACTTGAGGTTGGCGAAGTACTCGGCCAGGGCTGTGATCTCGTTGTCGGTATAGCCGGATGCGTGGCGTTTCATGACGGTCGCCGCTTTGTCTCCGGATCGGAAATCCTTCATGGTCTGCACGAAGAAATCCTTGTTCTGGCCGGCCAGGTTCGGATTCCGGCCCTGGCTCTTGCCGCCGGGCCCGTGGCAGGACATGCAGGTTGCGGCGATGGTTCGGATATGGACGTCGGCGGCCTCCGCGATGCCGGACAGGCCGAGGCCGGCGGCAGCGCAGATCAGGGCGATATGCGTGTTCATGTCGTTTTCCTCCGCGTGGATCGAAGCGATATGCGCTTGCTCGTGGAGCCGGTCTGATGCCGGCCCTCCTGATCTGTATAGCAGATTCGGTTCAGGCCGGTGCGCCGAGGGCCGTCGCACGGCGCTTGCTTGCCTCGCGCGCCGCGTCGTCAGCGTCGCGATCCGGAGGCTCCGGAGGGATCCAGCCACCCAGGTTTTCCAGCGCGATCCGGCCCAGCGCCTCGATCCAGGCGGGGTGTTCGTTGAGGGCCGGAATGTAGCGGAACGCCTTGCCGCCCGCGGCGAGGAAGGTGGCGCGGCCCTCCATGGCCAGTTCCTCCAGCGTTTCCAGGCAGTCGGCGGTGAAGCCGGGCGCGACGACGTCGACGCGGCCCACACCCTGGCGGCCGAGTGCTTCGAGCGTCTGGTCGGTGTAGGGCTGCAGCCATTCGGCGCGGCCGAACCGTGACTGGAAGGTGATGCGGTATTGCGCTGCTTCGAGTCCGAGCGCCTCCGCCAACAGGCGTCCCGTCTTCTGGCACTCGCAATGGTAGGGGTCGCCCTGGTCCAGGGTGCGGCGCGGCACTCCGTGGAAGCTCATCACCAGCACGTCGGGGCGGCCGTGTGTCTGCCAATCGTCGCGGACATTGGCGGCGAGCGCCTGGATGTAGGCGGGATGGTCGTGATAGTGCTTCACCGTGCGCAGCGCCGGCTGGTTGCGGATGCGCTTGAACCAGTCGAACGCGGCGTCGAACGCGGTGGCGGCGCTGGACGCCGCGTATTGCGGGTAGGCGGGCAGGATCAGGATGCGGTCGCAGCCGGACGCCTTCATCCGGTCGAGCACGTCGGGTATCGACGGGGCGCCGTAGCGCATGGCGTAATCGACCACGAGCGAGGTGGGGGCGCGGCCGCCCAGCCAGCCTTTGAGCAATTTCGCCTGTTTTTCGGAGTGGACGCGGAGCGGGGAACCGTCCGCGGTCCAGATGGCGGCGTATTTCGCCGCGGATTTTTGCGGCCGCGTGGTAAGGATGACGCCGTTGAGGATCAGCCACCAGATCGCACGGGGAATTTCCACTACACGCGGGTCGGAGAGGAACTGTCTCAGGTAGGGGCGCAGCGCGCCGGCCGTCGGCGCCTCCGGGGTGCCCAGGTTGACGAGCAGCACGCCGATCTTCGCCTGCGCGCCGTGTGCGTGCTTCGGTTCCGGGAGATAACGCATCAGTGGTGCGAGAGCGCGCTCGACAGGATCTTTGCGGTCACGTCGACGATCGGCACGACCCGCTCGTACGCCATGCGCGTGGGCCCGACCACACCAAGCGTGCCGACGACCTGGCCGTCGACCGAGTAGGGTGCGGTGACGAGGCTGCATTCGTCGAACGGCAGCAGATCCGATTCGCCGCCGATGAAGATCTGCACCCCCGTCGCGGTACGTGACTGCTCGAGCAGGCGCAGCAGCCCCGTCTTCTGTTCGAAGGCGTCGAACAGGCGGCGCAGGCTGCTCATGTTGCTTGACAACTCTTCCACGTCGAGCAGCCGGCGGCTGCCGGAGACGACGACGTTCTCCTGGGAGCCGTCAAGCGCCTGGCTGCCGGCATCCACCGCCGCCGCCATGAGCTGCGTGATGTCGTCGCGCATGCGGCCGAGGTCGTCGCGCAGCTTGGCGCGCACCTGCTCGAACGTGTGGCCGGCGAAGTTCTGGTTGAAGAAGTTCGCTGCCTCGGTCAGGGCCGACGCGTTGTAGGGATGATCGGTAAGGATGATGCGGTTCTCGACTTCGCCTTCCACGGTGACGATGACGAGCAGGATGCGCTTGTCGGACAGCTTCATGAACTCGACCTGGCGGAAGGCGGGGCTGCGCCGCGGCGTCATGACCAGGCCCGCGAACCGGCTCAGGTCCGACAGCAGCGCCGATGCGGCCGTCATCAATCGCTGCGGGTCCGACGGCGTGAGGCTGGACTCGAGTTGGCTGACCGCGATCCGGTCGAGCGGTCTTACCGTCAGCAGCGCGTCGACGAAGAAGCGGTAGCCGCGCGGCGTCGGCACGCGTCCGGCGGAGGTGTGCGGGCTGGTGACGAAGCCCATCTCCTCCAGATCGGCCATGATGTTGCGGATGCTCGCGGGCGAGAGATCGAGCCCGGCGTGTTTCGACAACGTGCGCGATCCGACGGGTTCACCCTCGCTGATGTAGCGTTCCACCAGGGTTTTCAGCAGGATGCGCGCGCGATCGTTGAGCATCGGGGGATTATATAGGGGCAAGATGCCACAGCCGAGATATGCGCGACTCGCCTATATAATCGCGCTCATGGGCACGCCTTTCCACACCGTCGGCCTCGTGGGCAAATACGACAATCAGGGCATGGAGGCCACGGTCCGCGCGCTGGGAGAGTTCTTGCGCGGACGCGGGCATGAGGTCCTGGTCGCATGCCAGACGGCCGAGTATCTGGGAATCGAGGATTTCCCCACCTGCGGCCTGCACGTGCTTGCCGCCGAAAGCGATGCCGTCGTGGTGCTCGGCGGCGACGGGACCATGCTGTCGATCGCGCGCGAACTGGCGCGGCACGGCTCGCCGCTGATCGGGATCAACCAGGGGCGGCTCGGCTTTCTCACCGACATCACGGTCGAAGACATGTACGACAGCGTGAGCGAGATTCTCAGCGGCCAGTACATGGCGGAGGAACGCATTCTCCTCACCGGACAGGTGCGGCGGGACGGCGAGAACGTTTTCGAGGCGACCGCATTCAACGACGTCGTCGTGGGCAAGGGCGGCTCCGGGCGGTTGATCGAGCTCGCGATCTCGATCAACAGCGAGTTCGTCTACAGCCAGCGCGCCGACGGCCTTGTCGTCACCAGCCCGACCGGCACCACCGCCTACTCGCTCTCCGCGGGTGGCCCCATCGTGTACCCCACCCTCGAAGCGGTTGCGCTGGTTCCGATCTGCCCCCACACCTTGTCCGCGCGCCCCATCGTCGTCAGCAGCCATTCGCGCATCGAGCTGACCCTGACCTACGCCGACGATGCGCGCGTCCATTTCGACGGCCAGGTGTATTTCGACCTCAAGAGCGGCGACCACGTGTGGATCACCCGCGCCAGCCGTCCCATCACGCTGCTCCATCCGCACTCCTACAGCTATTACAACACCCTGCGGCAGAAGCTCCATTGGGGCAAGCAACTCTGACGGCTGGAGCATGCTGTCGCATCTGTCCATCCGCAACTACCTGCTGGTCGAGTCGGTCGAGCTCGACTTCGCGCCGGGGCTTACCGTGCTCACCGGCGAGACCGGCGCCGGCAAGTCGATCCTGGTCGACGCGCTGGCGCTCGCACTCGGTGATCGGGCCGAAGGTGGGGTGGTACGGCCCGGCACGCCGCGTGCCGAAATCACCGCCGAATTCTCGCTCGTCGGTCTGCCTGCGCTCGCGGACTGGCTCGATGAGGGCGGCTACGCGGCGGACGACGGATCGCTGATCCTCCGTCGCGTGATCGACGCCGGCGGACGTTCGCGCGCGTTCATCAACGGCAGCGCGGCACCGCTCTCGCAGTTGAAGGACGCTGCCGAGTTCCTGCTCGATATCCACGGCCAGCACGCGCATCATGCCCTGCTTCGCCCGCAGGCCCAGCGCGCGCTGCTCGACGCCTATGCCGGCGCACAGCCGCAGGCGGACGCGGTCGCCGCGGCCTGGCACGCATGGCAGGATGCCCGGCGCCGCCGGCTCGAAGCGCAGTCCAATGGGCAGGCGCGACAGATCGAGCGGGAGGGTCTTGCGCTCGCCGTCGAGGAACTGGGTGCGCTCGGCGCGGATCTCGAACGCTGGGACGATATCCAGGGCGAGCACGCCCGGCTTGCGCACGTCACCACCTTGCTCGAGGGCAGCCAGAATTTGATCGATGGGCTTGACGAGGGCGAGGCGGCGGTGGCGAGCCGGCTCGGCGAATTGCGGACGCGGCTCGACGCCATGCAGGCAGTGGACGAGCGGCTCGGCGAGATCGCGGCGCTGATCGATTCCGCGAGCGCCGACGTCGCCGAAGCCGTGCACGCGCTGCGCCGCTATGCGGGACACCTCAGCCTGGACCCCGATCGCCTTGCCGAACTCGACGGACGGCTTGCCGACATGCATCGGCTGGCGCGCAAGCATCGCGTCCAGCCCGAGGCGCTGGCCGACCTGTTCGTGCGCTTCCAGGCGCGGCTTGCCGAACTCGCCGCGGACAATGACCTCGACGCCCTGGCCGGTGCGGAGCAGGCAGCTTTCGATCGCTATGAGCATGAGGCGAAAGCGCTCGGCACATTGCGCCGCACGGCAGCCGCGAGCCTGTCGCAGCAGGTGACGGCGGCACTGCACGAACTCGCACTCGCGGGAGGTCATCTCGAGGTCATGCTCGCGCCGACGCCGGAGCCGCGCGCCTACGGACTCGAGGACGTGGCCTTTCTCGTGGCGAGCCATCCCGGCCTGCCGCCGGGACCGCTCGCCAAGGTGGCGTCGGGCGGTGAGCTGTCCCGCATCAGCCTTGCGATCCAGACCGCGCTGTCCGGTGTGGCCGGCGTGCCAACGCTGATCTTCGACGAGGTCGACGTCGGCATCGGCGGCAGCGTCGCCGAGGCGGTGGGACGACGCCTCGCCCGGCTCGGCGATACGCGTCAGGTCCTCGTCATCACCCATCTGCCGCAGGTGGCAGCGCGCGGCGCGCATCACCTGCGCGTTTCCCGCCGAGCCGATGGCGCCTTCGTGTCTTCCAGCATCGAGCGGCTCGAGCCGGCGGCGCGCGTCGAGGAAATCGCACGCATGCTCGGAGGTCGCCGGATCACGGAGACCACACGCCAGCACGCGGCCGAGATGCTCGCCGGGTGAGGCTGCTTTTCGCGTTGGTCCTGCTCGTCGCCGCACTGGGGGCGCGAGCGGGGACGCTCGAAGGCGTCGTCATTGTCGTCATCGACGGCGACACGATCCTGTTTCGGCCCGATCACTATGCGAAGGCGTCGCGCGCCTTCCTCAAGGTGCGCCTGGCCGGCATCGACGCGCCCGAATCGAGCCAGCCTCATGGCGAGGCGGCAAGCGTCGCGCTTCGGGAACTGGCATTGAATCGGCGCGCGACGCTCGAGATCGTGGCAACCGACGCCTACGGACGCAAGCTGGGCCGGCTCAGCCTGGGCGGGATCGACGTGAACGCGGAACTCGTGCGGCGCGGCCATGCCTGGGCATACGGCTCCGCGCGCAGGAGCGGAGCCGAATCCCCTGCCGTGTCGGCGCGCGGCCGTACCGCCGGTGCGCTGCGTCTTGCCGAGCGTGAAGCGCGCCGCGAACGCCGCGGCCTTTGGCAGGATCCGGAGCCTACGCCGCCGTGGGCGTGGCGCCGCGAGCAGCCGCCAGTTCCGCATCGCTGACACTGCGCGGCGTGCCATCGGGCAGCGCGATATGGCATTCGCGGAAGATGCGGACCGTGCAGGTGCGGCAGATCTCGTTATCCAAACGTGCGTAGATTGCCGTGAGTGCGTCGCCCTTGTGGCGGAAGATCTGATCTTCGCCGACCGTGTCGACCTGGCCGCTGCGCCGCAGCATCTCGCAGAAATCCGGCTGCACGCCGACGAGGTACAGGCCGCCACCCAGCTTGCGGCGCCGCGCCGCTTCCTTCGCCAGCAGCTCTGCACCGGCCAGATCGACGAAATTGATCGAGCGCGAGACGATCAACAGATTTTTCTTTTTCGGATCCGCTTCGTCGACGTTGCGGAAATGCTGCTGCACGTGTTCGACCGCGCCGAAAAAGATCGAGCCCTCGATACGCTGGATGGCCATTTGCGGGCAGGTGGGCGCGTCAATCTCGCGCGTAACGAATTTGCGGCGCGGATCGTCGATGTCGGCCGCCAGCGGAACCAGCTCCCGGATCGAGGGGCGCGAGGTGCGATACAGATAGAACAGCAGCGATACCAGGATGCCGAGGAAAAGGCCTTTCTCGAGGTCGGCCAGGGTGCCGATGAACGTGATGGCCAGTACGATGCGTTCGCGTTTGTGGCGCTTGAAGATCTCGGCGATGTGATGGAAATCGATCAGTCCCCACGCGACGATGAACAGGATCGCGGCCATCGACGACACCGGCAGGTAGGCCGCGAGCGGGGCGACCAGCAACACGATCAGGAGCAGGAACACCGCCGAGAGCGCGGCGGCGAGCGGCGTTTTCGCGCCCGCCGCGTAGTTGACGCCGCTGCGGTTGAACGAGCCGCTCGACGCGTAGCTGGAGAAGAAGCTGCCCGCGATGTTGGACAGCCCCTGGCCGATGAACTCCTGGTTGCTGTCGATGCGCTGGTCGGACTTGATCGCGACCGAGCGTGCGATCGCGACCGCCTCGGTCAGCGCCAGGATCGCGATGATCGTGGCCGGAAACAGCGTCTGCTTGATCGCGGTGAACGAGAAGTCCGGAACCGAGAACGGCGGAAAGCCGGCTGCGAGCGCCCCGACGGTGAGGATTCCGGTGTTCTCGCTGCCCAGTTGCAGGTTGATCAGGGCAGCCGCGACACCGCCCACTACCATCGCGACGATCATGTAGGGCAGTTTCGGCAGATACCACTTGGACAGCATCCCGGACACCAGCGTGATCACGCCGACGGCCATGACCCAGGGCTGAATGTCGACGATGTGGCTGCCGAACTGGATCAGGACTTCGTGGAAATGCGCGCCGCGCGGCATCTCGAGCCCGAAGAAATTCTTGATCTGGCTGCTCGCGATGAGGATCGCGGCGCCGGCGGTGAAGCCGATAATGACGGTGTGCGAGATGAAGTTCACCAGCGTGCCGAGACGTGCCAGGCCCATTGCCAGTTGGATCAGGCCGGCGAGCAGGGTGATCGTCAGCGCCATCCCGATGAACTGCGCGCTGCCGGGTTCGGCGAGCGGACTGATCGAGGCGAAGACCACGATCGAGATCGCCGTCGTCGGCCCGGATACCAGATGGCGGCTCGACCCCCACAGCGCCGCGATGATTGTCGGCACCATCGCGGCGTAAAGGCCGTATTCCGGAGGCAGGCCGGCGATCGTCGCGAATGCCACCGCCTGTGGCAGGACGATCATCGCGCCGGTGAGCGCCGCGACGCCGTCGGCGCGCATCGTTTCCCGGGTGACGCTCGGCCACCAGCGAAGGAAGGGCAGCAGCCGGTACAGCCACAGGGGACAGGCTTTCAGATCGATCACGCGCGCTCCAGCAAATGATTGGGATATATCGAAACGGCCCTCGGCAAGGGTGGGCGCCGCGCCGCCCCTCCGCCCGGGGCCGGGCGATGGACGCGCGCGGCACGCGGCGTGCGAAGGGGGAGCGGCCGGCGTGCCGGGAGAAGGCTCCCGTTGCCGGCTGCCGTATCCAGGCCGCGGCGGCGGTCACTTGACGGCGGCTCCCTGTTCTCACTGCAGCCGCTTGCGGGGTCCTGTTTGCACAGCCGGAGCGCGCCGAGGGCGCGATTATATCGTCGCCGCAGGTGAGCCGGCAGCACCAATGTAACAGGCCCCACCATCACCTCACCCCCCGCGGGAGAACGCGCGATGCGGCGCATGGGCGGCCGTTCTCTTCGCACCGCCGGGTGGGCGGGCGTCTCAAAGCGCGCTGCACGGTGAGAAATACCGGCGGGGCGTCACAATCCCGCGAGCGTCCGGATATGCGTCGCCGCGCTCCGCCCAAGCGCGCTCAGGTCGTAGCCGCCTTCCAGCACCGAGACGATGCGGCCCTCGGCGTGGCGCGCCGCGATGTGCATCACCTGTTCGGTGATCCAGGCGTAATCCGCCTCGACTAGACCGAACTGCGCGATCTCGTCCTCGCGATGCCCGTCGAAGCCGGCCGAGCAGAACAGCATCTGCGGGCGAAACGCATCGAGCCGCGGCATGACGCGCGCCTCGAAGGCCTCGCGGTAGGTGCTTCCCGTGGTACCGGCCGGAAGCGGCACGTTGACGATGTGATCGCTCGTCGTGTCGGCGCCGCAGTGAGGATAAAAAGGGTACTGGAAAGTCGAACAGAACATCACGCGTGGCTCATGCGTGAAGATGTCCTCGGTGCCGTTGCCGTGATGGACGTCGAAATCGATGATGGCGACGCGCGTGAGTCCGTGCGCCGCCAGTGCGTGCGCGGCGGCGACGGCCACGTTGTTGAAGATGCAGAAGCCCATCGCGTGATCGTGCGTGGCGTGATGGCCGGGCGGACGGCAGGCCACGAAGGCGTTCGTCGCGTCGCCGCGCATCACCAGATCGACCGCCATCGCCGCGCCGCCGGCGGCGTGGTAGGCCGCGTCCAGGGTGTGCGTGTTCATGCTGGTGTCGGGGTCGAGCATGTACTGGCCGGCGTTCGGCGATGCTGCCTCGATCGCAGCGACGTACGCCGCGTCATGCACGCGCAGGAGTTCTTCGCGTGTCGCCGCGCGCGCTTCGCGATGCTGGAGGAAATCGAACAGGTTTGCCGCGTACAGCCGGTCGTCGACGGCGCGCAGGCGCAACGGGCTTTCGGGATGCAATGCACCCATGTCGTGCAGCGCATAGCTCGGGTGGGTGATGTAGGCGGTGAGCATGGTGACGGATGAACTGGATCGCATCACTATAGCGCGCCCGGTTGGCGCTGTAACAGGGGATGGCCTACGATGATGCGTTTCCCATCGACAAGATTTCCGCCATGGCCCGACACTATCTGCACCCATTGTTCAACGCCCGTTCCGTCGCGGTTTTCGGCGCCAGCGAGCGCGAGGACTCGGTCGCCGGAACGCTGTTCCGCAATCTGCGCCATGCGGGTTATCAGGGCGAGGCGTATCCGGTCAATCCCAAGTACGAGACGGTGTATGGCGTGCGCTGCTTCCCCAGCGCGCTCGAACTGCCCACCGTCCCCGAGCTTGCCCTGATCGCCACCCCGGCGGCGACCGTCGCCCGCATCCTCGACGAATGCGGGCAGCGCGGCATCCGCTACGCGATCGTGCTGTCGGCCGGCTTCCGGGAGACGGGCGCGGCGGGGGCTGCGCTCGAGGAGAATCTGAAAGCCGTGGCGAAGCGCTACGGCATCCGCTTCATCGGCCCCAACTGCCTCGGGATCCAGCGGCCGTCGATCGGGCTCAACGCGACCTTCAGCCAGGGTGAAACCCTGCCGGGCGATCTCGCGCTCGTGTCGCAATCGGGCGCGATCTGCACCGCCATGCTCGACTGGGCGGAAACGAACAGCATCGGTTTTTCGAGCGTCGTCTCGACGGGTGCGTCGGCCGACATCGACTTCGGTGAGATCCTGGATTACCTCGCGACCGATACGCAGACACGCGGCATCCTGCTCTACATCGAAGGCATCCGCGACGCCCGCCGCTTCATGAGCGCGCTTCGCGCGACCGCGCGCCTGAAGCCGATCGTGCTGGTCAAGGTGGGGCGCCACGAAGCCGGTTCGAAGGCGGTGCAATCGCATACTGGCGCGCTGGTCGGTTCGGACGCCGTGTTCGATGCACTGGTCCGGCGCGCCGGCGTGGTGCGCGTCAACACCATCCTGCAGCTCTTCGCCTCCGCGCGCGCGCTGTCGACCCACATCCGGCCGTCGGGCAACCGTCTTGCCATCGTCACCAACGGGGGAGGGCCGGGGGTGATGGCGACGGATCTCGCAGTCGACATGGGCGTGCGCATGGCCGACCTGACCCCGGCGACGCTGACCGCGCTCGATGAGGTGCTGCCGCCGAGCTGGTCGCACGGCAACCCGGTCGACATCATCGGGGACGCCACCGCCGAGCGCTACCGGGCCGCGGTGGCCACCTGCCTGGCGGACGACGGGGTCGACGGCGTGCTGGTGATGCTGACGCCGCAGGCGATGACGCGACCGACCGAAGTCGCCGAGGCCGTGGTGGATGAGGCGAAGACCTCGCGCAAGCCGGTGCTCGCGTGCTGGATGGGCGAGGCGCAGGTACAGGCCGGCCGGCGTCTGTTCAAGCAGGCGGGGATTCCCTACTTCACCACGCCGGAGCCGGCGGTCGAGGTGTTCTCGTTCCTTTCCGCGTTCTACGAGAACCAGCGCCAGCTGATGCAGACGCCGGAACCGCTGTCGCAGCAGACGCCGCCCGACGTCGAAGGCGCGCGCCTCATCATCGAGAACGCACTCGCACGCGGCCGCCATCTGCTGAGCGAGGTCGAATCCAAGGCCCTGCTCGCCGCCTTCCGCATCCCGATCGCGCAGACGCTGATTGCGCGCAGCGCGATGGAAGCGATGCTGATGGCGCAGCAGATCGGCTTTCCGGTGGTCATGAAGATCAATTCGCCCGACATCACCCACAAATCGGACGTCAACGGCGTGCGTCTCGGCCTGTCGAGCGGCCAGGCGGTGCGCGCCGCGTACGGCGAGATGCTTGCGGACATCGCGCGCCTGCGGCCCGATGCGACGCTGGACGGCATCGTCGTCGAGCCGATGGTGGTCCGGCCGCACGCGCGCGAGGTGCTGCTCGGGACGACGTCGGATCCGGTACTGGGCCCGGTGATCGCGTTCGGCGCGGGCGGCGTCGACGTCGAGGCGTTCCAGGATCGTGCGGTGACGCTGCCGCCGCTCAACGGCTATCTCGCGCAGGACCTGATCCGGCGCACCCGCGTCGCGAAGCTGCTCGGCGCCTTCCGGAACCGGCCGCCGGTCGACATGGACGCACTGGAGAGTGTGCTGCTGCGGCTTTCGGAAATGGTCTGCGAGCTGCCCTGGCTCGCCGAACTCGACATCAACCCGCTGCTGGTGGACGAGCACGGCGCGCTGGCGCTCGACGCACGCGTCGTCATTCAGCCCCGCGTGCCGTCCGCGGATCGGTACGCGCACATGGCGATCCATCCGTATCCGGCGCATCTGGTCCGGCATTGGCAGTTGCCGAGCGGGCAGGACGTGGTGATCCGCCCGATCCGCCCGGAGGACGCGGACCTGACGCAGGCATTCGTCCGCAGCCTGTCGCCGGAGAGCCGCTATTTCCGTTTCATGGACACAATGAGCGAACTGGCCCAGCCGGAGCTGGCGCGTCTCACGCAGATCGACTACACGCGCGAGATGGCGATTCTCGCGCTGACCGAGATGGACGGCCGCGAAGTCGAGCTCGGCGTCGCCCGCTACGCGATGAACCCGGACGGCGACTCGTGCGAGTTCGCGCTTGTCGTCCACGACCAGTGGCAGAAGCAGGGAATCGGCCACAAGCTCATGGACGTGCTGATGGACATCGCGCGGGGGATGGGCATCGATCGCATGGAAGGCGAGGTGCTGAAGAACAACAGCGGCATGCTGAAGTTGGTGCAGGGTCTGGGCTTCACAGTCGAGCCGCACCCGGAGGACGACGGCATGCGCCGGGTCTGGCGCGAACTGTAGCGCCTCAATCCAGGCCGCCGAGCTTGCGGTCGATGCAGGCGAGGTAGGCGCCTGCATCGTAGGGGGCGCCGTTGCGTTGTGCCTGCCAGATCGTTTCGGCGAGGCAATCGATGAGATCGTGCTCCGCCCGCATGACGTCGCCGTGCCGCTCGGCGAGGCGATGCAGCCGCTTCCGCAGCCCGGCGGGCTGGTCGATCGAAACCTGCTCGGCAATCGCGAGATGCATCGAGAGGTGCATGAACGGATTCGTCTCGCCGGATTCGGGCGGATACTCGCGCGCGCGGTAGCGCTCCGGATCGCCGAGCACGGTATGGTATTCAGGATGCGCGAGAATGATCTGCAGCGCCGGTACTTCGGCACCCGCCAGCGGTGCGCCGGCGCGGTACTTGGCCCAGGCGTCGAAGAAAAACTGGCGTACCTGGTCGCGACTCGGATTGAACATCAGTCTGCCGGATCGACGGATGGGGCGCCGCGCGTGGTGCCAGCCGTCGCCGCGGCACGTCGAGGTGCGGCACCCGCGGCGCCGGTTTCCTTCGTGCGCGCATCGGAGGGCGTCTTGTGAGGGTACTCGCAGAGGTCCGCAATGATGCACTCGGGGCACTTCGGCTTGCGTGCCTGGCAGACATAGCGCCCGTGCAGGATCAGCCAGTGATGCGCATTGAGCAGAAATTCCGGCGGCACCACGCGCAGGAGCTTTTTTTCCACGTCCAGCACGGTCTTGCCGGGGGCGATGCCGGTACGGTTCGCGACGCGGAAGATGTGGGTGTCGACCGCCATCGTGGGCTGGCCGAAGGCAGTGTTGAGGATGACGTTCGCGGTCTTTCGGCCGACGCCGGGCAGCGCTTCGAGTGCGGCGCGTTCGGCCGGAACCTCACCGGCGTGCTGATCGATCAGCAGCTTGCAGGCGGCGATCAGATGGCGCGCCTTGCTCTTGTACAGACCGATGGTCCGGATCAGGTCGGCAAGGCGTTCCTCGCCCAGTGCGTAGATCGCCCCGGGCGTGTTGGCGATGGGGAACAGACGGCGCGTCGCCAGGTTCACGCCCCTGTCGGTCGCCTGCGCCGAGAGCAGCACCGCCACCAGCAGCTCGAAGGGCGTCGCGTACTCAAGCTCGGTGGTCGGATTGGGATTCGCCGCGCGCAGGCGGCTGAAGATCTCGCGGCGCTTGGTGGCGTTCATGGGCTGCGCGTCAAGGTTCGGCAAGCCGCTCCCGGAGGGCCTGCTTCTCGGCTTGCCGCCGTGCGCCGCGCGATTTTCCGTGTTCGCCCGCCTTGCGGAAGCGCGCCGGCGAGACGTAGGGGTTGCGCGGCTTGGGGACGCGTTTTTTCAGCGGCGGTTTCATGTGGCGGTTGCCAGGGCCGCGGCGCGTGCGCGGCTGTCGACGCGCGCCTTGTTCCAGTTGTGCGCCGCGATCAGCAGGCCCAGTGCGATGAAGGCTCCCGGCGGCAGGATGGCGAGCAGGAAGCCGTTGTATCCCGGCAGTATGTGCAGCACGAACTGCTTGGCGCCCTCGCCGAACACCAGTTCGATGCCGGAGAAAAGCGTGCCCTGGCCGGCAAGCTCTCGCATGCCACCGAGCACCACGAGCACCGTCGTCAGCCCGAGCCCCATCGCGATCGCATCGATCACGCTGTGCAGCGGGCGGTTCTTGGAGGCGAACGCGTCGGCCCGCGCCAGCACGATGCAGTTGGTGGTGATGAGCGGGATGAAGATGCCGAGCACCACGTAAAGCGGCAGTACGTAGGCGTGCATCGCGAGATCGATCACCGTGACCAGTGCCGCGATGATGAGGACGAAAACGGGAATTCGGATCTCGTTCGGCACGAAATGACGCACACCGGAGACCGCACCGCTGGAAGCGGCCATCACGAGCATGGTGGCCAGGCCCAGTGACAGCGCGTTCACCACGTTGTTGCTGATGGCGAGCAACGGACACAGCCCGAGCAGCTGCACCAGACCGGTGTTCTGCTTGACGACGCCGTTGTGGAACAGCGTGCGGATTTCCGACAGGGTGATCATGACTGGCCTCCAGGTACGGGCGCCGCAGCGAGGTCGGCGCGGTGGCGTGCGAAATATTCCAGGGCGTTGCCGACCGCCTTCACCACGGCACGCGGCGTGATGGTCGCGCCGGCCCGGCTGTCGAACACGCCGCCGTCCTTGACGACCCGCCAGCGCATCCGCTCCGGATTGGACAGAGACTTGTCGACGAAGCCGTCGATCCAGGGGCTCTTGGCACGGTCGATGTAATCGCCCAGCCCCGGCGTCTCGCGGTGCGAGGTCACGCGCACGCCGGAGAGCGTGCCGTCGGCACGGATGCCGATCAGCAGGAAGATATTGCCACTGTAGCCGTCGGGAGCGACCGCTTCCAGCACGACCCCGGTGACCTCGCCGCCGCGGCGCGCGATCCATGCCGCCGATGGCTGGCGTGTTCCGAGGAGATCGTGCGGCGGAACGGCCTGCTGGCTGGCGAGCAGATCGTTGTCGTAAAGCGCGGTGGGCAGCACCTGGTCGATCAGTGCGAGCTTCTCCGCCTGCTGGCTGCGGGTGATGGTCGGTTCGGTGCGGGCGAACGTGAACGCCAGCATCGCCGTGCCGACGACGGAGAACGTGAGCAGGATCATGCCGGTGCGCAGTGCGTTCCTCAGGGCGGGGCCGGTCTGCGGGTTCATGTCGTCGGCGTCCGCGATTTCTTCGCCTCGCCGTAGACGCGCGGCTGCGTGTACTGGTCGATCAACGGGACGGCAAGGTTCATCAGCAGCACCGCGAAGGCGACACCGTCGGGAAAGCCGCCCCATGTACGGATGACGATCGTGAGCACGCCCGCGCCGAACCCGAAGACCAGCTTGCCGCGCGGCGTCGTCGCGCCCGAGACCGGGTCGGTCGCGATGAAGAAGGCGCCGAGCATGACGGACGGTGCGAGCAGATGGAACCACGGTGCGCCGAAACGCCCCGCGTCGTAGAAATGCAGAAAACCCGCCGTCAGCCAGATGCCGGCCAGAAAGGCGAGCGGGATCTGCCAGCCGATGATGCGGAGCGCCCACAGAAGCACGCCGCCGGCGAGAAAGGCGGCCGCGAGCCATTCGAAACCGGTGCCGCCGAAACGCCCGAAGATCGACTGCTTCATGACCTCGTCGACGGTGTGCTGCTGCAGCAGACCCGTGCGCAAGGTGTCGAGCGGGGTCGCCATCGTGACGGCATCGAGCAGGGTTTTCGGCACGTCGCCGCCAAAGATGATGGCCGCGCTTTGCGCCAGCGTGAGTTGCGCCGACGTCAGCTCGAGCGGTCCCGGCCACTGCGTCATCTGTACCGGAAAGGAAACGATGAGCACCGCATAGCCCACCATCGCCGGGTTGAAGATGTTCTGGCCGAGTCCGCCATAGAGATGTTTGGCGACCACGATCGCGAACAGGGTACCGGTGACGATCAGCCACCACGGCGCAAGCGACGGCAGCGACAACGCGAGCAGCCACGCGGTGACCACCGCCGAGAGATCGGCGAGGAAGGGCTTCGGCGGATAGCCGCGCACCGTAAGCATCGCCACTTCGGCGACGAGTGCGGTGACGGTCGCGAGCGTGAGCGTGATGAGGATGCCCGGCCCGAACAGCCAGATGTATGCCGCGATACCGGGCACGAGCGCGACGAGCACCCAGGCCATGACCTGCGTGACGCTGGAACGGTCGAGGATGAAGGGTGAGGGCATGGTTGTTCTCTTTCCGGCCGCCTCAGGGATTTTCGTCGCAATCCAGAGGCTGGTGCGCCAGTTCACGGATCTTGGCGCGGCGCGCCTCGATCTCGTCGATTTTCTGCTGCGTTTCGGGCGATAGGTCGTCGACGTTCTTCGGCGCGGCCTCGGTCTTCTTCGCTTGCGCACGCGCCAATGCAGCGGCGATCAGCGCCTTCTTGGCGTCGGCCTCGGGTGTTTCCCCCGTGGCGGCGTCCGCCGCCATTTCGGCACGCTTGGCTTGCGCCTTGGCGGCGAGCCGCTCGGCCTTTTCCTTCTTTTCCCGCTCCAGGCGGAACTGGCGGAATTCGTGGCGTTCGCGCGCGAGATCGGCAGCGCGCTTTTCCTTCTCGCGCGCCCAGATCTCGCTCTTGGCGTAGCGGTAATAGTCGACCAGGGGGATGTTGCTGGGGCAGACGTAGCTGCAGCAGCCGCATTCGATGCAGTCGAACAGGTGGTATTCCTGCGCACGTCCGAAGTCACCCGCCTTCGCGAAACGGAACAGCTCCTGCGGCTGCAGCGCCGCAGGGCAGGCCTCGGCGCAACGGGTGCAGCGGATGCACGGCAGCGGCTTCGGCAGCGGCGGAAACAGCGCGTCGGACTTCACGAGGATGCAGTTAGTCGCCTTGACCACCGGCACGTCGGTCACCGGCATCGGCACGCCCATCATGGGCCCGCCCATCAAGACGCCCGTGGTGCCGTCGCGCTCGCCGGCGAGCGAGATCAGCGTGCGCATCGGCGTCCCGATCAGGACTTCGAAATTCTGCGGACGCAGCACGTGGCCGGTGACCGTGACGAGGCGCGATATCAAGGGCTCGCCGTGGAACACCGCGCGTGCCAGCGCCTGGGCCGTGCCCACGTTGAACACCTGGATGCCGATGTCGGTCGACAGCTTGCCGGAAGGCACCTGTTTCCCGGTCAGCGTCTCGATCATCTGTTTGGCGCCCCCGCCGGGATAGCGGGCCGGCACGGGAACGACCTCCAGCGGGAAGCCGGCCGCCGCTGCCGCTGCCTGCATCGCGGCGATCGCCTCGGGCTTGTTGTCTTCGATGCCCACCAGCACCTCGGTGCTGCCGAGCAGATGCCGCATGACCGCCGCCCCCTGCACGATCTCGTCCGCGCGGGTGCGCATCAGTATGTCGTCGCAGGTGATCCAGGGTTCGCACTCGCCGCCGTTGATGATGAGGACAGGGCAATGCTGCGCCGCGCCCGGATCGAGCTTGACCGCGCTCGGGAACACCGCGCCGCCGAGGCCGGCGATGCCCATGTCGCGCAGCCGCATGCGCAGGTCGGCCGGTTCCATCGCGCGATAATCGACGGGCGCGCGATCGATCCATTCGTCGCGGCCATCGGTTTCGATCGTGATGCAGTCGTCCGGCAGACCCGAGATGTGGGGAACGAGGGCGGGGCCGACGGCGACGACGACGCCGGAGCTCGAGGCGTGCACCGCGGCGGAGATATAGCCGTCGGCCGCGCCGATCATCTGGCCTTTCAGTACCCGCTCGCCCACCTCGACCACCGGCTTGGCGGGGGTGCCGATGTGCTGGCGCAGCGGAATGACCAGCCGCTTGGGCAGCGGTGCCGGATGAACCGGGCGCCGGCTGGATTCGGCCTTGTGTTCGGGCGGGTGCACGCCGCCCCTGAAATCGAAGAGCTGACGGCTCATGTCTCGGCCTCTTCGCGTGCGACCTGTTTGAGCATGATCACCGGGTGTTTCCATTTCCAGTGCGGCAGGTCCTCCACGATCGGCTCCATGGTGATGCAGTTGACCGGACACGGCGCCACGCACAGTTCGCAGCCGGTGCATTCGGATGCGATGACGGTGTGCATCTGCTTTGCCGCGCCCGCGATCGCGTCGACCGGGCAGGCCTGGATGCACAAGGTGCAGCCGATGCACGTCTGTTCGTCGATGAAGGCGACCGACTTGGGTTTCGGCTCGCCGACCTCCGCGTCGAGCGGCTTCGCTTCGACGCCGAGCAGCTCGGCGAGCTTCTTCACGCCTTCTTCGCCGCCGGGCGGGCAGCGGTTGATGTCGGCCTCGCCCTTGGCGATCGCCTCTGCATAAGGCCGGCAGCCGGGGAACCCGCACTGGCCGCATTGCGTCTGCGGCAGAATGGCATCGATCTTGTCGACCAGAGGGTTGCCTTCCACCTTGAAGCGGACGGCCGACCAGCCAAGTACCAGTCCGATCGCGACCGCAAGGAACACCATCACCCCGATCGCGGTCAACATTACTTTACGAGGCCCGAGAAACCCATGAACGCAAGCGACATCAGGCCGGCCGTGATCATTGCGATACTCGTGCCCTTGAACGGGGTCGGCACGTCGCAGGTCTCGAGGCGTTCACGGATGCTGGCAAACAGGATCAGCACCAGCGTGAAGCCGATCGCGCCTCCGGCCCCGAAAAACAGCGATTCGACGAAATTATGCCGCGCCTGGACGTTGAGCAGCGGGATGCCCAGCACCGCGCAGTTGGTCGTGATGAGGGGCAGGTAGATCCCCAGCACCTGGTACAGCAGCGGACTGGTCTTGTGGACGAACATCTCGGTGAACTGCACGATGCCTGCGATCACGACGATGAACGAAAGCGTGCGCAGGTAAAATAACTCGGTGCCGAGGAGGTATTCGTTGATGAGGTAGCTCGCACCGGATGCGAGCGTCAGCACGAAAGTCGTCGCCAGCCCCATGCCGATGGCCGTTTCCAGCTTCTTCGACACGCCCATGAAAGGGCACAGGCCGAGGATCTTGGCCATCACGATGTTGTTCACGAACACCGTGGAAATGAGGATGAGGATGTAGGTTTCCAAGGCTGGCAATCCGACGCAATGGCGCATTATCCGCCGGAGGCGGCGGGGGATTCAAGCGCGGCGCCGGATTCCGTGCGATTCGGCGCAGCCCGTTCCTCCGTTCCCGGCACGCCTGGGCCGGCGGCGAACCTGCCGGGTTTTCGAAAGATATATAATAGATCAATGAATTAGCGGGATCGAGCCGGCTTCGGATCGCCCGCTTTGCGGATGAGCTTGCGATGAGACTGACCACCTACACCGACTACTCGCTGCGCACGCTGATGTATCTCGCCACCCGCCGTGGCAGGCTGGTGACGATCGCCGAGATCGCCGAAGTGCACGGTATCTCGAAGAACCACCTGATGAAGGTCGTCTACCAGCTCGGCCTGTCCGGACTCATCGAGACGGTGCGCGGCCGCAATGGCGGGTTGCGGCTGAAGCTCGAACCGTCCGACATCAACATCGGCGACGTGGTGCGCGAGACCGAGACCGATTTCGACATGGCGGAGTGCTTCGATCCCTCCGGCAACCGATGCCTGTACTCGCCCGCGTGCGCGCTCAAGGACGTCCTGCACTCGGCGACCGCAGCCTATCTCGACGTGCTCGACAACGTGACCCTCGAAGACCTGATCCTCCGGTCCGCAAGCAAGATGACCTCCGAGATCCGGGTGCACCCGCCGGTGCGGAAGCAGAAGCCCGCGGCCTGAAACGCGGCGGCTCAGGCGGGGCCGCTGCTCGCCCAGAATTCGTAGCCCTTGGAAAGAAACTCGTCCCACGGCAGGTAGTGCGAGCCGTCGCACGAGAACGTCAGCGCCACCATGCCGTTGAAGATGTTGAGCGAGCCGCCTCGCAGATAGAAGGTCTCGTCCATGAAGCGCAGCGCGCGCAGATTCTCGAGTACCGGGCGGATGCGATCCTTGGGCACGACCGCGTCGGACGGATACACGCGGCGCGGATAGCTCAGGCAGGTGTCCGGGTCGGTCAGCGCGTCGATGTCGAGCAGACGATAGCGGTAGGGGTCTTCCACCAGCCAGATCGTCGCGCGGCTGCTCGAGAAATGCAGCTTGCCGTGAAACACGCCACGCGCGGCGATCAATTCCTCCATCACCCCGAGTACCGTGTCCACGTTCTGGTCGAGCTGGCTCTCGCTGCGGGTCTGATGGAACACCGCGCCGCGGATCGCGGGATCGCCCTTGATCTGGCGCCAGGAGGTCGGTTCTTCGTACAGCTTGCCGGTGATCGGCAGGTCCCGCAGGTCGAAGTCGGCGCCGACGAAGCCGAGCACCCGCCCGTCGTCGTCGCGGACGATCTGGATCGCGGTGAGCGACGGCCGCTTGGCGCGCAGGCTGATGTAGGCCTCCGACAGCAGGAAACCCTGGTTCGGTACCGCCTCGTTCATGTACGGCCGGTCGGAGCGGTCGCGCCCGTAGTCGGATTCGATCAGGCCGGTGTGGCTGATGTTGTCCGACAGCTGGATCGCCTGCGTATCCAGCGCATACATGTATTTGCAGGAGGGCAATGAATTCAGCGCGTGTGTCAGCGCGGCGTTCAGCCCGGCACGGCTCGGCCAGGCGCGGCTGCACGCCTGAGCGGCGAGCGCAAGCGGCTCGCGCAGCAGATTGGCGAGTGCGTCGCGCTGGTGGGCGACGCTTTCGGCGAGGGTGGCGGCTGCGGTCATGAACGGCGATCCCGGTTAGCTGCCGCGCAGCGAGATCACGGGCCAGCCCTTCTCCTGCGCCCGTGCGCGCAGCACGGGGTCGGGGTCGACCGCCACCGGACGCCGCACCTTCTCCAGCAGCGGAAGGTCGTTGTGCGAATCGCTGTAGAACCAGCTGTCGTCAAGACGGTCGAGCGCCGTTCCGCGCGCCTCCAGAAACTGCTGGATGCGGGTGACCTTGCCTTCGCGGAAGCTGGGCGTGCCCGCGACCTCGCCCGTGTAGTGGCCATCGATCTCCTCCGCATCGGTCGCGATCAGGTGCGGAATGCCGAATTCCTTCGCGATGGGCGCGGTGACGAAGCTGTTGGTGGCCGTGATGAGGACGACGACGTCGGATTCCTTCAGATGCCGGTCGACGAGATCGCGCGCGGCCTGGGTGATCATGGGCCGGATGCGCGTCTCCATGTATTCCGCGTGCCAGGCGTCGAGCTGCGCGCGCGGATGGGTCGCCAGGGGGCGCAGCGCAAAGGCGAGGAAGGCGTAGATGTCGAGCCGGCCGGCCTTGTAGTCTTCGTAGAAGGCGAGGTTCTTGGCTCGGTAATGCTCGCCGTCGACCGCCCCCTTGGCGATGAGGAATTGCCCCCACTCGTAGTCCGAGTCGCCGGCAAGAAGGGTGTTGTCGAGATCGAAAAGAGCGAGATTCGTCATGAGCAGCTAGCGGGATGGGGATTATCGAGAAATTCAGGCGCGCGTACCCTGGCCCCGATCGAGCCAGAATTCGCGTAATTCATAGGCACCCCAGATCGCCATGGCGAGATGGTCCTCGCGGCGCATCGCACGTTCTTCGGGGTTGAGTTCGTCGAGCGGCGCGGCGAGCACGTAGACCGGGTCGAGCGCCTCGTCGACGAAAGCTTCGTCCTTGCTTTCCGCAGGGAGTTCCCAGTCGGCTTCCCAGTGCTCCACCGCGAGCAGGAAACCCGTGGCCCACAGCTGCCCGTAGGGTGGAACGCCCGCCTCCCGCAGCGGCTTCGCCTCGGCGGGCGGGAGATCGGCCAGCAGCCCCTCCCAGTCCATCACCAGCGGCGACAGCGCGCGCGGGTCGGTCAGGTCCTCGACCGGCGCCGAGAGCGCGCGTTCGATTTCGTTGCGGCGCCGCGCGAGGAGTTCGAGGAAGCGCGCTTCGTCATCGGCGTCGTCGAACGCCGATGCCACGCCGTCGTCGCGGTCGAAGAGCACCGGCAGGAACTCCGCGGGCGCGATGGCGCGCGGACCGCATGCCAGTGCCGTGATGAAGCCGTCGAGGCCTTCCAGTGAAACCGGCACCTCGGTGCGTTCGTCGATCAGGTCGACGAGATCGGCCAGCGCGTCGATGTCGGCGTCGCTGAGGGGCGTGTCGGAGGAGGAAGTGGCGGCCATGGCAGGATCTCGATTACAAGGGGCGGACCGGCGATCGCGTAGAATCCGGACATGAATCTTACCGCGCTTGTGCTGCCAGGATCATTCCACGTTGCCGGCTGGCTCGCCCTGGCCGTGCTGGCGTGGCGCTGGCTGCAATCGGCGGACTGGCGGCGCCTCGCGGAACCGGCACGCCTCAACCTGTTTCTCGGCGCGACCGTGGCGGTGCTCGGCCTGTGGCAGATCCGTACCGGAATCAAGCCCGGCCTTGCGTTTCATCTCTACGGCATCGCCGCGCTGACCCTGATGTTCGGCTTCTGGCGTGCGACTTTCGCCGGCGTGCTGGTCCTGTTCGCGAATGCGGCGTTCGGTCGGGGCGGATGGGCCTCGCTTGGGGTCGATGCGCTGCTCTCGGCAGCGCTCCCCGCCGCGGTGAGCTGGACCGTGTACCGCCTGCTGGATCGCCGGCTGCCGAACCACTTCTTCATCTACGTGCTCGGCAACGGGTTCTTCGGCGGTGCGCTTTCGGTGGCGGCGATCGGCGTGGCGACCACGGCGCTCATGGTCCTTGCGGGGGCGTACCCGCTCGATTACCTGCTTACGCACTACACACCGTACGCGACGCTGCTCATCAGCTGGGGCGAAGCCTTCTCGACGGGCATGGCGGTCACGCTGATGGCGGTTTACCGGCCGGCGTGGCTGGAAACCTTCGACGATACGCGATACATCCAGAACAAGTGAGACTTCTTCTTCCGCCCGCACCGCTGCGCGGCCGCGGATAAACCGGTTTTCTGAAACTTGACTGCCAATCCCCCGATTCTCTATCCGGAATTGCCCGTTTCCGAGCGCCGTGACTCGATCCTGGCCGCACTGCGGGCGAACCGCGTGCTCATCGTCTGCGGCGAGACCGGCTCCGGCAAGACGACGCAGATCCCGAAGATGTGCCTGGAGCTGCAACGTGCTTCCGGCGCCGCGCACGCGGGGAAGCTGATCGGATGCACCCAGCCACGCCGCATCGCGGCGCGTTCGGTGGCCGCCCGCATCGCGCAGGAACTGGGCAGCGAGCTCGGCGGCCTGGTCGGCTACAAGGTGCGATTCACCGACAAGGTGCGAGAAGACACGGCGATCAAGGTGATGACCGACGGCATCCTGCTCGCGGAGACGCAGGGCGATCCGCTTCTGCGCCGCTACGGCACGATCATCATCGACGAGGCGCACGAGCGCAGCCTCAACATCGATTTCCTGCTCGGCTATCTCAAGACGCTGATCGACCGGCGCCCCGAACTGCGGGTCGTCATCACCTCGGCGACGATCGATGCCGCACGCTTCTCGAAGCATTTCGGCGATGCGCCGGTGATCGAAGTGTCGGGGCGTCTTTATCCGGTCGAGATCCGGTGGCGGCCCTTCGAGCGCGCGGAGCGTACCGCGCCGGGCAAGCCCGAGAAGAAGGATCGCGATACGCCCGACATGATCGCCGCCATCCTCGACGCGACCGACGAGCTGGCTGGGCTGGGGCCGGGCGACATCCTGGTGTTTCTGCCCGGCGAGCGCGAGATCCGCGATACCGCCGAGGCGCTGCGCAAGCATCACCCACCCGGCACCGAGGTTCTGCCGCTGTTTTCGCGCCTGTCGGTCGCCGAGCAGGACGCGATCTTCAGGCCGACCTCGGCGCTGCGGCGCATCGTGCTGGCGACCAACGTCGCGGAGACCTCGCTCACGGTTCCCGGCATCCGCTACGTGATCGATCCGGGCACGGCGCGCGTCAAGCGCTATTCGGCGCGCAACAAGGTCGAGCAACTGCTGATCGAGAAGATATCCCGTGCGTCGGCCAACCAGCGTGCCGGCCGCTGCGGCCGAGTTTCCGATGGTGTCTGCATCCGTCTCTACGACGAGGCGGACTACGCGAACCGACCGCCCTTCACCGACCCCGAACTGCTGCGATCCTCGCTCGCCGGCGTCATCCTGCGCATGAAATCGTTGAAGCTGGGTGAGGTCGCGAGCTTTCCCTTCATCGACCCGCCAAGCAACCGGCTCGTCACCGACGGTTACCAGTTGCTCGCCGAGTTGCACGCACTCGACGAGCAGGGAGAGTTGACCCGGATCGGCAGTCAGCTCGCGAAGCTGCCGCTCGATCCGCGCATCGCGAGAATGTTGCTGGCGGCCGAGCAGCAGCGCTGCGTGCGCGAGGTTCTCGTGATCGCGAGCGCCCTGTCGGTGCAGGATCCCCGGGACCGCCCGATGGAGCGCGCGCAGGCGGCCGATGAAAAGCACCGTCTCTTTCAGGACGAGCGCTCTGACTTCATGGGCTGGCTCAAGCTCTGGAAGTGGTACGACGAGCAGATTCGCCACAAGAAGACCAACCGCCAGCTGCAAGGGCTGCTGCAGGATCATTTTCTTTCCCCGCGGCGCATGCGCGAATGGCGCGACATCCACGGGCAACTGCATGCGCAGACGGCGGAACTGGGCCTGCGCGAGAACGAGAAGAACGCCGGGTACGACGCGATCCACCAGGCGCTTCTGAGCGGACTCCTGGGCAATATCGGCTTCCGGCTGGACGACGGCCGCGCGAAGCCCGGGCCGGGCCGGCCGAAACCCGGCGAGGGCGACTACCAGGGCGCGCGTGGCATCAAGCTGTCGATCCATCCCGGATCCGCACTGGCGAAGAAGGGGGCAGCAAGGGGAACGCATCCAGGTGGGCGTGCGGCCGGCGGGCTCGGTGCCGGGCCGAAATGGATCGTCGCCGCCGAGCTGACCGATACCGGACGGCTCCTCGCGCGCACGGTCGCCGAAGTGCGCCCGGAATGGATCGAGGCGGCCGGGCGGCACCTGCTCACCCGCATGTACCTCGAGCCGCGCTGGGAAAAGGAAGGCGCGCGCGTGATCGCGTTCGAGCGCGTGAGCCTCTACGGCATCACCCTGGTGCCGCGGCGCAAGGTCCACTACGGACCGATCGATCCGGAGTTGTCGCGCGAGCTCTTCATCCGCGGCGCGCTGGTGGCCGGTGAATACGACACGCGGGCAGAATGGCTCGCGCACAATCGCGCGCTCGTCAAAGAGATCGAGGACCTTGAGCACAAGGCGCGCAAATCCGGTGTCTGGCTCGACGAGGAGCGTATCTTCCGCGTGTTCGATGCACGCGTTCCGCAAGGCATCCACAACGGCGCGGCGTTCGAACAATGGCGCCAGGAGGCGGAAGCAGCCGATCCAAGGGTGCTGTTCCTCGCGCGCGAAGACATCCTCGGCGCGGGGCTCGGGGCGGATTACACGCTGTTTCCGGAATCGATGGCCGTCGATGGCGTCGCCTGCGCGCTCAAGTATCGCTTCGAGCCCGGACACCCGCTCGACGGCGTGACGCTCCGTCTGCCGCTCTATCTCCTGAACCGCATCGAGCCCGCGCAGGTCGACTGGCTCGTTCCGGGCCTCATCCGCGAGAAGCTCGTCGCGCTGCTGAAGGGGTTGCCCAAGGACAAGCGGCGCCCGCTGATCCCGCTGCCGGATACGGTGACGGCTTTCTTGTCGGTGGCGGTGCCGGGCGAGCGAACGCTCATCGAAGCGCTCGCCGCCTTCATCCGCAAGAAGACCGGCGCCGACGTGCATCCGGACGAATGGAAAGCCGAACTGCCGCCGCATCTGAAGATGAACGTCGTCGTCATCGATGACCAGGGCCAGGAGCTTGCGAGCGGACGCGACCTCACCGCGCTGCGACAGCAGCTCGGCGGGGCGGCCCGCATCACCTACGGCGGCGCCGCGGCGGAGGATGGCGGGCTCGAGCATAGCGGGCTCACCGAATGGAGCTTCGGCGACCTGCCGACGGAGGTGAAATTCAAGCGTGGCGGGCGCGAGCTGACCGGTTACCCCGCCCTAGTCGATACCGGCGAGAGCGTCGACCTGCGCCTGCTCGACGCCGCCGACGTTGCCGAGGCCGAGACGCGGCGTGGAGTCGTGCGCCTGTTGCGCCTTGCACTCGCCGCACAGTTCCGCCAGCTCGACAAGGATCTGTCGCGCGAAACCGCGCTGGCGCTGAAGTACCGCAACTTCGGCAGTGCGGATAAGCTGCGCGCGGCATTGCTCGACGCGATCGCCGCGCGTGCATTGCTCGGCGACGATGACACGCCGCGCGACGAGAAGGGTTTCAACCGGCAGAAGGAACGCGCCAAGCCGCGTATCGCGGTGGTGAAGGAAACGCTGCTGCGCGAGGTCGCGGAAATACTCGAACTTCAGCCCCAGGTCGCGGCGCGTCTCGGTGCGAAACCGCAGTTCGTCGCCGTGATGCGCGACGAGGCCGCCCATCTGGCCGCGCTGGTGCCGCCCGACTTCATTACCGCCACGCCGTGGGCGCGCCTCAAGGATCTGCCGCGTTATCTGCGCGGGATTCTGAAGCGCCTGGAGAAGCTGCCAGCCGCCGAGCAGCGGGACGCGCGCGCCATGGCCGGCGTACTCACCTTGCAGAACAAGTATCTCGCGCGCCGCGGGCAGGCCAAGGCCGAGATCCCGGCCGCACTCGACGCATTTCGCTGGCATCTGGAAGAACTGCGCATCTCGCTCTTCGCGCAGGAACTGAAGACGCCGTATCCGGTTTCGGTGAAACGGCTCGACAAGCTATGGGACGAACTTGCCAGGCAGCCCCTGAGATGACTACCTTACCGGCATGAGCGCCCATCCCCTCAACTTGCCCAACCTGATCAGCCTGCTGCGACTCGCCGCGGTGCCCGTCGTCGGATGGCTGATTTTCCACGAGCGATGGGCGGCTGCGTTCTGGCTTTTCCTCGCTGCGGCGGTGTCCGACGGCATCGATGGCTTCCTCGCCCGCCGCCTCGGGCAGATGACCGCGCTGGGCGCGGCGCTCGATTCCGTCGCCGACAAGGCGCTCGGACTGGTCACGCTGGTGATGCTGGCAGTCGAGGAAGCGATCCCCCTGTGGGTGGCCCTCGCGGTCCTCGTGCGCGACAGCGTCATCATGCTCGGCGCGCTGAGTTATCGGGGGCTTGCCGGATACATCGAAATCCAACCCACCTGGCTGGGCAAGACGCACATCGCGGTCGAGTTCGCCCTCCTGACGCTCGTGCTGGCCGGACTCGCCGGCGTGCTGATGCTGGAGCATTGGCTGCGGCCGCTGTTCGTCGCCGTGTTCGTCATCGCCGTCACGTCCGGATTGCAGTACGTGTGGATCTGGGGCCAGAAGGCGCGACACGCACGCGCGGCCGGGCGCGTGGGATCGCGCTGACCGGCTGCGCGCCCCGACGGGCCTGGCTCTGCTCGCCTCAACCGCGTGCATGAGTTCGTTGGCGTATCGAGCGCAGGCGACACGGCAAATCGCGTCACGATGCCGCCAGCCGGCGCGATTCGGAATGCGTGAGCATCCTTCATGAAGCCACAACGGATTCGGTACAATGCGCGCCACGCCCCGGTAGCTCAGTGGATAGAGCAACCCCCTCCTAAGGGGTAGGTCGGACGTTCGACTCGTCTCCGGGGCGCCATCCAAGCATTTCATCTCGTACCACACAATCACGAAAACCCCCTAGAAGACGGCGTTGCCGCTCTGTGCGTTGTGTCATCTCGTTTCATGGCGTAGCATGTAAATACCCTCATGCCGGGGGTATCTAAGAGGGTATGACGAATACCATCGGTACAGATACCCTCAGAACAGGTATCTGCCATGCCACTGACTGACACTGTAGTGAAGAAGGCCAAGGCCCAAGACAAGCCCTACAAGATGGCTGACGGCGGAGGGCTTTATCTGCTGGTCAGTTCGACTGGCAAATACTGGCGCTACAACTACCGTTACCTGGCTAAGTTCAAGACGCTCGCACTAGGCGTCTACCCTGATGTCGGCATCGCTCGCGCTCGGGAGAAGCACGCGGAAGCGCGCAAACTGCTGGCAGACGGAATCGACCCCGGCGCGCACCGAAAGGAACTGAAGCAATCAGCCCTGGCGGCGCAGGCAAACTCCTTCGAGGCCGTGGCGCGTGAATGGCACGCGATGAAGACGAAGAAGAAGTGGACGAAATCAACCGCCGACAAGACACTCACCCAGCTTGAAGCCTACGTCTTCCCGGAGATCGGGTATCAGCCGATAGCCAGCGTGAGGGCTTCGCACATCCTGGCGATGCTGCGTAAGGTCGAGTCACGGGGCATTGCCTATACAGCCGTTCGTCTACGCGAGGTGTGCGGACAGATTTTCCGCTACGGCGTGGCTACGGGCAGGACAGAAGACAATCCCGCCGCCCACCTCCTGGGCGCTTTACATAAGCCCGAGGTGAACCACCGTCCCGCGATCACCGACCGGCGCGGCTTCGGTGCGTTTCTGCGCGATCTGAGGGAAGCCACCGGTTACGACGCGGTTACACGTTACGCGGCCTACTTCGCGCTGCTGACGTTTGTGCGCGCCCAGGAGTTTCGTTACGCGAGGTGGGAGGAAATCGACTGGCAGGCCAAGGAGTGGAAAGTACCAGCCAAGCGCATGAAGACCGGCAAGGCCTTGCCCGCGCACACCGTCCCGCTGTCCAAACAGGCGCTGGTGCTGTTGACCGAATTGAAAGACCTCACCGGGCATTCACCCTATCTGTTCCCGAAGGTCAAAGGCTACGGCGATGCCGAAGTCATATCCGAGAACACCGTCGGCAAGATGCTGAACAAGATGGGGTATCAGGGGCGCCAGTGCGTGCATGGCTTCCGGGCTTCGGCGCGTTCGATCCTGAGCGAGCAGGGGTGGAGCCGAGAGGCCATGGAGCGCCAGTTAGACCACAAGGAAACAGATAGCACGGTGGCGGCCTATGCGCGGTCTGAACACTTGCCAGAACGGCGCAAGATGATGCAGGCATGGGCGGATACCTGCGATGCCCTCGAAGTCGGGGCTGAGGTGATACCGCTGCACAAGGGAGCATGACAAGTTAGCTGCGCCTAGCCCGACGG
Source organism: Thiobacillaceae bacterium (assembly GCA_035325585.1). Classification (GTDB taxonomy): domain Bacteria; phylum Pseudomonadota; class Gammaproteobacteria; order Burkholderiales; family Thiobacillaceae; genus Thiobacillus. The sequence continues at coordinate 688 of DAOKZP010000008.1, read as the reverse complement.
GGCGAAACCCGGGACACCCTTACCCGGTTGGCGCAGCATCCAATAAGGGATGCGCGGAGGGGCGCAGCGATGAAGGCAAAGATAGAAAAAAACGTAGAGGCGCTAGTTCAACTTGTTATCGACTATGCAGTACTCCTGTCTGCGCCTATAGGAAAACGTCCGCCAATAAACGATTTGACTCAAGCCGAGGCAGTCTTTGAGAAAGCAGCAAGAAAAATTGACCGTTCATCACCACGGAAAGCACCTAAATGCGAACTAGAAGTCGTGCACTTGTTTGCGACGATTCATCACCTGCGAGGCGCACTTGATACTGAGACGGCGACCGATTTGCTCTGTGATGCCTATCTTACGGTTGGGCACCTGAGCGCACGCCTAATGCGAAATTTGGAGTTGTCGGTGCTCGGTAGGGTGGGCAGTAAAAAGCGTCATGCACCAATGGCGGCACTGCGGTCATGGGCGGTTGAGAAATACAAAGCGGGTAACTGGAAGTCAGCAAACCAGGCCGCCCACGATTTGAAGGACGCTGTACTCGCGCATGGCCCCACGATTAATGCTCATCTTTCTGCAGAGAACGCACAACGCACCATTGCAGAGTGGTTCAGGAAGTCCGGCTAGCCGCTAGGCCGACACGTCAAGGGGCCTGTCCGGTTTTTTGTGTAAACGGGGTTTCAATCACAGTTGAGGAAGC
>DAOKZP010000007.1:80793-84256 GCA_035325585.1 Thiobacillaceae bacterium | reverse complement strand
AGCCGCTCGCCTACAACAAGGACAACCAGGAAGACAAGGAACCGCTGTTCGACACTGTCGACACGCTGGCGGACACCCTCACGATCTATGCCGACGTGCTGCGCGGCGTGGTAGTCAAGCCCGAGGCAATGCGGGCCGCGGTGATGGAAGGCTTTGCCACCGCAACGGACCTCGCCGACTATCTGGTAAAGAAGGGCGTGCCGTTCCGGGATGCGCACGAGGTGGTCGCACGCGCGGTCCGCGCGGCGGAGACGGCGGGGTGCGATCTCGCGGACCTGCCGCTCGCCGAACTGCAGGCATACCACCCGGCGATCGCGGACGACGTGTACGAAGTGTTGACGCTCGAAGGCTCGCTCGCGGCCCGCGATCATTTCGGCGGCACCGCTCCGGCACAGGTACGCGCCGCGATCGCCCGCGCGCGCCAGCGTCTCTAGGAGTTCAGCACCGGCTCGAGTGCGGGCGGCGGCGCGTGCTCGCGACAGATCCGCCGCACCTCCGGGCTCGACAGCTTTTCCCGCATCAGGCCGCAGAAATAGCTGCGCGGTCCGAGCCGCTGGTTGTAGCGGCAGGTAGCACACACGCCGAAGGTCCGCTTGCCGCTCTGCGCCTGCACCTGCGCCAGTACCTGGCGCAGCACCACGATCGCCGACGCCACCCGTGCGGGGCTCGCCGTCTGCACGATGTCGCGCCACGCGCCCCCGGCGGAGAGCGTCTTCAGCAACGTGGTCCCGCCCTCGCTCAGGATCAGCCGCACGACCCGACCATCGTGCGCATCCGTATGCCGGGACAGCAGCCTGCGGCGCGCCAGCACCAGAATGGTCTGTGACACCGTGCCTTTGGTGAGTCCGAGATATTCGGTCAACGCCTGGGGCGTATTCGAGAAGCGGTTCGCCTGGTTGAGATAGAACAGCACCTGCAGATGCACCGGCTGCAGCCCCTGCGCGGCGCCTGCCTGCCGGAGGTCGGCCCGCGTCAGCAGCGACAAGCGCTCGACGAGGTCGAAGAGGGTGAGCGCCTGGCTTTTCAAGCCGTTTTCAGAAACGGGCCGTAACGCCGCCCTGCGCGGCGATCAGCGCCGACAGCTTCTCGTACAGCGGCTCGCCGCTCTTCGTGTCGACCCAACCATCCGCCTCGCGCCGGAAATGGAACCCGCCCAAGCGGGCAGCGACCCAGATTTCGCGCGCGGGGCCGTGCCGGTTGACGATGATCTTGCTGTCGTCGTCGAACTCGATCTCGATAATACCGTCCGCCGGTGTCTCGAAGTCCAGTTCGGCGTCTTCCAGCCCCTGCTCGATGCGGGCCAATGCCGCGCTTGCCGCCTGGTTGAAGTCGGCTTCGTCTGATTCGATTTCCGTCATGGTGCCCCGTGCTAAGATTTCGCGCATGAAACTGCGCCCGATACATATAGTAGCCCTGCTGCTGTGCGGCCTTGGCCTCGCGGCGTGCGGCTCGAAGGGCGAGCTGTATCTTCCCGAAAAACCCCCCGCATCGCAACGGACGCCCAATTGAGCACGGACTTCCTGTTCAACGCCGCGGCATGGCACCAACCCAGGGCCGGCGGACGCCGCTCATTCAGACACCCGAAATGATGGCAAGCGCGCGCGATCCCGGAAGGGGTGACGCGCGTTTTCCGGCCGCAAGGTGCGATCAACCGAGGAATCACGCTTGAAAACCCTGCACCGCATCAACGGCAGCCTCCACCTCGAGGCGGTGGCGCTGGACGCGCTCGCCGCGCAGTTCGGCACCCCGCTCTACGTCTACTCGCGCGCCGCGCTCGAAGCCGCCTATCGAGCCTATACGGAAGCGTTCACCGCCACGCCTCACCTCATCTGTTACGCCGTCAAGGCCAATTCCAGCCTCGCGATCCTCAATCTGTTTGCGCGCCTGGGCGCAGGCTTCGACATCGTCTCGGGCGGAGAACTCGCCCGGGTAATCGCGGCCGGCGGCGATCCGGCAAAAGCCGTGTTTTCCGGCGTAGGTAAGACCGTGGACGAGATGCAGGCCGCACTGAAGGCGGGCATCCTCTGCTTCAACGTCGAATCCATCGGCGAACTCCATCGCCTCGACCAGGTGGCGGGCAAGCTCGGCTGCACCGCGCCGGTGTCGTTCCGCGTCAACCCCGACGTCGATCCCAGAACGCATCCCTACATCTCGACGGGCCTCAAGGAGAACAAATTCGGGGTGCCGATCGCGGATGCGCCGGATCTGTATCGGCTCGCTGCGAGCCTGCCGAATCTGCGGATCATCGGGATCGACTGTCACATCGGCTCACAACTGATCGACCTCTCGCCCCTGGTCGACGCAGCCGACCGGGTGCTGGCGCTGGTGGACCGCATGGCGGCCGAGGGCATCAGCCTGCATCACGTCGATCTCGGCGGCGGCGTCGGCATTCCCTATCGCGACGAGACCCCACCCGATCTGGACGCATATGGGCGGGAACTCGCGAAGCGCTTCGAAGGCCGGCGCGAGAAACTCCTGCTCGAGCCTGGCCGCTCGCTCGTCGGCAATGCGGGGCTTCTCCTGACGCGCGTCGAATACCTGAAGATGGGGGAAGACCGCAACTTCGCCATCGTCGACGCGGCGATGAACGATCTGATGCGTCCGGCACTCTACGAGGCCTACCATGCCATCGCCCCAGTTCACGAGCGGCAGGCGCCATCGCAACGCTACGACGTCGTGGGCCCGGTCTGCGAAACCGGCGATTTTCTTGGCTTTGCGCGCGATCTCGCGATCGAGGAAGGCGACCTGCTTGCCCTTCTTTCCGCGGGTGCGTACGGCATGAGCATGGCATCCAACTACAATTCACGCCCTCGTGCCGCGGAAGTCATGATTGACAAGAATGAAATTCACCTCATTCGCAAGCGGGAGACGCTGGACGGCCTCATGGCCGGAGAACGGCTTCCAGACTGGGTTTCGTAGGAACCTCCAGGGTTTCCAAGAAGCCCATTTATCGTATCGGATCGATACATTTTGCTGTGCCGCTACATTTCCCGTGATTTATTTCGCCAGGGGCTTGACTATTCGTTGAAGCCCCGCCAAAAGTAACTAGAATGAGATTCACCAAGCGGCGGAGCCTCGGTATCGCCCGTGTTTCGCGGGTTTCGGGCAAGTCGGTCGCCTGCCGGTACCACGCTTTGGAAGTGCAAATTCGAACTGCACGTGGCTTCAAGCTGTAGTGACAAGTGAATGTGTTCAACTTCTGAGGAGTGATTGATTATGGCAACAGCGAAAAAATCGGCCGCCAAACCGGCCGCCAAGAAAACCGCGGAGAAATCGACGGCCAAGGCCGCAGTGAAGAAAGCCGCACCAGCAAAGAAAACGGCCGCCGCCAAGAAGCCGGCAGCCAAGCCGGTAGCGAAGAAGGCCGCACCGGCAAAGAAAGCCGTCGCCGCCAAAAAGCCGGCAGCCAAGAAGGCCGCACCGGCAAAGAAAGCCGTCGCCGCCAAAAAGCCGGCAGCCAAGA
>DAOKZP010000007.1:0-80693 GCA_035325585.1 Thiobacillaceae bacterium | reverse complement strand
CGTCGCCGCCAAAAAGCCGGCAGCCAAGCCGGTAGCAAAGAAGGCCGCACCGGCAAAGAAAGTCGTCGCCGCCAAAAAGCCGGCAGCCAAGCCGGTAGCAAAGAAGGCCGCACCGGCAAAGAAAGTCGTCGCCGCCAAGAAGCCGGCAGCCAAGCCGGTAGCGAAGAAGGCCGCACCGGCAAAGAAAACGGTCGCCGCCAAGAAGCCCGCCGTGAAGAAGGCGACCCCTGCCAAACCGGCACCCGCTCCGGCTCCCGCCGCGGCTCCCACACCGGCACCGGCAGTTCCGGTCATCAAGCCTTTCGGGCTCTGACGGATCGGGCGTTGCCCAATCCGAAACGGGGGCGTCGCCCCCGTTTTTCTTTTCCGTGCCGCCTCCAAGGCGGCGCAGGGTGTTCTTGCGGACGACGCACGGCGGCGTAACCTTACCGCCGCAGACGGCACGGCCACCGACGGCCATCACGAATAGCCGCCAGTCTAATGCAGCAGATCGGCCGCTACGCCGTGCGCGGAACACGAACGCGAAAAGCCGGGCCACTGGCGGTATAGCGGACCATCCTCTCCCGTAGATGAGAAGCAGCCGCTTCGCACCTTCATAACGCCGCAGGCCCGCGCAATCCACGAAACGTGGCACGAGCTCGACCGCTGGCGGATTTTCCGACCGAGTCGACGAAAATTCGACGATTCCACACTCGGACCGATGCGATCCACGTGCATCACCTTCGTTGTTTCAGCACGATATTCCGGGCGTTTCGCCGTTGCCACCCCTCCTGGCACGAAGCCTGCTCGATAGACGACATAACCGGGCAAGGAGATTAGGCCATGATTGAAGTGGGAAACGGCAAGACGATGCAGATCAATCTGCGGGAAGACGCCAACGGCCGTGATTGGGTAGCACTCACCCTGCCCGCGACCGGATGCGCCTTCGACCTCACTCCGCATCAGGCGCGCGTGCTGGCGACCGAGCTCATCGTCGCCGTCAACCGGGCCGAAGTGCGTCGCCATCTCAAGCGCGGGCCGACCACCGCACTCGGGCCCGTATCCGATCCCGAGAAGCGGGGCCTGTTCCGCCAGACATTCGCGAAATAGGCATTCAAGGCCGGTCGGCTTCGGCCGGACCTGGGTAGCCGCTGCCAGGTCTACCCCATAAATCGCCTCCGATTGTCGGAGGCCCGCCATCCATGATAGGGTGGCATTCAGGCGCGGAGGACTCGTCCTCGCGCCTTTTTTGTTTACACTAGACGACCCACCCGCCCCGCAGGAATTCAGCATGGCCGCCATTGAGCTCAACAAAGACAACTTCGAATCCACGATCCAGAACAACGACGTCGTCATCGTCGATTTCTGGGCGCCATGGTGCGGTCCGTGCCGCGGATTTGCCCCCGTTTTCGAGGCGGCATCAGAGAAGCACGCCGGGATCGTCTTCGCGAAGGTCAACACCGAGATCGAACAGGAGCTCGCCGGCTATTTCCAGATCCGCTCGATCCCGACGCTGATGGTGTTCCGCGAGCAGGTGATCCTCTATTCCGAGTCCGGCTCGCTGCCCGCCAGCGCGCTCGATTCCCTGATCGAGCAGGTCATGAACCTGGACATGGCGCAGGTCCACAAGGACATCGCCGCGCAGCAGGCCCAGCAGAACGAGGGCTGATCAGGGTCTGGAGCTTGCCAGCAACTGCCGCAACAGCGGCAGCGTGATCGGGCGCTTCGTTTCGAGGCTGAATCGATCGAGCGCCTCCAGTACCCGCAACAGGCTCTGCATGTCTCGCGCGGTATGGTGCAGGAGATGATCCGCGACCTGCGGTTCCAAGCAAAACCCGAGAGTCTCCGCATGCCGGCTCAACGCGGCGCGCTTCTCCGCGTCGTCGAGCCCGTGCAGCTGGAATACCAGACCCCAGCCCAGCCGCGTACGCAATTCCGGCATCACCGGCAGATCCGCCGGCGCAACGCTGCCGGCCGCCAGCCACAGGCCGCCCTCCGCGCGTACGCGGTTGAACGCGGCGAATCCGGCCTGCTGCCGTGCATCGTCCCAGCCGTCGACGTCATCCGCGGCCACCGCCTCCGCCGCATGCTGGCCGGATTCGTCGACCGTCATGCCGCGTGCGCGGCAGGCGTGCGCCCAGGCCGCGAGCAGGTAGCTCTTGCCGCTGCCGTGTGCGCCCCACACGTAGACCATGCGCTCGGTCGCAAGGCCGTCGAGCATCGCCCGGAGCTGCGCCATCAGCTCGACGTTGCGCCCGGCGACGAAGCGGTCGAGGTCGGGCTGTCCGAGCGGACGCATATCGAGAAGGAGTTGCTGCATGGAGCGCAAGGATAAGGCAAAAAATCCGCACGGTCCGCATGTGATACGCGGCCGCGCGTGGCGCTATACTTCCAGACATCGTTTTGTGATACCCCAGCTGTCCCAATGAGCCTAGCCTTCCCCGTTCCGCTCAGACCCATGATCCAGCCGCCGCCGGTGGAGGAGGAGGTTCTGAGCGCGGACGAGCGCGACGCACTCAAGGCGCGCATCAAGACGCTGATGAAGCAGCAGGATGCCGTGCTCGTCGCGCACTACTACACCTCGGGCGATCTGCAGGACCTGGCCGCGGAGACCGGCGGCTGCGTGTCGGACAGTCTGGAAATGGCGCGTTTCGGCCACACCCATCCGGCGAAGACACTCATCGTCGCAGGCGTCCAGTTCATGGGCGAGACGGCAAAGATCCTCAATCCGGAAAAGCGCGTTCTCATGCCCGACCTCGGGGCGGAATGCTCGCTCGACCTCGCCTGCCCGGCGGACGAATTCGCCGCCTTCTGCGACGCCCATCCGGATCGGCTGTCGGTCGTCTACGCAAACACCAGCGCGGCGGTGAAGGCACGCGCCGACTGGGTCGTGACCTCCGGCATCGCGGCGAAGATCGTCAAGCATCTGCATCGGCAAGGCCACAAGCTCCTGTGGGCTCCGGACCGCCATCTGGGCGACTACGTCCAGCGAGTCACCGGCGCCGACATGATCCTGTGGCAGGGTTCCTGCGTCGTGCACGAGGCGTTCAAGGCCGATGCGCTGCAGGCATTGCGCGCGGCGCACCCGAATGCCGCCGTGCTCGTGCATCCAGAATCACCCGCGTCGGTGATCGCGCTCGCCGACGTGGTCGGCTCCACGACGCAGCTGATCGATGCGGTACGCACCTTACCGAATCCTGAATTCATCGTCGCGACCGACAACGCAATCTTCCACAAGATGCGCGAGGTCGCGCCCGGCAAGATTCTTCTGGAAGCACCGACTGCGGGCGAGGGCGCAACCTGCGTCTCCTGCGCGCACTGCCCGTGGATGGCGATGAACAGCCTCCGGAAGCTCGTCTCGGTGCTTGAGACCGGCGCCAACGAGATCCGCATCGAGGAAAGCATCCGCGCGAAAGCCGCGATCTCGATACAGCGCATGCTTGATTTCGCCGCTGCGGAGAAGGCGGGCAAGATCCAGCTCGGCGACTGATCCACGCGCTTTCATGGCTGGAACCAGCCTCCTTGCACTGATCGACGACATCGCCACCGTCCTCGACGACGTGTCGGTGATGACCAAGGTCGCCGCCAAGAAAACCACCGGCGTGCTCGGCGACGACCTGGCGCTCAACGCCCAGCAGGTCAGTGGCGTGCGAGCGGATCGCGAACTGCCGGTCGTGTGGGCGGTCGCAAAAGGCTCGCTCCGCAACAAACTGATCCTCGTCCCCGCGGCGCTCGCCATCAGCGCCCTCGCGCCGTGGGCGATCACGCCGCTCCTCATGGCGGGTGGCGCATTCCTTTGCTACGAGGGATTCGAGAAGCTCGTGCACGTCGCGGCTCAGCGCAGACAGGCTGCCCACTTGGCGGCACACCCCGTCAAAGCCCGCCCCGACGACACCGATCGCGAGACCTTCGAGCGAAGCAAGATTCGGGGCGCGGTACGCACCGACTTCATCCTGTCGGCGGAGATCATCGTCATCACCCTCGGCACCGTCGCCGCCGCCTCCTTCGGCAAGCAGGTCGCGGTGCTGTCCGGCATCGCGCTCCTCATGACCGTCGGCGTCTATGGTCTGGTCGCGGGCATCGTGAAACTCGACGACGCCGGTCTCTACCTGAGCCGCCGCCCCGCACCTCCAGCTCGCGCGCTTGGTCGCGGCATTCTTGCGGCGGCCCCCGCCATGATGAAGGGACTCTCGGTCGTAGGCACGGCGGCGATGTTTCTCGTCGGGGGCGGGATTCTCTCCGGCATGGCCTGTCGAGCGTACCGCTCTTCACCAGCCCGGCAGCTCACGCCGCAGTGCTGTTGCCCGGCGAAGGGGCCGCGGCCACCGCTTTGTCGTTGATGATGGACGGATTGCTGGGCATCGTTGCAGGCGCGTTCATTTTCGCCGCGATCGGGCTTGCAAGGCGGATGCGCGGCTGACGCAAGGCTCGCGGCGGCGGGCTCATGCCGCGATATCCCTCGCAAATGCAGGGTCTTGCGGGCAGGACAGCGGCCATATCCCGTAAAATACCGGCTTTGAAGCAGATTGTTCCGGAACCGCAGCACGCGGCGCCGGGTCCACCAAGCATGACCGCACGCCTGCGCGAGATCCCCTACAACTACACCTCGTTTTCCGACCGCGAGATCGTCATCCGCCTGCTCGGCGCCGACGCATGGGACGTACTGAACGTCCTGCGGGCCGAGCGCAAGACCGGCCGTTCGGCCCGCATGCTGTTCGAGGTGCTGGGCGATATCTGGGTGGTGCGCCGCAACCCTTACCTCGAGGACGATCTGCTCGACAATCCGAAGCGCCGCAAGCTCCTGATCGACGCACTGCGCCATCGCCTGCATGAAATCGAAGTGCGGCGGCAGGGCAACGAACGGGTAGCACATCTGCTGGAAGCCGCAGAACGGGCCGTGCGGGAGTTCGAAGCCTGGTTCGCCGATACGGCGAGCCTGCGGGCACGCATCCTGCGCCGCCTGGCCGGTGTCACCCGCCGCGACAACATCGCGTTCGACGGACTGGCGCGCGTATCCCACGTCACCGATGCGACGGACTGGCGCGTCGAGTACCCGTTCGTGGTGCTCACGCCGGACAGCGAAGCCGAGATGGCGCCGCTGGTCGCGGGCCTGATCGAGCTCGACCTGACGATCATCCCCCGTGGTGGCGGCACCGGCTACACCGGTGGCGCCATTCCGCTCACCGACCGGGCCGCGGTGATCAACACCGAAAAGCTCGAGGCAATGAGCACGGTCGAAATGATGCCCTTGCAGGGGATCGACTTCGAGGTTCCGACCATCCACTGCGAGGCCGGCGTCGTTACCCGGCGGGTCATGGAAGCTGCCGACGCGGCAGGCTTCGTGTTCGCGGTCGACCCGACCTCGGCCGACGCGTCGACCATCGGCGGCAACGTCTCCATGAACGCCGGCGGCAAGCGGGCGGTGCTGTGGGGCACGGCGCTCGACAATCTGGTCTCGTGGCGGATGGTGACGCCGGACGCCAACTGGATCGAAGTCACCCGGCTCGACCACAACCGGGGCAAGATCCACGACGCTGCGGCCGCGACCTTCGAAATACGCCGCTTCGCGGCGGATGGCAAAACACCGAAAGGGTCGGCGGAGATCCTCACGATTCCGGGCAGCCGCTTCCGCAAGATCGGTCTGGGCAAGGACGTCACCGACAAATTCCTCGCCGGCCTGCCCGGCATCCAGAAAGAAGGCTGCGACGGTCTCATCACGTCGGCGCGCTTCATCCTGCATCGCCTGCCGGCGCACACCCGAACCGTCTGCCTGGAGTTCTTCGGCACGGTGCGCGACGCCACGCCCGCGATCGTCGAAGTCAAGGATTACTGCGACGCGCGCCCGGATGTGCTGCTCGCCGGCCTCGAGCATCTCGACGCTCGCTATCTCAAGGCGGTCGGCTACGCCACCAAGTCGCCGCGCAGCACCCGCCCCAACATGGTGCTGCTGATCGACGTGGTATCCGACGACGAAACGGCCGTGGGCGAGGCCGCGTCGAACATCGTCCGCCTCGCCAATGCGCGCGGCGGCGAAGGTTTCATCGCGGTGCCCGCCGAGACGCGCCGGATTTTCTGGCTCGACCGGGCCCGCACGGCGGCGATCGCGGCGCACACCAACGCGTTCAAGATCAACGAGGACGTCGTGATCCCGCTGCCGCGGCTTGCGGACTATACCGATGGCGTCGAGCACATCAACATCGAGCTGTCGATCGCCAACAAGCTGAAACTGCTCGATGCCCTCGCCGTATTCTTCGCCGGCGAGCTGCCGCTGTTCGAAGACGAGGACACCATCGCGGATCCGGCACAGCTCGAGGAACGGCGTCAACGCGCGCTGGCACTGATCGAAACGGTACGGGCGCGCTGGCAGGACTATGCGGACAACCTCGATCGGCCGCTCGACGACGGCACGGTGTTCACCACGCTGCGCGACAAGCACATCCGCGTTTCGTGGAAACGCGAGGTGCGACGCGAACTGCACCAGTTATTCATCGGCCGCGAATACATGCCGATCCTCGTGGCGTGCGACCGCATCCACGGCGAGGTCCTGAAAAGCCGCGTGTTCATCGCGCTGCACATGCACGCGGGCGACGGCAACGTACACACCAACATTCCCGTCAACTCGGACGACTACGCCATGCTGCAGACCGCCAACGAGGCTGTCGCACGCATCATGAAGCTTGCGATCGATCTTGGCGGCGTCATCTCGGGTGAGCACGGCATCGGGATCACCAAACTCGCCTTCCTCGACGATGCGACGATTTCGACCTTCGTCGACTACAAGACCCAGGTCGATCCGAACGGCCGGTTCAACAAGGGCAAGCTCATGCCGGGTGCGGACCTGCGCAACGCCTACACGCCCTCCTTCAGCCTGCTGGAAGCGGAATCGATCATCCTCGAGGCTTCCGAGACGGGCGCCATCGCGGATTCGATCCGGGAATGCCTGCGCTGCGGCAAATGCAAGCCGGTGTGCAACACGCACATTCCGAGGGCCAACCTGCTCTACAGCCCACGCAACAAGATCCTCGCGACCTCGCTCCTGATCGAAGCATTCCTGTATGAGGAACAAACGCGGCGTGGCGTATCGCTCCGGCATTTCGACGAGTTCAGCGACGTCGCCGACCACTGCACGATCTGCCACAAGTGCAAGAACCCGTGCCCGGTCGACATCGATTTCGGCGACGTCTCGATCGCCATGCGAAATCTGCTGAGCCGCCAAGGCAAGAAGAAATTCAACCCCGGAACCTGGGCGTCGATGGCTTTCCTCAACGCGACGGATCCCACCGCCATCAAGGCGATCCGCAAGCCGCTCATCGAGTGGGGTTACGCGGGCCAGCGCGTTGGGCACCGGTTGTTCAAGCGCCTGGGACTGATCCAGGAGCAGACGAAACGCCCGCCGGCAACACTCGGGCGTCCGAAGCCCGTTGCCCAGGTCATCCATCTGGTGAACAAACCGATGCCCGGCGGCCTGCCGAAAAAGACCTCGCGCGCGCTGCTGGGGCTGGAGGATCCCTCGATCGTGCCGATCCTGCGCGATCCGGCGAAGCTCTCGGAAGAATCCGACGCGGTGTTCTATTTCCCGGGCTGCGGTTCGGAACGCCTGTTCTCCCAGGTCGGCCTCGCCACCCAGGCGATGCTGTTCGAACTTGGCGCCCAGACCGTGCTGCCGCCCGGCTACCTGTGCTGCGGCTATCCGCAGATCGCGGGTGGCCAGGCCGACAAGGGCGAGGCGATCACCGCCGCCAACCGGGTTCTGTTCCACCGCATCGCCAACACGCTCAATTACCTGGACATCAAGACGGTGATCGTGTCGTGCGGCACCTGCATGGACCAGCTGCTGAAGTATGAATTCGAGAAGATCTTCCCGGGCTGCCGCCTGCTCGACATCCATGAATACCTCATGGAAAAGGGCGTGAAACTCGACAACGCGGCCGGGGAGAAGTACCTGTACCACGATCCCTGCCATACGCCGATGAAGACCCACGCGCCACTGAAGGTCGCGAACGCGCTGCTGGGCGGCGGCGTACGGCTGTCCGACCGCTGCTGCGGGGAATCCGGCACGCTCGCCGTCAGCCGCCCCGACATCTCGACGCAGATCCGCTTCCGCAAGGAGGAGGAAATCCGCGCGGACGTCGCCGCGCTGGGTGCGCGCACCCAGCCCGTGAAGCTCCTGACGAGCTGCCCCGCGTGCCTCCAGGGCCTGTCTCGCTACAGCGAGGACACGGGCACCGAACCCGACTACATCGTCATCGAACTGGCGAAAACGCTGCTCGGCGAGAACTGGATGACAAATTATCTCGCCCGCGTAGGCAACGGCGGCATCGAGCGGGTACTGCTGTAAGCGGCGCGATGGCCGCATCCGCACCGAACGACAAAGCGTCCCGCTTCATCGAGCAGACCCTGGAGCGCATGGCCGAAGCGCCCGCGGCCGACAGCGCCCTGGTCGCGCGTCTCTGGTTTCACCTGCGGCCCCACGCGAACCAGCCGCTCGCGGTCGCGCACGACAGACTGCGGACGCTGACCAAATTGCTGGAGCAACAGCCGCTCTATGTCGCGGGCCTGCGCGATCACCTGGTCGCGCTCGTCAGCGGCAAGAAGGCGATGCCGCTCCTGACCGAGGCGGGCCTTCTTCCGTATCGCGCATTCGGTGCCGAACTCCGGCGACGCGTCGCTTTCAAGCTGCTGCCGCCCCAACCCGACCCGGATCGGCTGCGCGACTGGCTGGACACCACCGTCACGCCGCGCGATCGCGAATGGCTGCGCACCACGGATGCCGCGGACTGGATCCGGATCTGCGATCTTCTGGAGTTGCGGCGGCTGTTCCGGCGCGACGAGCCCGGCGTGCTCGTCAACGCGATCGGCTCCCTGTCGCATCGCATCGCCGCCGGCGGCCTCGACGCCGAGCTCCTGCGCATCGACCCGGCACTCGAAGAACACGACTCGCCTTTTCTCGCGCTCCACCAGGAAGTCGCGGCATGGCTGCGCGGCGACGCGGACGACACGCGGCAGATCGACGTCCTGATCGAACAGTGCACGGAGGCCCTTGATCGCGTGCGGCGGCGCAGCACGGAACTGGGCACCAGCATCGAGCTCACGCAACAATCGACCCGGCTCGCGCAGCAGATCGCCCGCATGCGCGACCTGATCGCACTGGCAGACCCCGCGACCGAAGACCCTCACGCGCATCTGGTGCGCCTTTTCTTCGAGCTGATCGAGGCGAGCAGCGAACGCTACAGCGTGGGCAGCCTCATTCGGGACAGCACCAGCCGTCTTGCCAACCAGATCAGCCAGTTCGCCGGCCAGGAGGGCGAACATTATCTGGCCGAGGATCGGGCCGCACTCGGGAAAATGTTCCGGGCCGCGGCCGGCGGTGGCGTCCTCGTCGCCGGCATGGCCCTGCTCAAGGCCAAGTTGGCGACCATGCATCTGGCCCCGCTGCAGGAAGCCTTGCTCACCAGTCTCAATTACGCACTGGGCTTCGTGCTCATCTATCTGCTGAATCTCACCATCGCGACCAAGCAGCCCGCGATGACCGCAAGCCTGTTCGCACGCGCGCTTGCCGAAATGCGCAGCCAGTCGGCCCAGCAGAAACTGCTCGATGCATTCGCGGACAAGGTCTGGCGTTCCCAAGCGGCCGCCATCGCCGGCAACATGCTGCTCGCTTTCGTGACCGCCGTCTCGATCGCCCTGGCCCTGGCAACGACCGGCCGTGCCGCGATCAGCCCCGAAAAGGCCGCGACGATGCTGGCCGAGATCGCGCCCTTCACCAGCGCCGCGCTGCTTTACGCGGCGATCGCGGGCGTCGGATTGTTCCTTGCAGGAATCGTGAGCGGCTACTACGACAACCAGTGCGTCTACCACGCCATTCCCGCGCGCCTCCGCCGTCTCGCCGTGCCGCGGCGCCTGCTCGGCGAACGGCTCTGGCACGCGATCGTCGAGGCGCTCGGCCACCGCTGGGGCGGCATCGCCGGCAACCTGTTCTTCGGGTTCTATCTCGGGCTGGTCGCCGCCTTCGGCCGCCTGGCCGGACTGCCGATCGACATCCGTCACATTGCTTTTTCCGCCGCCAACTTCGGATACGCCTGGCACGCATTCGACTGGCAACTGCCCGCGACCGTCGTGGCCGTGTCGATCGCCGGCGTCGTGCTGATCGGGTTCATCAACCTGACCGTCAGTTTCTCGCTCGCCTTCTACCTCGCACTACGGGCGACGCGCAGCTCGCGCCGCGATTCCGGCCAGCTTCTGCTCCATGGTCTCGCCGCCATCGTCAAGGCGCCTTTCCGATGGAAGCCATCCCCACCCCTGCCGAAAGGTTCTCCATGACACCCACCTGCCCGCTGTGCGGGAACGACGCCGGCATCACGCTCTGGCGCGATGCGCTCTGCCGCGTCGCCCTCGTCGATGAACCGGGTTATCCGGGATTTCTGCGCGTGATTCTTAACGCACACGTGAAGGAAATGACCGATCTGCCCGCTGCGGAGCAGACCGCGCTGCTGCGCGTGGTACTGGCTTCTGAATCGGCGCTGCGCGAAGTGATGGCACCCGACAAGATCAACCTCGCCTCGCTCGGCAACGTGGTGCCGCACCTGCATTGGCACGTGATCGCTCGCTTCACGGGCGATCCGCACTTCCCCAACAGCGTGTGGGGCGAGCGCCGGCGAAACGATGCGCCGGTGGCGCCCGGCGAGGATCTCACGGCGCGGCTTGCCGACGCGCTCAATCGGCGGCTTGCTCTGGCTCCGGAACCGGAATGACCGCCGCCGCACGCGGCGGCGGCTGCATGCGCGAAGCGGGAAAAATCGCCGAGAACGCGCTGCCGCGACCGGGCGTGGACTGGATGTCGAGTCGCGCATCGTGGCGGGTCAGCACGTGCTTGACGATCGCAAGTCCGAGTCCCGTACCGCCCGTTTCGCGCGAACGGCTGCGATCGATGCGATAGAAGCGCTCTGTCAGGCGCGGGATGTGTTCGAGCGCAATCCCCTCGCCCGTGTCACGGACGGTGAATATGCCCTCGCCGCTGCCGCTTTCGCGCCAGCTCAGTGCGATCTCGCCGCCATCCGGCGTGTAACGCACCGCGTTCGATACCAGGTTGCCGAGCGCGCTGCGGATTTCCTGCAGGTTGCCCTTGAGCGAAGCGTCGCTGTCGAGCTTCAGGCTGACCCGGTGGCGCCCCCGGCTCAGCGATTCCGCTTCGGCCTTGAGCGCGCGCGCCATCTCGGGCACGTCGACGATCTCGTCCTCGAGGTCGTGGTCGTTGCTTTCAAGGCGCGACAGCGTCAGAAGGTCATCCAGAAGATGCTGCATGCGCCGGGTATGGTCGAGCATCAGATGGAAATAGCGGCGGGCTTCCGCAGCAGGCAAGTCGGACGCCTCGACCAGGGTCTCGACGAAGCCGCCGACCACCGTCAGCGGAGTGCGCAGCTCGTGCGACACATTGGCGATGAAGTCGCGCCGCATCGCGTCGACGCGCTCGAGGTCCGTGATGTCGCGCGCGAGCAGCAGCTTGCGCGACTCGGCGAACGGCACCAGTTGCACCGAGAGCGTGATCTCGCGGTTGACCGGCGACTTGCAGACGAGTCGCCGGGAATAATCCCCGGCGTCGAGAAAATCCAGGAAATATGCCTGCCGCATGAGGTAGCGGATGAACTGCCCCCGGTCACGCTCGCAATCGAGCCCCATGTACTTGCGCGAGGCCGGATTGCACCACTCGATCTGTTCCGTGGAGTTGAGGATGACCATCGCGTCCGGCACCGCCTGGGCGGCGTGCTCGAAACGCTCGAGCGCATTGGTGAGTTCGCTACGGCTGTGGCGCTGGCGGCGCTGCAGCTTCTGCAGGCGGTAGAAGATGTCGCCCCAGGTTCCCGTGGCGTCCGGCGGCTCCACTTCGTCCGGATTCTCGAGCCAGCGCGACAGGCGGAATTCCTGCCACAGGCGGCGCAGCATGACGACGGCCTGGATGCCGGCCAGGAACCCCAGGGCCGCGACCCAGCCGGATGCCGCCCACAATATCAGCGCCACGAACAATGTGCCGGCGAGCACGCCGAGCGGACGCCACCAGAAACCCATCATGAGAGCCAGCTTACCAAACTGGCCCGATTATCAACCCGTCGTGGCGGAAAAGCGATATCCGGCGCCGCGCACGGTCTGGATCATCCCGGCATGGCCGGACGGCTCCAACGCAAGCCGCAGGCGGCGGATATGGACATCCACCGTGCGCTCCTCGACGAAGACGTCGTCCCCCCAGACCTGGTCGAGCAGCTGCGCGCGTGAATAGACGCGCTCGGGATGGGTCATGAAGAAGTGCAGCAGCCGGAACTCGGTCGGCCCGAGTTCGAGCGCCTGGCCGTGTCCCTGCACGCGGTGGCTGGCAGGATCCAGGCGCAGCCCGTCGACTTCCACCGGCTCGTCCGTCATCTGTGGCGCCCGGCGCCGCAGCACGGCCTTGATGCGGGACACCAGCTCGCGTGGCGAGAACGGCTTGGTGATGTAGTCGTCGGCGCCGGTATCGAGTCCGAGTACCTTGTCGCGCTCCTCACCCCGCGCCGTGAGCATGATGATGGGAATCGGCTGGTAGCGCTCATCGTTGCGCAGGCGCCGGCACAGGTCGATGCCCGACATCCCGGGCAGCATCCAGTCGAGCAGGATCACATCGGGCAACGTGCTCCTCAGAAATTTCAGCGCGTGCTCGGCGTCACCGGCGGCAGTCACCTGATGTCCCGCCTGCGTGAGGTTGAACTTCAGCAGTTCCTGGATCCCGGGCTCGTCTTCGACCAGCAGAATATTGGCAGCCATTGCGATTCAAACCTTGTTTGGATGATGGCCATCCTATGACGGCAGTATGACCAATTTATGACACGCGCGCGCATCCCGAACCCTCGCCGAGGTGCGCGCTGGTAGAATTCCGGCATTTCCTCGTCGTCCGCCGCCATGGATAAGACCACCCACTTCGGTTACAAACAGGTCGCCGAATCCGAGAAAGCCGCCAAGGTCGCCGATGTCTTCCATTCGGTCGCGACCAAGTACGACCTGATGAACGACCTGATGTCGGGCGGGCTGCACCGGCTCTGGAAACGTTTCGCCGTGGCGCAGGCCGGGCTGCGGCCGGGCATGAAGGTGCTCGACGTCGCCGGTGGTACCGCCGACCTCACGCGCCTGTTCCTGAAGGAAGTCGGCGACGCCGGCACCGTCTTCCTCACCGACATCAATTTCTCGATGCTGCGCGAGGGCCGCGACCGCATGCTCAACGAGGGCCAGACGCCACCGGCCGTGCAATGCGACGGTGAGCGCCTGCCCTTCCCCGATGACCATTTCGATTGCGTCTCGGTCGCGTTCGGGCTTCGCAACATGACGCACAAGGATCAGGCGCTCACCGAGATGCATCGCGTGCTGCGGCCCGGCGGGCGGCTGCTGGTGCTGGAGTTTTCCCGAGTATGGAAGCCGCTTGCGCCGGCGTACGATCTGTATTCGTTCAAGCTGCTGCCGCTCATGGGCAAGCTCGTCGCAAACGACCCCGGCAGCTACCAGTACCTCGCAGAGTCGATCCGCATGCATCCCGGCCAGGAGGAATTGAAGGCCATGATGGAAGCGGCCGGCTTCGCCAAGGTCAGTTACCACAACCTCACCGCCGGCGTGGTCGCCCTGCACAAGGGCTTCAAGGTGTGATCACCGCGGGTCTCATCGAGCGGGGCCTCAACCATCTGTTGCGGCAGGCACCGGGTGCGGCGGAGGCGCTCGCCCGCCACGCGGGTGCCGCCGTGCGCTTCGACCTCGTGCTCGCGCGGTTCGACTTCCGCATCGCCGAGGACGGGTGCTTTTCGGAAGCGCCGATCGAGACGCCCGACGCGGTGATCCGTCCCACCCCCGCGCTCATCGTCCGGCTCCCGTTTGCGGGCCGCGAGGCTCTGCGCGACGCGGACTACAGCGGCGACCCCGCGCTGCTCTCCACGCTCGACCGGGTATTCCGCCAGCTCGACTGGGACCTTGAGGCCGACCTCGCGCCCTGGGTTGGCGACGCCGCGGCCCACCGCCTGCACGCGTTCGGCCGCGACGCACTCGCCGGCATCGGCCAGGCCGTCTCGACCTTCGGCCACACGGCGAGCGAATATCTGGTCGAGGAAACCGAGCTCATGGCGCGCGCGGTCGACGTGGCGCGCTTCAACCGCGCCGTCGACGACCTGGCCGACGACGCGGCGCGGATGGAGGCCCGCCTCAGGCGACTGGAAGCGCTCGCGGCATGAAGCTGCTGCGCCTCGCCCGCATTCTCGCCATCGGCCTGCGTTTCGGGCTGGAGGAATTCTTTCTCGGCCACGAACGCGTCAAACCGCTGCGCTGGGTGGTGCGGGCGCTGCTCTTCTGGCGTCCGCTCAGCGAACCGCGCGCCGTGCGCCTGCGCCGCGCGCTGGAGGCGCTCGGGCCGATCTTCGTCAAGTTCGGGCAGATGCTGTCGACTCGCCGCGATCTCGTTCCGCTCGACATCGCCGACGAACTCGCCCAACTGCAAGACCGTGTCCCGCCCTTCCCCTCCGGGGAGGCGATCGCGGCACTCGAGGCGTCGTACCGGCGGCCGATCGCCGAGGTCTTCGCCGAGTTCGACCCCACGCCAATCGCGTCCGCGTCGGTTGCCCAGGTGCACTTCGCCCGTCTCCACGACGGCACCGCCGTGGCGGTGAAGGTACTGCGTCCCGGTATCGCGCCCGTCATCGCGCACGACGTCTCGCTCCTCTACGCGGGCGCCACCCTGATCGAGAGGCTGTTTGCCGACGGCCGCCGGCTGCGGCCGCGGGAAGTGGTCGCGGAATTCGAGAAGCATCTCGAGGACGAGCTCGATCTCATGCGCGAGGCCGCAAACTGTTCGCAGCTGCGCCGCAATTTCCGGGATTCGCCGCTGCTCCTGGTTCCCGAGGTCTATTGGGATTACTGCGACCGGAACGTCATGGTGATGGATCGCATGGACGGCATCCCCGTCAGCCAGGTGGATCGCCTGCGCGAATCCGGCGTCGACGTTCCCCGGCTCGCCGCCATGGGTGTGGAGATCTTCTTCACCCAGGTGTTCCGCGACGGCTTCTTTCACGCGGACATGCATCCCGGCAATATCCTGGTCCGCCCCGCGGGCGCGGCCACTACGCCAGGTCTTGGTGCGCCCGGCAGATCGCGTGCGGCGAACGACCAGTACATCGCACTCGATTTCGGCATCATGGGCACGCTCACCGAAGTCGACAAACAGTATCTTGCGCGCAACTTTCTCGCGTTCTTCCGGCGCGACTACAAGGGCGTGGCCCTGGCGCACCTGGAATCCGGCTGGGTACCGCCCGACACGCGGGTCGACGAACTCGAAGCGGCCGTGCGCGCGGTATGCGAACCGGTGTTCGACCGGCCGCTGAAGGAGATTTCGTTCGGCCGGGTCCTGCTGCAGCTGTTCCAGGCGTCACGCCGGTTCAACGTCGAAATCCAGCCGCAGCTGGTGCTGCTGCAGAAAACCCTGCTCAACATCGAGGGTCTCGGCCGCCAGCTCGACCCGGATCTCGACCTGTGGAAGACCGCCAAGCCCTTCCTCGAGCGCTGGATGGACGAGCAGGTGGGCTGGCGTGCCCTGGTCAGGAATCTGCAGGCCGAAGCGCCGAAATGGGCGGCCCTGCTGCCGCAGCTGCCGCGTCTGGCCCATCACGCGCTGAACGAAAACCGCCTCGCCCAGTTGGCGACCGGGCTCGCCGAACTGCTGCGACAGCAACATGCGCGCAACCGCTGGCTCGGTATCATTGCGGCGCTGCTGGCGATGCTCGTCGCCGGCGTGTCGTTCTTGTTCTTCGACTAGGATTCGCATCTTGGATCACACCCTGCTCGGTTTCGTCATCCTCTATCTGGTGCTGTCGATCGGCATCGGGCTCTACGCGGCGACCAAGGTCCACACCGCGGCCGACTACATCACGGCCGGGCGCGCGCTGCCGATGATCGTCGTGGTGGCGATGGTATTCGCGACCTGGTTCGGCGCCGAAACCGTGCTCGGCATTCCCGCGACCTTCCTCGACGAGAATCTCGGCGGCACGATCGCCGATCCCTTTGGCGCCTCGCTCGCGCTGATCCTGTTCGGCCTCTTCTTCGCGCGTCCGCTCTACCGCATGAAGCTCCTGACGCTCGGCGACTTCTTCCGCCGGCGCTACAACCGCCCGGTCGAGGTGGTCATCTCGGCGGCCATCGCGCTCTCCTATCTGGGCTGGGTGTCCGCCCAGGTGGTCGCGCTCGGGCTCGTGTTCAACGTGCTGTCGAACAACGCCATCACTCAGCAGGAAGGCATCCTCATCGGCGCGACGGTGGTACTGCTCTACACCCTGTTTGGCGGCATGTGGTCGGTCGCGCTGACGACGCTGGTGCAGATGACCGTGATTGCGATCGGTCTGCTGTGGATCACCAAACTCGTCGCCGAGATGCCGGAAGTCGGGGGGATCGCGCCCGTCGTCGAGCATGCCGCGGCGGCCGGCAAGTTCGAGTTCTGGCCGCCTCTCGAATGGGCGGCGGTCATCACTTTCGTCACGGGTTTTCTCACCATGGGACTGGGCTCGATCCCGCAGCAGGACGTGTTCCAGCGCGCCAACTCGGCCCGCACCGAGACGATCGCGGTATGGGGGACCGTCATCGGCGGCTCGCTCTATTTCCTGTTCGCCGCCATACCGATCTATCTCACCTATTCGGCGACCCTCGTCGATCCGGCGATGAGTGCGACGCTGCTGGCCGAGGACGCCCAGCTCGTGCTGCCGACCTTCGTCAAGTCCCATCTGCCCTTCTACGCCCAGATCGTGTTCTACGGCGCGCTGCTGTCGGTGATC
This sequence comes from Thiobacillaceae bacterium, assembly GCA_035325585.1. GTDB lineage: Bacteria > Pseudomonadota > Gammaproteobacteria > Burkholderiales > Thiobacillaceae > Thiobacillus. The sequence continues at coordinate 63,897 of DAOKZP010000007.1, read as the reverse complement.
ATGTCGACGGCGTCCGGCACCCTGCTCGCGCCCGCCGTCACCCTGTCGGAGAACGTCATCAAGGAATTCATGCCGCATCACCACATGACGGAGACGACGCTGCTGTGGGTCACCCGCGCGGTCGTCGTCGCCTTCGCGCTGCTGGTCATGGTCTATTCGCTCTGGTCGCTCGAAAGCGAGACCAGCATCCACGAAATGGTGGCCAACGCCTACAAGGTGACGCTGGCCTGTGCCTTCGTGCCGCTGGTCGCCGGGCTTTACTGGAAGCGGGCGAACAATCTCGGCGCCGGGTTGTCGATCGCGCTGGGATTCATCGCCTGGGTCGCGATGGAGCTCGTCGCGCCCGATGCCTCGCTCCCCCCCCAGTTCGTCGGACTGATCGCAAGCGCGGCGGGCATGCTCGCCGGAACGCTGCTCATCCGGCCCGTGCACGCCCCATGGCCCGCAACGCGATAGCCTCGCGTCTTTGGTCCGTCGCCGATCAGCGCAGGTAGCCTTCGCGTTCCAGCTTGAGCAGGATCTGCTGCACGGCCTCGTCGATGCCGACGCCGCTGGTATCGATTGACAGCTCCGGCTGCTCCGGAATCTCGTAAGGGTCCGATACACCGGTGAACTCCGGGATCAGCCCGGCGCGCGCCTTGGCATACAAGCCCTTGCGGTCGCGCGATTCGCAGACCTCGATCGGCGTGGCGACGTGAATCTCGACGAACCCGCCGACCGCTTCGATCATCTCCCGCACGCCACGCCGCGTCTGGCGATAGGGTGCGATCGGCGCGCAGATGGCGATGCCGCAGTTCTTCGTGATCTCGGAGGCAACGAAGCCGATACGCCGCACGTTGATGTCCCGGTGCGCCTTCGAAAATCCGAGTTCCGACGACAGATGGCGTCGCACGATGTCGCCGTCGAGCAGGGTCACCGAGCGGCCACCCGTTTCCATCAAGCGTGCGGCAAGCGCGCGCGCGAGCGTCGACTTGCCGGCACCCGACAATCCGGTGAAAAAGACGGTGAAGCCTTGGCGTTCGCGCGGCGGATTCTGCCGCTGCCATTCCGCGAGCACCTCGGGAAAACTGTACCAGTCGGGGACTTTCAGTCCCGCCCGCATCCTGCGCTGGAATTCCGCACCCGACAGCGTGAGCACGCGAGCGCCCGGCGGTACCTGCCCCTCGGGCACGTGCTCCGCGCAGTCCTCGACGTAGACCATGCGCGGATAGGGGACGAGCTTGACGCCGATCCGCTCGGCAAAGGCCGCGACCGGAAGGTCCGCGTGGAGAAGGCCGAGGTCCTCGCCGCGGCGGCAATCGCCCTCGGGCTGGTGCTCGCCCCCCGCGAGCAGCAGACTGCAACCGTAGTTCCGCGCAACGATCGCGCGCAGCAACAGCGCATCGGCCGTCGCCGGGCGCGGCGCGGACGGCAGCAGCGACAACTGGGTGGTCGCCGACGGGAAGCGGTCGCGGACCGCGAGAAAGCTCCGCACGAGACCGAAATATCCCGGCGCGTCGATGATGTCCCCACCGACCTGGGGATGCAGCAGCAGGTTGGCCTCATTCTCGATCGAGCTCTTCAGGCAGAACTCGAACTGGGCGCGATGCATCGGCTGCCGCGCCTGCCAGGCGATCACCCGCCGCCAGCCGCGGCGCGTGAGTTGCGCGCGCAGTTCTGCCGGCGTGGCACGCAAGTTGGCAAAATCAGGATGCGGCGGCAACGCGACGCCGTCGACGGCACCGCCGAGATACGTACGACCTTCAGACTGCCATGCATCCTCGACCGTCAGTACGGCAAGCATGTAGCCTTCGCCATCACGCAGCGCCACCCGATCGCCCGGCTCGAGGCTGTCCGCCGCCTTGGCATCGCACGAGAGGGTGACGGGCAGCGGCCAGAAGGTACCGTCCTCGAGCTCGCGCCGGGTCTCGACACGCTCGCACTCCGCGCGGGTCATGAAACCGGTCAGCGGCGAGTACGCACCGGTCATCAGCATTTCGAGTTCGCACTGCTGCCGCCAGTCCAGATCAAGCGAAGGCAGGCTCAATGCTTCCTGCTTCAGCGCCTCGGTACGCGCGGGATCGATGAGGTTGACGAGCGTGCCGCCGTAAGGTGCGATCAGTTGGTTCACCATTGAGCTCCAGGAAATGCCGCGGGGGAATCCCGCTTCAGGGAAAGGACTCGAAGAAGGCGGCAACGAAGCGATCAAGTTCGGAATCCGGCAGGTGGTTGATCCCGGCCGCCGCTGTGCGCCCTCCCCCCCCCTCGAACCGGCTGCAAAGCTCGTCCGCACCGGCCTTCGTCGTCAGCGGCGCGCGCACGCTCACCACGTAGCCGCCTGCGCCGGCCGTGAGTACGGCATGCGCCTGTGACGGAGAAGCGACTGCGAGCGCATTGCCGAAGACACCGGAAACTCGCCGCGCCCACTTCCCGGCAGGCAGGAGAAAAATGCGGCCGCCCGGGCGTGTCTCGGCAGCGGGAACCCCGAATGCCCGGGCCATGTCATCCTCGTAGCCGGCCTTGAGCGTCCGGTAGGCCGCGGATTCTGCAATGAAGGCGAAGGGGTCCTCGAAGGGCCGCAAGACCCGATAGAGCTCGGCCGGGTGGAAGAACAGATCGTCGATTGTCTCCCCATAGCCGTTATAGTTGAGGCACTCACCCAGCGATTGCAGCTGCGCCAGTTGGTCGGCGGTCAGACCCAGCGGCGTCGCGGCTTGGCGGGCCGCGTCCGCGAGGTTGTCTCCGAATGCGGCCGTCACCGCCCACACCCGCCGGCTGCCGCCGAGGAAATCGTCGACCAGCAGACTGGTACAGACGTTCGCATCGATATCGATATGGGCGGCGAGATTGGGATGCACGGGAATCTCGCCAGGCTGGTGATGATCGAAATAGCGCACGAATGCGCCGGCGGCCAGCAGCCGATCCAGTGCCTTGCGATTCTTCGACAGCGCGACGTCGAGCACGGTGACGCGATCGCCCGCCCCTGCAGCCACCCGATCGAGCAGGGCGATGTCGCGCTTGGGGCCGGTGACCAGTTCGGATTCCGCCGGATCCGCGAGCCGGAGCTGATGCAAGGCGCAGATGCCATCGGCATCTCCGTTGAAGACATCTATCACTTGTGCGCTCATGCTTCGTTTTCTGGAACTGAAAAATGCCCTCTGAACACGCGATCCCTTCGTCCCGGCGCTCAGGCTCGGCAACGCTCTGGCTCGCCGTCTTATACGGCGCGCTGATCGTCTACGGGACGCTCTTTCCCCTCTGGGAGTGGACGTTTCCGCCCTTGGAGTGGGCGAATCCTATCACGGCACCCTGGCCGCGAAGCCCTTCCCGAACCGACCTGCTGGTGAATGTCTTGGCCTACGCACCCCTCGGTTTGCTCACGGCATTATGGCTGCGATTGCGGACGAACTTGCTCATCGCCGTCGTGCTCGCGGTCAGCCTGGGCAGCGCCCTCAGCTTTGCCCTCGAAACCTTGCAGTCCGCCCTGCCCAGCCGTGTGCCGTCACCGCTGGACTGGATCGCCAACACTGCCGGGGCAGCCATGGGGGCGTTCGTAGCGACTGCACTCGACCCGCGTTCCGCCGCCGGTCGTTCCCTCCGGCAGCTGCGAGAGGCATGGTTTATCGACGGGGCGCTCGCCAATCTCGCCCTGACCATCCTGGCACTGTGGGCCTTTACCCAAATCGCCCCCTTCGTGCCTTCGCTCGACGTGGGCAATCTCAGGTCCGGCCTCAAGCCGATCGCGCACACGCTGCGTGATCCTTCGACCTTCGACACGCTCCGGGCAGCCGAATCAGCGTTGCAGATTCTCGCCCTCGGCCTCCTCGTCCACCGGATCGAGCGGCGTGCCGCACTGTGGCTCTTCGCGGCATTTTCGCTCGCGGTGCTCGTCTACAAGGTACCAGCCGTCGGCCGGCAGCTGACCCTGGAAGCCCTGGCCGGCTGGGCAGCGGCGATCATGCTCCTGGGGATACTGCGATCGCGCAGTCCGGCGGGCGGCATGGCGTACACGGCGATCGCCCTGCCGGCTGCGTATGGACTCTCTCAGCTCGAACCGGGCACGGGATCGGCCCTCTCGGCCATCAACTGGGTGCCGTTCCGTGGCCAGGTCGGCACCGTCGGCGGCATGCTCGACATCCTGGAAACGCTATGGCCGTTCATGGCCCTGGGACTCATGGCGCGATGGGCGTCGCCCTGGCGCCGGCGCCCATGGATCATGCTCGTGGGCGGTATGCTGCTCGCCGTGTTCGCGTTTGCGCTCGAATGGAGGCAGCAATCGATTCCCGGGCGTTTCGCGGATCTCACCGACGTCGCCTTCGTGGTCACAGGCTGGCTGTTGCCGTGGCTGTTTTCGGATATCCGCAGCCGCACACTTCCGGCTGCATCCACCCTGCAGACATCGGACCCGCAGGCCGGAACCCGGTCGGCGGAAGAATCATCCTGACAGTCCATCCGACCGCGGGCGCGGGACGACCGATGTTCCGAACGGATCTCCCGGGAACGGGATAGGGCGCGCACGGTTTTCCCGGTACCGCGTAATGCCCCCAACGCGCACGCTGGCCGTTTGTCCACCCGTCTGGCCACGCGGTTCAAGACGCGGAAGTGTTTCCACCGGATCCGTCGCGATCCTCCAGACCGGCGCGTAACAGGTCGATCTTGCCGCACAGCACACGCGTCATGCTCCCGACCCCTTGGCGCCCGGTATCCACGATGACGTCCGCAATTTCCCGATAGAGCGGGTCGCGCTGCCGATAAAGCTCGCGCAGACGGCCGAGAGGATCTTCAGTCTGCAACAGCGGCCGGTTGCGATCGTGCCGGGTGCGCTCGAACAGGCGCTCGGGTGTGCCGCACAGATAGACGACCGTGCCGTTCTTCCGAAGATTTTCGCGATTCGCTGCAGACAGCACCGCGCCGCCACCGGTGGCAAGCACGATACCGGACAAGGTGGTGAGATCCGCGATGACCGCCTCCTCGCGGCGGCGGAAGCCGGCCTCGCCCTCGATCTCGAAAATCACGGGAATGCGAACGCCCGTGCGTGCCTCGATTTCGTGGTCTGAATCATGGAAGGTGCAGCCGTAGTGCCGGGCCAGCAGGCGCCCCACGGTCGTCTTGCCTGCTCCCATGAGACCGACGAGGAAAAGATTGTCTCGCTTGCCCATCGCGCCATTCTAATTGTGCGGCCTGCACGGAGCCGTTCACGCGGGAAAAAAAAGCGCGGGACGAGCCCGCGCTTCCGAATGACAACTCGACTCAGCGCATCGCCAGCCGCTCATCGATGATGCGCGGGGTGATGAAGATGATCAGCTCGGTCTTCGCCGTTTCCTTGCCGGTCGTCTTGAACAGGTTGCCCAGCACCGGTACGTCACCCAGCAGCGGCACCTTGCTGACCGTCGACGCTTCGCTTCCGTCGAAGATGCCGCCCAGCACGAGCGTCTCGCCGTTGTTCACACGGACCTGCGTCTTGATGCGCTTGGTGTCGATTGCCGGGTTGTCGCCAATGTTCGCGATGTCGCGCACGGCGTCCTTCTGCACCTCGACCGTCAGGACGATCGCGTCGTTGTTGAGGATCTGCGGGTCGACCAGCAGACACAGGAAGGCGTCCTTGAACGTCACCGTCGCCGGGTTGTTCGCCGTACCCGGCGTGATGTACGGGATCTGGGTACCGTTGAGGATCACCGCCGGCTTCTGGTTCGACGTCATGACCCGGGGGTTGGAGATCACCTTGCCCTTGTTCTCCGCCTCGAGCGCACGCAGTTCGAGGCCCAGCAGGTTGCCGTTCTCGAGATTGAGCAGCGAGAGCACCACGTCAGCCGCGCCGATGACGCCCGGCAGCGCCTGCCCGTAGCCTTCCGCACCGGCACGGTGGGAATCGGTGAAGACTTCGCGCGTGCTCGCTTGGTTGAACCACAAACGCGCACCGAGATCGCGGCTCCACCCATCGGTTGCGACCACCACACGCGCCTCGATCATGACCTGGCGCGCGGGAACGTCCAGCCGCGCAAGCAGCTCGCGGATTTCCTGGATCTTGCTCGGGGTGTCCGTGATGATCAGGGTGTTGGTCTTCAGTTCGTAGGTCGCACGCCCCCGCTTGGTGAGCATCTTCTGGTCGCTCTCGCCGCCCTGATTCTGCTGCCCTCGCTGCGATGCCTGTGTCGCAGCCGCACCGCCCAAACCCTGCGCCTGTGCGGAGCAGTTGACGGCATTGTTGCGCGCCGATGCGAGGAACGCGCCGCCCGCGAACCCGTACAGCATGGTCTGTGCCTCGTCCGCACGCAGGTAGTTCAGGGCGATGTACTCGGTGCTGAGCGGCTCGAGATCGACCAATGCGGACTTGGCCTCGTTCTCGAGCTTCTCCTTCGCCATCAGTTCATCCCGAGGTGCGACCCAGATGACGCTGCCGTTGCGTCGCTTGTCGAGCCCCTTGGCCTGCATGATCAGATCGAGGGCCTGGTCCCAGGGCACATCCTTCAGGCGCAGGGTGAGATTGCCGCCGACGGTGTCGCTGGCGACGATGTTCAGGCCCGTGAAATCGGCGATGACCTGCAGGACGGAACGCACTTCGACGTTCTGGAAGTTGAGCGAGAGTTTTTCACCGACGTACTTCACCTTGCCGTCGCCGGTTCTTTTCTGGCCGTCGGTCGCGCCCTTCACTTCGACGATGAAGCTGTTGTCGGTCTGATACGCCGAATATTCCCACTCGCCGCGCGGCTGGATCACCATCCGGGTATTGTCACCGAGCGCATAGGTCTCGACGGTCTGGACCGGCGTTCCGAAATCAGCCACGTCCAGGCGGCGCCGCAGGGCCTGCGGAACATCCGTGCCGATGAAGTCGACGACCACCCCGTTGGCCTGCTGGCGGATGTTGATACCGGTCTGGGCCTCGGAAAGCGTCGTCACGATGCGCGCCTCACCGGCAGCACCACGGCGAAAATCGACGTCGCGCACGCTGTGGCGGGCCGTCCCCGATGTCGCCTGTGCAAAACGGGGGCTGGTGTTCAGCGGCGCCGCCGTGGCGACACCCTCGCCGAGCGAAATGGACAGCGACTTGCCGTCGACCCGCGCGTCGTAACCAACCGGTTTGTTCAGATTCAGCACCAGGCGCGTACGCGTGCCGGCCTCGACGACGTTCACGTTGACCAGCGGCCCGAGGTTGGCCTCGATCGCGTTGCGGCTCATGCCGTTTCGGGTATCGGGCAGATCGAGTGCGATGCGCGGCGGACTGCCGGTCGTGAAGCCGGCGGGCACGCTGGCAAGCGCATCACGGAGCGTGACGCGGACGACCACCTTGCCGCCCGGCAGGGTGGTGGCCTCGACGTTCTGGACCGCGTTCGCGGCCCACGCCATACCCGGGACCACCAGGCCGGCGAAGAGAAGAAACCCCGACAGGTGGCGGGCGATTTTCTGGACAGTTCTCGGCAATTTCATGTCAGCCTCTTTATACAAGTCATTCCTGCAGAATCAGGGTGCTGATGCGCTCCGACCAATCGCCGGCGCTATCCTGGATGATCTCGCGCAGCGTGACCTCGCTGTCGCTGATCCCCGTCACGAGGCCGTAATTCTGGCCGGCGTAGTTGCCCTTCCTGATGTGATAAACGGTGTTGTCCGGCGTCTTGATGACCGCATGGATCGTTCCCTTCTTGGACACCATCCCCACCATCTTCAAGGTTTCCAGGGAAAACGTCTCGAGCGGCTCCCTGGGGCGCGTGAGATCCGGTTGCACGCCCCCGCCACCCCCCGTGGCGAGCTTTCTGGGCTTGAAGGGATCGGGCAAATCGAATGCGTCATAGGTGAAAGGCTCATACACCTTGACCTCCGGCAAGGGATCGATCTTCCCCTGCATGTCGCGCCCGCTTTCGGCGACGAAGACCCGGAGGTCATCCGTGCCGTCGCCGGCGCAGCCTGCCAGTGCCAGCGCGATCATGATACCGGCCAGTTGCTTCCTCATTTCTTCGGCTCCTTGGCTTGGGCTTGCTGCTTGCGGGCGACGACCTCCTCCTCATCGAGGTAGCGATAGGTCTTGACGACCGCGTCCATGTTGAGCGCGCCATCCTTGCTCGGCTCCATGCCGATGTTCTGCATGGTCACGATGCGCGAAAGCTTGGAGACGTCGCTGACGAACGCCGCGACATCGTGATACCCGCCCGTGACCTTCACCTGGATCGGCGTCTCCGCATAGAACTCGGACACGGTTTCCCCCTCGGGCCGGAACAGGTCGAACTGCAGCCCGCGCCCCAGACCGGCCTGGTTGACGTCGGTGATCAGCGCATCCATTTCCTGCTTGTTGGGCAGTTGCTTGAGCAGGGCGCCGAAGGCCTGCTCGATGTCCGCGAGCTGCTTCTTGTACGCTTCGAGGTTGATCGCCTGACCCTTCTTCGTGGTGAACACGCCGCGCAGCTCGGTCTCCCGCTGTTTCGCGGCATCCAGACTTTCCATGCCGCCGCGCCAGTCGAACCACCACCCTGCGAGGACGATCGCGGCACACAGGAGTGCGAGCGCGACCAGCTTGGTCGGCAGCGGCCAGTCCGCCAGCGTTTTCAGGTCCAGGTTGTTGAGCTCGCCCAGATTCATGCCTTGTGCTCCTTGTCATCGGCCGTCTCCGCCTGCTGGCGCGTCTGCTTGACGGTGAGCACGAATTCGTTGGCGCGGAGATTGTTCACGGTGGCCGCCTTGATCTCGACCAGGTTGGCCGAATCGAACCACTCGGAATCGTTGAAATTGCGCATCAGGGTCGACACGCGGGCACTCGACTGCGTATAGCCGTTGATGGTGACCACGTCGCCCACTTGCTTGAACGACTTCAGGTACAGACCGTCCGGCAGCAAGCGGATCATCTGGTCGACCAGATGGACCACCTCGGTGCGGTTCGCCTGCAGCGTCTCCACGACCTGCTTGCGCTCGAGCAGGGCCTGCGTCTGTTCGCGGATTTTCTTGATCTCGCCGATCTGGCTGTCGAGCTTGGCGATCTCCTGCTCGAGAAACGCGTTACGCTCATCCTGGGCGGATTGCCGCGCCTCAATGAAAATGTGGCCGAGCGCCACGATCAGCCCGCCGGTCACGACCGCGATCGCGAGCAGGACGTTGAACTGGCGTCGGCGGGCCGCACGTGCAAGTTCACGATGGGGGAGTAGGTTGATGCGAATCATTGGGCGTCGAACCTCCGCATGGCGAGGCCACAGGCGACGAAAAGGGAAGGTGCATCCGCAGCCAGGGCCTGGGGACGGATCTTGGAGCCGATGACCATGCTGGTGAACGGATTCGCGATCATCGTCGCCGTTCCGGTCCGCTGCGCTACCGTGCGGTCGATGCCCGGTATCGTGGCGCAGCCGCCGGCCAGCAGGATCTGGTCGACCTTGCGATACTGCGTGGACGTCGTGAAGAGCTGCAGGGCGCGTGTGATTTCCATCGCGAGCGTCTCGGCGAAGGGTTGCAGCACCTCGGCTTCGTAGGTGTCCGGCAGCGTTCCCTTGCGCTTCGCGTTGTCGGCCTCCTCGCTGCTCATTCCGTAGCGGCGCGCGATCTCGTTGTTCAGCTGGTCGCCGCCAAAGGCATGCTCGCGCAAGTACACCGACTCGTTGTCGTTGAGGACGTTGACGTCCATCTTATGCGCGCCGATGTCGACGATCGCCACCGTCAGGCCGACGCCTTCGTTCGCAAGCAGCGGGGCGATCTGCTCATAGGCCGTCTGCGTGGCGTAACTTTCGACGTCCATGATCAGTGCCTTGAGACCGGCGGCTTCGGCCACGGCCACCCGCTCCTCGACCTTTTCCTTGCGCGCCGCGGCAAGCAGTATCTGCATGTCATCCGCACCGCTGGGCGAGGGGCCGAGTACCTGGAAGTCGAGGTTGACCTCATCCAGGGAGAACGGGATCACCTGGCTCGCCTCGGTCTCGACCTGGCCCTCCAGTTCCATGCCCTTCAGGTTCGCCGGCGCGAGAATCTTCTTGCTGATGACCGCCGACGAAGGCAGCGCCAGGACGACGTTGCGGATGCCCGACCGGAGGTTCTTCCAGGCGGTGCGCACCGTATCGGCGACCTGATCGAGGTTGGCGATGTTGCCGTCCGCGACCGCGTCCCGGGGCATCGGCTCGATCACGTAGCGCTCGAGCCGCAGCCTCCCCTTGCCGAGGTCGGACAACTCAACCAGCTTGACCGCGGTCGTGCTGATGTCGAGCCCGATGATCGGCAGGCGCTTGGGCGACAAAAAGTCGAAATTGATGTTGAGATGCAACGGTCTTTCCCTTTTAAGTGTCTGTGGAGTGCCGATCGTTCTTGCGTGCTTTCTTGTGTTGGCAGCAACCCACGGTTTCCAAAGCTTGGTTTCCCGCCCCGACCCCGGGGCTCGTACCGCTGCGCCCCGCTTCCGACACCACTAGCGCCTATAATCGCCAAAAACTTTAGACTTCACTTCGAAGGAACTTGATGTTTTCCAAATGGTGGCACTACGCGCTCGCCCTGATCGTCAGTCTCGGGGTGGTGGGAAGCGCGCTGGCGGGCCTCGCAGCGGCGCTGATCTACCCCAACCTGCCGCCCCTCGAGGCACTTACCGACTACAAGCCCAAGCAGCCGCTCCGGGTCTACACCGCGGATGGCGCACTGATCGGCGAGTTCGGTGAGGAACGACGCGCCTTCGTCGCCATCGACAAGGTTCCCGCCTACATGAAGCAGGCGATCATCGCGGCGGAGGACGAGCGCTTCTACACCCATGGCGGCGTCGACACCCTCGGCGTGCTGCGGGCCGCCGGTTCCAACCTGCTGTCGGGTGGCGTCAAGGAAGGCGCCTCCACCATCACCATGCAGGTCGCGCGCAATTTCTTCCTGTCCAATGAGAAAACCTTCAGCCGCAAGCTATCCGAAGCGATGCTGGCGATGAAGATCGAACACAGCCTGTCGAAGGACAAGATCCTCGAGCTGTACATCAACCAGATCTACCTCGGACAACGCGCCTACGGTTTCGAGGCCGCAGCCAACACCTATTTCGGCAAGCCGATGCGGGAGCTTTCGCTGGCCGAATTCGCCATGCTGGCGGGGTTGCCCAAAGCCCCTTCGCGCTACAACCCGGTGGTCAATTTCCCGCGCGCCAAGGCACGCCAGGAATACGTGCTGGGCCGCATGCACACGCTCAAGTTCATCGACGAGGCGACACGCAAGGCCGCCGTCGCCCAGAAGCTGGTGATCCGTCCTCCACGGCGGCAGACGGACGTCGTGGCCGACTACGCGGCCGAGATGGTCCGCCAGGCGCTGTTCGAAAAGTACGGGGAGGCCATCTACAGCTCGGGATACAAGGCGGTCACCACGCTGGTCGCCGAGCAGCAGCGCGCCGCCAATCTCGCCGTCTGGGAAGGCGTCGCGGACTACGATCGGCGCCATGGCTATCGCGGGCCGGAAAAACAGATCGTTCTGCCGGGCGACGCAGCACAGCGCAACACCGCCATCGCCGACGCGCTCGCCGACCTGCCGCCTGTCAGCGAGATGCTGCCGGCCGTGGTACTCAGTGCGGATGCCGGACTCGTCCGCGCCCAACTGCAGGATGGTACGATCGCCGAGATCTCCGGCCAGTCACTGAAGTGGGTCGCGAACTGGAGCGCAGCCAAGAAGGGGCGCGCGCTCACCCCGGGTGCGGTAGTCCGCGTCCAGGCGGTGGGTGGCAAGAAACCGCAATGGCGGCTCGTGCAACTACCGGAAGTCGAAGCCGCGCTGGTCGCGCTCGACCCGAAGAGCGGCGCCATCACGGCGCTGGTCGGAGGTTTCGACTTCAACCGCAACAAGTTCAACCGGGTAACCCAGGCATGGCGCCAGCCGGGGTCCAGCTTCAAGCCCTTCATCTACTCGGCTGCGCTGGAAAAAGGCTACACGCCCGCGACCATCATCGATGATGCGCCGCTGTCGCTGACCGCCGCGGAAACCGGCAGTACCGCGTGGGAACCCAAGAACTACGATGGCACGACCAGCGGGCACGTGCGGATGCGCACGGCGCTGACCAAGTCGCTCAATCTCGTGTCGATCCGGATCCTGCAGAGCATCGACCCGTTCTACGCGCGCGATTACATCCGCCGTTTCGGCTTCGATCCGGCGCGCCATCCTCCGTATCTCACCATGGCCCTGGGTGCGGGCAGCGTCACGCCGCTGCAGATGGCCGCGGCCTACAGCGTCTTTGCCAACGGCGGCTACAGCATCCAGCCTTACTTCATCGACAAGGTCTATGACCAGACCGGAAAGCTCGTGATGAAGGCCAGTCCGCCGCGAGCCGGGGGGGATGCGCCGCGCGTGATCGATCCGCGCAACGCCTGGCTGATGACCCACATGATGCAGGACGTGGTCCGCTACGGGACCGCGGCACGCGCAGGCCGGCTCGGGCGCAGCGATCTCGCCGGGAAGACCGGAACCACCAACGATTCTCGCGACACGTGGTTTTCGGGCTACACGCCCGATCTCGTCGCGATCACCTGGATGGGCTTCGATCAGCCCCGCTCGTTGGGGCGCCGGGAAACCGGCGCGCAGTCCGCACTGCCCATCTGGATGAGCTTCATGACGTCCGCGCTCCGCGGCGTGCCGCAGGGAGAATGGGCCATGCCACCGGGGATCATCAGCGCCGAGATCAACCCCACGAGCGGCAACCGCGTGACGGAGACCGCACTCGGCAGCGTGTTCGGCACGGACGAGAAGGGTATCGTCGAATATTTCTACCAGGAGTTCCCGCCCCCCGAGGCGCCGGTCCCCCAATGGGAAACCAACCCCGACGATCCCTTCGCGCCGGACGTGCACCCGGCGCCGGCCGATCCTGCGGGTCCGGCCGACCCGCAGGACGCGCCGCCCGCGGGCGAATCGGCAAAAAAGGCGGAGCCGATGACATTCATTCCCTGGGTACAGCAATGAAGCACCAAGCCATGCGCCGTCACATCGCCCATGCGGCCGCTCGCATCCTGGCCGAGGACGGCAGTCTCGATTACGGAAGCGCGAAACGCAAAGCCGCGCGGCAGCTGGGCGTGGCGGACAGCGGCAACCTGCCGGACAACCAGCAGGTCGAGGAGGCGCTGCGCAGCTACCAGGCGCTGTATCGGGCCGACGCCACGCGCGCGCAACTCGCCCTGCTGCGGCAGGTCGCGATCGATTACATGGAAAGGCTGGCCGACTACGACCCTCATCTCACGGGGCCGGTGCTCAACGGCACTGCCGGGCCACACGCAGACATCAATCTGCAGCTGTTCACCGATGAGCAGAAGGCCCTCGAGTTCCTGCTGATGGGAATGGAAATACCCTATCACGCGGGCGAATTTCGCGCTCCGGACGCGCCGGGGCGGACCCATCCACGCTTCATCATCGGCGATCCGCGCGCATCGGTCGACATCGTCGTCTATCCGGCTTCCGAGTTGCGCAACATGAAACGCACCCAGGCGGATGGGAGCCCACGGCGTGCACGCCTACCCCAGGTCAGGGCACTGGCCTGAGTACCCGACCGCGGGCCACACTGGCACGGAAGATGCTGAACCTCTCGTTGCCCACCGCATTCCGGATGAAAAAGCTGTGATTCGATTCTTCCGCCACTACATACCGCGCAACCTGCTGCTGCTGCTGCTGTTCGAGTCGGCAGTTCTCGGCGGCGCGATCTATCTCGGCGTCAACGCGCGCTTCCACGACACGGGCGTGATTCCGGCGGATCTCCAGCCGCTCTTGCCCAAGGCGCTGACCTTCGTGGCCGTCATGCTCGGATTGATGACCGCAAGCGGCCTGTACGATCTCGAATGGCAGGGCGGCGTACGCGCCCTGCTGCAGCGCATCGGCCTGAGTTTCGGACTGGGCCTGCTGGCCATGAGTCTGCTCTTCTATTTCATCCCCGCGCTGCTGGTCGGCCGTGGCGCCTTCCTGCTCTCTCTGGGCATCGCGCTTCTCGGCATCCTGCTCAGCCGCGCACTCTTCGTCGGCTGGGCGCGCACCGGCGCACTCAAGTCGCGCATCCTGGTCCTTGGCACCGGCAGCCGGGCGTCCCACATCGAGACCCTGCTGGCCAAGTGCGGCCATGCGAGCAACGCCCAGGTCGTCGGTTATCTGCCGATGGGGGGCAGTCATCATTTCGTCGACCATGGCCGCATTCTCGACAGCGAAGAACCGTTGTCCGAACTGGTTTCCCGCCTCCAGATCAGCGAAATCGTCCTCGCCGTGCGCGACCGCCGGGGCGGCGTCCCCATGCAGGAACTCCTCAAGTGCAAACTCCAGGGCGTCCGCGTCCTGGAACTCTCGAGCTTCTTCGAACGCGAGAACGGCCATCTGGAGCTCGATTCCATGAACCCGAGCTGGATGATCCTCTCCGAAGGCTTTCACCAGGGCATGCTGCGCGACACGGCGAAGCGCCTTTTCGATCTGGTCGTCAGCGCGGCGATACTGGCCGTCAGCCTGCCGGTCATGATGCTGGCGGCCCTGCTCATCAAGCTGGAAAGCCCGGGGCCCGTCCTCTATCGCCAGGAGCGTGTCGGCCAGGGAGGGCGCGCTTTCGTCATCCTCAAGTTCCGCAGCATGTGCGTCAACGCGGAAAAAGACGGCAAACCGCTCTGGGCGCGGCAGAACGACAGTCGGGTGACGCGCACCGGACGCTTCATCCGGCGCACCCGCATCGACGAACTGCCGCAGATTTTCAACGTGTTCTTCGGCGACATGAGCTTTGTCGGCCCGCGCCCGGAGCGCCCCTATTTCGTCGAGGATCTGGCGCAGAAGATCCCCTATTACGGAGTGCGCCATACCGTCAAACCCGGCATCACCGGCTGGGCGCAGGTCCGCTACCCGTACGGCGCGACCGACGAAGACGCGAAGCACAAGTTGCAGTACGACCTGTATTACGTGAAGAACCACAGCCTGTTCCTGGATCTCATGATCCTGTTTCAGACGGCGCAAGTGGTTTTGTGGGGAAAGGGCGTCCGCTGATCCTCCCCTTCGAGACCACCCATGACCGAGATCCTGCAGCTCCTCGCCACCGTCGGTTATAGCGCCGCGGCGCTGGCCTATCTGGGGCTCAGCATCCTCATCGCCGTCAGCTGGCGGCGGCGCCCGCAAGGCCGCCTGCTGGTTCTCGCCACCGTGCTCAGCGCCGCCTGGGGCGCCCTCTCCGGTCTCGCCGCCTGGGAACTGCTGCCGTCCCGGCTCGGCGTCGCCGCCGAAGTCACCCGCAACGGGGCATGGCTTGCCCTGCTGCTCTATATCCTCCGCCTGCGCCTGCCGCAAGACGCCAGCCTGCCAGCGCCGCTGCGTCTCATCCGCGCGTCCGGCGCCCTGCTCGTCGGCGGGCTGCTCGCCGCCAGCATCCTGCCGGTCCATGGTCCCGCCACGCCGGAGATCCTGCGCACCGCCGGCAACGTGGGACTGGTGCTCCTCACGGTGATGGGGCTGGTGCTGGTCGAGCAGGTCTACCGCAGCACCCGCCCGGAGGACCGCTGGGCGATCAAGTTCCTCTGCCTGGGTTTGGGCGGGCTCTTCGCATACGACCTCTTCCTCTTCGCCAGCGCCGCACTCTTCAACGCGCTGGATGCGCGGGTGTGGGCCGCGCGCGGCTACGTCGCCACGCTCGTCGCACCCCTCATTGCGATCTCGGCGGCGCGCAATCCCAAGTGGGCGGCACCCGTCGGCCTCTCGCGCAGCATGGTCTTCCATACCGCGACCCTCCTCGCCTCGGGGATCTACCTCCTCTTGATGGCGGGGGCCGGCTACTACCTGCGCCTCTTTGGCGGCGAATGGGGCGAGGTCGTGCTTGCGGTGTTCCTCTTCGCGGCGGCCATGCTGCTGGTGCTGCTCATGTTTTCCGGCACACTGCGGGCGCGACTGCGGGTCTTCCTGTCCAAGCACTTCTTCAGCTATCGATACGACTACCGCAAGGAATGGCTCGAGTTCACGCGCACGCTCTCGGAAGGACAGCCGGGCGAGCAGCTGTCCGAACGCGCCGTCGAGGCGCTGGCAAAGCTGCTGGACAGCCCGGGCGGCGCACTCTGGATGCGCGAGGGCGCAGCCGGCTATCAGCGTGCCGCGCATTGGAACTGGAGCGACGTCGGCGGCAGCGAGGACGCCGAATCCCCTTTCATCGAATGGCTTGGCGCAAAACAGTGGGTAATCGACCTGGACGAGATGCAGGTCCGTCCGCAGCTCTACGGCGAGCTCGAACTGCCCGTCTGGATCCGCGAGGCGGAGGACGCCTGGCTCGTCGTCCCGCTGTTGCTGCACGAGGAGCTGCTGGGCTTCGTCATCCTCAAGCATTCGCTCGCGCGGATCAGCTTCAACTGGGAAGTCAGCGATCTGCTCAAGGTCGCCGCCCGCCAGGCCGCGGCGCACCTCGCGCAGATGCGTGCATCGAACCAGCTCATCGTGGCGCGACAGTTCGAATCCTTCAACCGCACCAGCACCTTCGTCATCCACGATCTGAAGAATCTCGTGGCCCAATTGTCGCTGCTGCTCGCCAACGCGGAGAAACACAAGCACAATCCAGAGTTCCAGGCAGACATGCTCGAAACGGTGGCGAGCGCGGTCACCCGCATGAACAAGGTGCTCGCGCAGTTGCACCGTGGCGGCGAAGCCCCGTATGCGGAGCGGGTCGAGGTCGCCGATATCCTGAACGATGCCGTGGCGAGCAAGCAGGCATTCAAGCTGAAGCCCTTGGTGGAAGCCGCGAGCGACGGATTGCAGGTGCGCGCCGACCGTGAGCAGCTGACGCGCGCCATCGGCCACCTGCTGCAGAATGCGCTGGAAGCGACCCCCGCAGATGGAAAGGTCACACTGCGCGCCTACGCCGCTGCATCGCAGGCGATCATCGAGATCGCCGACACGGGCTGCGGCATGGACGACGAATTCATCCGCACTCGCCTGTTCCAGCCCTTCGACTCCACCAAGGGTGCGGGCATGGGAATCGGTGCTTACGAATGCCGCGAGACGATCCGCGCATTCGGTGGACGAATGGACGTGGAGAGCACACTCGGCAGCGGCACCCGCTTCCGGGTGTGCCTACCGCTCGACAACGACATAACGAACGTGGAAGCGAGCGCATGAGCGAAATGAAAGCCAGGGTTCTGGTGGTCGAGGACGACCCCGGACTGCAGAAACAGCTCAAATGGAGCCTTGACGACTACGAGATCCTGCTGGCAGGCGACCGCGACAGCGCCATCGCCCACCTCCGGCGCATGGAGCCGGCGGTCGTGCTGCTCGACCTCGGCCTGCCGCCCGACGTGGACGGCGCGACGGAAGGTCTGGCGACGCTGCAGCAGATCCTGTCGCTGGCGCCGCTCACCAAGGTCATCGTCGTCACCGGCAACCTGGACCGCTCGAACGCCGTGAAGGCCGTCGGCCTCGGCGCATACGACTTCTTTCACAAGCCGTTCGAGCCCGAGGTCCTGAAGCTGATGATCGCCCGCGCCCTGCACCTGCATGCACTCGAGGTCGAAAACCGCAAGCTCGCCGCGCGCCAATCCGGAACGGCCCTGCAGGGCCTGATCACCGCCAGCGAATCGATGCTGCGAGTCTGCCACACCGTCGAGAAGGTCGCGCCGGCGAACGCCACCGTGCTGCTCCTCGGCGAATCGGGAACCGGCAAGGAAGTGCTCGCGCGCGGCGTGCACGACCTGTCGCCACGCGCCGGAAAGCGTTTCGTGGCGATCAATTGTGCCGCGATCCCCGACACGCTCCTGGAATCGGAACTCTTCGGTTACGAGAAGGGAGCGTTCACCGGGGCCGCCAAGCAGACGGTGGGCAAGATCGAGTACGCGAACGAGGGCACCCTCTTCCTCGACGAGATCGGCGATCTCCCCATGCCGCTGCAGGCCAAGCTCCTGCGCTTCCTGCAGGAGCGCGTGATCGAACGCCTCGGGGGACGCGGTGAAATCCCGGTCGACGTGCGCGTCGTCTGCGCCACCCACCGCGACCTCGCCGCCATGATCCGCGACGGCACCTTCCGCGAGGACCTGTACTACCGCCTCTCCGAGATCACGGTCGACATTCCTCCGTTGCGCGACCGCCCTGGAGATGCGGTGCTGCTGGCGCAGGCCTTTCTCGAGCGATATGCGCGCGAACTCGGCCGCAACCTCAAGGGTTTCACCGCGGACGCCCTGGCCGCACTCGAGAGCCACGCCTGGCCCGGCAACGTACGGGAGATGGAAAACCTCATCAAGCGCGCCGTCATCATGGCCGATGGCACGCAGATCACTGCGGCGGATCTCGGCCTCGACGACGGTCAGGCCGAGCCACAGCCGTTCAATCTGCGCCAGGCACGGGAAGACGCCGAACGCCGCGCGATCAGCCAGGCCCTTGCCCGCAGCAGCGGCAACATCGCACAGGCGGCCGAATTGCTCGGCATCACACGGCCGACGCTGTACGACCTGATGGCGAAAATCGGCATGAAGTAGCGCCCCCGGCACGCTTCCACGAACTCAGCGAACCTCCCTAACGGAATTCCCATGGCCCGCCCCCTTCCCCTGCCCAGACTGCTGCTCGCCATGATCCTCGGCGTTTCCCTCCTGAACGGCTGCGGCGAGAAGGACGCTGCATCCCTGCTCACCGAGGCGCGCGCCATGCTTGCGGCCGGCGACGAGCGCGGAGCCATGATCCAGTTGAAGAACGCCGTAGAACAGGACGGACAGAACGCCGAGGCGCGCTATGAACTGGGCAGGCTGTACCTTGCCCAGTTCGATCTCGCGAGCGCGGAGAAGGAATTGCGCCACGCGCGCGACGCGGGCTACGCCGCGAGTGCGGTCGATCCGCTGCTCGCGCGGATACTGCTCGGCCAGCGCAGCTACCAGCGTCTGCTCGACGAGATCCCCGCACCGGCCGGCGACAGTGCCGACGCCGCGACCTTGAAGGCACTTCGCGCGATGGCCCAGCTCGGGCTCGGCCACAAGGACGAAGCGCGCCAGGCACTGCAGGACGCGCTGAGTACGGCACCCGACAACCCCGAGGTGCGCCTGGCGCTGGCGAGACTGGCGCTCATCGACAATGACACCACCCGGGCGCTCGACGAGATCGAGCATGGCCTGAAGGCCGATCCCGCACACCTGGACAGCCAGCTGCTGAAAGGCGACGTGCTGCATGCCACCGGAAAACCGGCGGAAGCCGCTGCCGTCTACCGCAACATCCTTGAGAACCATCCGAACCATACGCCGGCCCGGCTCGCTCTCGCCGGCATCGCAATCGCCGAGAACCGGCTGGCGGACGCCCGCAAGGAGCTCACGGCAGCCCGCAAGACCGCGCCCGACAATCTCCAGGCCCGCTACCTCGAAGCGCTCGTCGACTTCCGCGAGGGAGAGACCCAGCGTGCTCGTGACGGCCTGGCCGCCGTCCTGAAGGCGGCACCCGACTTCGTCCCCGCCCTTCTGCTGGGTGGTTCGATCGAATTCAGCCTGGGCAACGTACAGACGGCCGAGTCGCACCTCAACAAGGTCATCAACGCCACACCCCGCAACCCGTACGCGCGCCGCCTGCTGGCAGCCACGCAGCTGCGCGCCGGCCGCGCCGACGAAGCCACCCGTACGCTCGCGCCCCTCGATCCCGAGAATTCCGACGACGCCGCCGTAAACGTCGTCGCGGGCGAGATCGCGCTGGCGAAGAAGCAATGGTCTAAGGCCGCCGCGCACTTCGAAAAAGCCGCGAGCACGAGCCCCGGCAACGCCATGATCCGTACCGAACTCGGGGCCACGCGGATGGCGCTGGGTGACGCCCGTGCGATGGACGATCTGCTCGCCGCGTCCGCACTGGAACAGGGTGGCGGACGCGCCGATGCGCTGGTCATCCTCCACCAGCTTCGCAACGGGCAATACGACGACGCTCTGGCGAGTGCCGATCGCCTGGGGAAAAAATTCCCCGCCAGCCCGGTGCCATGGAATTATCGCGGCGCAGCGCATCTCGGCAGAAAAGACATCGCGAATGCGCGTGCAAGCTTCGAACGTGCACTCAAGCTCGATCCCGTGTTTTTCCCGGCGGCCGGCGCGCTCGCCCGGCTCGATCTGCAGGACAAGAAACCCGCGGCGGCCCGCGCCCGCTTCGAAACCATCCTGAAGACCGATCCCAAACATCTGCAGGCCCTGCTCGCATTGGCCGACCTCGCGCTCGAAGAACGCGACGACAAGGCGTATCTGGCCGCGCTTGAAAAAGCCGCCGCCGCTCACCCCCAGGCATTGCAGCCGCGCCTCCGCCAGGCGCGCTACTGGTTGTCCAAGGGAGACGGTGCCAAGGCCGTGAGCGCGGCGCAGGCGGCGGTCGCCGCACGGCCAGACGACTCGGCCGCGCTCGGGCTTCTTGGCGATGTGCAGCTCGCAAGCCGCGATTACGAGAATGCGGTAGCGACCTACCGCCGGCTCGGCGAGCGGCTGCCGGGCCAAGCCGAGCCCCGCGTCCGACTGGCTCGGGCGCAGCTCGCGTCGGGGCGAGGGGACGATGCACGCGCCAGCCTGCGTGAGGCGCTGCGTCTCAAGCCCGAGCACCTCGAGGCGCAACTGCTCATGGGCAACCTCGAGAAGCAATCCGCACGTCATGACGCGGCACTCGAGATCGCCCGCCGAGTGCAGCAGCAGCATCCGGAGGCGGTCGCCGGTCCGGCACTGGAGGGGGACATCGAGCTCGCAAGAAAACGCTATCCGGCCGCGCTCGCCGCTTATGAGCGCGCCCACGCGCTCGCACCGTCGGCGGCGACCCTGATCGGGCAGCACCAGGCACTCGCCGGCGCCGGGCGTTTCGACGAAGGCGTCAAGCGACTCACCGCCTGGCTCGCGCTTCACGCTACGGATCACCGCGCACGTTTCTTTCTCGCGGGCGAACTGATGGCGCACGCACGCTACAAGGACGCCGCCACGCATTACCTGGTGCTCAACGAGCAGGGGCCCGGCGATCTCGTCGTCCTCAACAACCTTGCGTCGGCGCTGTCGGCACTCAAGGATCCCCGCGCTTCCGGCTTCGCCGAGCAGGCCCTGAAGCTCGCGCCCGACAACCCCGCGGTCATGGATACCGCAGGCTGGATCCTGGCGCAGCAGGGGCAATCCGAACGCGGCATCCGGCTGCTGCAGCAGGCCCTGTCCAAGGCGCCGGAGGCCGGCGACATCCACTATCATTTCGCCGCCGCGCTGGCGCTGGGCGGCGACAAGGCGCGCGCTCAGCAGGAACTCGAGCGCCTCATCAAGAGCGGGACGGACTTCAGCCAGAAGCCCGCCGCGCTTGCCCTGCTGCAGACCCTGACGAAGGCCGATAGGTAAGACCATGCAACTGCGTCCACTCGCTACCGCGATGCTCATCGCGTCCCTGTTTGCCGTCACGCTGCCCGGGTGCGGCAAGCTCCTCGATCCCTCGGTCGAAGAACTCGTCGCGCGTGCCCGCGTCTCGCAGCAGAAGGGCGACCTGAAGGCCAGCATCATCGACCTCAAGAACGCCGCCCAAAAGGATCCGAGCAACCCGGAGGTCAGACGCCTGCTCGCCGACAGCTACATCCAGAGCGGTCTGGGTGCCGAGGCGGAAAAAGAGTTGATCAGGGCGAAGGAATTCGGCGCCGCACCAGGGCCTCTCATGCTCCCGCTGGCGCGTTCCCTGTTGCTCCAGAACGCGTATCAGCGGCTCGTCGACGAAATCCGTCCAGCGCCTGACATCGTCCCCGCCGACAAGGCCAGGTTGCTGCATCTGCTGGGCGAAGCGCAGCTGGGCCTCGGCAACCTGGAACGCGGCTGTGCCGAATTCGACGATTCGGCACAGGCCGATCCGCAGTACGCCCACGCCTACATCGGACAGGCCAAATGCGCCTTCGCCCGGAAAGACGCCGAACAGGCGCGAAGCCTGATCCTGCACGCAAGGCGCCTGGATCCCCAGGACGTCCAAAGCTGGCTGCTCGAGGCCGAACTCGAGGACCAGCTTGGAAACGCCAAAGCGGCCCATGCCGCCTATGGTCAGGCCTTGCAGATCGCGCCGAACGACATGGCGGCCATCACCGGCCACGCCTATACGGCGCTCAAGCTGGGCGACGTCGTGGCCGCCCGGAAGGACATCGATCGAGCCCGCAAGCGGTACCCCGAAAGCATCCCCATCAAGTACCTGGAAGGCCTGGCGGCCTTCTCCGAAGGGAAGCCCGAAATCACCCGCGACAAGGCGCAGGACATCCTGCGGCGCGCGCCCGACCACACCTCCGCGCTCCTGCTGCTCGGGCTGTCGTCCTACCGGCTGGGCGAATACGAGACCGCGCGTTCCAACCTGTCACGCGTGCTGGCGAAGCAGCCGGAAAATACGGCCGTTCGCAAGCTGCTCGCCGAGCTGATGATCCGGGCCGGCGAGGGCAGGCAGGCGCTCGACCTCATGCGCCCCGCCTTGAACCAGCCCTCACCGGACACGCAATCGCTGGCGCTGGCCGCGAGCGCATCCGCGATTTCCGGCCAGCTTGCCGACGCACGGCGGCTCTTCGTCGAAGCGCTGGAAAAGGACCCGGACCAGGCCACGTTGCAGGTTGCGCTCGCCCGGACCCAGGCGGCCTCGGGAGAGCAGGAAAGAGCCCTGGAAACGCTGCGGGCCGCGGCACGGAACGACACCCCCGATTTCCAGGCCAACAAACTGCTGGTGCAGACCCTGCTGCAACTGCATCGCCATGAAGAAGCCCTCGCGGTCGCGCAGGCGCTGCGTGCGAAACACCCGGATCGCGCCTTGCCCCTCAATCTGGAGGGCGCCATCCGACTGGCTCGGGAGGATCTGGCAGGTGCACGCCAAAGCTTCAGCCAGGCAATCGAAGCCGAACCATCCGATGAGGCCGCCGTGCTCAATCTCGCCCAGGTCGACATCGCGGAAAACAAACTTGCCGATGCGCAAACGCGCCTGCAAAAACTCGCAAGCGGGCAGGCTCAGAGCGTGGAGGCGCTTCTGCTGCTGGCCAGCATCGAGCGTCGGCAAGGCAACGACACCGCATACGTGAACACCCTGCAGTCCGCGCTCACGGCGGCACCCCAATCCGTGCCGGCCCGGGTTCAGCTGATGCGTCACTATCTGGACAAGAACGCGGTCCGCACCGCGCTCACGTACACGCGCGACGGCGACCGGTACGGCATGAAGAACGCGACCTACCTGGATCTCAAGGGCAGGATCCAGATCGCGGCAGGCGAAGCCTCGGGCGCGGTGGCGACGTATCAGAAGCTGCTGCAACTCGCCCCGCGGTCCGTCGACGCTCACGTGGGCATGGCCGCAGCCCAGGCCGCCGCGGGCAACCCGGCCACTGCGCGCAGCACGCTGGCGACCGCGCTCAAGCTTGACCCCGATCACCCGGAGGCGCTTGCCCGGATCACCATGCTGGAGGCCGCAGCCGGCGACCTCGCCGCGGCCCGCGAACACGCGAGCATGCTGCAGGCGCGCCACCCCGCATCGCCCACCGGATTCGCACTCGAAGGCGATCTGTTGCTTGGCCAGGGCAAACCCGCCGAAGCGGCAAAGCGTTACGAGCGGGCATTCGCGATCGCACCCAGCGGCGCTACCGCACTCAGTCTCTTCAAGGCCCGCTACCGTGCTGGCGAAAAGGCACGCGCTTATGAGGCAATGGACCGGTGGCTGAAGGATCATCCCGACGACCATCTGAGCCGGGCCTATCTCGCGTCGGCCCACAAGGCGGACGGAAGGCCTCGCGAGGCGGCCCGGCACCTGGAATACATCCTGAGCAAGACGCCCGAAAACATCGCGATCCAGAACGATCTCGCCCTGGTCTACGTGGCCTTGCGCGATCCGCGCGCACTCGGGCTCGCCGAGAAGGCCTATGCGCGCCAGCCCGACTCGGCGTCCATCGCCGACACCTACGGTTGGGCGCTTCTCGCCGGCGGGCGCACGGAGGACAGCGTGCGCATCCTGCGCAAGGCGGCCGATCTCGCGCCCGCGGACCCCTCGATCCGCTATCGCCTTGCACAGGCGCTGGCAAAGGCGGGAAAGCGCGCCGATGCGCGTGCGGAACTGAAGACCGCGCTTGACGCAAAGCGGCCCTTCCCCGAGTCCGCCGACGCCCGGCGGCTGCTGGGGGAGCTCGAACGCTAGGATGGAGCCATCCCGCTACGCGCCGTGCACGGCCCCGGTTTCAACCGCGCCCCCGGAACGATCGCGGACGTAACCCTCAGACGAATCGACGCGCGAGGCACCGATGGCACAGCCTGATCACCCGCTGTGGCGCCGGGATGGATCCGCGTCAAACAGCCCGGCCGGAGCTGAATGAAACCGCGATGGCGCGCAAACGTGCGGCGCGTCGACGAAATGTTCACGGCAGGCACGCCGACGGCCACGCCGCGGTACCGAAGAATTACGCCTGGTGAAGGCTGAACAAAGGAGCCAAAAAGAAAAACGGGGCTTGCGCCCCGTTCCTCGATTACACGACCAAGCCCGCTGATCAGGCCTTGCTCTTGCGACGGCGTGCCAGTCCGAATCCGAGCAGACCGGCTCCGAGCAGGGCAAGCGAAGCCGGCTCCGGTACCGTGGTGACATTGAACGCGCTGCTGGCGCGGGTTTCGAACATGAAGTTCGGTCCGTCGATCCCGTTCGTCGCACCCACGCTATTCGTGCAGCTGGTGCCTTGGCCTCCGGCCCCGTTTACGTACGCGCTGCCGTTCCAGAAGCACGCGGACGGGTTCTGTTGCTGGTACGGCGTGTTCTGGAAGGTGTCGAAGGAAACCGTGAGGAAATCGACGCCCCCCATGAAGAAATTCGGATCGAAGTAGCTAACGCCGACCGTCAGGTTGGTCGAGCCGTTGCCGACGATGGTTCCGATGCCCGGATAGTTGTTTGTACCAAACTTGTCCAGCGCCGAGTCCAGGCCGGTTGCGTTGAAGCTGCTCGCGCCTTCGCCGGTCAACGCATCGAACGGCAGCACGGTGCCGGAAAGGATCAGGAGGCCGTCATTGAAGCCCATGCCGGTGAGGTTGTTGGCGTCGCGCGACGCGTCGTAATAGATCTCGAAGAAGTTATGTCCGCCATCCACGATCTGGAATGTCGCAGTCGAGGTCGCACCGCTGCCGCTCGTCGCCGTGACAACTTCCTGGAAGCCGGCCACGTAGGTCCATTCATAGCCACCCGCCGTGTTCAGCGAGAGTCCGCCGATGGGATTGCCGTCCGCGTCGGTAAAGTTGGCCAGGGAGGCGTGGGCGTAGGTCTGGATGATGTCGCCTTGCACGACATTGGCGCCGCCGATGGTAATCGCATTGCCATTCTGCCAGCCGAGGGAGCCGACCTGCAGGGTCGCGTCGCCGCCCGCGGCATCCGGATTGATCGCAATCACTTCGCCTGCCTGTGCCGCGGAAACGCCGACCGCCATCAGGATGGCAGCGGCAAGTACGGATTTCTTCATGTTCGTCCCCTTCGAGATTGAGATCGTTGTCTGGTGGGAGCGGGGCGATGCCCGCCGCTTGGCCAAACATGAAGCAGGCGCCGTGCCAGAAACAAAATTCCTTTTTAAAACAATGTGCTGCCGTTATAGCACGCCATGTCGGTAGTGCAGACTGTAAAAATTTCCGACACGGTCATCCGCCTCATCCCGGCTCAGCGACGCTCTGTTCCGCACGTTCCTTGAGGCGCCGGTTGAGCGCCTCGAAACCTTCGCGCATCCGGGTATCCAGGAAGGCCCGCCAGACGAAGGGCACCAACAGGCCGCGGAACTCCTCGCGGTGAACGACGCGCACGCGATGTTCGCCGTCGGGGTGCAGTTCGAAGAAGTGAAGGCCGTCGAGGATGCCCTTCATCTTCATGCGGCCCAGCCAGACGAATTCGCGCCCGGGAACGACGCGCACGACCTCGACGACGTAGGGCTGATCCGTCTTGCCGGGCGGGCGGATGCGGATATCCAGCTTCTTCCCGGGAGCGACCTTCCCCCGTGCCGACACGATGAGCGGGTTCCATTCCGCGTACCGCGCCACGTCGGTCAGGATGCGGAAGACCTCCTCCGCACTGGCCGCGATCGTCACCTCCGTAACCAGTTCCTTCATAACGTCTCTCCCGCCCGCACCGTATCGACGGCATCGGCTCGGCCAGCGTCGCCTTCCCGCGCATGGTGGACTCCGGCCTCGTCGCCCGCTTCGATGAGTTCGCAGATCCGCTTGAAGAACCGGGCGGCGGCGGCTCCCGCCATCACGCGACGATCGAAGTTCATCAAAAACTCGAAGCAGGGGCGGACGACGACCTCCCCGTCCCGAACCACCGGCCTGGGGCCCACGTAACCGAAGGAAATGCCGATCGGCCAGGCCCAGGACGCGGTGACGCTGCCGACACCGTACTTGGCGGGCGACGAGACGAGAACGGCCGCGCCACGGTAGCGCGTCCACCAGGAGGGAATCCAGGCGGGCAGGCGCAGGATCAGGGCCGACAGTCGCCACGGAAAACGTCGGATGAGCGCACTGAATTCGCGCCACTGCGCGTTGTTCTCTTCGTCGCTGCGCGCCAGCGCGGCAAGCCAGGTGTGGATTTCATCGAGCGAGCGGCGATCCGCCTCCCGAAGCACGTCGACGAAGGCGACATACTCCCGGCCCGGTACGTCGCGCTCCGCCGCCACCGCGATGTCGGCCTGGTCGAAACTGTGCAGCCAGGGCCCGCCGAGCCGCCAGGGGCTGCGAAAGACCCGCCGGTTGGCGTAGGGATGTTCCTGCAGCGCACGGCCCACCGCCCGGATGACGAAGGCGGTATAGGACGGCTTGCGCGTGCCGGCATGCGCTGCCGCGGCACGCGCCGCCTCGATCGCGCTGAGATCGAGCGTCGAGCTGAACGAGACGGAAACGTCCGCCTCGATTTCGCGCTCCGGAAGCGCGC
Source organism: Thiobacillaceae bacterium (assembly GCA_035325585.1). Classification (GTDB taxonomy): domain Bacteria; phylum Pseudomonadota; class Gammaproteobacteria; order Burkholderiales; family Thiobacillaceae; genus Thiobacillus. The sequence continues at coordinate 37,173 of DAOKZP010000007.1, read as the reverse complement.
AGAAAACCCGGAAAAAACGGTTTGTGGATTCCTTGTCGTCGTTCATCGTCACGATTCCGGGTCAGACCGGCAAGCCGGTGGAAGCAAGAATAAAGTCGGGGCGCCGTAAACGATCGTTGCGCGATGCTCATGCGGTGGCAATGCGCGCCGCGACGCGCAAGGCATTGGCAGCAACCGTGAGCGCGGGGTTGATGCCCCCGCTGGTAGGGAAGAACGAGGCATCGACCACGAAGAGATTATCGACGCCATGGGCGCGATTGTCGCGGTCGAGCACGCTGGTGGCGGGATCGGCGCCGAACCGGCAGGTGCCGCAGACGTGTGCCAGGCGCTGGTTGTTCTCCGCCTGCGCGAGCAGCATGGGCCGGAAGGGCGCGAAAAGTCCGCGCAGATGAGCGCGCATGCGCCGGATGCGCACCCGGTCCTGCGGCCGGATCCGGTAGACGAATCCCAGCCCGCCGTTGCCGAGGCCCGGCACGATCCGGTTGTCGCGATAGGGCAGGTCTTCCTGGATCGACGCCATGATCGGCCCGCGGGAGAGCGTCCGCTCGAGATACGCGCGGACGGCGGGCCCGGCCAGCCCGAGTGCGCCCGCCGCGATCGGGCCCCATGCATGTCTCACGTCCTGCCGCAGCGACGCGACGAGCACCGCCGCGGGGGGCAGCGCGCCGAAGGATTGGACGGAACCGAACCTGCTTCCGTCGGCGTAGCAATCGTTGAAGGCGATCTCCTTCCAGCGCCGATCGGCATCCTCCAGGCCGGATCGGAGCACGTAAAGGTCGATGAAGTGACGCATGAGGTTGCGGCCGACGAGCCCGGAGCGGTTCGCCAGTCCATCCGGCCATATCGTGGAGCGGGAAGCAAGGAGAATGGCGGGGCTGTAGAGCGCGCCGGCCGCGAGGATCACGACGCGCCCGCGCAAGACGTGCGTCTCGCCCCGGTGCCGGCAGACGACTCCGGTCACCCGCGTCGCATCCGCCTCCAGGTGCAATACCTCGCATTCTTCCAGCAGGCTGGCGCCGTGCCGGGCAAGCGCCGGTTCGAGGCAGATCCGGCCGCTGTCGTTCTTGCACTCGCGTGGGCAAAGATAGCCTTGGCAGCACTCGCACCTCGGTTCGAACTCGCAGGCCTGGGGGAGACGATAGGGATGGCAGCCGCGATCACGCAGGTAATCCCGCAGCTTTTCCGCACCACGCGTCAGCACCGGAGGCGTCAGGTAAGCCGGCCGAAAATCGTCGCCCCGCAGCGGGTCGGCTTCGCCGCGGACCCGATACAGGCGCTCGGCCGCCTCATAGAACGGGACGAGTTCCGCGTAATCGATGGGCCAGGCGTCCGGCAGGTCGGCACCCGGCGCATCGGGATGCATGATACGGGGGGTGAAGTCCGTGGGATACAAGCGCTCCAAGGCCATGCCGTACAACGCGCTGGAACCGCCCGTCCCCGCCCCGACGAAGGGAATCCAGGATCGGCGGCGGGCGCGGCTCGCATCGTCGATCTCGTTCCAGTCTCGCCCCGCGCCCGCGAGCAATGCTTCGTGTTCCGGCTGGGGCGCCGATGCAGGCCTGAAACCGGTTTCCGGGTAGCGGCCCGTGACGGCGTCCGGTCGCGAAGCCGCTCTGCCACGTTCGCAGAACACAACCCGCTTCCCCGCCTGTGCCAGCGCATGTCCGATGGTGGCGCCGCCCATCCCCGCGCCGATCACGATCACGTCCCAGTGGATGCGGGCCGCATCCTTCATCCGGTGCGTTCACCGCGCGGGCGCTCGGCCGCGCGCGCTCCGGGATCTCCGAGGACCTCGCCGACGAACGCGCGGAACTCCCGTCCCGCATCGTGCTGCCGGACGGCCTGGCCGGCCCGTTCCGCCGCCTCGCGGTAGCGCGGCGCATCCAGCAGGGCGCGAACCGCGGCACGGATCTCGGCGGCGTTCGCCCGGCCGGCCCGGAGCGCGATTCCCGCGCCCAGGGCCGCTACCGCGTTCATGTTCAACAACTGGTCCATGTTCGAACACAGGCCGAGCACCGGAACCCCCATGGCCAGGGCGCGATAGGTAGTCAGGCTGCCTCCGTTGCTGATGACCAGCGCGCAGTTTACCGTCGCCACATCCATCGGCAGGTAATCGGCGGCAAAGGCGTTCGCGGGCAGGCGAGCCGGCGCGGTACCGCCAGCCGTCGCCGCGACGACCGTAACCGGCAACTCCGCCAGCGCATCGAGCACCCTGGGCAGCAGGCCGGCGCGGCCCGAGCTGCCGAGGGTGAGGAACACGACCGGCCGTTCGCGTGGAAGGTCCGCCCACCAGCCCGGCAAGGCAGTCTGCGTGCTCCAGAACACCGGGCCGAGAAAGCGATGATTGGCGGGCAGGTTGCGAGTCCGCACCAGATCGGGGATGTCCGCATACAGCGTGTGATCGGCCCAGGTGTAGGTGTGCCGGAGATCGTTGCCGAGCGGGGGCAGTCCGTACCGCCGCCGCACGCGATTGAAGGGCCGGGCGTGCATTCCGAAGGCGAAGGGGCGCACCGCGTCGAACAGCGCCTGCCCGATCCGGAGGCCGGTGATCCGGGTGAACGGCAGCTCGGGCACGGGATAGTCGAGCTCGGCGTACGGGCTCCAGTAGGCGTTGACGATCGAGGCGTAGGTACACGCGCGCAGCGGTGCGCTGATCGCCAGCGAAAGCCGGAAATCTCCCACCACGAGATCCGGCCGGACCGCGTCGAGGAGCGCCAGGTCGGCCTCGACATAACGCGTGAGCGTGGCCGCATCGTAGAGGGGGGCGCCGCGATCCAGCGCACGCGCGAACTGCGCGGACGGGATCGACCACAGAGGGTGGAACGCGGCTTCCGCGATTTCGTCCAGCGCCCGATACCGCGGATCGGCCGCGACGATGACTTCGTATTCGTCCGGCGGAAGTACCCGGGACAGCGTCGCGACGCGGCCGTAATGGGCGAGCGTGACCGCCTCCGCCACGAGAAGAACGACTTTTCTGCCTGATCGCACGTCGCCCAAGCGCCCGACTTCCTCCAGTTCGATTACGATGGCTGTTTCCTGAGTCCGATCCAGCCAAGAACAGCCGACACTACCGGCCGGGAGTCCTCGTTTGCGCCGCCAACTCGCCGACCTGCTGATTGCCCTGCGCAATCTTACCCGCAATCGCCGCCGCTCCCTGGCCGCGCTTTTCATCATTGCGGCGGGTGTCGTTTCCATGGTCCTGGCCGAAGGTTTCATCCAGTGGATTTTCTGGGCGATGCGGGAAGGCACGATCAAGTTCCAGTCCGGCCACGTCCAGGTCGTGCGTCCGGGCTACTTCAGCGAGGGCGTCGCGGATCCCCTGGCCTTCCTCCTGCCGCGCGACTCCCGCGTCACAGCAGCCCTCGAATCCACGCCGGGCGTGAAGCTGGTCGCGCCACGGCTCAAGGTGACCGGTCTCATCAGCCATGGCGAAACCACCGCGTCGTTTCTCGCCGAGGGCGTCATTCCCGGGAAGGAGCAGGCGCTCAGCGAAGCCCTACACATCGTGGAGGGGCGCAACCTGGCGAGTGCGGAAGCACCGGAAGTCATCGTCGGACGCGGGCTGGCGCGCAGCATGGGCGTCGGCCCCGGCGACGTGGTCGCGCTGCTGACGACGGCATCCGGAAGCGGGATCAACGCCGTCGAAGCCACGGTGGTGGGCATCTTCACCAGCACCAACCAGGCCTACGACGATTCCGCACTCAGGCTTCCGCTCGCCCAGGCCGAGACCCTGTTGCGCGTCCAGGGCGCGCACCTCTGGCTCGTGCTGCTGGAGGAGACGGAGCAGACCGACCATTTCCTGAGCCTGTTCCGCACACGCTTCCCGCAGGATGACGGCCCGCTGGAATTCGTGCCCTGGTACGCGCATGCCGACTTCTACAACAAGACGGTCGCCCTGTTCTCGCAGCAGATCGGCGTGCTGCGCCTGATCATCGGCCTGATCATCGTGCTCAGCATCTCGAACATGCTCATCATGAACGTGATGGAACGCACCGGCGAGGTGGGCACCCTGCTGGCGATCGGCTTCCGGCGCCGGAAGATCCTGCAGATGTTCGCGACGGAAGGTCTGCTGCTCGGCCTCTTCGGCGGATTGGCCGGCGTCGTCCTGGGCGTCGCGCTGGCCGCGCTGATCTCGGCGATCGGCATTCCCATGCCGCCGCCCCCGGGAATGGAGCGAGGCTTCACGGGGGAAATACGCGTCACGGCCGGGCTGCTGCTCGCCGCGTTCCTGATCGCCGCCGTCACGACCATGCTGGCCGGCCTCTATCCGGCATGGAAAGGGTCGCGCCAGCAGATCGTCAACGCCTTGCGGCACAACATCTGAGCACCTGGACCGCCGGCATGCTCAAACTCGCCTTCCGCAACATCTTCCGCAACCGCGCGCGTACCTTGCTCACGCTGGCGGCCGTCGCCACCGGCGTGGCGGCGATCATCCTCAGCGGCGGCTTCGTCGAGGACGCGTTCATCCAGTTGCGCGAATCGACCATCCACTCCCGCCTCGGCCATCTGCAGGTCTTCCGCGCCGGCTATCCGGAGCACGGCCGGCGCGATCCCGCCGGCTATCTGATCGAAGACCCCGAACAAGTGGCGGGCGTGCTCCGGCCTTTGCCGTCGGTGCGGGACGTGATGGCACGGCTGGCATTTTCGGGGCTTGCGAACAACGGCCAGGCCGACCTGCCGATCATCGGCGAAGGCGTCGAACCGGAGAAGGAAAACCGCCTGGGGACGGCGACCACCCTGGTCTCCGGGCGCGCACTGCGTGACGAAGACGCATTCGGCGCGGTGATCGGCGAAGGGGTCGCCGCCGCTCTGCGCCTGCAGCCGGGCAGCCATCTCACGCTGATGACGAACACCCCGGAGGGCGCGCTGAACACACTCGAACTCGAAGTGGTCGGCGTGTTCCGCACGTTCTCGAAGGATTACGACGACCGTGCGGTCCGGATTCCGCTCGCCGCGGCGCAGGAGCTTCTGTTCACGCCGTCCGTCCACAGCCTCGTCGTCCTGCTCGACGATACCGCTGCCACTGATCGGGTCGTCGCCGGCGTGAAGGAGGCCCTCGCGGAACGGGGCTACGACGTCAGGGCCTGGCACGAACTGGCCGATTTCTACGCCAAGACCGTCGCGCTTTACAAGCGCCAGTTCGGGGCGCTTCAACTCATCATTCTCGTCATGCTGGTCCTCAGCGTGACGAGCACCGTCAATATGGCGGTATTCGAGCGGACCGGCGAATTCGGCACGCTGTTGGCGATCGGCCTGCGTCGAAGCCAGATCTTCAAGCTCGTGTTGCTGGAGAATGTCCTGCTCGGCTGCATCGGCGCAGCGCTCGGGGTGGCCGGGGGCATCCTCCTCGCAGTCGCCATCTCCGCCATCGGCATCCCCATGCCCCCGCCGCCGGGTTCCGCTGCCGGCTACGTCGCATCCATACGCGTGGTGCCGTGGGCGCTCGTGGCGGCCGCCGTGATCGGTGCGCTCGCGGCATCGGTCGCGGCCATCCTGCCGGGGCGCCGCGCGGCCCGTCTCGCCGTGGTCGACGCGCTGCGCCACAACATCTGACGCCGCCGCCGCGCAACTCAGCGGCTCAGCTTCTTGAGGTAATCCTTGGTGAAGACCCGATCCGGCAGTTCGCGCGCCGTCATGTTGCGGTAGACCAGTTCCGATCGATGCTCGCTTTTCAGAGCGTCGTCGACGACGATGCGGGTCGGGCGGATCGCGCCGCCCAGCACCTCGAAATCGCGGTAATGGGCCGTCTTCAGCAGGCGGCCGGACACCGCGTAGAACTCGGCCTTGTGCGGCCGATCGTCTTTCGCACCCACCCAGTAGACCACCCGGCGATAGGTCACCCACTTGTCGACCGCATCGAGCTGCAGCACGTAGCAGGGTTCTCCGTCGAGTGTCTCCCGGCGCAGGATGCTGGGCTCGTAGTCGCCGGCGAAGTTGGCGCGCGCGAGGTCGCCGTTGGCCACTTGCCCGGTCAGCCGCTGCGAAAGCGGCAGCCGGACCGGCTGCGAGAGATTGGGCAGGAACGCCCACAGGTCGCGCTCCCGCATGAGCAGGATCTGGTCGCGCTCGGTGGCCGGCGCCGTGGTCTGCACCAGGGTCCGAGTGTTGCCCTTGGATAGGATGCGGTAGGCGCGCTCTTCCGGCTCCCGGCCCGGGGCGTGGCTGGTGATGGTGACGTCGACCTGGAAACCTTCCTCGGGAAAGCGGATCCGGTCCGCACGAGACAGCAGTTCGCGCGCCTGCGCGTCCGTCGCCGGAGCATCAGCGGCCATCGCCCCCCCGGCCACGAAGCACAGCAGAGCGATCCCGGCGCGGATGCCGGCGCGGCGCGACCCGACGCGGTTGCGTGGCGAGAATCTGACGGAGCGTTTGGCGAAAAGCATGGCGATCTTCAGGTAGCGCGATTCAGCCGGCATTATCGACTAATATTCAGTCTGCCTGCGCATCGCGCAGGCCAACGACAAGCGGATGACCGCCACCTCCCGTCATGGCCAAACTCCTGATCTACGAAGAGCAGCAGCAGACGCGCGAAATCGGCCTGCGCAAGCCGCGCCTTCGCATCGGCCGCGCGTCGGAATGCGAGATCCGCCTGCAATCGCCCAAGGTCAGCCGCCGGCATGCACTCCTTACCCGTGACGGCGACACCTTCTACATCGAGGACCTGGGCAGCACGAACGCCGTGTTCGTCAACGACGCCAAGGTCCGGCGCATCGCGCTCAAGCATGGCGACCGCATCGGCATCCATCGTTTCGTGCTCGAATACGTGGACGACGCCGCGGACGCGGCCGAAGCGGCGGAAGCGGTCGTGCTCGTCGAGGATGTCAGCAAGCATTACGCCCTCGGAAACCAGGTGGTGACGGCGCTCGAAGACGTATCGCTCCGCGTCGCGCGTGGCGAGTTCCTGGCGCTTGCCGGTCCGTCGGGCAGCGGCAAATCGACCCTGCTGAACCTGATCGGCTGCATCGACACGCCCAGTTCGGGGCGCGTCTCCATCGAAGGCCAGGACGTCAGCGGCAAATCGGCGGACGAACTGGCCGACCTTCGGCTCGACACGCTCGGCTTCGTGTTCCAGACCTTCAATCTGCTGCCGGTGCTCTCCACCTGGGAAAACGTGGAATATCCGCTGCTGCAGAAACGCGACGTCGACGCAGGTGCGCGCCGCAAGCGGGTCGAGCGCTACCTCGAGGTCGTGGGGCTCGCCGGGCATGCCCACCATCGGCCCAACGAGCTGAGCGGCGGGCAGCGCCAGCGCGTCGCGATCGCACGCGCACTGGCGACGCAGCCGAAGATCGTGCTCGCCGACGAACCCACGGCCAACCTCGACCACAAGACCGGCGAGGACATCCTCGCGCTGATGAAACAGCTCAACCAGGAAGAAGGCACGACCTTCATCTTTTCCACTCACGACGCGCGGGTCATGGAGATGGCCGACCGCGTGATCGGACTGGCCGACGGCCGGATCGCGGAGTAGCACGCCATGACATCGACCCTTCGTTCCCGCGCTGCCGGATTGTCCGCCGCGCTCGTCCTGAGCGCCGTCGCCGGCGCCGCATCGGCCGGGACGGATCCGGGCGAGCGCTACCTCCTTGCGCAGCAATCGATCGACGACCTCTTCGGCGGCCCGCCGGCACCCCCGCCTGCGGCGCCCGAGGCCCCGGCCACGCCGGCTCCCGCCGCAGTACCCGCGATTCCGACGCCGACCGCCGACACCGACGCTCTGCCCTCGCTCGTCGGTTCCACCGCGGAGGCAAGCGATCCCGGCCGCCCGACGCTGTCGGGTTTCTATGGAAACGACCTCGCCTACACCTACGCCGGCGATGCGCACTGGTCACGCTTCAACAATACGCTCGACATCGCGGGCCAAGGCCGCACCGCAGGCGGGATCGGCTGGAAACTCGGCGGCCGGGCATATTACGACCCGATCTACGACCTGACCGACCACTATCCCGCGGCGGTGCGGGACGACCAGCGCTTCGAGGCGATGATCCGGGAAGCCTATCTCGACATCGGCGCGGGCGATTGGGAATTCCGCCTCGGCCGCCAGCACATCATCTGGGGTGAAATGGTCGGCCTCTTCTTCGCCGACGTCGTGTCGGCGAAGGACATGCGCCAGCTGGTGCTGCCGGATTTCGACATGATCCGCATCCCGCAATGGGCGGCGCGCGCCGAGTACTTTGCCGGCGACTTCCATGCCGAAGCGGTGTGGATTCCCTACATGACCTATGACGACATCGGCAAGCCCGGCGCCGAGTTCTATCCCTTCATGCCGCCCCCGGTGCCGGGGTTCCAGACCATCATCGCACAGGAAAAGCAGCCGGTCGGGCTCGACGAATCCGCCTACGGCCTGCGGCTTTCCTGGCTGCGCAACGGATGGGACGTCGCCGGCTTCTATTACGACACCAACGATCCCGCGCCGGCCTTCGCGCGCGAAATCACGCCGACGGCGATCTTCTACCGTCCCTTCCACGATCGCATCCGCCAATTCGGCGCGACACTGGGCAAGGATCTGGGGCCGATGGTGCTGAAGGCGGAGGCGGTGTACACCCGCGACAAGCTCTTCTACACGGCCGATCCGCGCGACGCCGACGCGCTGGTGCGGCAGGATCTGCTCGACTACGTGATCGGCCTGGAGTGGAGCTTTCCCGAGGAGACGCGCTTCAACGTCCAGTTCTTCCAGCGCTGGTTCCCCGACCACGATGCCGGCATGGTCCAGGATGCGACCGAGAGCGGCGTCTCGTTCCTCTTCAGCACCCAGGCCCTGCACCCGAGGCTCGAACCCGAGATCTTCCTCATCCACAGCCTCAACCGCACCGACTGGCTGGCTCAGTTCAAGCTGAACTGGAAACCCGACGGCAACTGGCGCCTCGCTGCGGGCGTCGACATTCTTGACGGTCCTGCCGACGGCCTGTTCGGCCCCTACGCGGACCGCGACCGGGTCTACACCGAGGTGCGCTACAACTTCTGATCGGCAGAGCCGTCACACGGCGCCGGTACGGGGTGCGTCAGGCTGACCGGCGCCTGGCACCGTGCGGACAAACGCTCACGCACCGCGCCATCCAAATCGTCGGTTTTCTTTACAAGAGCGTCAGACGCCATCGGGACGAAATCGTATAGCCGATTGTTATATAAGGTAAATTTATTTCTGGCACCGACGTTGCTTGTAGGTAGGCAAGCCCGTATACCATGACGCAACGGCAATTAAGAACCCACTCCGGGAGAATCTCGATGAAAGACCTCAAGCAACTCGCCGCCCTGTCAGCGTTCGCACTTGCAGGCGTCGGCGGCGCCCCGCTCGCCAGCGCCCTCGATCTGACCTACATCGAAGGCACGAACATTCCGGCGCCCTACGTCACCTACGGGGACGGAAACTCCTATTCCCTGCCCGTGCTGGGCATCCTGTACGACTACTACAACAACGGAACGACGTCCAACTCGATCACCCCGGGCAACCCGTACTATGTGAATTCGTCGCCGGGTGCGATCAAGGATCTGACCGTGATCGGCACCGGCGCGAGGGGCGGCCCGATCAACACCAACTTCCCCGGCATGGACAACGCGTACCCGACGCCCAACTCCAGCGGACTCGAGTTCTTCAGCACCAACAAGACGGCCTACACCGGTCTGTGCGGCACGAACAACTGCCTGCTGCCGAACGATCCCGGCGGCACGAACGAGTTCAGCGGCGACGCGGCCGACACCTGGGACGTGCGCCTCACCTCGTTGAACGACTACACGAACAACGGCTCCCCCGTGTTCTTCTTCAACAACAACCAGGTCAGCTCCGGCGATGCGGAAAACCAGAACCTGGCGATCTGGGCCGCACTGACGCTGTATGACGACCAGGGCGCGCTGGATCCGCTGACCCTCTACTTCACCAACGGCGGCGGCAAGTACGCGCTGGTTTCGGAAGGCGGCGGCGGCGTGCTCAACGGCACGGCCGGTAGCGGCACGCTCGGCACCCCGACCGGGCCGCTTGCGGGCGATAACAACGCGACCGATTACGTGCTCTCCGGCGGCGCGCTGTGCTACACGGCGACCATGTCGGTGGTTTCGTGCACCAGTCCGGATGCAGTCGGCGGCCCCATCAACCACAACCTGGGCGCGAACCAAGCGGTGTACGCGGTGGTGTTCCCGGCGCTGAACGACATCCTGGCGCTGGCCGACTTCGGCGGCTACGACGTGCTGAGCCTCGACTGGCGCATGGGCTGCGACCCCAACACCGACCCGAACACCTCATGCACGGGATCGGCCGGCAACCACGGCCGCAGCCTCAACAACGGCTACGAGCAGCTCTTCATCGGCTCCATGCCGCGCGTAACGACTGTGTCCGAGCCCGCAACGCTCGCCCTTCTGGGCAGCGCGCTCCTCGGCTTCGCCGCGATGCGCCGCCGCAAGGCCTGAGTCGCATAAAGCCGGGTTCCCGGTAAAAAGCGGCGACTTCGGTCGCCGCTTTTTTTCGCCGATCACCCGGCCGAAAAAAGCGCTCCGAGCGTGGCAGCCCAGCCACCTCGACCGGATATCGTGCTGGCTGGGTCCGCACGCGCTTCCGGCGCACCATCAAATTCCATCCAAATCATCCTCGCCGTAGTCGTAGTCGTAGTCGTAGCCACGAGGCTCTGTCAGCGGCAAACAAAAAGCCGCTTCGAGAATGCGTGCCGCGCACGCTACATTGTCGGAAGCTTCGCAGCGCGCCGGAAGCATGGGGGCGCAATTGCGCGGGGGGTGGGGATGGTTTTGCGCCCTGCGTCCTTCAAATTTCGTGGAACCAGCGCGCGAGCGCCGCAGAAGGCGACGTCGCGGTCACGACGGCCGCAGACACGTGACGTCTAGCCCAGCATCGCCTTCAGCGCGGCGAGACGGTCGCTGCCGTGCGCCTTGGCTTCCGCATCGCCGGGCTTTTCCGGCGGACGCACCGCCTCGCCGAGTTCCTCGATAAAACGCGAGGGATCGCAGGCGACGGTCTCCCGTGCGCGCTTGCGCCGCGCACAGTACGACAGCGTGAGCGACTTGCGTGCGCGGGTGACGCCGACATACATCAGGCGCCGCTCTTCCTCCAGCCGCCCTTCGTCGACGGCGTCGCGATGCGGCAGGATGTTCTCCTCCACCCCGACCAGGAACACGTGGCCGAATTCCAGCCCCTTCGAGGCGTGGAGGGTCGACAGCCGCACCGCGTCGGGTTCCTCGTTCTCGCGGCCCTCGAGCATGGTGATGAGGGCAATGGTCTGCGTGAGTTGCCGCAGATCCTTGTCGTCCTCCTCGCCCTTCTTCGCGATCCACGCCGCGAACTCCAGGACGTTGTTCCATTTGTTCTGCGCCGCCCGCTGGTCGTCCTGATCGAAGAGATGGACCTCGTATCCGATCGTCTTCAGCAGCTCGTCGAGCAGTTCGCCGGCCGGCTCGCGGGGGACGCGCGCCTCCATGCGGTTGATGAACTCGCAGAATTCGATCAGGGGTGCCAGCTGCCTTTCCCCGATCTGGGCGGCGGCAGCGGCCGAAAACGCGGCCTCGAACAGGCTGACCTTCAAGGTCGCGGCGACCTGCGCGAGCTTCTCCAGCGTTGCGGCGCCGATGCCGCGCCTGGGCGTCGTGGCAGCGCGAATGAAGGCCGGATCGTCGTCGCTGTTCGCGATGAGGCGCAGATAGGCGATGACGTCCTTGATCTCGCCGCGGTCGAAGAACGACTGCCCGCCGGAAAGCTGATAGGGCACCTTCTCGTTCCGCAGGGCCTGCTCGAACACGCGCGCCTGGTAGTTGCCACGGTAGAGGATCGCGTAGTCGCGCCACTCTGTGCGGTGCTGGAACTTGTGGGAAAGCAGGCGCATCACGACCGATTCGGCCTCGTGTTCGTCGTCCCGCGCCGGCATCACCTGGATCGCATCACCGACCCCGAGCTCGCTCCACAGGCGCTTCTCGAACAGCTTGGGATTGTTGGCGATGAGGCTGTTGGCGGCCTGCAGGATGCGCACGGTCGAGCGGTAGTTCTGTTCGAGCTTGACCACGTGCAAATGGGGGTAATCCTCACGCAGTTGCCGCAGGTTGTCGGCGGAGGCGCCGCGCCAGCCGTAGATCGCCTGGTCGTCGTCTCCCACCGCGGTGAACGCGGCACGCACGCCGGTGAGCTTGCGCAGCAGCTGATATTGCGCGACGTTGGTGTCCTGATATTCATCGACGAGGATGTGGCGCAGCCGGTTCTGCCACTTCTCGCGCACATCGGCGTGCGCATCGAGCAGCTCGGCCGGCAGGCGGATGAGGTCGTCGAAATCGACCGCCTGATACGCCCGCAGCGTGGCGTCGTAGCGATCGTAGATGCGGGCGTAGGCGTGCGCGTTGTCGTCCTCGGCGCCGGCAAGGGCCGCGGCGGGGGATTTCAGCGCGTTTTTCCACAGCGAAATGCGGGAAACGGCCCGGCGAATCTCCTGCTTGTCGGTCGTCTTGAGGATCTCCGAGACGATGCCCATGGCGTCGGCCGCGTCGAGAATGGAAAAGGAGGGTTTCAGGCCCGCGGACACGGCCTCCTCGCGCAGCATCCTCAGCCCCATCGAATGAAAGGTGGTGACGATGAGGCCCTTGGTGTTGACGCCCTGGGTGAGCCGCGCGGCGCGTTCCTGCATTTCCTGCGCCGCCTTGTTGGTAAAAGTGATCGCGGCGATCGAACCGGGCTTGTAGCCGCATTCGCCGATCAGATAGGCGATCTTGTGCGTGATGACGCGCGTCTTGCCCGAGCCTGCCCCAGCCAGGACGAGCAGCGGACCATCGAGATACTTCGCCGCTTCACGCTGGGGCGGATTCAGCGCTCCCAGCAGGCTCATGCGGTGGCCGAACCGCCGAACTCCCGGTTCAGCCACGCATTGATGGCATCCGACTCGTAAAGCCAGGTCTGTTCCCCGTTCTCGCCGCTGATGAGCAGGCACGGCACTTGCGCCTTGCCGCCCCCCGCAATCAGCGCCGCACGGTGGGCGTCGACGTTTTTCGCGTCGCGCAGTTCGATGTCGAGCGACAGGCGCCGCATCACGCGGCGGACCTTGAGGCAGAACGGGCAGGTGGGAAAGTGGTAGAGGGCGAGCGCACGGGTACGCGCATCCACCGCCTCCTGCTCTTCCGGGCTGCGCACGATGCCTTTCGGACGCGTGAGCCAGTCACCGAGCAGAAGAAACGGGGCGACGACGACGCGCAGCGTCTTGAAGAACATTCGAATCAGGGGTTTCATCGACGGCGGGGCCAGGCAAGAGAAGTTGAAGCGCGGGCGCTATGATGCGAAAACATCAGCGCAGGACGAGACCCTATTCTATATGCCTACCTACGCCATTGGCGACCTTCAGGGGTGCCACGCCTCCCTGTTGCGTCTTCTGGACGAACTGAACTTCGACCCTGCGGCCGATCGCCTGCGGTTCGTGGGCGACCTGGTCAACCGCGGCCCGGATTCGCTTGCGGTACTTCGGTTTGTGAAAGGTCTCGGCGAGGCGGCCGTCACCGTGCTCGGCAACCATGACCTGCACCTCCTCTCGCTGGCCGCAGGCTACGGCCGCCCGCATCGGAGCGACACCCTCGCCGCCATTCTCGCCGCGCCCGATCGCGACGAACTGCTCTTCTGGCTGCGCGGGCGGAAGCTCGCCTGGCGCGAGTCCGGCTTCCTCATGGTCCATGCCGGCGTACTGCCCGCCTGGACCCCGGACGACGCGATGGCGCGGGCGGCCGAAATCGAGGCGGCCCTGCGGGGTCCCGCGTTCCGCGATTTCTTCGCGCAGATGTACGGCAACACGCCCGCGGCCTGGGACGACGACCTCGAAGGCGCCGAGCGCCTGCGCGTGATCGTCAACGCCTTCACACGTCTGCGCTACTGCTCGCCATCGGGCGAGATGGAATTCCATCACAAGGGGGCGCCCGGTACGCAACCGAGCGGCTGGCTGCCCTGGTTCGAGGTGCCGGGTCGCCGCAGCGCGGACACGACCCTCGTCATCGGCCATTGGTCGACGCTCGGACTCGTCAACCGGCCGGATCTGATCGCCCTCGACACGGGCTGCATGTGGGGGGGACGCCTGACGACGGTCAGGCTGGAAGATCGGCGCGTGTTCTCGATTCCGTGCCCGCGGATGCAGGATCCAGCGGGCTGAGCCCGAGAAGTCCGGCGACGGCACGTTCGGATTCGGCCGCCAGTTCGCGGCGATGGCGATCGGATGGGATGGGCTCGCCAAAATGCAGTTCGGCGACGAGGCCGTGCTGGCGCGCGATCCGCCACAGGCTGGTCCACAGGCTCATCTCGTCGATATACGCGGCGGCATCGCTGAGACGACCGTCGCGCGAACGGTAGCGCAGCGCCGCGGGGACGACGGGACGGCCCAGTTCGACCGCAGGCTGCAACAGGGATGGGAGGAAGCGCCGCACGCCTCGGCCGTCGCTGGTCGTTCCCTCGGGAAAGACCGCCACCCAGGCGCCGGATTCCATCAGCGCGTGCATTTCGGCATTGATCCGGGCCGTGTCGGCGCGGCGCCCGCGCTCGAGAAAGAGGGTTCCGGTCTTGTGCGCGAGCCAGCCGGCCACCGGCCAGGCGCGGACTTCGGCTTTCGAGACGAAATGGACGCGCCGCGCTGCATGGATGAGATAAATGTCGAGCCAGGACACATGATTGCTCACCAGAAGCGCGCCGCTGGCCACCTCCGGAGCCGCGCCGATCCTGACCTCGACGCCCAGCACGCCGAGCAGGCGCTGCGACCAGTTCATGATGACGCGATCGCGCGTCGCTCCGCGCATCGGCGGGAAGGCGAACGCAACCAGCACGACGCCCCAGGCGAGATGCAGCGTCAGCCGGCTGAGCCGGAAACTTCCCCGCAGGATGGCGGCGATGCGTTGAGCAGTCACCCGCCCATTGTAAGTGTCAGGCGAGGAAACGACGGGCGTAGATACGATCGAGCTGCGCCAGCGGCAGCAGCATCAGCAGATCCGCGGTGTTGAAGTCGGCATCCCATGCGGGCTCGCCGCATATCATCGCACCCAGCCGCGTGTAGCCCTTGATGAGTGGCGGCAGCGCGACGGTCCGATCCTGATCCAGCGACTCGAGCGGCAGGCGGCAGCGCGGCGTGACGCGCCATTCGATCGGCGCCAGATGCCGCTCGGAGAGCTGCCGGTAGATGCTGGCGGCGACGTGGCCGCCATCAGCCATGCCGATGCTCGCGGAGCCGACGACGTATTCGTACCCGTAGCGGATCATGTAGCCCGCAAGCCCGGCCCACAGGCGGGCGAGGACGCTGCCATTGCGGTGCGCCGGATCGACGCACGAACGGCCCAGCTCCGCCATGCGCGGGCGCAGGAAGTGCAGGCGTGTGAGATCGAACGCCGGTTCGGAATAGTAGCTTCCGACGCGGCGGGCCGCGTCCGGCGCGAGGATGCGATAGGTGCCGACGACCTCTCCGCTCGAGAGTTCGCGCACCAGGAGGTGATCGCAGTACGGGTCGTAAAGATCGACGTCATGGCCCGCGAGCGACGTCGTCAGG
The DNA here is from genome assembly GCA_035325585.1 of Thiobacillaceae bacterium. GTDB lineage: Bacteria > Pseudomonadota > Gammaproteobacteria > Burkholderiales > Thiobacillaceae > Thiobacillus. The sequence goes on along the minus strand of DAOKZP010000007.1, from coordinate 21,685 downwards.
CGGGCGCCCATCTCGTCGGCGAAGACCCGGTATCTCAGGCGTTGCGCCTCGCGGATCTCGCAATCGTCCACCGCCAGCGAGACGTGGTAGCGGCTTCCCGCGGCGGCCTGGACGGCACTGTGAAGCTCGAGCATGGAGCACTCCGATGGATGGAATGCGCCCAGCTTAGGGACCTGCAGTTAAGGCCCGGTGACGACGGGATTGCGAAACGATGAACGGAACGACGCCATACTTAATGCGTGACCCGCGTCGTTCCTCCACCTGTGAGCACGCGGACGCGATCGCCGACGCGGAAGGTTTCGTCGTCGGCCTGGGTGATCGCGAGCATGCGGCCGGAATCGAGCTTGACGGTGATTTCCAGACCCTTCTGACGTGTAACGGCCTCTTCCGCCGCCGCACCCCCGAGGCCGCCCAGCACCGCGCCGACGGCGGTGCCGACCACGCTGCCGCGTCCACCGCCGACCGTGCTGCCGGCGACGCCGCCGACCACCGCGCCGGCACCCGCACCGACCGGCGTCTTGGTGCCTTCGATGAGGACTTCACGCACCGATTCGACGATGCCCATCTGCACTTCCTGCACCGAGCGGGCCTGGCTGCGGCTGTAGTCCTTGCTGCCCAAACCCGCGGGGCAGCCGGCCAGCAGCAGGGCGCTGGCGGCGATGAGCGTTGCAACGAGAGGTCTGTTCATCTGGGGCTCCGAATCTTCCGGCGTGTCGAACCGATCTAATTAAAATGATAACCAAACTGGGCGTGGAATGCGTGCGCGATCTCGTCCCGCGTCGCGTGATGGTTCTGTCCACCGCGCTGCGCGATCTTGATCGCTCCCATGAGACTGCCCAGGCGGCCGGAGGTTTCCCAGTCCAGCCCGTGCACGATGCCGTAGAGAATCCCGCTACGGTACGCGTCGCCGCATCCCGTGGGATCGACGATGGCCTCCGCTCTGGCGGGCGGGATATCGATCCGGCTGTAGCCGGTGCGGTGAATATGCGAGCCTTCGGCACCACGGGTGACGATCACGGCCTCGACCCGGCGTGCCAGCGCCTCCAGTTTCTCGCCCGTGCGAGATTGCAGCAATTCCGCCTCGTAATCGTTCACGATGACGTACCGCGATTTCTCGACGCATTCCAGCAGTTCTTCGCCGGAAAACAGAGGCAAGCCCTGGCCGGGGTCGAAGATGCTCGGGACCCCCGCTTCATGAAAGCCCCGCACGTGACGCAGCATGCCTTCGTGGCCATCCGGCGCGACGATGCCGAGCTTGACGTCCGGCACCTGCCGCACGTCGTTCTCGTGCGCGTGGTTCATCGCACCGGGGTGGAAGGCGGTGATCTGGTTGTCGGCAAGATCGGTGGTGATGAAGGCCTGCGCGGTAAAGGTACCGGCGACGTGGCGGATGTGGTCGCGCGGAATCGCCCGCGCGTCGAGGCGCTCCGCGTAAGCGCCGAAATCGTCGCCCACGGTCGCGGCGATCAGGGGATCCCCTCCGAGCAGCTTGAGGTTGTAGGCGATGTTGCCGGCACAGCCCCCGAATTCGCGACGCATCTCCGGCACCAGAAAGGATACGTTCAGCATGTGGATCTTGGCGGGCAGGATGTGATGCCGGAAGTAATCCTGGAAGACCATGATCGAGTCGTACGCGAGGGAACCGCAGATGAGGGTACGCATGACGGGAACGGGGAAATATGACAGCCGCGATTATACGCGGCGGCCCCGGATCGCCGGCTTCCGTGGCGCGTCGACTTGCGTCGTGCTCAGGAGAGCAGCACCAGCGCCCACACGATGCCGACGTTGGCGAGTGAGAGCATGACTGCGGCGCTGCCCATGTCCTTGGCGCGCTTGATGAGATCGTGGCGCTCGAGCGAGATGCGGTCGACCGCGGCCTCGACCGCGGAATTCAGAAGTTCGACGATCAGCACGCCCAGCACGGCGGCGATCATCAGCGCGCGCTCGGCTCCGCTCTCGCCGAGATAGAGCGCGAGCGGCACCATGAGCAAGGCGAGGAAGACCTCCTGGCGGAATGCGTCCTCGTGCCTGAACGCGGCGACCAGGCCGGCCCAGGAATAACCGGCCGCATTGATGATCCGGGCAAACCCGGTCTTGCCCTTGTACGGGCTGACCGGCTCGTTCACGCGCCGGAAGCGGCTGGCATCGGCCTGTAGGCGAGATCCAGCTCGCGCGCCGCCTTGACGTCATCCAGCCGTCGTACCGGCAGATCGTAGGGCGCGCCCTTGACGCGCTCGGGGTCCGTCTCGGCCTCGTGCTTGATCTTGACCATGGCCTCGACGAATCCGTCCAGCGTTTCGCGCGTCTCCGTCTCGGTCGGCTCGATCAGCAGGCACTCGGGCACGAGCAACGGGAAGTAGGTCGTCGGCGCGTGGTAGCCATAATCGAGCAGGCGCTTGGCGAAATCCATCGCGGAAACGCCGGTCGCGTCCTTCAGCTTCTTGAGCGTGACGATGAACTCGTGACTCGCGCGGCGCTCGGGGTAGGCAAGCTCGAAGCCGGCATCGCGCAGGCGCGCCATCAGATAGTTGGCGTTGAGCGTGGCGTATTCGGCAACGCGGTGCATGCCTTCGCGCCCGAGCATGCGCGCGTAGACGTAGGCGCGCATGAGCACGCCGACGTTCCCCATGTTCGCGCTCAGGCGACCGATCGACTGCGGCCGGTCGGCCTCGGTCGCCAAACGATGAAATCCATTCTCGTTCAGCACGAACGGGATCGGCAGGTAGGGCAGCAGCCGTTCGGCCACGCCCACCGGGCCCGCGCCCGGTCCGCCGCCGCCATGCGGCGTCGAGAATGTCTTGTGCAGATTCACGTGGATCACGTCGAAACCCATGTCGCCGGGGCGCACCTTGCCCAGGATGGCGTTGAGGTTCGCGCCGTCGTAGTAGAGCAGGCCGCCGGCATCGTGCACGATCTGGCGGATCTCGGCAATCGCCTGCTCGAACACACCGAGCGTCGACGGGTTGGTGAGCATCAATCCGGCCGTCTGGGGGCCGACCGCCGCCTTGAGCGCCGCGAGATCGACCGCGCCGCTGGCGTCGGTCGGGATCTCCTTCACCGTATAGCCGCACATCGTTGCGGTCGCCGGATTCGTACCGTGCGCCGCGTCGGGAACGATGATTTCCGTGCGCGCCGTATCGCCCCTGGCGTCGTGGTAAGCGCGGATCATCGCCACCCCGGCGAACTCGCCGTGGGCGCCAGCCATCGGCGCCATCGACACGCCGGCCATGCCGGTCACGTCCTGCAGCATTTCCTGCAGTTCGAACATGCAGGCGAGAAAGCCCTGGCCCGTGTCGTCCGGGCTCGCCGGATGACGCGCGAGAAACTGCGGCAGCATCGCCAGCGAGTTGCACGCACGCGGGTTGTACTTCATCGTGCACGAACCGAGCGGATAGAAGTGGGTGTCGATCGAGAAATTCTTCTGCGACAGCCGCGTGTAATGGCGGACGACGTCCAGCTCCGAGACTTCGGGCAGCCCTGGAGGCTCCTTGCGGCGCAGTTCGGCCGGAAGATCGTCGAGGCTGCCACCGGCGGCAGGCAACTGGGCCGCGGCGGTGCGGCCGGGGCGGGAATGGTCGAATATCAGCATCGTGGAACCAGGTTGTACGCAGAAAGCGCGGCGACGGCCGGGGCGATGCGCCCCGCGCCGCATACGGCCGCAGACGTCCATGCGCTCGTCGCGTCCTTTCGGGCGCGCGCTTCGGAAATCACTTCAGCGCAGCGAGCGCCGCCTCGTAATCGGGCTCCTGCTTGATCTCCGGCACGAGCTCGGAGTACAGGACCTTGTTGTTCTCATCCAGCACGATCACGGCACGTGCCGTGATACCCGCGAGCGGGCCACTGGTGATCGCGACGCCGTAGTTCTTCATGAACTCGGCACCGCGCATGGTCGACAGCGTCACCACGTTGTTCGTGCTCTCTGCGCCGCAGAAGCGGCTCATCGCGAACGGCAGGTCGGCCGAGATGATCAGCACCGCGGTGTTCCCGACGGCGGCATCGTTGAAGACCTTGGTCGACTTCGCGCACACGGGCGTATCGAGGCTGGGCACGATGTTGAGGAGTTTTTTCTTGCCGGCGAAATCGGCCAGCGAGACGTCCGCCAGGTCCTTGTTAACGAGCTTGAAATCAGGAACGGCATCGCCGGGTTTGGGAAAGGTGCCGGCGACGTCGATGGGGTCTCCGCCAAGGGTCACTGCCATGTCTGCTCTCCTTTTGATAACGAATCAATAAATCGGGGGCCGGGCGTTCACATGCATTACCTGCATACGGTCCGCCGCCGAGCGTGCGTCTTACTGCTCCGCGTCCCTGCAAACAGCGTAGTCCAGCGCTGCGCTTCCCTCGGTACTCGGGCTGTCCATCCCATCGCACCGACGATGACCCGGAAGCTCGCGGCGCACACTGGGCGCTCTATCCGTATCCGCGCAGGGGTTCGGCGCAACCGGAGGAAGACTCGCGAAACGACAGGCCGCGTAAAAGGCCCTTCAGCGCTTGTACGCGCACGGCGGCGCCTCGCGGCGCTTGGACAGGATACGCTCCATTTGTTGCGCGTAATGGTCGAGGTCCGCCACGGTCTTGGTCTCGGTGACGCAGACGAGGATGGCCTGGCCGAGTTCGGGATACCAGCCGGAAACGTCTAGGCCTCCGAGGATGCCCTGGGCGCGCAATGCACGCAGCACGTCCTTCGCATTGTCGTTCAGCTTCAGCACGACTTCGTGGAAGAAGGGGCTCGTGAACGCGCGGCTCACGCCAGGAATCGCCATCAGCTTGCCGGCCAGCGCGACGGTGGCGGCGTGGCTCGCCGACGCGACCTTCGCCAGACCCTGGGGCCCAAGCAGCGCCATGTACTGCGTCGCGGCGGTAACCACCAGACCCTGATTGGTGCAGATGTTGGAAGTGGCCTTCGAGCGGCGGATGTGCTGCTCGCGCGCCTGCAGCGTCAGCGCAAAACCGGGTCGACCGTCGAGATCGACCGTGCGTCCGACGATGCGGCCCGGCATCTGGCGCACGAAATCCTGGCGGCAGCACATGAAGCCGAAATACGGCCCGCCCGACGCCATCGGCACGCCCAGCGGCTGGCCCTCGCCGACGGCGATGTCGGCGCCCTTCGCGCCCCACGCGCCAGGCGCTTCGAGCACCGCGAGCGTCGTCGGGTTGACGAGCGCGATCGCGAGCGCGCCGTGCGCGTGCGCCCAGTCGGCCATCGCATGCACGTCTTCGAGCACACCGAAAAAGTTGGGTTGCGGTATCACCAGCCCGGCGAAAGTCCCCGCATCGGCCGGCAGCACGGTCCGACCGGTCTCCGGATCGTAGTCGAGCTCGACCAGCTCGATGTTCTGGTTCCTCACCGTCGTCTCGGCCACGCTGCGATAGATCGGATGCACCGTCTTCGGCACCAGCACGCGACGCGAGCTCTTGTGCGCGCGCACGGCCATCAGCACCGCCTCGGCCAGCGCCGATGCGCCGTCGTAAAGGGAGGCGTTCGCCACGTCGAGCCCGGTCAGCCGGGTCATCATGGTCTGGTATTCGTAAATCAGTTGCAGCGTGCCCTGGCTCGCTTCGGCCTGATAGGGCGTGTAGGCGGAATAAAATTCACCACGCGTGGTGATCTGCCAGATCGCGGCCGGGATGTGGTGCTCGTAGACGCCCGCGCCGATGAAGCTCGACCAGAAGCCGTCCTGCGAAGCACGTTCCTGCATCAGACGCGCGATCGCCATCTCGGTCAGCCCGTCCGGCACGCCGCCGAGCTCGGCTCCTTTGAGCGCGGCTGGAATCTCGTCGAACAGCGTCTCGATGCCAGGCGCGCCGATGGCGCCGAGCATCTTGGAAACGTCTTCGTCAGTATGGGGAATGAAGGGCATTCGTCAGCGCTCGCGATTCATTGTTCATGGTCACGGAGAATTCCGGCACCCGGCAGGACATGGCTGCGGCGCCGCCGCATCTCCGTGTCGTCGGCGCGTAAAACCGCAGTACGCTCAGCGGGCTTCCGTGGCCACCAGCTTCTCGTAGGCGGCCGCGTCGAGCAAGCCGTCGACGTCGGCGGGGTTGGCTGGTTTCAGCCGGAACAGCCACACGGCGTAAGCGTCCCGGTTCACCGATTCGGGGTTGGACTCGGCTTCGCCGTTGACGGCGACGACCTCGCCCGCGACCGGAGCGTAGACGTCCGACGCCGCCTTCACCGATTCGACCACTGCGCACTCCTCGCCCTTGGCGAGGGTGCGGCCCGTGGCCGGCGTCTCGACGAACACCATGTCGCCGAGCAGGTCCTGAGCGTGATGGGTGATGCCGACGGTCAGCGTGCCGTCCGGCTCGGTGCGGATCCATTCGTGAGTCGCGGTGTACTTGAGGTCAGCGGGAATGCTCATCTTCGTATGTCCTGGTCGCGTTGAATTCCGGGGTTCAAGGCCGGATCACGGCTCGGGGGCGGTATGGCGGCCGCGCATCGCCATCCTCGCCCCCACGCCTGATCCCGGTGCTAGATCAATATCTTGCCGTTGCGTACGAACGGGTAGTTCACCACCTTGGCTTTGAGTTTCTTGTCGCGGATCTCGACGTCGACGGTTTCCCCCGGTGCAATGCCGAGCGGAATCCGGGCGAGTGCGATCGATTGCTGCAGTGTAGGCGAGAAGGTGCCGGAGGTGGTTTGCCCGTCGCCGTTTCTCGTGTGGACCCGCTGCCCGCTGCGCAGCACGCCCTTGTCCAGGAGCACGAGCCCGGCGAGCTGCTGGCGGACTTCGCTTGCTTCCAGCGCCTTGCGGCCGACGAAGTCGCGATCGGTCTTGAGGTCGATGGTCCAGGCGAGCCCCGATTCCAGCGGGTTCGTGGTCTCGTCCATGTCCTGGCCGTAGAGGTTCATGCCGGCCTCGAGGCGCAGCGTATCGCGTGCACCGAGGCCGATCGGACGGCCGCCGGCTTCCATCAGGGCCTTCCAGAAGAAGGCGCTGGCCTTGGCTGGCATCATCACCTCGAAGCCGTCCTCGCCGGTATAGCCCGTGCGGGAAATGAACATCTCGCCGGTCGCCGTCGCGTTGAAGGGCCGCAGCGCTGCAGTGATCGCTTCCACCCCGGGCAGCGCGGTGTTCAGCACCCGGATCGCCGCCGGACCCTGGATCGCGACCATCGCGAGATCACGGCGCGGTTCGAGCGCAAGATCCATGCCCCAGTCGGTACGCGCCTGCTCCATCCAGGCGAGATCCTTGTCTGCCGAGCCGGCATTGGCGACCAGACGGAACCAGCGCTCGTCCATGAAATAGATGATGAGGTCGTCGACGACGCCGCCTTGCTCGTTGAGCATGCACGAATACAAGGCCTTGCCCGGAGTCTGCAGTTTGTCGACGTTGTTCGCCATCAGGCGGCGCAGAAAGGCACGCGCATCGGCACCCTTGATGTCCAGGGCCAGCATGTGCGAGACGTCGAAGAGACCGCAGCCGGCACGCACGGCATGGTGTTCCTCGACTTGCGAACCATAGCTGACCGGCATGTCCCAGCCGCCGAAATCGACCATCTTGGCGCCAAGTTCGCGATGGATGGCGTTGAGCGGAGTTTTCTTGAGGTCGGACATTGCGCACCCAAATTTAGAAGGCAGAAGCGCGGATCCGCGTCGTGCCTCGCGCCCGGTCAGCTCGGAGATCGCGGCCGCCGATGTGATTGCCGCCCCTTCGGCGATGATCCTGGACTACGCACGCCGGAGAATTCCGAGGCCTGCGGTCCGTTTGCCCGCGCGATCCGGCGGGATCGCGTCGTCGGCGAGAGGCGAACATAAGCGCCCGCAACCGCGTGACGGGAACGCGCACTATACCGAAGAAGCGAAACGGCAGCCAGCCTCAGTAGACGAGCTGCAGGCCGAACCCCATGGGCTTCAGATCGTGCACGACGAGCGGCAGGCTGAGCGGCTGTTCGCTGCGCGGCGGCACCCCCGCGGCGATGCGCTCGCTATCGCCGAGATACTCGCTGGGGGCGAAACTGCGTCGCGCCAGGGGCCGGCTGCGCTGATCGGTGAGCGTGAGCACCAGCACCGGCCACGCCTGTGCGTGCGCGGCCCGATTGCCCAGGGTGAGCGTCAGTCGCAGGCGGCCCCGATTCTCGGTTTCCAGGTCGGACCCCACGATCTGCAGGAGTGCGAGATTCTTCGGCAACGATAGCGCACACCCCATAAGCTCGCACATGCGCTCGAGCGCGGGCCGGGTCTGCGGCATGTGGCTGACCAGCGTATCCCGCAAGAAGTAGACGCCCTGCGCAGAAAGGAGCACAAGCAGCAGCACGCTGACACCGGCCCATGCCCATGTGCGTCGACCGCGGCGCGGAAGCTCCGGCTCGTCCCATTCGATCGGCTGCAGTTGCGGCGCCGACGAGCGCACGGCGTGTACCACGGGTTCGGGTTCCGGACCGACTCCGGATGGGTCGCGTGCGGCCTCCGACGGCGGGAACGCGGGCGTGGCGGGCTCGGCCGAATCGGCCGCAGGGTATATCAACCGCGTGCCCGCCCTCGCGCCCCCCCCGATCTGCGGCATCGGACCGAAATCATCCGGTACCGGGATGTCGGGGTCGATGAGGATGATGGAAGTCAGATCGCTTGCAGTCTCACGCTGGGTGATTCCCGCCGGAGTCTCCACCGGCGGGGGCGCGTCATTCGGTGCCGGCGAAGCCGGTTCGCCGCCGTCTTCGCCAGTCTCCGAGGGTGCAGAGGTATCGGTGGGCGCATCGAGTGGTGGGGTCTCAGCAGGCGCCGGATCGGCTGCGGCCGTCGCCACGGGTGCGTCCATTTCCGGCACGGCGGATCCGTCCTCCATGCGCAACGCGGGGCGCGCGTCGAACGCCGCGCCGCACACGCCGCACTGCACCCAGCCCCGCGCCGCCTCGAGCTGATCCGTCTCGAGCCGGAAGATCGTGGCGCACTGCGTGCAGGTGGTGCGGTATTTCACCGTCGTCTGACGCCGACGAGACGTACCCAGCCGTCGTCGATCTCGGGTGGGTCGAAAACGAAGCCGTCGCGATAGGCCGCCATCACATCCTCCGCCTGCTCCGCAAGAATGCCGGACAGGACCAGCCGTCCGCCGGCGCGTACCCGGCCGGTGAGGAGCCCCACCATGGCCTTGAGCGGACCGGTGAGGATGTTGGCGACGACCACGTCATACTGCCCCGGCGCCAGTTCGTCGGGCAGGCAGAAGTGTGCGGTGATTCCGTTCAGTGCTGCATTGTCGCGCGAGGCGCGGATTGCCTGGGGGTCGATGTCGGTGCCGTCGATCGGTGTCGCGCCGAGCTTGGACGCGGCGATCGCGAGGATGCCGGAGCCGCATCCGTAATCGAGCAGCGCCTCGCCGCCCGCGAGATGCGTATCGAGCCAGCGAAGACAGAGGCGCGTGGTCGGGTGCGTGCCGGTTCCGAACGCGAGGCCGGGATCGAGCTTGATGTTGGTCGCACCGCGATCGGGCGCGGTATGCCAGGTCGGCACGATCCACAGGCGTTCGGAGATTCGGATAGGCTCGAACTGTGCCTGTGTGAGGCGGACCCAATCCTGCTCGTCGACGATCTCGACGGCGTAGTCTGCGGGGGCGGGAATTCCACATTGCGCCGACGCGGCCGCGAGCACCGCAGCCGCATCGGCGTCCTCCTCCAGGAGCGCCGTGACGATGCTCCGCGGCCAGAGCGCGGCACTGGGATGATCGGGTTCGCCGAAAAGCGGCGTCTCGTCGATGGTGCCAGCGTCGGCATCCTCCAGCGAGACCGACAAGGCGCCCTGCTCCATCAGCGCATCGGACAGCGGTTCGGCATGCTCGGAATCGACGCGAATGCGGATGGACTGCCAGGGCATGGGAATCGGGTCAGCGCCGGCCCGGCAGGCGATGGATCCGGCGGGTCGCTGGTCCCGGGAAACAGCCCGCCACGACGTTCACGCCTCCGGTTCCCCTGCCAGTTTGTGTTCCAGGTAGTGAATGCTGGTGCCGCCGGCGAGGAAAGCGGCATCGTTCATCAGGTCCTGGTGCAGCGGAATGTTGCTCTCGATGCCTTCGATCACCATTTCCATCAGCGCCCCGCGCATGCGGGCGATGGCCTGCTCGCGCGTATCGCCGTACGCGATCACCTTGCCGATCATCGAGTCGTAGTGCGGCGGCACGTAATAACCGTGATAGACGTGCGAATCGACGCGGATGCCGGGGCCGCCCGGGGCGTGGTAATTGGTGAGCTTGCCCGGACTCGGCACGAAGGTCGCCGGGTGCTCGGCATTGATCCGGCACTCGATGGCATGGCCGCGGAAGCGGATGTCTTTCTGCTTGAATGCGAGCGGCTCGCCGGCGGCGACCCGGATCTGCGCCTGGACGATATCGATGCCGGTGATGAGTTCCGTCACCGGGTGCTCGACCTGCACGCGCGTGTTCATCTCGATGAAGTAGAACTCGCCGTCCTCATAGAGGAACTCGAACGTGCCCGCACCGCGATAGCCGATCTTGCGACAGGCCTCGGCGCAGCGTTCCCCGATCCGGTCGCGCAGCTTGGGATCGAGGCCGGGCGCGGGCGCCTCCTCGAGCACTTTCTGGTGGCGGCGCTGCATCGAGCAATCGCGCTCGCCCAGGTGCACGGCATTGCCGTGCTGGTCGGCAAGCACCTGGATCTCGATGTGGCGAGGCGTCTGCAGGAATTTTTCCATGTAGACCATCGGGTTGCCGAAAGCTGCGCCGGCCTCCGTGCGGGTCATGGTCACGGCGTTGAGCAGCGCGGCTTCGGTGTGCACCACGCGCATGCCGCGGCCGCCGCCACCGCCGGCGGCCTTGATGATGACCGGATAGCCGATCGCACGCGCAATGCGCAGCATCTCGTCCGGATCTTCCGGCAGCGCGCCGTCGGAGCCGGGCACACAGGGCACGTTTGAATCCAGCATGGCCTGCTTCGCTGCGACCTTGTCTCCCATCAGGCGGATGTTGTCGGGGCGCGGCCCGATGAAGGTGAAGCCGGACGATTCGACGCGTTCTGCGAAATCCGCGTTCTCCGAGAGAAAGCCGTAGCCCGGATGGATCGCCTCGGCGTCGGTGACCTCGGCCGCGGCGATGATGGACGGCACATGGAGATAACTCTGCGTCGAGGGCGCGGGGCCGATGCAGACCGACTCGTCGGCGAGCTTGACGTATTTCGCGGTGCGATCCGCCTCGGAGTAGACCGCGACCGTCTTGATGCCCATTTCACGGCAGGCGCGCTGGATTCTCAGTGCGATTTCACCGCGGTTGGCGATGAGGATTTTCTCAAACATAGGCGTGCTCAGGTGGGCGTGGGAGAGAGGCGGGGGCGCCGGGGCCCCTGCTGCGCCTCAGCCGATGACGAACAGCGGCTCGCCGTATTCGACGGGCTGGCCGTTTTCGACCAGGATGGCCTTGATGACGCCGCCGTGATCCGCTTCGATTTCGTTCAGGAGCTTCATCGCCTCGATGATGCAAAGGGTGTCGCCGTCGCTCACTGCCTGACCAACTTCGGCGAAGTTCTTCGCGCCTGGCGCCGGCGCGCGATAGAAGGTTCCAACCATCGGCGAGCGCACGACGTGGCCATCGGGAACGGCCTTCTCTTCTGCCGCGGCGGGGCTCGCAAGGGGTGCGGGGGCCGCCGCTGGCAGCGATGCCTGGATGAACTGCGGCGGCGGCGCCATCATCATCGGTGCGCCGGCGACGTTCTTGGCGATGCGGACCTTTTCTTCGCCTTCGGTTATTTCGAGTTCGGCGATGCCGGAGGCCTCGACCAGGTCAATGAGCTTCTTCAGTTTTCTGAGATCCATGTGGGGTCCTGTTCTGCAGATGGCGCAGCGCGTATTCCAGCGCCAGCGTGTAGCCGTGCGCGCCCAGCCCCGACACCACGCCGACGGCGAGGTCGGAAAAGTACGAATGGTGGCGGAACGGCTCGCGCCTGAAAATATTCGAGAGGTGAACTTCGACGAAGGGAATGGCCACGGCGGCAAGCGCGTCGCGCAACGCCACGCTCGTGTGGGTATAGGCCGCGGGGTTGATGACGATGAAATCGACCTGCTCGCGGGCGGCCTGCTGGACGCGGTCGACCAGCGCACCCTCGTGGTTGTGCTGGAAGGTTTCGAGCCGGGCGCCTGCAGCCTGCGCTTGGCTCGACAGCGCGCGGTCGATGTCGTCAAGCGTCATCAGCCCGTAATGCGCGGGCTCGCGGCTACCGAGCAAATTCAGGTTCGGACCGTGCAGAACCAGCACGTGCGCGCCCAGATTCTGGGCCGTTCCGGGTACGTCGCGGCGGATTCGCTTTGTCGTCATGGCGGCGGAGTTTGCCGTAAATGAATGCAAATTGTCCAGATATTGCCGGTAAATGGCAATTATGGGCCGATATTGCGCATCCGGTCACGCGCGCCGGAAAGACCCTGTAGCATGCCTCATCGCCTGAGGATCGAGACCGGCGCTCGCACGCCACGAGGCAGCCACCTCGGGCAATCCCCGGTGCCGGCCGGCGGCACGAGCGCCGGCGTGACCGTGAATGGCTTCGCAGCGCGGGGGGTTCTCAGTGCCCCTTCCCCCGGCGTGGCGTGCATGACGCCGCGGATCCGAAACGCCGGGGCTCTATGGCACGCGACCGCCCTCCGGCCGCGGGCCGGACCGTTCTAGAGGGTGCCGTAGGAATGCAGGCCGGAGAGGAACATGTTCACGCCGAGAAACGCGAAGGTGGTGATGAACAGGCCGACCAGGGCCCACCACGCCAGCATCGCGCCACGCAGCCCCTTGACCAGCCGGATGTGCAGCCAGGCCGCGTAGTTCAGCCACACGATCAGCGCCCAGGTTTCCTTCGGATCCCATGACCAGTAGCCGCCCCAGGCCTCGGCCGCCCACATGGCGCCGAGGATGGTGGCAATGGTGAAGAAGGCGAAGCCGATCGCGATCGCCTTGTACATGACGTCGTCGATCACCTCGAGTTTGGGCAGGCGGCTGGCAAGGATGCCACGTGCGACCAGCAGATAGGCCGCACCGAGCATTGCGGCGACGGAAAACCCGCCGTAGCCGATGAAATTCGCCGGGACGTGCAGCTTCATCCACCAGGAGTTCAGCGCGGGAACGAGCGGCTGGATTTCATGCGCGCCGCGATCGAAGGTGTACCAAAGGATGAAGCCGACCGCTGCGGCAATCACGAGCAGCACGAACGCGCCCATCTGGCGGGTCTGATAGCGCGCCTCGTAATAGAGGTACATCATCGCCGTGATCAAGCAGAACAGCACGAACACTTCGTACAGGTTCGACACCGGAATGTGCCCGATATCGGCGCCGATCAGATACGACTCGTACCAGCGCACCATGAGGCCGACCCAGCCGAACGTGACCGCCGCCCAGGTGAGCGCGCTTCCCGTTTTCATGGTGAACCCGGAGCGCGCCAGCATGCCCGCCCAGTACGCCAGGGTCGCGAGCGCGAACATGGCGCACATCCACATGATCGCCGCCTGGCTCGAGATCAGATACTTGAGAAGAAATGCCTGCTCCATGCGACCGAGATCGCCGCCGTACTGGCCGAGCGCGAGCAGGCTGAGCGCGCCCACGCCAAGGAGCAGCGGGCGGAACGGCTTCCAGAACCAGCCGAGCGCGGCCAGCGACGGAATCGCCGCCAGCAGGATGCCTTTGTCGTACACGTCCATGTAGTCGCCGTAACGAGCGAGCGCGATCAGCCCGCCCGCCGCGGCAAGGACAGCGAACAGCCAGTCGAACCACGACAGACGTTTCAGGAGCGGGGCGGGCGGGGTGAGGGCGAGTTCCATGCTGGTTGATGCCTCCGGATGGCTTGACGTGGGCGGCCGCCTATTTTGCGAGCGAGTCCAGCGCCTGCGCGTGCTGTGCGAATTCCGTGTCGAAATCGATGGTGTGCTTGGCCGACGACATTGCCAGCAGCGCGTGGCCGGGCTTGACCCGGACCCACACGCGACGCTCGCGCACATAGAGCATGAAGAATACTCCGAGCGTCAGCAAAAGCGAACCGAGATAGACCACGTTCTTGCCGGGCGAACGGGTGAGCTGCAGACCGCTCGCCTTGACCTCGTCATACTGCAGAAGTTGCAGATAGATCGGCGCACCGTAGACGAAAAGATCGCTCACGCTGTTGAGCGTATCGCGCACGAACCATCCGGTGGCATCGTCGGCCTGCGGCGGCGGCAACCCGGCCTGGCGGTTGGCGATATGCAAAGCCTCGAATGCCGCGAGTTCCAGGATGCGCAGGTAGGTGCCCGCCGCCTTTTCCCGCTCCGCCTCCGGCACGTTCTGCTCGATGAATGCGCCGAGCGACTGGAAGCCGCCTTCGGCGAACAGTGCCAGCACCTGGGTGGCACTGAACTTCAGCCGCTCCTCCATCTCGCTGCCCCTCGCATCCTGGGCCAGCGCCGTATGCGCGAAGCGGGCGACGATCTCGGGACGCAGCGCCGTATCGAGCAGTGCGCCGCGCAGTCGCATGAAGGTGCCGATCCGGCCCTCGGCGTCGAGCGGCATGCGCAGATAGCGGAAGCCCTCGCTGGAGGTTTCGCGTACGCCGGACATCAGGTACCAGCGTCCATCGAGTTCCAGCGGCAGCATGTAATTGGAGAACTCGCGCGCCTGCCCGCGCGAATCGCGCAGCTTGTACTGGAAGCTGGGCCCGACGTTTCGCAAATGGCGCTTGTCGCTCACCGGACTGCCGCCCAGAACGCTCATGGTGTCGCGCGAGGACTCGATTTCACCGCCCATGTTCTCGACGTTGAAGGGTCGGAAATCAATGAACTCGAGCGTGTAGTCTCCCGCGCCGCTCGTGAGGGTCGCCTTCTGGTGGATTGTCCCGTTGACCGGGAAGGGGGTCGCTTGCGGCGAGAGGAGATTCCAGCCCTGCAGGTTCAAGCGGGTGCCACCGTCGGCGAAGCTCGCCTGATAGATGGCGATTCCGTCATGGATCAGCGGGTGATTGACCGCGATGGTCGCCTCGCGGACCTGCTTCCCCGAGGCGTCGAACAGTTCGACGTCGCTCTCGAAACTCTTCGGCTGTCCCGTGCTGTAGTGCTCGATCCGGAACGCCTTCAGCCCCACGGTGAACGGCAGGTCCTGCACGAGATAGCCGTCGGCCACGTTGAGGAACACGACGTCCGCGCTCGAGCCCTCCGGTATCTGCACGCTGCCGCGGAACGACGGGTTGGACGGAGAAAGCCGCGAAATCGCGGGGACCTGGCTCTGCGGGATGTCCCGCGTCTCGATTTTCTTCGTACCGAGAAGCTGCTGCACCTTGAACACCAGATTGCCGTCCATCAGCCCGCCGATGCAGATCATCACGATCGCCGAATGCGCGAGGAAATAGCCGAGCCGGTTCCAGCTTCCGGCCTTCGCCGCCAGCAGCATGCCCTCCTCGCGCGACACGCGTCGGACCTTGTAGCCCCGGCCCTCGAGATAGCGCTGCGCATCCGCCGCGAGCGCCTCGGGCTCGCGCGCCGTCATCGCCGCGTAGCGATGCTTGAACGCGTTGAGCGATTGCTCGCCGACGTTCTCCCGAAAACTCTTCATGTCGCGCACGAAGTTCGGCGCGTTGCGCCAGATGCATACGCTGGTGGAGATCACGAGAAACGCCAGGATGAGCAGAAACCAGCCGGCGTGATAGATGTCGTACAGCCCTAGCTTCTCGAACACCTCGAACCAGAACGGCCCGAACTGGATGATGTAGTTGCCGTACGGCTCGGCCTGCTTCAACACGGTGCCGACAATGGAAGCGACGGCAAGGATCGACAGCAGGCTGATCGCGAAGCGCATCGAACTCAGGAGCTCGAATACGGACCTGCCGAAGGAATGGGACGCGGTGTTCATCTGGACGATGGGACAAAAAAAGGGTGACGCGAGTCACCCTTTCATCGACTGGGTTCTGGCCGATAGTTTACCGACTGCAGACCATCATGGCTCGACGCCGCCGAAACGGGCGGCGTGCGCGCCCTATTGCAGGCCCTGGACGTAGGCGGCGACGGCCTTCATGTCCGCATCGGTCATCTTCACGGCGATGCTCTGCATCATTTTCGCGGCGTCGTTCGAACGCGCACCGAGACGGAACGCGTTCAACTGGGTATAGATGTATTCGGAGTGCTGGCCGGCAAGACGCGGGAACTGCGCCGGAATCCCCTTGCCCTGGACGCCGTGGCAGGAAGCGCAGGCGGGAACGCCGGTGCCCTGCACGCCGCCACGATAGATCTTCTGGCCAACCAGCGCCAGCTCCTTGTCGGCCGCCGTGCCGGGCTTCGCCTGCTGCGCGCTGAAGTACGCGCCCAGATTCAGCATGTCCTGCGGACTCAAACCCGCGACCATGCCGGCCATGATGGCGTTCTGGCGAGTGCCGGACTTGAACTCGGTGAGCTGCTTGTTGATGTACTCCGCGTTGAGGCCGGCAATGTTAGGGTTGGCCGGCGTCGGGCTGTTGCCGTCCACGCCGTGGCAAGCGACGCAGAGCTGGTTGACGATACTTTCCGCCGCCTTGGGGTCCCCCTTGCTGGCAGGTGTGGCGGCAAAGGTGGTGGTGGTAACCAGCGCGGCAACCAGTGAGACGACGAGTTTCATCAAAAGCTCCTGAGGCTTGCAAAACTTGGGGAAATCGGTAGTTTATCGATAACGAATATGACTGCCAAGCCCGTGCTCAATCGCGCCCGGTTCCACGCCTCGGTTGCCCGGCTGCGCGATTTGCCCCCCAGCCGTGCGGAGATCGCCTTCGCCGGTCGCTCCAACGCAGGAAAATCCAGCGCAATCAACCTTCTGACGCGGCAAAACCGTCTCGCTTTCACGTCCAAGACCCCGGGTCGGACGCAACTCATCAATTTTTTCGAGCTGGCGCCAGGCCAGTATCTGGTCGACTTGCCGGGCTACGGCTATGCGAAGGTTCCACCGTCGATCAAGGCCGCGTGGGAGGCCTTGCTGTCGCGCTATCTTCAGGAGCGCGACGCGTTGGTCGGAATGGTGCTGATCATGGATGCGCGCCATCCGCTCACCCCGCTGGATCGCCAGATGCTCGACTGGTTCGCCCCGAGCGGCAAGCCCGTGCACATCCTGCTGTCGAAAGCGGACAAGCTGTCGAACAGCGAGCGGATGCTCACCTTGCGGCGGGTAAGAGAGGACGTGGCGGCGAGGGAGAACGTCTCTGTACAGCTTTTCTCGAGCCTGTCGCGCCAGGGTGCGGACGAAGCCGCCGCGCTGATCGAGGATTGGCTGGCCCGTGTGCCGGAGGCTGACGCCGAAGCGGCACAATAAAGCACAATAAAAAAGCCCCGACCAAGGGAGGGATCGGGGCAAAAAAATGCCTTAAGGGGATTAAGGCATCCCGCTCAGGGAGGAGAAGCGGGAGACGATACGAGACCGTCTGTGGATCAGAGCCGGGGCGGATCGGGAAAGTTCCATGCCAGTGCAAATTTTTTGGAGATGTTCGTGAACCGGTCTACTGCTGACTTCCCTTCCCGCCGCATGCGGCGCATGCGGCGGGACGATTTCTCCCGCCGCCTGATGCGGGAGCATGTGCTGACGGCCGCGGATCTCATCTACCCGGTTTTCGTGCTCGATGGCGGGAATCGACGGGAGCAGGTGGCCTCGATGCCGGGCGTCGAACGGCTGTCGCTCGATCTGTTGCTGCCCGTGGCCGAGGAATGCATGCAACTCGGCATCCCGGCACTGGCGCTTTTCCCCGTCATCGACGGTGCGCTGAAAACACCCGGCGCCGAAGAAGCGCTCAACCCCGACGGACTGGTGCCGCGCACGGTGGCCGCGCTGAAAGAACGTTTTCCCGAGCTGGGCGTCATTACCGACATTGCGCTCGATCCGTATACGAGTCACGGCCAGGATGGCCTCATCGACGATACGGGTTATGTGCTGAACGACGAAACCGTGGCCGTGCTGGCGCGGCAGGCGGTCGTCCATGCAGACGCGGGCGCCGATGTCGTCGCCCCATCCGACATGATGGATGGGCGGGTGGCGGCGCTTCGGAATGCACTGGAAAATGCCGGACATATCCATACTCGTATCCTGGCCTATGCTGCAAAGTATGCATCGAGCTTCTACGGACCATTTCGTGATGCGGTCGGCTCCGCGGCCAACCTTGGGAAAGGCAACAAGCACACGTACCAGATGGATCCCGCCAACAGCGACGAAGCCCTGTGGGAGGTCGGGATGGATCTGCAGGAAGGCGCCGACATGATCATGGTCAAGCCCGGCTTGCCTTATCTCGACGTCATCCGCCGCGTCAAGGATGCCTATGGCGCGCCGACCTACGCCTATCAGGTGAGCGGCGAATATGCGATGCTGAAAGCTGCCGCGCAGAATGGCTGGCTGGACGAGGACGCGTGCGTGCTCGAGGCGCTGCTGGCATTCAAGCGCGCCGGCGCGGATGGCGTGCTGACATATTTTGCGCGCGATGTGGCGCGGCGTCTCAAGACATGAAATAACACGCATATGCCTGACCTTCGAAAACTGCCTTTCGGCATCCTGTCGCGGCGCCGCGATCCGGACGAGTGGGACAAGACGATCGTCGCATTCCAGTCGCCGTATCGCCTGATGGACCTGTGCCTCGACCAGAGCAAGGATCCGACCGGTGAAGAATCGCGCGTCCGGCGGCAGGAGTTCAAGGTACGGCTCGCCAACAGCGAAGACCGGCGCAAATCTGCCAGCCTGTTGATCGAGAAAATGTACAGCTGGCGCGGCTACGACACCGATGTGCTGCACCAGGACCCGAACAAGATCACGCTCGTCGCGTACCAGGGCGACGCGGTGGTCGGCACGCTCACGCTGGGCCTCGATTCCCCGGTGGGCATGGTGGTCGACGAACTCTACAAGGCGGAGGCCGACTCGTTGCGCGCAGCCGGCCGCAAGCCCTGCGACATCACCCGGCTCGCCGTGGACCAGGAAATCAAGTCGAAGAGCGTGCTCGCCGCCTTGTTCCATCTGTCGTTCATCTACGGGCACAATATTCATCACGCCACCGATTTCCTGATCGAGGTGAACCCGCGCCATGTGCTTTTCTACCAGCGCATGCTGGGCTTCGTGCAATTCGGCGAGGAGCGGATCTGCCCGCGCGTGAGTGCCCCGGCCGTACTGCTCCGCCTCGACCTCTCCCATGCGGACGAACAGATCATTCGCCATGGCGGGACGGCGGGCACCGCCACCGGCGAACGTTCGATCTATCCGTATTTCTTTTCGCGCGAGGACGAGTTGGGTATCACCCAGCGGCTCATAAGGGGAGAATAGGTCTTTGGGATTCTCACCGTTCCGCCGTCCATGCAGACTTTCAATTACGACGAAGCTTTTTCCCGGAATATCGGCTGGCTGACGCGCCGGGAACAGGGAATCCTGCGCCGTTCGCGGGCCGCGATCGCAGGCCTTGGCGGCGTCGGCGGCGTTCATCTGCTTACGCTTTGCCGGCTCGGTATCGGCCGCTTCCATGTGGCCGATTTCGATGCTTTCGATCTTGCGAACTTCAACCGTCAGGCCGGCGCGACCGTCGAGACCCTGGGCCAGCCCAAGCTCGACGTCATGATCCGACAGGCGCAGGCCATCAATCCCGAGGTCGAGATCACGGGATTTCCCCAAGGCGTCACCGCGGACAACCTCAACAGCTTTCTGGGCGGCGTTTCCATCTTCATCGACGGCCTGGATTTCTTTGCGCTGAACGCGCGGCGGCAGGCCTTCGCGGCATGCGCCGCCAAGGGTATTCCGGCCGTCACCGCGGCGCCGCTGGGCATGGGCGCCGCGGTGCTCAACTTTCTGCCGGGCGGCATGAGCTTCGAAGACTACTTCCAGCTCGGTGACGGCAGCGAGGGGGAGCAGGCCGTGCGCTTCCTCATGGGGCTTGCACCCGCCCGGCTGCAGATGGGCTATCTCGCCGATCCAAGCGCAGTCGATCTCGGGCGCCGCAAGGGGCCGTCCACCATCATGGCGTGCCAGCTGTGTGCGGGGGCCGCCGCTACGGAGACGCTGAAGATCCTCCTCGGGCGCGGCCCAGTGCGCGCGGCACCCAAGGGTTACCATTTCGACGCCTACCGCAACCGGTTCGCGCGGACCTGGCGCCCCGGCGGCAATCGCAATCCTTTGCAGCGGGTGCTCATCGCACTCGCCAAACGTAAGCTCGGAATCTAGATGCAGCCCCTTCCGGAGCCTCTGGCAACGATACTCGAATCCGCCCGCTGGGCGCCTTCGGGCGACAACACCCAACCCTGGCGCTTCGAGGCAATCGCCGCGGATCATGTGATCGTGCATGGCTTCGATACCCGCGCGCATTGCGTCTACGACCTCGACGGCCACTCGAGCCAGATCGCGCATGGCGCGCTGCTCGAGACGCTGGCGATCGCGGCGAGCGCGCACGGGTTGCGAGCGGAGATCCGGCGGTGCAGCGAATCGAGCGACACGCATCCCGAATACGAGGTGAACCTGATGCCGGATCCCGCCATGCGGCCGGACCCGCTGCTGCCCCACATACAACAGCGCTCGGTGCAGCGCCGCGCGATGCGCACCACCGCGCTCACGGCGGCACAGAAAGAGGCGTTGCAGGCGGCGATCGGGCCCCGCTATACGGTCGTCTGGTTCGAGGGTGGGATGCGCTGGCGGCTCGCACGGCTGATGTTCGACAACGCCAAGATCCGGCTCACGATGCCCGAGGCCTATCCTGTCCACCGCGACATCATCGAGTGGGGCACGCGCTTCAGCGAGGAGCGCGTGCCCGACCAGGCGCTTGGGCTGGACGCCATGACCCTGAAACTCATGCGTTGGGTGATGGTTAGCTGGGAGCGCGTCACGTTCTTCAATACCTGGCTCGCCGGCCACCTCACGCCCCGGATCGAAATGGACCTGCTGCCCGGCCTGCGGTGCGGCGCGCACTTCGCGCTCCTGGCCGACACGCCGCCGGCCACGGTCGACGATTACGTCGCCGCGGGGCGGGCGGTCCAGCGTTTCTGGCTGACGGCCACGCAACTCGGGCTGCAGTTGCAGCCGGAAGTCACGCCGCTGGTTTTCGGCCGGTACGTCCGTCGTGGCGTGGAATTCAGCCGCACCGCGTCCGCCGCGCGCGATGCGCGGCGTCTCTATGGCCGGCTTTCGGCGCTGCTTCCCGGATCGGCCGCGGAAAGGGCCGTTTTCCTGGGGCGCATCGGTCTCGGGCGGCCGGCTGCGAGCCGCTCGCTGCGACGCTCGCTCGAAGGCCTGATGCGAGGCTGACGCCGCATAAGAAAAAGGGCGCCGAAGCGCCCTTTTCCATCTGCGGGAGATCGATCAGTTGACCTTCGGATCAAGTTCGCCCTTGTCGTAGCGCTGCTGCATTTCCTCGAGGCTGAAGACCTTCTTGAGCTTGCTCGCCTGACCCGCCGAGCCGAAGGCCTCGTAGCGCGCCTGGCAGATCACGCTCATGGCCTTGGTGGCTTCCTTGAGGAACTTGCGGGGGTCGAAGTTGGCCTTGTTCTCGGCCAGATGCTTGCGGATCGCACCCGTGGAAGCCATGCGCAGGTCAGTGTCGATATTGACCTTGCGCACGCCGTTCTTGATGCCTTCGACGATCTCCTCGACAGGCACGCCATAGGTCTGGCCCATGTCGCCACCGTAGCTGTTGATGACCGCGAGCCAGTCTTCCGGGACCGACGACGAGCCGTGCATCACCAGGTGCACGTTCGGGATGCGCTGGTGGATCTCCTTCACACGGTCGATGCGCAGCACCTTGCCGGTGGGCTTCTGGGTGAACTTGTAGGCGCCGT
>DAOKZP010000006.1:0-84415 GCA_035325585.1 Thiobacillaceae bacterium | reverse complement strand
TAAGTCGGCAGTTTCCTGCCAAAGGTCCGTTTACACAAAATTCAGGACACGTCCGTTCCTGGTAATCGTGTGCCCTGCTTCACGGACTCGGGCGCAAGCCAGGCGGCGGTCGTTCTGCCCCCTCCCTCTTGGGCAGGCGCTGGGGTGATGCGACGGGGTTGGCGGCCTCAGCGCGGCACCAGCGCACTGCCCATGTAACGCTTGATGAGCGCGACCCGCCGTTGGTAGGTGCGTGAGTTGCGATTGTGTTCGTACCAGCGTGGATTGGGGATCATGGCGGCCATGCGTGCGGCCTGATCGCGATCGAGGGCGGCGGCGGAAGTCCGGTAGTAGCGGCGCGCGGCGGCTTCGGCGCCGTAGATGCCGTCGCCCCATTCGATGACGTTGAGATAGACCTCGAGGATGCGGCGCTTGGTCCAGATGGCTTCGATCATCAGCGTGATGACGGCTTCCTGCCCCTTGCGGATGAAGCTGCGCTTGCCGGAGAGGAACAGATTCTTCGCGAGCTGCTGGCTGATGGTCGAACCGCCGGCGACGAGACGCCCCTTCTTGAGGTTCTTTTCGACGGCCTTCTGGATGCCCTCGACGTCGAAGCCGTCATGCTCGAGAAAATGGGCGTCTTCCGCGGCGACGACGGCACGCTTGAGGTGGATCGAGATCCGGTCATATGGCACCCACTTGTGGCGCAGTTCGGCATCCGGGTTCTTTTCCTGCTGGCGCGCGAGGCCGGCTTCCATGAACGCCGTCGAGCCGGGGTTGTGATCGGCCCACCAAAGGACGTGGGCGAAAATCCACAGCTGGTACAGGAGCACCAGCGTGAACGCCGCAGCCGCGCCGGCGGCGAGCCCACGCAGCACGCGGCGCATCAGCGCAGACTTGCGATGACGGGGGCGGTTTCGGGACGGATGCCGCGCCATGAATGGAAGGCTTCGGCGGCCTGCTCGACGAGCATGCCGAGGCCGTCTGCGGTTGCCGCACCCTGGGTGCGGGCGAAGGCGAGGAAGGGCGTGTCGCGGCCGTACATCATGTCGTAGGCGAGCGTGCCGGGCGTGAAGAGGCCGGGCGGAAGCGGGGGCAGTTCGCCGGCGAGACTCGCGGCGGTCGCGTTGATGGCGAGATCGTAGGTGCCGTCGAGTGCGTCGAAGCCGCAGGCGCGGATGCCGTCACCGAACACCGCTGCGAGTTCTTGCGCGCGGCTGACGGTGCGATTGGCGATGACAAGAACTGCGGGTTGTTCATCGAGCAGAGGGCCGATCACGCCGCGCGCTGCGCCGCCGGCGCCGAGCACCAGGATGCGGCTTCCGGCGAGCACCCGGTGAAGATTGCGCGTGAGGTCGGCGACCAGGCCGGCGCCGTCGGTATTGTCGGCGAGTATGCGCCCCGCCTCGAAGCTCAGGGTGTTGACCGCGCCGGCGCGTTCGGCGCGCGCGCTGAGGTCGTCGGCGAGCCGGTACGCCTCTTCCTTGAAGGGGACGGTCACGTTGGCGCCCCGGCCGCCAGCAGCGACGAAGGCCGCGACGCTGGCTGCAAAGCCGTCGAGCGGCGCGAGGATGGCTTCGTAGCTCAGATCCTGCCGGGTCTGGCGGGCAAAAGCGGCGTGGATCGACGGCGACTTCGAATGGGCGATCGGGTGTCCGAAGACGGCATAACGGTCGGTCATGGCGCGCTATTCTAAGCGTGCCGGCGCGATATTGCTCAGCCCTGCGCCCAGGGGAGGCCGTGTTTCTTCCAGCCGTTGATCTCGTTGCGGTGCCCGGTGTTCTTGTCGAGCTCGCCCTCGAATCCCTCCAGGACGTTGTAGCAACCGCCACGTCCGGCTTCCGCGCAGGCGGCGGCCGCCTGGTGCGAGCGTTGGCCGTCGCGGCAGATCAGGAACAGCAGCGATTCGGGATCGACTGCGTTGGCGAGCTGAACGAGGAAGTGGGGGTTGCGCACCCAGCCGGGCCAGAATTGCCACTCGACATGCAGCGCGCCGGGGATGGCGCCGGTGAGCTCGAGTTCCGCATGCGAGCGTACGTCCACCAGCCGCGCACCCGGCGCAAGCTGCAACAGCGCGTGCGCTTCGTGCGGCCGCAGCGCGCCGGCGAAGGGTAAGGCCTCTTCCTCGCGGCGGCGATGCGCCATGTCGAGCAGTTCCGTGATGCGTCCCATGCGATTCTCCGGTTCGTTCGTCCAGTATATGAAACGGGGGCACGGCCCCTGTCGGCACCGACATGGTGCACATGCGCACCGTCGTGGTGCACGATGGGCGCGACGGTCATGCTATCGAGTTGCGAACGGCCTGTGGCACAATGCTTTGCTCTCGATTCCCCGTTGGCACGGTTGCTGCTTAGTCCACGCGCTATGGCGACACGCCGTTCTGGTGGCGGCGTTTTATTCACATCCGTTTTGAGGAGATCCAGCATGGCCGCGGCCGACGTCATCAAGAGAATCCAGGACGAGGACATCAAGTTCGTCGACCTGCGCTTTACGGATACCCGCGGAAAGGAACAGCACGTCTCCATTCCTTCGCGCCTCGTCACCGAGGAGTGGTTCGAGGACGGGCATCCTTTCGATGGTTCGTCGATCGCCGGCTGGAAAGGCATCCAGGCGTCGGACATGCTCCTGAAGGCCGATCCCGAGACGGCGTATCTCGATCCCTTCTTCGACGAGCCGACGCTGATCCTGACCTGCGACGTGATCGAGCCGTCCGACGGCAAGGGCTACGAGCGCGATCCGCGCTCCGTCGCCAAGCGCGCCGAGGCCTACCTCAAGTCGACCGGGATCGCCGATACGGCGTACTTCGGTCCCGAACCCGAGTTCTTCATTTTCGATTCCGTGACCTGGCACGACGGCATGTCCGGCTCCTCGGTGAAGATCGAATCGGAAGAAGCCGCCTGGTCGTCGGCCGAAAAGTTCGAGCAGCGCAACATGGGCCACCGTCCCGGCATCAAGGGCGGCTATTTTCCGGTTCCGCCGGTCGACAGCCTGCAGGATATCCGTGCCGCCATGGTGATGGCGCTGGAAGAAGCGGGCGTGCCGGTCGAGGTCTTCCATCATGAGGTGGCGACCGCCGGCCAGTGCGAGATCGGAACCGTGTTCAACACGCTCGTTCGGCGCGCCGACCAGACCCAGGTCCTGAAGTACATCGTGCAGAACGTTGCCCACGCCTACGGCAAGACGGCGACCTTCATGCCCAAGCCCATCGTCGGCGACAACGGCTCCGGCATGCACGTCCACATGTCGCTGTGGAAGGACGGCAAGAACCTCTTCGCCGGCAACGGCTACGCGGGGCTGTCCGAGACGGCGCTCTACTACATCGGGGGCGTGATCAAGCACGCGAAGGCGCTGAACGCGATCACCAACCCGGGCACCAACTCGTACAAGCGCCTGGTGCCGGGATTCGAGGCGCCGGTGATGCTCGCCTACTCGGCGCGCAACCGGTCGGCCTCGATCCGCATTCCGATCTCTCCCAGCGAGAAAGCCCGCCGCATCGAGGTCCGCTTCCCCGATCCGCTCGCCAATCCCTATCTGGCGTTCGCCGCGTTGATGATGGCCGGGCTCGACGGCGTGCAGAACAAGATCCATCCGGGCGATCCGGGCGACAAGGATCTCTACGACCTGCCGCCGGAAGAGGACGCGAAGATCCCGAAGGTCTGCCACAGCCTCGAAATGGCGCTGGAAGAGCTCGACAAGGATCGCGAGTTCCTGACCCGCGGCGGCGTCTTCACCAATGACATGATCGACGCCTACATCGCGCTCAAGATGGAGGAGGTCACCCGCTTCCGCATGACCACGCATCCGGTCGAATTCGCGATGTACTACTCGCTCTGAGCGGCGCCGGGGCGCGGGCGTGAGGCGCGCGCTCCGGCTCACGAAAGCGGGTGCGCGCCGCGAGGCGGCAAGGTCAAGATTCTCGCGGCATGACCGTTAAGGAGGGTGTTAACTACACTCCGCTCATGTCCAGAGTCTGTTTTTTTGCCTTCCTTTCGCTGATTTTCGTCGCGCCCGCCCAGGCGCAGATCTACAAGTACGTCGACGAAAACGGCCAGGTGACCTTCACCGACGTCTACCGGAAGGGGAGCCAGCGCATCGAGTTGCCGCCTGCCCCGGCTGCCGCTGCACCGGCGCCCGCACCCGCCCGCAAATCCGCGACGAAGGCGTCCTACCAGCCGGCACCGGCCAACTTCCCCCGCATCGACGCCGCCACCCAGAAGCGGCGCGACGATATCCGCCGCCAGGTCCTCGACGAGGAGATCCGGGCCGAGCGCGGCAACGTCGCGGAGGCGCGCCGGCAGCTGACGCTGGGCGAGCGGCTGCAGCCAGGCGAGCGCGCGACGGACGAGACTTATCGCAATCGCGTCGCGCGGCTGCGGACGGCGGTCGAACAGCACGAGCAGAACGTCGCCTCGATCCAGCGCGAACTCGCCAACCTGAAGTAGCGGGCCGCGCGGACGAAGCCGCGTCGCGCCTCTGGCGCAAAAGGCATCGGATGTGATGTCATGTATTCTATGACGCCTCCCCCGCACGGTTTTTCCGGACTCGACAGCCTGGCCACCGGCACGATGCTGCTGGACGCGGACGATCACGTGCTGTACCTCAACCCGGCGGCGGAAGCCTTGCTCGGCGTATCGGGCGCGGTGGCGTCCGGGGAGTCGGCCGGTCGCATCTTCGAGCGCAGCCCCGAGCTACTGGCGGCGATCCGCACTGTGCGCAATACGCGCGAAATCGTCGTCGAACACGAACTGGAGGTGGCCGTCGGCGGGCATCCGCCGGTCCGCGCCGGCTGCAGCGTATCGGTCCTCGATCAGCCGCCCGGCACGGTGCTGATGGAGATGCGCGCGGTGGCCCCCGGCCTGCGGCTCGCTCGCCTCGAACAGGCACGCCTGCAGCAGGAAGCCAACCGCGAGCTGCTGCGCAATCTCGCGCACGAGGTCAAGAATCCGCTCGGAGGCATTCGCGGCGCGGCGCAGCTCCTGGAGCGCGAGCTTCCGCGCGCGGATCTGCGCGAATACACGCAGGTCATCATCAAGGAGTCGGATCGGCTGCAATCGCTGATGGAGCGGTTGCTGACGCCGCATCGCATGCCTCGCTTTCGTGCGACGAACGTCCACGAGATCCTGGAGCATGTATGCCGCCTCGTGCTGGCCGAGACGCCCGACGTGGCGATACAGCGCGACTACGACGTCAGCCTGCCGGAGATCCAGGCCGATGCCGGGCAACTGATCCAGGCGATGCTCAACGTCGTGCGCAATGCCGCGCAGGCGGTGCGCGGCAACGGGCATGGGGAGGGCGGCCGCATCGTGCTGCGCACCCGCGTCGCGCGGCAGATCGTGCTCGAGAGCCGGCGCTATCGCCTGGGAATGCGCATCGAGGTCATCGACGACGGACCGGGCGTGCCGGAGGCGATCCGCGAGCAGATCTTCCATCCGCTCGTGTCGGGGCGAGAAGGGGGCAGCGGGCTGGGGCTGGCCGTCGCGCAGACGCTCATCGCACAGAACCACGGCAGCATCGATTGCGAGAGCCGGCCAGGTCACACGGTGTTCTCGATTTTCCTTCCTTTACCCGAATGAACGCGATGACCAACCCGGGCTGCGTCTGGATCGTCGACGACGACCAATCCATCCGCTGGGTGCTCGAAAAAGCCCTGCTGCGGGAGCAGGTGCCGTGCATGAGCTTCGGCGCCGCGAGCGATGCGCTGCGCGAACTCGAACGAAGCGCGCCTGCCGTGGTGCTGTCGGACATCCGCATGCCCGGCGTCTCGGGGCTGGAACTGCTGCGCGCGCTGAAGGAAAGGCTGCCCAGGGTGCCGGTCATCATCATGACGGCGTATTCCGACCTGGACAGTGCCGTGGCTGCGTTCCAGCGCGGCGCGTTCGAATATCTGCCGAAACCCTTCGACGTGGATCAGGCACTCGAACTGGTGCGCCGCGCGCTGGCCGAGGATGCGAATCGCACGCCGCCGGCGGCGGGGAGCGCGCCGATCGCCGGCATGCTCGGCCAGGCGCCTGCGATGCAGGCGGTATTTCGCGCCATCGGCCGGCTCAGCCATTCGCACGCGACCGTGCTGATCACCGGTGAATCGGGCAGCGGCAAGGAGCTCGTAGCGCGTGCACTGCACCGCCACAGCCCGCGCGCGGCCGCGCCATTCATCGCGCTCAATACGGCTGCGATTCCGAAAGATCTGCTGGAGTCCGAGCTGTTCGGCCATGAACGCGGTGCCTTCACGGGGGCCACGGCGCTGCGGCACGGGCGTTTCGAGCAGGCCGACGGCGGCACGCTCTTCCTCGACGAGATCGGAGACATGCCGGCCGAATTGCAGACGCGCCTGCTTCGTGTGCTGTCGGACGGACAGTTCTATCGCGTCGGCGGGCATGCGCCGGTCAAGGCCGATGTGCGCGTGATCGCCGCGACCCATCAGGATCTCGAGGCGCGCGTGCGCGAGCGGATGTTCCGCGAGGATCTCTTTCACAGGCTGAACGTGATTCGTCTGCGTTTGCCGCCCCTGCGCGAGCGTGGCGAGGACATTCCGCTTCTGGTCGGCCATTTCATGGAGAAAAGTGCGCACGAACTGGGCGTCGAGCCCAAGGGCGTGTCGCCGGCCGCCATGCGTGCGCTGGTCGGTCTACCGTGGCGCGGCAACGTGCGGCAGCTCGAAAACGTGTGCCGCTATCTCACGGTGATGGCGCCGGGGCAGATCGTCGAGACCGGCGACCTGCCGGCGGATCTGATGGCGGAACGCGCCGTACCGTATTCCAGCGACTGGCTGGATGCCCTTGCCGCCGAAGCCGGCGCGCGCCTGGCTCAGGGCGAGCTGGGAATCGCCGATGAACTCACGCGCGCCTACGAAAAGACGCTGATCGAAGCCGCGCTGCGGCACGCCGGGGGGCGTCGGATCGAGGCAGCGCAACTGTTGGGGTGGGGCCGTAACACGCTCACGCGCAAGATCCGTGATCTCGGCATGGACGCGGACGGTGAAACGGGCGGGCGGGCGTAAGGCCCGCCGGGTGGGCGGGCGGCGACAAGCGAAGCCGCCGCATTCCGGCCTTCTTGCTGGCCGGAGCGCCGGTCAGGCAGCCTGGGCTTCTTCGAGGAGCTTCTGGATCTCGCCCTTCTGGTACATCTCGATCATGATGTCGGAACCGCCGATCAGTTCGCCTTTCAGGTACAGCTGCGGGAACGTCGGCCAGTTCGCGTAGTACTTCAGATTCTCGAAGATTTCGGGGTCCGCCAACACGTTGACGGCCAGGAAATTCTTCACGCCGCAAGCCTGCAGCACTTGGGCCGCACGCGCCGAGAAGCCGCATTGCGGAAACTGCGGCGTGCCCTTCATGTACAGGACGACGGCGTTGTTGGTGACTTGTTCGCGGATGCGATCGAGAGGGGTCATGCGAGGCTCCTGAGCAATACTTGAGTGTAATGGTCAGGAATTATACGTGCGCTCGGGGCCGCGTCAAGCAGGATTGGGTGAATCGCCGTTCTGGTAGGGGCTGATGAAAGCCTTGTGAAAGAGATGGGGCAGCAGCAGGTGGGTCGGCATCCGCAGCCAGTGCGCGCGCACGTAGGCGGCGCGGCGCGCGAGCGTAGTGAAACGGTCGCTGCAACTGGCGTGGACCGGGGCGAGCGCGCGGCTGAAGAGGCCATCCATCATGCGCAGCAGCGCGGGCGACGGCGCGACTGGGCGCAGCGACTCCCAGGCTTCGCCTGGCACCGGCGTGTCGAGAAAGTGCTCGGCGTAGCGCAAGGCATAAAACAACGATCGGCCAAGCTGCAGTTCGGCGGCGCGCGCCGTCAGCCGGCTCCAGAACCGGGGTGCGAGCGCCTCGTGCCGCAGCAGCAGATCGAGATCGGAGAGGTCCCGTAGCCCATGGGGCAGTTCGCCGTCGTGGAACAGATGCGCGGCCGAATGCAGGATGCGGTCTTCCGCGCAGAGGACATGCACGCCCGGCAGGTCCGCGATGGGTTCGATGCGTGCGAACAGTTTCTCCGGATCGGGGAAGGCGCGCGCCGTGTGAGGGAGGATGGCGTGGTGCACGTCGATCAGGGTGGCGCGGCGCAGATGCTGCATCGGCGGAATTTCGTGCATCCAGCGGCGATAGTAGCGCTCGTCGTAAGCAGACAATCCGGCGGTGTGCCAGCCGGCCAGCATCAGCGCCGCTTCCGCCTGGGCCAGCTTCTGCTGCGGCACCAGGATGTCGATGTCGGTGAACAGGCGTCCGCGTGCTGCGGGCAGACCGGCCATCACGTACGCGGCACCCTTCATCACGACCAGCGGGCTGTCGAGTGCCGCGAGCGCGGCCCGGATCTGGCCGACTTCCCACCGCACCGCGACTTCCTGACGCTGTGCGAGGGTGGCGGCAGCCTCGAAGTGCCAGCGCGCCGGATGCGGGATCGTCTCCGTCAAGCCGAGCGCGACGAAGCGATCGTGCAGGCGGGCCAGCAGCCCGGCCTGGCGGGCCTGGCGCACGAGGAGGTCCCATTGCTCGAGGGACAGCCGCGTGGACGATTCCGGGTTGCGCAGTACGGCAGGAAGCAGATCGGTGGCGGGACGCATGTTCAGGCTTCACCGTCCGGCGCCCGGGCCGCGAGCCGGTCGAAGGCCTCGATGGCTTCGTCGAGCCGGCTGTATGCGAAGTCGTAGCAGCGGACCTCGTCTATGAGGCGGGTTCCGACCTGAAAGCCGTCGGCCCCGAGGTGGCTGTAGTTGAAGGCGTTCTGGACGAGGAACATGAAGGTCTGGGCGCGCGACCGCGGCGCCAGCGTCGTCGCCGAGCCGGCCGACCATCGGGGGAAGATCACCCAAGCGGGACGCGCCGGCTCGTGCTGGCGCCGCACGCTCTCCGTCGGCGGCCGCATGTGCGCGACGGTTCCCTTCGTGGTGTCGTGGGAGGGCCGGTTGATGAAGGCATCCCGGCTGAACGCCCGGATCAGCGGGATCGACTGATTCTTGAGGCTGATCGGGCGCGGCAAGGGGTGGATCAATCCGCTCTTGCGGTCGATCAGGGCGAGTTCGTCGGACAGCAGGCGCCAGCCCGACAGCGCCAGCGCGGCGGTCAGCGTGCTCTTGCCCGAGCCCGGCGGCGCGGGAAGGATCGCGGCGCCGCCGTTCTTTTCGATCACGGCGGCGTGGATGATCAGGTATTGATGCGCATGCATCGAGACGCACCAGTTCAGTCCCCATTCGAGCATCGGGTAGGCCTGGTCGTAAGGCAGCGGCTTGAACGGCAGTTGGCCGTCGAAGGAAAAATCGACCTGAGGGCGAAGCCAGCGCCGCAGCACTCCGGGCGCGTTTACTTCGACGTGGAAGTCCGCGAAGGTTTCATGGGCATGACGTGTTTCGAACTGGCCATAAAGCTCGGCCAGCCCTTCCGCGACGTGAGGGATGCGCGAACGGATGCGCAGGGAAAACGGCCCGGTACGAAGCCAGATCCCCGATTCCTGCAGGCGCGTACGCAGTTCGGAGGGCGATAACTGAAGCAGCTTCATTCGGGCTGAAGAAGCCCGATCCGGCAGAGCCCTTCGAGCGTTTCGTCGACCTGTGCGTCGAGCGACGGATCCCATTCGACGTCGTGATACCGGGCTGCAAGGGTGCGGGCTTCATCGCGCGACAGCCCGGGGCGGTCGCGATACAGGCGATACAGGGTCAGTGCGAGCGGGGCGAGATAGTGGGTGTCCCCGGAGGCCGTGTCGAACGCGACGGCTTCCGCGTCGTATTCCTTCAGCCGGTAGCGCAAGACTTACAGCGCGCTGCCTTGCAGCGACTGCAGATAGGCGACGATCTGATTCGTGTTCCAGCTGGCGCCGGCCATCGGCGAGAAGCTTCCCTTCGTCAGCCATTCGTTCCACATGCCGATCAGCTTGGTCGCATTGAGCACCGATTCCGGGATGAGCCCGTCGTTGATGTTCAGTAGGGTTGCGGCGAATTCGGCCGAGATCGGGTTGGGGCCCGCCGCCGTGGAGAATGCCCCCATCCCGCCTGCGGTATCTGCGGCGCCACCGCCGGACGGCGCGCCAAGCATGCCGCGGCGGCGTCCGGACGGGGAGGATGTTCCGCCCATGACGACGTAAAGGCGCTCGTTGCCCCAGTTGACGTCACCCCCGCTCGCGAACACCTCGTGAAACTCGAGGTTTCCCCCCGGGTAACCGTTGTCGGGATCGTTCGCATCGGCGCTCCGCATGCCCGCGGCCTGCGCCGCGAATGCTACCCATTCGGCAGGCGTACGCCCGCTGCATATGGGCGTGGTGCCGTGCGTGCTGAGGTTGCCTGACGCCGCGGACGAAGCCGTCATGCACGTGCCGGCGAGTACCGGGCGGCTCGCCAACGTAAAGACGGCGGATACACCCAAGCCCAACCCCAGCCTGCGGCGGGATACGTCCACAGTCTGCGGCTGCCGTTCGGGCTGGCGGGCGGGTGCCTCGGAATCCGGTGAGATGGGCATGGCTGGCCTTAGAAGATCGGGATCGGTTCCACAGAGTAGCAGCAAAATCCGAGCCAGTTTACCGCGATATCCCGGTAAACGCACGGTTGCCGGGGTTTTCCGCGGTCCCGCCCGCTTGTGCCTCGGACCTGGGTGTAAAATTTTCCGACACCCGGCCGCCGCTGATGCGCGGCAGCCCCGCGAGGTCCGATCGCGTCGAGACGCGGTCCATGCCGGCTTCGCGCAGCAGCTCGCGCGCGGCGTCGCCCTGCTCGAAGCCGTGCTCGAGCCAAAGCCAGCCGCGGGGTGTCAGGTGCGCAGGCGCCTCGCGGATGATGCGGCGCAGATCGTCGAGTCCGTCGGCACCGGCCGCGAGCGCGCTGCGCGGTTCGAAACGCAGGTCGCCCCGCGTGAGGTGCGGATCGCCGGTCGCGACGTAGGGCGGGTTGCCGAGGATGAGGTCGAAGCGCTCGCCGGCCAGGGCGGAGAACCAGTCGCTCTCCAGGAAACGCACCGTCGCACCGAGACGATGCGCGTTGCGCTCGGCCAGCGCCATCGCGGCCGGCGAACGTTCGACGCCAGTGACGATCGCACGTGGGCGTTCCAGTGCAATCGTTATTGCCACGCAGCCGCTGCCGGTGCCCAGATCGAGTACGCGCAGTGGCCGATCCGGGTCGAGGAGCGCGATCGCCTGTTCGACCAGCAGTTCGGTTTCGGGCCGCGGAATCAGCGCATCGGGCGTGACTGCGAACGGGCGACCGAAGAATTCGCGCATGCCCGTGATGTAGGCGATCGGGTGCCCGGCCAGCCGTTGCTCGACCAGCGCATGCAAGGCCGTGATGCGCGCTTCGTCGAGCACGTCGGTGCCGTGGGCGATCAGCCAGGCCGTTTCGACCCGCCACGCGTGCGCCGCCAGCGCGCGCGCCTCGATGCGCGCTTCACGCCGGTCGAGATCGAGTACCGCCCAGAGACGAGACGCCGCCGCATCGACCAGTGATGTGACCGTCGCCGCCACCGTGTTCATCTCATCCCTCCGCGGAGAGGGCGGCCAGCTGGTCGGCCTGGTGCTCGGTCGCGAGTGCGTCGAGCAATTCGCCGAGATCACCGTCCATGATCGCGTCGATCTTGTAGAGCGTGAGATTGATGCGATGGTCGGTGATGCGGCCCTGTGGGAAATTGTAGGTACGGATGCGATCCGAGCGGTCGCCGCTGCCGATGAGGCTCCGGCGCGTGCTCGCCTCGGCGGCCTGCTGCTGCTGCAACTGCCGGTCCTTGAGGCGCGCTGCCAGCACGCTCATCGCCTGCGCCCGGTTCTTGTGCTGCGAACGATCGTCCTGGCATTCGACGACGAGTCCGGTGGGCAGATGGGTGATGCGCACCGCCGAATCCGTCTTGTTGACGTGCTGGCCGCCCGCTCCGGAGGCGCGGAAGGTGTCGATCCTGAGATCCGCAGGATTGAGGTCCACGTCGTCGGCCTCGTCGGCTTCCGGCATGACGGCGACCGTGCAGGCCGAGGTGTGGATGCGGCCTTGCGATTCGGTCTCCGGTACGCGTTGCACCCGATGACCGCCGGATTCGAATTTCAGGCGCGAGTACGCGCCGTGGCCGACGATGCGCACGATGACCTCCTTGTAGCCGCCGATCTCGCTGAGGTGTTCGGACACGATCTCGACTTTCCAGCCGCGATCCTCCGCGTAGCGCGTGTACATGCGCAGGAGATCGCCGGCGAACAGCGCCGATTCGTCGCCGCCGGCACCGGCGCGAATCTCAAGGAAGATGTTGCGGTCGTCGTTCGGATCCCGCGGCAGCAAGGCGGTCTGCAACTCGGCCGCGAGCCGGGTCAGCCGGGTTTCCCCTTCGGCGAGTTCGTCCTGCGCGAGCTCGCGCATGTCCGGATCGGAGAGCATTTCGCGCGCCGTCGCCTGATCGGCCTCGATTTGCGCGTACTGCCGATACAGCGCGACGACCGGGTCGAGGTCCGCGCGCTCGCGGGAGAGCTTGCGGTAACTCTCCATGTCGCCCGCGATCTCGGGCTGCGCGAGAAGCGCATCGAGTTCCTGCAGCCGCTCGTCGGCCCGGACGAGTTTTTCGGTCAGTGACGGCTTCACTCTTGATGCAGACCGTAGAGCCTCGCGACGAGCTGGGCGACCTGCGCGCGCTCTTCGCGCGTGGCATGGTTCAGCGTATGGGTGGGCGCATGCAGCAGCTTGTTGGCGAGCGCGTGAGAGAGGGCCTCGATCACCGCTTGCGGAGCCTCGCCACGCGCGAGCGCCTTCTGCGCCTTCTCGATTTCGTGGCGCCGATGCCGCTCGGCCGCGTCGCGCATTCCACGGATCAAGGGCACCAATTCGCGTCCTTCCATCCAGTGGATGAAGCTCTCCACGCTCGTCTCGATGATCGCCTCCGCCTGGGCCACCTGGGCGACGCGATTGTCCATGCCCTCGCGCACGACCTGGCCGAGATCGTCGACGCTATAGAGGAAGACGTCGTTCATGTCGGCGACTTCGGCCTCGACGTCGCGCGGAACGGCGAGGTCGACGATGAAGATGGGGCGGTGGCGGCGCTGCCGAACCGCGCGTTCGAGCATGCCCTTGCCGAGGATGGGCAGCGGGCTCGCGGTCGAGGTAACGATGATGTCGTAGGACGCGATCTCGTCGGGAAGCGCGTTGAGCGGGATCACGCCGGCGCCGAAGCGTTCGGCGAGCGGGCGCGCGCGTTCGGCCGTGCGGTTCGCGACCGTCATCCGGCGTGGGTGCTGCGCGGCGAAATGGGTGATGCACAGCTCGATCATCTCGCCGGCGCCGATGAAAAGGCAGGCCTGGTCCTCGATGCTCGGGAAGATGCGTTCGGCCAGCCGGACCGCGGCGGCCGCCATCGATACGGAATTCGAGCCGATCTCGGTGCTGGTGCGGACTTCCTTGGCGACGGAAAAAGTCCGCTGGAACAGCTTGTGCAGCAGCAGGCCGAGGGTTCCCGCTTCCTCCGCCACCTGCACCGCCTGCTTCATCTGGCCCAGGATCTGCGTTTCGCCCAGCACCATCGAATCGAGGCCGGCGGCGACGCGGAAGGCATGCTGCGCCGCCTTCTCGCGCGGCAGCGCGTAGAGATAGGGGGCGAGTTCGCGGCGCTCGATGTGGTGGAAATCCGCCAGCCATTCGCTTACCGCTTCGGAGGAGGGCGTGTTGACGTAGAGCTCGGTGCGGTTGCAGGTCGACAGGATCGCGACTTCGGTCGCGCGTTGGCTTTGCGTCAGCTCGCGCAGCGCCTGGGCCAGCTTCTCGGGGCCGAACGCGACCTGCTCGCGGATCGCAAGCGGTGCGGTGTGATGATTGACCCCGAGGGCGAGAAGCTGCATGAAGGCAGACGGCCGAAACGATGGGACGTCCATTTTACCCGCTCCTGCTACCGCGGGCGCGGAGTGAAGCTCAGGCGGTCGTAGTAGCGCCCCCGGTAGAGGAGGCGGCGGCGCCCCGGCGAATCGGTAAATGCGCTACGCGTATGCAGCACGTTGTTGCAGACCAGGCCCATGCCCGGTGCGAGCCGTGCTGTCAGGATGTATTCCGAATCCGCAAGGATCTCGGTCAGGACTTTCACGGCCGCCCGTGTCGCGGCGTCGTCTTTCCAGGCGATCGAGTGCGTACGTGCCGTATAGCGCATGACGAGAAAGCCATCGACCGGATCGACCGCGAACACCGGTCCGGATTGCTCCGGGCGCGCGACGCCGCTTTCGTCCATGCGGGCGGGGATCGTCATCGCGTCCGGCTGCATCAGGGCGGCGACGTGGTCCGGGTTGGCGTCGCGCAACTGAATGTAGGCGATCTCGTAGTCGAGCAATGCATTCTCGCCGCCGGTCTCGGCATCCTGGGCGCAATGCAGCGTCATGCCGAGGATGCGGCGATCGAGCGTGTTGTAATACCCGTCGGTATGCCAGTTGATCGGCTTGTGGGTGTAGGGGATGAAATCCCGGCGCACGCCGGCCTCAGCTTCGGCCGGCGTGATCGACGACAGGCCGTCCTCGTCGGCGAGATAGTTGCCTTCGAGCCGTGTGAGGCCGAGCTGCCGCGCAAGCCGCAGCGGGAGCGACTTGTCGGCGGCCGGCAGGTGCGGCGCGCTGTAGATCGCCATGTTTGCACGGCGGCAACGATCTTCGAGCGCGGCGGATTCCGCCGGCAGGAGGTGCCGCGGATCCGCCACGGGTACGATGAGCTCGTCGGCGCTGCGGGGATAACCGGCAAGCCGGGCGGCGCGCCAGGCGCGATAGCCCGACTCGTTGGCGAGATCGAAAGGCGATGCCGTCAAGCGGTTATTCCGGCGGCAGCATATCGGGCGAGCCGAAGCCGCGCTGGACCGGCGCACCGGACAGGAGTCCCTTGAAGCTCTTCTGGACCGTGCCCATCATCTCGGGCATCTCGATGTCCATGATCTGGTCCATGATCCAGGTCTTGTCGTTCTCGCCCATCTCCTCGCGGATCTGCAGGCCGAGGAAGCGCAGTGCGGGGAAGCTCGCCTTCTCGTCGTCCGGAAACTCGAACTCCGCGTATTCGGCGAAGCGGCGGTTCAGGAAGTCGATGAACTCGGCCTTGAAGTTGCGGTTCGGATCGGCCCCGACCACGCTGATGACGTTTTCCTCCATCACCTCGCCGAGGCGTGTGCTGATCGTCTGCAACACCGCGGTGCGGCGCTCGGGCGGGAGTGAGGCGTACGCCATGCGGTCGCAGTAATGGGCGAGGAAGGCGACGAACTCGGCGATCAGCTTGAAGCCGCGCGCCGGGGTGATGATGTCGTAGTTCTCCCGGCCGAGGTTGTCGACCGCCTTGTCGGCGACGCGCCAGATGGTCGAGGCGACGACGGACGCGATCTCTTCGGGGCTGCGCTCTCCATCCTTCTTGAACCAGACAGTGCGGACGCGTACGGGCTTGACCATAGCTTATTCTCCTGTGGCGATGGGCTTGGAGGGATCGGTGATCCACTCGCTCCAAGAGCCGGGATAAAGGCGGGAGCCGGGGAGTCCCGCGATCTCCATCGCGAGAACGTTGTGGCATGCGGTGACGCCGGAGCCGCACATGTGCAGCACCTGCCACGGTGCCTTGCCCTTCAGCAGCGCCTGGTAGTTCGCGCGCAACGCTTCCGGCGGCAGGAACGTGCCGTCCACGTCGAGATTCTCGTCGAACGGCCAGTTGACCGCGCCGGGAACGTGCCCCGCGATCGGGTCGATCGGCTCGAACTCGCCGGTGAACCGGCGATCGGGGCGCGCGTCCAGGATCAACTGCTCGCCGGTTTGCGAGGCGTGGAGGATCTCCGCAGCCGCCACCACCTGGCTGGGTTCCGGCAGGCAGGCGCACGCAGCTTTGTGCGCTTGCGGGACTTCGGCGTTGACGGGCCGCCCTTCACGCGTCCATTTCTGGTAGTTGCCGTCCAGCAACGCGACGCCGGGATGGCCCAGCCAGCGCAGCAGCCACCAGAGCCTTACCGCCATCGAACCGTAGCTGTCATCGTACACGACGACCTGCTTGTTCACGCCCACTCCCCATGCGCAGAGCTTCGCGGTGAGCACCTCCGGGTCGGGCAGGGGATGGCGGCCCGGCTTCTCGCCGGCCGGGGCCGAGAGATCCTCATCCAGATGCACGTAGTGCGCACCGGGTATGTGTGCCTTGGCATAGGCTCTCCGCCCGGCCTCGGTATCGGTGAGCGTGAAGCGGCAATCCAGGATGACCCAGTTCGGATCGTCCAGATGTGCCGCGAGATCTTCGGTGCTGACGAGGGTATTGGAAAACATTCGTTATGAGGCGAAGCATCGCCGGATCGGGTTTCGGGCAGCGGAGCGGCGCGCTGGGTGCCGCTCCGGCCCGTGGTCCCCGGATCGGGGCGATGAATCAGTAGCCGCCCTTGCCGTAGGGCTTGGTCAGGCCGGCGACGCGGGCGCCTTGCCGGGCCGGCTGGTTCGGGAAGAGCTCGTACAGCTTCTTCTTCCAGTCGATGCCGGGGTGGTCGTCCTCGAGCATGTTCACCATGTTGCGGAAGTTCGGGGTTTGGCCGTCTTCCTTGAAGCGCTCGCGCAGCCAGTTGATGACGATCCAGTGCTCGTCCGTCAGCGAGATCTTCTCGCTGGCGGCGATGACCGGGGGAACATCGTCGCTGAAATTGGCTTCGAGCAGGAACTCCTCTTCGCCGGTTTCAAGTTCCTCGCCGTTTACTACATAAGACATGCTTTACTCTCCTTAAGTAAGGTCGTTTGATGAAGCATCGCCGCGCAGACTGGTGCCGGTTCGCTATACGGGCATGACCGCGGCGATGGACTTGTGAGGTATGAAGATACCGCAGCCGAGCATGCGGTTGCGTCCCAGTCCCTCGTCCTGCAACTGCAGGGATTTGTGTGCGGGCACGTCGTGCAGCATCAGACTGTGGCCGTACAGCGGCCCGGATGCGCTCAGAAGCGTCTGCTGCCGTCCACAAATGAAGCCGCAGCGCAACTGGAAGTGCCCGTCGAGTTCGCGCATCACGTCCTGCACGAACTGTTCTTCGGTCGAGCTTCCCGTCTCGACGAAGTGTGCATAAAGATTCGCGAATGGGCTGAATTCGCGCGTCTTGAAGGTGCCGAGCTCAAGCGAGTGGCCGTTCAGGTCGACGCTCTGACCGATCAGGCGGCGCAGCTCGTCGACGCGGGCCTTCGGTACGCGCATGAACAACTTGGTGCGCCGGTTGATGTTCAGCGTCGTGTCACCCTGGTTGGTTTCCGAGCCCTTGATGTGCTGCGCCCCGCTGCCGGGGTCATCCGCGAGCCAGGGCAGCAGCGCCTGCAGCGCGTCGGCCAGCGCCTGCGCATTGTCGGCAGGGATCGTGGTGCCGGTCAGATCGAACTGCACGTCGATCATCCGCGCGACGTATTCCTGCGGCTTGTCTTCCGGCCAGCCGGTCCAGCTCACGGCTTGTCTCCCGCGTGCTCGCGTGCCCAAGCACCCATGAGCTCGGCCCAGGCCTGTGCGCTCGCCGGGTCCACGTCGAATATCGTGAAGCGCTTGTTCTCCCGGATCCGGATACGCAGGAACGGTACGCCGCCGGCCTCGTGGGTGAGGTGCTGAAACTCGATTTCCTGGCCTCCGAAGGGAAGCCGCATCTTGTCTATCGGGGTGATTTCAGGCATCTGGCTATCCTTGGTCTCCACGTGAGGTTCGGGCGTGTCCGCCGAATGGCGCGCCCCGATCCACCAACATGGGGGCGACGTCGCGCGTTTCAACCATCCATCGCGCCGCTCGGGGCTTGCCTTCGTAGGCGTATTTTACTAGGCTTGTCCATTCCTTGAGCGGCGCCGTACTGTCTCATCCTTTTCGAGACTCGGGCATTACCGCGTTGGGGCAATCCGACTACTCCTTTTGGGTAGGTATGCCCCTACCAGAAGGGGTTAGTCGATTAACCCATGAGAATGATGGTGGCTTGACCGTCGAGCCAATACCATGTCCATGTCGCAATACCGTTGAGCTGCCGCTGAGCGGGCTTTAATCGTAATGTTCTTAGGAGAGAAAACTTATGGCAAAGAAGATGATTGACACGCCCCTTCTGGACGAACTCGAGAGCGGCCCGTGGCCCAGCTTCGTGACCGGCCTTAAGCGTCTGGCGAACGACAACGACATGATGGTCGACCTGATGGGGCAGCTCGAGACGTCCTACAAGGACATGAAGGGCTACTGGAAGGGCGGCACGGTCGGCGTGTTCGGCTACGGCGGCGGCGTGATCCCGCGCTTCACCGAACTGAAGGACGAAAGCGGCGAGCCGGTTTTCCCCGAGGCTGCGGAATTCCATACCCTGCGCATCCAGCCGCCGGCCGGCATGCATTACACCTCCGATCTCCTGCGCAAGATTTGCGACGCCTGGTCCGCGACGGGTGGCTCGGGCCTGATCGGCCTCCACGGCCAGTCGGGCGATATCATGCTCCAGGGCATCAAGACCGCTGACGTCCAGCGAGCCTTCGACGAGTTCAACGAGATGGGCTTCGACCTCGGTGGTGCCGGACCCGCGCTCCGTACTTCGATGTCCTGCGTCGGTGCCGCCCGCTGCGAGCATTCCTGCTTCGACGAGGCGAAGGCGCTGCGCACCGTCATCAACAACAACATCGACGACATGCACCGCCCGTCGCTGCCCTACAAGTTCAAGTTCAAGTTCTCGGGCTGCCCGAACGACTGCGTGAACGCGATCCAGCGCTCGGATATGGCGACGATCGGCACCTGGCGCGACAACATCCGCGTCGACGAGGCGGAAGTCCAGGCCTACTACAAGGCGCATGGCATGAACGACCTGGTCAACGACGTGATCGGCAAGTGCCCGACCAAGGCGATCACCCTCGTGGCCACCGACAAGTTCAAGGCCAGCGAGCACGTTTCGGCCGCCAACCTTGGCGACGGCAATACGCTGTGCATCGACAACAAGAACTGCGTGCGTTGCATGCACTGCCTGAACGTGATTCCGGGCGGTCTGCGTGTCGGTACCGACAAGGGTGTCACCATCCTCATCGGCGGCAAGGGTGTGCTGAAGATCGGCGCGACGATGGGCACGGTGGTCATTCCGTTCATGAAGCTCGAGACCGACGACGACTTCGAGAAGCTGAACGAGCTGTCGCGCAACGTCATCGACTTCTTTGCGGAGAATGCGCTCGAGCACGAGCGCACCGGCGAGATGATCGAGCGCATCGGCCTCGCGAACTTCCTCGAGGGCCTGGACCTGCCGGTTGATCCCAACATGATCAGCCAGCCGCGCATGAACCCCTACTTCCGTTCCGACGACTGGGACGAGCAAGTCGAGAAGTGGAACGAGTACAAGCAGTCGCAGTCCGCAGCTTAAATTTCGTTTGCCGTGGGCCTGGGTGCAAACCCGGGCTTGCGCATTAACTCAGTTGGAGAAAAACATGGCAGAAATGCGT
The DNA here is from genome assembly GCA_035325585.1 of Thiobacillaceae bacterium. Lineage (GTDB taxonomy): Bacteria > Pseudomonadota > Gammaproteobacteria > Burkholderiales > Thiobacillaceae > Thiobacillus. The sequence goes on along the minus strand of DAOKZP010000006.1, from coordinate 65,107 downwards.
CCGCCTATCGAGTCCGGAGCGCCGGATCCGATGCCCTACATGCACCCCGTGATGGTGAAGAATTACGGCAAGTGGGCTTTCCATAGCCATCCGAAGCCGGGTGTCCTGTACCACCGCGCCGAATCGGGCGACGAAGTCTGGACCGTGAAGGCCGGTACCGCGCGCCAGTTGGACCACTACACCATCCGTGAGCTGGCCGACATCGCCGACCAGTACGCCGACGGCTACGTGCGCTTCACCGCGCGTTCCAACATCGAGTACATGGTGACGGACAGCACCAAGGTCGAGCCCCTGATCAAGGCCCTGAACGACAAGGGTTACCCGATCGGCGGCACCGCGAACTCCATCTCCATGATCGCGCATACCCAGGGCTTTCTGCATTGCGACATCCCCGGCACCGACGCCTCCGGCGTGGTCAAGGCGCTGATGGACGAGTTGTACGATGACTTCGTCAAGTGCGAGATGCCCAACCGCGTCAAGATGTCGACCTCCTGCTGCGAAATCAACTGCGGCGGCCAGGCGGACATCGCGATCATCGTTCAGCATACCAAGCCGCCGAAGATCAACCACGACCTGGTCGCCAACGTGTGTGAGCGGCCCTCCGTCGTTGCCCGTTGCCCGGTCGCCGCGATCCGTCCTGCGCTGGTCAACGGCAAGCCGTCGCTCGAAGTCGACGAGAAGAAGTGCATCTGCTGCGGTGCGTGCTACCCACCCTGCCCGCCCATGCAGATCAACGACCCCGAGCATTCCAAGATCGCGATCTGGGTTGGCGGCAAGAACTCGAACGCCCGTTCCAAGCCGACATTCCACAAGCTGGTCGCGAACGGCCTGCCGAACAACGCACCGCGTTGGCCTGAAGTCGCCGAGGTCGTCAAGAAGATCCTGTCCGTCTACAAGGAAGACGGCAAGCCTTGGGAGCGCATGATCGACTGGATCGAGCGTATCGGCTGGCCTGCGTTCTTCGAGAAGACCGGTCTGCCCTTCACCAAGTATCACATTGATGATTGGCGCGGCAGCCGCTACAACCTTAACGCCTCGACGCACATCCGTTTCTGAGCGCGTTTGGGATCGTTGACCCCGGCGCGGCAACGCGGCCGCGCCGGGGTCGATTACACGGACTGGATTTTTCGGAGTTTTGAGCAGCCATGCAATTCGGCATTCTTGTTAATGAAGGGCCTTACAACCATCAGGCCAGTGACTCCGCCTATCTGTTCGCCCGTGCGGCGATCGAAAAGGGACACACGGTACCGCGTATTTTTTTCTACCACGACGGTGTGAACAACTCCACCCGCATGGCAGAGCCACCGCAGGATGATCGCAACATCACCACGCGCTGGTCGAAGCTGGCGGAAGAGCACGGCATCGATCTCGTGGTGTGCGTCGCTGCGGCGTTGCGCCGTGGCATGAAGGACGAGCTGCTGGCCCCGGGCTTCCGTATTTCGGGCCTCGGGCAGCTGGTCGAAATGGGTATTCAGTACGATCGTCTCGTGACGTTCGGGGATTGAGGAATTGACGAGATGAGCGATATGGATATGGAAGACGACGGCTCCGGCATCGTCAAGAAATTCATGTTCCTGAACCGTAAGGCGCCGCACGGCACCGTGTATGCGCTGGAAGGCCTGGAGGTGGTGCTCATCACCGCCGCCTTCGATCAGGACGTAAGCCTGGTATTCACCGACGACGGCGTCTACCAGCTGATGAAGGGTATCGACACCAAGGGCATCGAGGTCAAGGATTTCTCCAAGACCTATCGTGCGCTGGAAGGCTACGACATCGAAAAGCTCTATGTCGATCGCTCCTCGATGGAGGCCCGCGGTCTGTCCGAAGAGGACCTGATCGTGGACGTGAACGTTCTGTCGGACGACGAGATGAAGAATCTCATGGCCGAACAGGACGTCGTGATCAGCTTCTAAGGGGACGGACATGCTGCATATTGTGAATAAATCGGCCTCGGAGCGCAGCTCGCTGGAAAGCTGTCTGAAGTTGGCCGCGAAGGGTTCCGCTGTGTTGCTGATCGAGGACGCGGTCTACGCCGCGACCAACGGCAATCCGGCGGCGGCGAAAATCCAGGCAGCGACGGCTGACCTCAAGATTTACGCACTCGGTCCCGATCTGGCGGCGCGCGGCATGGCCGGGCGTGTGCTGGGCGGTGTCAACGTCGTGGATTACGGCGGTTTTGTGGATCTGGTCGCAGAACACAGCAACTGTCAGTCTTGGCTGTAACTTTTAATCGTAAGGAGTATTGCTATGCCTATGGTGAACATCGCCGGTAAGGAAGTCGAAGTCGACGAGGAAGGCTACCTGGTCGATCTGTCGCAGTGGAATGAGGACATCGCCAACTACATGGCCGTTGAAGAGAAGGTCGATATGACCGAGGCGCACTGGGAAGTCGTCAACTTCCTGCGTGAATACTATGCCGAATATCAGATCGCCCCGGCCGTCCGCGTCCTGACCAAGGCCATCGGCAAGAAGCTTGGTCCCGATAAGGGCAACAACAAGTATCTGTACGAGTTGTTCCCCTACGGCCCCGCCAAGCAGGCCTGTAAGATCGCCGGCCTGCCCAAGCCCACGGGCTGTATCTAAAGCAGGACTCCTTCGAGTCGCCTCCGGCGCAAGCCGCCGGGGCGGCCTCGATTGAGGCGCTATGTTTCCCGATCGAATGCGTCCGGCATCCGGCTCCGCGTTCGATCCGTAAACACAACGCAGTTGGGGGAAAGAGTTGTCTACTGTGACGATCATCTACGCCGGAATGTTCTACCTCGCCACCGTGTTGCTCGTGGCCGGCCTCGCGTACAAGATTTATGACTACAGCCGTACGCCCGCGCCGCTGAAGATTCCGACCACGCCCGCGCCGACGACCCGGAAAGGCGTCGCCTACCGGCTGGCGAAGGAGGTCGTGCTGTTCGAATCCCTCTTCAAGTCGAACAAGTGGATCTGGTTGTTCGGTTTCCTGTTCCATTTCGGCCTGTTCCTCGTGCTCCTGCGCCATCTGCGCTATTTCATCGAGCCGGTTTGGGCCTGGGTCGGTTTCCTTCAGCCGTTCGGAAAATACGCCAGCATCGCGATGGTGGTCGGCCTCGGCGGGTTGCTCGCCCGCCGTTTCCTGGTCGACCGCGTGCGCTACATCTCGACACCCTCCGATTACCTGATGCTCGTGCTGCTTCTCGCGATCGGCATCTCGGGAATGCTGATGACCTTCGTCATCCATGCTGACATCGTGGGGCTGAAGATGTTCTTCATGGGTCTGATGTACTTCGATCTGCAGCCCATGCCGCAGGATCCCATCCTCCTCGTGCACCTCGCACTCGTGGCCCTGTTGATGGTGATCTTCCCGATCAGCAAGTTGCTGCATGCACCGGGCGTGTTTTTCAGCCCCGCACGCAACCAGGTGGACAATCCGCGCGAGCATCGCCATGTCGCCGCGTGGGCGAAACGGCTCGAACAAGGCAACTGATCCCGTCGGCGACGCTTGACGGACAAGAAAAGGACGGACAGAGGACTCGCACGTGGCAGCTGCTCAATTTGACATCCCGGAAATCAAGGACGAGATCGAGGTTCCCAAGCTGAGGGAAGGCGTGATGGCGCACAGCCGGTCCTTCCTCGCACCCAAGCCAGTGCAGGAGTTCCTGGGCTACCCCCACGAAGTGGGCGACGATTGGAAGGAGCGCGCGATCGACAAGATGGGCGACCTTCTGGGCAAGTACCGTTCGCTGAAGGTCTTCCTCGACATCTGCGTGCATTGCGGCGCCTGCACGGACAAGTGCCATTACTATCTCGGGACGTCGGATCCCAAGAACATGCCGGTCGCGCGCCAGGATCTGATGCGCCAGGTGTATCGCCGCTATTTCACCACCACGGGCAAGCTTTTCCCGAAGCTGGTGGGCGCGCGGGATCTTACGCGGGAGACGCTGGACGAGTGGTACAACTATTACCACCAGTGCTCCGAGTGCCGCCGCTGCTCCGTGTTCTGTCCTTATGGCATCGACACCGCCGAGGTCACGATGGCGGGCCGCGAGATCCTCAATCACGTCGGCATCGGCCAGAAGTATTCCAACGAGATTCTGGGCAAGGTCCAGAAGATCGGAAACAACCTTGGCCTCCCGGGCCCGGCGCTCGAAGATACGCTGCTCGGACTGGAAGAGGATATCGAGGACGACACCGGCATCCCGGTCAAGCTGCCGATGGACGTGAAGGGTGCAGAGGTCCTGCTCATCACGCCGTCTGCCGACTTCTTCTCCGAGCCGCACGTCGAATCCCTGATCGGCTACGCCAAGGTGTTCCATGCGGCGGGGATCAGCTGGACCCTGTCGTCCTACGCGTCCGAGGCCGGTAACTTCGGTCTGTTCAACGGCAACTACGAGACCATGCGCAATGTCGCCATGCGCATCCGTGACGCCGCCCTCGAACTCGGCGCGAAGCGGATCGTGGTCGGAGAATGCGGCCACGCCTGGCGTGTCGCGTATAGCTTCTGGAACACGCTGACCGGCATCGGCTATGGCGGCGACGACCCCTTCTCGATCGAACTGCAGAAGCAGCTCGACCACAACTATCCGCAGCCGCAGCATATCTGCGAGCTGACCAACGATCTCATCAAGTCCGGCAAGATCAAGGTCGATCCGTCCGCCAACGACGATCTGGTCGTGACCTATCACGATTCGTGCAACGTCGCGCGCGCGTCCCGCATGGGGACGGAGGCGGGCGGCCAGTTCGACATTCCGCGGGAGGTGCTCCGCGCCGTGGTGAACAATTTCCGTGAAATGGCCGACGGCACCATCCGGGAAGCAACCTTCTGCTGCGGCGGTGGCGGCGGTGTTCTGACGGACGATCTGATGGAGGTCCGCGTCAAAGGCGCGTTGCCCCGCGCGACCGCACTCAACAACGTGGTCAAGGAACACCAGGTCAACTTCCTGGCATTGATCTGCGCCATCTGCAAGGCGCAGTTCACCAAGGTTTTGCCCCAGTACGGCTTCGACATGAGCATGGTGGGCGGTGTGCATCAACTGGTCAGCAAGGCGATCAAGCTCGATTGAGCCTTGTTTGGCTGATTCATTCAATTCGTAGGCGTTAGGAGATCCAACATGGCTGTCACGACGAACAAAGCAGCAAAGACCGATGGCGTTAATTGGCGTCGTTTTAAGGATGGCGAATCGGCGTATGACTACCGCTCCGCGCAGGATCGCATCTTCCAGGCGAGCTGGACTCACAAGTGTCCCGAGTACGTGCTTTCCACGCCGCCCTGCCAAGGCTCCTGTCCCGCCGGCGAAGACATCCGCGGCTACCTCAATATCGTGCGCGGCATCGAGAAGCCGCCAGCGGGCGTGAGCTGGCAGGAATACGCCTTCCGCCGCCTCACCGACGCTAACCCCTTCCCCGGCGTCATGGGCCGCGTGTGCCCGGCACCGTGCGAATCCGGCTGCAACCGCAACATGGTCGAGGACCACGTTGGGATCAACTCGGTCGAGCACTTCATCGGTGACTGGGGTATCGCCAACAACATGAAGTACGAGACGACTGTCGCCGACACCGGCAAGAAGGTCGCGATCATCGGCGCCGGCCCCGCAGGTCTCGCTGCGGCGTACCAGCTGCGCCTGCGTGGCCACGCAGTCACCATCTTCGACGAGCACGAGGAGCTTGGCGGCATGATGCGCTACGGCATCCCCGGCTTCCGCACCCCGCGCGAAATGCTGGACGCCGAGATCAATCGCATCATCGATATGGGCGTCGAGACCCGCCTGAAGACCCGCGTCGGCAGCGACATCAGCTTTGAAGAGATCGACAAGAACTACGATGCGATCTTCCTTGCGATGGGTGCGCAGGCCGGTCGGCCGCTGCCGGTTCCCGGCGCCGAGGCACCGAACTGCGTGACCGCGGTTGCCTTCCTGCGCGCCTTCAACGAAGGCCGTCTGCAGCACGTCGGCAACCGTGTCGTCGTCATCGGCGGGGGCGACACCTCCATCGACGTCGCGACCGTCGCGCGCCGCCTTGGCAACATCACCAAGTTCGGTACCCATGACGAGCGTCCCGAGGCTGTGATTTCGGGCCATATGGCGCAGGACGTCGCCGCGATTTCTGCGCGTGAAGGCGCCGAGGTCGTCCTGGTGTCCCGTGCCACTATTGAAAAGATGGCCGCCAACAAGCACGAGGTCGAGCATGCCCAGCAAGAAGGCATCGAAATCATCGGCGGCGTGACCCCGGTCGCCGTCGTCGTCGACGCGAACGGCCGCGCAACCGCACTGCGCGTCGCCGAATTCGTGGTGGAGGGCAAGGAAACGAAGATCATCGAGGGTACCGAGCGCGACCTGCCGGCTGACCTGATCGTCTCCGCGATCGGCCAGGGCGTCGATTTCACCGGCCTGGAGCAGTTCAACAACAACAACGGCCTGATCAAGGCCGACAAGAACTACCGCTTCCCCAACAGCGAGAAGATTTTCGTCGGTGGCGACGTGATTCGCCCGCACCTGCTGACGACTGCGATCGGTCACGCCCGCATTGCCGTCGAAGGCATCGACTGCTACCTCGCGGGTGAGGAGCCGGAGAAGCGCCCGAAGGTCGACGTGGACCATTTCGACCAGATCCGCAAGTGGCTCGAGGCGGGGCACGACTACGCCTGCGACAACCATGGCGAGAACTGGGGCACGTCCTCGCGCAAGGACCTCCTGCACAACTTCGAGGACCGTTCGCACCGTCACATCATCACCCATACGGAGTTGTTCCTCGGCCACTTCCCCAATGAGCCGCGCAACATCCGCGAAGTGACGACGCTCGACAAGGAGCAGGCCCTTGGGAACTTCGAGGAGCGCCTGCATGCGTTGTCCGAGAAGCAGGTCATCGACGAGGCAAAGCGCTGCATGTCCTGCGGCCAGTGCTTCGAGTGCGACAACTGCGTCGTCTACTGCCCGCAGGTCGCGGTGTTCAAGGTGAAGAAGAAGGACAACCCGACCATGGGTCGCTACGTCGATACCGACTACACCAAGTGCATCGGCTGCCACATCTGCGCCGACGTCTGCCCGACCGGCTATATCGTCATGGGCATGGGTGAGTGACGGTGGGCCACAGACTCCAACGCTTCCTGGCCGTGGTCGCGCTGTCGCTGGCGACCGCAGCCTGGGCCGCGCCGGAGGGGCAACCCTCGGCGGGCGGCGCGCCCAAGCCCGTCATCAGCAAGGCACTCAAGGGCGATCAGTGCGTGGAAGATACCGCGTACATGCGGCGCAACCACATGAAGGTGTTGAAGCACCATCGGGACGAGACCGTACTCAAGGGCATCCGCACCCGGAACCACAGCCTGAAGGGGTGCATCGACTGCCACGCCAGCGAGGAGACGGGGAGCGTCGCCGCTGCGAAGGATGACTTCTGCGTCAGCTGCCACAGCTACGCGTCGGTCAAGATCGACTGCTTCGATTGCCACTCCACCAAGCCGCAAGGCCCGGCGGCGATGCACCCGCTGAACGCCGGAACCGTGCGCTACAAGAACAAACTCGCCGCGCAGGCGACTCGCGAGGTCAGCGCGGAAGACATGGCTGGAATTGCCCAATGAGCGACATGAAACCGATGCCCGAGAACACGCCGAGCTCACCGGAACGCCGTCGCTTCGTCGGCGCGGCCACTGCCGCCGCGGCCGGATTGGCCATCGCTCCGGGAGTGATGCTGATCGAGGTGGCGCATGGCCGTCCGGAAGATCAGCCCGCGAGCAGTGCCGTCCGCTGGGGAATGCTGATCGACGCAAACAAGTGCGTGACCGGCTGCGATGATTGCATTTCCGCGTGCAGCACCGAGAACGGGTGGACCCCCGTGGCGGAAAGCCGGCATCCGCGTCAGGCGCCCCAATGGATCCGCAAGCTGGAACTGCAGGACCCGCTGACCCAGAAGGAAACGAGCCTGCCCATGCTCTGTCAGCATTGTGCAGACGCGCCTTGCGTGGACGTGTGTCCGACCGGGGCTTCGTTCAAACGCGCAGACGGCATCGTCCTGGTGAACCGGCATACGTGCATCGGTTGTCGCTACTGCATGATGGCGTGCCCGTACAAGGCGCGCTCCCTCGTGCACGAGCCGTTGAACGACACGCAGAAGCCGGACATCCCGCGCGGGATCGGCTGCGTCGAGGCATGCACCTTCTGCGTGCACAAGATCGATCGCGGCGACGCCACCACTGCGTGTGCCGAGGCCTGCCTTGCCGCCGGCCACGATGCCATCCTGTTCGGCGACATGAACGACCCCGAAAGCGAGATTGCGAAGCGGCTGCGTGAGCTGCCCACCAAGGAGGTGCGCGCGGATCTCAAACTCAATCTCGGTGTCCGCTATCACGGAATCTAAGACGACATGGCAAGCATCACTTTCCGCGAAGTAAAGGGCACCAGTCCCAAATACTGGCTCCTGTTCGGTTTCCTCGGCCTGTTCGTGCTCTTCGGCGCGCTGGCCTGGAACTACATGCACCATCACGGCCATGTGGTGACCGGCATGGACAACCAGATCGTCTGGGGGCTGCCGCACGTGTTCGCCGTCTTCCTGATCGTGGCAGCATCGGGCGCGCTCAACGTCGCGTCCATCGCCTCGGTGTTCAACAAACCGATGTACAAGCCGCTGGCGCCGCTTTCCGCGATCCTGTCGCTCGCGCTGCTGCTCGGCGGCCTCCTGGTGCTCGTGCTTGACTTGGGCCGGTCCGATCGCCTGCTGGTGGCGATGACGAACTTCAACCTGAAGTCGATGTTCACCTGGAACGTGTTCCTGTACACCGGATTCTTCGTGCTCGTGGGTATCTACCTGTGGACGATGCTCGATCGCAACGTCAAGAACTACACGAAGGCCGCCGGCACCGCGGCGTTCCTGTGGCGGCTGATCCTGACCACCGGTACCGGCTCGCTGTTCGGCTTCCTGGTTTCGCGCGAACTCTACGGCACGGGCCTGCTCGCGCCCATGTTCATCATCATGTCGTTCGCGTACGGCCTGGCCATCTATCTCATGGTGCTCGCGGCGGCCTACGCATGGACCGGCCGCCCGCTCGGAGATGCCGTGATGATGCGCCTCAAGACGCTTCTGGCAGTATTCGTCGCCGCGGTGCTGTATTTCGTCGTCGTGCATCACATGACGAACCTGTACTTCACCAAGTTCCACGCGGTGGAGGCGTTCATCCTGCGCGATGCCGGTACGCTCACGACCTTGTTCTGGGTGGGCCAGATCGTGATCGGCGGCGTGATTCCGCTCGTGATCCTGCTGACGGGCCTCGGCCGTCAGCGCACCTGGATCATGATTGCGAGCGCGCTCGTCATCCTCGGCGGCATCGCGCAGATGTACGTGACCATCATCGGCGCGCAGGCGTATCCGCTCGAGATGTTCCCGGGCTTGATCGAGCGGAGCAGCTTCTTCGACGGCGAGGTGCACAGCTACGCACCGAGCATGCCGGAGTTCTTCCTCGGCCTCGGCGGTGTCGCCGTGGCGCTCCTGGCGACGCAGTTTGCGATCAAGGTGCTGCGCCTGTTGCCGGCCAGCCTCGACGACGGCACCGTCGCCAAGCTGGAGCATTGATCGCATCATCCTGCCGGCCCGCCCTCCGGCAGGGAGCCGTCCAATGAAGACGCAAGCCACGTCCAACGACGATTCCCGGCGCGGGGCTCGAATGCCCCGCGTCTTCATTTCTGCCGCACACAAGTCATCCGGCAAGACGACACTGGCGCTGGGCCTGTGCGCCGCGTTGCACGCGCGAGGTCATGCTGTGCAGCCGTTCAAGAAGGGCCCGGATTACATCGATCCGATGTGGCTCGGCACGGCGGCGAGGCGGCCCTGCTACAACCTCGATTTCCACATGATGCAGCACGATGAGATCGTGCCGCAGTTCGTGCGCGCGGCGGCAGGCGCCCACATCAGCATCGTCGAGGGCAACAAGGGGCTGTACGACGGCCTCGACCTGGACGGAAGCAACAGCAACGCCGCGCTGGCGAAACTGTTGCAGGCACCGGTGGTGCTGGTCATCGACGCGCGCGGCATGACGCGCGGCGTCGCGCCGCTCATCCTCGGCTATCAAACCTTCGATCGCGACATTCGGATTGCCGGCGTGATCCTCAACAATCTCGGCGGCACGCGCCATGAAGCCAAGCTTCGTGCCGTGATCGAGCACTATACCGACGTCGCCGTCATCGGCGCGGTGCAGCATGATCCGGCGTTGCAGATCGCCGAGCGCCATCTGGGACTCATCCCGGCCAACGAACAGCAGGCCGCGCGCGAGCGGGTCAGCCGGGTCGGTGCGGCGGTGGCGGCGCAGGTCAATCTCGAGCGTCTGCTCGCGATCGCGAACAGCGCCCCCGATCTTGCCGCACCGGGCACATCGCCCGCAGCGGCTGCGGGCGATACGCTGCGTATCGCCATTGCGCGCGACCAGGCGTTCGGGTTCTACTACAGCGAAGACCTTGCCGCCCTCCGGGCCGCGAACGTCGAACTGGTGGAGATCGACACGCTCAGCGACCGTGACCTGCCAGCGGTGGATGGGCTCGTCATCGGCGGCGGCTTCCCGGAAGTTTTCATGGCGGAGCTCGAAGCCAACGCGCCCATGCGGGCCAGTGTCCGGCAGGCGATCGAGGCCGGCCTGCCCACCTACGCCGAGTGCGGCGGGCTCATGTACCTGTCACGCAGGATCACCTGGCAGGACCGCACGTGCGAGATGGTCGGCGTCGTGCCCGGCGATACGGTGATGCATCCGCGCCCGATCGGGCGCGGCTATGCGAGCTTGGAGCCGACCGGCCATGATCGCTGGCAGGAGAGCGGGCGCATCCCGGCACACGAATTTCACTATTCGAGCCTGGAAAATCTGCCTGCCGACTCCATATACGCGTACCGGGTGACGCGCGGATACGGTATCGACGGCACCAACGACGGCTACCAACGATACAACCTGCTTGCCGCCTACGTGCACCGTCGCGGCGCGGGCGAGCGTGGATGGATCACCCCGTTTCTGAACCAGGTGCGTGCGCACAAGGCGCGCGTCGCCGCCTGAGCGCATATTGAGGACCGCCATGATCAAGATCACCGACGCTGCCGCCGCGCAGATTCGTATCGCCAACGACAATCCCGATGTTTCGGGGCTGATCCTGCGCGTCGCAGCCTATCAGGAGCACGACGGCAGCGTGAACTACGGCATGGGTTTCGACGCTGAGCGCGCGGCGGACGAGCATGTCATCGTCAACGGCATCCAGCTGTTGATCGCACCGCAGAGCACGCCGTATCTCCAGGGCGTGACGCTGGATTTCGTCGAGATGAGCCCGGGCGACATGCGCTTCATCTTCATCCCGCCCTATTCCGCGGAACCGGAGCCAGAATCCGAATCTGCAGCCGACGAGTGATCCCATGAATTACCTGCCGATTTTCCTCGACGTGCGTGAGCGCGCCTGCCTGGTCGTGGGCGGCTCCGAACTCGCTGCGCGCAAGACGGAACTGCTGTTGCGCGCCGGGGCGCGAGTCGACGTCGCCGCACCCGCGCTGCATGAAGGCTTTGCGCGACTCCCGCACGCCGAGCGCGTCGCGCGCGTGGCCGATGCCTTCGTGCCGGCACTGCTCGATGGCAAGGATGCGGTGATCGTGGTCGAAGAGAATCTCGAGGCCGCCACCGCCGTCGCCGAGGCGGCGCGGGCGCGGCACATTCCGGTGAACGTCGCGGACAAACCCGCGCTGTGCAGCTTCATTCTGCCTTCGATCATCGATCGCTCGCCCATCGTGGTCGCGGTATCCAGCGGGGGCGAGTCTCCGGTCCTCGCCCGCATGTTGCGCGCGCGTCTCGAGAGCCTGATCCCCGCGGCCTATGGGCGCCTCTCGTCACTGGCGTCGCGCTACCGGGATCGCGTGCGTGCCGTGATCAAGCCCGACCAGCGCCGGGCCTTCTGGGAGAAGGTGTTTCTCTCGCCGGTCGCGGAGATGGTGTTCTCGGGGCGCGACGCCGACGCCGAAGCGCAGCTCGATGCCATGATCCGGGATTCGGCGGCGCACGACATCAGCCGCGGCGAGGTCTATCTCGTCGGCGCGGGGCCCGGCAACCCGGATCTACTGACCTTCCGTGCGCTGCGGCTCATGCAGCAGGCCGACGTCGTCGTCTACGATCGCCTCGTCTCACAGCCCATCCTCGACATGTGCCGGCGCGACGCGGATCGCATCTACGTCGGCAAGGAGCGTGACGACCACGCCGTGCCGCAGGAGGAAATCAACCTGATGCTGGTGCGACTGGCGAAGGAGGGCAAGCGCACGCTGCGTCTGAAAGGCGGCGACCCCTTCATCTTCGGCCGGGGCGGCGAGGAGATCGAGACGCTCGTCGAGCATGGCGTGCCCTTCCAGGTGGTGCCGGGAATCACGGCGGCCGCCGGCGTCGCGTCGTATGCGGGGATCCCGCTCACGCACCGCGACTATGCGCAATCCGTCGTCTTCGTCACCGGCCACCTGAAGGAAAACACGTTCAACATGAACTGGGAGGGGATCGCGCGCAGCGACCAGACCATCGTCATCTACATGGGTTTGAAAGGCCTGCCGCTGCTGTGCGAGACGCTCATCGCGCATGGCCTCACCGCGGAGACGCCGGCCGCCATCGTCCAGCACGGCACCCTGCCCACGCAGCGCGTCATCACCGGCAATCTCGCCACGCTGCCGGGCCTTGCCGAGGCGGCGGGTCTGAAGGCCCCTACGCTCATCATCGTCGGCAACGTCGTCCGGCTGCGTGAGAAACTGGGCTGGTACGAGCCGGATGCCTACGTCGGGCAGCTGCCGCACACCCCGCTCGAGGCTGCCGCAAGCCTCGGTTGACTGCCCGGGCAGCGCGGCCGGCCGCGATGCCCCATCGCCCTATCGAAGCCGCTGGCTGCTGCGTCGGCGCCGGACATTGGTTCGGCACAAGGCCAGCGGCGCACGTCGTCGATTTGCTGTCCGGGATTAGAATACGGATAGCCCTGTCCTGATAAGACCGTCGACATGACTCATACGCTTACCCTGGACGGCAACGAAGCCGTCGCCCGCATCGCCTATCTCGGTAGCGAGGTGATCGCGATCTATCCGATCACACCGGCATCCAGCATGGGGGAGTGGGCGGACGAATGGGCCTCGCAGGGACGTACCAACCTCTGGGGTGCGGTCCCCGCCATCATCGAGATGCAGTCGGAGGGAGGTGCTGCCGGCACGCTTCACGGCGCACTTACCTCGGGTGCGCTCGCCACCAGCTTCACCGCCAGCCAGGGCTTGCTGCTGATGGTGCCCAACCTCTACAAGATCGCCGGGGAGCTCACGCCATTCGTGCTGTACGTCGCTGCGCGCGCGATCGCAACGCATGCGCTGTCGATTTTTGGGGATCAGTCCGACGTCATGGCGTGTCGCGGCACCGGCTGCGCGCTGCTTGCCGCCAATTCGCCTCAGGAAGCGCAGGACCTGGCCCTCGTCGCCCAGGCCGCGACGCTTGCCGGGCGCGTGCCGGTGATCCATTTCTTCGACGGTTTCCGCACCTCGCACGAAGTGGCGAAGATCGAGGCGGTCAGCGCCGACACGGTGCGCGCCATGCTCGACGCAGACCTCATCGCCGCGCATCGGAGCCGCGCGCTATCGCCTGAGCATCCGGTGCTGCGGGGCACTTCGCAGAACCCGGATGTCTTCTTCCAGTCGCGCGAGCGCGCCAACCCCTTCTACGATGCGTTCCCCGAGATCGTGCAGGCCGCGATGGATCGCTTCGGTGAACTCACCGGGCGGTCCTATCGGCTGTTCGAGTATTTCGGGGCCGAAGACGCCGAACGCGTGATCGTCCTGATGGGATCCGGCGCGGAGACCGTGCACGAGACGGTGGAGCATCTGCGCGCACGCGACGAGAAGGTCGGCGTGCTGAAAGTGCGTCTGTATCGTCCGTTCGCGCCGGACGCGCTGCTGGCGGCGCTGCCGCGCACGGCGCGGGCCGTGGCGGTGCTCGACCGCTGCAAGGAGCCCGGCGCGGATGGCGAGCCGCTTTACAAGGACGTCGTGACGGCGCTGGCTCAGGCCGCAGCCGACGGCACGCGCACGATGCCCAGGGTGATCGGCGGCCGTTACGGCCTTGCGAGCAAGGAGTTCACGCCCGGCATGGTCATGGCGGTATTCGACGAGTTGGCCGCGACCGCGCCGAAGCGCTCCTTCACCATTGGCATCCGCGACGATCTCACCCACTTGTCCCTGCCGTGGGATGAGGACTTCCGCACCGACGCGTCACGGCGGCTGCAGCACGCGGTATTCTGGGGCCTGGGCGCGGACGGCACGGTGTCGGCCAACAAGAATTCGATCAAGATCGTCGGCGAGTCGACCGAGCTGATGGCGCAGGGCTACTTCGTCTACGACTCGAAGAAATCCGGCGCGGTGACCGTGTCGCACCTGCGTTTCGGTCCCGCAACCATCCGCTCGAGCTATCTCGTCGAGGCGGGGATGGCGGGCTTCGTCGCGTGTCATCAGCCGATGTTCGTCGACCGCTATGACGTTCTGGCTCACGCCGCACCCGACGGCGTCTTCCTGCTGAACACGCCGGTAGCCCCCGATGCGGTATGGGAGACGCTGCCGCAGTCGCTGCGCGAACAGATCCGCGACAAGCGCTTGCGGCTGTGGGTGATCGATGCGTACGCGGTCGCCGCGGAAGCAGGCATGGGCCGGCGCATCAACACCATCATGCAGACGTGCTTCTTCGCCATTTCGGGCATCCTGCCCAAGGATGAGGCCATCGCCGCGATCAAGCTGGCGGTCGACAAGACCTACGGACGGAAGAGCGCGCGTCTCGCCGAGCTGAATCATCGCGCCATCGACATGACGCTGGCGCAGCTGCATGCGGTGGCAATCCCCACCGTGGAACCGGAGGCCGCGCCGGCGCCGGCAGCGGTCGGGGCTCAACTCCCGGATTTCGTCCGCGAGGTCACGCTGCCGATCTATTACGGCCGTGGCGACGCGCTGCCGGTGTCGCGTTTTCCCGCCGATGGCACCTATCCGCTTGGTACCGCCCGCTACGAGAAGCGCAACATCGCGCTGGAAATTCCGGTGTGGGAACCCGATCTATGCACGCAGTGCGGCAAGTGCGTCTTCGTCTGCCCGCACACCGCGATCCGCTCGCGCCTTTTCTCCGTAGACGCGACGTCCGATGCGCCGCCAAGCTTCAAGCACGTGCCGGCGAAGAGCAAGGATTTCCCGGCGGGTACCCACATCAGCTATCAGGTTGCGCCGGAAGACTGCACCGGCTGCGGCGACTGCGTCGAGGCGTGCCCGATCCATGACAAGTCGAACGTCAGCCGCCGCGCGGTGAACATGGCGCCGATCGGACCGCTGCGCGATCAGGAGCGGGAGAACCTCGAGTTCTTCCTGGGTCTGCCCGAGTTCGACCGGGGCATGATCAAGCAGAACACCATTCCGAGCGCGATGCTGCTCGATCCGCTGTTCGAGTTTTCCGGCGCGTGCGCGGGCTGCGGAGAGACGCCGTATATCCGGCTCGCGACCCAGCTCTTCGGGGACCGCATGCTGATCGCGAACGCGACCGGCTGCTCCTCCATCTACGGCGGCAACCTGCCGTCCACGCCCTACACGGTGAACGACGACGGTCGCGGACCGGCCTGGAGCAATTCGCTGTTCGAGGACAATGCCGAATTCGGTCTTGGCATGCGGCTTGCAGCGGACAAGTTGATGGACTATGCGAAGCTGCTGGTCAGGGAGCTGGCGAACGAGATCGGCGGCGACCTCGCCGAGGGCCTGGTCGCCGCCGATCAAGGTGCGGAAGCCGGCATCACCGAGCAGCGCCGTCGCGTCGCGCACCTGCGCGAGCGGCTGTCGGCATCCGCACACCCGCGCGCGAGCGAGCTCGCTAGCGTCGCCGAATGGCTGATCCGCCGCTCGGTATGGATCATCGGCGGAGACGGCTGGGCCTACGACATCGGCTACGGCGGGCTCGATCACGTGCTTGCGCTGCCTTACGACGTCAACATCCTCGTCCTTGATACCGAGGTCTACTCCAACACCGGCGGCCAGACTTCGAAGGCGACGCCGATCGGCGCGGTCGCCAAGTTCTCCGCCGGCGGCAAGGCCACCACGAAAAAGGATCTGGCGCGGCTTGCGACCGCCTACGACCACGTCTACGTTGCGAGCGTCGCCTACGGGGCGAAGGATACGCAGACCCTGCGCGTGTTCCACGAGGCGGAGAGCTATCCCGGTCCGTCGCTGATCGTCGCGTACAGTCCCTGCATCGCGCATGGCTACGACATGCTGTACAACCAGCGCCAGCAGGAACTTGCCGTGAAGAGCGGGCACTGGCCGCTGTTCCGTTCCGACCCGCGGCTGGCCGAAGCGGGCGGCAATCCCTTTAAGCTCGATTCCGCCGCACCCAGCCAGCCGATGAGCGCATTCATGGAATCGGAAACCCGCTTCGCGATGCTCGCCCGAAGCCATCCGGAGGAGGCAAAGCGCCTTCTCGCGGCGGCGCAGGACGAAGCCGAGCGCCGCTTCAAGGCCTATCAGGACATGGCGCAGCGCCATGCCCGCGAACCTAAACCGGGAACCTGACATGATCGATCTCGCAACTGACTACCTCGGCCTCAAGCTGAAGAATCCCCTGGTGCCTTCGGCCTCGCCGCTGACGCGCAACCTCGATGCCGCACTCCGGCTGGAGGATGCCGGCGCCGCGGCGCTGGTGATGTATTCGCTGTTCGAGGAGGAACTGCGCGCCGAGGACGCAATGATGGAGCGTTTCCTCCTGCAGTCCGGAATCGGGCACGCCGAGGCGCAGGATTTTCTGCCGGACCAGGGCGAGTTCCGGGGTGGCCTCGAGCGCTACGCCGAGCAACTGCAGCAGCTCAAGGCCCGTCTCGGCATTCCCGTCGTGGCGAGCCTGAACGGCGTGTCGCTGTCGGGCTGGATCGAACTCGGACGGGCGCTGCAGGAGGCCGGTGCCGATGCGCTGGAGCTGAATGTGTATCACGTCGCCGGAGACATGCAGGAGGCGGGCGAGGTCGTCGAGGCGCGCTACCTCAGCCTGCTGGGCGAGTTGCGCAAGGTCGTGCGTCTGCCCATCATCATGAAGCTCTCGCCGTTCTTCTCGTCGCTGCCCAACTTCGTCGCCAGCCTCGAACGCGCGGGTGCGGCCGGTGTCGCCCTGTTCAACCGCTTCTATCAGCCGGATATCGATCTCGATACCTTGTGCGTGGTGGATCGCCTACGGCTGTCGACCGCGGAGGAAGCCCTGCTGCGGATCCGCTGGCTTTCCATCCTGCATGGGCGCACCCGCCTCACGCTCGCGGCCACCGGCGGCGTCCACAGTCATGAGGAAGCCATGAAGATGCTGTTGGTCGGTGCCGACGTCGTGCATCTGGCGTCCTGCCTCCTCGAGCACGGCCCGTCCCGGCTGGCGCAGATCCTGGCGGACATGGAACGCTGGATGAGCGAGCGCGAGTATGCCTCGGTCGCCCAGTTGAAGGGCAGCATGAGCCAGAAGAACCTGGCCGATCCGTCCGCCATGGCCCGTTCGAGCTACCTGCGCGTGCTCGACAGCTTCTCGCCGCGGCCCGGCGTATGGTCCTGACGGCGTGCTAGGCCTTCTTCACGAAGGCCGATTTCAGTCCCATCGAGCCGATGCCGTCGATGCGGCAGTCGATGTCGTGGTCACCCTCGACCAGGCGGATATTCTTCACCCGGGTGCCGACCTTCACGACGAGCGACGAGCCCTTGACCTTGAGATCCTTGATCACGGTGACCGTGTCGCCGTCGCGCAGTTCGTTGCCGTGGGCGTCGCGCACGACGCGCGCCGTCTCCGTGTCCGCGGCGGCCGCGTGCTGCGGCCACTCGTGTGCGCATTCCGGACATATGTAGCTGGCGCCGTCTTCGTAGGTGAACGCAGAGCCGCATTGCGGGCAAGCGGGCAGGGTGTGCATGTCGATACCTCGTCCTGGGGTTGCCGGGGTGTCGCCGCCGAGGAGGCTGCGCTCGGACGGCGGGTGCGGACCCGTCATTCTAGGGCGTCGGCCGCGTCATCCAAAATCCGGCCGCAGCGTGCGGTGCGTGTGCGGTGCGGGTGATGGGCGGGATGCGCTGGAATGCCGTCGCCGCAAGCCATCGGATCGCCGCATGGGGGAGAGGCTCGCCGGGCGCGAGGCATCCCGCAGGCCGTCGCAGGATCCGCGCGAGGTACTGGCTTCCAGATTCGATCGCGGCGCCGGATTTCGGGTTTGCGCGCTTGTCTGCTATAGCGTGGTGGCGAAGTGCGGAGCGCCAACCGCTTGCGCTGCGGCACATCGCCGATCTTGGAATATACGAGGAGACGGAATGACGGTTCGTAGCGTTGGGAAGAAAATCGCCCTCGGCTTTGCCGTGGCCTGCCTGCTTTGCACGGTCGCGAGTCTCGGCAGCCTCATCTATCTGGCCGGGGATCGCGGCATGCAGGACGTGTGGAGCGCGAGCGCGCTCGCGACGACCTTCTTCTTCGCGAGTTGCACGCTGGTCCTGTTCCTCATGAGCAAACCGCCGCGCCATGTGTTGCTGCCGTGGCATGCGGACGATACCGGCAGTCACGAGGCGTCTGCCGGCGAGCGGCCGTAGCGTCGGCCCGCACCCGTCGTGTTGTGTGCCGCTAGCGTCCTTCGCTCCGGCCGACTGGGGCGACCTTGTGCTCCACCGCGAACACCGCCGCTTCGACCCGTGACGACAGGTTGAGCTTTGCAAGGATGTGGCGGACATGCAGCTTGACGGTATCGTGGCTGATGTCCAGCGTGCGGGCGATCGCCTTGTTGCTCTCGCCGCGCGACAGATGGGTCAGGATCTCCCGTTCGCGTGGCGTCAGCGCGTCCAGCAGCGACGTTGCGTCGTTGTCCTTTTGATCGTAAAGCTTGACGAGTTTCGCCGTCATCGCGGGTGCGACCACTGTCTCGCCGCGCTGGGCGCGCAGAATGGCGTCCACGACCTCGTCCGGTTCCATGCTCTTGAGTAGATAGCCGTTCGCGCCTGCGCGCAGGGCGCGTGCGAGGTCGTCTTCCGCCTCGGATAGGGTGAGGATCAGGACGGGCAGGCTGAATCCGGCCGTACGCAACTGCTGCATCAGGGTGATGCCGTCGGTGCCGGGCATGTTGAGATCGAGGATGAGAACGTCCGGGCGATGCGCCTTGAGCAGCATCGCGACCTCGTCGGGATTGCCGGTGAAAGCGCTGACCTCGATGCTGCCGCTCTGCTCGAGCAGTTCGGTGAGGCCCTTGCGAAACAGGGTGTGATCGTCGACCAGGATGATGCGCGTCTGCGGACTCATGCAGCCTGCTCCGATTTTCGCTGCGGGAACGTCAGCCGGATGACCGTTCCGCCCGCGGGACGCGATTCGATGCTGAGCTTGCCGTTGAGGCGCGCGGCGCGTTCACGCATGATCGTGAGGCCGAAACTCTTGCCCATCGTCGACGATTCGTCCTTTTTCTTCTGCAGGCCGACGCCGTCGTCGGCGACGTTGACGAGGTACTGGCCGTTCTCCAGGTCGAAGGTGATGACGACGTGGCGCGCGCGCGCATGCTTCGCGATGTTGTAGAGCGACTCCTGGATGATGTGGAAGACCTGGATCTCCTCGTCCGGCGAGATGTTGACTTCCTGCACGAGGTTGAGGAAATCGACGTCGGCATTGGCCTTCTTGCGGAAGTTCTTGGCGAGTTCCTGGATCGCGGGCACGAGGCCGCGCGGGTTGATGCGATCGCGGTATTGCGTGATGAGATCGCGCAGATCGGCGTAGGCGAGATCGACGGCCTCTTCGACGTCGCCGAGATAGCGGTTGGCCTTGGCGTAGTCGGCGTCGCGCATGGCGTCGGACAGCACGTTGAGCCGCATCTTGGCGTACGCCAGGGTCTGTGCCAGGGAATCGTGGATCTGGTTTGCCAGCATCTGGCGTTCGTTCATCAGCGAGATGCGCATGTTCTCGCGCGTGAGACGCGCGTTCTCCAGCGCGATGCCGAGGTGCTCGCTGATCGAGCGAAACAGGAGGCGGACGTCGTCCGGCACGGCCCGGCCCTCGGCCATGAACAGGTTGTACACGCCCATCACCTGGTTCTTGTGCATGAGCGGCACCGCGACCACGCTGTTGCAGGTGCTGCTGAAATATGCATCGCCGGCCTGCCGCTTGCAGAATGCGACGTTGCTCCACGTGCTGACCGTGACTTCGCGCGCCGCCTTGCCGCATACGCCGCAGTCGAGGCTGACAAGGGTCTCCTGCTCGACCAGCTCGGGCGGCAGACCCACCGATCCGATCAGCCGGAGATGCATACGATCGTCGGTGATGATGCGTACGGCGCCCGCCTGTGCACCCGACAGACGGATCATGGTCGAGAGAAAACGCCCCAGCAGCTGCTCGACGTTAGCGTCCGTCGACAGGCTGGTGGTGATCTCCGAGAGCACCTTCAGCGCCGGCACGCTCACGTTGCCGGGGTCGGCCGGAGCGTGCGGGATCAGGGGAATGATGGCGTCGTTCATCTTGCGCGGGTAACGAGGTGGCCTTTCAGCATATCCGAACCGGCGGGATTGCAGAAGGATACCCCGTGTTAGGGTGTGGCTTCGGCGGGTGCTGCCGGCGCTGGCTCCGGCTCCGGCTCCGCGCCGGAAGATTCGGATACAGGTGGGACCGGCACGGCGACGGCGGGTTCAAGCCGTTCGGGCAAGACTCCCTCGATGATCGTGTCCTTTCGTGGTTCGGGGTCGGCCTGGCTCGTTGCGCCATCGGGCTTTTCCTTCGCTGGCGGCGCGGTCGGACGCGGCGGGGGCGTCGCAGTGCCCGAGACTGGCTTGTCCGCAGCAGCGGCCGCCGGCGGCATGGCGAGATGCGGCTGCAGGCGCGGCAGCAGGACTTTCAGGAGCTGCGCCGTGAGCGAGCTGGTGAAACCGAACTGACCCGCCTCTTCACCCGGCACCAGCGCGGTGAGCGTGCCGAAATGGCTATCGCCCAGATAGAAGACGAAGGTCGCCGTGCGGTTGACGACGCGCGACTCGAGCAACTGGCCACCGCGTCCGTAGCGTTCGAAACGATGGTCGCCGGTGCCGGTCTTGCCGCCGATCGTGATCGGCTGCCCGGAAGCGTCCTTGAGCGCGCCGGAAAGGCGCACGGCCGTGCCGGACTCCACGACCTGGGCGAGTGCGCGGCGCACCGTCTGCGCGACTTCCGCGGGCATGAGACGCTCGCCAGGGGCTGGCCGGGGCGAGAGCCGCGTCTCGTAGGGGGTGTCGACGGCGAAATGCATGCTGGAAAGACTTACCATCGGCGCCCGCACGCCGTCGTTGACCAGAATGCCCATCAGTTCGGCGAGCGCGGCGGGGCGGTCGGCCGAGCTGCCGATGGCGGTGGCGTACGAGGGCGTGAGGTGATCGAAGGGGTAGCCCAGGCGCTTCCAGTCGCGCAGGACGCCTTCGAACGCCTCGACTTCGAGCAGGCTCTGGATGCGTCGATCCTGGGCATTCTTGCGGCTGGTCGTGAACAGCCAGTCGTAGACTTCGAGGCGCACGCCCGTGCCGGACTCGTAGAGCTTGGCGAGGTCGGTCTGGGGAGAGGCGCGCAGGGTTTTCACCACCCACAGTTCCAATGGATGGATCTGCGCCAGGTAGCCGGTATCGGTGAGGCTGTAGACGTCGGGCGCATACGCGTCGTAGAGCGAGCGCAAGGCGCGCTCGCTCAAGGCGCCGCTGGCGGGGATCTGTGCATGCAGGGCGGCCACGTATTCGTCGAAGCCGGCTCCCGGCTCCAGGTAGCGATACACCACCGTGAAACGGCGCGCGTTGCTTCCGACTCGCGCGTAGAGTTGCTCCGCCATCTGTGCGGGCGTGCGTTTCGAGTGCTGCGTGTAGAAGCGCCGGATGAATTCCCGTCCTTCCTGATCGACGAAACGCGCGAGATAGGTCTCTCGCAGCGGGTTGCTCGCATCCTCCAGGATGCGGGCCGTGGCGCCGGGCGTGCTGCTGGCGTAATGCCGCACGATGTCCCGCATGATGCGGATGTAGACGAGGTTGACCGAATTGCGCGTGGCCTCCCAGACGTCCATCACGCGGCCGTTGTCCTTGACGTCGAAGTTGGCGAAGTTGTGCAGGCCGCCGCCGGTGAAGAACGTCTCGGGCGCCGCCGAGTATCGGCGGCGCATCGCTGCGTCGAGCAGCGCATCGAGCGGAATGTCCGGCTGCTGCATGAGCGTCTGGGCGACCCACTGCGCCAGCACGTCGCGCTGCGGCTGCGCTTTCGCACGCAGCGCGTCGGCATCGAGCCGGCGATAGTCCATGTGCAAGCGCGCGATGATCTCGAGATAGGTGACCAGCGTACGCAGCTTGGCCGTCGAACCGAGATCGAGACGGGTCTGGCTGTTGATGTCGAACGGCTGGTTGAGATTGTCGGCCTGGATGCGCAGGAGATTGCCCTGCGGCGATTTTTCGTAGAGCGTGAAGCTGTAGATCACGTTCGCCAGCGGATTGCCGGGTTGCAGCAGGCGGTGGCCGATAAGGCCGGACGCCGCTGCGCCCTGGGGATCGGCAAGGCTCTGCAGATGGGCGGCCACGACCTTCTGGGCCGGCTGGTTGATCGTCGTCGCGATGGTGAGGTCGAGCCGATCGAGGTCGTAGAGCCGTGGTTCACCCAGCATGGCCGCGGTACGGATACGCAGGGAGTTCGACGCCTTCTGCTCGACGAAACTCGGCGCGGGGGGGTCGATCCGTTCTCGCGAACTGCGCAGCTCGACGTGCTTCGCGCGATCGGCGATGTCGCGCGAAATGATGCCGGCGCGCGCCAGCAGGTCGAGATGATCGTCGGTCAGCGCATCGAGCGCCTTGCGGTTGGCGGCGAGATAGTACGAGGGGCGCCGCACCGAGACGATCAGCGAGAGCGCGTGCTTCAGTACGCCGGCCTGCACGTCGACGCTGGCCGAGGCCTTGCGGCCCGTTGCGGGATCCAGATCGCCGAGGATGCGGTTTGCCTGCTCGAAGTCGAATCCGTACCAGGCCCACAGCCCGTCGCCGATGCCGCTCACTTCCCCGTAGCGTGGCGCCGCCGCGAGCGGCACGGTGTTGAGGTAGGCGGTCACCGTCTTCTTGCGCATCGCCAGGGTGTTCGGGCCGTCGAGGTAGGCGCGAAGGCTCGCCGTCGCCATCTGGCGCAGCTTTTCGGTCATGTCCGCGGTGAGGCCTTCGGGCGAATGCCGGTATTTCTCGATCTGCGTGGGCAGCGTGCTGCCGCCGGGCACGTTGCGGCTGCTGTCGACGAGGCTGATGGCTTTTTCCAGCAGGGCGGTGGCGAGCCGGTCCCACTCGACGGCCGGGTTGCGTGTCGGGAACTCCTCCGTGAGCAGTTCCCGGTTTTCGATATAGAGCAGTGCGCTGACCAGCACGCTGGGAATGTCCTCGAAGCGTGCGTAGGTCCGCTGCGGGTGAATGCTCTGATACAAGGGCTGGCCGTCGCTGTCGAGCAGGGTCAGGCCGGCCTGGTCCTTTTCGTGATAGGGAAGGAACAGGCCCAGATCGTGTACGCGTGCGAGCGGCACCTTGATCCGCGCCTGCTCGTCGATCTGCCAGCCTGCCTTGTCGAGACGCTCGAAATATTCCGGCAGTTTGCTGTAGCCCAGCCGCACGTCGTAGGGTCCGTCGCCGGGATAGCGGATGCGCCCGGATGGCCCCGGACGGATGTCCCAGGTCAGCTTCTGCGCCGTGTTCGCAAGAAATCTCGCTTCCAGCGCGGACGACAGCAACTCCCAGGCCGCCAAGGCGATCAAGGCGAGGGTCAGCAGGAGGATGCCGAATCCGATGAGGATGCGACGCGGGATCTTGCGCATGGCGAATCTAGACCCAGTCGCGTGCGGTGAGGAAATCGCTGTAGAGCGCGGCTTCCGGCGTGCCAGGCTCCGGGCGCCAGTCGTAGCGCCACTTCACGATCGGCGGCATCGACATCAGGATCGACTCCGTGCGCCCGCCCGATTGCAGGCCGAACAAGGTGCCGCGATCGAATACCAGGTTGAACTCGACGTAGCGCCCGCGGCGATACGCCTGGAAGTCGCGCTCGCGCTCGCCATAGGGATGATCGCGCCGGCGCTCCAGAATCGGGAGGTAGGCATCGAGGAATGCATCGCCCACGCTGCGGGTGAGGGCGAAGGCCTGGTCGAAGCCGCCCTCGGCGAAATCGTCGTAGAAGATGCCGCCGATGCCGCGCGGCTCGTTGCGGTGCTTGAGGAAGAAATAACGGTCGCACCAGGCCTTGAACTGCGGATACAGATGCGCGCCGAAAGGTTCGAGCGCCGCTTTGCAGGCAGCATGGAAATGCCGCGCATCGTCCGCGAACCCGTAGCTGGGCGTGAGATCCATGCCGCCGCCGAACCAGAATACGGGTACCTCGCCGTCCTTCAGTGCGATGAAGCAGCGTAGGTTCATGTGCACCGTCGGTGCGTAGGGGTTCCGCGGATGGAGCACCAGCGAGACGCCCATCGCCTCCCAGCGGCGGCCGGCGAGCTCGGGACGGTGTGCGCTTGCCGAGGGCGGCAGTTGCTGACCGGTGACGTGCGAGAAATTCACCCCGCCGCGCTCGAGGACGCGGCCTTCCTCGATCAGGCGCGAGATGCCGCCGCCTCCCAGGGCGGGCGTGCTCCCGGGTTCTCCCACCGCTTCGGAGACGGCTGGCGCGGCGCGCTCCCAGGCGTCGGTGCGGAAGGGCAGGCCGTCGGCCGCTTCCAGCGCGGCGACGATGCGTGTCTGCAGATCGAGGAGATAGGTCTTGACGGCGGCGGTGTCGAAGGCGGGGCTGGTCATTACGGGCGAAGCACGGTTCCGGTTGTGAGATCGATGAGGGTGGACGGGCGCTTGCGCGCTCCGACGCGGCCGGCGATGACGTGTACGCGTCCGCCGAACATTCTGCGACATTCCGCGGCGGTTCGGGCGGGTCGGCGACCGCTCTTGTTGGCGCTGGTCGAGACCAAGGCCATGCCGAGCGCGCGGCACAGGCGTGCGGCATCCGGGTGGGCGGTGACACGTACCCCGATCGCGTCGCGGCCGCCGGTGAGGAGCCGCGGACACGCCGAGGACGCCGGCACGATCCAGGTGACTGGGCCCGGCCAGGAGCGCCGCAGCCGCGCCATGTCCACCGGGCTGAGGCGGCGTACGAAAGGCCGCAGACGCCTGAAGCGGTCCGCGATCAGCAGCATGCCCTTCGCGGCGCTGCGGCCCTTCAGGTCGATCAGCCGCTGGAGCGCGTGCAGGTTGCGGGGATCGCATCCCAGGCCGTAGCAGGATTCCGTGGGATAGGCGATCAGGCCGCCGCGCCGAAGGTGCGCGCGCAGGCTCGCCGTATCATCGCCGATTGCGATCAAGGGCGCGCCAGCCGATGTCCCGGCGATATTGCATGCCGTCGAAATGGATGCTCGACACGGCGTCGTAGGCGCGCTTCTGCGCCATGCGCACGCTGTCGCCGAGCGCGGTCACCGCCAGCACGCGGCCGCCGTCGACGAGGGTGCGTCCATCCGCGAGGGCGGTGCCGGCGTGGAATACGTGCAGGTCGTCCGCAGGGGCGGGGAGCTCGTTGATTACGGCACCTTTCACCGGCGCCTCGGGGTAGCCGCCCGCGGCGAGCACGACCGCAAGCGCGGTGCGGCGATCCCATTCCGCCTCGACCTGGTCGAGGCGGCCATCGATGGCCGCCTCGACGATGCCGACGAGATCGGATTTCAGGCGCATCATGATCGGCTGGGTTTCCGGGTCGCCCATGCGGCAGTTGAATTCGAGAACCTTGAGCGTGCCGTCGGCCGCCACCATGATGCCGGCGTAGAGAAAGCCGGTATAGCGGATGCCGTCGGCCGCCATGCCTTCGACCGTGGGCAGGATCACTTCCCGCATGATGCGTGCATGCAGTTCGGGCGTGACGACCGGCGCGGGCGAGTAGGCACCCATGCCGCCGGTATTCGGCCCCTGGTCGCCGTCCTTCAGGCGCTTGTGATCCTGGCTCGAGGCGAGGGCCAGTACGTTCGCACCGTCGACCATCGCGATGAAGCTCGCTTCCTCGCCCGCGAGGCATTCCTCGACGACGACGCGATGGCCGGCTTCGCCCATGCTGTTGCCGGCGAGCATGGCGTCGATCGCGGCATGCGCATCCTCCAGGTTGGCGGCGACGACCACGCCCTTGCCTGCGGCCAGCCCGTCTGCCTTGACCACGATCGGCGCGCCCTGGCGGTCGATGTAGGCGTGGGCCTCGGCTGCATCGGTGAAGGTGGCGAACGCGGCGGTCGGGATCCCGTGACGCGCCATGAACCGCTTTGCGAAATCCTTCGACGATTCGAGCTGGGCCGCCGCCTGCGTCGGGCCGAATATGCTGAGCCCGGCGGCCCGGAATGCATCGACCACTCCCGCCGCGAGCGGCGCTTCAGGGCCGACGATCGTCAGGGCGACCTCGTTGTCACGGGCGAAGTCGACCAGCGCTGGAATGTCGGAAAGCGGCAGGTTGACCAGGCCGTCTTCCGTGACGGTGCCCGCGTTGCCGGGGGCGACGTAGACGCGAGAGACCTTGGGCGATTGCGCGAGCTTCCACGCCAGTGCGTGTTCGCGTCCGCCGGAGCCGATGACGAGGATCTTCATGTTGGGAACCGAGGGTTGGGATCGGGGGCCGAAATCGGGACGTCGTGTTGCGCGCGTTCCGTTCTCGGCTGCCTTCTCAATGCCTGAAATGCCGCGTGCCGGTGAACACCATCGCGATGCCGTGCTCGTTCGCGGCAGCGATGACCTCTTCGTCGCGCATCGATCCGCCAGGCTGGATCACCGCCTTGATGCCGGCCGCCGCCGCCTGGTCGATGCCGTCGCGGAACGGGAAAAAGGCATCCGACGCCATCACCGAGCCCGGTACCGGCAGCCCGGCATGTTCGGCCTTGATCGCAGCGATGCGCGCCGAGTTGACGCGGCTCATCTGGCCGGCGCCGACGCCGATCGTCATGCGGTCGCGCGCGTAGACGATGGCGTTCGATTTCACGAACTTCGCCACGCGCCAGGCGAACATCAGGTCGTCCATCTCTTCTTCGCTCGGCGTGCGCTGGGTGACCACCTCCAGCCCGGCGTTGAGCAGCACGTCGGCGTCCTGTACCAGCAGGCCTCCCGCCACGCGCTTCATGTCGAGCTGGGCCACCGCGCCGCCCCAATGGCCGCACGCGAGCAGGCGCACGTTCTTCTTGGCAGCGACTGCCTCGCTCGCCTCCGGGCTGACCTCGGGCGCGATGATGACCTCGACGAACTGGCGCTCGACGATCGCCTGTGCAGTCGCGCCGTCCAGCCGGCCGTTGAAGGCGATGATGCCGCCGAAGGCCGATTCGGGGTCGGTGCGGTAGGCCCGATCGTAGGCTTCGAGCAGGTTTGCGCCGTAGGCCACGCCGCAGGGATTCGCGTGTTTCACGATGACGCAGGCCGGTGCCGCGTCGAACTGCTTCACGCATTCGAGCGCGGCGTCGGTGTCGGCGATGTTGTTGTACGACAGCTCCTTGCCCTGGATCTGGCGGGCGGTGGAGATGGTGCCTGCGGGGGCCTTGGCTTCGACGTAGAAGGCGCCGGCCTGATGCGGGTTCTCGCCGTAGCGGCAGACCTGCGCGCGGGTGAACTGCAGGTTCAGGGTCCGGCCGAAGGTTTCGCGCGCGTTGTCCGCATTCAGCGCGCTGAGGTAATTGCTGATCGCGCCGTCGTAGATCGCGGTATGCGCGAAGGCTTTCGTCGCCAGGGCGAAGCGGGTCGCGTCACTCAGCGCGCCGGCGTTCGCCTGCATTTCGGCGACGAGCGGCGCGTAGTCGGACGGGTCGGTGACGATCGCGACGTGACGATGGTTCTTTGCCGAAGAGCGCACCATCGCCGGCCCGCCGATGTCGATGTTCTCGATCGCATCGTCGAGCGTATGCGGTTTCAACACCGTGGCGGCGAAGGGATAGAGGTTGACGCACACCAGGTCGATGTTGGGGATGCCGTGCTGCTGCATCGTCGCCACGTGGTCGGGCAGGTCGCGCCGGCCGAGAATGCCGCCGTGCACCTTCGGGTGCAGCGTCTTGACGCGGCCGTCGAGCATTTCGGGAAAGCCGGTGTACTCGCCGACGTCGATGACGGCGAGGCCGGCGTCACGCAGCGTCTTTGCGGTGCCGCCGGTGGAGAGCAGTTCGACGCCGGCGGCGGCGAGCGCGCGGGCGAATTCGACGAGGCCGGTCTTGTCCGACACGGAGAGCAGGGCGCGCTGGATCTTCATCTTGAAATGCAGGGGGCGGGTCAGTCGGAAAGGCCGTGTTCGCGCATCTTCTTGCGCAGCGTGTTGCGGTTGATGCCGAGCATGTCGGCGGCACGGGTCTGGTTGCCGGCGGCACGGTCGAGGATGTAGGCGAGCAACGGTTTCTCGACCGCGCTCACGACCATGCCGTAGATCTCGCTCGGCGTTTCGCCGTCGAGATCCTTGAAATAGCGGTTGAGCGATCGCCGCAGGCAGGCGGCGATTTCGTTTTCTTCGATCATTCCAGTTCCCCTCTATGCCGCAAGCTGCGAGGCGCGCGGCATCCCTTCCGCGTTATTGTTCGGGCATTCGTAGCGCAGGCGGGCGCCTGCGCGCGCCGCCTGGGCGAAATAGTCGTCGACCACGTCGACCTGCTCGGCCACGGTGTCGAGCTGATTCATTGCGTGGCGAAATGCGTTGCTGCCGGCCAGGCCCTTCGTGTACCAGGAGATGTGCTTGCGCGCCACGCGCACGCCGGTGACTTCACCATAGAAGGCGTACAGATCGTCAAGGTGCTCGCGCAGCACCGCATGGATTTCAGCCACCTCGGGCTCGGGCAGGTGCTCGCCGGTTTTCAGGAAATGCTCGATCTCGCGGAAAATCCATGGACGACCCTGCGCCGCGCGGCCGATCATGACGGCGTCCGCCCCCGTGTATTCCAGTACGAACTTCGCCTTCTCGGGCGTCGTGACATCGCCGTTGGCGATCACCGGGATCCGCGCCTCGGCCTTCACTGCACGGATGGTGTCGTATTCCGCATTCCCGGTGTAGCCGCAGGCGCGCGTGCGGCCGTGCATCGCGAGCGCCTGCACCCCCGCGTCCTCCGCAATGCGAAGGATGTTCAACGCGTTCCTGTGTTCGCGATTCCATCCGGTGCGGATCTTCAGCGTCACCGGCACCTCGGGAACGGCCTTGACGACGGCGTCGAGGATGCGGCCCACCAGCGGCTCGTCCTGCAACAGCGCGGAGCCGGCCATCACGTTGCACACCTTCTTTGCCGGGCAGCCCATGTTGATGTCGATGATCTGCGCGCCGCGATCGACGTTGTGGCGCGCCGCATCGGCCATCATTTTCGGGTCGGCGCCGGCGATCTGCACGCTGATGGGATCGACCTCGCCCTCGTGGTTGGCGCGTCGCGCGGTCTTCGCCGAGCCGTAGAGCAGCGAGTTCGAGGTCACCATCTCGGACACCGCCATGCCCGCGCCCAGCCGTTTGCAAAGCTGACGGAAAGGCCGATCGGTCACCCCGGCCATGGGGGCGACGATCAGGTTGTTCTTGAGGGTGTGGGGACCGATTCGCATGAGGGGAAGCATTTTACCCTCGCCGCCAGTCCCGACCAAGCCGGCGAGAAATCACATGAGGGTCTGGTGGCGGGCTCGCGCAGCGTCTACCATTTTGCTCAGCAGGCTTTCATCCTTAAACGAAATGGAGGAAACATGAGTTTCATGTCGGAGTTCAAGGAGTTCGCGGTCAAGGGCAATGCCATGGATCTGGCGGTGGGGGTCATCATCGGCGCCGCATTCGGCAAGATCGTCGACTCCATCGTCAACGACCTCATCATGCCGGTCATCGGCGCGATCTTCGGAGGTTTCGATTTCTCCAACCTGTTCCTCGCCTTGGACGCCGTACCCGAGGGCGTGCCGATGACGCTCGCCGCCGTGAAGGAGGCCGGGGTGCCGGTGTTCGCCTACGGCAATTTCCTCACCATCCTGCTCAACTTCCTCATCCTCGCGTTCATCGTGTTCGTGCTCGTCAAGCAGATCAATCGCCTGAAGAAGGAACCGGCACCCGAAGCGCCGGCCGCGCCGGCGGAGGATATCGTGCTGCTGCGCGAAATCCGGGACAGTCTGAAGCAGTAAGCCGCGCGATATGGCACCTAGGGCGGCGAGGCCGCGCCCCGCCGTCGCCGCGCGCGTTTCAGTGCGCCGCCTCCCAGTTGCGGCCGACGCCGATCCCGACGCGCAGCGGTACCTTGAGCTTGGCAACGTCGCACATGCATGCCGGCAGGCCCGCGCGTATCCGGTCGACTTCGTCGTCGGGTACTTCGAGGACGAGTTCGTCATGTACCTGCAGCAGGAGCCGGCTGCGGAGGCCGGCGTCGTCGAGCCAGTGCTGCACGGCGATCATCGCGAGCTTGATGAGATCGGCCGCGGTGCCCTGCATCGGCGCGTTGATCGCGGCGCGTTCCGCGCCCTGGCGGCGTGCCGGGTTCCGCGCGTTGATCTCGGGCAGCGTGAGGCGCCGGCCGAACACGGTCTCGACGTAGCCCTGGCGGCGTGCCGCCTCGCGGGTGCGCTGCATGTAGTCGGCGACACCCGGGTAGCGCGCGAAGTAGCGGTCGATGTACGCCTGCGCGGCCGTGCGCTCCAGATTGAGCTGGCTGGCGAGGCCGAACGCCGACATGCCGTAGATCAGGCCGAAGTTGATCACCTTCGCCATGCGCCGTTGTTCGCTGCTCACCGCGTCGAGCGGCACGCCGAACACCTCCGCCGCAGTGGCGGCATGGATGTCGTGATCCTCCGCGAAGGCTTTCACGAGGCCGGGGTCACCGGACAGATGCGCCATGATCCGGAGCTCGATCTGCGAATAGTCCGCTGACAGGAGCACGTGCCCGGGCGGCGCGATGAAGGCTTCCCGGATGCGGCGTCCCTCTGCGGTGCGCGCGGGTATGTTCTGCAGGTTGGGGTCGGAGCTTGCGAGCCGGCCGGTGACCGCGGTCGCCTGCGAGTAGCTGGTGTGCAGGCGGCCGGTCTTGGGGTGCACCATCAGGGGCAGCTTGTCGGTGTAGGTCGATTTCAGCTTGGCCAACCCGCGATAGTCGAGGATCGCGCGGGCGATCGGATGGTCGAGCGCGAGCTGTTCGAGCGTTTCCTCGTCGGTCGAGGGTGCGCCGCCCGGCGTCTTCTTGATGACCGGCAGGCCTTTCTGCGTGAAGAGGATGTCGCCGATCTGCTTGGGCGAGCTCATGTTGAACGGCTGGCCGGCCTCCTGGTACGCACGCTGCTCGAACTCGAGCATCTTGCGGCCGAGTTCATCGCTTTGCGTCGCCAGCAGATCCCGGTCGAGCAGCACGCCGGCGCGCTCCATCCGGAACAGGATGGCGGCCACCGGCAGTTCGATCTGGCGGTAGATGAAATCGAGCGTCTCTGCGCTCGCGACCTGCGGTGCGAGCACGTCGCGCACACGCAGCGTGAGGTCGGCGTCCTCCGCTGCGTACTCGCTCGCGCGCTCGATGGGCACCTGGTCGAAACCGATGCGCGAGGCGCCCTTGCCGGTGACCTCGTCGTAACTGATCATCGCAAGGCCGAGATGGCGCGACGCCAGGCTGCCGAGTTCGTGCGGCTGGTGCGCCTCGAGCACGTAGGATTGCAGCAGCGTGTCGTCGAGCACGCCGCCAAGCGCGACGCCGTGGTTGGCGAACACGTGGCGGTCGTACTTGAGGTGCTGGCCGATGATCCGGGGTTGCGGGGCTTCCAGCACCCGTTTCAACTTCGCCAGCACGGTGCCGCGGTCGAGCTGCGTCGGGGCGCCCGCATAGTGATGCGCGAGCGGTACATAGGCGGCTTCGCCGTGCGCGGTGGCGAACGAGATGCCGACCAGTTCGGCCTGCATCGGATTGAGGCTGTTGGTCTCGGTGTCCAGTGCGAACGCGGGCGCGGCGTCCAGGCGCGCGATCCAGGCGTCGAGCCCGTCCGTGTCGAGGATCGTTTCGTAGTGCGTGCGATGCGCGCCGCTCGCGTCTTCGTCCGAATTGGGCGACCCGCTCCCCGGCTCGCTATCGAGCGCTCGCAGCCAGCTGCGGAATTCGTAGCGCTCGAACAATGTGCGCAGCACGTCGGTGTCGCGGGGCTTGAGGACGAGATCGTCGAATTCGAACGGCAGCTCGACGTCGGTCTTGATCGTGAGTATCCGGCGCGCCTGCGGCAACCAGTCGCGCGCTGCACGCAGGTTCTCGCCGACCACACCCTTGATCTCGTCCGCATGGGCGAGCAGGTTATCGAGCGTGCCGTATTCGGTGAGCCATTTCACGGCCGTCTTCGGCCCGACTTTCGCAACGCCCGGCACGTTGTCGACCGCATCGCCGATCAGCGTGAGGTAGTCGATGATGCGTTCGGGCGGCACGCCGAACTTGGCGGTGACGCCCGCTTCGTCGAGCGTTTCCTGGCTCATGGTGTTGACCAGCGTGACGTGGCCGTCGACCAGTTGCGCCATGTCCTTGTCGCCGGTGGAAACGATGCTGCGATAACCCTTGCGTGCGGCGTCCCGCACCAGCGTGCCGATGACGTCGTCGGCTTCGACGCCGTCGATGATGACGAGGGGCCAGCCTTCGGCACGGATCGCCTCGTGGAGGGGTTCGATCTGGCCGGCCAGGTCTTCGGGCATCGACGGGCGATGTTCCTTGTAGGCGGGGTAGAGCGCGTCGCGGAAGGTGCCGCCCTTCGCGTCGAACACGCAGGCGATATAATCCGCCGCATAGTCCTTCCGCAGCCTGTGCAGCATGGCGAGCACGCCCTTGATGGCGCTGGTCGGCTCGCCCGCGGTGTTGCGCAGGTCGGGCAGCGCGTGAAACGCGCGATAGAGGTAAGACGAGCCGTCCACCAGAAGCAGGATTCTTCCGGGCGGACTTACACTGGAATCATTCACGAGGCGCTCGTATGCACTTGGATAAATTGCCGGATCTGATCGACCCGAGGCGCACCGAGGAGATCAACTATTCGGCGCGCGAGTCGTGGCGGATGCTCGGAATTATGGCAGAGTTCGTCGAGGCGACCGAGCGCCTGTCGTCCATCCGTCCCGCGGTCTCGATCTTCGGCAGCGCCCGCACGCCGCCCGAGCATGCGTACTACATGTTGACGGAACAGATCGCGCGCAAGCTGTCGGATTCCGGGTTTTCGGTCATTTCCGGCGGCGGCCCCGGCATCATGGAGGCCGCCAACAAGGGTGCCTATTTCGGCAAGTCGCCCAGCATCGGCCTCAACATCCAGCTGCCGCACGAGCAGGTCGCCAATCTCTATCAGGACATCAGCCAGACCTTTCAGCATTTCTTCGCGCGCAAGGTCATGTTCGTCAAGTTCGCCGCCGCCTACGTCGTCATGCCGGGCGGTTTCGGTACGCTCGACGAATTGTTCGAGGCGTTGACGCTGGTGCAGACGGGCAAGATCGGCCGTATCCCCATCATTCTCGTCGGCTCCAAGTTCTGGGCCGGGCTGGCCGACTGGCTCAAGGACCGGCTCATCGGCGAAAACATGATCTCCCCCGAAGACGTCGACTTGATGCGCATCCTCGACAAACCCGAAGAAGTCGTCGAGGCGATTTTCATGCATTATGAAAAGCGTGGTTTCATGCCGTCGGTCGCCGAGCGCGAAATCCAGTTCTTCCTTTGACGCCGCCACGAATTCCGCAACATCCCGGAGCCGCCATGCGCTATTTCTTCCTGTTACTGGCCCTGCTGTCCGGCGGCCTCGCGCTCGCCGCCGCGCCTTCCGATCGTCCACCCGATCTGGTCCCGGTGCCGGACGGCCCGCCCGGACCCGGAGACGCGCCCGAGATCACGATCACGCCGAGCAGCCAGGGGCGGGTCGTCGAATATCGCGCCAACGGCAAGCTCTACATGCTCAAGATCATCCCGCGGATCGGCAAGCCCTACTACCTCATCGATCAGAAGGGGGACGGCCAGTTTGCGCGGCAGGACAGCCTCGACTCGGGCCTGCGTCCGCCGATGTGGGTGATCAAGGAGTTCTGAGCGCGCATGAACGATTCCAGCCAGGAGATCCCGCGCCGGGTCGGTGCGCGCGAGGGCTTGCAGTGGGTGGTCGAAGGGTTCCGCCTGTATCGGCGCAACCCCCTGCTGCTGTCGGCGGCCTTCGGCGTGCTGTTCGGCACCCTGATGGCGCTCGGTCTGATTCCCGCCGTGGGCAGCGCGCTGTCCGAGTTGGCCTGGCCGCTGATGGTTGCGGGTTTCATGGCCGCGTACCGCGCGCTCGACAGCGGCCAGGAACTTGAATTGCCGCGTTTCCTCGCGGGTGTGAGGGGACCGGTGATTCCCCTCGCAACCGTCGGTGCGGTGCAGTTGCTCGGTACGCTGGTGATCGGTCAGATCATGGTCGGCATGGGGTTCGATGCGCAGGCGCTGATGACGGCTGCGCAATCGCCGCAGGACCCCGCCGCGATGCAGGCGGTCATCGAGCGATCGATGCCGGCGCTGATGACCGGCCTTGCGCTGTTCACGCCGCTGATCATGGCGACCTGGTTCGCACCGGCGCTGATTCTCTTCGGCGGCGCCCGCCCGGCGACCGCGCTCGGCGTCAGCCTCAAGGCGGTCGTCCGCAACTGGCTCGCGATGCTGGTGAACGGTCTTGCGCTCGGCCTCGTGCTGTTCGTCTCCGCGCTGGTGCCGTTCCTGCTCGGCCTTCTGGTGGCGATGCCGGTCATGTTCGGCTCGCTCTACGCCTCGTATCAGGCGCTTTTTGCGGTGTGGGCCGACGACGAAGCCGAGCCGGGTCAGGCGGGCGACAGGTTCGCGTAAGCGAGCGCCAGCCACTTGAGGCCGGCGTCGCGGAATTTCACTTGCACCCGGGCATCACCGCCGCGACCCTCGAAATCGATGATGACGCCAGTGCCGAACTTGGCATGGACGACCGTCTGCCCGACCCGGAAGCCGGTGTCGTTCCCCGCGCCCGCCGCCCGCGAAACGGGCGACGATGCGTGACCGTCGAAAAGATGGGGCCGCTCGGTGGCGCGGTTGAGGTGGAGGAGCGTCTGTTCCGGCAACTCGGCGAGAAAGCGTGACGGGATGCCGTCGCGGACCCGCCCGTGCAGCATGCGGGACTGCGCATGCGAGAGGTACAGCCGCCGCCGCGCGCGGGTGATCGCCACGTACATGAGGCGGCGCTCCTCCTCCAGCCCGTCGTTTTCGTGCATGCTCTGCTCGTGCGGAAACAGCCCTTCCTCCAGCCCGGTGATGAATACCGCGTGAAACTCCAGGCCTTTCGCGGCGTGCACGGTCATCAGCTGCAGCGCGTCGAGGCCCGCGCCCGCCTGGTGTTCACCTGCTTCGAGGGCCGCGTGCGCCAGGAAGCGCTCGAGTTCGGGCGTCTCCGGCTCGGCCGCGGTTTCCGCCGGCACGCCGGCAGGCTGGGGGGCTGCCGGAATGGCTTCTTCCGTGAACAAGGCGGCGGCGTTGACCAGTTCGTTCAGGTTGTCCAGCCGATCCGCCCCGTCCTTGTCGGCGCGATAGTGGTCCGCCAGGCCGGACGCCTCGATCACGTGATCGACCGCCTCGGGTAGCGGAAGGCCGCGGATCGCTTCCCGGATCGTCTCGATGAGGCGCGCGAATCCCGCCAGCTTTCCCGCGCTGGTGCACGCCGCCTGCCACAGGCTCGAACCGGATTGGGCGGCCGTTCCCTGCAACTGCTCCAGCGTGCGTGCGCCGATGCCGCGGGTCGGGAAATTGACCACGCGCAGGAATGCGCCGTCGTCTTCCGGTTGCGCCAGCAGGCGAAGATAGGCGAGCGCGTGCTTGATCTCCTGGCGCTCGAAGAAGCGCAGTCCGCCGTACACCCGATACGGCACGCCGGCAGAGAACAGCGCGTGCTCCAGCACCCGGGATTGCGCGTTGGCGCGATAGAGCACCGCCATGTCGGACAGCCGCAGGCCTTCGCGGTGGAGCGTACGTACCTCGTCGACCACGAACCCGGCCTCGTCCTGGTCGGAGTATGCGCTGAACACGCGGACCGGCTCGCCATTGTCCGCCGCCGTCCACAGATTCTTGCCCAGACGGCGGGTGTTCTGCGCGATGAGCGCGTTGGCCGCCGCGAGGATATTGCCGTGACTGCGATAGTTCTGCTCCAGCCGGATCACCTTGCCTTGTGCAAACTCGCGCTCGAAGTCGGCCATGTTCGCGGTATCCGCGCCGCGAAAGGCGTAGATCGACTGGTCGTCGTCGCCCACCGCGAACAGGGCGCTGTCGGGCCCCGCGAAGAGCTTGAGCCAGCGGTATTGCAGGGTGTTGGTGTCCTGGAACTCGTCGATCAGGATGTGCTTGAAGCGGTCCTGGTAATGCCGGCGCAGCGTTTCGTTGCGGTACAGCAGTTCGTACGAGCGCAGCAGCAGTTCGGCGAAATCGGCCACACCCTCGCGCTGGCATTGTGCATCGTAGGCTTCGTACAGTTCGGCGAACCGCGCCGAGTATTCGTCCCAGGCCTCTGCGTCCCGCGCCCGGCGCCCCGCTTCCTTGTTGGAGTTGATGAACCACTGCACCTTCTTGGGTTCGTACTTCTCCGTGTCGACGTTCATCGACTTGAGCAGCCGCTTGATGGCGGACAGCTGGTCGGCGGAGTCGAGGATCTGGAACGATTGCGGCAAGCCGGCCTCGCGCCAGTGGATGCGCAGGAGACGATTGGCCAGGCCGTGGAACGTACCCACCCACATGCCGCGCGTATTGATCGGCAGCATTGCGGAAAGACGCGTGAGCATTTCCTTCGCGGCCTTGTTGGTGAAGGTGACCGCGAGCATTTCGAGCGGCGATGCCCGCCCGGTCTGGATCAGCCATGCCATCCGCGCGGTGAGCACGCGGGTCTTGCCCGATCCGGCGCCCGCCAGGATGAGCGCGGAGGCGTGCGGCAGCGTCACCGCGGCGCGTTGCTCGGGGTTGAGGCTTTCCAGCAGGGGAAGTGGCATACGGCGGTAGAATCGGGCGATCAACCGGCAATTATAAGGGGCCAGCCATGGTGAAAATCCTGTTCTTCGGCGATCTCGTCGAGACACTCGGGCTCGCATCCGAGGAAGTCGCATTGCCACCCGACGTGACCGACGTCGAGCGCCTGTTGTTCGTGCTCGCCCGGCGCGGCGAGAAGTGGAAGAAGATGCTGCTCGGCAATCCCGCGCTCAAGGTGACGATCAACAAGCAGTTTGCGGAGAAATCCTCTCCGGTGGCGGATGGCGACGAGATCGCATTGGTGGGGTTCGCGATGGCGTGATCGCACCGGCCGCGTATCGGGTTTACACTGGGCGACGGGCCGCCAAGCCGGATCGGCCCGCCGGAAGACTGACGACAAAGGAGAAAATCGCATGGCCAATCGCAAGATCGAGGATATCGAGGGAATCGGCCCGGTACTCGGGGAGAAATTCCGCGCCGCTGGCGTCAAGGACACCGACTCCCTGTTGCAGAACGCATTGACGCCCGCGCAGCGCAAAGGACTCGCGGAACGGACCGGACTGCCGGAAGCTCGCATCCTGAAGTTCGCCAACATGGCCGACCTCTACCGGATCAACGGCGTGGGCTCGGAGTACTCCGAGCTGCTCGAGGCGGCTGGCGTCGATACCGTGCCGGAGCTCGCGCAGCGCAATGCGGCCAACCTCGTGAAGGCGATGACGGCGGTCAACGAGGAGAAGAAGCTCACGCGCCAGGTGCCGGCCGAATCCGAGGTCGGGCGGTGGATCGAGCACGCGAAGACGCTGCCGCGCATGCTCGAGTATTGAGTTCTCGCGTCCCGCGCAAAAAAACGGAGCCGGCCTGGCTCCGTTTTTCTTTGCGCGGCATCCCAGGGATGAATACCCCGGTGAACAGGCGTTTCACCGAAAAATCCGCTCCGCTCAGAGACCGCGACGACATTGCGCTGGCGGGCTTCGCCGTGGCGTAGGCCAAGGCCATGAGGACAGGGGACGATTCTCGATGCCTGGCTTCGAACGTTCATGAGAGCATCATTCTTCTGTAAGGGTCGCTCGGGATACTGTATCGCGTCGGGCCGGCATGCCTGCCCGATGCCACCAGACCCCGGACGCTTTCCGTCGCGGGCGCGCTTTCAGACAGAAATCAGGAGATGGAATCCCCATGTTCAAACTCAGCCCCGTCGCGCTCGGCGTCAGCCTGGCGCTCGCCGCCGCCGCTGTCCATGCGCAAGACAGCACCGGCCCGCAGAGCTCGCAGACTCCCTATATCGTTCCCACCGCTCCCGGCTGGGAAGTCGTTTCGCTGCTCACCGTCGGCGACTCCGCCAAAAACGTCGACTACCGCATGGTCGGCATTCCGGACGGCATGGGCGCGCTGCCCGGCAAGTTCGCCGCCAACGGCGGCTATGTCGCCGACAAGGCCTTCATGACTTTCTTCCTCAATCACGAGCTCGGCGCCACCGCGGGTGTGGCGCGTGCCCACGGCGCGACCGGCGCCTTCGTGTCGCAGTGGACCATGCACCTGAACAGCAAGCAGATCATGGCCGGCGAAGACCTTATCACCAAGGTGAAGAACTGGGACAATCTCAACAAGCGGTTCGTCGACGCGACCGGGATGAACCAGTTCGGCCGCTTCTGCTCGGCCGACCTGCCGGCCAAAACGGCTTTCTACAACCCGACGACCGGCCTCGGCTTCAACGGCCGGATCTATATGACGGGCGAGGAGTCGGGTAGCGAAGGCCGTGCGTACGCCACCATCGTCAGCGGCGACGAAAAAGGCACGAGCTATCAGTTGCCGTACCTCGGTCGCTTCTCCTGGGAAAACTCGGTCGCCCATCCCAACGCAGGCGACAAGACGCTGGTCGTCGGTCTCGACGACTCCAGCCCTGGCCAGGTCTACCTCTATGTCGGCGACAAGCGGAGTTCCGGCAATCCGGTCGAGCAGGCGGGCCTGCAAAACGGCAAGCTCTACGGCATCCGGGTCAACAACGGGGGAGCCAACTACGGCAACGGTTTGGTGAAGCTGGAAGCCGGCGCGATCAACGGCACCTTCGATCTGGTCGACATGTCCGACATCGTGGCGCTCGACAACGGCGCGCAGCTGCAGACCCAGTCGACCGCACGCGATGTCACGGAGTGGGCGCGTCCCGAAGACGGACACTGGGACACCAAGAATTCCAACGTGTTCTACTGGGCAACGACCGGCCGCACCGGTGCGACCGCCCGACTGTACAAGTTCAGCTTCAACTCGCTCACGAATCCTACCGGCGGCACGGTCGAGATGGTGCTCGATTCCGCCAGTCTCGTCGGTACCGATGGCCAGGTCGCGCGTTCCTTCGACAACATGACGGTCGACGGCGACGGCAACATCATCCTCCAGGAAGATCCGGGCAACAGTTCGTACATCGCCAAGGTCTGGAAGTTCAACCCGGCCACCAAGCAGGCGGTGCAGATTTTCGAGTCCGATCGCAGCCGCTTCCTGCCGGGTGCACCTGGCTTCCTGACCCAGGACGAAGAGAACTCGGGTGTCATCGACGTCACCGGCATCGTCGCGAACGCCAACTGGTACGAATCCGGTCGCCGCTATTACCTCGGCAACATGCAGGCGCACTACCGTATCCCGGGTGAACTCGTCGAGGGCGGCCAGGTGTATCTGATGGCCTCGCCCAAGGTCGGGGGTGCCGGAAAAGGCAAGAAGTAAACGTCGTTGGGCGCCCGCCAGGCGGGTGCCGCCCAGAATAGAGAAGGGCGACCCGCGGGTCGCCCTTCTCTGTTGGACGTGATCGGAACTTACTTGTGCTTGCCCGCGATCATCTCCTGGATGATCGGTGCCAGGATCAATTCCATGGCGAAACCCATCTTCGCGCCGGGTACGACGATGGTGTTCCGGCGCGACATGAAGGAGTTCGGAATCATGTTCAGGAGATAGGGGAAATCGGTGCCCTTGGGCTCGCGGAAACGGATCACGATGAAGCTTTCGTCCGGCGTGGGGATGTCGCGCGTGATGAAGGGGTTCGAGGTGTCGACGGTCGACACGCGCTGGAAGTTGATGTCGGTACGCGAGAACTGCGGGGTGATGTAGTTCACGTAGTCCGGCATCCGGCGCAGGATGGTGTCGACGATGACGTCGGCCGAGTAACCGCGCTCCGCGCCGTCGCGGTGGATTTTCTGGATCCATTCGAGGTTGACGATGGGCACCACGCCGATCCCGAGGTCCACGTGCTGGCCGACATCCACGTCGCCCGACTTGACCAGGCCGTGCAGACCCTCGTAGAAAAGCACGTCGGAACCCGCGGGGACGTCCTCCCAAGGCGTGAACTCGCCCGGGTTGAGGCTGGTATTGAGGCGCTTGTTGTGCTCTGCGGCTTCCTCGTCACTGTGGATGTAATAGCGTTTCTTGCCGCTGCCAGTTTCGCCGTAGGTCTTGAACAGTTCGGCCAGCTTGTCGAAGTGGTTCGCCTGGGGACCGAAATGGCTGAAATGGCGGTTGCCCTCGCTTTCCGCCTTCTTCACGGCCTCCCTGAATTCCACGCGCGACAGGCAGTGGAAGCTGTCGCCCTCGATCACCGCCGCATTGATCTTCTCTCGGAAAAAGATGTGCTCGAACGCGCGCTTCACGGTGGTCGTTCCGGCGCCGGATGAGCCCGTGACCGCGATGACGGGATGCTTCTTGGACATGCTGTGACTCCCTGGAGATGGGTGAGAACGAAAGCGAAACCGGCGTATTCTACCCATCCCGTGGGGGGCTGTCACCGGTTACGGCTGCGCTGTGAGTGCTCGCTTACGTCGCGAATTCGAGCCGTTCCTCGACCGCCCGGAGCGCCGCGGCCGCACATGCGGCATCCTTGTCGCCCCCCGGGGCGCCGGATACGCCGATCGCGCCGATCAGGGCGCCGGCGGCCCGT
Organism: Thiobacillaceae bacterium; assembly: GCA_035325585.1. GTDB lineage: Bacteria > Pseudomonadota > Gammaproteobacteria > Burkholderiales > Thiobacillaceae > Thiobacillus. Next base: position 24,331 of record DAOKZP010000006.1, on the reverse strand, counting down.
ATCGGCAGGGCACCCTCCATCACGATCAGCCCGTCGATGTGATTGAGCTCGGGGCGGATGTCGCCACGGGCGTCCCGGAACTCGCCCGAATCGATTCCCGACATGACCGTCATCCCGGCCTTGCGTTCGGCGATTTCCAGCGTGTGGCGCGTCGCCAAGGTGTCGCGCAGCGCGGCCTGGACGTTGCCCGCGCGGTCGAGCACCACCGCGGAGACGTTGTAGCCATCCTTGCGGCAGGTTTCGACCGCGGTCATCGCAATGTCGCGCGCGAGTTCGAGACTGATCTGCTTCACGGGCAGCATGTCGGGCGGGGCGGCGTACGCGGGCAGCGCGACGGCCATGAGGACGAGCAGGGAATGGATTTTCATGGAGGTCTCCTTCGATCTTTTATTGGTACGGCGGGCCCGGGCCCGTCGCTCGCGCCCCGGCGGCGGGGCGGGCCGGACGGTATAATCGGCCGCCTTGATTCTATGCGCTTGTTGCGATGCAAGAAAAATATCTCCCCGCGGACGTCGAACGCGCGGCCCAGGCGAAATGGGCGGCCAGCCAGGCCCACCGCGCGAGCGACGCGTCCGACCGCCCCAGGTACTACTGCCTGTCCATGTTCCCCTACCCGTCGGGCCGTTTGCACATGGGTCACGTGCGCAATTACACGATCGGCGACGTCCTGGCGCGGTACTACGCGATGCGTGGATTCAACGTGATGCAGCCGATGGGCTGGGACGCATTCGGCCTGCCGGCGGAGAACGCAGCGATCGCCAATGGCGTGCCGCCGGCGCAGTGGACCTACGCGAACATCGATCACATGCGCGCGCAGCTGCAGGCGCTCGGTTTCGCGATCGACTGGTCGCGCGAGCTCGCCACCTGCAAGCCGGACTACTATCGCTGGGAGCAGTGGCTGTTCACGCGCCTGTTCGAAAAGGGCGTGATCTACAAGAAAATGGCCACCGTCAACTGGGACCCGGTCGACGCGACCGTGCTCGCCAACGAGCAGGTCATCGACGGCCGCGGCTGGCGCTCGGGGGCGCTGGTCGAGAAGCGCGACATCCCGATGTATTTCTTCCGCATCACGCAATACGCGGAAGAACTGCTGAGCGGTCTCGACAGTCTGCCCGGCTGGCCCGAACGGGTGAAGACCATGCAGGCCAACTGGATCGGCAAGAGTACCGGCGTGCGTCTCGCCTTCCCGTACACGCTCGACGGTCGCGACGAGAAGCTGTGGGTGTTCACTACCCGGGCCGACACGCTGATGGGCGTGACCTTCGTCGCCGTTGCCGCCGAGCATCCGCTCGCCACTCATGCCGCCGCGAACAATCCCGGGCTCGCCACGTTCATCCACGAATGCAAGCAGGGCAGCGTCGCCGAGGCCGACCTCGCGACGATGGAAAAGAAGGGCATGGACACCGGCCTCAAAGTGCGCCACCCGCTCACCGGAGAAGAAGTGCCGGTATGGGTCGGCAACTACGTCCTGATGAGTTACGGCGAGGGCGCCGTGATGGCGGTGCCGGCGCATGACAGCCGCGACCACGAATTTGCTATCAAGAATAATCTGCCCATCAAAGCGGTGATCGTTCCTGAGATTTGGAAGGACGACAACCTCGATCTGGGCTCAGGTCTGTTTGAGCAAGACGACAGAACGAAGCGACGATTCCCCCTTTTTTATAATCACACGAAGAAAGAGCCCCTTGGTTGGGCTCTGTGGGATGAACGTCACGGCCAGCATGGCGTTTGTGTCAACTCCGGCAAGTACGACGGCCTCGCTTACGAGGCTGCGGTCGATGCGATCGCAGCCGATCTCGCCGCCAAGGGCCTGGGCGAGAAGAAGACCCAGTTCCGCCTGCGCGACTGGGGCATCTCGCGCCAGAGGTACTGGGGCTGCCCGATTCCCATCATCCATTGCGAGACCTGTGGCGACGTGCCGGTGCCCGCCGACCAGCTGCCGGTGGTGCTGCCCGAGGACGTCGTGCCCGACGGTTCGGGCAACCCGCTCGCCAAGCGCGCCGATTTCGTCAACTGCGCCTGTCCGAAATGCGGCGGCGCGGCGCGGCGCGAAACCGACACCATGGACACCTTCGTCGAGTCGTCGTGGTATTACGCCCGCTACGCCAGCCCCGAGTTCGAGGGCGGCATGCTCGATGCGCGCGCCGACGAATGGCTGCCGGTCGACCAGTACATCGGCGGGATCGAGCATGCGATCCTGCATCTTCTCTACGCGCGCTTCTTCCACAAGCTGATGCGCGACGAGGGGCTGCTGACGAGCGACGAACCCTTCGCCAACCTGCTGACGCAGGGCATGGTCGTCGCCGATACCTATTACCGTGAGGGCGTATCCGGCCGGAAGACGTGGTTCAATCCGGCCGACGTCGAGTTGCGCGACGGCACGGCGGTCCTCAAGGCCGACGGGCTGCCGGTCGTCGCCGGCGGTACAGAGAAGATGTCGAAGTCGAAGAACAACGGCGTCGACCCGCAGGCGCTCATCGATGCCTACGGCGCGGATACGGCGCGCCTCTTCACGATGTTCGCCGCGCCGCCCGAACAGAGTCTGGAATGGTCGGACGCGGGCGTCGAAGGCGCGCACCGCTTCCTCCGGCGCTTGTGGAAAACGGTGTATGAACACGTGCAGGGGGGCGTGACCGCGGCCTACGCCGGCGGCGATCTGTCCGGCGCGGCGAAGGCGCTCCGTCGCCAGCTGCATCAGACGATCCAGAAGGTCGGCGACGACATCGAGCGCCGCAAGCAGTTCAACACGGCGATCGCCGCCGTGATGGAGCTGATGAACGGCCTGGCGAAGCTCGACGGCGCTGACGCGATCACCCGTAGCGTGCGGCAGGAGGTGCTCGAAGCGGCCGTCGCGCTGCTCGCTCCGATCGTGCCGCACGCAAGCGAGATGCTCTACGCCGAACTCCGGCCCGGCGCCGCGCTCGGCTGGCCCGAGGTTGACGAATCCGCGCTCGTACAGGACGAGATCGACCTCATGCTGCAGGTCAACGGCAAGCTGCGCGGACAGATCCGCGTCGCGGCGGATGCCGGCAAGGCCGCGATCGAGCAGGCCGCGCTGGCGAGCGAGGCGGCGCAGAAATACCTCGAGGGCCGGGCACCGAAGAAGCTGGTGGTCGTGCCTGGGCGGCTCGTGAACATCGTCGCATGAGCATGAAACGGCGCGCCTTCCTTGCTGCAGTGCCCGCCGTGCTCGCGGCAGGGTGCGGGTTTCAGTTGCGGCGGGTAGGCAGCATGCCGTTTGCCAGCCTGTACATCGATGCGCCGCCCGGAAGCGTGGTGGCGCAGCGCGTCCAGGCCAGCTTGAGACGGAGCGGGCAGACGCTCCTCGTACCGTCCGCGCGGGAGGCCGAAGCCATGCTCAAGATCGGACCCGAGACGCGCAGCAAGACCATCCTCTCGCTGTCGGGCGCGGGGCGCGTCACCGAGTACCGCCTCGCGCTGGCCTTGCGCTATTCGATCCACGGCGGTGACGGAAAGGCGTGGGCGACGCCCGAAACCATCGAGTTGATTCGCGACATGACCTACGACGACGCGCAGATCCTCGCCAAGGGCGCGGAAGAACAGTTGCTGTACCACGACATGGAAGAGAATGCCGCGCTGCGCATCCTGCGGCGCCTGCAGAACGCTTCGCCCGGCGAAACGCAGTGAAAATTGCCGCCGAGCGCCTGCCCGACCAGCTCGCGCGCGAGCTCGCCGCGCTCTATGTCATAGTCGGCGAGGAACCGCTTGCGGCACTGGAGGCGGCCGACGCGATCCGCGCGGCGGCACGCGCCGCGGGTTACGGCGAGCGCATCGTCCATACTGTCCAGGGGCGCTACGATTGGCGCACGATCCTTGCCAGCGGCGAGAACCTGTCGCTGTTCGCCGAACGGCGGCTCGTCGAAATCCGGATTCCGTCCGGCAAACCCGGTGTCGAGGGTGCGAAGGCGCTGGAAGCATATGCCGCGGCGCCGCCGGCGGACGCACTGACCCTCGTCACGCTCCCGGGGCTCGACTGGAAGGCGATGCAGAGCCGCTGGTTCGGCGCACTCGCCAAGCAGGGGGTGGTGGTCGACGCGCGCATCGTCGATCGCGCCGCGTTGCCCGGCTGGATCGAGCGGCGGCTCGCGCGGCAGGGATTGCGCGCCGAACGGGCGGCACTGGAGCGCCTCGCCGAGCAGGTCGAGGGAAACCTGCTCGCGGCACAGCAGGAAATCGACAAGCTCGCGCTTCTGCTGCCCGCGGGCGAGGTGTCGATCGACGACGTCGAGCGTGCCGTGGCCGACGTCAGCCGGCTCGAAGCCGACGTGCTCGCCGACGCGCTGTATGCGGGCGACGCCGCCCGCTTCGCGCGGACCGTCGCCGATCTTCGCGATGCCGGTGAGGCGGTGCCCGCCATCCTTTGGCAGGTGAGTTCGGCGGTCGGCCTTCTGCTCAGGCTAAAATTGGCCGTGGCGCGAGGCGAACGCCTGCCTGCCCTGCTGCGGACCTTGTGGGGACGGGACAAACAGCGCGGGCCACAGATCGAAGCCGCGCTGAAACGCCTGGGCCTGCCGCAGATCGAGGCGGCGGCGGCCGATCTTGCGCTGATCGACCGCCAGGCCAAGGGCCTGGACCGCGTGGGCGACCCCTGGGATACGCTCCTGCGCGTGGGCATGACCCTGGCCCGGGTGAATTGAGGCGAATCCGGCAGGTGTGGAATCGGGAACACGCTGGCCTTGCCCTGGCGAGGCCGGCAGACGGGATGCGAAGATGGACGTGAAGAGCTACATGCAGGCGGTCGGCAGACAGGCGCGCGAAGCGTCGCGCGCGATCGCCCGCGCCGACACCAACCGCAAGAACCATGCGCTCGTGGCGATGGCCGGGGCGATCCGCCGCGACGCCGCGACGCTGCTCGAAGCGAATGCTCGCGACATGGAACGGGCTCGCGCCGCCGGGTACGACAGCGCGCTGTTGGACCGCCTGCAGTTGTCCGGGCAGACCGTTGCCGCGATGGCCGAAGGGCTGGAGCAGATCGCCGCGCTGCCCGATCCCGTGGGCGAGATCGACGGCCTCAAGTACCGTCCGTCGGGTATCCAGGTCGGCAAGATGCGGGTTCCGCTCGGCGTCATCGGCATCATCTACGAGGCGCGCCCCAACGTCACCGCCGACGCCGCCGGGCTGTGCCTGAAATCGGGCAATGCCGCGATCCTGCGCGGCGGTTCCGAGGCGCAGGATTCCAATCAGGCGATCGCCGCCTGCGTGCGCGAAGGGCTGGAAGCCGCCGGACTGCCGGCCGCCGTGGTACAGGTCGTCGAGACCACCGACCGCGCGGCGGTGGGTGAGCTCATCACGATGGAAAAGTATGTCGACGTCATCGTCCCGCGCGGCGGCAAGGGCCTGATCGAACGCATCGCCGCCGAGGCGCGGGTGCCGGTGATCAAGCACCTGCATGGTAACTGCCACGTCTACGTCGACGACCGCGCCGACCTCGCGAAGGCACTCAAGATCGTCGAGAACGCCAAGACCCAGCGTTACGGCACCTGCAACACGACCGAGTCGCTGCTCGTCGCGCGTGAAATCTCGGCGGCCGCGCTGCCGCAGATTGGCGGCATGCTTGCAGCGAAGGGCGTCGAGATGCGTGGCTGCCCCGATGCGCTTGCGATCCTCGCCGGCGCGGGCATCGCGGCGGACAAGCTGAAGGCAGCCGCCGACGCCGATTGGTCCGAGGAGTATCTCGGTCCGGTCATCTCGGTGAAGGTCGTCGACGGCATCGACGATGCGATCGTCCACATCAATACGCACGGCTCGCAGCACACCGACGCCATCGTCACCGAAGACTATGGCCGCGCGCGCCGCTTCCTGCGCGAGGTCGATTCCGCGAGCGTCGTCGTCAACGCGTCGACGCGTTTCGCCGACGGCTTCGAGTATGGCCTCGGGGCAGAGATCGGCATTTCGACCGACAAGATCCACGCGCGCGGACCGGTCGGGCTCGACGGACTCACGAGCCAGAAGTGGGTCGTCCTCGGCGACGGCCACGTACGGGGCTGAGCGCCTCCACTCCGGTTTGACCGCCCCCGCCGCTCCATCTTCCAACTCCGCGCCGCTCGCCGGCATCGGGATCATGGGCGGCACATTCGATCCCATTCATTACGGCCACCTGCGTCTTGCCGAGGAAATGGCCGAGACCATCGGCTTGGAGCGCGTGCTGTTCATCCCGGCCGGACAGCCGCCGCACCGCGATCCGCCGCGCACGGCGGCGCCCCATCGACTCGAAATGACACGCCTCGCAGTGGGCGACAATGCGCGCTTTGTGGTCGACGCCCGCGAAATCGAGCGCGCACGGCCGAGCTACACGGTCGACACCCTGACGGAACTGCGCGCGGAGCTGGGCACTGCGCAGCCGCTTTGGCTGCTGATCGGGACGGATGCTTTTCTCGGTCTGCCCGGCTGGCACGAGTGGGAGCGTCTGTTCGAGTTGGCGAACATCGCCGTCGCTGGGCGGCCGGGTATCCACTCACCCGAGGTCCGCGACCTGCCGGCCGCGCTTCGGGACGCGGTGTCGAACCGGCTCGCGGCTGATGCGTCGGACACGGGGCCATCGGGCTCGGTGCTGCTGCATGCGACGACACCGCTCGACATTTCCGCCACCGCGATCCGCGCAATGCTCGGCGCCCGTCGCAGCGCCCGCTACCTGCTGCCACCCGCGGTGCTCGCTTATATCCACGAACACGAACTCTATGGAAACCCATGAACATTGAAGAGAAGATCAAGCTGATCGTCGGCGCCCTCGAGGACGTCAAGGCGCGTGAAATCAGCGTGCTCGACACCAGCAAGCTCACCTCGATGTTCGAGCGCATGGTGATCGCAAGCGGCGACTCCAACCGCCAGACGCGGGCACTCGCCGACAAGGTGCGCGAGAAGATGAAGGAAGCCGGCGAGCACGTCGGCGGTATCGAGGGCGAGGAAACCGGCGACTGGGTACTGCTCGATCTTGGCGACGTCATCGTCCACGTGATGCTTCCGGCGATACGCGCGCATTACAATCTCGAAGAACTCTGGGGTGCCGGCGCGACCGTGCGGGTGCGATCCTCCATCGCCTGAATACGCGTGAAACTGCACCTGATCGCCGTGGGTCACCGGATGCCCGGCTGGGTCCAGGCGGGTTACGCGGATTACGCGCGGCGGATGCCGCCGGACCTGCCGCTGATGCTCGCGGAGATCAAGCCGGGGCATCGTGCCGCGGGTGAAGACGGCGCGCGGGCGCGTCAGCTTGAGGCGGAACGCATCCTCGCTGCCACGCCTGCCGGCGCGACGCTGATCGCACTCGACGAGCGCGGCGTGCAGCCGTCCACGCGCGAGCTGGCGGGATGGCTTTCGGGATGGATGGAGGAGGGCGTGTCGCCCGCCTTCGTCATCGGTGGGGCGGACGGGCTCGACCCAGGCCTCAAGGCGCGCGCGGGCCGGCTGCTCGGCCTGTCGCGGCTGACGCTGCCGCACGCCCTGGCGCGGGTGCTGCTGGCCGAGCAGCTGTACCGGGCCGCATGCATCATCAAGGGACATCCCTACCACCGCGACTGAGGGAGACAAGAAAAAGATGCTGGTCGAAAAAAGAATCTACCTGGCGTCGCAATCGCCACGGAGGCGCGATCTGCTCAAGCAGATCGGCGTGGCGTACGACGTGCTCGCGTTGCGGGCCGTCACCGGGCGCATGGACGTCATCGAGGTCCCGGAGGCGGGGGAAGGCGCGCTTGATTTCGTGGAGCGCATGGCGACGGAAAAGGCCGCATGCGGCTGGCGCGCGGTCGACGGGCGGCGTCTTTTGCGCTTTCCCGTCCTGGGCGCGGACACGGTGATCGAGCTGGATGGCGAGATCCTCGGCAAGCCGGCCGACCGCAACGAGGCGCGGGAGATGCTGAAACGGCTCGCCGGCCGGGAGCACGTGGTGCACACGGCCATTGCGATGCAGCATGACACGCGGCAGGCATCGCGCCTGTCGACCAGCCGGGTGCGCCTCGCCGACCTGGACGACCGGACCATCGCGCACTACCTCGAAACCGGCGAATATTTCGGCAAGGCCGGCGCCTATGCCATCCAGGGCCGCGCCGGCGCGTTCGTCGCCTACATCGAGGGCAGTTACAGCGGCATCATGGGCCTGCCTTTGTACGAAACCAGCGAACTGCTGAAGGCGTTCGGAGTCGTCGCCTGAGGGCGCGGAGTTTCCGATGAGCGAAGAAATACTTGTCAACGTCACCCCACAGGAAACGCGCGTCGCCGTGCTCCACCTCGGGGCGGTTCAGGAGCTGTACATCGAACGTGCGAAGTGCCGCGGACTGCTCTCCAACATCTACATGGGGCGCGTGGTGCGCGTGCTGCCGGGCATGCAATCCGCATTCGTCGACATCGGTCTCGAGCGCGCCGCATTCCTGCACGTGGCCGACATATGGGAGGAACGCCGTGGCGGCGAAGCCGAGCGTCCGATCGAGCAGATCCTGCACGAAGGCCAGGCGCTGATGGTGCAGGTGATCAAGGATCCGATCGGCACCAAGGGGGCGCGGCTGTCCACCCAGATCAGCTTTGCCGGGCGCTATCTCGTGTACCTGCCGCAGGAAACCCACATCGGCATCTCGCAGAAGATCGAGGGTGAAGAAGAGCGCGAGTACCTGCGCCAGAAATTGCATCAGCTGATGCCGGAAGATCTCAGAGGAGGCTTCATCGTCCGCACCATGGCGGAGACCGCGGAGGACGCCGAAATCCAGGCGGACATCGATTACCTGCGGCGGCTGTGGAGCAGCATCCAGTCGCGCGGCAACTGCAGTGCGCCCTGCCTGCTGTACCAGGATCTGGATCTCTCGCTGCGGGTCCTGCGCGATTTCGTCAACCGCGACACCGTCCGCATCCTCGTCGATTCGCGCGAGACCTATCAGCGCATGGTCGAGTTCGCGCAGAACTACACTCAGGCCGTGCTCGACAAGCTGCAGCACTACGGTGCCGACCGGCCGCTGTTCGATCTGCATGCGATCGAAGACGAGATCGCCAAGGCCCTGGGGCGCCGCGTCGACCTGAAATCGGGCGGTTATCTCATCATCGACCAGACGGAAGCGCTGACGACGGTCGACGTTAATACCGGCGGCTTCGTCGGCGCGCGCAACTTCGACGATACCGTCTTCAAGACGAACCTCGAGGCCGCCCAGGCGATCGCGCGCCAGCTGCGCATGCGGAACCTCGGCGGCATCGTCATCCTCGATTTCATCGACATGGACAACGTGGGCCATCAGGAGGCGGTGCTGACCGAACTCCGGAAGGCGCTGACGCGCGATCCGACGCGCACGACCGTCTCCGGGTTCTCCACGCTGGGGCTGGTCGAAATGACGCGCAAGCGGACGCGTGAATCGCTCGCACACGTGCTGTGCGAACCCTGCCCCACCTGCGGCGGACGCGGCGAAATCAAGACGGCGCAGACGGTCTGCTACGACGTGCTGCGCGAGATCCTGCGCGAAGCGCGGCAGTTCAATGCGCGCGAATATCGCATCGTCGCGGCGCAGAGCGTGATCGATCTGTTTCTCGACGAAGAATCGGGCAGCCTCGCCCAACTCATCGACTTCATCGGCAAGCCCGTATCGCTGCAGGTCGAAGCCACTTACCCGCAGGAACAGTACGACATCATTCTTCTGTGAGCGGGATCGCTTTCATGCGCGCGAAAAGGCCGCGGCAGGCGAACGGGCCGGACGCGATCGCCGGCACGTCGCGGCGCGCGATCCGCGGATAGCCGCTGCCGTATGCCGAGCGCCCGCCCGCCGGCCTACTGGCATACCGCATGCCGCGAACTCGCTGCCGCCGACCCGATCATGGCGTCGCTCATCGCGCGCTACCCTGACAGCGTGCTCGGCAATCGCGGCGACCCGTTCCAGACGCTCGCGCGCGCCATCGTCGGGCAACAGATTTCCGTGAAGGCGGCAGACAGCATCTGGGAGCGTTTCGAGACATTGGCGGGGTCCGTTTCGCCAGCGCACGTCGCCATCCTCGAATCGGACGCGCTCGCCGCCTGCGGCCTGTCGCGCCGCAAGACGGAATATCTCGTCGACTTGGCGCGCCATTTCGCCGACGGTCGGATCGATCCGGCGCGCTGGACGAAGCTGGACGACGAGGCCATGATCCGTGAACTGATCGACGTACGCGGCATCGGGCGCTGGACCGCCGAGATGTTTCTCATCTTCAACCTGCGCCGGCCCGACGTCTGGCCGGTCGACGACCTCGGATTACAGAAGGCGGTCGCGCTTCATTACCTGGATGGCGTGCGCCCAACCCCCGCGGCCCTGCGCGAGCAGGGTGAACGCTTCAGGCCCTGGCGCACCGTTGCCACCTGGTACTTGTGGCGCAGCCTCGATCCGACGGTCGTGCAGTACTGAGCGGCGACGCGCCGTTTCAGTCGTGCTTGATGGGTCCGCTGGTGAACAGGAAATCCTTGAGATGCCTGGAAAAAGTCGGATCCTTGCGGCGGATCCATTCGAGCACCATGCCCGCGTGCTCCTTTTCCTCGTCGCGATTGTGCTCCAGAATCGCCTTGAGCTCGGGATCCTTGCAGGCGTCGGCACGCTGGTTGTACCAGTCGACCGCCTCCAGTTCCTCCATGAGCGAGACGATGGCGCGGTGCATGTCTCGCGTCTCGTCCGACAGCTCGGTAACGGGTTCATGGTAGCCAACGCTCGACATCGCATTCTCCTTCAGGGACAGGTGGGTTGGAAAGTTTCCACTCGACAGAATAGTCCATCGGCGCGCGGAGCAAGCCGAACGCCAATGCAACTCAGGTGATGTCGACTTCCGCCAGCACGGGCGCGTGGTCCGACGGCCGTTCGAGGCGGCGCATTTCCCGGTCGATGCTGGCTGAGATGCATGATGCGGCGAGCGCTCCGGACAACAGGATGTGATCGATCCTGAGCCCGTGGTTGCGGCGAAATCCGAGCATGCGGTAATCCCACCACGAGAAGCTTTTTTCCGGTTGATCGAACAGCCGGAAACTGTCTTCCAGGCCTAGGGCGAGGAGCTTCCCGAACGCTTCGCGCTCGGGCTCCGACACCAGCACGTTGCCTTCCCACGCTTCGGGATCGTGGACGTCGCGATCCTCGGGCGCGACGTTGAAGTCCCCGAGCACGGCGAGGCGCGGGCAGCGTGCGAGTTCTTCCTGCAACCACACGGCGAGCGCATCGAACCAGGCGAGCTTGTATCGATACTTGTCGGAATCGAGGCTCTGCCCGTTCGGGCAATAGACGCAGACCACGCGCACACCGTCGATGGTGCCGGCGATGACGCGCTTCTGCTCATCGTCAAACCCAGGGATGCCCGCACTGACATCGGCGATGCCCGACCGGCTCAAGATGGCGACGCCGTTGTAGGTTTTCTGGCCCGCGAAAGCGGCGTGATAGCCGGCCGCCTCGATCTCGACAACCGGAAAAGCCTCATCGGTGAGCTTCGTTTCCTGCAGACAGACCACGTCCGGCTCCCGGGTGGCGAGAAAATCCAGCAACTGCGGCAGGCGGACCTTGAGGGAGTTGACGTTCCAGGCGGCGAGTTTCACGTGAGGGCATCCGAGTGTCCGTGCGCAGGGCGTGCCGGACACTTATGATCAAGGGAAAACAGTGTCCATTCTAAGCGACGGCTCGACGAGCCGGACGTGATGGAGGATGGGGAACGGGTTCATCACGGGTATCCCAGCCCCCGAATCGGTGCCCGCTTCGCCGATGGCCGTTTCTGACCGATGCATCGAGCGCCGCGTCAACGGCGAAGTGCGGCCGACTCGATCTCTACGGCGGCATCCACGCCATCGGTGAAGTGAACAGAATCAAGCCGCCTGACCCGATTTCGATGCGATCTCGTGATGCCGGTGATGCGCCGTGAGTCGCCATCGCTACCGGCGCCGAATTCAAGTGTCGGACAGTCAGCCTTCTACACCCTCAGCGATCTCCGATAACGGCGACTGCGGAAACCTCCAGCATCATCCCCACCAAGGGCAGGCTGTGTACGGTGATGGTGGTGCTGGCCGGAAAGTTGCCGTCTGGCCAGAACTCCCGGCGGATCGGCTGCAGAGGGATGAGCAGCCGGGGATCGGTCAGGTAGACGGTGACGTTGACGACGTCGCGGATGCTGCCGCCGGCGCGACGCGCAACCTCGTCGATGCGGCGGAAAATCACGCGCGCCTGGCCTTCGAAATCGCCCGCCATGGAGTGGCCCTGCTCGTCGACCAGGCCGATCTGACCAGAGATCCACACCGTCTTGCCGCCTTCGGTGATCACGCCCGGCGTGAAACCGGCCTGTTGTGCGCTCTCGGTCTTGAGGTACTCGCGCGCCATCGATGGAGAACTGAACAGCGCCAGGGCCATGCCGAGAGTGGCGACAACGCGCGCGGTGTGCGAGGGCCGGGTGATCATGGAGGGGCTCCTGGACGGATGGCAGGTCTCCCCATTGTATAGAGATCGATCAACGCCGCCTCGCGGGTGCCTCTGCCTCCCAAGGTCGAGCGCTATTCATGCCATGAAGGCCGGTTGTGGAATCGGATACTCTATGGCGTGCATGCGAAATCAGGTGCGAGTAACTTGGGGCTCCGGGGAAAACAGAGGCTGCCCCGTTGCTGTTCGTGCTATGGAGCAGCAGTTAGCGTGCGGGTGCCTGCGCACTTCCCGGGGATGCGGCCTTCGGATAACCGGCGCGGTCGAGCGCATCCTGCCAGCGGCTCGCCTCGAAGCCTTCGAGCTTTTCGCTGCCGACGCGCAGCACGGGGACGTTCAATTTGCCGGTCAGCTGCTCCAGTTCGGTGCGGGCGGCCTCGTTGGTTCCGAGGTTGTGGGCGGTGTGCGGGATGCCGCGCGTGGCGAGCAGCTGCTTTGCCTGGTCGCACGGTGAACCGCAGGTGCTGGTGTAGAGCGTGACGGGATGCTTCTCGCGCGCGACCCGAGCGGCGTAGGACTCGCCGACCTCGATGACGCTGCCCTTGAAGTTCTTCTGCTGGACGCCGGTCGTGCGCGCAGGCGGCGGCTGGTCGCTATACACGGTGCGGCCCTGCGCATCCTTCCACTGATAGAGGCCCGCCGCGCCGAGCGGCGCGCTCGTCGCCAGCAGGCATGCCGCCATCATCATCCATCCCGTCTTCATGTCGCACTCCTGAAAAAACCGTTCGGACGGGATAACGGCGACTTGGGGCCTCGGCTTGAGCCGGGTGCGAAGCGTTCAGCCCATTCCGTTGTGGCGCAGGAGCGCGTCGATGGTCGGCTCGCGCCCGCGGAAGGCCTTGAACGATTCGAGTGCGGGGCGGGCGCCGCCCTGGGCGAGGATTTCGCTCCAGAAGCGGTGGCCGACTTCGGGGTTCAGTACGCCGCCGTAGCCTGCGGCCTCGTCCTCGAAGAGCGCGTAGGCGTCGGCCGAGAGTACCTCCGCCCATTTGTAGCTGTAGTAGCCCGCCGCATAGCCACCGGCGAAGATGTGCGAGAAATTGTTGGGGAAGCGGTTGTACGCGGGCGGGATGATGACGGCGACCTGCCTGCGGATCTCCTCGATCAGATCCAGCGCGGTGCGCGTGCCGTTCGGATCGAAGTCGTCGTGCAGATGCATGTCGAAGCTCGCGAATTCGATCTGGCGCAGGGTCTGCAGGCCAGCCTGGAAATTCTTCGCCGCCAGCATGCGGTCGAAGAGCGCGCGCGGCAGCGGCGCGCCGGTATCGACGTGGGCGGTCATGTGCTTGAGCACGTCCCATTCCCAGCAGAAGTTTTCCATGAACTGGCTCGGCAGTTCGACTGCGTCCCACTCGACGCCATTGATGCCGGAAACGCCGAGTTCCTCGACCTGCGTGAGCAGATGATGGAGGCCGTGGCCGGCCTCGTGGAAGAGGGTGATGACTTCGTCGTGAGTGAACAGTGCAGGTCTCTTGCCTCCTTCGGGGGTGTCGCCCACCGGTGCGGAGAAGTTGCAGTTGAGGTAGGCGACCGGGGTCTGGATCGCACCGTCCTTCCTGCGCCGGGTGATGACGTCATCCATCCAGGCGCCGCCGCGCTTGGAGGTGCGCGCGTACAGATCCAGATAGAACTGGCCGACGCGCTGGCCGGCGCGATCGTACAGGGAGTAAAACTTGACGTCCGGATGCCAGACGGGCGCGCGATCCTCGCGGACGTGCAGGCCGTACAGCGTCTCGATCAGCTTGAAGAGACCGGCGAGCACGCGCGGCTCGGGGAAGTACTGCTTCACTTCCTGATCGGAAAAACTGTAGCGGGCGGCGCGCAGCTTTTCCGATACGTAGGCGGTGTCCCATGCTTCGAGGCCACCGAGATCGAGGGTGTCGCGCGCGAAGGTTTTCAGTTCTTCATAATCCTGCTCGGCATAGGGCCGGGCGCGGGCGGCGAGCTCGCCGAGAAACTGCAGCACTTCGGCGGGCGTATCGGCCATTTTCGCCGCAAGCGAGACTTCGGCGTAGCTCGCGAATCCGAGCAGTTGCGCCGCCTCCCGGCGCAGCTTGAGGATGCGGGCGATCAGCGGCGTGTTGTCCCATTGGGGTTCGCTCTCGTCTGCGGACGAGGGGAATTCGGAGGCGCGCGTAACGTACGCGCGATAGAGCTGCTCACGCAGGCTCCGGTTGTCGGCGTACTGCATCACCGGCAGATAGGAGGGCATCTGCAGGGTGATCTTGTAGCCCGCCTTGCCGTCGGCCGCTGCCGTTGCCTTCATCATCTCGAGCACGTCGTCCGGGATGCCGGCGAGTTCGCCGACGTCATCGACGTAAAGCGCGAAGGCATTGGTGGCGTCGAGCAGGTTCTCCTCGAACTTTGCCGAGAGTTGCGCCAGCTCCTCCTGCACCTGCATGAAGCGCGCTTTCTTGTCGGCAGGCAGTTCAGCGCCACCGAGGCGGAAGTCGCGCAACTCGTTCTCCACGATTTTCTTGCGCGCCGGTGACAACGCGGCATAGCCGGAGCTTGCCTTCAGCGCCCTGAACTTGGCGAACAGCGCCTCGTTCTGCCCCAGTTCGGCGTAATAGACCGTGATCTTCGGCAGGTTTTCGTTGTAGACCTCGCGCAGTTCCGGTGAATCCATCACCGAGTGCAAATGCGACACCTGGCCCCAGGCGCGGCCGAGCCTCTCGTTGGCGTCGTCGAGCGGCGCGACGAAGGCGTCCCACTCGGCTGCCGTCTCGGCGGATTCGGCACGCGCGACCGCGGCGCGGCATTCCGCCAGCAGCGCGTCGACCGCGGGCGTGACGCACGCGGGTTCGAAATCCGCGAAGCGCGGCAGGCCGGAAAAGTCGAGCAGGGGGTTCGAACCTTGGGCGATAGTCATGGAATCAGGGAATCGGAGAGGGAGGGAAACTATAATTTCGGCTCGGCCGGCTGAATTTCAACCCCATGACGGACAAGGTCTACGAACTCCCCATCGCGCCGCACCATGGCGCCACGCCTCTGCTGGGTGCCGGCGCGTGGATTCATCCGCGCGCCACGGTGATCGGCGAGGTGGTGCTCGGCCGCGAGGTTTCGGTATGGCCCGGGGTCGTGATCCGCGGCGACGTCAATTCGATCGCCATCGGCGACGCGAGCAACATTCAGGACAACAGCGTGCTGCACGTCTCGCATCGCACAGCGGCCAACCCCGAGGGCGGGGCGCTCGCGATCGGCGCGCGCGTCACGGTCGGCCATGGCGTGATCCTCCACGCCTGCACCATCGGCGACGAGTGCCTGATCGGCATGGGTTCGATCATCCTCGACCGTGCCGTGGTCCGGAAGCACGTGCTGCTCGGCGCCGGGTCGCTGGTGCCCGAAGGCAAGGTGCTCGAATCCGGGCATCTCTATCTCGGCCGGCCCGCCAAGCCGGTGCGCCCGCTCAGCGCGGACGAGATTGCCTATTTCAGCTATTCCGCCGCGCATTACGTGAAGCTCGCGCGGTCGTACCAGGACGCCAACGCTCCGGAAACCCGATGAAATTCCTCAAACCGCTCCTCGTTGCCATCGTCGCGCTCGCCGCCGTCGCGGCGCTCGCCTACGCCTTGATCGACAAGCCCGGCGCGCCGGCGTCGACCTTCACCACGCTGGAGGGGCGAAAGATCGCGCTCGACGAACTGCGCGGCAAGATCGTGCTGGTGAACTTCTGGGCGACGTCCTGCCCGGGCTGCATCAAGGAGATGCCCGGCATGGTCGAGACGTACGAGCAATACAAGGAACGCGGGTTCGAAATCGTCGCGGTGGCGATGCAGTATGATCCGCCCAATTACGTCGCGAACTTCGTGGAGACGCGGCAGCTTCCCTTCCCGGTCGCACTCGACGCCGACGGCGAGCATGCCCGTGCATTCGGAGGCGTGCAGCTGACGCCGACGAGCTTCATCATCGGCAAGGACGGCGCGATCCTCGAACAGAAGCTCGGCGAACTCGATTTCGCAAGGCTCAGGGCGCTGCTCGAACGCGAGCTTTCCTGAGGCGCGCCGCGTCCGCGCGAGCGGCCGACCCAACAAACAAATAACCCGCGGATTTCCTCCTCATGGCCCAGTACGTTTATTCGCTCAATCGCGTCGGCAAGATCGTCCCGCCCAAGCGGCACATCCTCAAGGACATTTCCCTCAGCTTCTTTCCGGGCGCGAAGATCGGCCTGCTGGGCCTCAACGGCTCGGGAAAGTCCACGCTGATACGCATCATGGCCGGCGTCGACAAGGACATCGAGGGCGAGGCGATCTCGATGCCGGGCATCCGCATCGGCTACCTGCCGCAGGAGCCGCAGCTCGATCCGACGCATACCGTGCGCGAGGCGGTCGAGGCGGGGCTGGGCGAGATCGTCGCGGCGCGGGCGCGGCTCGATGAAATCTACGCGGCGTACGCTGAGCCGGATGCCGATTTCGACAAGCTCGCGGAGGAGCAGGCGGCGTGCGAAGCGGTCCTCGCCGCGGCTGGCGCCGACCTCGACACGCAGATGGAGATCGCTGCCGACGCCCTGCGGCTGCCACCGTGGGACGCGGTGATCGGCAATCTGTCGGGTGGCGAGAAGCGTCGCGTCGCACTGTGCCAGCTGCTGCTCTCCAATCCCGACATGCTGTTGCTCGACGAGCCGACCAACCACCTCGACGCCGAGTCGGTCGACTGGCTCGAGCAGTTCCTCGTGCGCTATCCGGGCACCGTCGTCGCCGTGACCCACGACCGCTATTTTCTCGACAATGCCGCCGAGTGGATCCTCGAACTCGACCGCGGCCACGGCATTCCGTGGAAGGGCAACTACACGAGCTGGCTCGAGCAGAAGGAGGCCCGGCTGGCGACCGAAGCCAGGCAGGAGGCCGCGCGCATCAAGAGCATGAAGCACGAGCTGGAATGGGTGCGGCAGAACCCCAAGGCGAGACAGGCCAAATCCAAGGCGCGCCTCGCCCGGTTCGAGGAGCTCTCCAGCCACGAATACCAGAAACGCAACGAGACGCAGGAGATCTTCATTCCACCGGGTGAGCGGCTGGGCGACAAGGTGATCGATTTCCAGAACGTGACGAAATCCTTCGGCGATCGCCTGTTGATCGACGACCTCTCGTTCAGCATTCCGCCCGGCGCGATCGTCGGCATCATCGGCCCCAACGGCGCCGGCAAGTCGACCCTGTTCAGGATGATCGTCGGCCAGGAGAAGCCGGATTCGGGCGAAATCGAGATCGGCCAGACGGTCAAGCTCGCCTACGTCGACCAGAGCCGCGACGCGCTCGCCGCCGACAAGACCGTGTTCGACGAAATCGCGCAGGGGCGAGACGTTCTCACGGTCGGCCGGTTCGAGACGCCGGCGCGCGCGTATCTCGGCCGCTTCAATTTCAAGGGCGCGGATCAGCAGAAGCGGGTCGGCGACCTTTCTGGCGGTGAACGTGGACGTCTGCATCTCGCCAAGACCCTGATCGCCGGCGGCAACGTGCTGCTGCTCGACGAGCCGTCGAACGATCTGGACGTGGAAACCCTGCGCGCGCTGGAAGACGCTCTGCTGGAGTTCGCCGGCTGCGTGCTCGTGATCTCGCACGACCGCTGGTTTCTCGATCGCATCGCAACCCACATTCTCGCCTTCGAGGGCGACTCGCGCGTGGTGTTCTTCCCCGGCAACTACCAGGAGTACGAAGCGGACAAGAAGAAGCGCCTGGGCGAAGAAGGGGCCAAGCCCCGGCGCATCCGCTACAAGCCGATCAGCCGCTGATCCGGCGGTGAAGCTTTCCATCCCCGACGGCCTCGTGCGTGCGCTGCCGCTGGTGGCGGGCGTCTTCGCGGCATGCGTGGTCTGGCTGTCGCTGCAACTGTTCGTGTGGATCGAGGAGGACCGCCGGCATCAGGCCGAGCAGGCAGTGCTGCAGGCTGCGGCGGCGACGGCCCGCTCGCGGCTGGAATCCGAACTCAACGCGACGCTGTCGTTGAGCCTGGGACTGTCGACCTTCGTTCTTGCGCGGCCGGACTTCACCGAGGATGACTTCGAGCGGGTCGCCGCCTCGCTGGTACGCATGCAGCCGGCGATCCTCGACGTGGCGCTCGCACCCGACAACGTGATCCGCTTCGTTTATCCGCACGAACCGAACCGGAAGGCGCTCGGCCTGCGTTTTCTCGACAACCCCGTGCAGCGCGATGCCGTGCTGCGCCTGATGCGGGAACAGCAGCCGGTGACCGCCGGCCCCATCGATCTCGTGCAAGGCGGGATCGGCATCGTCAATCGCATTCCCATCGTGTTCACTCGATCCGGCGAGATGCCGCACTACTGGGGGCTCGCATCGATCGCGATCGATCCGCAGCCGATCTTCGAGCGCGCCGGGGTCAGCACCGAGCGTTATGCATTGCGTGGACAGGATGGACGCGGCGCGGAAGGCGCGATGATCCTCGGCGACGCCGCCTTGTTCAGTGATCCCGGCGCGGTGCTGACGGACGTGGTGATCCCGGGCGGACGCTGGCAGCTCGCAACGGTGTCCGCCGCACCGATCGGCGACGGGGGTGACGCGCTGCAGGCGCTGCTGGCGGTGCTCGCGGCGGCCGCGGGCATGCTCGTTGCGTATTCGGTGTCGGCGCACCAGCGCATTCGCAGCATGGCGCTTCATGATCCGCTGACCGGATTGGCCAACCGTCATCAGTTCAATCTGCGCGGGCAGGACATGTTCGCGCTGGCCCGGCGCAGCGCGCGGCCGCTCACCCTGCTCAACCTCGACGTCGATGGCTTCAAGCGCATCAACGACACGCACGGTCACGCGGCGGGCGATGCCGTGCTCGTCCGGGTCGCCCGGCGGCTGCGCAGTTGCTGCCGTAAGTCGGACCTCGTCGCGCGAGTCGGCGGGGATGAGTTTCTCATGCTCCTGCCCGGCACGGCGGTGGGGCCCACGCTCGACGCACTCCTCGGACGGCTGCGCAGGGCGATCGAGACGGCGGGGCCGAGCGAATCCGACCTGCCGATGGTGCGCGTCAGCATTGGTGTCGCCGCTTACAGCGATGCAACACCCTCACTCGACGCATTGATGAGGCAGGCCGACGCGGCAATGTATTGCACCAAGGGAGCAACGCGGGCGTGCCCGCCGGCTTCCGGGCCCCCCCCCTCGAGGCCATGCCATGACTCCCGGCACACGTGCTTGCGGCGTTCGCTCCGCGGCGGTGTGCTTTCCTGTAAGACTTCAGTAGTGCGGGGGGATCTCGTCCCGCAGGTTACGGGCTTCGTCCGGCTGCGCGTCCTGGATCTGCCGGTACAGCAGGCGCAGCTGTTCCTGCAGCGAGTCGATCTGCGATTGCTGATGCGCTACGGTCCGGTTCAGCGTATCGAGCAGGTCTTCGGCAAAGGCGAGCTTGCTTTCGATTTCGGTGAGGCGATCCCGCGCTGCGGCCATGGAGTTTTCTGGCGTTTCCATCAGCGCGCATCCGGCTGAGCGGGAAGCAGCGGCGTGACGAGCTTCTCGAGGCGGGCATAGTGGACCTGCCCCGCGATCTTGTGCCGGATGTTTCCCTCGGCATCGACGATGAACGAAGTGGGTACGCTCGTGATCTGGCCGAAGGCGGCGGCGACCGATGCATTGGTCGGTGCCGCCATGAAGACATAGCCCTTGTCGCGCATCCACGTCGCGATCTTTTCGGCCGGGTCGTCGACGCTGATGGAGACGACCTCGAAGCCGCGGCCCCGATAGTCTTCCCAGAACGATTCGATCACCGGTTTTTCCTTGCGGCAGTAGGGGCACCAGGTCGCCCAGAAATTGACCAGCACGACCTTGCCGCGCAGGTTCTCGCTGGCGAGCGAGCGGCCGTCGGTGAGCATCACCTGCCAGGGCGGCGCGGGATGGTGTTCGTCGCTGACGTCGGCCGGCGGGCGGAACCACAGCCAGGCGATCAAACCCAGTAGAATCAGGGTCAATGGACTGGGCGTCCATTTTTTCAGGGTGGCTCTATCCATGCTGTGGCTGAAGTCGTTTCATATCGTGATGGTGGTGAGCTGGTTCGCCGGGCTGTTCTACCTGCCGCGCATCTTCGTCAATCTCGCGATGGAAACGCATGACGCCGCCTACGACCGGCTTCTCCTGATGGCGCGCAAATTGTACCGGTTCGTCTCGCCCATCATGTGGCTCACCCTGATCACCGGCGTCTGGCTGTGGCTCGCGTACTGGCTGCCGACCGCCGGCTGGCTCTGGCTCAAGATCGCGCTGGTCGTCGGGCTGGTGGGCTACCACTACGTCTGTCGGGGCCTGCTGCGTGCTTTCGAAGCCAGACGGAACACAAAATCGCACATATGGTTCCGCTGGTTCAACGAGATCCCGGTGCTCGCATTGCTCGCGATCGTACTGCTGGTCGTGCTGAAACCATTTTGATTCATTGCGACTCGTGGCTGTCCGTCGGATCCGAGGCGCACGCTGGCTGCAGCATCGCGACAAGCCGCGGCTCATCGTGGACGCCCGCGGTGCGCTCCGTCGGACACGTCACGAATGAATCGCTTCTGAGGGCATCCCTTGAAACCTGATCCTCGCCGCAAGCCCTCGCATCCGGAGCGTGAGCAACTGCCGTCCGCCAGCCATTTCGCCACCTGTCCGCGAGGCCTGGAGGAACTGCTGGCGGCCGAACTCGATGCCGCCGGTGCGCAGGTGGTGCGCCGCGTGCCGGCGGGTGTGCTGTTCACGGCGGACGCCGCCGCCGAGATGCGCGCCAACCTCGCCTCGCGCACCGCGACCCGCATCCTGCGCAAGGTGGGCTATACGCGCTATCGCACGGAGGAGCACGTCTACCGTGCTGCGCTCGATCTTCCGTGGCCCGACTGGTTCGACGTGAAGAAAACCATCGCGGTGAAAGTCGGGGCGCAGAATGCGCCGTTCAAGAGCCTCAACTTCATCACGCTGAAGATCAAGGATGCGATTTGCGACCGTTTCCGGGAGGAAACCCGGGCGCGGCCCAGCGTCGATACCGAATCGCCCGACGTCCCGGTGTATGCGTTCTTCACTGCGGAGGCGGTGACCTTCTATCTCGACACCAGCGGCGAGCCGCTTTTCAAACGGGGGTTCAAGCGCGAGGCGAGCGCGGCGTCGATCAAGGAGAATCTTGCCGCCGGCATGCTGCTGCTGTCCGGATGGACGCCCGGCACGCCGCTGCTCGATCCCATGTGCGGCGCCGGCACCATTCTTCTCGAAGCGGCGGATCTCGCGTTGAACCGCGCGCCGGGACGGGCGCGGCGCTTCGCTTTCGAACACTGCCGCGACTTCGACGCCGCACTGTGGAACCGGATCAAGGCGGAAGCCCGGGAGAAGGAAAAGCCGCTCACCCGGCTGCCGATCTTCGGCGCCGACCACGACCGCTGGGTGCTCGACAAGGCACGCAACAACCTTGCCGCCGCCGGTTATGCCGATGCGATCCGTCTGGAGGCCGCCGATGCGCTCGACCTGAACGCTCCGACGCCGGCGGGCATGATCGTCACCAACCCGCCCTACGGCGAGCGCATTGGCGAATCCGACGACCTCGCCGACTGGTATCCGCGGCTCGGCGACTGGCTGAAACGGAACTTCTCCGGGTGGGAGGCGTGGATCATCTCGGGCGATCCGCTGCTGCCGAAGCTGATCGGGCTCAAGGCGAGCCGGCGCATCGTGCTGTTTAACGGCCCGATCGAGACCCGCTTCCTGCAATACCGGATGGTGGCGGGGTCGATGAAGGCGAAGAAGCCGGACATGTCGGTGAGTCCGGATGAACGCGGCAAACCGGCCAGCACGCCCGCCCGTTGAGGATCGCCCGGAAAAATCCCGGCACGGAATGCGCGCATCCACGGATGCGGCGGCCCGGAGGGTCGGACGGGACATCTGCGCGTGGCGCCGCAATGCCGGCCGGGCGCGTTCTCAGCGAAGGGTCCTATACTGTTTGTGTTGGCCGATGCAAGGCGCGCCGATCCGGCCGCCGATGCACGGGAGTCGATCTCGGCGCCCAGGCCATGTTTTCCCGTCACCGTTATCCTGGAGAAACCAACCATGAGTGAGGCACCGAAAACGCGGCCCAAGGTTCCCGATGGGAAATCGCGCTTTCTGACAACGCGCCAGAAGGCACCAAACGACAAAGGGTATGTGGGCTACGAGACGATCTGGGAGCCGTTCCAGAAAGAAGTGAAGTACGTCACGCCCAAGCGCCCCTAAGCCCATGGCCGGAGGCCCGCCCCATGACCGAAGGTCCGGTGGGGCAGCCTCTGGTTGCGCACCTGCGGATGCTCCGGCTCAGATTGGTACCTGGATTCCGCCGGGGATGTCGGGCCCGGTTTCCACCTTGCCGCCGAATTCCCGTTCTGCTTCCGTGGCATCGCGCACCGTCAGGACGTGCAGTTTGAAGATGACCTGCCTGCCGCAGAGCGGATTGTTACCGTCGATGACGATGGTGCCGTCGGAGATGCGGGTCACCACGAAGGTCCTGGTCTGACCCTTTTCGTTTTCCATCAGGATCGCCATGCCGAGCTGCCGGTATTCCTCCGGCACGTTGTCGATGTTTTCGACGATCACCAGCGATTCGTCGCGCGGACCGTAGATTTCGTCGCAATCGATCGGAACCTCGATGAGATCGCCCGCGACACGCCCTTCGAGTTCGTGCATGGTCGCCGGCGCCAGAATTTCATTGACGCCGTGCACGTAGCCGAGCGGAAACTCGACCTCGGTCAGTACGCTGCCGGTTTTCGCGTCGATGACCTGGTACCTCAGTTCGACGTATTTTCCGTCCGCGATGGCGTCTGGGGTGGAGGCTGTCATACCTGCTCAGTTCGGGGCGGCAATGGCGGCGTTCAGAAAATGGACGCGGCGAAGATGCGAACCTCGCCGTCTTCGTAGCCCAGCACCATTCGCCCCAGCCATTCTCCTTCCCGCTTCGTGCTGCGCATGCGGTAGAGGCAGGTCACGTGCTCGCCGCGCCGGATGAAGCCGAGGAAATCGTACTTCTTGTCGAGGCTGCGCGTGAGTTCGCTCTTGACGAACTGCTTGCCCATCTCCACCTCGTTCAAGCCGAACAGCAGGTGGTAGGAGAACTTGCGGACGAACTTGCCGTACTGGCCCTTGTTGGAGTACAGGATCAGATCGTCCCACATGGGGTGCGCGATCGCCGACAGTTCCTCATCGCTGAGGTGGATGATATTGCCGGCGAAGACTTGCCGGGCGTCGGCTGCGGCCGTTGTCGTCATGGTGATTGGGTCAGAAGTCATGAACGGACGTGGATGAGGCACCCGCGCGTTCGATTGCGTTGGGGCCGGGCGGCCACGGGCAGCGCCGGTCATCAAGATCCCCGCCGGGGGCGGCGGGGATCGCGAATCGTCCGCGCGGCGTGATCACTCGTCTTCGCCCACCAGGTGATAGCAGGGGGCTTTTTCCATCGTGTATTCGCCGGTCGCCGGGTCGCGGCGCGATACCGTCAGGACGTGCCAGTTCTCGTCGTCGAGCTTGAGCGCGTCGCCGCGGTAATAGTAGCCGGGCCAGCGGGTTTCCTTGCGGAACAGCGTATGGTGCATGACCGACTCCGATGTGAGGTGCCGGTGCTTGAGCTCCCAGGCCCGCAGCAGTTCGTGGATATTCTCGGCGCCGATCTTCTCGAGATCCTCTTCGAAGATCTTGAGCTTTCTCAGCCCGATGTGCAGCAGCTTCTCGTTCGTCATGTAGTTGACCGAGGCGCCGCCGCAGTATTCGTCCATCAATTTTTGCAGGCGATCCAGGCCCTGGCGCGGGTTGATGTAGTTCGGGTTGACCGAACCCGCGGTGATGTCGTTGCGATAGATCCGGTAGTGCTCCAGCGGTTTGTAGATCTCGCGCCTGCGGCGCTCGATCTGGTCCTGCGAGACGACGATGCCTTCCGCCTTCCCGTCGTCGATGTACTGGCACGCCGCCTTGGCGGCCAGCCGGCCCTCGGTGAACGAACCCGACGAGAACGCGTGCGGCGTGCCGCCC
>DAOKZP010000005.1:0-87037 GCA_035325585.1 Thiobacillaceae bacterium | reverse complement strand
GCATGATAGCGGAAGTTGTCAATTAAGTGCGCTCAAGAGCGCAGCACTACACTAGGCGCCGACCACCCGTCGCGACCCCGCCGCGCACGGTTCACAGAGGCGTCAGATCGCTGCAGTGAGGACATGACATGGGCCAGGAAATCACCTCTACGCGCTTTTCCGCAGCGGACATCGAGCGGTTCTCCACCCGCCTCGCGGCGGAGACCGCGGCATTGCGGGCATGTGCGCAGGACGGCGGCTTCGCAGACAGCCGCTGCGTCGCCGGCTTCGAACTCGAAGCATGGCTGCTCGACCATGCCGGGCGCCCCAACCCCGTCAACGAGGCCTACCTGCGCCAGCTCTCGGACCCACTGGTCGTCCCCGAGCTGTCGCGCTTCAACGTCGAACTGAACGCACCACCGGTAGAAATGGGCGCGGGCGTGCTTGGGGCACTCGAGGAGTCGCTGCTCACCCTGTGGGAACGGTGCCAGCACGTCGCGCACGACATGGGATCGGCGCTCGCGATGATCGGCATCCTGCCGACGATCCGCGACGAAGATCTGTGTCTCGCGAACATGTCGGCGATGCGTCGCTTCGAAGCGCTCAATGCGCAGGTCCTGCGGCAGCGCGGCGGCGAACCCGTTCGCATCGAGATCGAAGGCCTCGACACGCTGCGCCTGGAGCGACACGACGTGATGCTCGAGGCGGCGACGACCTCGTTCCAGCTGCACCTGCAGGCCCCGCTCGCGCAGGCAGCGCATTACTACAATGCGTCGTTGGCCACGTGCGGCCCGCTGCTCGCCGCGGGCGCGAATTCGCCGCTTCTGTTCGGGCGGCGCCTGTGGCAGGAGACGCGCGTGCCGCTGTTCGAACAGTCCGTCGACATCGGCGGCCATGCCGGATTGGCGGAATCCTCGGTGCGCCGGGTGACATTCGGATCCGGATACGTCGGGGATCTGCTCGAGATTTTCGCGGAGAATCTGGCCCTCTATCCGCCCTTGCTGCCGACGCCGCTGCACGAGGCGCCCGAACGCTTCCCGCATGTGCGGATGCACAACGGCGCCATCTGGCGCTGGGTGCGGCCGCTGGTGGGTTTCGACGACGCGGAACGCCCACACGTGCGGCTCGAGCAGAGGGTGCTGCCGAGCGGCCCGACAACGCTCGACATGATCGCGAATGCCGCGCTTTATTACGGACTGGTTCGCACGCTCGCACGGCGACCGGAAACCCTTGAGGCCGCCTTGCCTTTCTCCATCGCGCGCGACAACTTCTATGCGGCGGCGCGTGACGGCCTGCAGGCCGAGCTCATCTGGCTCGACGGCCGGCGCCTCCCGGCCCGAGATCTGCTGCTCGAGGTCGCGCTCCCGCTCGCGATCGAGGGCCTACGCGCGTTCGGCTTGCCGGACGCCGAAATCAACCACTACCTCGGCGTCGTCGAGGCCCGCGTGCGCTCCGGACGGACGGGTGCGGCCTGGCAGATACAGCGGATGTCGCAGCTGAATGGCGACGTGCATCGCATGATGGAAGATTATCTGGAGAACCAGCGCAGCGGTGCGCCGGTACATCAATGGCCACTTTGACGCAATTCGACTCGGTTCCGGACGGCCTGCTCGACCGTCCTGCCTCACGGCTCCATGAAATCCTATCGGGGCCCACCTTGCTCCATCTGCCGGGGCGGCGCACACCGCCGCTTTTCGTATCGGTGCTGCTGCATGGCAACGAGGACACCGGCTGGCTCGCCGTGCAGGCGGTGCTGCGCAAGCTTGCGGGCGCCGAGCTGCCACGGGCGCTTTCACTCTTCATCGGCAACGTCGACGCGGCGCGATCCGGGCTGCGCCGTCTCGAAGGTCAGCCGGATTACAACCGGGTGTGGCCCGGCGCGGACGAATCCGAGGGGCCGGAGGCGGCGGTCATGCGCCAGGTCGTCGACGAGATGCGCGGCCGCGGCGTCTTCGCGAGTCTCGACATCCACAACAACACCGGCCTCAACCCCCACTACGCCTGCGTCAACCGGCTCGATCCGGACTTCCTCCATCTCGCCACGTTGTTCTCGCGCGTCGTCGTCTATTTCATCCGCCCGACCGGGGTACAGTCTGCCGCCTTCGCCGAGTTGTGTCCCGCCGTTACCGTGGAGTGCGGCAAGCCGGGTACGCTGGAGAGCGTCACGCACGCAACCGAATTCATCGAGGCGTGCCTGAATCTGTCGGCGTTTCCCGCGCACCGCGTCGCACCGCACGACGTCGATCTCTTCCACACGGTCGCGACGGTGAAGGTACCCGACGACGCGACTTTCGGCTTCGGCACGCCGGACGCCGACGTCAATTTCATTGCCGAGCTCGACCACTACAATTTTCGCGAGCTTGCATCCGGCGAAGTCCTGGGGACGGTACGGCCCGGCAGCGCCGCTCGGCTGGACGTGCGGGACGAGAACGGCCTGGATGTCGGCGGGCAGCTGTTCGATTATCGCGACGGCAGGATCGCCCTCACCCAGCCGCTGATGCCGGCCATGCT
The DNA here is from genome assembly GCA_035325585.1 of Thiobacillaceae bacterium. Lineage (GTDB taxonomy): Bacteria > Pseudomonadota > Gammaproteobacteria > Burkholderiales > Thiobacillaceae > Thiobacillus. Next base: position 84,547 of record DAOKZP010000005.1, on the reverse strand, counting down.
GACACGGGATACGCGGGTGATCCGCCAGGATTGCCTGTGCTATCTGATGGAGCGGATGCGCGTGCCGGATTGAGTCAACCGCGCGGGTGATGCCGGGCGTGCAGTTGCTTCATGCGTTCGCGCGCGACGTGGGTGTAGATCTGCGTGGTCGAAATATCGCTGTGGCCCAGGAGCATCTGCACCACCCGCAGGTCGGCACCATGATTCAGCAGATGCGTCGCGAACGCATGACGCAGCGTGTGCGGGGAAAGCGCGCGGGTGACGCCGGCGCGGCGCGCACGGCGCTTGATCAGATACCAGAAGCCCTGCCGGGTCATGCCATCACCGCGCGCGGTAACGAACACGGCGTCGGACAACACCCCCGCCAGCAGCATGGGTCGCGCTTCCGCCAGGTAGCGCCGCAGCCAGCGGATCGCCTCCTCGCCGAGCGGGACCAGGCGATCCTTGCCTCCCTTGCCGGTAACGCGAAGGAAGCCGTCGTCGAGATTCAGCGCCGTGAGCTTCAGTCGCACCAGCTCGCTCACGCGAAGCCCGGTCGCATAGAGCGTTTCCAGCATGGCGCGGTCACGCAGGTCGAGCGCCGTGGCGTCGCCAGCGCTGCCGAGCAGGCGCTCGACGTCCGCCTCGGTCAGCGTATCGGGCAACGATCGCGGAAGCTTGGGACTGTCGAGATTCAGCGTGGGATCGGCCGCGACCCGGCCCTCCCGCAGCAGGTAACGGTAGAAGCGCTTCAGCGTGAAGGTATAGCGTGCCGCGCTGCGCGGTTGAGTGCGGTTGGTAAAGCGCCACGCGAGATAGGCTTCGAGGTCGCCGGCCGCGGCATTCGGCAGCGACTGGCGGCGCGTTTCGGCAAGCCAGCGGGCGAACGCGACAAGATCGCGCCGATACGCTGCGAGCGTCAACTCGGCGAGCCCATTCTCCAGCCACAGATGGTCGCAGAAGCGATCAATCAGCGGATCGTCGGTCGCCGCCGGCATCCCGTTCGGGCACGGCCTGCGCCTCGTGCCTCAACAACCATATCTTGATGTCGAGCGGCCCGCCGGATGCCACATGCATGAAACCGCCCAGGCCGCTCGCGCCGACCACGCGGTGGCAGGGGATGAGGATGGGAATCGGATTCGCACCGCACGCCTGTCCCACCGCCCGCGCCGCAGTGCCGAGACGGCGCGCCAGCGTGCCGTAGGTGATCGGATGTCCAGGCGGAATCGTCATCATCGCGTGCCATGCGCGCAGTTGGAACGGCGTTCCCTGAGGCACGAACAGCAGATCGAAGACGTGTCGGGGATCGTACCAATAGGCGTCGAGCTCGCGCGACAGATGGCGCGCACGCGCATCCAGCCGACCGCTCGTGGGAATGTCGGTGGCAAGGAAGTCCAGCATCGTCAGGGCATCGCCGGTAAAACGGGCGCCAAGATGGCACATCGGCGCAGCGAGGACGGCATCGTAGTCGGGCGCAGGCTTGGGCATCGTTTAATTCTAGCGCGGGCCGGCAAGAAAAACGCCCGCTCGAGGCGGGCGTTGGAATCACGGGAAACACGGAATTATTCGGATGCCGCCGCTGCCTTGCGCGCAGGCAGCTTTTCCTTGATGCGTGCGGACTTGCCGGAGCGTGCACGCAGGTAATACAACTTGGCGCGACGCACGTCGCCGCGACGCTTGACCTCGATGTTCGCAACCAGCGGCGAATACGTCTGGAAGGTGCGCTCGACACCTTCTCCCGCCGAGATCTTGCGCACGGTGAACGCCGAGTTGAGGCCGCGGTTGCGCTTGGCGATGACCACGCCCTCGTACGCTTGCAGACGCTCGCGGTTGCCTTCCTTCACCTTCACCTGCACGACGACGGTGTCTCCCGGCGCGAAGGCGGGAACGGTCTTGCCCAGGCGGGCGATTTCTTCCTGTTCGAGTTGCTCGATGATGTTCATCTTGTTTCCTTGCATCTGGCGGGAGAGGTGCGTCTTCGGCTGCAGGCCGCAGACGGACATCACGCCGTTTCACATTGGCGCCCGGCTTGGCTGCAAGCCCGGTGCCACTCTATTTCCGGATCCGCCCAAAAGCGACCCGGTCAATCCTTTCGCTCAGCCGTGCCCCCGAGAAGATCCGGGCGCAGCGCGGCGGTCAGCCGCTCGCTCTGGTCACGGCGCCACCGCGCAATCGCGGCGTGATCGCCGCTTCTCAGCACCGCGGGCACCGCCACGCCCCGCCATACCTCGGGCCGGGTGTAGTGCGGGCAGTCGAGGAGCCCGTCGCTGAACGAATCCTGCGCAGCCGATTCGGCGTCGTTCAGCGCACCCGGCAGCTGCCGGATGATCGCATCCATCAGCGCCAGCGCCGGGAGTTCGCCGCCGGACAACACGAAATCACCGAGCGAGATCTCTTCATCCACGCGCCGCTCAAGCAGGCGCTCGTCGATGCCCTCGTAGCGCCCGCACAACAGCACCAGTGCCGGCTTGTCCTTCAGTTCCATCACCCGCCGCTGCGTCAACGGACGGCCGCGCGGCGAGAAGTACACCACCCATGGCGTCGGGCCCTCTGCGGCCAGATCCTGCTGCACCGCATCCAACGCCCGATCCAGCGGCTCGGCCAGCATCAACATCCCCGGGCCGCCGCCATAGGGGCGATCGTCCACCGTGCGATGCGGGTCGTCGGTGAAATCACGGGGATTCCACGCGCGGAACCGGTACAGCCCGCGATCCAGCGCGCGCCGCGTGATGCCGTAATCCAGTACGGCATCGAACATCTCGGGGAAGAGCGTGATCGCGTCGAAGCGCATCAGTAGTCTTCGCCCCAATCGACCGCGATCGTTCCGCCCTCCAGGTCGACCCGGCCGACGAAGGCCGCGACGAACGGGATCAGATGCTCCCGCTCGCCCCGCACCACCAGCACGTCATGCGCACCGGTCTCCATCAGGCTCTCGACCTTGCCGAGCGTCACCCCTTCGCGGTTGATTACACGCAAGCCGATGAGATCCGACCAGTAATACTCGTCTTCCGCCGGCTCGGGCAGCGCGTCTCGCGCCACCGACACTTCCTGCCCACGCAGGGCGTAGGCCGCGTCCCGGTCGTCGATCCCAGCCAGCTTGGCGATCAGCGTAGCGCCGTGGTCCTGGATCGCCTCGACCGCGAAATCCCGCTGCGCCTCACCTCGTCCGACGCGCCACGACGCGAAGTCCATCAACGTGCCGGGGTCTTCGCTATACGGCTGGATCCGGATCCAGCCCTTCACGCCGAACGGTGCCGCGATGCGCGCCATCACGACCCAATCGCCGGATGGACGCGGGTACTGCAACTCTGTCAGGCAGCCGCGGTAGCCGGCTTGTTCTGCTTGAGCAAGCGGGCGACAGTGTCGGACAGACGGGCGCCGTTGCTCACCCAGTAGCCGATGCGCTCCTGATCCAGGCGAACCGATTCGGCGCCTTCCGGCGCGACGGGGCTATAGAAACCCACGCGCTCGATGAAGCGACCGTCGCGACGGCAGCGCGAGTCCGCCACCACCACGTTGTAGAAGGGACGGTTCCTGGCGCCGCCGCGCGAAAGACGAATAACGACCATGATGAATAACCTAGCGGGAAAACGGAGAAAACAGGGAATTATACCCAAAGCCCCAGGCTTTGCCAGCGGTGCGTGAATCAGCGCATTCCGGGCAGCACGCCCTTCATGCCCCGCATCATCTTCGACAGGCCGCCCTTGCCCATCATCTTCATCATCTTCTGAGCCTGCGCGAACTGGTTCAGCAGCTTGTTCACCTCCTGCACGGGCACGCCCGCGCCAGCCGCGATGCGGCGTTTGCGACTGGCCTTGATTATCTCGGGCTTGCGCCGTTCGAGCGGGGTCATGCTGTTGATGATGCCCTCGACGCGGTTGATGCTCTTCTCGTCTGCACCCGCGGGGATCGCCGCCTGTCCGGCACCCGGCAGCTTGTCCAGCAGGGCGGACAGGCCGCCCATCTTTCTCATCTGCTGAATCTGCGCCTTGAAGTCCTCCAGATCGAAGTCCTTGCCCTTCCGGACCTTGTCGGCGAGTTTCTTCGCCTCGGCGGCATCAACCGACGCCTGCGCCTGTTCGATGAGCGAAAGCACGTCGCCCATGCCGAGGATGCGCTGCGCCATGCGCTCGGGATGGAACGGCTCCAGCCCGGTCGGCTTCTCACCCACGCCGATGAACTTCAGCGGCTTGCCGGTGACGCGGCGCACCGACAATGCCGCGCCGCCGCGCGCATCGCCGTCGAGCTTGGTGAGCACCACCCCCGTGAGCGGCAAGGCCTCGTTGAACGCCTTGGCGACGTTGACCGCGTCCTGCCCCTGCATCGCATCCACGACGAACAGGGTCTCGACGGGGCGGATCGCGGCGTGGAGCGCACGGATCTCGCTCATCATCGCCTCGTCGATCGCCAGCCGGCCGGCGGTGTCGACGATGAGAACGTCGTAGAACTGACGGCGGGCGTGTTCCTGCGCCGCCTGTGCGATCTTCACCGGCACACGCTCCTCACCCGCCTCGAAGAACGCGACGTCGAGCTGTTTGCCGAGCTGGCGCAGCTGGTCGATCGCGGCAGGGCGATAGACGTCCGCCGAGGCGAGCAGCACCTTCTTCTTGCGGTTCTTCAGGAGCAGCGCGAGCTTGCCGCTGGTCGTGGTCTTGCCCGATCCCTGGAGACCCGCCATCAGAATCACGGCGGGCGGCGTGGCCGCGAGCTCGAGGTCGGCGTTCTCGCCGCCCATCAGCCGGGTGAGCTCCTCGTGAACGATGCCGATCAGGGCCTGACCGGGCGAGAGGCTGGCGAGCACCTCCTGGCCGAGCGCGCGAGACTTCACCGCTTCGATGAACTCCTTCACGACCGGCAAGGCGACGTCGGCTTCCAGCAGGGCGAGGCGCACCTGCCGCAGAGTGTCCTGGACGTTCGCCTCCGTGATGCGCGCCTGCCCGCGGAGGGCTTTGACGACGCCGGCGAGCCGTCCGCTGAGGTTTTCTAGCATGGCTTCCTTGTTGCCGCCGTGGGCGGCATGGATAATGGGACTGGCTGAAACAAGGTTCCCATTTTAACGAATGTCTTTGCTCCTGCTGGTCACTTTGTGCGTCGGCGCGCTCTATGGCGGCGTAGCCTGGCGCCTGTGGCGCAAACCCGAGGCGGTATCGGTGCGGTTCCTGATGCCACTGATCCTGCTGGCGCATGGAGCGCTGCTCTACCACTCGGTGCTCGGCAAAGGGGACATCCGGCTGGGCTTCGGCAACTCGCTGTCGACGATCCTCTGGCTGACCACACTGGTCTACTGGCTGGCGAGCCGGGGCGCGCCGCTCGCGCGACTGCAATCCTGGGTCAGCGGGTTGGCGGGGCTTTCCGTGCTGGCGATGGCCTTCTTCAGCGCAAGCCACGTGATTCCCAACTCGCACGCGCTCACGTTGCGCGCCCACCTGATCGTGTCCTTCCTGGCGTATGGCCTGCTGGCCGTCGCGGCACTGCACGCCATGCTGATGACCATGCTCGAAAAGCAGCTGCATCGGGGTACGACCATGCAGGGGGGCGCGCCGCCGCTACTGACGCTCGAGGCCATGCTGTTCCGCACCATCGGTCTGGGTTTCGCATTGCTGACCCTGGCCGTGTTCAGCGGCGTGTTCTTCTCCGAGGAGCTGTTCGGCACGCCATTGCAGGCTTCCCACAAGACGGTGTTCGGCATCCTCTCGTGGCTGGTGTTCGGTGGATTGCTGCTGGGGCGGCACTTTCGCGGCTGGCGCGGCCGGACCGCGCTTTACTGGACGATCACCGGCTTCACCTTCCTGCTCCTGGCCTATCTGGGCACCCAGTTCGTGCTGGAAGTGCTGCTCGGCCGCTGAGCCGCGGGATCGGGAGACAGGGTCTTGGAAGGCTTACCGACCGGTACGCTGTTCGGCCTGCTCGCGGGCCTGCTCTTCCTCTCGGCATGCTTTTCCGCGTCCGAGACCGCGATGATGTCGATCAATCGCTATCGGTTGCGCCACGCCGCGGAAACCGGACATCGCGGCGCGCTCCTCACCCAGCGCCTGCTGAACCGGACCGACAAGCTGCTGGGTGTCATCCTGCTCGGCAACAACCTGGTCAACATCGCCGCGGCGACGCTCGCGACGATCATCTCGATCCGCCTGTTCGGCGAATCGGACGTGGCGCTGTCGATCGTGACGCTGCTGCTGACTTTCCTCATCCTCGTCTTCAGCGAAGTCACGCCCAAGGTACTGGGTGCGTCCTACCCCGAGCGCCTCGCCTATCCGGCGGCCTACGCGCTGACGCCGCTGTTGAAGCTGGCGTACCCGATCGTATGGTTCGTCAATTTGTTCGTCCAGGGCATCCTGCGCATGCTGGGCATCCGTCCGCCGCAACCCGGGCTGGGCAACAGCCTCGGGCTCGAGGAACTCCGCACCATCGTCCTTGAATCCGCGGGTGTGCTGCCGGGCGAACATCAGCGCATTCTGATCAACCTTCTCGAGTTGGAGGACATCACGGTCGACGACGTGATGACGCCGCGCAGCCAGATCGAGGCGATCGACGTCGACGATCCCCCCGGGCGCCTGCGCCAACAGATCGCCACCAGCCACCATACCCGGCTCGTGGTTCAACGAGGCTCGCTCGATGGCGTGCTCGGCGTGCTGCACGTGCGCCGCGTGCTGCACGCGCTGGCGGGCGAGGCGCTGGACCTTGAAACCCTGATGCAGAGCATCGAGGCCCCCTACTTCGTCCCCGCCGGCACCCCCCTGTTCACCCAGCTGCGCAATTTCCAGCGCGGCCGGCGGCGGCTGGCGCTCGTCGTCGACGAGTATGGCGAGTTGCAAGGCCTGGTCACACTGGAAGACCTGCTGGAAGAAATGGTCGGGGAATTCACCACCCAGGCACCCGCCGGCATGGACTATCTGCGGCCCGGGGCGGACGGCAGCTGGATCGTCGAGGGCGGCGTGCTGTTGCGGCATCTGAACCGCAAGCTGGGGCTGGCCCTGCCACTCGACGGGCCCAGAACCTTGAACGGGCTGCTGCTGCAACACTTCGAGGACATCCCCGAGGCGGGGGTCAGCATCAAGCTGGGGGATGTGCCGATCGAGATCGTCCAGACGCAGGATCGCGCCGTCAAGATGGCGCGTATCTATCCGCCGGCCCCGGATCTCACGGCAACAGAAAACGCCTCAACTTCGCCCAAACATCGCCGTTAGAGCCATAGCCAGTCCGTGAACCGCCATTCGAGCGGCGAGGCGGGCGTGCTGAATTCATGCTGGACTCGTCTGGACCGAACCATGGCCGCTGTAACGAATACGAATACGCTAACCGGGCTCGCGCGCGCCATGGTCAACCATGGCTGGCTATCCGAAACCGACGCCGCAGGTGTGTGTACGCGCGCGGCCCAGTCCGGCGACTCGTTCGTGACGGAACTGATCCGGGGCGGACGCTACAAGGCCGGCCAGGTCGCCGAATTCGCCGCCGTCTCGTTCGGTTATCCCTACCTCGACCTGAGCGCCATGGACGCGGAGAGCTTGCCGCAGGGCCTGCTCGATCCGAAGCTGGTACAAAAGCGGCGGGTGATCGCCTTGCACCAGCGAGGCAACAAGCTCTATGTCGCGACGTCGGACCCGACGCACCTCCAGGCGCTGGATGAAGTCAAATTCCAGACCGGCCAGGCCGTCGAACCGGTCGTGGTCGAAGACGACAAGCTCGGCAAGCTGATCGAGCGCTCGGGCGAGACGGCGGAAAGCACCCTCGCCGTGCTGAATGCCGAAGACATCAACCTGGAGTTCGCGGACGAGGAAAACGCTGCCCCGCAGGATACGGGCGGCATCGACATCGACGATGCGCCGGTGGTCCGTTATCTCCAGAAGATCATGCTCGATGCGATCAACCTCGGTGCCTCGGACATTCACTTCGAACCCTACGAGAAGTATTACCGGATCCGCTATCGGCGTGACGGCGTGCTGTCCGAGATCGCGCAGCCGCCGATGGCGATCAAGGACAAGGTCGCATCGCGCATCAAGGTGCTGTCGAAGCTCGACATCTCGGAAAAGCGTGTACCGCAGGACGGACGCATGAAGCTCGTGCTGTCGAAGAATCGCGCGATCGATTTCCGGGTCAGCACGCTGCCGACGCTCTACGGCGAGAAGATCGTCATGCGTATTCTCGATCCCAGCAGCGCGCAGCTCGGGATCGAAGCGCTGGGTTATGAACCCTGGCAGAAGGACGCGCTGCTCGACGCCGTGCAACGCCCGTACGGCATGGTGTTGGTGACGGGGCCGACCGGCTCCGGCAAGACGGTGTCCCTGTATACCTGCCTCAATATCCTGAACAAGCCCGACGTCAACATCTCGACCGCGGAAGACCCGGCGGAAATCCAGCTTCCCGGCATCAACCAGGTCAACGTCAACGACAAGGCGGGACTCACCTTCTCGGCGGCGCTGAAATCCTTCCTGCGCCAGGATCCGGACGTCATCATGGTCGGCGAGATCCGTGATTTGGAAACGGCCGACATCGCGATCAAGGCGGCGCAGACCGGTCACATGGTGATGTCGACTCTCCACACGAACGACGCGCCGGGTACGCTGACCCGTCTGCTCAACATGGGCGTGGCGCCGTTCAACGTCGCATCCTCGGTGATCCTCATCACCGCCCAGCGCCTGGCGCGCCGGCTGTGTTCGTGCAAGCGGCCGATCGACATCCCGCAGGAGGCACTGCTGGCAGGCGGTTTCACGCCCGATCAGCTCGACGGCACCTGGCGGCCGCACGGTCCGGTCGGCTGCGACATCTGCGGCGGCACCGGCTACAAGGGCCGGGTCGGCATCTACCAGGTGATGCCGATCAGCGACGCCATGACCCGCATCATCCTCACCGGCGGCAACGAGGCCGACATCGCCGACCAGGCACGGCGCGAAGGCGTACTCGACCTGCGCCAGGCGGGTCTGCTGAAAGTGAAAGCCGGCCTTACATCACTCGAAGAAGTCGAGGCCGTAACCAACATCTAAGGGATTTTTCTATGGCGACAGCGGCAAAGGCAGTCAGGGACGTCACCTTCCTCTGGGAAGGCATGGACAAGCGAGGCAAGAAAGTCAAGGGCCAGATGCAGGCCGGCGGCGTGGCACTGGTGAATTCCCAGCTGCGGCGGCAGGGCATCACGGTGACCAAGGTCAAGAAGCAGAGCACCTTGTTCAACAGCGCGAAGAAGATCACCGAGAAGGACGTCACCCTGTTCACGCGGCAGCTGGCGACCATGATGAAGGCCGGGGTACCCCTGCTGCAGGCGTTCGAGATCGTGGCGCGCGGTCACTCCAACCCGTCGATGCAGCGTCTGCTGATGGAGATCAAGGCGGACATCGAGAAGGGCAGCAGCCTCACCCAGGCGTTCAGCCGGCATCCGCGCTATTTCGACACGCTGTTCTGCAACCTGGTGGGCGCGGGCGAAGCCGCCGGCATCCTCGAGGGCGTGCTCGACCGGCTCGCCATCTACAAGGAAAAGATCCTCGCCATCAAGAGCAAGATCAAATCGGCGCTGTTCTACCCGATCTCGATCATCGTCGTCGCGTTCGTCATCACCGCCATCATCATGATCTTCGTGATTCCGGCCTTCAAGGAGCTGTTCAGCAGCTTTGGTGCCGACCTCCCGGCGCCGACCCTCGTCGTCATGGCGCTGTCGGACTTCTTCGTCGAATGGTGGTGGGCGATCTTCGGCATCATCGGCGGCGGCATCTACGGTTTCTTCCAGGCTTGGAAGCGCTCGCGCAAGATGCAGATGGTGATGGACCGCCTGATGCTGAAGCTGCCGATCTTCGGACCGGTGATCGAAAAGGCCACCATCGCCCGCTGGACCCGCACACTCTCCACCATGTTCGCCGCCGGCGTGCCCCTCGTCGAAGCGCTCGACTCGGTTGGCGGGGCGTCGGGCAACCAGGTGTTCGTCGAGGCGACCCAGAAGATCCGCGGCGAGGTCGCGACCGGCACGGCGCTCACGCAGGCGATGCAGAACTCCGGGCGCTTTCCCAACATGGTTCTCCAGATGGCCGCCATCGGTGAGGAGTCGGGTTCGCTCGACTCCATGCTGAGCAAGGTCGCCGACTTCTACGAAGCCGAGGTGGACGACGCGGTCGAAGCGCTCTCGAGCCTCATGGAACCCATGATCATGGTGGTGCTGGGCACGCTCATCGGCGGCATGGTGATCGCCATGTATCTGCCGATCTTCAAGATGGGCGAGGTCGTCGGGTGATTGAGGTGCTGCACAGCGAGCCCATCCTGCTCACGGCACTCGTTTTCGTATTCGGTCTGCTCGTCGGGAGTTTTCTCAACGTCGTCATCCATCGTCTGCCGAAGATGATGGAAGCCGAATGGCACGCCCAGTGTGCGGAACTGCGAGGCGAGGACGGGCGCGATACGACACTATCCGAGGCGCCGAAATACAACCTGTGGGGGCCGCGTTCTGCATGCCCCGAATGCGGCCACACGATCACGGCGCTGGAAAACATCCCCGTTCTTTCATGGCTCTGGCTGCGTGGGCGCTGCTCGGCCTGCAGCAAGCCGATCAGCATCCGCTACCCCTTCGTGGAACTGCTGGCCGCATTGCTGTCCGCGGCCGTCGCGTGGAAATGGGGCATGAGCATGCAGACCCTGGGCGCGCTGTTCTTCGTGTGGGTGCTGCTTGCGGTGGCGTTCATCGATCTCGACACCACCCTCTTGCCCGACAGTCTCACCCTGCCGCTCCTGTGGCTCGGCCTGCTGTTCAATCTGGGTGGGCATTTCGCCAGCCTGCCGGATGCCGTGATCGGCGCGATGGCCGGTTACCTCGTGCTGTGGTCGATATACTGGCTATTTCGGCTTGCAACGGGCAAGGACGGTATGGGCTTCGGCGACTTCAAGCTCCTGGCGGCCATCGGCGCATGGCTGGGCTGGCAACTGCTGCCGGCCACTCTCCTTCTGGCCTCCGTGGTCGGTGCCGTGATCGGTGTCGCGATGATCGTCTTCGTCAAGCATGACCGCCGAGTACCGATCCCGTTCGGCCCGTATCTCGCCGGCGGTGGGCTGGTTGCGCTGTTCTTCGGAGCCGATCTCACGCAGGCCTACCTCGGCCATCTCTGATGTTCACGATCGGGCTCACGGGCGGCATCGGCTCCGGCAAGTCGACTGTGGCCCAGTATTTTGCAGCGCACGGTGTGCCGGTGATCGACACCGACGTCATCGCACGCGAATTGACCATGCAGGATGGCACCGCGCTCACGGCGATCCGCACCGCCTTCGGTGCCGGCGTGATGCACGAAGACGGCACGCTGGATCGGGCGGCACTGCGCCACCGCGTGTTCGCCGATCCGGCGGCGCGGCGCCGTCTCGAAGCCATTCTGCATCCGCCCATCCGGCAGGCGGTGGAAGCCGCGCTTGCCCAGCTGCACGCGCCGTACGCGATGGTCGTCATACCGCTGCTGGTCGAGACGGGCGGCTACAAGGATTTGCTCGATCGCGTCCTGGTCGTCGATTGCCCCGAAGACATGCAGATCACGCGCGTGATGGCGCGCAGCGGACTCGCGCGCCGCGAAGTAGAGGCGATCCTGGCCGCGCAGGCTGGGCGCGCCGAGCGCCTGGCGCAGGCTGACGACGTCATCCTCAACACCGCATCGCCCGAGGCGTTGCAGATCGAAGTAGAGGCCTTGCACCGGCGCTATCAGGCGCTTGCTGACACGGCGCGGCCTTGATTTTTCATCCTGATCGGCGAAAATCGAGCGATCCCAACCGGCACGGCACCGCGTGACTCACTACGAATATCCCCTGAGCGAGCGTATCCGTACCTTGTTGCGGCTGGAAGACCTGTTCGATCGTTTCGATGCGCATGCGACCTCAGGCACGTCGTATGCACATCACGCAGCGCTGCTGACGCTGTTCGAAATGGCGGAGGTTGCGGCACGAGCCGACCTCAAATCGGATCTGCTGCAGGAGCTCGACCGCCAGCGATCGGTGCTGTCCGCATTGCGCGGTAACCCCCGCGTTCAGGACGAGGCGCTCGAAAGCGTCCTGTCCGCAATCGAGACGGCACATCACGGAATCTACCAGCTCCCCGGCAAGGTGGGGCAGCGCCTGCGCGAGGACGAATGGCTGATGGCGGTCAAACAGCGCGCCGCCATTCCGGGCGGGACGTGCGAGTTCGATCTTCCGGCCTTCCATTACTGGCTGCATCGGCCAACGGACGTGCGCACAGCTCAATTGCAGCACTGGTTCGCGCCCTTCTCGTCGATCCGCGCCGCAGTCGGAATCGTGCTCGGATTGCTGCGCGACAGCGGCCAACCCGAGGCTCAACGCGCGACCGGCAGCAGTTATCAGCGCATGCTCGAATCACGCAACCCGCAACTGATCCGCGTCGGCCTGGCTGACGACGTACCCTGCATTCCCGAAATTTCCGCCAACAAGTACATGCTGAACATCCGCTTCGTGCAGGTGGGCCAGGGCGCGCAACGCGACCGCGCCTGTACGGCCGCCGTGATCGATTTCGACCTCACTTTCTGCGCATTGTGAATTCGCCCGTCGTGCCGCCCATCGTGCCCTGCCCCATGTGCGGCGCCGGGGTGCCGTGGACTCCCGAGAGCAAATGGCGGCCGTTCTGCAGCGAGCGCTGCAAGCTGATCGATCTCGGCCAGTGGGCGGCCGAGAAATACCGGGTACCGGGTGAAGCGCAGGATCCGGACGAGGACTCCGCGCCTCCGCAATGACGCGATCCGCCACGCGGGGCGGCGCTTTCGTATCGATTACTTCCGGTAGGTCTTGACGCCCGTCGCGGTGCCGAGCAGCAGAACGTCCGCGCCGCGGCGGGCGAACAGGCCATTGGTCACGACCCCGACGATCTGGTTGATCGCCGTCTCGAGCGAGGAAGGATCCACGATCGACATGCCATGCACATCCAGAATGAGATTTCCGTTGTCCGTCGTGAAGCCCTCGCGCAGGCGCGGCTGACCACCCAGCTTCACCAGTTCGCGCGCGACATAGGAGCGCGCCATCGGGATTACCTCCACCGGCAGCGGAAAGCTGCCAAGCACCCCGACCCGCTTGCTTTCGTCCGCGATGCAGATGAACTGCTTGCTGCATGCGGCGACGATCTTCTCACGGGTAAGCGCGCCTCCTCCGCCCTTGATCATGGCGAAATGTTCCGTGATCTCGTCGGCACCGTCGACGTAGATTTCGAGTTCGCCGACGCTGTTGAGATCAAGGACCTGGATTCCGTGACCCCGGAGGCGCACCGCCGTCGCTTCCGAGCTTGCGACGGCGCCGTCGATCCGGCCCTTGACCTCGGCCAGCGCATCGATGAAGTAGTTGGCGGTCGATCCGGTACCTACCCCGATGACGCCGCCGCGTGCATAATCCACCGCCGCATGCGCCACGGCTTGCTTCATTTCGTCCTGGGTCATGATGTCTTCGTCAATTGGGTGTGCGGCCCGCTAAGATAGCGGGATCGTCCCCTTTTTACAAACCAGCGCCCTGACGCCCATGAGCCAACCCGACGACTACCTCGAACGCATCCTCACCTCGCGCGTGTACGACGTCGCGGTGGAGTCGCCGCTCGATCCAGCCCGAAATCTATCGCACCGCCTCAACAACCAGATCCTGCTGAAGCGCGAGGATCTGCAGCCCGTGTTCTCTTTCAAGTGCCGGGGAGCGTACAACAAGATGGCGCGGCTTTCCGCCGCGCAGCTGGCGCGCGGCGTCGTGGCGGCATCGGCCGGCAACCATGCCCAGGGCGTCGCGCTCGCCGCCCAGCGGCTGGGTGCCACGGCGTCGATCGTGATGCCGGCCACGACGCCCAAGATCAAAGTGGACGCGGTTGCGGCGTACGGAGCACAGGTGATCCTGCACGGCGACAATTATGACGAGGCCGCAGCGCGCGCAACGCGGCTCGCGAAGGAAACCAAGGCGACCTTCGTCCACCCCTACGACGATCCCGACGTCATCGCCGGCCAGGGAACCGTGGCGATGGAGTTGCTGCGCCAGCATCCCGGGGCGATCCATTCGGTCTACGTTCCCGTCGGCGGCGGCGGCCTGATCGCCGGCATGGCAGCGTACATCAAGCGGCTGCGGCCGGAGATCCGTGTCGTCGGCGTGGAGCCCGAGGATGCGGACGCGATGGCCCGGTCCCTGTGCAAGGGCACGCGTATCAAGCTGACGCGAGTCGGCATCTTCGCCGACGGCGTTGCGGTCAGGAAGGTCGGGAAGGAAACGTTCCGGCTGTCGCAGCTGTACGTCGACGAGGTGATCCGCGTCAACAATGACGCGATTTGCGCGGCAATCAAGGACGTGTTCGAAGACACGCGTTCGATACTCGAGCCCGCCGGCGCCCTCGCGGTCGCGGGGCTCAAGGCAGCGATCACCGGCGACAAACTCAAGGGCAAAACACTGGTGGCGGTCGCGTCCGGCGCGAACATGAACTTCGATCGCCTGCGCCACGTCGCGGAACGCGCCGAACTGGGCGAGAGGCGTGAAGCCGTGCTCGCAGTAACCATTCCCGAAACGCCGGGCAGCTTCAAGCATTTCTGCAGCCTGCTCGGCACACGAAACATCACGGAATTCAACTACCGTTACTCCGACCCCACGGAAGCACGCGTATTCGTGGGTCTCTCGGTCCCGGGCGCGGGTGAGAGCGCGCGCGTGGTCGAGTTGCTGCAGCGTCACGGACTGCAGGCGATCGATCTGACCGACAACGAGATGGCGAAACTGCACGTCCGGCATCTGGTCGGCGGACGCGCACCGAACGCGGTGAACGAGGTGCTGTATCGCTTCGAGTTTCCGGAACGCCCGGGCGCGCTGCTGCAGTTCCTGCAGAGCATGAGCCACGGCTGGAACATCAGCTTGTTCCACTACCGCAACCACGGCGCGGATTACGGGCGGGTACTGGTCGGAATCCAGGTGCCCGAAAAGGACAAGTCAAAGTTCGGGAAGTTTCTGGAAGGTCTGGGCTACCGCTACTGGGACGAATCACGCAATCCCGCCTACAAACTGTTCCTCGGTTGAGGCGTCATCGGTTCCGCCTCGGGGTACCACGCCACGGTACATCGGTAGCACGCTCGATGCTGCACAACCGCACCGACAGGACCCCGGATCCGCCGTGACACCCGCGTGATACCCTCGCCCAATGCTTCGAATAATTGCTCTTGTCCTGTTGGCCGCACTGGCGCCAACAACATGGGCGGCGCCGGGGGACGCCGCGGTCGTAAAAGCCCAGCAGGCGTACGCGGCGCGCAAACCGGCGGACCTGGAGCGCGCGGCAAACGAGGTGCCCGCCACCCACGTGCTCGCTCCTTATGTGGCGTTCTGGCAATTGATGTCGACGCGCAACACCGAGGACGCGCGCATCGCCGATTTCCTGGCACGTTACCCGGAAACCCGAATGGCCGAAGCATTACGCGCGGACTGGCTGAAAACGCTCGGCGCGCGCGAAGCGTGGGCCGCCTACCGTACCGAGTACCCGCGTCTGATGCGACCCGACACCGCACACCAGTGCTACGCGTATCGCGCCGAATGGGCGCTGGGTGATCGCCGCCGTCAGCGCGAGGCCGTCGCGCTGTGGTTCACGGGGCGCGATCTGCCGTCCGTGTGTACGCCGCTGTTCGAACAACTCGCGGCCGCGGGCCTTATCAGCGAGGCGGATGCCTGGCGTCGCCTGCGCCTCGCGCTCGAGGCCGGCAATCCTGGCGTTGCGCGTGCGGTCGCGCAGCTCCTGCCGGAAGCGCAGCGCCCGGCATCAGCCCTGCTCGAGCAGGCAGGCGCCGATCCGGCACGCCTGTTGGGCGCGCGCGCGCTTGACCCCAGCCGACGGGCGGATCGTGAGATCCTGCTCTACGCATTCGAACAGCTCGCCCGGCGCGATACCGCACAAGCCGAGCCGGCACTGGCGAGGTGGGCACCACGGCTGGATGCGGACACTTTGAAAACGGCCTGGGCCCGGCTTGCGACCTGGGCCGCACGCCGGCACGAGGCCGCCGCACTGCCCTGGTTCGCCCGCGCGGGCGCAGCCGCCCTGGACGACTTTCAGCGCGAGTGGTGGGCACGCGCGGCACTCCGCGCCGGCGACTGGCAAGCGCTGCAGCAGGCGATCGGAAGCATGGGAGGTGCAACACGCATCCAGCCCACGTGGCGCTATTGGCAGGCGCGGGCTCTGCTGGCGGCCGGCAGGCGCGTGGAGGCGACACCGATTTTCCTGGAGCTCTCCCGCGAGCATCACTATTACGGCCAACTCGCACAGGAGGAGTTGGGGCCCATCGTCGGCCCGCCCTCCGGCAGCACCAAGATCGACGCCGATGAATTGGTCCGGGTGGGGCGTCACCCCGGCATCGTGCGCGCATTCGCGCTGCATGAACTCGGGCTCCGGGGTGACGCCGCCCTTGAATGGAACTGGGCAATCCAGGGGTTTTCGGATCCTCAACTGCTCGCGGCGGCCGAGCTCGCCCGTCGCGCGGAGTGGTACGACCGCGCGATCAACACCGCCGAGCGCACGCGCGAGCTGCACGATTTCGAGCTGCGCTTCCTGGCACCCTATCGCGAACTCGCGCAGCGCGCCGCGCGCGAGAATGAGATCGACGAAGCGTGGATGTTCGGCCTGATCCGCCAGGAAAGCCGCTTCGTGAGCGGCGCGCGCTCACGCGTGGGCGCCTCCGGCCTGATGCAAATCATGCCGGCAACCGCGCGCTGGATCGCAGATCGGCTCGGAATCCGCGGCTTTCATCCCGATGAACTACAGGATCCGGCCCAAAACATCCGCTTCGGCACGTATTACCTGAAGCACGTCCAGACGAGTCTGGACGGTTCGCCGGTGCTCGCCACAGCCGCATACAACGCGGGGCCGAGCCGTGCGCAACGCTGGCGCGACGCGGCGCCGATGGAGGCCGCGATCTATATCGAGTCGATACCTTTCTCCGAGACGCGCGATTACGTAAAGAAGGTGATGAGCAACGCCATGTATTACGCGGCGCGCTTCGGACAGCCTTCCGTACTGCTGAAAGATCGGCTCGGAACCGTCCCGGGGCGAGGGTGACATCAGGCCCCACCACCGGGGTTGCGCTGGAACTCGGGCCGGTGGCCGACTAGAATCGCGTTGCATCATCAGAGTTGAGCAATGAACCCATGAAGATTCGAAATATCTGCGTCCTCGGCGGATCCGGTTTCGTCGGTACCCGGCTCGTGGGTGAACTCGCCGCGCGCGGTTACCACGTGCGTGTCCTGAGCCGCCGCCGCGAAGCCGCGAAAGGTCTGATCCTGCTGCCCACCGTCGAGGTGGTCGAGGCCGACGTGCACGACCAGCCGGAGCTCATCCAGAACTTCCGCGGCATGGACGCCGTCATCAACCTCGTCGGCATCCTCCACGAGAAGCGGATTTCCCGCGTCGATATTCCGAGCGCCCGGCGCGGCGATTTCCAGGCGACGCACATCGAACTGCCCCGCAAGATCGTCCAGGCGATGGGCGAAACGGGCGTGCCGCGCCTGCTTCATATGAGCGCACTCGGCGCAGACCCCAACTCGCGCTCGGCCTACCAGCGGTCCAAGGGCATCGGCGAAGCGTTGGTTCGCGAGGCGGGTCGCCACCACGTCGAGCACGAGAACTGGTATCTCAACGGACCGAAGTTCGTTCACGGCTACGGGCTCGAGGTCACGATCTTCCGGCCGTCGGTGATCTTCGGACGCGGCGACAGCTTCCTCTCCATGTTTGCCCGCCTGCTCAAGCACGCGCCCGTGCTGCCGCTCGCCAACGCCGAGGCGCGCTTCGCGCCGGTATTCGTCGGCGACGTCGCGCGGGCCTACGCAGACAGCCTGGAAAATCCCGCGACGTTCGGCGCGGCCTACGACCTGTGCGGACCGGAGAGTTATACGCTCCAGGAACTCGTGCGCTACGTCGGCAAGATCACCGGCCGGCGCCGCCGTATCGTTCCGCTGGGCAACATGTCGTCGTATCTCCAGGCGTGGGCGATGGAGTACAAGCCGGGCCGCAAGCTGATGACCCGCGACAACTACTACTCGATGATGACCGACAACGTCTGCCGTGACGGCTGGCCGGCGGTGTTCTGTTTCCAGCCCAGCGCGCTCGAGGCGATCGCACCGGCGTACCTGCGCGCGGATACGCCGCGCGGACGGTACGAAGCGTACCGCGAGAGCGCGCGTCGCTGAGGCAGCCATGCCGCCGGCGATGCGGATCTACATCGTCGGCGGTGCGGTGCGGGACCGCTTGCTCGGACGGCCGGTCGCCGACCGGGATCACGTCGTCGTCGGCGCAACGCCGGAAGACATGGTGGCGCGAGGCTTCCAGCCGGTAGGCAAGGATTTTCCCGTCTTCCTGCACCCGGTCACACGCGAGGAATATGCGCTCGCCCGGACGGAACGCAAATCCGGCCGCGGCTACCGGGGATTCACCGTCTACGCGACGCCGGCGGTGAAACTCGAGGACGATCTGCAGCGCCGCGACCTCACCATCAACGCGATGGCCGAGGATGAGGCCGGCATGCTGATCGATCCCTACGGCGGCCGGCACGACCTGGAAGCGGGCATCTTCCGCCACGTGAGCGCCGCGTTCGCCGAGGATCCCGTCCGCATCCTGCGGGTCGCGCGCTTCGCGGCCCGTCTGCCCGATTTCGTCATCGCGCCGGAAACCCTCGCATTGATGCGGCAGATGGTCGAAAGCGGCGAGGTCGACGCGCTGGTGCCGGAACGCGTCTGGCAGGAAATGGCGCGTGGCCTGATGGAAGCCCGGCCCTCACGCATGTTCCAGGTGCTGCGCGAATGCGGTGCACTGGCCCGACTCTTCCCCGAGATCGAACGCCTGTTTGGCGTGCCGCAGCGGCCGGAGCACCATCCTGAAGTCGATACCGGCGTACACATCATGCTGGTGATCGACTGGGCCGCACATCAGGGCATGAGCCTGCGGGTGCGGTTCGCGGCGCTGATGCACGATCTGGGCAAGGGGGTCACCCCACCGGAACAGTGGCCCGCGCACGCCGGCCACGAGGCCGCGGGCGTCGAACTGGTGCGCACCGTGTGTGAACGCATTCGCGTCCCGAACGAATGCCGGGAACTCGCTTTGGCCGTTGCGCGCGACCACGGCAATGCCCACCGCGCGCTCGAACTGCGTCCCGGTACCCTCATCGAGCTGCTGGAACGGGTCGACGCCTTCCGTCGGCCGGAACGCTTCGAGGATTTCCTCAAAGCCTGCGAATGCGATTTCCGCGGGCGGCCAGGCTACGAAGCGGCCCCCTACCCGGCTGCGGACCATCTGCGCCAGGCACTGCGCGCGGCGCAGACCGTCGACGCCGGCGCGGTGGCGCGGCGCACCGAGCCGACCCGCATCCGGGACGCCGTTTTCCAGGCGCGTGCCGAAGCCGTGGCGAACTGGCGCCGCGAGGGAAAATCATCCTACTGGGAGCACTTTCCGCATCAGGCCGACATCGGCGTGCGTGGCGTCGGCCCGACGCTCGCGACGGCTTTCGAACAGGCCGCACTCGCAATGACGGCGGTGGTAACCGACCCTGGCGCGGTCGCCCCATCGCAGGCCGTGCCCATCGCCTGCGATGCGCCGGACGCCGAACTCCTGCTGGTCGACTGGCTGAACGCCCTGATCATGGAGATGGCCACGCGGAACATGCTCTTCGGCCGCTTTGAAGTCGCGCTCGAAGGGACGACACGCCTGCAGGGAAGCGCCTGGGGTGAAGCGGTTGATCCAAAGCGCCATCAGCCCGCCGTCGAAATCAAGGGTGCGACCTATACTGAACTGCGAGTAGGGCAGGATGAATCCGGGCGATGGCTCGCGCAATGTGTAGTGGACGTGTGAAATGAATCCCAGGCAGTTTGAACGCGTGTCGGAGTACGAATGGCACGTCGCGCCGTTCGGCGATATGCGCGTGCCCGCCGTCGTCTACGCCGGCGAGGCCTTGATCCGCGAGATGGACGACAAGGTCCACGAACAGCTCACCAACGTCGCCACCCTGCCCGGTATCGTACAGGCCGCGTATGCGATGCCCGACGCCCACTGGGGCTACGGATTCCCGATCGGCGGGGTCGCAGCGTTCGACCCGGCCGCCGGCGGCGTGATCTCCGCCGGCGGCGTCGGCTTCGACATCTCGTGCGGCGTGCGCACGCTGCACACCGGCCTGTCCATCGAGGCCATCGCGCCATTCAAGGAGCGCCTCGCGGATCGCCTCTTCGCCCACGTTCCGGCCGGCGTCGGCAGCACCGGCCAGTTGCGGCTCGACGCTGCGGAAACGGAAGCGATGCTCCGCGGCGGAGCGCGCTGGGCGGTCGATCGCGGCTACGGCAGCGAGGCCGACCTCGAGCGCATCGAGGAGCGCGGCTGCGTCGCCGGCGCCGAGCCTGGCGAGGTCTCGGACCAGGCCAAACGCCGTCAGCGTGACGAAATGGGCACGCTCGGTTCCGGCAACCATTACCTCGAGCTGCAAGAAGTCGCCGAAGTCTACGACAGCGAGGCTGCGGAACGCTTCGGGTTGCGCCAGGGCGAGGTGGTCGTCAGCATTCACTCGGGTTCACGCGGTCTCGGGCATCAGATCGGCACCGAGTTTCTTCGGCGCATGGTTCTGGCCGCACCGGAACACGGCATCACCCTGCCCGATCGCGAGCTCGCATGCGCGCCCATTCGGTCGTCCCTCGGCCAGGCCTATATCGGCGCCATGCGCGCGGCCATCAACTGCGCGCTCGCCAACCGTCAGATCCTCACGCACCTCGCGCGCCAGGTGTTCGCGGAGTTCTTTCCGGAGACATCGCTGACATTGCTCTACGACGTCTCCCACAATACCTGCAAGGAAGAATCGCACATCGTCGACGGCCAGTCGCGCCGACTCTATGTTCACCGCAAAGGGGCCACGCGTGCACTTGGGCCGGGGCACCCGTCCCTGCCCGACGCGCTGCGCGATGTCGGCCAGCCGGTACTGATCGGTGGCAGCATGGGAACCGCATCCTACGTGCTCGCCGGAACCCTCCAGAGCATGTCTCGCGCGTTCGGTTCCGCCTGCCATGGGGCAGGCCGTTCGATGAGCCGCCACCAGGCGACGCGGCAGTGGCGCGGCCGCGCCCTGGTGGACGAGCTCGGCGCCCGCGGGATCCTGATCCGTAGTCCGTCTCTGCGAGGCATCGCGGAGGAGGCGCCGGGCGCCTACAAGGATGTCGGCGCGGTCGTCGAGGCAGCCGAGCACGCCGGGCTTGCGCGCCGAGTCGTGAAAGTCAAACCCGTCATCTGCATCAAGGGCTGATGCCCTTTCCTGCGGCGTGCACTGCGCTTGCCGCAATGCACGTGCACACCCTTCGCGCCGGCCCCCCGCCATGCTCTATGCCTGAAGCCCATAGTTCCCGGAACCGGCGCAGACGTGTTGCCGCGTGACGCGCAGCCTGAATCACATCATGGCTCGCGCTTCGGATCGAACTTGACCGAAAACGCCCCGCGATGCCGTGCGGGGCGTGATGGGGGCAGCACGCTCGGGAGGGACTTCGCGGTCAACCGCGCCGCGGAATACGCACCCTCCCTGCCGAGCGGCTCAGTTACCGGTAGTGGTGATGGCGATGACCGTAGTGGCGATCGTGTCGCCGCTCGTATCGCCGCTCCTCATGCCGGTTCCGGTATCGATGGCCGTACGCGGCGGGCGCCGAATAGCCGCGATAGTGCGGCGCCGGCACCACGACGACGGGCGCGGGAGCATAGTAGGACGTCGGGCCCCAGTACCGGCCCCCCGACGAATACGACATGCTCACGCCGCTGTACGGTCCGCTTCCGATGGAGAAGGAAACGTAGGGATCGGCATAGACGCGGCCGCCATGGGCGAGGGCTGCCGTCGATGCGCCGAGCAGGGCAGTTGCGAGAAGAAGCTTGCGAATCATGGCGATTCTCCTTTTTCAAGTATGGGCGTCAGTGCCGAAGTGGCGTCAGTCGTCCCAGTGGTTGCGGCGCTTGTCCCAGCGCGCGTCGCGCCGGTCCTCTGCCACGGTGAAACTCACGTCGAGGGTCAGCCAGTTGCCGGGGTCGTAGGGCATGCGGGTGACGTACTCCCGGCCGTCGAAGCGGTAGCGCACGTCGTAGCCGGCGAGCACTTCGCGGAAGCTGTCGCGCGTCTGGCAACGCTCGACCTGCCGCGGCACCGATTCGTAGCGGCTGCCGCCCTGCCGCGCCCGGTCACCGACGACCGCTGCGGTCGCGGCACCGACCGCAGCGGCGGCGATGCGGCCATCGCCTTTGCCGACGGTGGAGCCGATCAGCCCGCCGGCGATCGCACCGAGGACGGCCGCGCCCGCGCCGGGCTCTCGATAGGTGTGCCGCTCGTAGCCGACGGTCTCCGTCCAGCATTCCTGGCGTGGCTCGTTGATCGTCTCGTACACGGGTGTACTCGCAAAGACCCGGGCACGGGCGGTGTAGCCGTCACTCGCACCCGGGCCGGCATGCGCGGCCCCGCTTGCGGCGAGCAGCGCGCCGAGCAGGCTGGCGTTCAGAAAGCGGGCTTTCATCATCGTTCTCCTAGTGTGTCCGTTCAGCGGCGATCGCGACGGCGCTCGTCGTCGTCACGGTCTTTCTGCTGGCGACGCTCGTACCCGTAGCCATAGCCCCGCGACTCCTCCGATCCGGCTTCGCCTCGGCGATCGCGACGTGCATCGCCACGCGTATCGCGCGGGTTCTGGCGTGCCTCGTCACGCGCCTCGCGCTTGGCCACGATGAAAGCACCCTCTGGATAGCCGGGGGCTGCGTGGGCCGGGATGGCGAACGCCAGCCCGAGTGCCGCGACTCCAAGGAGCGCCATCAGCCGGGGGGTCGTCTTCTGCAGGGTGTTCATCTTGGTCTCGATCTCCATTTCCGTGGGCGATGCTCCGCTTCCACGCTTCGCAGTGTGGCGGGACAAGGTAAGCGCACTGTTTCACGCAAGGACGATTTTGTAACACTGTGTAACCGCGCGCACGGCGGCCGGTTTTCCCGCTGTTATAGTTGCCGCCATGGAAAAGGAGACCGTCTACGTCACCGATGACGACCCCGGCATCCGCGAGCTCGTTGCCGAATACCTGACGGGCCAGGGTTATGCGGTCGAGATCGCCGAGGACGCCGTGGCGCTCGACCGCCTGCTCGCCTCCCGGTTGCCGGACCTCCTGGTGCTCGACTGGATGATGCCCGGCGAGGATGGCCTGTCGGTCGCACGCCGGCTGCGTGCGCAACCGGGCTTTCCTCCCATCATCATGCTGTCCGCCAAGGGCGAAGACATCGACCGCATCATCGGTCTCGAGGTCGGCGCCGACGACTACCTGCCCAAGCCGTTCAATCCGCGCGAATTGCTCGCACGCATCCGCGCCGTGCTCCGGCGCGGCGCGGCAGCCGGTTCCACCACTGCGGCGGAGGCCCCTCGCCTCATGCGGTTCGGCCCTTTCAGCGTCAACCTCGACGCGCGCACGCTCGCGCGCGATGACGTCGAAATCACACTCACCGGCGGCGAATACGAACTGCTGGAGATTTTCATCATCCACGCCAACCGCGCGCTATCGCGCGACTGGCTGATGGACCGGCTGCGCGGCTTCGAGCGCGACCCCTTCGACCGCAGCATCGACGTGCGTGTGAACCGTCTGCGCAAGAAGATCGAGGATGACCCGTCGAACCCCGCCTACATCCGCACCCAGCGCGGCCAGGGGTACATGTTCATCCCTCAGGGCAAAGGGTGAGGCGGCTCGCGGACTCGCTCTACACCCGCACTGCCATCACGCTGGCCCTGGCTTTCGTGGTTTTCCAGGTGGCGGCGTTCTGGGTCGTCTATCGCACCCTGATCGTTCCCGTCGCGGAACGCTCTGCGGACGATCTTGCAGGCCTCATCGTGCTCTCGGCTCAGACCTGGGCCGAACTTCCTCCAGCGACACGCGTGGCCTTCGAGCACGAACTGGCGCGTCGCCACGGCCTGCGCCTGACGACGGCGGACGTCGGCGCGACAGGGCACGCGCCGGGATTCGCGTTCCACACCCAGATCGAGGATGCGCTGAGCAGGCGGCTGGGCGAACCGGTCGAGCTGCGCGGCGTTCCGGATACACGGGCCGTATGGGTCGACATCCCGGTGGGCGGCCACGACTTGCGTGCCGGCTTCTTTCCGGCACGGTATGCGGTCAAGCTGCCGCTTGCCGCCATCGCGGTGGCGGCGCTGGGCACCTTGCTCACGCTCCTGACCGCCCTCTTCCTCGTGCGGCGCATCACCGCGCCGCTCGCACGCGCCGCGAGGGCAGCGAGCCAGGTCGGCGCCGGCGCCCTGCCCGATCCCTTGCCGGAAACCGGCCCCGCGGAGCTCGCCGAGCTCGCACGCCGTTTCAATACCATGGCAGCCGAGGTGCGTGAACTGCTGGACAACCGGACCACCTTGCTGGCGGGAATCTCGCATGATCTGCGCACGCCGATGACGCGCCTCCAGCTGAACCTGGAAATGCTGCGCGATGCGCCGGACCCGGCACGCATCGATCGTGCGATCGCCGATCTCGAAGATATGAACCGGCTGATCACGGGCTACCTCGAACTCGCGCGCACGACGCAGGCCGAAACACCGACGCGGATCGACCTTGCACTACTGCTGGAAGAGGCGGCTGCCGACAGCGGGCTGGCGTGGCCGGGCGCCACGCCATGCGAGATCGAGGCCGGGCGGCTGGCGTTGCGGCAGATCGTCTCGAACCTGATCCAGAACGCACAACGCTACGGCGGCGGCACGGCGGAAATCGCGCTCGAGTGTTCGGAGCGCGTTGCACGGGTGATCGTGCGCGATACCGGGCCCGGCATCCCCGACGATCAGCTGGAGAAAGTGTTCAGGCCGTTCTACCGCATCGAGGCCTCTCGCTCCCAGGCCACGGGCGGCAGCGGCCTGGGGCTGGCGCTCGTGCGCCAGCTGGCGGAAGCGAACGGCTGGAAGATATCGTTGGCGAACCGCCCCGGCGGCGGCCTGGAAGCGACGCTGGAAATCCGCCGCAATTCGCCGGACTAGCTTTCGGGGCAGGCCATGCGGCGCAACACCCGGAACTCGATGAAACACAGCGTAAAGCTGAGCATCGACATCCGGCACGTGCTGCCGCTGAAGAAACCCAGCGGTGAGCCGGAGAGGGTGACGCTCACATTGAAGCGTCGACCGAGCTGCATCAGCCCGGCCGACGCGCGAACAGCGAGAGCTGCACGAACAGGAACGAGAGGCTGGTGAGGCGCATGCGTTCGGTCTGTCCCTGGAACCAGGCGAAAGGCTTCTTGCTGAGTTCGAGAATGAGTTGTTTCTGGCCGAGTTGAAGTTTCATGACGTTCTCCACATACGCGATATGCGGATCACCATGCAACAGACGTGCCTGCCCGGCCGCAGGCTCCCAAAGCTGGAGAAATCCGGAAAAACAGCGCACCGCCGGCCATGCCCGGACGCGCCGCTGACGAGAATCCGACGCTCCCTGTCGAGGACCCGGACGTTTCGACGCGCATGAGCCACCTGCCGCACGGAGTAGAATCGCGCTTTCGATTCGGCGGTCCGTGTTCCGCGCGCCGCAGCCTTGCATGATCATCCTCAAGAACCTCAGTCTCCGGCGTGGCGCCAAGCTGCTGCTCGACGACGCCTCGGTCACGATCAATCCGGGCGAGAGGCTCGGACTCGTCGGCCGCAACGGCGCGGGCAAGTCGAGCCTGTTCGCGCTGCTGACCGGGAATCTGCATGAGGATCGCGGCGATTTTTCGCTGCCGCCGCAATGGCAGATGGCGCAGGTCGAGCAGAACATGCCGGAAACCGATGAGCCGGCGACCGATTTCGTCATCGCGGGCGACACCCGCCTGGCCGAGGCGCAGCGCGAGGTAGCGGCGGCCGAAGCGAGCGGCGACGGCGAACGCATGGCACATGCCTATACCGCGCTCGCCGACGCCGGTGCGCACGACGCACGGGCGCGGGCGCAGGCACTGATCCTCGGCCTCGGCTTCCAGGTGCACGAGCTCGAGCGGCCGGTCAACGGCTTCTCAGGCGGCTGGCGCATGCGCCTGCAGCTTGCGCGCGCACTGATGTGCCCCTCCGATCTTCTGCTGCTCGACGAACCCACCAACCATCTCGATCTCGACGCGCTCGTGTGGCTCGAAGCCTGGCTGAAGAAGTACCCCGGCACGCTGCTCATCATCAGCCACGACCGCGAGTTCCTCGATGCGGTGACCGCGGTCACCCTGCACATCGAGAACGGCAAACTCGCCCGCTACGGCGGCAACTACAGCACCTTCGAGGAAATGCGCGCCGAGCAACTCATATTGCAGCAGGCGGCATACGCGCGCCAGCAGGACAGGATCGCCCACCTGCAGCACTTCATCGATCGCTTCAAGGCCAAGGCGACCAAGGCGAAACAGGCCCAGAGCCGGGTCAAGGCGCTCGAGCGGATGGAGAAGATCGCGCCCGTGCTCACCGCCTCCGACTTCGCCTTTGAATTCCAGCCGCCGGAGAACCTGCCCAACCCCATGTTCACGCTGAACGGCGTCAGCGCGGGCTATGGCGAAACCGCGATCGTGCGCCACATCGATCGTTCCGTACTCGCCGGCCAGCGGATCGGCATTCTCGGCGCCAACGGACAGGGCAAGTCGACGCTGGTGAAGACGATCGCCCGCACGCTGCGCCCGCTCGCCGGCGAGATCGTCGAAGGCAAGGGCCTCAAAATCGGCTATTTCGCACAGCAGGAACTCGACGTGCTGCGCCCCGACGACACGCCTCTCGGCCACATGATCCGCCTCACGCGCGATACCGTGGCCAACGGTTCGGGCACCTTCAGTACGCGCGAACAGGATCTGCGCAACTTTCTCGGCAGTTTTCAGTTCACGGGCGACATGGTCGCGCAGGCCGTCGGCATCATGAGCGGCGGCGAGAAGGCGCGGCTCGTGCTCGCCATGCTCGTGTGGCAGCGCCCGAATCTCCTGCTGCTCGACGAACCGACCAACCATCTCGACCTCCCGACGCGGGAGGCACTTGCCGTCGCGTTGAACGAATTCGAGGGCACGCTGATGCTGGTGAGCCACGACCGCGCGCTCCTGCGTGCGGTGTGTGACGAATTCTGGCTGGTGAGCCGTGGTGGCGTCACCGATTTCGACGGCGATCTCGACGACTACCAGCGTTATCTGCTCGATGAGGCAAAGCGGGTCCGCGAACGTCTCAAAAGCGCGGAGACCGCGCCGAAGCCTCCTTCACCCGCACCCCCACGACGCCAGCCGTCCGTCGGGCGGCTCAAGGCGTTGCGGCAGGAACTCGGCAAGCTCGATGCGCGTATGGCGGAGTTGCGCGATGAAAAGGACGCGCTCGAAGCGCAACTGGCGGGCACGCTCTCGGTCGCGCAGATCACCGAGACCGGGCACCGGTTGCAGGCCGTCACCGAGGATCTGGTACGGGAAGAGGAAAACTGGCTCGAACTGTCCGGTGAGATCGAACTGCTCGAATCCGGCGTCGCTTAAGAAACCCGGCAGGCACGTTAGAATGCGGGCTTACCGACAAGCTGTCCATTCCCCGTGAAATCCACCTTCCAGGACATCATCCTCACCCTGCAACGCTACTGGGGCGAGCGCGGGTGCGCGCTGCTGCAACCCTACGACATGGAGGTCGGCGCCGGCACCTCGCACACCGCGACCTTCCTGCGCGCACTCGGTCCCGAGCCATGGAAAGCCGCCTACGTTCAGCCCTCGCGCCGGCCGAAGGATGGCCGCTACGGCGAGAATCCGAACCGCCTGCAGCATTACTACCAGTTCCAGGTGGTACTCAAGCCGGCGCCTGCCGACATCCTGGAACTGTATCTCGGCTCGCTGGAAGCCCTCGGCTTCGACCTCAAGAAAAACGACGTGCGCTTCGTCGAGGACGACTGGGAAAACCCGACACTCGGCGCCTGGGGGCTCGGATGGGAAGTCTGGCTGAACGGCATGGAGGTCACCCAGTTCACCTATTTCCAGCAGATCGGCGGCATCGACTGCAAACCGATCACCGGCGAGATCACCTACGGTCTCGAACGTCTGGCGATGTACCTGCAGGGCGTCGAGAGCGTGTTCGACCTGACCTGGACCGACGGGCTCACCTACCGTGACGTCTACCATCAGAACGAAGTCGAGCAGAGCGCGTACAACTTCGAGCACAGCGACGCCGATTTCCTGCTGACCGCGTTCGCGGCTCACGAACGGACCGCGCAGGAGCTCATGGCGGCTCAGCTCGCGCTGCCGGCATACGAACAAGTGCTCAAGGCCGCGCACACCTTCAACCTGCTCGACGCGCGCGGAGCGATTTCGGTCACCGAGCGCGCGGCCTACATCGGGCGGATCCGCAATCTGGCGCGGAGCGTCGCAAGGAGCTACTTCGACAGCCGTGCACGGCTCGGCTTCCCGATGGCCCCGCAGGAATGGGCCGAGGAAGCCCTGGCGCACGCCGAAAGCCGCGCCGAAAAGAAGGCGGCACGCGCATGAGCACCGCAAATCTGCTGGTCGAACTTTTCGTCGAAGAATTGCCGCCGAAGGCGCTCAAGGCGCTGGGGGTGTCCTTCGCGCGCGGGCTCGCGGAGAGCCTGATCGCCCAGGGGCTTGCCGATGCCAGCGCTGGCATCACCGGCTTCGCCTCTCCGCGCCGTCTCGGCGCCCACATCTCGGGCGTTGCGGCGCGCGCCGCCGATAAGCCGGTATCGACCAAGCTGATGCCGGTCGCCGTCGCGCTCGACGCCGAAGGCAATCCGACGCCGGCCTTGCTCAAGCGGCTTGCCGCGCTTGGTGCGGACGCTTCGGCGGCAGCCGGACTGCGCCGCGAGGGCGAAGGCAAGAACGAAGCGCTGTTCCACGACAGCGTCGCGCCCGGGATCGTGCTTGCCGAAGGCCTGCAGCGCGCCGTCGAAACGGCGATGGGCGGGTTGCCGATACCCAAGGCCATGAGCTATCAACTCGCCGACGGCTGGAGCACGGTCAACTTCGTGCGTCCGGTTCACGGCCTGGTCGCACTTCATGGCTCCGAGGTCGTGCCCGTGTCGGTGCTCGGCCTCGCGGCGGGACGCACGACGCAGGGGCACCGCTTCGAGGCGCGCGTGAATCCGGTCTCGATTCGCAGTGCGGACAACTATGCCGCGCAGATGCGGGAGGAAGGCGGCGTGATCGCGAGCTTCTCCGAGCGCCGCGCGGAAATCGAACGCCAGCTCGTAGCCGCGGCAACCCCGCTGGGCTTGAAACCAGTGGAGGACGATGCGCTGCTCGACGAGGTCACCGCACTGGTGGAGCATCCCAACGTGTTGGCCGGGGCGTTCGACGAGGCCTTTCTTGAAGTGCCGCCGGAATGCCTCATCCTCACCATGAAGGCGAACCAGAAATACTTCCCGCTGCTCGACGCGACGGGCCGGCTCACGAACCGTTTCCTGATCGTCTCCAACATCCATCCGGACGACGCATCCGCGGTCATCGGCGGCAACGAACGCGTGGTGCGCCCGCGGCTCGCCGATGCCAAGTTCTTCTTCGACCAGGATCGCCGCAAGACCCTCGAGAGCCGTGTGCCGGGGCTTGCGAAGGTCGTGTACCACAACCGCCTCGGCAGCCAGGGCGACCGTGTGGAGCGCGTACGCGCGATCGCACGCTGGGTCGCATCGCAGCTCGACGCCGACGTCGCCCTGGCGGATCGCGCCGCACTGCTCGCAAAAGCCGATCTCCTCACCGGCATGGTCGGCGAGTTTCCGGAGTTGCAGGGGATCATGGGCGGCTATTACGCGCGCCATGACGGCGAGGACGAACGCGTGGCGCAGGCGATCGCCGACCAGTACCTCGTGCGCCGCGACGAAACGGAGGAAGTCTCCAACCTCGTCAGCGAAATCCTCCAGATCGCCGATCGGATCGAGATCCTGGTGGGCATCTGGGGCATCGGGCTCAAGCCGACGGGAGACAAGGATCCCTTCGCGCTGCGCCGCCACGCGCTGTCGATCATCAAATCCTTCCAGCTGCTCGGCGCGATGTGCATCGTCGAGGGCGCGACATTGCGTCTGGAACTCGGTGCGCTGATCGAGCGCGCGGAATCGGTGTTTCCGGAAGGCGTGCTGAGCGCAAACGTGGCCGAAGAAGTCACGCTGTTCATCTACGAACGCAGCGCGAACCAGCTCGCGCCCGTCTACGGCGCCGAACACGTCGCAGCGGTGCTCGCGAACATGCCGCCGCTGCACGACGTGCTCGCGCGGATCCGCGCAGTCCGGGAGTTTGCCGGACTGCCGGAAGCCCCCAGCCTCGCCGCCGCGAACAAGCGCGTCGGCAACATCCTGAAGAAGGCCGAGGGCGGGATCGGCGCGGCAGCGGACCCCGCGCGCTTCGTCGAGCCAGCGGAGCGGACGCTGTTCGAGACGCTCGACTCGGTGGTGCCGCGCGCCGATGCTGCATTCGCGGCCGGGGACTACACGGCGTCGCTGCAGGCGCTCGCGGCCCTCAAGACACCGGTCGACGCCTTCTTCGACCACGTGATGGTGAACGCCGAGGATCCGGCACTGAAGGCGAATCGGCTTGCGCTGCTCAATCAGCTGCACCGGGCGATGAACCGGGTGGCGGATCTGTCGCGCCTGGCGGCGTAAACTTTCCTGTCATGAAGCTGATCATTCTCGATCGCGACGGCGTCATCAACCATGATTCCGCCCAGTTCATCAAAAGCCCCGACGAATGGAAGCCCATTCCCGGCAGCCTGGAAGCGATCGCCCGCCTGACCCGCGAGGGCTGGCGCGTCGTTGTCGCGACGAATCAGTCGGGTCTCGCGCGCGGACTGTTCGAAATGGGGACGCTCAACGCCATCCATACCAAGATGCACCGATCGGTGGCACAAGCCGGTGGACGAATCGAGGCCGTGTTCTATTGCCCCCACACCGCCGAATCCGATTGCGCCTGCCGCAAGCCCAAACCGGGACTTTTCGAGGAAATCGCGGCACGCTATGGCCGCGAACTCACCGACGTACCGGCAGTGGGCGATTCCTTGCGCGACCTGCTGGCGGCTGCGAGCGTGGGGGCACAGCCCCTGCTGGTGCGCACCGGCAAGGGCGAGAAGACGCTTGCCGCCGGCGGCCTGCCCGAAGGCACCACGGTGTTTGCCGATCTCGGCGAGGTGGCCGACCATCTGCTCAAGGCGGCATGAATCTGGTTCGCTCACTCGCTTTTGCCGCCTTGCAGACGCTATTGACGGTTTTTTTCAGCCTGATCGCGCTGTTCAGCCTCCCTTTCCCGGCGCACACGCGCTACCGCGCCATCACCGGCTACAATCGCAGCGTGATCTGGCTCGCGGGCTGGGTGCTCGGCATCCGTTACGTGGTGGAAGGGCGCGAGCACCTGCCGGCGCAGCCGGCCGTCGTGCTCGCCAAACACCAGTCCGCGTGGGAGACGGTCGCCTTCCTCTTCCTGTTCCCACCGGTCTCGCCGGTAATCAAGCGCGAATTGCTGAAGATCCCGTTCTTCGGCTGGGCTTTCCGCCTGCTCAATCCGATCGCCATCGACCGCGCCGCCGGGCGCGAGGCGCTGAAGCAGATCGTCACCCAGGGCCGGGCCAAGCTCGAACAGGGGTTTTGGGTACTGGTATTCCCCGAAGGCACGCGCGTCGCGCCGGGCGAGAAGGGCCGCTACGGGATCGGCGGCAGCCGGCTGGCCGTGGAGGCCGGCGCGCCCATCGTGCCGGTTGCCCACAACGCGGGCGAAGTCTGGCCGAAGAACGCCTTCGTCAAGCGGCCCGGCACCGTAACGGTGCGCATCGGCCCGCCGATCGAAACCAGCGGGCGGAGCGCCGCCGAGCTCACCCGGGAGGTCGAGGCCTGGATCGAGGCCGAAATGGCGAGGCTGCCCCCTGCTGCCGCACGCGAATAGCGGCGTCCTGCAACTCGGCGACGCCGCGGTCCCGTACCGCCTTCGGCGCTCGCGCCGCCGCCGCACTTTGGGGCTGACCGTCACCGCCGGCGAGGTGCGCATCCATGCGCCAAGCTGGACGCCGCGTACCGAGATCGCACGCTATCTGCTACAGCAGCGCGACTGGCTGCAACGCACCTGGACCCGGCTGCAGGCGTGCATGGAACCGCCGGCCATCGCATCGGGCGAGGTGCGCTACCTGGGCCGGACACTCAAGCTCGATATCCGCGATTCATTGTTCGGCGGTGTGAGTCGCGACCGCGGCGTGTTGCGCGTGTATGCGCCGCTGCATGGCGATGCGAGCGAACTCGTACGCGCGTGGCTCCATGCCCGCGCGGAACGGCTGCTTGCCTGGCGGCTGACGCGGATCGCACGGCATCTGGGACGAGGACCGAGCCGTTTCGCGCTGTCCGACGCGCGGACGCAGTGGGGCAGCTGCACCCAGCGCGGGCACATCCGCCTCAACTGGCGGCTCGTGCAGGCGCCGCTCGCAATCATCGATTACGTCGCCGCGCACGAACTCGCACATCTCGTCCATCTCGACCATTCGCCGCAGTTCTGGGCGCTGGTCGCCACGCTCTGCCCGGAGGCGCCCGAGCGACGCGCGGCGCTGCGACGGATGAGCGGCGTGCTGTTTCGAATCTAGCGAGAAACCGGTTCGAGCGTTGCCAGATCCCAGCGCGGCCGGATCTCGAACCCGAGGCTTGCAGGCGCGTGCGCAATCCGCTGCGCGCCCGCGTAGGCGATCATCGCGCCGTTATCCGTGCAGAATTCCAGGCGCGGGTAGAACACCTCGATTCCGCGCGCGCCGGCTTCACGCGTAAGCTGCTCCCGCAGGCGGGCGTTCGCGCCGACCCCGCCGGCGACGACGAGGCGCCGCGCGGCG
The DNA here is from genome assembly GCA_035325585.1 of Thiobacillaceae bacterium. Lineage (GTDB taxonomy): Bacteria > Pseudomonadota > Gammaproteobacteria > Burkholderiales > Thiobacillaceae > Thiobacillus. The sequence continues at coordinate 51,848 of DAOKZP010000005.1, read as the reverse complement.
GCGTGTCTGCAGGCAGCCAGGCTCTTGCCGACCAGCACGTCGACCGCCGCCACCTCGAACGCAGCCGCGATGTCGGCGGCCGCGTCCAGCCCCTGCTTGCGCACGAGGGTCAGCACCGCCGTTTTCAATCCGCTGAAACTGAAGTCGAAATCGCCCGAGTTGAGCATGGGCCGGGGCAGGCTGAAACGGCCGGGGTCGCCGCGCGCCGCCAGCCTCGACAGCGCCGGCCCGCCCGGATAACCCAGGCCCAGCAGTTGCGCGGTCTTGTCGAAGGCCTCGCCGGCCGCGTCGTCCAAGGTTTCCCCGAGCAGGGCATAACGGCCGACATCCGATACCAGCATGAGTTGCGTATGGCCGCCCGACACCAGCAGGGCCACGAAGGGAAACGCCGGCGGCTGATCAGATATCAGGGGCGACAGCAAATGGCCTTCAAGATGATGCACGCCGACGGCCGGGATATCGAGCGCATAGGCCAGCGCGCGCGCGACGCCGGCGCCGACCAGCAGCGCACCCGCCAGCCCCGGTCCCTGCGTATACGCGATGCCGTCCAGATCCGCGAGCGAACAGCCGCTTTCGGCCAGCACCTGTCGGGTGAGCGGCAGCACCCGGCGGATATGGTCGCGTGAGGCGAGTTCGGGCACGACACCGCCATAATCGTCGTGCATCGCCACTTGAGAATGGAGTGCGTGCGCCAGCAGACCCCGCGCGCTGTCGTAGAGCGCGACGCCGGTTTCATCACAGGAGGATTCGACGCCAAGCACCAACATGGGTTAAAGACGCGCACTGGAAAATTGCGGGAGGCAGTGCTATTATTCTTGTTTTTCCCGTTCCCAGGAAGCCGTCTTCGAAAATGCCGCATATCAAAGTCAAGGAAAACGAGCCGTTTGACGTTGCCCTCCGCCGCTTCAAGCGCTCCATCGAGAAAGTGGGTCTGCTGACCGAGCTTCGCGCCCGCGAGTTCTATGAGAAGCCCACCGCCGAGCGCAAGCGCAAGCTCGCCGCCGCCGTCAAGCGCCAGAGCAAGCGGCTGCGCAGCCAGCAACTCCCTCCCAAGATGTACTGATACGGCGGCACCACGCCACCGAAATCCATGTCGCTCAAGGCACGCATCACTGACGACATGAAAGCTGCCATGCGCGCCCGGGAAACGGCGCGCCTCGGCACGATCCGCCTCCTCCTCGCCGCCATCAAGCAAAAAGAAGTCGACGCACGCGCCGAGTTGGACGATGCCGCCATCGGCACCGTCGTCGAAAAGCTCATCAAACAACGCCGGGACTCGATCAGCCAGTTCCAGGCAGCCGGCCGGGACGATCTGGTTGCAGCGGAACAGGCCGAACTCGCCGTTCTCGAGACCTATCTTCCCGAACAGCTCTCTCCCGGCGAAGTCGAGGCGGCGGTTGCGGCCGCGATCGCGGAAACCGGCGCCGCCAGCCCGAAGGACATGGGCAAGGTGATGGCCCTGTTGAGGCCCCGCCTTGCCGGCCGTGCCGACATGGCACAGGTGTCCGCGACGATCAAGGCCCACCTCGCCGGCTAACCGGGCCTGCCAGCCGGCGGGGGCTATCATGCGGCAACCATGATCCCGCGCGACTTCATCGACACCCTGCTCGCCCGCGTCGACATCGTCGACGTCATCGACCGCCGCGTGCCGCTCAAGAAGGCGGGGCAGAACTACCAAGCCTGCTGCCCCTTCCACAGCGAACGGACACCGTCCTTCACCGTCAGCCCGACCAAGCAGTTCTACCATTGTTTCGGTTGCGGCGCGCACGGCTCCGCGCTCGGCTTCCTGATGGAATACGAGCACATGAGCTTCCCCGATGCGGTCGCGGCGCTCGCTCAGGACACCGGCCTTGCGGTCCCGGAATCGAGCCGCCAGCCCGAGCGGCCCCGTCCCCCACCGGTGATGCGGGATGCGCTGGAGCAGGCCGCCCGGTTCTACAAGCAGCAGTTGAAGCAATCGCCCCGCGCGATCGACTATCTGAAGCGGCGCGGCCTCACGGGCACGATCGCCGCCCGCTACGGAATCGGCTATGCGCCCGACGGCTCGCCGCTGAAACGGCTCTTCGCGGAGTACCAGGCCGATGCGCTCGCCGCCGTCGGCCTCGTCATCGACGGGGAGCGGGGCCGCCACGACCGCTTCCGCGACCGCGTCATGTTCCCGATCCGCAACGGCAAGGGCCAGATCGTCGGCTTCGGCGGACGTGTTCTTGGAGCCGGCGAGCCGAAGTATCTCAACTCGCCCGAAACGCCGCTGTTCCACAAGGGTTCGGAAATCTACGGCCTCTTCGAGGCCCGCGCCGCGATCAAGGCGGCCGGCCGCGCCATCGTCGTCGAAGGCTACATGGACGTCGTGATGCTGGTGCAGCACGGGGTGGACTTTGCCGTCGCCACCCTCGGCACCGCCACGACACCCGTTCAGGCCCGCATCCTGCTACGGCACACGGACCGCCTCATCTACGCGTTCGACGGTGACGACGCAGGACGCAAGGCCGCCTGGCGCGCGCTCGAGAACACGCTGGAAGCCTTGCAGGACGGCAAGGAAGTCAGCTTCCTGTTCCTGCCGGAGGGAGAGGATCCCGACAGCTTCATCCGCAGCCGCGGCCGGGACGCTTTTCTGCATCTGCTCGAGACGGAGACCGTCCCGCTTTCGGCATTCCTGATGCGGGAATTGACGCGCGACCGCAAGCTGGGCAGCCAGGAGGGCCGGGCCGGCCTGATCAAGGATGCGAAACCGCTGCTGCAGAAGATCGCGGCGCCGCTGCTCGCGCGCCTGATCCAGGGGCATGTCGCGGAACTTGTGCATCTGCAGATTGACGAACTCAACCTGCTGGGCGCAAGCCCCGGTGGCAGCGGCCAGCCCGTGCAGCGCATGCCGCGGCGGCCTGCGCCCTCGCGGCTGCGTAGCCTGGCGCGTACGCTCTTGATGAATCCCCGGCGCGCGCCGGACGTCGATCCGCGCTGGCTCGACACGCGTGATCCACTGGGCCGCCCGGTCGCGGAGCTGGTTACCTGGTTGTGCGAGATCGGGCCGCTTCGCCTGCCGGCCCTTTCCGAAGCCGCGCGCGGCCATCCATTGGCAGCCCTGGTCGATGAACTGATGACGGATTTGCTCGACAAAGACGATGACTGGGACTGGAACGCCGAATTCGACGGCGCGCTCGGCCAGTTGCGCGACGACTGGCAACGGCGCCGCGTGCAGGAGCTTGCCGCACGCCCCCTGGCCAGCTTGAGCGCGGCGGAGCGGCAGGAGCTCATCGATCTAGGAATGCAACGATCTGGCACGATCCTAGCTTCCGAAAAAGGCCAGGACACGCCCCCTACTTAGGGTAGAATTGGGGGTTTTTGAACGTTTTTTTTGCCCGCCCGGCGCCAATCGCCAGACGGGTATCTTAGCGGAGAAATGCCCGTGGCTGTACGTGGAAGAAAACCAGGCGGTAGCGCCAAGAAAACCGAAGCCTTGCTTCCCCTGAAAGAGCTGACGCCCGTCGAAGCGGAAGCGCGCCGCACGCAGCTGAAAAACCTCATCATCCTGGGGAAGGAGCGCGGCTTCCTGACCTACGCGGAAATCAACGACCACCTGCCCGACGAGGTGCTGGACGCCGATCAGATCGAAGGCGTGATCAGCATGATCAACGACATGGGCATCCAGGTCTACGACGAGGCCCCCGACGCCGAAACGCTGCTGATGCAGGAGGCCTCGCCCGCGGTCGCGGATGAGGACGTCGTTGCGGAAGCCGAGCAGGCGCTGACGACGGTCGACTCCGAGTTCGGCCGCACGACCGACCCGGTCCGCATGTACATGCGCGAAATGGGTTCGGTCGACCTGCTCACGCGCGAAGGTGAAATCGAGATCGCGAAGCGCATCGAGGAAGGCCTGCGCCACATGGTGCAGGCAATCTCGTCGTGCCCGCTGACCATTCAGCAAGTCCTCGACATGGCGGCACAGGTCGAAAAGGACGAGATGCGCATCGACGAGCTGATCGACGGCTTCGTCGAAACCGAAGCCGAACCCGAACCTGTTCCCGCGGCACAGCAGGAAGCGAAAGCCGAGGACGAGGACGACGAGGACGACGAGGAGGCCAGCGCCAAGATCGCCGCGGCCAATCTGGCGCAGCTGAAAGCCGAGGCCCTCGCGCAATTCGACTTCATCCGCAAGGCCTACAAACGCGCCCAGACCGCGCAGACGAAGTACGGCCTCGGCAGCCCGCAGCATGCGAAGGCGCAGGGCGAGGTCACCGAACACCTGATGGCGATCCGCTTCTCGGTGCGCCAGGTCGACCGCCTGTGCGAACAGATCCGCAACGCGGTCGAGGAAGTCCGCGCACACGAGCGCAAGATCATGGATTTTGCCGTGGCGCGTTCCGGCATGCCGCGCCCGCACTTCATCAAGGCGTTTCCCGGCAACGAAACGAACCTCGCCTGGGTCGACAAGGAGATCGCGGCGAAGAAGGCGTATTGCTCGACGCTCGCGAAGGTCCAGTACGAAATCAAGGCGCACCAGGAATCCCTGCTCGCCATCCAGGAACGCGTCGGCCTGCCGATCAAGAACCTGAAGGACATCAACAAGCAGATGTCGACCGGCGAGGCCAAGGCGCGCCGAGCGAAGCGCGAGATGATCGAAGCCAACCTGCGTCTCGTGATCTCGATCGCCAAGAAATACACCAACCGCGGCCTGCAGTTTCTCGACCTGATCCAGGAAGGCAACATCGGTCTGATGAAGGCCGTGGAGAAGTTCGAGTACCGGCGCGGCTACAAGTTTTCCACCTACGCCACCTGGTGGATCCGTCAGGCGATCACGCGCTCGATCGCCGACCAGGCGCGCACCATCCGCATCCCGGTGCACATGATCGAGACCATCAACAAGATGAACCGGATCAGCCGCCAGCTCTTGCAGGAAACGGGCGTCGAGCCCGACCCCGCGACGCTGGCGGAGAAGATGGAAATGCCGGAAGACAAGATCCGCAAGATCATGAAGATCGCCAAGGAGCCGATCTCCATGGAGACGCCGATCGGCGACGACGAGGACTCCCATCTGGGCGATTTCATCGAAGATGCCAGCACGCTCTCGCCCGACGACTCGGCGATCTACGCGAACCTGCGCGACGCCACCCGCGAAGTGCTCGACAGCCTCACCTCGCGCGAAGCCAAGGTACTGCGCATGCGCTTCGGCATCGAAATGAACACCGACCACACCCTCGAGGAGGTCGGCAAGCAGTTCGACGTCACGCGCGAGCGAATCCGCCAGATCGAGGCCAAGGCCCTGCGCAAGCTGCGCCACCCCACCCGTTCCGAAAAGCTGAAGAGCTTCGTCGGCGGCGGCGAATCGTAAGGTCCACGCCGTCATATACCGGAGCGCGTTTCCGGGTCTGTAGCTCAGCCGGTTAGAGCAGGGGACTCATAATAGGCGGTTCAGAACGAGCAATATGCAGTAAAACCAAGCGCTTGCGCGGCATGCAGTTAAGTCGAGTAAGCGCTTGTGTAAGCAGTCAGTTAAACGGGCCGATAGCTCAATCGGTTAGAGCAGCGGGCTCATAACCCGTTGGTTGTGGGATCGTGCCCCACTCGGCCCACCAACAAAAAGCCCCATTCCATGCAGGTTTGGGGCTTTTTTCTTGTCCGGGCCTGGGTAATCAATAGCGTTCGGGCCAGCTTGACCCATGAACCACAGTTCACGCTGGAAACGACGAAAGCCCTATGGCAGTCATCGTATCAGTTACGAGCCATTGGCCGGAACCTGAACCAGATCGCCAAACAACTAAATGAAGGCAAAAGCGGCACTATCAAACCTGAACAACTAGAGAAACTAGCAAGCTTTATTTACAAACATACAGACAAAGTGGCGGCAGTGCAGGACGCCAGCCTTAGCCGATGGAAAATCGTCACAACTCAGAGTTGAATTCGCTTAACCTATTGTCGTGCGCCGAAGACGTGAGACAAGAGAAGTTATACAGATAAATTTCAGCGACCAAAGCCGCTGCGGAACAGACCCAACAGGGAGCATATGACAAAGCAAACCACCAACAACGATAGTGCCGCCAACTTGGGCTTCGAAGCCGAACTCTTCAAGGCGGCGGACAAACTACGCGGCAACATGGAGCCTAGCGACTACAAGCACGTTGCCCTCGGTCTGATCTTTCTCAAATACATCTCCGACGCCTTCGAGGCCCGCCACGCCGAACTTCTGGCTGAAGACCCGCAAGCGGCAGAAGACAAAGACGAATACCTGGCCGACAACGTGTTCTGGGTTCCCAAGGAAGGCCGCTGGTCGCACCTTAAGGCGAATGCCAAGCGTCCTGAAATCGGCACCCTGATCGACGATGCCATGCGCGCCATCGAGCGGGACAACGAATCTCTCAAAGGCGTACTGCCCAAGGATTACGCCCGGCCGGCGTTGAACAAGGTGATGCTGGGTGAGCTGATCGACCTGATCTCTGGCATCGCCATGAACGAGAGTGGTGACCAATCAAAAGACGTGCTCGGCCGCGTCTACGAATACTTTCTCAGCCAGTTCGCCGGTGCCGAAGGCAAACGTGGCGGTGAGTTTTACACCCCGCAATCGGTAGTGCGGGTACTGGTTGAGATGCTCGAGCCCTATCAAGGCCGCGTCTACGACCCCTGCTGCGGTAGCGGCGGTATGTTCGTGCAAAGCGAGAAATTTGTGCTGGAGCACGGCGGGCGCATCGGCGACATCGCCATCTATGGCCAGGAGAGCAACTACACCACCTGGCGTCTGGCCAAGATGAACCTCGCCGTGCGCGGCATCGACTCCGACATCCGCTGGAACAACGAAGGCAGCTTCCACAAGGACGAATTGCGCGACCTGCGCTTCGATCACATCCTCGCCAACCCGCCTTTTAATATCTCCGACTGGGGCGGTGACCGCCTGCGCGAAGACCCGCGCTGGCAATTCGGCGTGCCACCGGTAGGCAACGCCAACTACGCCTGGCTGCAACACATCTACTGGCACCTCGCGCCCTTCGGCACTGCCGGCGTGGTGCTGGCCAATGGCTCCATGAGCTCCAACCAGAGCGGCGAAGGCGAGATCCGCAAGGCCATGGTCGAGGCCGACGCCGTGGACTGCATGGTGGCCCTGCCCGGCCAGTTGTTCTATTCCACCCAGATCCCCGCCTGCCTGTGGTTCCTCGCCCGCGACAAGTCCAACGGCAAACGTGGCAAGGAGACCCTGCGCGACCGGCGCGGCGAAGTACTGTTCATCGACGCTCGCAATATGGGCCAACTGGTGGACCGCACCCGGCGAGAGCTCAGTGATGCCGATATTCAGAAGATCGCTGATACCTACCATGCCTGGCGTGGCAAGCAGGAGGATGGGGAGTACACGGATATTCCCGGCTTTTGCAAGAGCGCAACCCTCGAAGAGATCCGCAAGCACGGCCATGTGCTAACACCCGGCCGATACGTCGGTGCAGCAGAACAGGAAGACGACGGCGAACCATTTGAGGAAAAGATGCTGCGACTCAGTGCCCAGTGGCGCGAGCAGCAGCAGGAAGCGGCGCGGCTGGATGCAGCGATTGAAGCCAACCTGGGGGAGCTTGGGTATGGCGAGTAAAACTCTATCAGATGTCTGCGATATAGTAATGGGGCAGTCTCCGGCAGGAGAAATGTGCAATACATCTGGAGTTGGCATACCCCTTTTGAATGGGCCAACGGAATATGGTCCACATCATCCAACGCCCGTCCAATTTACGACTGACGCTCGAAAATTTGCAAAAGCAGGAGATCTCCTTTTTTGCGTCCGAGGCTCAACGACTGGAAGAATGAATTGGGCTGATCTTGACTATGCAATTGGTCGTGGCATTGCAGCTATTCGCCATAAATCCCAGTGCAAACTTCAGCCTCTGGTTCGTGCTGTAGTTGAATTTCATTTGCCCAGTCTACTCACACAGGCGACTGGTTCAACATTTCCGAATGTGTCGTCGGGGATGCTCTCTGCTCTTCCATGGCCAGACCTAGGTGAGCATGATCAACGGATTGCCGCCCACATCCTCGGCACCCTAGACGACAAGATCGAACTCAACCGCCGCCGCAACCAGACCCTGGAGGCCATGGCCCGCGCCCTGTTCAAGGACTGGTTCATCGACTTCGGCCCCGTCCGCGCCAAAATGGAAGGCCGCGAACCCTACCTCCCCGCCGACCTCTGGCAACTCTTTCCCGACCGGCTCGATGATGAGGGCAAACCGGAGGGGTGGCGATCCACCACGCTAGCGAACTTCGCGAGCTTGAATCCAGAGTCTTGGACGAAGAGGAACCCACCTCTCGAAATCCGATATGTGGATTTGTCGAACACCAAGCAAGGCAACATTGAGGGAACCGCTCGAATGCCTTGGTCGGAAGCGCCAAGTCGTGCGCAACGTATCCTGCGCCCCGGTGACACTATCGTTGGTACCGTACGACCTGGCAATAAGTCGTTTGCGCTGATCGGAGACGACGGCATGACAGGCAGCACGGGCTTTGCTGTGCTGAGGCCACTACATAAGCATTCCCGGGATTTCGTCTTTCTTGCGGCGACATCCCCGGAGAACATTGAGCGATTGACTCATTTGGCTGATGGTGCGGCTTATCCAGCTGTACGCCCTGCTGTCGTCCTCGCCTCGCCAGTCACTATTCCTGCCGAAGAAACCGGCAACGATGTTCTGCGTGGTTTTGCTAATGCGGTTAGCAACTGGGTTGATGCTATCGAGAAAAATAAGCAGGAGTCCAGAACCCTAGCACAACTCCGCGACACCTTGCTGCCTAAGCTGATCTCCGGCGAGCTGCGCGTTGCCGATGCCGAGCAATTCCTGGAGCGCGCCGAAGATAACGTGCCAAACAAAAAGAGGAGCCTGCCATGACCACCGATAATGAAGAGAAGTCCATAAAGGCATTCAAGGCTCCCCGAGAGGCCGAATGGCGACCACTTGAGGCAAAACCCGACGATGACGACCAGCAGAGGCGAGCCCGGAATAATCAGGAAGAGCTGCACAACATGTTACTGGGCTCACTCCAGATGCAGCATGTGGTCGTTCTGGCTGGCTCCGGTTGCTCTCTGACCGCAGGTGCGCCTTCCATGTCGGGTTTGTGGAATGTCGTTGTGGGCGACCCTGCAACCGCTGAGGCCATGGCAGCCGCTGCAACAGTCAACCATGACATCCACATCAAGAACATCGAAGTACTATTATCCCGTATTGAAGCCTCTCTCCAGCTGAATGAGGAGGCAGCGCTCCGACAATTTCTGAATGACAGCAAGAGGATCATTCTGCAGCAATGCTCGGACTTTCTTGACGAAGAAAAGCTCGCAGCTCACCGTCGATTCCTGCATCGACTCTCACGCCGCAGGGCCCGCGATCAGCGCCTGAAAATATTTACTACAAACTATGATCTCTGCTTCGAACGGGCCGCAAGCGCACTCGGCGGCATCGCCATTGATGGTTTCTCGTTCACTGCACCACGCCGCTATGATCCGCATTATTTCAACTACGACTTGGTGCGCCGCCCTCGCAGTGGCGAGGAAGCCAGCTATCTTGAAGGCGTGTTCTTGCTCTACAAACTGCACGGTTCGGTCAGCTGGGCCAGAAAATCTGACGGAACTCTGCTCGAAGAGACCAAGCCGGCCCCAGACGAAGCCTGTTTGATCTACCCCGCAGCGGGTAAGTATCAGCAAAGCTTCAGTCAGCCGCATCTGGAGTCGATGGCGCAGTACCTGGCAGCCGTACGCGAACCTAACACGTGTGTCGTGGTTGCAGGCTTTGGCTTCAATGATGACCACCTTTCAGAACCGCTCCTAGCAGCTGCACAGTCGAACCCTCATTTACGTTTGATCATTGTTGACCCTTATGCGGAAGGCCAAGTTGCCGACGGAAACAAGTACTGGCAGGCATTCAACACATTGGCACGTAAGGGAGAAGACATTTGGTTTGTTGCTGCGGACTTTGAAGCGTTCAGTGAAATGGTGCCCGATCTTAAATCGCTGACGCCGGCCGACACGTTGATGAAAGCAGTTCAGGGAGTGATTAAGCCGTCATGAAGCCAGCCGACATTGATACCGAGTTTCCTCGCGGATTGCTGCGACCTGAGCTGTTCTTGGGCGTTGCGGCATCGATCACTGCCCGAGCGGTGGGTGTGAATCTTTCCGAAGCTGGCAGGCCCAGCGGATCGCATTTCTCGGGCGGGCGCTATGGGCGGGGCGAAGTCGGGGAGTTCGTTCTTATTGAAGGTCAACAGAGCCTGATATTGGGTAGAATTTCGGAGATCAAAGTACGTGAACCGGAACGGCGCGGTATCACGCGGGACTTTGCGGGTAACACCGATATGGACGCCCTTGGCCAGATTCAGCTGCTGGGCTGTGTAGCCACGGACAGCTTGCGGGTAACAGCAGGTGTCGATGCCTACCCCAGGCTGGGCGATCGAATTTACGCTGCACCACATCGTTTTATCGCCTTGTTGCCACAGCTCATGGAGGTAAGCGGCGCGGAAGCTCCCAGCGTCAGCCTGGAACTGGGCACGATTGATACCGCTCACGAGAGTGTAGTCTCGGTAAAGCCAGAGCGTCTTTTCGGCCGTCACTGCGCCATTTTGGGCGCTACCGGTGGCGGCAAAAGCTGGACCACCGCCCGCATCATAGAAGAATGCCTCCAACATCGAGCCAAGTTGATCCTGATTGACGCAACAGGTGAGTATCGGGACTTCCAGGGTGAGCATGTTACGCATCGCCATCTCGGTGTTCCACCAATCTCTGCGGCTCAATCAGAACGGTCATCGCTACCGCCAACGGCTTTTCTAGAATCTGACTTTATTGCGCTCTTCGAGCCCTCAGGAAAAGTGCAAGGGCCAAAGCTTTTAGCCGCAATTCAAAGCTTGAGGCTAGCGGTCTTGGAGCCCAGCCTTGCACGCGACGGTTTGATAGTGAAGGAAAACTCGGTAAAAAGAGATTTTTTCAATGCTATGTACAAGCATTCGGTGGCGGTGAACAACCCAGCGCAGGAATTCAACGTTTCGCTTCTTCCACGTCAGATTATTAACGAGTGTGTTCAAGATTACGGGGATACCAAATGGAAAGGAAGAAATGAGGCGGAGATCGGTTATTGCGCGTCATTAATCACTAGGATCAATGGGATTCTTCGCTCCCCAACGATGAGCTTTGTTTTCTCAGATAGCGCGTTCCCATCAATCACAAGCAGCCTAACTTCTTTTTTAAGCGATGAACAACGCCTTTTCCGTATAGACTTGAGTGCAGTGGCTTACGAATTTAATGCACGTGAAATAGTTGCAAATGCGATTGGTCGGCATTTGCTGAGTACAGCCAGAAATGGCGACCTCAAAAAACGTCCATTAGTGGTCATGGTCGACGAAGCGCATAACTTTCTTGGGCGCCATTTAGGCAGTGACGATTATCAAGCAAAACTTGATGCCTTTGAAATCATAGCTAAGGAGGGACGGAAATACGGGCTTACCGTATGCCTTGCCAGCCAGCGTCCACGCGACATTACCGAAGGCGTGCTAAGCCAAATGGGCACTTTGATTGTGCACCGCTTAACCAATGAGCGGGACAGAGAGGTAGTCGAACGCGCCTGCGGTGAAATCGACCGGGCAGCTTCTGCATTCCTGCCAAACCTTCGGCCAGGTGAGGCCGCGATTATTGGCACCGACTTTCCAATCCCAATGACTATCCAGATCAAGGAACCAGACACCAAGCCGTTGTCAGACGGGCCAAGGTATCAAGAGTGCTGGGGTGCTCCATGAAAAGCACCGAGGCTACATACTCAACCAGAATATCGGCAAGCCGGCAGTCGATCCTTAAGCTTTCTGCGGAGGAGGCTCGGGCATTTTTTCTCAAAGCAGAGAGCTATTGTAGTCTCGATTTTCCGCACTATATTCGCTTTGACGCATTGATTGAGAATACACATAAAGCTCTTGAAGGGAAGGCACTATCTGGCTTGTCCTGTAAGCCACGAGACCATGATGATGTGAATTACACTGTCCTTAACAACAAGGATGGCAAGTATGCATGGCGGCCGTTTCAGCTTATCCACCCAGCTCTGTATGTATCCCTTGTCCACCAGTTAACTACGAACCCCAATTGGGAGTTGGTGAAGGAGCGTTTCGCTACATTCTCTGCGAACAGCAAGATTCACTGCCTGAGTTTGCCGGTTGTTTCTCTGTCAGAGGAAAAAGACAAAGCAGAACAAGTGTCTCAATGGTGGCACTCAGTGGAACAGCGCTCCATTGAGCTTTCGCTTGAGTATGAGTATTTAGTTGAGACTGATATTACTGATTGCTACGGCGCTATCTATACCCACTCGATAGCGTGGGCATTGCACTCCAAGCAGGAGGCGAAGGCAAAGCGAACTAATAAGAGCCTGCTCGGAAACGTTATAGACGCCCATATCCAAGACATGCGCCATGGGCAGACCAACGGCATTCCACAAGGCTCTGTGCTGATGGACTTTATTGCCGAGCTAGTGCTTGGCTTTGCTGATCTGGCACTATCAAAGAAAATACAAAGTCTGGAAATCGAGGATTATTGTATCCTGCGCTACCGTGACGATTACCGCGTATTCATAAATAACCCACAAGACGGCGAGCGAATCATCAAGCTTCTCACCGAGGTTACGATTGGCCTTGGCTTGAAGCTTAATCCTGGGAAGACCAGAGCAAGCGACGATGTCGTGCGCGCGTCAATCAAGAGCGATAAGCTGGCTTGGATCTTCCGCAAACACAGGGAAAAAAGTCTGCAAAAGCACCTGCTCATCATTCACGACCATGCTACCCGGTTTCCCAATGCTGGCAGTCTCGTGGTGGCACTAAATGAATTCCACAAGCGTATTTCACGCTTGAAGCGCCTACTCGAACAGCCGATGCCTATGATCGCAATTGTTGTGGATTTTGCGTACCGCAACCCCCGCACCTATGCAATCTGTGCAGCGATCCTCAGTAAGCTGATGAGTTTTCTCGATTCTGAGGATGAGAAGAAAGACGTAGCCGAGAAGATCAAGACTCGGTTTGCCAAGATTCCGAATACTGGTCACATGCAGATATGGATACAGCGTGCCACCCTGCCCATTGCCAAAGAAATATCGTATCAGGAACCAATATGCAGGCTGGTATCAGGAGAAGATGTGTCACTGTGGAGCACTCGATGGATAACCAGCGCAGATTTAAAAAGAGCAATTACTACACCAGTTATTGACCAACCCGCACTTGAAACACTGGAACCAGTGATCCCGGTTGACGAGGTGGAACTATTTCTCTCGAAGGAAACGGGGGGTTACTATCAATGATCCCCATCATCGACAACTTAAAGGTGCTAAGAAGGCAGCACACGCTAGTGCAAATAGAGCCAGTGAAATCTGTGCTGGGAGGAGCCCCATGAAAGCCACCGAAGCCAAACTGCTGGACTTTTTGAAAAAGTCTCCGCAGTTCATTATTCCCATCTATCAACGCACCTACTCCTGGAATGAGCCTCAGTGCCAGCAACTGTGGGACGACATTCTACGTGCTGGCAGTGACGATAACATTGGTGGGCACTTCATCGGCTCAGTGGTCTATATCGAACAGGGTTTATATCAGGTTTCCAGCCAATCACCCTTGCTGGTAATCGACGGGCAGCAACGCCTGACCACGGCCATGCTGATTATCGAGGCGCTGTGCCGACACTTGGGCGATGACGAGCCCATCGACGGCTTCTCGGCTAGAAAGCTGCGCAACTATTACTTACTCAACCCGCTGGAAGACGGCGAGCGTGGCTTCAAGCTACTGCTGACACAGACCGACAAGGACAGCCTGTTGGCGCTGCTGCGGCAAAAGCCCTGGCCGGCCCAGCCTTCTCTGCGCATTCAGGAGAACTTCGCGTTTTTCGAGCAGAAGGTGAAGACGCTAACTGACCTCAAGCCGCTGTGCCAAGGGTTGGCTAAGCTGATCATTGTGGATATTGCGCTCAGCCGCGACCAAGATAACCCTCAACTGATCTTCGAAAGCATGAACTCCACCGGGCGGGCGCTAAGCCAGGCCGACCTAATCCGCAACTTTGTTTTGATGGGGCTAGAGCCCGAGCACCAGACCCGGCTTTACGAGGATCACTGGCGACCGATGGAGGTCGCATTTGGGCAGGAAGGCTATGGCGAGCATTTCGACTGGTTCATGCGCCATTACCTGACAGTCCGCACGGGCGAGCTGCCCAAAATCGGCGATGTATACGAAGCCTTCAAGGCCTTTGCCCGAACCCCGGAACAGTCGGCAGCAGGGGTAGATGCGCTAGTGGCCGATATCCACACGTTTGGTGGCTATTACTGCGCCATGGCGCTGGGACAAGAAACCGACAAGAGGCTGGCCGAGGCGTTTCAGGATCTGCGCGAGTTAAAGGTCGATGTGGCCTACCCTTTCCTACTGCAACTCTATGATGACTATGCCAAGGATCAGCTGAGTAGCGATGATTTCATCGCAGCTGTGCGCTTGGTGGAGGCCTATGTATTCCGGCGTGCAGTGTGCGCTATCCCCACCAACTCTCTGAACAAAACCTTCGCCAACTTCGGCCGAGCCTTGAAAAAGGACAGATATCTGGAAAGCATTCAGGCGCATTTCCTTGGTTTGCCCTCTTATAGGCGCTTTCCCAATGACGAGGAGTTCAAGCGTGAGCTGAGCGTGCGCGACTTGTATAACTTCCGCAGCCGCAGCTATTGGCTGCGCCGACTGGAGAACCACGGTCGCAAGGAGCGGGTGCCGGTGGATGAATACACCATCGAACATATCCTGCCACAGAACGAGAACCTTTCAGCCAAATGGCGTGAGGCGCTCGGCTCCGACTGGCAGCGGGTGCAGGAGAGTTGGTTGCACACACTTGGCAACCTGACACTCACGGGTTACAACACCGAATACAGTGATCGCCCCTTTGCCGAGAAGCGCGACATGCAGGGAGGCTTCAAGCAGAGCCCGCTGCGCTTGAATGAGGGTTTGGGTGCGTTGGATACCTGGAACGAAGAAGCGATTCAAACCCGCGCCCAGCGCCTGGCCGCTCAGGCGGTGACCGTTTGGCAAGCCCCCGCTCTGTCAGCGGAGACGCTTGCTACCTATCGGCAGGCGTCACCTGCCAGTGTCAGCTACGACCTGAGCGACCACCCGCAACTGGCAACCGGCAGCCCCATGAGGGCATTGTTCGACGCGCTGCGCAAGGAAGTAATAGCTTTAGACCCCGGTGTAACCGAAGAAGTGCTCAAGCTTTATATTGCCTTCAAGGCCGAGACCAACTTCGTGGATGTAGTGCCACAAAAAAGCCGTCTGCGCCTTTCCCTGAACATGGCCTTCCATGAGCTGCATGATCCAAAGGGTGAAGCGAAGGATGTGACCAACCTGGGCCGCTGGGGTAACGGGGATGTCGAAGTGGGGCTCACCTCGCTGGATGAGCTGCCCTATGTCATGGGGCTGGTGCGGCAAGCGTTTGAGAAACAGATGGGTAACGGCGGAGGGAATACGTGATGGCCTTTCTCTCCGAAGCCCAGTTGGAAACCGCACTGCTTGATCAACTGACCTCGCTCGGCTTTGCCTGCGCAACAGATGAGATCATAGGCCCGGACGGCAGCCAGCCGGAGCGTGATGCCTACGATGAAGTCGTGCTGAAAAGTCGACTTGGTGATGCTGTGGCGCGCCTGAATCCAACGCTGCCGCCCGAAGCACAGGCAGACGCCATACGCCGCCTGACACAATCGGAATTGCCCAACCTGTTGGAAGAAAACCGCCGAATCCATCGCCTGCTGATCGATGGCGCGGAGGTTGAATACTATGGTGATGATGGCGTGCTCACAGCAGGCAGCGTGCGCCTGATCGACTTTGAGCAGCCGGGCAACAACGACTGGCTGGCAGTGCAACAATTCACGGTGGTTGCGGGACAGGTTAAGCGACGGCCAGACGTGGTGCTGTTCGTCAACGGGCTGCCGCTGGCCGTTATTGAGCTCAAGGCCCCTGGCGGCGAGAACGCCACCCTGACAGGCGCTTTCAATCAACTTCAAACCTACAAGCAACAAATCCCGGCACTGTTTCGCAGCAACGCACTGCTGGTGACCTCTGATGGTCTGTCGGCGCGGGTCGGCTCGTTGTCGGCGGACCAAGAGCGCTTCATGCCTTGGCGCACCACGGACGGCCAACATATTGAGCCCAAGGGGGCGCCTGAGATGGCCACGCTTATCGAGGGCGTGTTCGAGCGGCGGCGTTTTCTCGACTTGTTGCGTCACTTCACGGTATTCGGGGAAAGCCCGTCTGGACTGATCAAGATCATCGCCGGTTATCATCAGTTTCACGCCGTCAAGAAGGCTGTGATTTCCACGCTAAGGGCCAGTCAGGTCGCGGTTGCTGAAGACCCCGCAGTCTATGGCTTGCCTAGTGTGAAGGACCAACCGCCCGGCGACCGGAAGGCCGGAGTTATTTGGCATACCCAGGGCTCCGGCAAGAGTTTGTTGATGGCATTTTATGCGGGGCTACTGGTATTCGAGCAGCGCATGGCCAACCCCACTTTGGTGGTGCTCACTGATCGCAATGATCTCGACGATCAGCTTTTCGCCACTTTCGCTATGTGTAAGGACCTCATACGGCAGACGCCTGTTCAGGCGGAGGACAGGGAGCACCTGCGTACCTTGCTGTCTCGTGCTTCCGGTGGAGTGATCTTCACCACGCTACAAAAGTTTGCGCCAGCCGCCGATGAAACGGATTTCCCGGTGCTGACTGATCGCGCCAATGTGGTGGTGATCGCAGATGAAGCACACCGAAGCCAGTACGGCTTCAAAGCCAAAGTCGCTAGCAAAACCGGCGAGATTGCTTATGGCTTTGCCAAATACTTGCGCGACGGCTTGCCCAACGCCTCATTCATCGGCTTTACGGGCACACCTATCGAAGCAACTGATGTCAACACACCTGCTGTCTTTGGCCATTACATCGACATCTATGACATCAGCCGTGCCGTAGAAGATGGGGCAACCGTACCCATTTATTACGAATCGCGCCTAGCCCGCATTGAGCTTGATGACGATGAAAAGCCGCGTATTGATGCGGAAATTGAAGCCCTGCTGGAAGACCAGGACGAATCCAGCGCCGAACGCACCAAGCAGAAATGGAGCACGGTCGAAGCTCTGGTAGGCAGCGATAAGCGCTTGGCATTGATCGCAAAGGACCTGGTGCAGCATTTTGAGGACAGGGTCGCGGCGCTGGATGGTAAAGCGATGGTGGTATGCATGAGCCGGCGCATCTGCGTGGCGCTTTACGACGAAATCATCAAACTGCGGCCCGAGTGGCACAGCGAGGACGATAATTCCGGCGCGGTAAAGATCGTCATGACCGGTGCTGCCAGTGACCCTGTTGAGTGGCAGCAACATATTGGCAACAAGGCACGACGTGATTTATTGGCCAGGCGAGCTCGTGACCCTAAAGACCCGCTCAAGCTGGTTATCGTGCGCGATATGTGGCTGACCGGCTTTGATGCGCCCTGTATGCATACTATGTACATTGACAAGCCGATGCGCGGCCACGGCTTGATGCAGGCGATTGCTCGTGTTAACCGCGTATTCCGTGACAAGCCGGCGGGCCTGATCGTGGATTACATAGGTATTGCCCAAAATCTGAAAGCGGCACTGGCGCAGTACTCTAAACCAGACCAGGACAAGACCGGCATCGACGAAGCCGAAGCCGTGGCGGTGATGCTGGAGAAGTACGAAATCGTGCGCGATATGTTCCACGGCTTCGACTACCGCAGTGCTCTGGATGGCACACCTGACGAGCGACTGACGATGATGGCCGGGGCCATCGAATGGATACTCGACAAGCAGCAACAATGGGCGGCTGCCGAAAAAACACCAGAAGCCAAGAGGCAGGCCCAGCGACGCTTTGCCGACGGGGTATTGGCTTTGTCCAAAGCTTTTGCGCTGGCGTCGAGTTCTGATGAAGCACGCACCATCCGCGAGGAGGTGGGATTTTTTCAGGCCATCCGGGCCGCTTTATCGAAGACCGCAAGCGGTAGCGGTGGAACGCGTCAGGACCGCGAGTTGGCCATTCAACAAATAGTAAGTCGAGCTGTAGTGTCGACGGAAATTGTCGACATCCTGGCTGCGGCTGGCATCCAAACCCCTGACATCTCCATCCTCTCTGACGAGTTCCTGCTCGAAGTGCAGCAGATGGAGAAGAAGAACCTCGGCCTGGAAGCACTACGCAAGCTGCTGAACGATGACATCCGCTCACGCACCCGTACTAACGTCGTGGAAAGTCGTGCCTTTACTGAAAGACTAGAGGACGCTATTGCGCGGTACCACGCCAATGCCATCACCACAGCCGAGGTGCTGCAAGAGCTAATACAACTGGCCAAGGATCTGCGAGCAGCCCGAGAACGCGGTGAAGCCAACGGGATGACCCTGGAGGAAATCGCTTTCTACGATGCGCTTGCCGAAAACGAGTCCGCCATGGAAGTTATGGGTGATGAGCAGTTGCGTGTGATAGCCCATGAACTACTCATGAGCCTGCGGGATAATGTCACCGTGGACTGGGCGCACCGCCAGTCAGCTCGTGCCAGGTTACGGGTGCTGGTGAAGCGCATTCTGCGCAAGTATGGCTATCCGCCGGACTTGCAGGATGCAGCAGTGCAGACGGTGCTCCAGCAGGCCGAGGCTTTGACTGGGCTGTGGCAGTCAGTCTGATGCTTCGCATAGGACATCAACTGTCAAGTAACGCTTGACAGTTGATGTCGGCCTTGTCGTGTGCGGCGATTGACTACAGTACAACGCCAGATACGTACTTCAGATTATCGCCTCAAGCCCTTTGCGCTCAATCAGGTTCAGCAGTTTGAGTGACGGCCCGCTCGGCTTCTTGTCGCCGACTTCCCACTTTTGAACCGTTGACAAACTGGTATTCAGCACAGCGGCAAAAACCGCCTGACTGACGTTCGACCGTTCACGCAGCGCCTTGATCTGCTGCGGTTGTATTTCGTGCACATCGAGATTGCACAGCGCCTCGAACTCACCCATGCGACGTTTGCTGATCAGACCGGCGCTTTGGAGCCCACGCGCCGTCTCGTGCATCTCGTCCAGAATGCGGCTGTTACGTTTTGTCGTCGCCATCACATATCTCCAAAATTTCACCGGCAGCCAGCGCAATAGCCAGTTGCCGATCATTAAAACCAAGCAGCTCCTTTGCCACCTCCTGGAGTACCCTCAGCTCGTCCTTGTCGATGTTGGACCGCTCGCTCTTGCTGAAGCCATAGAGGAAGAACCAGCGCCCCGCCATTTTCGTAGCGACGATGGTTCTCGCTCCGCCACGCTTGCCCTGGCCAGACAATGCGACTCGCTTCTTCACAACATCGCCACCCAAATCAGCATCAATGAGCCCTTGACTCATCTCTTCGACTGCAGCACATAGGGCTGCGTCGGTTAGTCCCGCTTTCTTCATCGAGCGGGTGAAGGTGCGTGTTTTGAAGACTCGTCTCATTGCGAAACTATACCACTAAGTGCAATGAATTTCCAGGGGGACAGATTCCTGCCGATACTGAGAGCGCAGACAATCTCGGCTAAAAAGTGAATGCTGCTGAGATCCACCTGCCCCCCTTCCAAACCAGTCGTCAATGAATCCTTGACGACTCAAATGGCTACCAGCAAAGCGCGCCTGGCTGTACTGAAAAGCTGCGCCGATCGGTACACCAGCGGTACACACATCAATTCTGCCCCCTTGCGCCAAATTGCGCTAAACTACTGACGCACAAGTACTTTACACTTATTTTGATTACGCTCGTATACGCTTGATTTTGCTAGACTTAGCGCGTCAGCGGCAAACTCATAATCCCTTGGTCCACGGTTCAAGTCCGTGCAGACCCACCAATAAATCAACGGCTCAGGGCCTCGCGCCCTGGGCCGTTTCGATTTGCGGAGCCTGCAGGCAACCGGCAGGCGGCAATCTCCTTGCAACATTCCTGTAATGAATGCGCTTTAGGATTGCGCCGGTCGGTCCATTTCGGGCCCGATGAGCAAAATTTCGGAGACCTCCATGACTGTTGCTAAACGCGTGTACTTCAACCTGGCGGCCGCTGCCGCCGCTCTGGCGATCGGTGCGGGCGCGCCGGCCACGACCCTGGCCGCCGACATCACCGGCGCCGGCGCGACCTTCCCGTACGCCATCTACACCAAGTGGGCGGAAGCCTACCTGGCGGCCACCGGCAACAAGGTGAACTACCAGGGCATCGGTTCGTCCGGCGGCATCAAGCAGATCAAGGCCAAGACCGTCGACTTCGGCGGCACCGACGCACCCGTCAGCGAGGCCGATCTCGAGGCGGCCCAGTTGGTGCAGGTGCCCACCGTCATGGGTGGCGTCACCATCGTCGTGAACCTGCCGGGCGTGCCGTCCGGCAAGCTGAAGCTCGACGGCGTCACCGCGGCCGACATCTTCCGCGGCGCCATCACCAAGTGGAACGATCCCGCGATCGCCAAGCTGAACGCCGGCCTCGCGCTGCCGAATCTGGCAATTACCATCACGCACCGTTCCGACGGCTCGGGCACCACCTACGCCTTCACCCACTACCTCGCCAAGCAATCGGCGGCGTTCAAGGACAGCGTCGGTGCCGGCACCACCGTGAACTGGCCGTCGAACGCCGTGGGCGGCAAGGGCAACCCGGGCGTGGCCGCCAACGTGCAGAAGATCAAGGGCGCGATCGGCTATGTCGACATCGCCGACGCGATGAAGAACAACATGGTGTTCGCCGCGCTCAAGAACCGTGCCGGCAACTACATCGTTCCGAGCCAGCAGTCGGTGGCCGACGCGGCGGCGGGCGCCGACTTCAAGGTCAAGGGCATGGCGCCGGACCTTCTGGACCAGACCCACAAGAATGCCTGGCCGATCACCACGGCGACCTACGTCCTGGCGTACGGCAAGGGTGCGGACGCCGCCAAGCAGAAGGGCGTGGTCGACTTCTTCACCTGGTCGCTGAACAACGGCCAGCAGATGGCCGCTGAACTCGGCTTCGTGGCGCTGCCGCCCAGCGTCGTGAAAATGGTCGAGACGGAGATGAAGAACATCAACTGACACGGCGATCGCTGAGTCCAACCCGATGCCCCCGGATTCCGGGGGCATTTTTTCGTCCATCCCCTGCTCGCCGCCGCAGAATCGCACAAGGCGCGAACCGCCCCGAGATCAGCGATAATCATTCCCGAAACGAACAGGGAGCGCCGGATGAGCGGGGAAACCAGGAAGCCCGGGGAGCGGCGGGTGCAGATCCTGCAGACGCTCGCCGCAATGCTGCAGGAGCCGCAACCCGAAAAAATCACAACGGCGGCACTTGCCGCGCGCGTAGGCGTCTCGGAAGCGGCGCTCTACCGGCATTTTTCGAGCAAGGCGCAGATGTACGAGGGCCTGATCGAGTTCATCGAACAGACACTGTTCGGACTGATCGCCCGCATCACGGCAGAGACCCCCTCGCCCGCCACGCAAATCGAAGCCATCCTCAACATGCTGCTGAGTTTTGCGGCGAAGAATCCCGGCATGACGCGCGTACTGATCGGCGAGGCCCTGGTCCACGAAAACGAACGCCTGCAAAAACGCATCAACCAGCTTCACGATCGCATCGAAGCGCAATTGCGGCAGTGCCTGCGTTTCTGCGGCGAGCGTCACGCCGAACAGAGCGCACCGCTCGCCAACCTGCTGCAGTGCGTGGTGGTGGGGCGCTGGCACCAGTTCGCCAAGAGCGGCTTCAGTCGCGCGCCCGGCGGCGACATGGGCCTGCTCCTCGCGCGTCTGCTCGACGCTCACCCCGTCTGACGCATCCCGTCTCCGCACACGGGACAGCCCGGGTCACGCGGCACTTTCATCACCCGCACCGCCGCGTGGAGGCTGTCCCACAAGAGCAGGCGTCCGAGCAGAAGCTCGCCCGTGCCGACGATGTACTTGAGCGCCTCCGTCGCCTGCATCGCGCCGACCACGCCGACCAGCGGCGAAAAGACGCCGGACTCCGCACAGCGGGCCTCCGGCTCGCCGGCCTCGTCGGGGAACAGGCAGTGATAGCAGGGGCTGTCCTCGCGGCGTGAATCGAAGACCGCCACCTGCCCCGAGAATCCGATGGCGGCCCCCGAGACCAGGGGCCGCCCCGCGGCGACGCAGGCGCGGTTGACGGCGTGGCGGGTGGCGAACCTGTCCGACGCGTCGACCACGAGATCCACGCCTGCGACGACC
Source organism: Thiobacillaceae bacterium (assembly GCA_035325585.1). Taxonomy (GTDB): domain Bacteria; phylum Pseudomonadota; class Gammaproteobacteria; order Burkholderiales; family Thiobacillaceae; genus Thiobacillus. The sequence continues at coordinate 29,672 of DAOKZP010000005.1, read as the reverse complement.
TCGTGCAGGACGTCTCCGATCAGCATCCGTCCGAGCGGCTCGACGGCGATCTGCGGATTGACCGCGCGCACGCTGCGCGCCAGTGAATCGGCCTTGTTCTCGCCGATCGCCGAGGTCGCGTGCCCGATCTGGCGCTGCAGATTGGTGAGGTCGACGCGATCGCCATCCGCGAGCAGCAGACGGCCGACGCCCGCGGCGCCCAGATACAGCGCGACGGGGCATCCGAGCCCCCCGGCGCCCACGATCAGTACCGAGGCGTCGCAGATACGTTCCTGTCCCGCTACGCCGACGTCCCGCAGCAGGATGTGGCGGCTGTAGCGCAGCAACAGATCATCGTCCAGTTCCATCGGGAGAAACGCGGCTACTTGTAACGCCGCCACTCTTCGGGCGTGTCGTCGGAGTCGCCGTGCAGACGGCGATCGTAGGCCGCGATGAAGGCTTTCTGGGAATTGATGTCGGGCACGTTGGCCAGGATGTTGCGCCGCTGGACGCTCTCGGAAAAATAGGCCAGCGAGCGCTTGAGTTTGCTGAGGAGGCTGTTGTCGAGATGGAAGCCGTCGATCATCAGCGCGCTTTCGATGCCTTCGAGCGTGTACTCGCAGACGCGGTAGCGCACCAGGAGCCGGTTCGCACCCGGCCCCGCTTCGACCACCAGGCCGTCGAGCCCCTGCAACAGCGTCAGCGCGCGTTTCAGCTGCCCGGGCGGAAGAGGGTGAAATACGATTTCGCGATTTTTCTCGAGCTCACCCGAAGACACGGCGCGCCCCTCCACGAAGTTTTCGTCAGTATAGCCGCTGCCGCGCGGGCGACCCCGGCCGCGGGATCACCGCGCGCCGGTCACCGCCCCTGCAGGATCTGCAGGCCTTTCAGCAGGTTGAGCGCCTGGTTGACCTGGAAATCGTCCTTGGAAACGATTTCACCCGGCTCCAGGGTCGCCGGCTTCCGTTCCGTGCCGGGGTGCTCCGCAGGCGGCGCCTTGGAGCTGTCGGCGCGCGTGTCCGCCGGTTTCGCCGGTACGGCGTCTTCGCCGGCGGGATTCACCAGATGCTTGTCGAGATCGGCCTCACGGATGCCGAAACTCTCGTCGCCCTCCGGCATCGCCGGATCTTCCACGACGATGTCCGGTTCGATGCCCTTCGCCTGGATCGAGCGGCCGTTGGGCGTGTAGTAACGCGCCGTCGTCAGCTTGATCGCGGTGCCGTTGCCCAGCGGCAGGATCGTCTGCACCGAGCCTTTGCCGAAGGTACGGGTTCCCATGACCACCGCGCGCTTGTGGTCCTGCAATGCGCCGGCCACGATCTCCGAGGCGGACGCCGACCCGCTGTTCACCAGCACCACCATGGGCACCTGCTTGACCTCCGGCGGCAGGCTCTTCAGGTAATCGGCCTGCATGGGACGCAGGTAGTTCTCGCGGCTGGCGCTCAGCCGCATCTTGGCGTCGTCGGTCCGGCCCTCGGTGTACACGACGAGGCTGTCGGGCTTGACGAACGCCGCGGTGACCGCGACCGCGCCGTTGAGCAGGCCGCCGGGGTCATTGCGCAGATCGAGGATCAAGCCCTTGAGCGGCGCCTTGTTGTCCTTGTAGAGCTTGCCCAGCGCTTCGGCCAGCAGCTCGCCCGTGTGCTCCTGGAATTGCGTCACGCGCACGTAGGCGTAGCCGGATTCGAGCAGTTTCGACTTGACGCTGCGGATCTTGACCACGGCGCGCGTCAGGGAGAGCACGATGGGCCGATCCACCCCCTTGCGAACGATGGTGAGCTTGATCGTGGAGCCCGGTTTGCCGCGCATCCGTTTGACCGCGTCGTTGAGCGTCATGCCCTTCACCGGCGTGTCGTCGAGCTTGACGATGAGATCGCCGGGTTTGACGCCCGCCTTGAACGCAGGCGTATCCTCGATCGGAGAGACCACCTTGACGAAGCCGTCTTCCATCCCGACCTCGATGCCGAGGCCGCCGAATTCGCCCTGGGTGCCAACCTGCAGATCCTTGAAGCCTTCGGCGTCGAGATAGGCGGAATGCGGGTCGAGCCCCGTGAGCATGCCGTTGATCGCCTCGGTGATCAGCTTCTTGTCTTCCACCGGCTCGACGTAGTCGCTCTTGATGCGCGCGAACACGTCAGTGAACGCGCGCAACTCCTCGACCGGAAGCGCCGTCTCGGCGTCCCGATTGGCGATCGCCGACAGATTGACCGTCAACGCCGCGCCTGCCAGCACGCCGGCCAGGCCGACGAGCATCAATTTCACCTTTTGCGTCATTTCATTTCATCCACGGGATGGGATTCAGCGGGCGGCCCTGGTGCCGCATCTCGAAATACAGGCCGGGGTCCGGCTGGCCGCCGCTGTTGCCCACCGCGGCAATCGCGTCGCCCGCCTGCACCCGCTCACCCACCTGCTTATACAAGCTTTCATTATTGCTGTACAGGCTCATGTAGCCTTCGCCGTGGTCGACGATGATGAGATTGCCGAAGCCGCGCAGCCACTCGGCAAACACCACCTGGCCCGCGGCAATCGCCTTCACCGCCGCGCCCTCTCCGGCACGGATGAAGAGCCCCTTCCAGCTCAGGCCACCGCCTTCGCGCGACGCCCCGAAACGATTCATCAGTTCTCCCGCGACCGGCAGGCGCAGCGAGCCTTTCAGGCGCGAGAACGGCTGACCCGAACGCTGTTTCTCCGGCGTCTCGGTATTGATCGCAACCGGGCGGCGCGGCGCGGGCGCACCCGACGGCGCCGCCTTCTTCGCCTGCTGTGCCGCGCGGGCGCGCGCCGCCTCCCGCTCGGCCTGCTGCCGGGCCATCAGGCGGTTGAGGCGCTCGACGAGTTGCGTCAGCGTACGCTCGTCGCGCTTGAGACGGGATATCTCGCGCCGCTGCTTCTGGATCTCAACCGAGAGCTTCGCAAGCGTGCGCTCCCGCGCCTGCTTGTCGGCCATGAGCCGATTCTGCTCCGCCTCGCGCGCGGCCCTCAACTGTTCGAGCTGCACCGACTCATGCTCGGCCTGCTCCCGCAGTTCGGCGAGCCGCGCCTGGTCCGCGCGCAGCGTGTCGATCGCGGCCCGCTGCGCATGCGACAGGTCGGCGAGGTAGCGCAGGTCGCGCGCGGTCTGGTTGGGGTCAGCTCCGCTCAGGAGAAGCTTGAGCGCGTCGGCATCGCCTCCGCGCCGGTATGCCGCCCGGAGCGCCTCTGCGAGACGGGCCTGCTGGGCGTCGATACGTGCGGCCGTTGCGCGCTCCTCCTCGCCGAGGGAACGCAGGCTCCCTTCGGCGCGCCTGCGTTCCTGGTCGAGCTCGCGCAGTTCGCGCAAGGCCCCGCTGATCGCCTGCTCCGACTCCCGCAGTTCGTCGACCGCCTCTTTCCGGTGCGCCTGCGTATCGCGAAACGTCTGCTGCAGCGTCCGCAAGCGCTGCTTGACCGCGTCGAGTTCGGAGCGCTTGGTGTCAGCCTCGCTCGCGCTGGCGCCGGACGCCCCGCACAGGAGCAACAGGATGCAGAAGTACCGGAACTTCACCCTCGCGATCGCGCCCAGGCTGGCATGCGCCTACTCGAATCGGATCAAGGCCTCGCCGGTCATTTCGGGAGGCTGGGACAGACCCATCATCTTGAGGAGGGTCGGGCTGATGTCCTCCAGGGCACCGGTTTCCGCCAATGTCGCCGGACGTCCGCCGACGTAGATCAACGGCACCAGGTTCAGGGTGTGGGCGGTATAGGGTTGGCCGGTCTCGGCGTCGCGCATGAGTTCGGCGTTGCCATGGTCCGCGGTCACCAGCGCCTCGCCGCCGCGCGCGAGCTGGGCCTCGACCACGCGGCCGATGCACGTGTCGACCGTTTCAATGGCCTTGATCGCGGCCGGGAGGTCGCCGCTGTGGCCGACCATGTCCGGGTTCGCGTAGTTGCAGACGATGAGGTCGTACTGCTCGCTATTGATGGCGCCAAGGAGTTTTTCGGTGACCTCGAAGGCGCTCATCTCGGGCTTGAGATCGTAGGTCGCGACGTCGGGAGAAGGTACCAGCACGCGGTCCTCGCCGGGGAAGGAGATCTCCTCGCCGCCGTTGAAGAAGAAGGTGACGTGCGGATATTTCTCGGTCTCGGCGATCCGCAGTTGCCGCAGCCCCATGTTGGCGGCGTATTCGCCCAGGCCGTTCTTGATCCGCTCGGGCGGAAAGGCCACCGAAACGTCGAAGTCGTCGCTGTAGCCGGTCAGCGTGCAGTACGTGGCGAGACGTGGCGTCACTTCGCGCTCGAATTCGCCGAAATCCGCCTCGATGAAGGGCCGCGACAACTGGCGCGCGCGATCGGAACGGAAGTTCATGAAGACGACGGCGTCGCCATCTTCCATCGTCACGGGCTTGCCATCGGGCGGCAGGATCGCCGTGGCCTTGACGAATTCGTCCGTCTCGCCACGGGCGTAGGCGGCCTCCAGGCCGGCAAGCGGCGTTTCCGCCAGGTAATCCGCGCGCCCCTGGGTCAGGAGGTCGTACGCCGACTTGACCCGCTGCCAACGCCGGTCGCGATCCATCGCGTAATAACGGCCGATCATCGACGCGATGTGGCCCACGCCGGTCTGCTCGATCTTGTCGGCCAGGCGGCGCAGGTAGGTTTCCGCGCTCTTCGGCGGGGTGTCGCGGCCATCGAGGAACACATGCAGGCACACCTTGCGCAGGCCCTCGCGTGCCGCAAGGTCGAGCATGGCGTGGAAATGGGCTTCGTGACTGTGCACGCCGCCGTCCGACAGCAGGCCGAGCACGTGCAAGGTCTTGCCGTTGTCGCGTGCCCGGTGCACGGCGTCGAGCAGCGCGGGGTTGGTGTAGAAATAACCGGATTCGATGGCGCGATCGATGCGGGTGAATTCCTGGTACACGACGCGGCCGGCACCGATGTTCAGATGCCCGACTTCGGAGTTTCCCATCTGCCCTTTGGGCAATCCCACCTCGGATTCGGATGCATGGATGAGCGTATGCGGATACCGTTCCCAGAGGCGATCCCAGTTCGGTTTGTTCGCCTGGGCGATGGCGTTGTCGGCACGCTCCGCACGGCAGCCGAAACCATCGAGAATTATAAGGAGAACCGGCAAGGTTTTCATGAAAAAATTTGTATAACCCGACTCATTCTTGTGAAATCATTTTAATATATGCATGATTGCTAATTCTACATCCGAACGGCAACACGGCATGCACCGGCACGGCCGTCGCGCATTCCTTCGGTCCGCGCGGAGCAACAGGGTACTATACGGATAGGTCGAGGTTATGAACATGGCGGCAGCTGACTGGGACGAAGCGGATCTGTTGGACAAGGACGAGCACATCGAACAGGCCTCGCGCGCGATGAAGGCGATGTCCCATCCGTTGCGCCTCAAGATTCTGTGCGTGCTGGGTGACAAGGAAGTCAGCGTCCAGGACATCGTCGACCACGTCGGCACGTCGCAGAGCAACATTTCGCAGCACCTCGCCATCCTTCGCGACAAGGGCGTGCTGCGTACCCGCAAGGACGCCAACCGCGTCTACTACCGCGTCGGCGACACGCGGACGCTGAAGCTCATCGCCATGATGCGCGACGTCTTCTGCGGATTCACGAAGTAAGCAACCCGACATGAACGCCACTCGGCGCCCGTAACATATAGGGCGCATGGGCAGCGCCCCGGCGGGGGGCGTGCCGAATTTCCCGGCGACCCTCGACTTCAAGCCATTTCGCGGACATCATGACACCGGGGACGCTGCGCGCGACGTCGTGTCCGCGGTGGCATAGACCCGGCCACGCGGCGCGAACCCGGGAGGCACGCCGGACCCCGACCGCGAGGCCGTATCGGCGGCTTCCGCGGGCCACTCGATTCAAGCCATTGAATTGAATACAATATTAGGATTCGCTAATAACCCGTTCCCGGAGGTGTTTCCCGTGCTCAACCCCGCTCGTCTGCTGGCATGCGCGCTGTTTGCCGCTCCCGCCGCATGGGCCGCGCTGCCCTTCCCGGTGGCGGAGGTGCAGTATCAGATCGCAGACACCGGCTACTCCACCGAGGCGACGGTCGAGGCCGTCCGGCAATCGACCATCGCCGCGCGGGTTTCCGGCCGCGTCGCCGCGGTCAATTTCGACGCCGGAGACTACGTGAAGGCCGGCGCCGTCATCGTGCGCCTTTCGGCCGCGGAACTCGGGTCCGCCGTCGCCGGCAGCCGCGCCCAGGTGGCGCAGGCGGAGGCCGAACTCACCAACGCCCGCGCAAACTATCAGCGCCAGCAGGCGCTGTATCAGCAGAAGTTCATCAGCCAGGCCGCACTCGATCGCGCCGCTGCCGAATTCCGGGCCGCCGAGGCCGCCGCGCGCGCCGCACGCGCCGGCGTCGGCCAGACCGCCGCGGTGAGCAGCTATACGGTCATCACGGCGCCGTATTCCGGCGTGGTCGCCGCGCGCCACGTCGAGGTCGGCGAGACGGTCTCGCCCGGCACGCCGCTGATGACCGGTTTCGATCCCAAGGACATGCGGGTGATCGCCAACGTACCGCAGTACAAGCTCGCCGAGATCAAAGCGGCGCCCCGGGTCGCGGTCGAGATTCCTTCCCTCAAGCGCTGGATCGACGCGACCGGCGTCACCGTGCTCCCGTCAGCCGACGCCGCCACCCATACGGTCAAGGTCCGCGTGAATCTCCCTGCCGAAACGGCGGGCGTCATTCCCGGCATGTTTGCACGCGCCCATTTTTCGGTCGGCAGCGCGCGCACGCTCATGATCCCGTCGAGCGCCATCGTGCGGCGCTCGGAGGTCACTGCCGTATACGTGGTCAAGGACGAGCGCGTGAGCCTGCGGCAGGTTCGCCTCGGCGTCGCGAACGACCGCGAGCAAGTGGAAGTCCTGGCGGGCCTCGACGCCGGCGAGCGCATCGCGCTCGATCCGGTCAAGGCGGGCATCCACGCCCGTGGCGCGGCCACCGCCCCGGCGCGCAAGTAAGCGGACACGCCCATGGGAATCTCCGGACGCATCGCGCGCTTCTTTCTCACTTCCCATCTGACGCCGCTGATCGCGCTGGTCGCGGCACTGCTGGGTCTGTTCGCGATCCTGGTCACGCCGCGGGAGGAAGAACCGCAGATCAACGTGACCATGGCCGACGTCTTCATCCCCTTCCCGGGCGCGTCGGCGAAGGACGTGGAAGCGCTGGTCGCCATTCCCGCGGAGCAGGTCCTGTCTCAGATATCCGGCATCGAGCACGTCTATTCCGTCTCGAAGCCGGGGATGGCGATACTCACCGTGCAGTATCTGGTCGGGCAGGATCGCATCCAGGCGCTGGTCCGCCTCTACGACACCATCCAGGCGAACCGGGACTGGGTCCCGCCGGAACTCGGCGTCGGCGAGCCCATCATCAAGCCGCTCGGCATCGACGACGTCCCCATCGTGACGGCCACCCTGTGGACCCGCGACGAGACGCGCGGCGCCTACGAACTCGAGCAGGTCGCCCGCGCCGCCGAAATCGAATTGAAGCGCATTGCAGGCACGCGCGAAGTCAAGACGGTCGGCGGGCCGGATCGCGCGGTACGCGTGCTGATGGACCCGGATCGCATGGCGGCCTTCGGCGTTTCGGCCCAGGATATCCGGGGCGCGCTGCAGATCTCCAACGTCGCGCAGCCGTCCGGCACGCTGGTGGATGACAACCGCGAAATCCTGGTCGAGACGGGGACCTTCCTGTCCGGCGCCGACGATGTCCGTCAGCTCGTGGTCGGCGTGTCGGAGGGGCGCCCCGTCTACATGAGCGATGTCGCGGACATCGTCGCCGGCCCGCGCCAGCCCGCGCGTTACGTCTGGCATGGGCCGGCCGCGGGCGCCGCAGATCCCGCGGAGCGCGGACTGACCTTCCCGGCGGTGACCCTGTCCGTCTCCAAGAAACCCGGCGAAAACGCCGTGGACGTCGCCGGGAAGGTGATTGAGCGGCTGAACGCATTGCAGGGGACCGTGCTGCCCGAGGGCGTCGAGGTCAGCGTCACGCGCAACTACGGCGCGACCGCCGACGACAAGGCGAAGAAGCTGATCCAGAAACTCATCTTCGCCACCGCATCGGTAGTGCTCCTCGTGTTGTTCGCGATCGGCCGGCGCGAGGCGGTGATCGTCGGCGCGGCGGTGATGCTGACGCTCGCCGCCACGCTTTTTGCCTCCTGGGCATGGGGCTTCACGCTCAACCGGGTATCCCTCTTCGCGCTCATCTTCTCGATCGGGATCCTGGTCGACGACGCGATCGTGGTGGTGGAAAACATCCACCGTCGCATGGGCATCGACCAGGACGAACTCGAAGCGATCATCCCGCGCGCCGTCGACGAGGTGGGCGGCCCGACCATTCTCGCCACCCTGACCGTGATCGCCGCGCTCCTCCCGATGGCCTTCGTCACCGGCCTCATGGGACCGTACATGAGCCCGATCCCGATCAACGCATCGATCGGCATGCTCATTTCGCTGGCGGTCGCCTTCGTCATCACCCCGTGGATGGTGCTGCGGCTCATCAAGCACGAAACGCCCGAGGACCACGCCGGGGGCGACAACTGGCTGACCGCCCTCTTCCGCAAGCGGCTTACGCCCTTCCTGCGCGAGAGGGCCGGCCGCGGATGGCGGCGCGTGCTGTGGCTCGGAATCGGTGTCGCCATCCTGTTTTCGGTCGCGCTGCCGGCGGTCCAGCTCGTGATCCTGAAGATGCTGCCCTTCGACGACAAATCGGAATTCCAGGTCGTCGTCGACATGCCGGTGGGCACCACGCTCGAGAAGACGGCGCAGGTGCTCGCGGAAATGGGCGAGGCCGTGGCGGCCGTGCCCGAGGTCACCGACTACCAGGCCTACGCCGGCACCGCCGCGCCGATCAACTTCAACGGGCTGGTGCGCCAGTACTACATGCGTGCGGGACCCGAGGTCGGCGATCTGCAGGTCAACCTCGTCGACAAGCACGAGCGCAATCGCAAGAGCCACGAGATCGCGCGGGCGGTCCGCCCGCTGGTCGAGGCCGTCGCCAAGACACACGGCGCAGAAGTCAAGGTGGTCGAAGTCCCGCCTGGCCCGCCGGTGCGATCACCGATCGTCGCCGAGATCTACGGTCCGGATTACGACGCGCAGATCCAGGTCGCCAAGGAAGTGCGCGGCGTCTTCGAGAAGACGGAAGGCATCGTCGCGATCGACGATACCGTGGAGGACGACGCGCCGCGTCTGTTGGTGCGCGTGCTGCAGAACAAGGCGGCGATGGCCGGCGTGGCGCAGAAGGACGTCGTCGCGGCGATGAGGATGGGCCTCACCGGCGAGGACGTCACGCCGATCCACGGCAGCGGCGCGAAGCACGAGATTCCCGTGCATATCGGATTGCCGCCGGAACGCCAGTCGCGCATCGACGAACTGCTGAAGCTCAACGTGCGCAGCACAAGCGGCACGCTGGTGCCGCTGTCCGAGCTCGTCGAAGTGACGTCCGCCGAGCGCGAAAAAACCCGCTATCACAAGGACCTGCTGCCGGTGGTGTTCGTGTACGGCGACACCGGAGGCGCGATCGACTCGCCGCTCTACGGGCTGTTCGGCATGCGCGATGCGCTCAAGGACCGTGCCCTCGCGCAGGGCGGTACGCTGGGGGAATACTTCATCCGCCAGCCGGCCGATCCCTACGCCGGGTTCAGCCTGAAATGGGACGGCGAGTGGCAGGTCACGTACGAAACTTTCCGCGACATGGGGATCGCCTACCTGGTCGGTCTGCTCCTGATCTACATCCTGGTGGTCGCGCATTTCAGGAGCTACCTCACGCCGCTCATCATCATGGCGCCGATCCCGCTCACCATCATCGGCGTGATGCCGGGACATGCGCTGCTCGGCGCGCAGTTCACCGCCACCTCGATGATCGGCATGATCGCGCTCGCCGGCATCATCGTGCGCAACTCCATCCTGCTGGTCGAGTTCATCAACGACCAGGCGGCCGCGGGCATGGATTTCCAGGAAGCCGTGATCCAGGCCGGCGCCACCCGCGCACGGCCGATCGTGCTGACCGGGCTGGCGGCGATGCTCGGTGCATTCTTCATCCTCGACGACCCCATCTTCTCCGGGCTCGCCGTATCCCTCATCTTCGGCATTTTCGTCTCCACCCTGCTTACGCTGGTGGTCATTCCCGTGCTTTACTACGCCGCCAACTTTCGCAAGTTTTCTTCAACCTGACCCGGAGTCCCCATGACCGTTGAACGTCTCGTCCGCATCATCGCCGGCCTGTTCATCATGCTTTCGCTCGCGCTTGCCCACGCCGCCGGCACCGTCGACATGAGCAAGCTGTCCTGGCTGTGGTTTACCGCCTTCGTCGGCTTCAACCTCTTCCAGTCCGGCATCACCCGCTTCTGCCCGATGGACATCATGCTGAAGAAGGCCGGCGTCAAGCAGGGCTGCGGCCTCTGAGGAGAAGCCGCCATGGACATGCAATTCCTGCAGGCCAACTGGCTGCTGCTGGCGCTGGCGCTGATCTCCGGCATCATGCTGTTGTGGAGCTTCGTCGGCGGCTCGATCTCCGGAGTCGAGCAAGCCGACACGCTGAAGGCGACGCGTCTCTACAACGACGACGCGCTCGTGCTCGACGTGCGCGAGGACAAGGAATACACCGCCGGCCACATTCCAAAGGCGAAGCACATCCCGCTCGGCGAGTTGAAGCGGCGCCTCGCCGAACTCGAGAAATTCAAGGACAAGCCGATCCTCGTCACCTGCCGCAGCGGCAGCCGCTCGGCGCATGCGTGCCGAACGCTGAAAAAAGCCGGTTTCCAGACCGTGTACAACCAGGCGGGAGGCATCATCGCCTGGGAACGCGCCAACCTCCCCGTCACCACCAAATAGAATCAAGGAGTCCGAAATGGCCAAAGTCGTCATGTACTGCACCGCGGTGTGCCCCTATTGCGTTGCCGCCGAGCGCCTGCTCAAGAGTCGAGGGGTGAACGAGATCGAGAAGATTCGCGTCGACCTCGACCCCGCGAAGATGGACGAGATGGTCACGCGCTCCGGAGGCCGCCGGACGGTGCCGCAGGTATTCATCGGCGATACCCACGTCGGCGGTTTCGACGACACCTCCGCGCTGGACGCCGCAGGCGAATTGGTGCCCTTGCTGAACCGCGCCTGAACGGCGCCACCGCTTGATTTCCGGGTACGCGCCACTACCTTGCAGGAAGGTCACCCGCTTCAAGGAACACCGATGGAACTCGCCTGCCCCAGCTGCCTCGCCGTCAACCGCGTACCCGATGCCCGCCTCGGCGACGCCCCCAAGTGCGGCAAGTGCGGGGCGCTCCTGCTGCCCGGCACGCCGGTCGACCTCACGGCCGGCACCTTCGACCGGTTCATCGCCCGCGCAGGCCTGCCGGTGCTGGTCGATTTCTGGGCCGACTGGTGCGGTCCGTGCAAGATGATGGCGCCCATATTCCAGCAAGTCGCGGCCGAGATGCCAACGCGCGTGCGCTTCGCCAAAGTCGACACCGAGGCCGAGCCGCAGGTGTCGATGCGCCACCACATCCGCGGGATTCCGAGCCTCATCCTGTTCCGCAACGGAACCGAGGCTGCGCGCACGTCGGGCGCGATGGAAGCCCATGCGCTCAAGCGCTGGCTGGCGGCGCAGGGCATCCAGTAACCCGCCGCGCTGCGCAAGCGCGAGGGCGTCATCGAAGCGCGTGTAAAATGTTTCCCTTTCCCGGAGCCGCTGCTCCGGCCTCATCCCAGGGAGCTACCATGGCCGAGACGCCGCAACCCGCATTCAACATCGAAAAACTGTTCATCAAGGATCTGTCGGTCGAGGTGCCGAACGCGCCTGCCATCTACCTCGAACGGGACGCGCCGCACATCGACGTCAACCTGACGACCGAAAGCCATCCGCTGGGCGAGGACCTCTATCACACCGGCATCACGGTGACGGTCACCGCCAAGATTGCCGAGAAGACCATGTTTCTCGTCGAATGCACCCAGGCCGGCATCTTCCGCATCCAGAACGTGCCCGAGGACCAGCTTCCGATGGTGCTCGGCATCGGCTGCCCGAACATCGTCTTCCCCTATCTGCGCGAGACGGTTTCCGACGTCGTGATCCGCGCCGGCTTCCCGCCCTTGCTGCTCAACCCGGTGAATTTCGAGGCGCTCTTCCTGCAGCAGCAGACGCCGCAGGACGCCGCGGCGCCGCAGACCCATTGACGCCGGGCTCACGACGTTGCGGCTCCTGATCACCGGCCTGCTGCTCGCGCTGCTCCCGCCTGCCGCCGCCGCGCTCGAGTATCGAAGCACCAGCCGGCCGGCCATCCTCTACGATGCGCCGTCGACCGGCGCAGGCAAGCTGGCCGCCGCCGGCCGCGGACTGCCGCTCGAGGTCGTCGTCGACACCGATGCCTGGGTCAAGGTGCGCGACCCCGGCGGACGCCTCGCATGGATCGAAAAAGCAGCGCTGGGCGGCGGCAGAGCCGTCATGGTCACCGGCGAGCCCGGTATCGTCCGGCAGCAGCCGCGCGCAGAAGCGGCGATCGCGTTTCATGCCGTGCGCGGCCTCCTGCTCGAGGCGACGGGCGAGGTCGACGCCTACGGCTGGCTGCCGGTGCGGCACGCCGGCGGCCTGAGCGGGTGGATCCCGGCGCACGAAGTGTGGGGGCGATGAAACTCGCCGTGCTCGGCGCCGGTGCGTGGGGCACGGCGCTTGCCGCCAGCTGGGCGCCTCACCATAGCGTCGCGCTGTGGGGGCGCAACGCGCAAGAACTGGCCGCCATGCGCGCCGCAGGCGTCAATACGCGCTATCTGCCGGATTGCCCGCTGCCGCCCGAGCTGCGCTTCGAGGCCGACATCGACCAGGCCATCGAAGGCGCAGAACTTCTCGTCATCGCGGTCCCCACCGGCGGCCTTCGCCCGACCCTGTCCGCCCTCGCCGGGCGCCGCGCCCTGCCGCCGCTGGCCTGGGTGTGCAAGGGTTTCGAGCCGGGCGGCCGCAAGCTGCCGCACGAACTCGTCGACGAACTGCTGCCTGCGCATCGGGCGACCGCCGTATTGTCGGGGCCGAGCTTCGCGCAGGAGGTCGCACGCGGTTACCCGACGGCGCTCACGCTCGCCTCCGCGGACGGCGCACTCGCGCATCGGCTGGCCGAAGCGCTGTCCGGCCACCGCCTGCGCATCTATGCCCACGACGACGTCGTCGGCGTCGAGGTCGGCGGCGCACTGAAGAACGTGATGGCGATCGCCGCAGGCATCTGCGACGGCCTCGAACTGGGCCACAACGCCCGCGCGGCACTCATCACCCGCGGCCTCGCGGAGATGACGCGCCTCGGCGTCCGGCTGGGCGGCCATTTCGAAACCTTCATGGGGCTGTCGGGACTCGGTGATCTCATCCTCACCACCACGGGCGATCTCTCGCGCAATCGCCAGGTCGGCCTCCGGCTCGCGCGCGGCCGGCGGCTCGATGCGATTCTGAGCGAACTCGGCCACGTCGCCGAAGGCGTCACCACGGCGCGCGCGGTCGTTGCGCTGGCGGACGAGATGCAGGTCGACATGCCGATCGCCCGTGCCATCAGCCGCATGCTGTTCGAGGATCTCCCCGCGGCACAGGCCGTCGACATCCTCCTGAACCGGGAACTCAAGGCCGAATTCTAGGCAGCCATGCACTCACGCCGCGGACGATGCCGCCGCCTCGACGGCGATGCGGCGGATCGTCGCGACGAAATCCGGGTCCTCCCCCTGCAACAGGCCGGGGAGCGCCGTCCGGAAATCATCCCGTTCGCACCACTCGTACATGTAATCGGCCCAGGATTGCCACAGCCGCGCCTGCTGGCGGCTCATGCGGTCCTCGTAGACCAGCACGTAGGCGCGCTCGAAGAGGCTGATCAGGATTGCGAACAGCGCGTGCTTGCGCTCCTCCTGCTCCTCGCTGAGCTCGCTCCGCGCGGACGGTGAGAGCAGGTGCAGGTCGGCATTGGCGATCACGAGCTTCATGAAATCGGCGTATTCGTCGGACAGCCGGAGGAAGATTTCTTCCTCGTCGCCCTGCCGTTCGCGCTCGCGGTCGTAGATGTACACGCCGATCGCGAACGGCAGGCCGACGATGGTGACGAGGTAGCTCGCCGCTTCGAGCCACTGCATGGTATCCATTTCAGACCCCGCCCTCGAAGCCGTTCTGGCGCCACGCCTCGAACACGGCGACGCTCACCGAGTTCGACAGATTCATGCTGCGGCAGCCTGGCAACATGGGCAGCCGCAGTCGATGCTCGGCGTCGAAATGCTCCAGCACCTCGGCCGGCAGGCCGCGTGACTCCGGGCCGAAGAGGAGCACGTCGCCGTGCCGGAAGGTGACGGCCGCATAGCTGCGGGTGGCACGGGTCGTGAACGCAAACCAGCGCCGTCCGGGAAGCATCGACCGCAGCGCTTGCCAGTCCTCATGCACGCGCACGCAGGCCATGTCGTGATAGTCGAGTCCGGCGCGTGCGACCTGCTTGTCGGAGAGATCGAATCCGAGCGGCGCGACCAGATGCAGGCGGCAGCCGGTGTTGGCCGCCAGGCGAATGAGATTTCCGGTGTTGGGCGGGATCTCGGGCTGATATAAAACGATGTCAAACATCGGGCTTGCCCTAAAATAAGCAAATCTCGGAAGTCCCCTATTCTATGGTCCCCTACCTTACAACCGCATTGACCGGCCCCTTGCTGGAGCTTGAGGAACGCCTGCTTCACGCGCAGCCGACCATCGAGCATTGGTTCCGCCAGCAATGGAAAGAACAGCCCGCGCCGTTCTACACCTCGGTGGATATCCGCAACGCCGGATTCAAGCTGGCCCCCGTGGATACCAACCTCTTCCCGGGTGGCTTCAACAACCTCAACCCCGCCTTCATGTCGCTGTCGATCCATGCGGCGATGGGCGCGGTGGAAAAGCTCTGCCCCTACGCCCAGCGCCTGCTGCTGATCCCGGAAAGCCATACCCGCAACACGTTCTATCTGCAGAACGTCGCGGTCCTCGTCCACATCCTGCGCCAGACGGGCCTGATCGTGCGTATCGGCACGCTCATCCCCGAGATCACCGAGCCGACCACCCTCGAACTGCCCGCCGGCGGACGTCTGACGCTGGAGCCGCTGGTGCGCGTGGG
Source organism: Thiobacillaceae bacterium (assembly GCA_035325585.1). Taxonomy (GTDB): domain Bacteria; phylum Pseudomonadota; class Gammaproteobacteria; order Burkholderiales; family Thiobacillaceae; genus Thiobacillus. Next base: position 14,622 of record DAOKZP010000005.1, on the reverse strand, counting down.
CGACCGCATCGGCCTGGCGGATTTCGATCCCTGCGCGGTGCTGCTCAACAACGACCTGTCCGCGGGCGTGCCCGAGATCCTCAAGGGCATCAAGCAGACCATCATGCCGCCTTTGCACGCGGGCTGGACGACGCGCCGGAAATCGCGCCACTTCGCGGCCTACGAGCATGTCGCCTTCGAGTTCGGACGGCTGGTGGGCATCGATCCCTGGCTGATCGACCCCTACTACGACCACTGCGGAAAAATCAATTTCCAGGCGCAACAGGGCGAAACCTGTCTCGCCGAGAAGGTCGACGACATGCTCGCGAAGATCCAGACCAAGTACGACGAATACGGCATCGATCAGCCACCCTTCGTCATCGTCAAGGCCGACGCCGGCACCTACGGGATGGGCATCATGACGGTGAAGTCCGGGGATGAGGTCCGCGAGCTCAACCGCAAGCAGCGCAAGAAGATGGCGGTCATCAAGGAAGGCATGGAGGTCACCGAGGTGCTGATCCAGGAAGGTGTCTACACCTTCGAGAGCATCAACGCGGCGGTCGCCGAGCCGGTCGTCTACATGATCGACCATTTCGTCGTCGGCGGCTTCTATCGCGTGCATACCACGCGCGGCACCGACGAGAACCTGAACAGCCCGGGCATGCATTTCGTCCCCCTGGCGTTCGACGATACCTGCGTGATGCCGGACCGCAGCGCAAATCCGGACGCCAGCCCCAACCGCTTCTATGCCTACGGCGTGATCGCACGGCTCGCGATGCTCGCCGCGAGCATCGAACTCGAGGAGGCGCTGAACGAAACGGCATGAGGCTCCTGTTCATCGTCGACCCGCTGCCGAGCCTCAAGCCACGGAAGGACAGCTCGATCGCGATGATGCGAGCGGCGGCGGCGCGCGGCCACGCGGTGGAAGCCGTCGAGGCTCGCCGGCTGGCGGTACGGGACGGCGGCACCCGCGCGCGCTGCGACATCCTCGAAGTGCGTGACGGCGACGCGTGGTATCGGATCGCCGGCACCGAGGATCGGCCGCTCACGGATTTCGATGCCGTGCTGATGCGGACCGACCCGCCGGTCGATACCGACTATCTGCTCGCCACCCAGCTGCTGGGTATCGCCGAAGCCGCGGGTACGCGGGTGCTGAACCGGCCCGCGGCACTGCGCGACTTCAACGAGAAGCTGGCGATCCTCGATTTCCCCCAGTTCACGGCCCCCACGCTGGTGTCGTCCGACGCGGCCCGGATCACCGATTTTCTCGCGGTGCAGGGCGACGTCATCGTCAAACCGCTCACCGAGATGGGCGGCAGCGGAATCTTCCGCCTGACCCCGAACGACCCGAACCGCAACGCCATCATCGAAACGCTGACCCGCCACGGCCGGCGCGCCATCATGGCGCAGCGCCATCTGCCGGAGATCGCGGCCGGCGACAAGCGCATCCTGCTGATCGACGGCACGATCGTGCCCTGGGCGCTGGCCCGCATCCCGCAACCCGGCGAGACCCGCGGCAACCTCGCGGCGGGCGGCACGGCGCGAACGCAGCCGTTGTCGGCGCGCGATCGCGAAATCGCCGAAGCGGTCGCTCCATGGGCGCGCGAGCGCGGCATCTTCCTCGCCGGCCTGGACGTGATCGGCGATTGCCTCACCGAGATCAACGTCACGAGTCCGACCGGCTTCCAGGAAATCGCAACGCTTGCCGGCCACGACGTCGCGGCGGACTTCATCGCGGCGCTGGAGCGCGGCTGATGCTGCGCCGGCATGGGCTCGCCTGGCTGCTGCTGTGGGTTCTTGCCGCCTGCAGCCCGCCCCCGCTGCACCAGCAGCAATCCTACGTTTTCGGCACCCTGGTCGAAGTCAGCGTCTACGACATGCCCGAGCCGCAGGCGCGGGAGGCCGCCGCCGCGGTTCTGGCACGCTTCGACGCCCTGCATCGCCTGCTCCACGCCTGGCAGCCAAGCGAGCTGTCGCGGCTCAATACCGCACTTGCCCGCGGAGAGCGCGCAAACGTCCCGGACGAACTGGCCGCCATGCTGCTTGACGCGCGGGCCCTGTCGGCCCGGACGGACGGGCTCTTCGATCCCGCGATCGGGGGCCTGATCGCGCTGTGGGGCTTCCAGGCCGACGTGCCGCAGGAGCGGATGCCAGATGCGGCCGAAATCCAGGCCTGGGCGGCCAAACGGCCGCGCATGACCGATCTTCACATCGAGAAGAACACGGTCTGGAGCGACAACCCGGCGGTCCGGATCGATCTCGGCGGGTACGCAAAAGGGCGCGCGCTCGACGACGCGGTGGCCATTCTGAAAGCCCACGGCATCCGCAACGCGCTCGTCAACATCGGCGGCAACGTGATCGCACTCGGCCAGCACGGCCAACGCCCCTGGCGCGTCGGCATCCAGCATCCGCGCCAGGCGGGCACGCTGGCGACGCTCGATCTGCACGACGGCGAGGCGATCGGCACCTCCGGCGATTACCAGCGCTTCTTCGAGGCGGGAGGACGCCGCTACAGCCATCTGATCGATCCGCGCACCGGCTGGCCCGCATCGAATCTGCAGTCGGTGACGATACTCGTCGCCGGCGCGCACGCGGGGACGCGTTCGGATGCATTCTCAAAACCTCTGTTCATCGACGGCGAAGCCGGTCTCGCCGCGCACGCGGCGCGGCTGGGCATCGCGAGCTACCTGGCGGTGGATGCGGCAGGCGGGCTCCATGTGTCGCCCGCGATGAAGGCGCGCCTTCGCTAGAATGACGTTTTTGGCCTGAGTTTCCCCAATGATCGGCATTCTCATCGTCGCCCACGGCTCGTTCGCCGACAGCCTGGTCGAGTGCGCCACCCACGTGCTGGGCGAGCGCCCGCGCGGGCTCGCCACACTCGATTTCATCGGCCACGCCGACCCCGACGAGCGGCAGAAAGTCATCGAGGCACGGCTCACAGAACTCGACGAAGGCGACGGCATCCTGGTCCTGACCGACGTCTATGGCGCGACGCCCAGTAACACGCTTTGCCGCCTGCTCGAACCCGCGCACATCGAGGGCGTCACCGGCGCCAATCTGCCGATGCTGCTGACGGCGCTGAACTACCGCGAAACCCTGAACCTCGCGCAGCTCGTGGAACGCATCGTCGATCGCGGGCGCCAGAGCATCAATCACATCACCGAGACCATGTGCCATGCAGCAACGGGACGTTGAAATCGTCAACAAGCTCGGATTGCATGCGCGTCCCTCGGCGCGGATCACCCAGCTCGCCTCCACTTTCAAGAGCCGGGTTTTCCTCGCCCGCAACGGGCGCCGGGTCAACGCCAAGAGCATCATGGGCGTGATGATGCTCGCCGCCGCGCGAGGCACCACCGTCACGCTGGAGACCGACGGCGAAGACGAAGAAGCAGCGATGGAGGCACTGTCCGAACTCATCACGAGCGGTTTCGGAGAAGCGGCCGAATGAGCTTCTCGCTCCACGGTATCGGGGTCTCGGGCGACATCGCCATCGGCTACGCCCATCTCACGTCGAGCGCACGGGTCGAAGTACCGCAATACGTTCTCGACACCAGGCACATCGACGACGAACTGGCGCGCTTCGACGAGGCGATCATCGCCACCCGCGCCGAGCTCGAGGCGCTGCGCGATCACATTCCGCCGACCGCGCCCGCGGAGCTGTCAGCCTTCCTGGACATGCACCTGATGTTCCTCGGCGATTCGATGATCGCAGAGGCGCCCAAGCGCCTGATCCGCGAGACGCAATGCAACGCGGAATGGGCGCTCGCGCAGCAGATGGAAGCGGTGGTAGCGCGCTTCGACGAGATCGACGATCCCTACCTGAGGAGCCGCCAGGAAGACGTCGTGCAGGTGGTGCAGCGGGTGCTCAAGGCCCTGCTCGGCCAGCCGAGCCATCTGCCGCTCGACGTTTCTTTCGACGCCGAGCGCATCCTGGTCGCGCACGATCTGTCGCCGGCCGACATGGTCATCTTCAAGAACGTGCATTTCGCCGCCTTCGTCACCGACCTCGGCGGAACCACGTCGCATACGGCGATCCTCGCGCGCAGCATGGGCATGCCTTCGGTGATGGCGCTGCACAATGCACGCGGCCTGATACGCGACCACGATCTCCTGATCGTGGACGGGCGCGAAGGCGTCGTGATCGTCAATCCCGACGAGGCCGTTCTGGCGGAATATCGGCTGCGGCAAAATCAAGCGCGCATCGACACCGACAAGCTCAAGCGCCTCAAGACCAGCAAGTCCGCAACCCTCGACGGCACGCCCATCGAGCTGATGGCGAACATCGAGCTGCTTTCGGACATCGATGCGGTGAAGGCGGCGGGCGCACACGGCATCGGCCTGTTCCGCAGCGAATTCCTGTTCCTCAATCGTTCCGACCTGCCCAGCGAAGAGGAGCAGTACGCATCGTACCGGTCGGTCGTCGAAGCGCTCGCGGGCAAGCCGGTCACCATCCGCACCCTCGATCTCGGCGCCGACAAGCAGGCGCCATGGGGCCATACGGTGGCCGACAACCCGGCCCTGGGCCTGCGTGCGATCCGCCTGTGCCTCGCCGAGCCGGGCCTGTTCCATCCCCAGTTGCGCGCCATCCTGCGCGCGTCGGCGCATGGTCGCGTACGTATCCTGATTCCCATGCTGGCAAGCTTCATGGAGCTTCGCCAGACGCTGCAGCGCATCGAGGACGCCAAGGCCTCGCTGCGTGAGGATGGCCTGAAGTTCGACGAGGACATCGAGATCGGCGGCATGATCGAAGTGCCCGCGGCGGCGCTGGCGGCCGGATTTTTCGCCGAGCAGCTCGATTTCCTGTCGATCGGGACCAACGACCTGATCCAGTACACGCTGGCGATCGACCGCGCCGACGACAGCGTCTCGCACCTCTACGATCCGTTGCATCCGGCGGTGTTGCAACTGATCCAGCACACCATCCGCGCCGGGACCAAGCTGGGCAAGCCGGTGGCGGTGTGCGGGGAAATGGCCGGGGATCCGCTGCTCACGCGGCTGCTTCTGGGCCTGGGGCTGCGTACCTTCTCGATGCATCCGGCGAGCCTGCTCCAGGTCAAGCAGCAAGTCCTGAAGACCGACCTGGGGGAACTCGCCCCCGCCATCCAGAAGATCCTGAAGAGCACCGATCCCGAGCGGACCGCGCTGCTGCTCGGCCGCCTCAACGGCCCGGCCTAACCCGCGAGCTGCTCCACAATCCGGAGCAGTTCCGCCTTGTCTTGGCGCACCTGACTGATGGCCATCTTGACCTGCGCCATCCGCCCCTGGAGCGTGCCCATGTTCTCAAGAGCGCTCTGCAAGCCTGCAAGACGCGCTTCCAGATGCTGCTTGTGTTCGCGTATGCGCGCCATGACCGGGTCGAGCGCGATGCGCAGCCAGCGCTCGGACTCGATGCGCGCGAGCTTGAAGGCCTTGCGCGCCTCCTCCGCGAGGCTGGCGTAGAAGCGGCGGATCATGAACCGCTTTTCGAGCATCAGATTCGCCGGATCCCGGCAGAAGGCGTCGGTTTCGCGCACCAGCGCGTCGAGCCGATTACGGTAAGCGTTCAAATCCAGCCGTGGCACGCGCATCTTCGGCAGGCCGTGTTCCTGATGAAAGCGCGCATAAGCCCGCTCCAGCACGTCCACCATGTTGCCGGCGAGGGTCGAGGCCTGCTGGATGCGGGTACCCATCTGCTCCGTCAGCTTGCGGATGCCGCCAGTCAACCCGCGCGTGGTGATGCTCTCGTCCATGGCGGCGCGCGCCGTCTTGCAGATGCGGGCGAGCGAATCCTCCGAGAGATAGGCCAGGAGGTGCTCGCCCTGGCCCAGCAGCGCCTTGCGGACGGCGCGGAACTGCGCCGCCGCGGCGTCGTAAGCGTCCTTCTCGCGCTGCAGTTCGCTGCGCATCTGTGTGACGAGTTCACGGTTCTTGCCCGATAGTGAGGCAAGCTGGATCAGCTCGTCGCTGTGGCGCCGCAGCCGCGTCGCGAGATCGACGCGGCTTTCCTCCAGCAGGGCGTTCACCTCGCGATTGACCGCGTGGTAGAGCATGTCGCGCCGCGCCGGAATCACCTGATGCGCGAGCAGATACTCCAGCGATTCGATGCCGGACCGCAGACGCAACTCCGGGTCGCCGCGCACCGCGCCGATCAGCGCTTTCTGCGCTGACACCGCGAATACCCGGCTGCGCGGCAGCTTGAGCACCCGTGCCGTGTCCGTGGCCTGGCGCTCGATGCTCGCCTGCACCTCCGAATCGCTCTTGAGGTCGTCCCACAGCATGTCGATCTTGTTGAGCACCGCCACGTGGAAGTTCGCATGCCGATGCACGTGCTTCTGCCAGATCTCGAGATCGGAACGCGTCACGCCGGTGTCCGTCGCGAGCAGATACATCACGGCGTGCGCGCCGGGTATGACCGAGAGCGTGAGCTCGGGCTCGGCGCCCAGCGCATTGAGCCCGGGCGTATCGAGAATCGTCAGGCCCGCCTGCAGCAAGGGATGGGGATAATTGACGAGCGCATAGCGCCAGGCGGGCACCTCGATGGTGCCGTCGTCTTGCAGCAGATGGCGTTCGGTAGGGTCGTCGGCGTTCCACAGGCCCAGCTCGATCGCGTCGACCGCGGGCACCGGCTTGGTTTCGGTCAGCTTCTTCAGGCTTTCCTGCAATTGCCGCGGATCGGAGGGATCGAGCGTAACGCGGGACCACTCGATCGGCATGTGCTTGAGACGCGCAAGCGACTCCTCGCGCCGCCGCGTCTCGATCGGCAGCAGGTGCAGGCTGGGCGCCTCGTCGGCGCGCGAGAACAGCTCGGTCGGGCACATCGTGGTGCGGCCGGCATCCGAGGGCAGCAGGCGCAGGCCATGGTTCGCGAAAAACAGCGCGTTGATCAGTTCGGTCTTGCCGCGCGAGAACTCCGCGACGAAGGCCACCACGAGCTTGTCCTGACGCAGCGTCGCGGCCGTGTCGGCGAGGCGCAGGGTGCGCTTGCCGTCGAATCCGTGCTGGCGATCGAGCCAGTGCGCATAATCGGTAATCGCGGCCGCCAGACGTGCGCGCCGCTCGCTGTAGTCAGCGACTTCCTGTTCCAGGTGGATGGTCATGTTCTGTCTCGTCGTCGATCCAACGCCAGGGCGCGTCCACACCGGATACAGCTACGGTCTTCTGGCGTGAGCCTGCACCGCGCACCAGGCGCACGGCAGACTTGGGCACGCCCAGCCGGGCTGCAAGCCAGCTCAGCAAATGCGTATTCGCCTTGTTATCGACCGCAGGAGCCGCAATCTTTAGTTTCAGCCGCCCTCCGTGCTCGCCCACCGCCATCGTCGTTTTCGCACCAGGCTGGACGTGCAGATCGAGGAGCCAGTCGGTGCCGTCTCGGTGCGCCCAGATCGGAGGAACGTCCCGCGTCATCGCCGAATGGCGCCCGGCGGCACAGCGTTTGAAGGGTCGACGCCGGCGCGTGCCGGCCGCGCGTCCTGCCCGGAGCGCGGATGCAGATTCAGAGCGCGCCGAGCAGCATCCGCTCGGTCGCCAGCACCGGCACCATCAACACCAGCTGGCACAGGATGAACAACACCAGCGGCGTCAGGTCGACGTTCGCAACCATCGGAACGAAGCGCCGCAAGGGCCGCAGGAAAGGCTCGGACAGCTCGTAGATCACCGGCGTCAGCGGGGTGTCGGAATTGACCCACGACAGGACCGCGCGTACCAGCGTCAGGCCGATGATCAGATACACCGCGAGGCTCACCAGCCGCACCGCGCCCAGCCCCAGCATGACCGGCCACACCTTCGCCCCCGCGAGCGCGAAGGGAAAACCGCCCAGCCAATAGACGGCGACCACGACGACGAATTCGACCGCCAACGCCAGGACAAGCGATGCCAGGTCGAGGCCGAACAGCCCCGGTATCACGCGGCGCAACGGCTTCACGGCAAAATCGGTGATCGCAACGATGAACTGCGCGAACGGGTTGCGGAACGGCACCCGGAAGAGCTGCATCATGAAGCGCAGCAGCACCGCGATCACGAACAGGTTGCCGAGCGTCTGGATCAGGAACTTGAGCGCTCCTTCGATCATGCGAGTCGTCCCAGTTCGTCGCCGAGTTCCGCGCTGCGGCGGCCTGCAGCCGCGACCGCGCCGGCAATCGCCCGGCGGGTGTCCGCCGCTTCGAGCGCCGCGATCCCGCGCTCGGTCGTCCCCCCCTTGGACGTGACGCGCTGGCGCAGTAGCGCCGGCTCCTCGCCGGATTCGAGCGCCAGCTTGGCGGCGCCGAAGAACGTCTGCAGCGCGAGCTGGCGGGCAATCTCGGGCGCGAGCCCCTGCTCCGCCGCCGCGGCTTCGAGCGCTTCGATGAGATAGAAGACGTAGGCGGGGCCGCTGCCCGACACTGCCGTGACTGCGTCGAGCTGCGTCTCGTCGGCGACCCATGCGACACCGCCGACCGCGCGCAGCACCATCTCCGCCTGCGAGCGCGCGTCCACGTCGACCGCCGGCGGCGCATACAGGCCAGTGACGCCTGCCTGCACCAGCGCCGGCGTATTCGGCATCGCGCGCACGATGCGCGCATGTCCGCCCAGCCAGCGCGACAGATCCGCCACCCGCACGCCGGCTGCGACCGACACGACCAGTTGTGCAGCCAGTCGGGGCGCCAGCGCCGCCGCCACCTCGGGTAGCGTCTGCGGCTTGACCGCCAGTACGACTACCGGATGCAGGTGCGCCTGCGAGAGCGCCGCATGCGTGGCCACACCGAAGCGCGTCGCGAGGTTCTGGCGCGCATCGGCACTGATCTCGACCACCTCGATGTCGGCAGCCTGGGCGCCGCTGGCGATCAGGCCGCCGATGATCGCGGCGGCCATGTTTCCGCCGCCGATGAAACTCATCCTATGCATGCTTCTTCACCCTTTCCCCAAACAGGGCGGTACCGACCCGCACGATCGTCGCCCCTTCCAGAATCGCCGCCTCCAGGTCCGCCGACATACCCATCGACAGGGTGTCGAGCGCGTGGCCGGCCGCACGCAGGCGCTCGTATGCCTCGCGTACCTGCCGGAACGCCGCACGCTGCGCCATCGGGTCTGGAGTCGGTGCGGGAATCGCCATCAGCCCCCGCAGCCGGAGTCGCGGCAACGCGGCGACCGCCGCAGCCAGCGCGGCCAATTCGGCGGGGCGCACGCCACTCTTGCTCGTCTCGTCGCTGACGTTGACCTCGATGCACACCTGCAGTGACGGCAGTTCTGAAGGGCGCTGCGCCGACAGCCGCTCGGCAACCTTGAGCCGGTCGACGCCATGCACCCAATCGAAACGTTCAGCGATTGGGCGCGTCTTGTTGCTCTGGATCGGGCCGATGAAATGCCAGGCCAGAGGCAGATCCCGCAGCACCTCCTGCTTGGCGAGCGCCTCCTGCAGGTAATTCTCGCCGAACTCGCGCTGGCCGCAGCCTGCCAGCGCACGCACCGCTTGTGCGTCGAAGGTCTTGCTCACCGCAAGCAGTCGCACCGAATCCTGTGCCCGCCCCGCGCTACGGGCGGCCTGCGCCATGCGCGCCTGGACGGCCCGCAGACGCTCGCACGGCGCCTCGCCGGGTGGCGTTCGGGGCTCAAGTTCGCGCGCATCCGGACCGTTATCCATGATGCTCATTATCGGTCAAAACCCCACCCAACACGGAACGAGACACGCGTGGACATTTCTGAACTGCTCGCCTTCGGCGTCAAGAACAAATCATCGGACTTGCATCTTTCCTCCGGCCTGCCGCCAATGATCCGCGTCAACGGCGACATCCGCCGCATCAACCTGCCTCCGCTGGAGCACAAGGACGTTCATCGCATGGTGTACGACATCATGAACGACAGCCAGCGCAAGATATACGAGGAAACGCTCGAGATCGACTTCTCGTTCGAGATCCCTTCGCTCGCACGCTTCCGGGTCAACGCATTCAACCAGCAATACGGTGCGGGTGCCGTGTTCCGTACGATTCCATCCAAGGTGCTGTCGCTGGAGGAGCTCAACGCGCCCGCGATATTCAAGGAGATCGCCAACCAGCCACGCGGCATCGTGCTCGTCACCGGCCCGACCGGCTCGGGGAAGTCGACCACGCTCGCGGCGATGATGGACTACATCAACGAGAACGAGTACGCCCACATCCTCACCGTCGAGGATCCGATCGAATTCGTGCATCAGAGCAAGAAATGCCTGATCAACCAGCGCGAGGTCGGCCCGCACACCCTGTCGTTCAACAACGCGCTGCGCTCGGCGCTGCGTGAGGACCCCGACGTGATCCTGGTGGGCGAACTGCGCGACCTCGAGACGATCCGGCTGGCGCTGACCGCCGCCGAGACCGGCCACCTGGTGTTCGGGACCCTGCACACGTCGTCGGCCGCGAAGACCATCGACCGTGTGGTCGACGTGTTCCCCGCGGCGGAAAAGGAGATGGTGCGCTCGATGCTGTCCGAATCGCTGCGCGCCGTCATCTCGCAGACGCTTCTGAAGACCAAGGACGGCTCAGGCCGCGTCGCCGCGCACGAGATCATGATCGGCACCCCCGCGATCCGCAACCTGATCCGCGAAAACAAGGTTGCGCAGATGTATTCGGCGATCCAGACCGGCGGCAACATCGGCATGCAGACGCTGGACCAGAACCTGCAGGACCTGGTGCGCCGCAACGTGATCTCATCGGCCGTCGCGCGCAACGCGGCCCAGAACAAGGATGCCTTCAACGGCTAGGGCAGACCCTTGAAACGATGGCTGACCGCCCGATCCGATCGTGCCTACCGGAACTCCTCTCATCAATGACCCATCGGCGCGCCGCGAGCCGGTTACGTACCCGCTGACGCGCCCGGCCATACGCTTGGCGTCGCCGCGCCTCGACGCGGGCACCGGTCCGCGGCGTCGCCGCTTCACCCCAGGTGCGCACCCGGCGGCGATGCCGGGTGCGCCCGATCATCCTTCCAGGGATCAATCATGAACGCCGAAAAGACCGTCCACGATTTGCTGCGCCTGATGCTGGCGAAGAACGCTTCCGACCTCTTCCTCACCGCGGGCTTCCCGCCCGCGATCAAAGTGGACGGCAAGATCACCCCGGTGTCGAACCAGAGCCTGACGCCAGGCCATACGCGCGAACTCGCCCGCTCGATCATGAACGAGCGGCAATGGCGCGACTTCGAGACGACCAGCGAATCCAACTTTGCGATCAGTCCGCCCGAGATCGGCCGCTTCCGCGTCAACGTGTTCATCCAGCAGGGCTGGGTCGGCATCGTGATGCGGACGATCAACACCAAGATCCCGAAGATGGAGAACCTGAACCTGCCGCCGGTCCTGCGCGACGTGGCGATGGTCAAGCGCGGCCTCGTGATCTTCGTCGGCGCGACGGGTTCGGGCAAATCGACCTCGCTCGCAGCAATGGTCGGCCATCGCAACGAGAACGACGCCGGCCACATCATCACGATCGAGGACCCGATCGAATACGTGCATGAACATCGCAAGTCGATCGTCACCCAGCGCGAGGTCGGCGTCGACACCGAGAACTGGTTCGCCGCGCTGAAGAACACGCTGCGGCAGGCGCCCGACGTGATCCTCATCGGCGAGATCCGCGACCGCGACACGATGGAATACGCCATCGCCTTCGCCGAGACCGGACACCTGTGCCTGTCCACGCTGCACGCCAACAGCGCGAACCAGGCGCTCGACCGCATCATCAACTTCTTTCCGGAGGAGCGCCGCGCCCAGCTGCTGATGGACCTGTCGCTCAACCTCAAGGCATTCATCTCGCAGCGCCTGATCCCGAAGAAGGGCGGCGTGGGCCGGGTGGCGGCGATCGAGATCCTGCTCAACTCGCCGCTGATCTCCGACCTCATCTTCAAGGGCCAGGTGCACGAGATCAAGGAAATCATGTCGAAGTCGCGCGAGCTCGGGATGCAGACCTTCGACCAGGCGCTGTTCGAACTCTACGAGGGCGGCATGATCACCTACGAGGACGCATTGCGGAACGCAGACAGCCTCAACGACCTGCGCCTGAAGATCAAACTGCACGGCCAGGAGTCCAAGGGCCGCGACATCATGGCCGGGCTGGATCACCTCGACATCGTGTAGAACCGTTGCACGGCCCGAAATGCCGACGGGCCACCCGGGCTTCGGCGCGTTCTCGTCGCGCTTTCTGGATTGGGCGCCGGCACCAAAAAAACGCGCGAGATTCACCGCAATGAATGCGCAGCAATGAAATCCGGCGCAGATCCAGCCTGTTCTTGGCCGAGACGCGACGCAATCACCGCGTCCCAGCGCCGATCGAAAATTCGACAGCAATCGCCTGTCCGCATCGATGCGACACCAGGCATCCCGCAGCGAAAGACCCCAAACCGCGACCTCGGCAATCTGCCAGCCTGGACCTCGATGCGCGGTCCTCCACCTCGACCCTTCATCCGCACGGCCCGCGCCGACAACACGTCACGGCGCGATCACCCGCCCACAACGACGCCACCACACCTCCGAACCGCCCGGGCGCGCCCACGCTCCGGCGCGTTTCTGGCAGATTCGACTAGTATGCCTATACTGCCTCTTGATGGATTGCCGTGTTGATTGAGAGTGATTATCGATTTGTAGATTGATCGTCCGGGAATCGCGCCATGCTCAATGCCTGCCAGCAACGGTTTTTTCGTTGCGCTTTCTCCTTCCGGGAATACCCGAGGGACGGGCAGTGTCCGTGGCGGTTTGCAGCGCCTCCCGCATTGCAGTTCATCGATACGGCTGACCCCAACTGCCCGACCGAGGGCGGGGGCCGACGGACGGCACTGCGCTTCGCGGCCACCCCGTCCCGCAGAACGACGCACGCCTGGACCGGACTTCGCGCAGGCCCTTAAGACGGGTGTGACGATGCCCATGCGGCACGCGCACCAGCGTCATGCAGCGTTCGCGCAGGGGTCGGCACGATGCTGAACCGGGCATGGCGCACTGCGTGAAGTGCGCATTTTCGGGGCCGTTCCCCGCATCTGATTCATCGCGCCGCCATCCGGTTTTTTCACGACTGTCGAGGAGCCTATCGATGTTCAGTACCAATCCATTCGCCGAGCTTTCGCTGCTGTTCTCTCCGACGGCCATGCAGACCTATGTCGTCCTGATGGCCGTGCTGGTGTTTCTGGGCACCGTGCTGGATATGCGGCACAAACGCAGTGCCCAATATTTCTTCGAGAACGCGCGCAAGGCACGGAAGAACGCCAAGCGCGAGGTAGGCGGCGGAGAAAAACTGGGCATCGCCTTGAAGACCCTCGCCAACGAAGTGGTGACCTCGGGTGAGTTCGACAGCGCCCGTCGCCGTATCTCGCATCTTTTCACGATGTACGGCTTCGTGCTGTTCGTCATCAGCACCGTCGTGCTGATCTTCGGCTATCCGACCGAGGCGAACGCCGGCGTATGGCCCGTGCTGTGGCATCTCGGCGCACTCGCCCTGTGCTTCGGCGGCTACTGGTTCTGGCTCTTCATCCGCGTCGACGTCGCATCCGAAGGTGTAAAGTGGTACAACTTCAACGGCCGCGGCGACGTCTTCATCGTCGGCCTGATCAGCACCGCCACGTTTGCGCTGCTGTGGTCGCTCACGCGCGGGATCGGCGGCCTGAACATGCTGTTCCTGGCGCTCTTCATCGCCGCCAGCACCGTGCTTTTCGGTTCCGTCTACTGGTCGAAGTTCGCGCACATGTTCTTCAAGCCGGCGGCGGCCTACCAGAAGCGCTACACGAAGGCCGACGGCTCGCGCGAGAACCTGCCGGACGACTACGACCTCACCGATCCCGCCGTCCAGGCGCGCTATCCGGACATCCCCACCTACATGGGAACCACGCCGCCGAACATGGGAGCCGACTTCAGCAAGGAGCGGGCGAACCACTATTGACGCGCACTGACATCCGCCAGAAAAACACTCAGCAAGGAGCGATCACATGCCGACTTTCGTATACATGACACGCTGCGACGGTTGCGGTTACTGCGTCGATATCTGTCCCTCGGACATCATGCACATCGACAAGGTAACTCGCCGCGCCTACAACATCGAACCGAACATGTGCTGGGAATGCTATTCGTGCGTCAAGGCCTGCCCGCAGAACGCGATCGACGTGCGCGGCTACGCCGATTTCGCGCCGCTCGGCCACTCGGTACGGGTCAAGCGCGATCCGGAGAAAGGCGTCATCGCCTGGCGAATCAAGTTCCGCAACGGCCAGAAGGACATCGACCTGCTGGCGCCGATCACGACCAAGCCCTGGGGTACCGCGATCCCCCAACTGCGCGACGTGCCGCCGCCGCCGAAGGAAATGCGCGACAGCCAGCTGCTCTTCAACGAACCGAAGTACATCCGCATGGATGACGGCGGCCTGCATACGCTCGCGTCCAATCGTCTGAAAATGAAAGTGGGGGTCTACTACTGATGGCTTACGACACGATCATCGAAGATGGCATCGACATTCTGGTCTGCGGCGCCGGTCTCGGCGGCACGGGTGCGGCATGGGAAGCGCGATACTGGGGTCAGAACAAGAAGATCGTCATCGCCGAGAAGGCGAACATCGATCGTTCCGGCGCCGTCGCGCAGGGCCTGTACGCGATCAACTGCTACATGGGCACCCGCTTCGGCGAAAACAATCCGGAAGACCACGTCCGCTACGCGCGCATCGACCTGATGGGCATGGTGCGCGAGGACCTGC
>DAOKZP010000004.1:0-91345 GCA_035325585.1 Thiobacillaceae bacterium | reverse complement strand
CGCCCTTGCGCAGGATGCCGTGGCAACCGGCGCAGCGCTCGAAGTAGATCTTCGAGGCGGTCGCTTTCTGATCCGATGTCAGCGCTGGCGCATCAGCCGCAAGAACCGGGCTGAAAATGCCTGTAACGGCCAAGGCTAGGACCGACGACGCGGCTTGATACAGTTTCTTCATTTGCCATCCCCTCACTAGAGTTAACCAGACGAACGTCAGCAGGGCTCACTGCTCCACTTGCCATGCATCATGCACACAAGAAAGGTGTTAATCCTTGACATATGTCAAGAAGCCGTGAGTGTCCAGTTTCGGGGCCGGCAACAGGGGCGTGGGCATACCGTCCACGGCTGGCGGGCCGCAGACTTTGCAGGATAGCCAAATTAAATCAACGCGTGGTGATCTGCCGGAAACGCGTAACAGGTGTCAGGGGACAAGAATTTCGCGCAGCACGGCGTCCGGCACCTCGCCGGTGACCGTCGCCTCGCCGAGGGTCTTCAGCAGCACGAAGCGCATCCGGCCGCTCTCGACCTTCTTGTCGTGTCCCATATGGCCGAGCCATTCGTCCAGGCTGAGTGCCGGCGCCGCGTCCGGCAGGCCCGCCGCGCGGATCACCGCGCGCGTCCGCTCGACGTCGGCCCCCGATATCCAGCCCAGGCGTTGCGAGACCTGTGCGGCCAGCACCATGCCGGCCGCGACCGCCTCGCCGTGCAGCCAGTTGCCGTAGCCCATGGCGGTTTCGATTGCATGGCCGAAGGTATGGCCGAGATTGAGGATCGCGCGGATGCCGCCCTCGCGCTCATCCTGCGCGACCACCTGCGCCTTGATCTCGCACGAGCGCAGGACCGCATGCCCGATCGCCTCGGTGTCGAGCGCGCGCAGCCGGGCCATATTGGCCTCCAGCCAGCCGAGAAATCCGGCGTCCCAGATCAATCCATACTTGATCACCTCGGCCAGACCCGCCGAGAATTCGCGGACCGGCAGGGTCTTCAAGGTATCGATGTCGGCGAGCACCAGCTTCGGCTGGTAGAAGGCGCCGATCATGTTCTTGCCGAGCGGGTGGTTGATTCCCGTCTTGCCGCCGACCGAGGAATCGACCTGCGACAGCAGCGTGGTCGGGATCTGGATGAAAGGCACGCCGCGCTGGTAGCATGCGGCAGCGAACCCGGTCATGTCGCCGATCACCCCGCCGCCCAGCGCGATCAGCGTCGTCTTGCGCTCCGCGCGCCGGGTCAGCAACGCGTCGAACACGAGGTTGAGCGTCTCCCAGTTCTTGTACGCTTCACCGTCGGGCAGCACAATCGGCGTGACGGCGACGTCGGCGGCGGAAAGCGCGGCCGTGAGACGCTCGAGATACAAAGGCGCCACGGTGGTGTTCGTCACCACGGCCACCCGCTTCTGCACCAGATGCGGGACGATCAGTCCGGCCTGGTCAAGCAGCCTAGAGCCGATGTGAATGGGGTAGGAACGGTCGCCGAGATCGACGGTGAGGGTTTGCATGTACGTTCAGTATCTACGCGGGATCGACCAATTGTAACCAACGCGCGCTGTGATGAACGGCCGTTGCCGACCGGCACGGCAGTTGCTTGACGCGTCCAGATCCGCTCCATCCTTGTTCATGTCCACCATCATTGATCCATCGTTGTTTCCCTTGCCCGTCATTCCTGAGCGCCGTAGCGCCAAGCGTATGTCCATCTACATCGAGCAACATCGATGCGAGAAACCCGACAGTTCGGACGAGATTTACGCATGGTTTCGCGGCATGGCGCGAAACCCGGCCTCGGCACAGAGGTCCGCGACATGAGTGAGACCGGCGCACACCTGGGCAAGAAGATCCGCCAGGGCACCCGATGGACGCTCGCCGGCTCGCTGGCCAACGAGGTGATCCAGTTCGCAGTCAGCATCGTGCTCGCTCGCCTGCTGTTGCCGGCCGAGTTCGGACTGGTCGCCACCGTCGGCATCGTCACGGGGCTCGCCGGCTACTTCGCCGGGGCTGGCACCGGCCAGGCCCTGGTGCGCGCGAAAGAAGCCGATGCGCGCCACTTCAACGTCGTCTTCACATTGCAGCTCCTCATCGGTTGCGCGATCTACCTCTTCTTCGTCGTCCTGGCACCGTTCTTCGCGCGCTTTTTCGAGCAATCGATCTATCAATCCCTGCTGCTCGTCTCCGGGCTCAACTTCTTCCTGCGGCCATTCGCCAACCTGCCCACCGCTCGCCTGCAGCGGGCGATGAATTTCCGCCCGCTCGTCATCATCAATGCGGTCACGCTCGTCGCCACCAGCGCGGTCTCGATCGGCATGGCCCTGGCGGGACACGGCGTATGGAGCCTCGTGATCGGCGGGTTGGTCGGCGCCCTGCTGCGCGGACTGCTGCTGAACCTGCACGTCGGGGAGCGCTATGCGCTGACCTGGGACCGGGCGATCGTCCGTGATCTGGGCAGCTACGGCGTCAAGGTCGCCGCCAACAGCCTGATCGAGCACTTCCGCGGTCAATCGATGATCTTCATTCTCAGCAAGTTCAACGGACCCGGCGACGTCGGCCTCTACAATCGCGCGGCGTCGCTGGCCGCCATGCCGATGCGCATCGTCGGCACCTCGCCGTACCAGGCCATCTTCCGCGCCCTGGCCGCGGAGCAGGACAATCTCGACCGCTCACGCTATCTGTATTACCGAACCATCACCCTGGTCGCGACCTACACCCTGCCGCTTTACGTCCTCGCGTGGTGGCTCGCCGAACCCGGCGTACGCTTCATCTACGGCGAGAAATGGATCGGCTCTGCGGAGCCCCTGACCATCCTGGCGCTCGGGGGACTGTTCTCGTGCATCGGCAATCCGTCGGGCGCCGTCGTCGAAGCGCGCAACCGCATGACGGCCGAAACCAAGCTCAACATCATCGCCTGGACCCTGCTCGTCGCGGGCGTCCTCTACGGTCTGCAGTGGGGCCTCGCGGGCGTCGCCTGGGCATCCCTCCTCACCACCGTCTTCTTCAACACCGGGCTCGCCGTCGTCGCCGGCCGGGAGATCCAGGGCAGCCCCTCCGCGCTGGGACGCGCGCTCAGGCCCGCACTCGTTCTCAACGGTCTGATGCTCGCCGCCCTGTGGCTCGCCGACGCGGCGCTCCCGCCGTCCTACCTCC
Organism: Thiobacillaceae bacterium; assembly: GCA_035325585.1. GTDB lineage: Bacteria > Pseudomonadota > Gammaproteobacteria > Burkholderiales > Thiobacillaceae > Thiobacillus. Next base: position 88,220 of record DAOKZP010000004.1, on the reverse strand, counting down.
ATGATCGTCCAGGGACCTACGCGTTTCTGATGAGCGCTATCGGCGGCGCGGCATATCTCGCGGCGTTCCTGTTCCTGCCGATCGGTGAACTGAAATCCGAATCGACAAAATGGCGGGGCAAGCTAAGGTTATACCGGCGATAGCGGGGATGCGATCGCCCACCCGAGAATGCCGGTCTCGGTGATTCGCAGCGCGAGCCTCCGTTCGAGGCCATTGCTGGAGGAAATGATTGATGCGACCCAGGTATCAGTTATCACCAAGCCTGCCTCCGTTGGCGTGGCTGGCTTGGTACACGAAAGCCGCAGGCCTCGTCGAGATCGTGCATGGACGTGATGTCGAGACCCATCCACAGTTCTTCGTAGAAGGCGCCTGGGCTGGGCCTTACCCACATGGCGCCCTGCATCAGGCCGAATCGGTGTTCGGTTCGGGTGCGGTTTTTGAAGACGACGGCGCTGTTTTCGTGTCCAGTTCGGCCACGACGGATTATCTCTACTACCTGGATGAACCCGCGCGCTTCAGCATCTCGAATTCACTGCCGGCGCTGCTCGCGCACCTGGATGACGAACTACAGATCGCGTTTGATGGCTACGTCGAGATCAACCGATCCATACAGGACGGAATTCACGACTATCAAACATCGATTCCTACCCGCCGCGGTGCGGTTCAAAGAATCATGTGGTGGAATCTGCGACTGGATGCCGACAGCATCCAGTTGATGGCAAAGTCCCCTCCGCCACGTTTCTTGACCTTCGATGATTACAATGCCTACCTTGGTGACACGACGAAATCCGTGCTCGAGAACGCGCGGCATACGAGCCGAAAACAACCGTTGGCGATCTTCTCGACCCAATCCCGGGGATACGACAGCACGGCCGTAAACGCGCTTGCAGCGCCACATGGTATCGACCGGGTCTTCACCAGCCCGGAATCGAAGGAAAAATCCACCTTCTATCGGCGACGGCGCACCCCGACGCCGAGTGATGATGGAACCGATATCGGCAGAACGCTTGGATTCGAATGCACCCATATTGCCCGACGCTCGTTCGAATCGGGCGTGATCGACGAACACTACTACTGGGCCGGCCATGACAATAACCAGGATTTCAACATGCTGGACATACAGCAGCACATCGAGCGCCCGACGATGCTGCTGACCGGACAGCTCGGAGAAACCTGGTACATGCCGAAAATTGCGGGGCCGCGCTTTCCCAAGATGAACAACGACGCGCTTTTCTGCTGGTCCCAGGTCGGCCATGGCTTGGGCGAGATCCGTCTGGCCACCCGCTTCATACAGGCCGCCATCCCCTTCATCGGCGCGTGCAATCGTCCGGACATCTTCCGCATCACCGAAAGCGACGAGATGGCGCCGTGGACGCTGAACACCGAGTACGATCGCCCCATTCCCCGCCGCATCGCCGAGGAAGCGGGCGTGCCGCGCGAGATGTTCGGGCAGATAAAGCTCGCGTCCATCGTCCATCTTCCTACGCCGAACGTTCCGGTCACGCCGGCGCTGCGGACCGAGTTCTTCCGCCATCTGCGCCGCGAGCGCCTGCTCGGGCCGGCCGGCATCCGCCTGATCCCCATGATCCAGCGGATCAACAACTGGATCTACTGGAACAATCCCACCCGTTATTTCAACGACCGGCGTCAATATCCCCTGCTGTGGTACGCAGGTTATGCCTATGCGAAGCTGTCCGGCGCACCTCCGCGCTTTCGCATGCTCTGGTCCCGTATCGATTCGCATCTCTACGCGTTCTGCGTGAACAAGGTACGCGACGACTACGCGCGCCACCTCGCGCCCCACGGTCATGCAGCCGATCGCGCCCCATCCCGTGCAGCCAATGGCGAGGACCGGGTCTGACACGATGGAAACCGGATTGGTCTGCGTATTTTCCCCCAATCCCGGCGCGCGCACGCCGATCGACGCGATGGCGGCGCAGCTCGCTCCCATCGACGGTGCGCGGTTCGACCGGCTCGATGCCGCGCCGCTCGCGCTGCACATGCGGATCTCGCCCTGGGCGGATCGGCCCTTTGCGCGCGACGCGAATAGCGGTGTCGCGCTGCTGCTGCTCGGTCGTGCGTGGCAAGGTGAAAAGACCATTCCCGCCGAAGCGCTGCTGGAGGCATTCCTGCGCGACGGCGGTCGAGCGCTCACACAGCTCGGGGGCGCCTTCACCATTCTCGTGTGGACGCCGCGGACCGAGACCCTCACCCTCGTGACCGACCGGTTAGCGGCGAAAAAGCTCTACGTGTGGCGCGCCGGCGACACCACGCTGCTTGCGTCCGAACTCGACGCGCTGCTGGGCCACCCGGCCGTACCGCGCGTGATCGACGAGGCCGCGGTCGAGCAGTTTCTCGTCACCAGCCATCTGGTGGATACGCGCTCGCTGGTCCGCGACGTCCGCGTTCTGGAACCTGCCACGATCGCCCGCGTCGACCGCGACGGTGTCGCCTCCGAACGCTACTGGACGCCACGCATCACCGCTGGCCCGGATGACGGCCTCGACGCCTGGGCCGACCGGCTCGCCGAGGCGCTCGCTCCGGCGGTGCGCGCGCGCTGCACGGAGGCACCCATGCTGCTTCCGCTTTCGGGTGGCCTGGATGCGCGTTCGGTGGCGGCGTTTATCCCGCCGCGATGGGCCGCGCAGGCGGACGCGGTCTCGTTCGGGCATAGCCACTGTCACGACGTGCGGTACGGCCGCCGCATCGCGGGAGCCTTGGGCGCCCCATTCAAGCGCCTGGCGATCGCCGACGATTTCTTCCGCACCGACCTGGAGATCGTGCAACGCCTGTGCGACGGCGAGGTCTCCATCGAGGCACTCCCCATGTACCGCCTCAACGGCGTTGGCACACCCGGCCAGACGATGCTGACCGGGTTTCTCGGGGACGCGCTCTCGGGCGGCCACCTGCTCGGCCTGAACGGCACGGAAAGCAACGACATCGCGCTCGATCTCATCTGGCGCAAGAAATACCAGGCCAAGGGGTTTTCCGAAGCTCAGCTCGATCGGGTGATCCGGACTGAGCACTATGGCGCCGCGCGCGGCAGCACCCGCGCGCTCATGCAGACCGCGCTTGCAGAGGCCGAAGCGGACACCCTCGATGAGAAGGCACTCCTGGTGGAGCTCCATCATCGCCAATCACGCTACATCACCTATTTCGGCCGCCTGTTGAGTTCACGCTATCGGGTGGAAAACCCTTTCCTGGACGTCGACGTACTCGACACCTTCCTCGCCATGCCGCTCGTCCATCGCCGCAACCAGCGCGCCTACCGGCGCATGCTCGTACGCCATGCACCGCGCCTTGCCACCATCCCGGAGAACAAGACCGGGCGCCCTGTTCGCGATACCGATGCGCGCGGATTGCCAGCCGCTCCCGCGAAAAAGCCGCTTCCGCTGCCCGCTCCGCTCCAGTGGCGCCTGAACCGCGCACGGGTCCGCCTCGGACAATGGCTGGTCAGCGCATCCGGCGGGTGGCTCGGCCCGCATAACCGGAACGACTACGTGCACCATGACGAGAGCATCCGGCAGGTCGCGCCCGACTGGTTCCGGACGAAGCTGCTCGACAGCCCATTTGCCGCCGATTGGTTCAATCGGGACGCCCTGGCGCACCTGCTGGAGGAACATCTGGCACGCAAGCAGGATCACTCGGTCCGCATCAATAACGCCGTAGCGTTCGTCGCGTGGCGCGAAGCAAGAGATATCTGATGCCGGATCTGCGCGGCTCCGATTGTTCGCTCAAACCGGCGGTGGCGTGTGCCACGCAAGGCAGCTGGCACGGCATCGGCATGGCAAAAGGCGGCACCTTGTGGGATATTCGCACCCAATTCCCGTTGATGAATCCTGGCGGTCTTTCCATGAAACCCGATCCGCTGAGCGCCCTGCTTCATCGCGGCGCAGGCCAGCATGGACCGATCATGCTCATGTACCACGCAATCACGCAGGACGAGGCGACGCCCGCCTGGCCGTGGGCGGTCTCGATGCGGCGTTTTCGCAGCCAGCTCGATTTCCTCGCCGCGGAGGGTTACACCACCACGACCATGGGCGAACTCATCACGGCCCCTGCCGGCGCATGGCCAGCTCGCACCGCGGTCATCACCTTCGACGACGGCTATGCGGACAACCTCGCCGCCGTTGACGAGCTGGAGCGTCGCGGCATGCGGGCGAGCTGGTTCATCGTCACCGGATCGATCGGCGAAATACCGCAGTGGCCTGCCGACGGTCGCCCCCGCGGCAGGATGCTCGATGCGGCCGAGTTGCGTGAAATGCACCGCGGCGGGATGGAGGTCGGCTCGCATACCGTGACCCACGTCCGCCTGCCCGAGGTCGATGACGCGCGTCTGGCGCGTGAACTGAACGATTCGAAGCACACGCTCGAAGACATGCTCGGCACGGAAATCACAAGCTTTGCCTACCCCTACGGCGCGTGGGACGAGCGCTGCGCCAGGGCGGTCGCCCGCGCCGGCTACACCGGCGCGTGCACGACCCGTACCGGCTGGGCCTTGCGCGATCGGGACCCGTACGGACTGCGGCGCTTGACGGTATTCAACCACGACACGACGAACAGCTTCGCGCGCAAGCTCCATTTCGGGAGCCACGACGTCCGCTGGCGGGACGTCGCGGCCTACGCGTTCAAACGCATGAGGAAGCGCTGAGCCGATGCCGCCATCCGTTTCCGTCATCATGCCGTGCTACAACGCCGCCGCGCATCTACATACCAGCGTGGCGAGCGTGCAGGCACAGACCTTCACGGACTGGGAGCTGGTCATCGTCGACGACGGGTCGACCGACGATTCATGGCAGCACCTGCAGGACCTCGCGGCTGCGGACGCGCGGATCCGTATTTTTCGGCAAGCCAACGCCGGTGCGGCGGCTGCGCGCAATCATGCCTTGCGGCAGGCACGCGGCGACTACACGGCTTTCCTGGATGCCGACGACACGTGGCATCCGGATTTCCTGCAAGCCATGACCGCCGCACTCGACGCGAATCCCGATGCGGGAATCGCCTATTGCGGGTGGCAGAACATCGGTCTCGGGCCCGGACGCGACGATCCGTTCATACCACCGGAGTACGAGAACGACGGCAAGCTCGACGCGCTGCTCGGAGGATGCCGGTGGCCCATCCACGGCGCGCTGACGCGTACCCGCATGATCCAGGACGCGGGCGGCTTCGACGAGAATCTGAGTTCGTGCATGGACTACGACCTCTGGCTTCGTCTCGGCACCACGCGGCCACTGGTCCGCGTGCCGCAAGTACTGGCCTACTATCATCATCACGGCGGCGAACAGATCACGCGCAACCGTGCGCGGATCGCGCTGAACCATTGGCGCACCCAGCTGAAGTTCCTGCGCGCGAATCCCTCGGTGACCGGCACGCTCGGGCAAAAACGTATCGATGCGCTCACCGACGGCGAACTGCTCAAACGCGGATATGCCTGCTACTGGCAGCGCGACCTGCCCGCCGCACGAAAAATCTTTCGCGCCGTGATGAAGCGGCGCTACGGCACGCTCTCCGACTGGAAATACATGCTGCCTGCCTGGCTCCCGGAAGCCTGGCATCGGCGCCTGATCGGGCTGCGCGACAAGGACGCGCGGGCAAGCCATGAATAGCCCTGACTCTATGCTGGCCGCCGTGCGCAAACCCGGTCCCGGCACCCTGCCCACGCTCACGGTCGCCTTCTGCACCTACAAACGCGCCGGACGGCTCGAAAAGCTCGTTGCCGCGCTCCGTGCCCAGCACGGCCCGGTCGAGTTCGAGATACTCGCCGTCAACAACAACAGCCCGGACGATACACTGGACGTACTGGCCGAATTGCAGCGGCAGCCGGGCGCTCCGCTGCGCTTCGTCACCGAGGCTGCGCCCGGCATCGTTCCGGCACGGAATCGGGCGCTCGCGGAGGCGCTCCACCGCGACATCCTGGTGTTCATCGACGACGACGAACTGCCCCGCCCCGGCCTGCTGGATGCGGCATACGACGCGATCGTGAACGAAGGCGCGGAGTGCGCCGGCGGTCGCATCGACATGGATTTCACGGCGATCCGGCGGCCAGCCTGGCTGGGTGACGAACTGCTCGGTTTTCTCGCTGCGGTCGACCACGGCACGGATGCGTTCTGGATCCAGAGCAGCGACACGCCCATCTGGACCGCCAACATCGCGTACGACATGCGCCTGTTCCGCGACGATCCGGCCTTGCGCTTCGACGCACGTTACAACCGCGAAGGAGGCGACATCGGCGGTGGCGAGGACGCCATCATGTTGCGGGCATTGTTGCAACGCGGCGCGCGCATTCGCTACCGCCCCGACATGGCCGTGCTGCACGCGGTCGAGCCCTGGCGATTGCAGCGCAGCTATTTCCTCAAGCTGCACTACCGGGCCGGGCTGCGACATGGCCAGCACCAGCTGCCGGATTATCCGCGCACGATGCTCGGCACGCCGCCCTTCCTCGTCACCCAGTTCCTTCGCCAGTCATTCAAGGCCCTGGGCATGCAGTTTGCCTCGAAGCCGGGTGCACTGCGGCAGGGCATGAATGCCGCCCACGCACTGGGAACCCTGATCGGTTACCGCGCACGTCCGTGACGCAACTCACGATCCTGATCTGCACCCACGACCGGGCGGACCTGCTGGAGCGCGCGCTGGCGTCGCTCAATGCCGCCACGCGGCCGAAGATACCCGTACGGATCCTCGTCGCGGCCAACGCCTGCAACGACGATACGGTCGCGCGCATGGAGGCCTACCAGCGCCGGCAAGACGAATCCGGAACGCTCCCGCTTCAGCTGATCGAGGTGCCCGCGCCCGGGAAATCCCATGCCCTCAACGAGGCGCTTCCTCTCGTCGATACCGAACTCGTCGCCTTCGTGGACGACGACCATCGCGTGGATGAAAACTACCTCGTCGCGATCGAGGAAGCCGCACGTACCTGGCCGGACGCCGGCCTCTACTGCGGCCGCATCCTGCCCGACTGGGACGGCAGCGAGCCCGACTGGGTACACGACGACGGCCCTTACCGCATCTATCCCCTGCCTGTGCCCCGCTTCGATCAGGGCGATGCGCCGCGTGAAATCACGGCGAAGGAAGGGCCCATCCCGGGCGGCGGAAACCTGGTCTTGCGAAGGCGGGTGATCGAGGCAAACGGGCCGTTTTCGACGGAACTCGGCCCGCGTGGGCACGACCTCGGCGGCGGAGAGGACAGCGAATACGTGCTGCGCGCACTCTCTCGCGGGGAGCAGTGCCAGTATGTGCCCGGCATCGTGCAGCACCACTACGTCGACAACGAACGGCTCCGGCTCGGCTACCTGCTGAAGAAGAGCTACCAGCGCACCCGCTCGACCTCGCGCATTCACGGCAACGGCCGGGTGCCCCTGTTCATGTGGCGCAAGCTCGCGGAGTACGGCTTCCACAGCGTGTTCAGCGTGGGCTGGTCCAGGCGTCGCTTCTACTGGATGCGCACCGCTGCCGCCCTCGGCGAGGTGCGCGGGCGGCGCGAATCGGGCCATCGCGGACGCGGCCTGGCCCTTCCCCCCGATCGCGGCACGGTCGGCGTCGAGATCCTGGCGCTGCTCACCGTCGCCACTGGCTTGATCGCCTGGCTTGCAGCGGGCGACACACGCTGGGCCGGGCTTCTGCCAGCGATGGGAGTGGCTGCACTGGGCGCGTCCGCCCTGCTCGCGAAGTCACTGCGCGCTTTCTCGCAGACCGGCCCGCGCATGCGACAGGAAGTACTCACTCACTACCGGCGCTACACGCTGTTTGCGCTGGCGCGCCTCACGGCCTGGGCGTTTGCGCTCATGCTGTTCACGGGTGGAGCCGGCGTGCTGCTCTATTTCATGCTCGCCACGGCAATGGCATGGTCCTGGTCAACCGGCGTGGCCGTCGTCGCCGCCGTCCTCGGTGTGCTGGGCGCATTCGGATTGCAGTTCGTCCGTGCGCTGCGCTTCAATCCGGGCCTGCTCGTGGCTTCGATGCACTATCGCATGAGCCGCCTGTACCGCTTGTGGGGGTGGATGACTCCGGAGCGCGTCACCGGCCTGCAATGGAGCGTGGCCGGACTCGGCGGCGCCTTGTTCGTCGCGGCGACCTGGCGGCTCGTGCTGGAGAACCGGCTCGGCGACCTGATCGCCTTGTGGGCCACGGCGCTGTTCTTCACCGGGATGATAGCTTGGGCAGCTTGGCAGCCGTTGGCGCGGGCGCCGCGCCAACGGCCGTCGCGTGCAGCCGACGCCCCGCCCAATATCCTGATGATCGGTTCCGACACGCTGCGCGCCGACCGGCTGGGCGCGCTGGGCTACCACCGCGCCCTGACCCCGAACATCGACGCCCTCGCCGCGCTGGGCACCCTGTTCACCAGTTGCTACGTGCCCTGTGCGCGCACCGCCCCCAGCCTGATCTCGATGCTGACCGGAACCTGGCCTCGCACGCACGGCGTACACGACAATTTCGTCAGCGACGGGGAAACCCGGCTGAACGTGGACGCGCTGCCCACGCTGCTCAAGCAGGCGGGCTACCGCACCGCCGCGCTTTCGGACTGGTGCGGCGCGGACATGGGCAAGTTCTCCTTCGGCTTCGATCACACGGACCTGCCGGAGGATCAATGGAACCTGAAGTATCTGATCCGCCAAGGGCCCAAGGATCTGCGGCTGTATGTCTCGCTGTTCACCCACAACCGCCTCGGCCGCCGGTTGCTGCCCGAGCTGCACTACCTGGGCGGGGTGCCGCTCACGCAGCCACTTGGCAAGCGGGCGCGACGCCTGGTCTCGCGGCTTGCAGAGAGCGCCGAGCCTTTCTTCCTGAACGTGTTCTATTCGACCACGCATCCGCCCTTCGCCTCCGAATGGCCGTGGTACACGCGCTTTGCCGACCCGGCCTACGCGGGCGAATCGAAGTTCGCGATGGCGCGCCTTACCGATCCCTTCGACATCATCCGCCGCCAGGGCGCGCCGAAGAAGGAGTTCGACCTCGACCAGATCATCGATCTGTATGACGGATGCGTGGCGGAGTTCGACGACGAGGTCGGGAAGATGCTCGCCCACCTCGATGCCTGCGGCCTCACCGACGACACCATCGTCGTCGTCTACTCCGACCACGGCATGGAGTTCTTCGAGCACGACACCTGGGGCCAGGGCAATTCGGCCGTGGGGGAGGCCAGCCCGCGCATTCCGCTGCTCATCCGGGATCCGCGCTTGCCGGGCACGGGAAAAGTGGAGCAGGTCGTACGCTCGATCGACCTCGCGCCCACCCTGCTGGAACTGGCTGGGCAGCCGCCGGCGGCATCGATGGATGGCGTATCGCTCGCGGGGTGCCTGGCCGCGGACGGCCACTGCCCCGAACTCGATGCGTTCAACGAGACCGGCATCTGGCTCACCAACATCCCCGGCCTGCCCGAGACGCACCTGCGCTACCCCGATCTGCTGGAGCTGATCGAAGTGCCGAATCGCGTCAGCGGCACGCTGGCGATCAAGCCGGAATACTGCGAGGCGATCCACGCGGCAAAAGACCGCATGGTGCGGCACGGAAAGTGGAAGCTCGTATGCCAGCCGCTGGAAGACGGCTACGCGCGGAAACTCTTCGATCTGGAGCAGGACCCCGCGTGCCGGTACGACGTGTCGGCGCAACACCCCGAGGTATGCGCGGAGCTGTCCCGCCGTTCAGCCCCGTTCATCCCGCCCGCTTGCGGGCGGGATGAGTCACCGGCTCAGTCGGGGCAGAACCTGCAGTAAGGGTTGGTCGGCGAGCCGATCTTGGGCTCGGCCGCTGGCGCCGCGGCGGGTGGCGCGGAGTCAGCCGCAGATGATGCCGCCGGCGCCGCATCGCTGCTGGCCGGGCCGGTCTGCGGTTCCGGTTTCGCCTCGGCCGCCGGCGCGGGCGCGGCGACGGGCGCGGGATACGGCAGCTTGCCGCCAAGCTCGGTGTAGCGACGCTGGAGGCTCTTGGTGTCAGGGTTGTAGCGCAGGCCCTCCGTCACGACCTCGAGCGCCTTCGCCGATTGTTTCGTCTTCACGTAGTAGTCCGACAGCGCGCTGTATGCCTTGGGCTGGCGCGGATTGAGCTCGATCGCCTTGTTGTAGTGCGTGACCGCCTGTGCGGGTTGATTCATCAGCGAATAGACGAGGCCCAGGTTCAAATACACGTCGGGCATCAGGCTGTAGCCGGGATCGGCGTTCGTGACCATGTACTGCAGGTTGTTCTGCGCCTGGTTGAGGTTGAAGCGCTTGTCCTGCGGACTGCGCGAGCGATAGTAGCGGTTGACGAAGTTGATTCCCGCGCAATAGTGGTGCGTGTGGAGAAAGTCCTTGCCCAGCGTGCCTTCCCACATCCGGTAATCGGAACTGCCCTGCCCGGATTTCATCCTTGCCTTGCAGTAGGGCGGCAGGCTCGCCATTTCCGCGTCGCTGGGCGCCCACGGCTCCACGGCATGCGCGTGCGCACCCGCCAACGCAAGAAGAACGCCCACGCCCATTCGATTCCAGTTCATACGCTATACCCTCGCCAATATCGACTGCTCGGTCGCCTGAGCGACCTTCTCCCATGCAAACGTTTCCTGAACGCGACGCAGCCCGGCATCGCCCAATTCAGTGGCCTGCTCACCGTTGACCAGCAATTGCCGCAATCCGTTCACTACGTGCTGGATTTCCGCGCCGTCGACGCGCAACCCGGTACGTTCGTGGAGCACGGCGGAGCCGGTGCCGCCCGCCTCGCCCGCCAGGCTGGGCTTGCCGCACGCGGCCGCCTCGATGAAGACCATGCCGAATCCTTCATTGTCGCCGTTGATCTCGCGGTTGGGCATCGCGAACACGTCGCAGGCGTTCATCCAGCGCGGCAGATCGGCATCGCTGACGGCGCCGATCCGGTGGACGAAGCGCTGCATCTGATGTTCCGCGATCAGGCCGTCGAGATAGCCCGCATCCTCCCCGATTCCACCGATGACGTAGCGCACCCCAATCCCTTCGGCGCGGAGCTGCGCAACGGCCCGGATCATCTGGTCGAAGCCCTTTCGGCGCGACAGCCGCCCGATCGAGAGCACCAGTTTCTCGTCGGGATGGATGTCGAGGCGTTCGCGCAGGCCGGCAGTGTCGAGCCCGGGACGGAAAACCGACACGTCGACGCCGGGGTAGATGACGGTGATGCGCGAGGGATGGACGCGCATCGACAGCAACGTCTCGCGCGTGTGTTTGCTGTTGGCGATCACCTGATCGGCGTGGCGCAGGACGAAGCGCATCGCCATGTACTTGCCGCCGCGACCCCAGGTCGTGAGTTCTTCCCCATGCGCATAGACGACGACCGGACGCCGTGTCAGGCGCGCCACCGCCCACGCGGCCAGTCCCTCGGGCAGCGCGCGGAAGGCGTGCACCGCGTCGAAATGGTGCGTGCGCGCAAGCTGCAGCGAATGGCGGAAGAACCCGACGTACATCGCCAGGGACTCGGGGCGCAGCCAGGGGACGCGCCGGAGGTCGAGACGATGGATGGTATTGGGATGATTTTCATCGATCTCGGACGCACCGGGCACGTCGGCGGTGACGATATGGATATCCTTGCCGCCGAGCCGCTTGTAGACCTCCGCGGCCCAGACCGCGGTGCCGCCTTTGGTCGGCAGAAAGAGTTCGCTGAGCACGAGCAGGCGGTTCACACATTCATCCTTTCAGCATTGACAGCACGTCGCGCAGGCTCCGCCACCCGGGACGCTTGATCAGGCTCGGCAGCACGGCGCCGACGGCCGCGGACGGCTGCCCGCTCCGGCGCAATGCACAGCCGAGGTTGTAGCGCGCGTTGCGTATCCGCACGTCGAGCCCCTGGCGCACGGGAGCCGGAAACTGCGGCGCCCGCCGTGCGAGGTCGGCGAGCGTGCGCACGTTCTCGCGTTGCGCGGCCACCGGATCGCGCCGCGTCGCGCTGCCGCCATGAATGACGTAGACGCCGAGGCTTCGGCACACCACGCCGACGCGACGGCTCGCGGCAACCAGGCGCGCAAGAAAATGCACGTCCTCGCATACCCGGAACCCCGCCGGGTAGCCTCCCAACTGGAGGAAACGCGCGCGCGGCACCGACAGGGTGTGGGTGTCGCCGAAGTGGTCGGCGACGAACGCTCGGATCTCCGCGGGCGTCTCCATCACCACCCGCGCCGCGCCCGCGGCTTTCGCGAGCATCATCCGGCCCGACGCGTGTTGCGCCATCGAGGTGCCGATCAGTGCTCCCGCCTCGTCCCGGTATTCGTAGTCGCCGGTAAGGCAATCCAGCGCCGGATCGTCGGCGATCCATTCGGCATGCAGGCGCAGGCGCTCCGGCGCGTACCAGTCATCGGCGTCGAGGAAGGCGAGCCAATCTCCGCTCGCGGCCGCCGCGCCCGCGTTGCGCGCCGCGGCCACGCCTCGGTTGGGCTGCCGGATGACGCGCACCGCGCCGCCGAAACTCGCCGCAACGTTGGCCGTGGCATCGGCGGATCCGTCGTCGACGACGATGATCTCGTGGGCAGGCCAGCTCTGGGCAAGGACCGATTCGACCGCGCGCGCCAGGGTGCCCGCAGCATTGAATGCGGGAATCACCACGGAAAAACGCGGGTTCATGCCCGCTTCCCCAGAAACGCCAGCGGCAATGCGAGCCCGCTCATGCCGGCGGCACGGCCGAAGCGCGGGATCTCGTCAAGGCGCGCGCGCCAGGCGGCGAGCCGCGGCCCCAGCCCGGTCTCGATCCACTCGGGATCGCGCACGCGCATCGCGTGGGCGAGTTCGCGCGGCGATGCGAAGCGCAGGCCGGGGCACGCGGCGAGCGCCCGACGGAGCGCGTCTTCCAGCGCGGCGAGGCTTGCATCCGGCGCACGCAGGAAATTGAAACGATGTGTCTCGACCAGGCATGCGCGCCCCTGCCGCGTCCGGTTGCGCAATCCGTCGACCAGCCGCTCCGGCGCGTGGCCCAGCGTCGGCTCGAAATACACGTCGCGTACGAGATAGGTCTGGCCGGCGGCCGAGCGTTCACCCGCCAGCATCGACGCGTCGACGCCGCCCGGGGCGCCGGCGGCATCGCGGCCGGTTGCGCGCACGCCCGGCGTGATGACGGTATCGACACCCGCCGCCGCCCAGGCCGCCTCAACCGCATCGTTCCAGACGAAGGTCGTCGCCACGGCCACGGTCGGAGCCTCGCCGAGGGTGGCCGCATAGGTGGCGACCTCGTCGGCGACAGCCTGGCGGATCGCGCTCGGATCGAGTGCGCGCGAGGGCAGTTCCGAAGCGTCGGTCCAGCGGCTCTGCAGCGCGGAGGGCAGCTCCTCGGTCACGGCGGGTGTGGGCGCGCGCAACCAGTCGCGCACCGCGGCATCGGTTTGCGCGGCGGCGAGCAGCGCCGGCGGCCAGTAGTGGCATTGCCCGTGCAGCTGCGGTACGAAAACGCCGGCTGCGACGCCGCCCTGAATCGCCGTGCGTACGTCGTCGAAACCGGGATCGGCGAGGGGGCGGCCATGATAGACCGTGCCGCCGGTGGCCGCGATACGGCCGCCGTCCGGCACTTCCATTATCAGGCCGAGCGTCATCAATGCGGGGCGGCCGCCCGCGTCGCGGATTTCCTGCAACATCGCGCCGAGGCGTGCGAGCACCTCGGCCTGCGCCAGCGGACCGGCGCCCCAGTCGTCGCTCTCGATGGCGAGTACCGGATGCCTGAGGACGGGTTCGCGCCAGCGGGCGGCGAGCGGACGGGCGAAGGCAAGGAGCAACACGCCCCAGACCGCCAGCACGAACGCGACCACGAACAACAATACCGTCATCGATAACCCATGCGCTCGGCCACCTCCGCAACCTGCGGGAGCACCCGCTCGATCTTTTCGCGGTTGCGGCCATCCTTCCACTTGTCGAGGCGGATTTCCGAGAAGGCGTTGTAGGGGATATCGAGCACCTCGGCGCAATGCGCCTGCAGGCGCGCGTCGAACGCGAGATCGCACCCTTCGAAGATGCGCCGGAAGGTCGCGACGGGATCGCGCAGGAAATCCTCGTAGAACACCTCCACCCACTGGCCCGTCGGTACGCCGGCGCGAGCGTCGAGAATGGCGCGGTTGATCGCGTTGTACTGGAAGGCGGCGACGACCTCGACCGGGGCGTCCACGTAGCTGCGCCAGCCTTCCGCAAGAAAGAAGCACCACTGACTCAGGCTGCCGTTCTCGACCGCCACGGCTGCGGGCAGCTCACTCGACCAGGTCGCGAATTCTTCCGGCTTGCGCCAGCCCTCGATGAGCGAATTGAGGTTGTCGCCGGGGCTGCGCTTGACGTAGACGAACACTGCATCGGGGAACAGCGCCTGCAGGTAAGGTACGCAGAGTCCGTTCTGGTTGTTCTTGTCGACCCAGCGGCGGTGTCCGGTCCAGCTGTAGAAATACTGGCTCACGGTGTCGCGATCGGCCGCGCTCGCATCGCCGGCGTCGAGGGCGTGGGTATCCCAGTTCTTTTCCGCAAGTGGGTGCAGATCCATCCAGTAGTCGTGGGTCTCCCGCTGCAGGCTTCCGATTTCGCGCGACTCGGACAGCGTCTTGTAGACCAGGGTCGTCCCCGCGCGCGAACAGCCGACGACGATGATGGGGCGCTCTGCGGCGCGCGGCACAGCCCGCCAGGCCGCGCTGCGCAGGCCACGCCGGATGTGGCGCCCGTGGTAGGCGAGGGTCTTGCCCGCCTTGTTCATGAGTTCATTCAACTGATGTGGCCTTCTGACGAATGGGTAGCCGGAATCGGCTCATTGACAAACAGGATTCATGCCAGGCGGGCTACTATTGGCCTTTCATTATCACGCATCATTCGGAAACTACACCATGGACGGCATTTTTGGCTGGCTTGGCGACAATGGCGCTCATCAGGACCTGATCAGACACATGGGAAAGGCGGCAGGCCTGTCGGAGCAGGCGCTGCAGCAGGCCCACAGCAGCCAGATGCTCGGCATTGCAGCCTGCTCGCGTTTCGGCAAGGCCGTCTCCCACGTGGAGAGCGGGCTCGCGATCGCCCTCCACGGACGTCCGCGCTTTCTCGACGAAGAGCTCGCAGACATCGCGCGCGACCGCGGGCCGGCCGCCGCGCTCGCCCACGGCTGGCTGCGCTTCGGCGAACAGCTTCCGGCAGTGATGGCAGGAAACTTCGCGCTTGCGGTACTGGAACCCTTGCGAAAACAAGCTTTCCTCGCCCTCGATCGCGCCGGCATGGAGCGCCTCAGCTACGCGCATGAGGACGGGCAGCTGATGTTCGGCAGCAGCGTGCAAAGCGTGGCGGCCCATCCCGCCGTCGGCCGCGACATCGATCCGCAGGCCATCTACGACTACCTGTATTTCTATAACATCCCCGCTCCGCGCAGTCTCTATCGTGGCGTGCGCAAGCTGCTGCCGGGGCAGTATGCGAGCCTGCAGAACGGCCGGCTTCGCACCGGCTTCTATTGGCACGCCAACTACGAGCCCGACAATGCCGACTTCGAGACGCACCGGCGAACTTTCCGCAGCGTGCTGGACCAGGCGGTGCACGACATCGACGGCCCCGCGACCGCGGCTTTCCTCTCCGGCGGTCTCGACAGCTCCACCGTCGTCGGCGCGCTCACGGGCGTGCGGAGCGCGCCGGTCGACACCTTCTCGATCGGCTTCGATGCGGAGGGCTTCGACGAAATGGAGTTCGCCCGTTGTGCCGCCAAGCGCTACGGAAGCCGGTCGAACGAGTATTACGTGAAGCCGGCGGACATCGTCACCGCGATCCCCGTCATCGCCCGCGAATACGACGAACCCTTCGGCAACGAGTCGGCGGTGCCGACCTGGTTCTGCGCCCGCGCGGCGCGCGAGGCCGGCTTCGAGGTCATGCTCGCCGGCGACGGCGGGGACGAGATCTTCGGCGGCAACGCGCGCTACGCGAAGCAGCGCCTGTTCGAATCCTATGGCCGGATTCCCGCGCCCGTGCGCGGGGCGCTGATCGAGCCGCTCGCGCATCTGCCGGGCCTGTCGGATCGCTTCCCACTCGCCAAGCTCAAGAGCTATGTCCGCCAGGCGAAGATCGGTCTGCCGCGGCGTCTCGAAACCTACAATTTCCTTCACCGCACGCCGCTCGACGAGATCCTCGACGCCGATTTCCGGCACGCCATCGATCCGTCGATGGCCGATGCCGCCCTGACCGAAGTGTACGAGCGCACGGCATCGGATCATTACATCAACCGGATGATGCACCTCGATCTCAAGTTCACCCTCGCCGACAGCGATTTGCGCAAGGTCGGGACGATGACCGAGGCGGCGGGCATCGAGGTGCGCTACCCGTTCTGCGACGACCGGCTGGTCGCCTTCGCCAACCGGTTGCCGGTCGACTACAAGGTGCGCGGGCAGACCCTGCGCTGGTTTTTCAAGGAATCGCTGCGCGACCTGCTACCCGCCGAGATCATCAACAAGACGAAACACGGGTTCGGCCTCCCGTTCGGCCTGTGGAGCACGCAGCACGCGCCGCTCGCCGAGCTCGTCGGCGACAGCCTGTCCGACTTCAAGCAGCGCGGCTGGATGCGGCCCGCCTACCTCGACCACATGCTCGAGATGCAGCGTGGCCCGCATGCCCGCTACTACGGCGTGATGATCTGGGTGACGATGATGCTGGAGCGTTGGCTGCAGGCCAATGAACACTAGTCGAGTTTCACGCGCACCACGTTGGAGACGCGGCTGAGGTTGCGGTCGGCGTCCCAGCTGCAGATCGCGACGTAATAGGTACCGGCCGGCAGGCTCTCCAGGCCCGGCTGCCTGGGGGCGCCGAACCACTCGTGCGGCCGCAGTTCGCGGATCGTGAAGCGCTCCCGCGTGCCCGCCGGCGCCGGCACCGGCTCGCCGGCCACGTGCTCCGCCATCCAGAACGCATCGACCCGCGGCCAGTCCGGGCTCTGCCGCATGACGTCCTTCGCTTCGGCGCCCGCCTCTCCGGGGCGCAACCGGGTGTCGAGACGCTTGCCCGTCGCGCGCGACAGGATCAGCGCCTCGGCCTTCTGCACGATGCGCGCCTTCTCGGCATCACGCGCCGGATGGTCGGTGGGCGCGAACTCGACGATGGGCCGGGTGCTGTATTTCACGAAGTAGCGCTCCGCCCGGCCCGCCGGCCCGTCGTCGCGGGGGCTGGTCCAGCTGAGGGCGATCCCGGCGCGGTCCGCGCGGTCCACGCGCAGGTCCGTGATCGGCTCCGGCGGCCGTGACGACCGCTTGGCGACGTTCTGTTGCTCCCAATGAACGGTTTGGAGGAAACGGTCCTGGGTCCACGTGTCCTTGCGTGCACGCTCGAAACTCCGGTAGCGCTCGGCGACCGCGGGCCAGCCGGTGTAGTGATGGAGAATCGGCCACGCCTGGATCATCCAGTCATGGCGCTGGGGTGTCAGCGTGGCGCCGGCGTTCTCGCCATGGCCGAGCGGCCGGTTCGGCATCCCGGTGCGGTTGTTGATCATGCCCAGGCCCGGAAAATACAGGACGTGACGGCTGAAGTAATCGGCCTGCGCCCACAAACCGTCGAGGATGCGCTCGTCGTCATAGGTCTTGTACGCCTCGTGCAGCGCAAGTGCGCCCATCGCCTCCATCCAGCTCTGGTCCCATGACTCGCCCATGTCCGCAGCGTGCCCGGGCCGCAGAACCGACAGCCCCGGAACGGGATCCTTCCAGTTGCTCAGCTTGCCGTGACGATGGCGCAGCAGCGCGAGCGTCCGGCGTACCTGCCAGCGCGCGAAGGCGTCGTACACGGGACTCCCGGTGGCGTGATAGCCCGCGAGGTTGGTGAACAGCATCCATACGTAGACCCGGCTGTAATGGCCACGCCGCAGCGCATCCGGATCGCGGCGGAACAGGTCGGTGACCGAAAGCGGTTGCATGCGACCCCGGAACAGGTGGCGATGCTGGAAGTTGATGTCCCAGTTGACGAAACCGTGGATCGCATCGAGCGCGCGCGCGTCGCCGGTCAGGTAGTAGTACTCGAACAGACGGAACAGGGCGTAATGCTCTATGTCCGGCAGGATCTTGTAACCGTTCAGGTAGCTGCTGCCGCCCTTGTGCCTCACGGTCTCGCCTCGCGGAGTCTTCTCGACGTAGGTCTCGTCGCCGCGCCACAGATGGAAATCCTTGGGACCGAAGGCGGTCAGCCGGTTCCATGCTTCCAATGCACGGTCGACGGCGCGGTAGCGCTCCGCGCCCTCCCCGAAGGCAATCACGTTGTCGCGATAGGCCCAGCCCGGATTGTGGGCGATGCTCCAGCGGCTGATCGCGAGATTGCGCTCGAGGTCGGCAAGCGCGCCGCTGCGCAGGAAGCTGAGCCAGCCGGAACTCAGGCTGTCGTGATGGCCGCCGGAGTTGTAGCTGCGGCTCTCGCCGTGCCGTCCGGCCCCGACGCTCGTCGGCATCCAGTGCTCGTCGGAATCGCTGCCGCGCTCGGCCTTGCCCGGCGTGCGCGCGATCTCGAAATACCAGTTGCCGGCATCCGAATACCAAGCGGGCGGCGCACGTGCGAACAACGGATATTCGAAGGCCTCGGCCACTTCACGCACCCGCGCCTGGCGCGCATCGCCCGCGTGGAAGTAGTAGAGAACGTCGTGCAGACTGCGTTCCCCCAGATCGAGATCGTAGGCCGGACGCCCGGGCCCCGCGCGGTGGCCGGGACTGTCGGCCTGCACCGCGGCCGTCAGCCGTGTGGCAGAGAGGCCGATCGCGCGCGGCGCCTGCTCCCACAGATAGCGCATCGCGACCGCCACGCCCTTCTCGCCGTCGGACACGTCGAGGAAGCGCCCGCGCCTGCCCGCTGCCCGCGTATCGGCGATCGCCCCCTCGACACCCGGCCCGACCGCATAGTCGCCTTCGTGGACCCGGGGGCGGCCGTACTTCATTTCGCTGCGGCCCGGGCCCTGGACCAGCCAGCCGGTCTGGCGCGCGGCAATCGGAAAGGAAGCGGTCGTTGGCCCATCGGCCTGCGGCATCTCGCCGCCGCCGGTTACGACCGCACCCGTCCCGAGCGTCAGCGTGTGATTGAGGCTCGCCTCGCGATACAGCTGGCTCGACTGCGGCTGCGCCCGGTCGGCGTTCTCCACGGCGTACTCGACCTTCACATAGCTCTGGCCGCGATAGAAGTGGAGGCGCACAGTGTAGTCGTACAAGCCCCCCTTGATCGTGCCGGCGGCACCGCTCGGCGGCAGGTGGCGGCCACGGATCACGACGACGCTGCGCAATGGCCCCGCCATCTCGACCGCCACGTCGCGCGGCGGGCCGCCCCGGTAGACGGCCTCCGCGATTTGCACTTTTTCCAGGCTGCGTGTTTTCTCCCAGCCGTGGGTATTCCAGGAGGGGCCGCGGAAGCGTTCCATGAGCCGCACTTCGCCGGAACGCAGCGCCGGCCCGTCTCCAGCCGCGGCTTTCAGAATCTGCCGGCCGCCGACCGCGACCGATTCCAGCAGGCTGCCGTCACGCCGCGATATCGTCGCCACGAGCGCGCCGGTGTCCACGCGTATCGAGGCGGCGGTCTCCGCGATGCGGATCGGTGCCGAAACCGGTTGCGCTGGGCGGTCGTTGCGCAATTGCAGCCGTATTTCGCCCTTGGCCGGCACATCGGCCTGGAAATCCAGCAGCACCCAACGCAGTGAATCATCTCGCGTGCCGTAGCGGCTGAGGACGGTGAACTGGGCGGGAATCTCTCGCCCCGCCCCGTCCGTCAGGCGCAGCTGGCTGACGTCCCGCACGGCCCCGACCGGCAGCGGCACGCCGGTACTGACCGGCCAGCCGCGTCGGGCCACGCCGGAATTGTCCCGGACTTCCAGCGGCACGCTGAAGACGCCGTCGCGCCAATCGTAGGCGTTGCTGCCGCCATCCAGTGCAGCCGTGGCATGTACGGAGAGCAGCGTCCCCAGAACGAAAAGCGCGAGACGCCGCATCATTCCGCGCCCTTCAAGATCTTTGCCCATATCCGGCGCGCGCCCGCGGCGTCCTCCTGCTCGAAGGCGAGCAGGAACTGCTGATTTCCTCCCGCCAAGGCTGGTCGCGCGACACGATGTGGAGACTGATGCAAGACCTGGGGCGCGGACGGCACGTCGATTCGCGCCCCGGCGGTCGTCAGGCGCGTGCCCAGCAGCCGGTTGCGGCGGCGCTCATTCGCCGCGCCGGAATATGCGTCCCGCGCCACCACCAGATACCCCCCCTGCCCGAACGCGGCGGCAACCGGCCCATCGACGGGGATCGCAAAATCGTAGAGGGGGATCATGCGCTCGGTGTTCCAGCCCGACAGTCGTCTCGTCGGTTCGGGGTTGGGGTTCTTGTGCGCGCTCGCCCGTCCGGGACCGAACAATGCGGCCGAGGCGATCCGGCTGCCGCGTCCCGCAACGCCCCAGCCGGCATAAAGCACGGAGGATGCTCCGTCGCCGGCAAACCGGCCGCCGCTTCGCCCCAGGGCGACCGCAGGCGCGCGCTGCACGTCCCGCACCTCTGGCCGTCCGCCGCGTTCGGCGAGCCAGGCAAAGTGGCGCGTGATCATGCCGGTGCCGGTCTGCGCCCAGCCCTTCTCGTCGTTCCACGAGAGCAGCCAGCCGCCGCGCGCCCGCGCCAGGGCATGGCCGCCACCCCACAGGGCGTCGCCGCGAAACGTCAGCGGGAACGGCGCCGGCGCACCGGCGGACGCGGGAATCAGCGCGGCCTGCAACTGATAGTGGCGCGCATGATGCTGCCACACGACGAGGAATCCAGCCGTTGCGGGCGCGAGCATGGGGCTGGCCTGGTTCTCGCGGCCGCCCGCGACAAGGAAGCCGCCGGGCTCCAGCACGCGGCCGTCCACGCGCACCCGGGCGGCATAGACATCCCAGTCGCGGCCGTTCCGCAGATCATGCCAGGCGGCCAGAAAACGGCCGCCGGAAAACACGGCCTGCGGCTGCTCCTGGCTGCCCTCGACGTTGCAGATGACGATGGGCGCACGGTCGAGGACGCGGCCCCGTGCATCGACGCGAACGGCGAGGATGTCGGCCTGCTGGGTGGCATGGTAGAGGCGGCCCTGTTGCCAGACCACGAGGTAGGTATCCTTGCCGTCCCACGCGACAGCGGGATTCCACTGGGGGCGGGCGTCGGCCGAACCCGGAGCGAGCGCGAAGGCTTCGCCCGGCACGATCGGCACCGCAGCGGCGGCCGCGAAGACGGGCAGAAGCAGGAAAATCGCCGTCAGTGCGCGGGTGATCACGGTTTCGCCCCCTGCGCGCTGCGCTCGATGCGAAAAACCCGGGTACCGAGCAGCCCCTCGCCCTCCACGAACTGGCTCATTCCGGACCAGTGGTTGAGCGATCCGTAGAGCGTGCCATGCGCATCGCGGCCGAGGAGATGACTCACCATGAGGATGGTGAGCGCGCCGTCGGGTTTGAGCCGCCCGTTCGCCGCCGGCTTGAAGACCGCCGGCCCCCGGCTCTGGTTAGGATGGACGGACGCCCGGTACCAACGGCCGTTCTGCATCAGCGTTGCCGTGCTGCCGCCGCCATCCGCCGGAACGCGGCGAATGTCGTATTCGTCGCCACCGCATACGTATACGGCGGAGCCGTCGGGCTGCGCGGCGATGCTGGTCGGCGTATTGAAGTACGCATCCCGTGGCGCGCCATCCCCCATGAGCAGCGTTGCCCGATCCCGGGTCACGCGCCCCGCGAGATGCTCGACCACGCCCGCCGGCGTGACCCGGAGGACAGCATCGGGCGTGCGCGACACGAAATAGGCGTTACCCGAGCGGTCGGCGTCACCCATCATGACGTGCAGATTTCGGGACTTGTCGCCCGCATGAAAGGCAGATTCGGGCCAGCGGCCGAGGTAGCGGATCGACCGGCCGTCGGCGGTCACACGATAGGCGCCGTGGTTGTCGGCGACGACGAGTTCGCCGCCGGGTGTCGCGGCCACCGCGAGCGTCCCGCTGAATGCAACCTTATCGGGTGCCGCAACCTCACCGGGTGCCAGACGGCGGCTCCCGCCGCCCGCCCGGCTCTCCACCCGCCATTGGCCGTTCACCCGATGGGTGCGCCGGATCCGGCGATTGCCGCTGTCGCTGACGTAAACCGAACCGTCGGCGCCACATGCCAGATTGCGCGCACCGTAATATGCGCCGACGCCCAGGCGGAACTCCGCTTCATGCGCCACACCATCGCGATAGCCGGCCTCCCCGGTGCCGGCGAGACGGCTGCGCATGCCGTCCGGCGTGACGATATCGATGAACTGGCCGTCCGCAAGAAACAGGTTGCCGGACGCATCGCCGCACAATGCGTAGGGAATGCCGCCGGCCTGCGCCACGGGCCCACCCTCGGGCCCTCCGCCCAGCGCTCCGGTGAAGTCCGCCACGCGCCAGCGCTCCGTCTGCCAGTCCGCGGCGGCGGGCGAACCCGCCAGCACGCACAGCAGCAGTGCCGATCCGCATCGCGGCAGCCACGCGAAGGCCGCACCGCCTCCGGGTGCATGGACACGGGATCGGATCTTCCCGCGGGCACGCGGTGAATGGTGACGAGGCATGCTCGAAGCATAGGCCACGGCGGTGACGGATTCTTCGTCAATCGGGGCGCGCGAGCTTGAGTGCCCACACGGCCGCCGGGCGGCGATGGTCACCGGTAACGAGGAGAAAAACCTTGTGAAAGCGGTCGTAGACCATCATGTAGTTCATTCCCAGCGGCGCCAGGTCGGCACGGGGAAGCCGGGTGCAGCTGCCACGCGCGGGGTCGTACACGAAGGTGCTGCTGGAGCGGGCGCGTCCGGCCGCCCGGCGCCGTCCTCTCTCGTCCTCGGCCGAAAAGACCGTGTTGTCGGCAACCAGGAGGAAGACGCCGTGCTCGGCGTCGTAGGCAACCGGGAAATGCTGGCCCGCGGGGCAGGCGCCGTCGCGCGTGTCCGTGCGTTTCCAGCTCCCCGCCTCGCCCGCGCGCGCCCCCGGCGTATACGTCCATATCGCGCTGGTGTTGTAGTAATCGCCAAAGACCACGAACTGCTTGCGCTTGAGGTCGTAATCCATCGTGTAATGGATCTCATGGTGGCTTTGTCCACTCGCCCGCCGCCATTCGTCGCGCTCGGGCCCGATCTCCCACATACCCCACTTGTAGGCCGCGATGACGTCCCGATCCGGATCGTAGGCCGATGCGGCCGCGAAGAATTTCGGATAGGGCTTGCCGTTGTTCTCGAAGATCCGCCAGCGGCGGGTTTTCAGGTCATAGATCCAGGTCGGGTGGATTTTCGCGTCGGGCAGCGTCTTCCGGATGGGGTTGTGCTCGGGCAGCGCACTGACGACGACCGCGTCGAGCGCGGGGTCGTAGACGACGTTGTCGTACGTATGCATCGCCCACGGCAGCAGACGGTCCGTGCCTGCGATCGCGCGGCCGCCCGCGTCCGCGCGGTAGCTCTCCTTCGGCGCGCGCGGGTAATGGGTCTCCCAACGCGCGGTCGCCGGGTCGAATTCGTGGGTCTCGTTGTCCCAATCGAGCCCGTGGGTATTGGAGCCGAACAGGAGCAGGGTGCCGCGCTTGGAGTCGTATGCGACCCCGGCGTGCGACTGGCGGCGCCAGCCGGCTCGGTCAGGCTGCGTGAGCAGATGCCAGGTGCCGGCTTTCAGACCGAGCAGGCGCGGATTCAGGCGCTTTTCCGGACTCGTGGCCTCCACGCGTTGCGAACTGGCCGTTTGCGCACGCGCATCGCCGGAGAACGGAACGCCCATCGCAAGCAGCGCCATCGCGAGGCCCAACCCAGGTATGCAAAGGCGCCGAAGAGGTCCGAAGTGCGATCTCCGCCCGCAGTGCACGGTCAGGACCTCTGTCCGAAGCCCTCGACCGGTTGCCGCGCCGTGCGGCCGCGGTGCGGCATGACGGGCCGGGGCTGGATGGCGGGCGCGGTCTTGTCCAGCACGCCGGAAAACTTCGCGACGAGCACGAGGATGATCATCAAGTGGTAGGTCAGGTCGAAATAGGCCAGCCCGAGGAAGGCGCCGCCCGCACCATAGCCGACAAGGCTGACCTGGATCATCGCCGCAAGATCAGCCGCCCATTTTCGTTGCGGATCGTTCTTGCATTCGCGGATCACCTGATTGGCGCGCAGCCAGGCAAATATCCCGAGCAGGAGGAACATGCCGAGACCGATGAAACCGTGTTCCCCCAACACTTCGAAGTAGACGCTATGCACGTCGTGCACCCTGAACGGCTCGGGTGCGTAGCGCCGGAACGTCGGCGGCTGGAACATCTCGAAGCCGCCGCCGGTGACCCGGTCCTTGGCCACGTTGAAGGCGGTATGCCACGCGTTGATGCGCCCCAAGGCCGAGGCGTCCTCCTGATAGTTCCGGATGGAATCCATGCGGTCGTACCATTCCTGCGGCATGACCGACGCCATCGCGACCACCGCGATCGCCATGTAAACGCTCATGACGAGCTTGTGGCGGCTCTTGAACCAGAGAAACAATCCCATGGCGCCCATCGCCAGAAGCCCGCCACGCGACTGGCTGCCGATGGCCGCGATCCCCGAAAGCACCATGGCCGATGCGAGCCCCCAGCGCACCCACAGCTGCTTCGCCTGCAGATGCAGGTAGCGGATGAGCGGCACCAGCATCGCCAGCACCAGCGCCATTTCGTTGTTGCCGGCGAAGAAGGTTCCGGTCGGCCCCTGCACCCGGAACTGCCCGCCGTGCACGATGGTGAAGATCCCGCCCTTGACCCCGTAGTAGCCGAGCGACAGCGCGATCACCCAGATCATCCAGTGCAGGTGCTGGCGCTCCTTGATGATCATCGCCGTGAGGAACACCATGAGCTGGATTCGCCAGACCTTGTTCCACTGTATCCACGCCAGGTCGGGGTAGAAGGCGGAGAAGGTCGTGAAGAGCATCCAGCCGATGAACATCAGCAGCAATACCGTCTCTCGCGTCCAGACCATCTCCTTCTTCTCCTTCGAGAAGACGAAGGCGACGATGGTGACCACGGCGCACATGAGGGCAAACGGCATGTCGTAGGCGAAGCCCCAGGCCTGCCGGTGCGGGTTCATGTAGCCCAGCCAGCACCAGAGCAGGATCCCGATCCACGGCCGCCTGAAAATGAACGGCAGCACGCCGAACACGATCGCGGTGACCACGATGTCCCTCATGCCGCCGCCTGTGCAAGTGCGCCGCTCAGCGGCACGTGGCTGACGACGTAGCGATGCTTGCCGGAAGCCTCCGGCGCGATCGCGTCCATCACCCTGAGCTCGATCTGGAGCTCCTCCCCCAGACGCGCGCGCAGGCCATTCACCACGGTGGCCTCGGCCGTCTCGTCCCACCTGGCGTCCGGAACCACCTGAACCTCCAGCCGATCGATCGCGTGCTGGATCAGTTTGAACTGGCCCACGCCGGGCACCGCGCGCAGCACGTAGATGAGCGCGAGCGCGTGCATGATGCGGCCGTCGGCTGCAATGATGAAATCGGTCTGGCGGCCGACCACGGCGTCGAGCACCTCCAGGCCGCGCCCGCCAGGATCGGCGCGCCCGCTGCGGCGCACGACGTCGCCGGTACGGTAGCGGATGAAGGGCTGCGCATCGGACACCAGGCTGGTGATCACCGCCTCGCCCTCCTCGGCGGGATTGCCCGTCTCATCGAGCACCTCGATTAGGTGCGTCTCGCTCATCTGCAGCAAACTCCCCTCCGGCGATTCGAGCGCCAGCAGGCCCGCATCGCGTGCGCCGTACTCCACCGAAACCGGCACGCCGAACACGCGTTCGATCAGTTCGCGCTGATGCGGGAACAGCGGCTCTCCGGTCGTGCTCACCACCCGCAACGCCGGAAACCGCGGTTTGACGCCGCGCGCCTCCGCATGGGCGGCCAGTAGCGCGAGACTGCTCGCGTAACCGTAGATCGCCTTCGGATTCCAGCGGGCAGTCGCGTCGAGATATTCATCCATGCAGGCGGGGGACATCGCAAAGGCGTTCAGGAGCAGTTGGTTGACGAGGCGATCGCGCAGCGCCTTGACGCGATCCGTCCGATTGAGCTCGACGGGCGCACCCCACAGATAGACTTCACGCTCGCCCGGTTCCACGCCCCACCAGCGCCGCGCCCGCAGCCGGCCGGCGGCGTCGGCCGCCTGCCGCGCGCGGCCGAAGTAGAAGATCAGCGGCTCGCCGCTGGAACCCCCGGTGGTGTAGCGGAACACGCCACCGGGCGCCTCGCGCCAGACCAACTGCTCGACGTTTTCCCGCGCGTCGCGCTTGTCCATCGTCGGCAGGCGCGCGAGGTCGGCGAGCGTCAAACTTCCCGCCGTGACCGCATCCGCCAGGCCGGCGGCGCGAATGCGTGCGGCGTGCCAGGGGCTGTGCTCGAGCGCGCCCCGCAGCAGCCGATTGAGGCCGCGCGCCTGCCAATCGATCATGCCATCGCGCGACAGCCATTGCGTACGTTCGAGTTCGGCGAGCAGCGCGAAAGTCGGTCGGCGCATCGCCGCCTCCTGAGCACGGAAGACACCACGCGCGAACCATGCAGGCACGCTCATCGCGCCCCCCCGCGCGCGAGCGCCCGGAAGCGCGACAACAGATCGTCGCAAAGATCGGCCACCGCAGGGGAGACGCCTTCGGGAACGCGATGCCGGACCGAGCGCGCGTGGATGCGCCCGACGACGGCCGCATCCGGCTTGGCAAGCCCAAGAAATTCGTATACCGCGGCGACTTCCCGCGCCGGCTGCTGGACCAGATCCTCGTAGAAAACCAGGCGGACGCGCGGATCCGCCGCAAGGCGCTGCTCGAAAAACAGCTCATTGCGGTAGAACCACATGATCGCCGCACCCTCGGCCTCGGTGGCGTCGTCGCGATACAGGGCGGCGAGCAGCTCGCGGGTGGCGGCGGACATGCCGCGTCCGCGCCAGTCGCTGGCGTCCCCGTCTGCCAGCCGCCGCCATTGCGGTACGAAATTGCCGAACGACTTGGTGGCGGAGGCCGCGCTGTCGCGCCAGTCGCGCACCATCCATAGCGTTCGTGCCGGGTTGAAGCCCTCCATCAGCGCACGGATGCGATCGAGCTCGCACAGCGCCTTGATGACGAAAATCGGCGCGGGACAGGATTGCGCGAGCTTCCGGATCACGGCCGTGTCGCGCATTTCGTAGCGTTCGAATGCGCGCGGATCGGTCTCGTGAAACACCTGGGTGACCGCGCTGGCATCGAGCACGTCCATCAGCAGGTTGGTGCCCGATCGCTGCATCCCCGCCACGAAAACATGCTGGGCAAGCGGCCTGGGCCGCAGGCGCTGGCGCAACGCCTTGCCATGGCGCCAGAGCGCGCGGCGGATGCGCACCGGCAGGCTGCGCGCGTCGTGGCCGGTCGCGGAACGGGCGGCGGACGTCATCCCGGCACCTCCCCTGAGCGGACGTCCATGCGGGGCTCCGCGAGCAGGCCGGAAAACGCGTGCAACAGTTGCGCCACCCGCCGATCCCACTGATTCTCGTGTGCGTAGGCAATGATCGCGGCACGGTCCCAATCGCGCGCAAGGGCCATATCCAGCGCCCGCTGCAGTGCGGGGGCGTCGCCGAAAGGAACGATGCTGCCCAGCTCGCTGCGGCAAACCACCTCGCGATTGCCGCCGACGTCGGTGCTCACGACCGGCAAGCCGCAGGCCATCGCCTCGAGAAACACGTTCGCCCAGCCCTCGTTGCGGGTGGAGAGCACGAACACGTCCGACGCGGACAGGGGCCACTTGAGTTCATCGGGGGGCATCTGGCCGAGGAAATGGACACGGCCTGCCAGACCGAGGCGTTGCACCTGCGCTTCGAGTTCACCACGCATGTCGCCTTCCGGTCCGCCGCTTCCGACGATGACGTAATGAAGGCCGGGATGACCATCGAGCAGACCCGGCATGCAATCGATGACGCGATGCATGCCCTTGCGTTCGACCAGCCCGCCCACCGACACCAGCACCTTCGCATCGTCGGGCAAGCCGAAGCGTGCGCGCGCCTCGGCGCGGTCCACCGGATGGAAGCGGCGCACGTCGACGCCGTTGCCGACCACTTCGGTCTTTTCGGCCGCGGCACCGAGTTCGAAGGCGAGCCGGCGCAGCGAATCGGACACCGAGAAGACGCGCGCGGCGCCCCGGAGCGTGCGCACGAGGCGCGGGCGCAGACGAGAGTCGCGGCTGTGAGGCACCTCGGTTCCGCGCAGCGTGATCGTCACCGGCAGGCTCAGCCAGCGGCCCAGCCGGACCGCGGCCTCGCCGTCGGGAAATGCGAAGTGGGCATCGATCAGGCGTGCGCCTTCTGACTTGAGGCGGCGCAGCAGCAGCAAGCTCGCGAGCGCCATCGACCAGCCGTCGAGGCGGCGCAGCGCACCGGGTACCGCCAGAAAACGCGGATGATAGACGCGGATGCCCTGCTGCAATTCCAGTGTCGGCGCCTGCGGTCGATAGCCGGGGCGCCAGCGCCGGATCAGCGCCTGGCCGGGAAACCAGGGTTGCGGCGAAACCACCGCCAGCGGCTGGTGCTCCGCGACGCGGAACATCCGCTCGCGGATGAACAGCCCCGCGCCGGGCCGGGCCGCGCTGGGGAACAGGGAACTGAATACGACGAGGACGGCCGGTGCCGTATCCGCCGTTCGTATCTCAGCCAAGCGCCGCCTCCATCCCCGGTTTGAGCAGGCCACCGTAGACGCTCCGGTAGCGGGCGACGCTCGCCGCCCAGTTGCGCTCGGTCTCGACGAACTGGCGGCCGTTTCGCCGCAGGCTGTCCCATCCCTGGTCGTACTTGAGCAGGGCGACCACCTTGCTGGCGAGGTCGCCCGCGTTGCCCGCGCGGAACAGGACGCCGGTCCGGCCGTCGTGGATCAGCTCCTTGTGGCCGCCGACGTCCGACGCCACCATCACCCGGCCCTGCGCCATCGCTTCGAGCGGTTTGAGCGGCGTGACCAGATCGGTGAGCCGCATGGGATGGCGCGGATACACCAGCACGTCGATCAGATCGTAGTATCGGCCCACCTCGGCATGCGGCACGCGTCCGGTGAACACCACGCGATCCTTCAGGTCGAGTGCCATCACCTGCTGCTTCAGCGCGGCATCCTGCGGTCCGCCGCCCACCAGCAGCACCTTCACATCGGGCATCTGGCGGACGATCGCCGGCAGCGCGGAAACGAGGAGATCGAGGCCTTCGTAGGCGTAGAACGAGCCGACGAAACCGAGCACACGGCTGCTGCCGAGCCCGAGACGGAGCTTGAGTTCGGGGTCGGGGCGGCCGCCGACCGCGAATTGCTCGATGTCGACCGCATTGGGAATGACCGTGATCTTGTTCGGCGGGATGCCGCGTGCCACCAGGTCGCCGCGCAGGCCCTCGCAGATGACGGTGACCGCATCCGCGTTCCGCACCGCCCAGGTTTCGAGTGCGCGCGTGAGCCGGTAGCGCAGGCTGTTCTCGCGCGTGCTGCCGTGGTCGACCGCCGCATCCTCCCAGAACGCGCGAATCTCGTAGACGACCGGAATGCCGAGCTTCCGGCCGACGCGGATCGCCGGCACCGCGTCCAGCACGGGCGAATGCGCATGCAGCACGTCGGGCTGCAGTTCGCGCGCGAGCGGCAGCAGCCGCTTCTCGATCGCACCCATCACCGCGAACGGATCGCCGCCGGGCAGACGCGTCAGCAGCCCGGTCGGTTGCGGCGTACGGTAGAAATGCAGTCCGTCGGCGTCCTCCTCCGGCAGCGTGCAGTTCAACTGCTTGGGGCCGGAGAGATGGTAGGTCTCCCATCCCATCTTCCGCTGGTTGCGCAGGATCGCCGCGCTGCGGAAGGTATAGCCGGAATGCAGCGGCAGGGTGTGGTCAAAGACGTGAAGTATTCTCATCTAGATTCGGGAAAAACAGCTTCAAGCATAGTCGTTCTCGGGCCGCGCCGTGGCTGCTCAGGCGGCCTGCGGTTCGGCCTCCTCGATGCCGAGCACCTGTCCGAGGAAGGCGTCGAACATCAGCACGGTCCACAGGATCACCGAGTAGTCGCGATGCCCGGCCTGATGGGCATCGACCACCTCGCGCAGATAGCCTTGGTTGAAGAGGCCGGTCGACGCCAGCCGCTCGCCCAGCACGACGTTCCGGATCGTCGCCGCCAGGGGCCCGCGGAACCACGCTGCGAGCGGCACCGAAAATCCCATTTTCCGCCGATACAGGACGTCGTGCGGCAGATAGGGCTCCATCGCGCGCTTCAGCAGGTACTTGCCCTCGGTGCCGCGGAGCTTGAGGCGCGGCGGCAGGCCGGAGACCCAGGCCATCAGTTCATGGTCCAGAAGCGGCTCGCGCACTTCCAGTGCGTGCGCCATGCTGGCGCGATCGACCTTGGTCAGGATGTCCCCGACGAGGTAGGTTTTCACGTCCAGATATTGCACCAGCGACAGCGGGTCGTCGGTGGGTGCGACGGTGGCGTGGCGGCGCAGCACCTCGACCGCCTGATAGCCCTGCAACTCGCGGCGGAAACTCGGCGAGAACAGGGCACGCCGCTGGGCGTCGGACAGCAGCGAGACGCCATGGAAATATCCCTCGACCGTGTCGCGCGCAAGCGCCTCGAAGGTGGTCTTGGCGCGCAGGACCTTGGGCGCCCAGTCGGCCTTCGGATACAGCCGGCCGAGCAGGCCGAACAGCGGCCGCCGCAATGCGAGCGGCATCGCCGCGCGCATGCGTTCCTCGTAGCGGAACCAGCGGTAGCGGCGATAACCGGCGAAATGCTCGTCGCCGCCGTCGCCCGACAGTGCGACCTTGACGTGTTTGCGCGCCAGCTCGCACACGCGGTACGTGGGCAGCGCGGACGAGTCGGCATAAGGCTCGTCGTAGATGCGTGCGAGCTGGCCGACGAGGCTGAAATCGCCGGCGGCGACGGTCTCGACGTGATGGTTGGTCTGATAGCGGTCGGCGACCTTCTGCGCGTAGGCGACCTCGTCGAAGGCGGGGTCGTCGAAGCCGATCGAGCAGGTGTTCACCGGCGCGGCCGACTGCGTCGCCATCATCGCGACGACCGCACTCGAATCGACGCCGCCCGAGAGGAAGGCGCCGAGCGGCACGTCGGCGATCATGCGCAGCCGGATCGATTCCTTCATGCGCTCGACGAGTTCGTTCATCGCGTCGGATTCGTTCCCCACCTCCACCGGAACGAACGGCAGGTCCCAATACTGGCGCGGCAGCGCACGCGCCTCGCCGCGCCGGAGGCTGAGCGTGAAGCCCGGCGGCAGCTTGTTGACGCGCCGGAAGATCGTGCGCGGCTCCGGCACATAGCCGTAGGCGAAGTACTCCTCGACCGCGAGCGGGTCGATGTCGCGCGGCAGCGCGGAGTGCGCCGCCAGCGCCTTCAGTTCCGAGCCGAAAATGAATTCGCCGCTGTCGAGGAAGGCGTAGTACAGCGGTTTGACGCCGAAGCGGTCGCGCGCGAGGAACAGCGTCTGCTGCGCCCGATCCCACAGGGCGAAGGCGAACATGCCGCGGAAGCGCGCGACGCAGGCCTCACCCCAGGCCTCCCAGGCATGCACGATGACTTCGGTGTCGGAATGGGTGCGGAACACGTGCCCAAGCGCCTCGAGCTCGGGCACCAGCTGCTGGAAATTGTAGATCTCGCCGTTGAAGACGACCACCACCGAGCCGTCCTCATTGAACAGCGGCTGCTGGCCGGTGGAAAGGTCGATGATGGACAAGCGCCGATGCCCAAGCCCCAGTCCGGGTTCGAGATGCAGCCCGCCTTCGTCGGGGCCGCGGTGGAACTGGGTCTCGTTCATGCGATGCAGCAGGTCGCGCGAGATTTCTCGCGTTTCGCGGGTATCGAAGATTCCGGTGATGCCGCACATGTTCTTGTTTCGTTATCCCTGTTGATTTTCAGGCGGTCGGCCGGCGCTTCAGCGTCCGGTCGTAGACCGCCGCGTAGGCGTCCGCCATGACCGGAATGCTGAAACGCTGTTCGGCGTGCTGCCTCGCCTGCCGGCCATGCTCGGCGAGGCGGGCCGGCGCCTTGAGATAGCCATGCAAGGCACGTGCCATGCCGGCCACGTCGCCCGCCGCGACCAGCGTGCCGTTGAAATCCGGCTCGACCAGTTCGACGTTGCCTCCCACCGCGGTGGCGATCACCGGCAACCCGCTGGCCAGCGCTTCGAGGATGGTGTTCGAGATGCCCTCGTTCTTCGAGGACAGCACGAAGACATCGAACGCACGCATGACGACGTCTATGTCGTGACGCTCGCCCGGCAACCACGCCAGCGGCGCGAGCCCGGCTTCGTCCAGAAGATCCTGGCAGGCCTTGCGCGCCGGACCCTCGCCGACGATCGCAAGACGCGCCCGTGCGGCCAGTTCCGGCCGGGTACGGACGAGCTCGATGAACGCCCGCGTCAGTGCCGGGTAGTCCTTGACTTCGACCATCCGCCCGACCGAGCCGAATACCAGCGCGTCCGCACCGGCGAAACCCGCCGGCAGGATGGCGGGCCGCTCTCCCGTGCGGGGACGGAACCGGCCGCTGTCGACCCCGTTGTAGATCTGGTTGAGCTTGCGCGGTGAAACCCCGATCGCGAGACGCAACCAGGTCTCGAGATCCCGACTCACCGCGATGTAATTCGACACGAACGGCCGCGCGGCACGGCGCAGCAGATTGTATTTCCAGTTCCGGCCGTAGAGGTCGAAAACATCGCGCCCATGCTCGCCATGCACGGTGGCGCGTACGCCGGCGGCGGCGGCGACGAACTGCGCTTCCAGGGCGGCAAGGTTGCGCGTGTGGACCAGATCGGGCTTCAAGGTGCGCAGCAGCTTCCAGAGCCGAAGCGCCCACGCCACGCCGTTGCCGGGCTTGCGGTCGAGCGCATGAAACTCGACCGCCTGCGTCTGGATGCGGCGGCGAAAATCGCTGTAATCCGTGAGTGCGACCACGCTATGCCGATAACGCTCCGGTGGCAGGGTGTTGAAGAGATTGACCATGCCGTTTTCCATCCCGCCGGTATCGAAGCGGTGCACGACGTGCACGATGTGTGCGCTCACGATCCGCCGATCCGCCCGGCGGTGCGTTCGATCGCCGGCTCCATGTCCGCGGCGAACCGGGCCAGCGTCGCGGCTGCGGCGTCGATCGAATCTTCCTCGTAGGGCGTCGCGATGAGGACGGACAGGCCGTCGTCGCGCCTCATCCGCACGCGCTCGGACGCGAGCAGCAGCTTGGCGAGGTGGTCGTTGGCAATCGGCCGGCCGTCGATCAGGTTCCACTGCCATACCAGCAGGCGCTGCCCGTTTCGTCCCCGCAGTCGGGCCTGCCGCACCTGGCGGGGCTCGCCACCCGCCTCCACCGTCGAGATTGCCTCGCCGATATTCGCCCAGTCGGGGTCTTTCTGCCGGACCATGAAGTTCTGAGAATTGATGAGCTCGGCGTCCTGGCGCTGGGTCGCATAATAGTCGAGCGCCAGCAGCACGCTGCGGCCGGCCTGGCCGTAGAACTGGTGCAGTTGCCGATCGGCGCCGATCCAGTGGGGCCGCCAGGGTGTAAACGCGGCCGTCGGCTGCCAACCGCCCTGCGCCTCGACCTCCAGCGACGGCATCGCCGGCAGCGGCCGGCTCCCCAGCCAGGCGGCGTAACTTGGCCACACCCCGGCCAGCACCAGCAACAGCAACGCGCCGGGCAGCAAGCGGCTGTCCATCGCACCGTCCACGGACGCCATCTCGGTCGGCTGCATCGGCGCTTCCGGTCGATCGTCCTCGCGCCAGAAACTGCCGATCCAGAACAGGAGCAGCATGACGAGGCCGAAAAACACCCAGCCGTAGATGTAGTGATCGACACCCAACGCGAATTTCATGTCGGACAGATGGGCGATCATCACGATCATGTAGGCGCGCCCGCTGTTGGCAAGGATTGGCGCGACGACGGCGGCGAGCGAGAACAGCAGACGCCGCTTCCACGAGCGATAGGTGAGATACGCGTAAAGGACGCCCAGCGTGATCGAGGCGATCAGGTAACGCAGCCCGGAGCAGCCTTCCACCACCGACCAATCGCCGCTGGGAATGCTGAAGAAGGTGCCCTCGCGGTAAACCGGGATGCCGGTCAGCCGAAGCATCGCCACGGTGAAGTCGGCGGTCAGCCGCATGAGCGGCTCGATCAGGAACTCGCCCACCGGCACCGCGAAAAAGAGAAACATCAGCGGAAAGAACGCGGCCCGCACGAAGGACGCGCCAAGCAGGGTCCAGACGGCGCTGATCAGAATCGTGACGAACGCATACTGCGCGACGACATTGACGCTGCCCGCATCCGCGAGGAGCCAGGCCGCACCGGCTCCCGCCAGGAGAAGCAGGCCACGCAGGTCCGGCGTGGGCGTGATCCGCGCCAGCCGATCGCGCATGCGCCAAATCAGCCAGGCGCTGATGGGAAAGACGAGATAGCCGTGGGCGAAGGTCTCCGAACGCCCCCATACGTCGATCATCGATTGCAACGTGGGCCAGTACATGGCGGCCAGAAGCAGCAGGACCGCGCCGGTCAGCACGCCGGGCAACAGCCACTTGCGCGGGGTTGTGGCGGACAGCACGTCCGGCCCGGCGCTCATGCGTGGCAGGCCTCCAGCGCCGGGGATGGGTTCGGGCGCGCACCGAACAAAGCATCGACCGCTGCCAGATTCCGATCCCAGTCGTAGTGCGCGAGGATGCAGTCGCGTGCGGCCTTGCGTGCGGATGGAGACCGCAGGGCGGCGATCACCTCGGCCGCGAACGCGGCCTCGTCGTGCGCGAGCAGATAGTCGCGTCCGGCCTCGGCGCGGATACCCTCCGCTGCCTGCGCAGTGGCGACCACGGAGCGCGCCATCGCCATCGCCTCGAGAACCTTGTTCTGCACACCGCGCGCAATCCGCAAGGGGGCCACCGCGCAGGCGGCGTGCGCGAGATACGGCCGGACGTCAGGCACGCCACCGGTGACGACGACCCCGGGATTCGCTGCGAGCGCCCGCACCGCCTCGGTGGGGCGGCTGCCGACGATGGTAAAGACGGCTGCGGGGATGGCATCACGTATCGCCGGGAAGACTCGCTGAGCAAACCAGGTCACGGCATCGACATTCGGCCAGTAGTCCATGGCGCCGGTGAACACCACCCCCTGCGCGCCGGCCGCGAACGGATTCGGGTAATTGCGCGCTGGCGAAAAATACTCCGCATCGACACCGTTTTCCAGGGCGCTGATCCGGTCACCCGCCGCAGGCACCCGCTGTCGGAGCAGCGCCGCCTCATCGCGCGACACGAGCAGCGTGGCGTCGAAGTCCCGCGCCACCCGCGCTTCCCATTCGGCGAGCTTGCGGCCCTCCCGCGCATACAGCCAGTTGAGCGGAAACATCCGTGTCGGCGCGTACTGCGTCCACTTGTCCGAGTCGACGTCGACCATGTCGAGGATGCGGCAGGAGAGGCCCGCCGGCATGAACTGAGCCATCGCCGAGGAAAAGGCCAACCCGCGGGTGACGCGGCCGGACGCCGCCAGCCGCGCAGCCCAGGTCTTGAGCGCGCCGCTGCGATAGTACGGAAGCGTGAGCGCCTGGCCGGTAACGAGACCGGCAAGGCTCGCCACGCGGGCCCGCCGCGGGTGCAGCGCCGCCAGTTCGATCGATTTACAGTAGGGTGCGAGCGCGTCGCGGTATTGCCAGTCCACCGGGTCGTCGACGAACGCGCCGAGATGGATTTCATGCCGATCCGCGAGGTGCCGCAGCAGGTGAAAGGAGCGAATCTTGTCGCCCTTGTTGGGCGGATACGGAATGCGATGCGCCAGGAACAGCAGGCCCTCCACGTCCTACCCCAGGTTCTTCACGATATGGGGACCGATCGCATTGGCGAGCGGCAGCGGCAGCTTCTTCCAGACGCGGATGAAGAACTGGTATTTCGGATTGAGCGGGTTGACCTCCGGAATGGCGCGATCATTCACCAGGAAATATTCGTAATGCAGCGGCGTCGGCTCGAATCCCCAATTCTTCTTGAAGTCGAACGAGCCGCTGCCGCGCTTGCTGCGGCCGAAGTCGAACACCCGGAGGCCGCGCTCGCACGCGCGCCGCATCAGATCCCAATACATGAAGTCGTTGCCCGCGACCGCCCGGGCCTCGGGCACGCCGCCGCCGTAGTAGGGAAGAACCTCATCGCGGAAATAGAACGACATGACGCTCGAGATCACCTGTCCGTCGAGGGTGATCGTCAGCACCTCGCAATCGTCGCCGAATTCCTCCTTCAGCAGGCGGAAGAAGCGGCGCGAAAAGACCGGCGTCCCGAGCCGATGCACGCTCGCCGAATAGGCCTGGAAGAAGCGTGTGGTGTCGGCGTCGACCTCGCCGACGAGGCCCGCCTTGATGCCCTTGCGAACCATCGCCCGCTGCTTGCGCGGGATGGCGTTCATGTTGGCCTCGACCTCGGGCGCGATCGCCTTCCGGAAGGTGACGTAGAGATCCTTCGTCGGCCAATCCGAATGCTGCGCGAGCTGGTTGCGGTATTCGAGCGCGCCGACGCCGAGCTGGCGCGCGAGCGCCTGCGCGGCCGCGTCGAGCGCCCCGAACGCCGCGTCGTGGTCGGCCAGGATGCCGCCATAGGCGCAGAACGGCAGCGAGCCGAGGCTATGTCCGAACAGGCGGCTGCGGATTTCCGCGAGCGGCAGCACACCGACGATCGCGCCGGCCTGTTCCGCCAGCAGGAAGTGCGTGCGGTGGCCGAACGCGTCCTCGATCACGCGCTTCCAGCCCGCGCGATGGAAGAAGCTCGCCGTCGGGTGCGCAGCGACGTAGGCATCCCAGCGCGCCAGATCACCCGCCTCAACGGGACGCGTCGTGACTTCGCCGGTCATGGCAAGGGGCTGGGCGCGCATGTTCACGGCTCGGTCAGGAACACGCGGTCGACCCGGTCCCACTCGAAATCCCGCAGCAGCCGGCGCAATCTGCCGTGCATGTGCTGCAGGTTGACGTAATGACGGAAGCGCGTCCGGGCGGGCAGCCCCGGCTGGCGCGGCTGTTCGGGGTCGATCTCCCAGGGGTGGAAGTAGAACATGCAAGGCGCCTGGTCGCGCGCATTCACGCGCGAGAGCATCCAGCGCGAGACCTCGTACGGAAGCAGGCGGAACCATCCGCCGCCGGCGGCCGGAAGGTTGCGGCCGAGCAGCGACACGGTGGTGGGAGGCACCTCGAGGATGCCGGTCTCGCCGTTTGGCCGATGCGGAAAGCGCGGCGCGTCGGGCATGCCGTAGTGGTCGTGGCGCACGGGATAAATGCTGGAGCTGTAGGCGTAACCCGCCTCCTCCAGTTCGGAAACCGCCCACCAGTTGCGCCCGCTGATGGAAAAGCTCGGTGCGCGATAACCTCGCACGGCAACGCCTCCCGTGTCCTCCAGCAGATGCTTGGCGCGCACGATGTCGGCGCGGAAGGCTTCCGGCTCGAGGTCGTTCGCGCGCTCGTGCCCGTAGCCGTGGCTGGCGAGTTCATGGCCGCAGTCGACGATGCGGCGCACCACCTGCGGGTAACGCTCGGCAATCCAGCCAAGCGTGAAGAAAGTCGCGCTGGCGCCCGCCTCCTCGAGCATGTCGAGAATGAGGTCGACGTTGCGCTCGACCCGGCATGGCAGGCTGTCCCATTCCTCGCGCCGGATGTGCGGCGCAAATGCCGACACCTGAAAATAGTCCTCGACGTCGATCGACATCGCATTCCGGATCGCTTCGGTCATGTCAGATGGCCCTCGTGGATGAGAGGAGGTGGGTCCCTTTCTGCGTTGGCAGCCATCCCTCCAGCGTATGCGCGATGCGCATCGCCGCGCGCCCGTCCCAGTATTCGGGGATGCGGCCGGCCTTGCCGCCGCCCGCCATCACCATCTCGAACGCCGCCCGGATCGCGTCGGGCTGCGCGCCAACCAGTGTATTGGTGCCCTCGTCGATGGTGATCGGCCGCTCCGTGTTTTCCCGCAGCGTGAGACAGGGCACGCCGAGTGCCGTGGTCTCCTCCTGGATGCCGCCAGAATCCGTGAGCACCAGCCGGGCGTCGCGCATCAGGCCGAGGATCTCGAGGTAGCCGACAGGCGGCAGCACACGAAGCCCGTCGAGCCGGGACGAGAAGCCGAATTTCTCTATGTTTCCGCGGGTGCGGGGATGCAGCGGCATCACCACCGGCAGCCTGCGGTTGATCTCGCCGACGACGTCGAGCAGCGCGGCGAGCGTCGCAGGATCATCGACGTTGGACGGCCTGTGCAGCGTGAGCACCGCATACTCGGGCAACTCGGCGCCGAGCGTGTGGCTCGCCGGCACCGCGCGCTCCAGGTTGCGGTACAGGGTGTCGATCATCACGTTACCGACGAAGTGGATGCGCGCCGGATCGATCCCCTCGCGTTCGAGGTTTGCGCGCGCGCTCTTTTCGGTGATGAAGAGCAGATCGGAGATCTGGTCGGTCAACACGCGATTGATCTCCTCCGGCATGCTGCGGTCATAGCTCCGCAGCCCAGCCTCGACGTGGATCACGCATACGCCGCGTTTGGCGGCGACCAGCGCGCAGGCGAGCGTGGAGTTGACGTCGCCGACCACCAGCACGGCCTGCGGCCGGACCTGATCGAGCACGGGCTCGAAGCGCTTCATCACCTCGGCGGTCTGTACCGCGTGGCTGCCCGAACCGACGTCGAGATGATGCGCGGGAGGCGGGATGCCGAGATCATCGAAGAACCCGCCGCTCATCGCGGCATCGTAGTGCTGGCCGGTGTGCAGCAGCTCGGCGGTGATGCCGGTTTCCGCGAACGCCGCCATCACCGGCGCGATCTTCATGAAATTGGGGCGGGCGCCCGCCACGCACAGGACCTGGATCATGGCG
Organism: Thiobacillaceae bacterium; assembly: GCA_035325585.1. Taxonomy (GTDB): domain Bacteria; phylum Pseudomonadota; class Gammaproteobacteria; order Burkholderiales; family Thiobacillaceae; genus Thiobacillus. Next base: position 49,536 of record DAOKZP010000004.1, on the reverse strand, counting down.
CGTCGTGCCGGGCGACGTCCGGCGTGCCGCCGGCTTCGCCGTCTGCGGCGCCCGAGTTGCGCTCGCTCACGGTGTAGAGAATCTTGCGCACGATGGGCAGGATGCGGTTGACCGAGCGTTCCACCTGATCCAGTCGCTGCACGAGCTCCGGACCGCTCTCTCCGAGCGAGGCTTCCGCTACCGGCTGTCCCGCGCCGGACGTCGCGTGGAAATGCTGATGCGCGACTTCGTTCTTCAGATCGGCGATCACCTCTTCGACCTCCGCCTCGCCGAAATGGGTTTTTTCCTCGAGATAGCCGAGCAGCAGGAGCCGGTCGCAAGTGGTGTTGATGCGCCGCGGGATCCCGCCGGTAAAGCGGTGCAGCGCGGTGAAGGCGGCATCATCGACGCTCGGGCTGCCCTGCCATCCGACGGTCCGCAGACGATGCTCGATGTAGCCGCGGGTCTCGCTCTCGTCGAGCGGTCCGAGGTGATACGACGCGACCACGCGCTGCCGCAGTTGCTGCATGTCCGGGCTTTGCAGGATGCCGCGGAACTCCGGCTGGCCGAGCAGGAACGTCTGGATCAGCGAACGCTCGCTGTTCTGGAAATTCGACAGCATGCGCAGTTCCTCGACCGCGCGCGGCGCCAGATTCTGCGCCTCGTCGACCACCAACAGGGCGCGCTTGCCCTGGCGTGCGGCCGCAGTCAGGAAATCCTCGAGATTCTTGAGCAGCGCCGACTTGCTGAGCCCCTCGTGCGTGAGGCCGAACGACGCGGCGACGCTGCGCAGGGTATCTTCCGCGTCGAGCTGGGTCGACACGAGCTGCGCCGCAACGAGATTGTGAGCGTCGAGCTGGCGGAAAAGGTTGCGCACCAGCGTCGTCTTGCCGGCACCGACTTCACCGGTGATGACGATGAAACCCTCGCCAAGCGACAGCCCGTAGTCGAGGTAGGCCATCGCGCGCTTGTGTCCCTTCGACCCGAAGAAAAAGCGCGGATCGGGATTGAGCTGGAAGGGCTTTGCGCTGAAGCGATAATAGTCTTCGTACATGAACGATCCGTTGGTTCACTGGACGGGCCTCGCCCGGAGCGGCGCCGTCAAAAACTCATGTTGACCGTGCCCGTGATCCGGTTCTCCGTGAAATCACCACCCAGCACGTTGGAGTCCCGATATTGATGACGGTACGTGATCGTTCCGGAGGTTCGGGAATCGGCCTGATGGGTCAACCCGATGATGAGATTGTAGATGTCGTCGCTGCGCTCGCGCCGGCCGGGGAGCGGCGCGAAGAGACGGCCGGTACTGGCCGACGTGACGTCGTAGCGGCTCTTCCCGAGGCTTGCGTTCAAGCGGGTACGCGGCGCGACGTGGTAGGTCGCGGTTGCGGTCACGCCCTGCGTGCGATCCTCCGAATCGATGGACTGGAACTCGCGCGTCGAATCGTACACGTCGAGCGCGTAATGAAGCTTGCCCGTTCCCCATCCGACACCGGCGCGCAGCACCTTGGAGACGAACACGCCGCTCTGCAGGTCGAACAGCAATCCTGAACCGCCGACACCCCAGAGCGTGCAGTCCGACGACGGCGGCGTGCTGTACGGCCAGTCCTCGAAAAAGGTGTCCCCGCAACGGTAGTCGTACACGGTACCGGTCGTGAGCCGGAAGAGGCTGGTGTCGCTCAGATCCTCGTAATAACGCAGATGCCAGTTCGACGCGCGCGTACGATGCCGTGCCGATACGTTATAGGTCTTGCCGAAGAAGCGTTCGCCGACGGAGCCCTCGACGCTGGTGCGGCGCCCCGGCGACCAGCCGATGCCGGCACTCCATGAGGAGCCGTCCATCGCGCGTATGCTCAGATAATCGTTCCACTCCTCCCCGGCCGTGCCGAACACCCGGAACTTGCGCGTGAGCGCGTAACCGAGCGAAGCGTAGGCGCGCTCGAAGGTGCTGTCGGCGTATCGGCGGTTGTACGCCTCGCGGTAAAAATAGTGAAGGCCCCAGCTGACGTCGTTGAAACGGGTGCCATCAGTCAGCGCGGCGGTCACCGTATTCGCACTGGAGTTGCCCGTGGAGTCGTTCTCCCGCAGCGTGCCGCTCGCCGTGTAGCGGGCGTCGGCGAGCGCGAACGTCCCGAGGCGTTTTTTCAAATGCGGACCGATCGAGTAAGTGCCCACCGTGGCGCGATTCTGATTGCTGATTTCGGCCTCGACCAGCGGGCCGTCGAGCGAGATCAGTTCCTGCGAGACGCGGGCAAGCCCATCGATGGCCAGCACATCCTCGATCAGCTGCACCTTCCCGATTGCGTTCAATCGGTGCAGGATGTCGGTGCTTTCGTCATCGCCGAAGCGCGCCACACCCGACAATCCGTATTGCAGGAAGCCCTGCACCCGTCGCGATTCTTCGGAGCGAACCGTGACGCCTGGGGTTACCCGCAGGATGATCGCCCCTTCGGGGTCTTTGTCGGTGTGCTTGGCGTTGTCGGTATACGTCGCCGCACTCTGCAAGGTCCGCTCGACACGCCAGTTCGCAGCGGACGCATTGGATACCCATGCCAGGGCGGCGAAAACGGAGAGCCCGCCGAGCAGGCATGCCAGCGCGACGCCGCGCTGGCGGCGCCTACTTCCCGTAGCTGCCATAGTAACCATAGTAGTAGTCCGCACCGGGCGTCGGCGTCGTCTTGTTCAGCAGCATGCCGACCACCTCGCACGACTGGATGTGGCTCAGGGCCTCGCGCACGGCTTCCTGCGAGGTGCGCTCGGCCTCGACCACCATGACGATCTGCCCCATGTGAGTCGCCAGCACGCTGGACTCGCTGGTCGCCAGGAGGGGGGGCGAGTCGAACAGGATGATGCGGTCCGGATAGCGGTTGCCGATGTCCTCGACCAGGCGCGTCATCGCCGCGCTCGCGAGCAACTCCGTGGCACGTTTGTAGGTGCGGCCGGCGGGCAACACCGAAAGTTTGGCGATGTCCGTGCGGATCATCACGTCGGAGAGCTTCAGGTCCTTGTCCTGCAGCACATCCAGCAGACCCTTGTCGGCATGGATGCCCAGATACTCCGGGATGCGCGGTTTGGCGACGTCGGCGTCGACCAGCAGCACGGTCCGGTCCATCTCCATCGCCATCGAGATCGCAAGATTGATCGCGCAGAAGCTCTTGCCTTCTCCCGGGAGCGAACTCGTGATCATGATGAGGTTACCGTTCGCGACCCTTGGCGCTCCGAGCCCGAAAGCGTTGGCGATGAGCGGCCGCTTGATGATCCGGAATTCCTCCGCGATCTGGCTTTTTTCGGCGTCGGGCGCCACCACGCCCATGCGATGCAGCCGCGCCAGATTGATCGACTGCATCTGGCTGCCGCCCCCGATCGTCGTCGAGCCCGGTTCGACGAACACCGGCTGTACGGGCGTCGCGACGAAAGGCGCAGCCGCTTCGCTGCGCTGCTTGCCCAGGGCGTCCTCGATGACGTCGGCGCCGTGGGTGGCCTCGTCGGTGCCGGCTGGTGCCGCACGCGGCGCGGCGGCACCGAGCTTGCCCGCCGCTTTCTCAATGATGCTCATGCTCTCTCCTAGCCCGCGCGGGACATCATCAACTGCAGAACCATCACCGCGCCGTAGGCCGCAATGAGGCTACCCAGTGCAGCGAAATACGTCAGCAGGCCCTTGCGCTTGCGGCTGCGGGTTTCCGCGTTCTCCACGCGCGAGACCGCACCGAGCACGGGCAGGCCGGTCAGTTCGCGCAACACCCGGCGATCGGTCACGGTGCGACGCAACTGGCTGATGAGGAATGCCACCGCCAAGCCGGCGAGCAGACCGCCGACGGTCACCAGAGACAGCAGCAGCGGGCGATTGGGCCAGGCCGGCTGGCTGGGGACGAAAGGCGGATCGATCACCCGGAAATCCACGGTGTCGGTCTTGCTCTCGACCTCGCCCGACATCACGGCCGATTCGCGGCGCTTCAGCAGCGCGTCGTAATTCTGGCGGTAGACGTCGTAATCGCGCATCAGCTGCGTGTACTCCTGCTCGACCTGAGGAATCATGTTGGACGCGTTGCGCAACTCACCGTAACGGCGCTGGTATTCGCCGACCCGGGCGCTCAGCGAGGCGACGGTCGCGTCGGCTTCGGCGATCGCGATGGTCAGCTGCTGGTATACCGGGTTCTGGATCCTGGCGCCGGTCGCGTCACCCCCGCGGCCGATCGTGTCTGCCCGTTTCTGCGCTTCGAGCTGCTCGATCAGGCGCTTCGTCCCCTGGATGTCTGGATGCAGGTCGGTGTACTGCAGGCGCAACTGATCCAATTGCTTCTGCAAGGCCTGGATCCGCGCGTCGACCTCGGTGTTGCTGGGCATGACGGCCGCGGCGGCATTGAGTTCGGGCTCCTCATCCGCCAGCTGGCGCTTGAGTTGGTTGCGGCGGTTGATGGCCTCCTGCTGATCCAGCTGGGCCTGACGCAGCAACGTGGAAGTCTCGGCCAGCTTGCTGTAGTAATCGCCGCCCTGCCCCGGCATCAGGCCGATGTTCTTGCGCTTGAACTCCGTCAGCGCGTTCTCGGCGTCGACGAGCTTCTGCTGGTACTGCTGCAGCTGTTCCTCGATGAAGCGCTGCGAACTCGTGATGTCCTGGCGCGTCTTGCCGAGGCTGCTCTCGACGAAGATCGTCAGCAGCGATTGCACGACCCTCTTCGCCAGGTCGCCATCCGCGTCCTGGAAGCTGATCGTGTAGAGATTTTCGCGCCCCGCATCGCCGATCGTGATGTTGCGGCCCAAGCCATTGAGCATCGCCTCGGTCTGTTCCGGCGTCTTCGCCTTGACGTCCAGATCGGTCATGCGCGCGATCTTCTCCAGCGTCGGGCGGCTCACCAGCTGGCGCGTCATGAGCTTGATCTGCTGCTCGACGTTCGGCTCGACCGCAAGGCCGACCAACAGCGGTTTCAGCAGGCTTTGCGTATCCACGTAGACCCGTGCCGTCGCCTGGTAGCGGTCGGGGATCATCATTACCCAGGTCCAGCCGACGAGGCATATCAGCCATGCCACGGCAACACCCCACCAGCGCCGCCGCCAGGCGGCCTTGGCATACGCGAGAACTCGCTGCAGAACTTGATCCATGCGATGTCCAGACTCTCAAGAGGCGCCGCGTGCGGCGGCGCCTGCACACTCAGAACAGGCTTTCGGGCACGACCAGCACGTCGCCCGGGCGCATGTCGACGTTGGCCGAGATGTCGCCACCCTTGACGAGATCGTCGAGACGCACGCCGATACGCGACTGCTGGCCTTGCTCCGTGCGCACGATGTAGGCACGGTTGCCCGCGGCGAAGTCGGTCAGCCCGCCCACCGCGATCATCAGGTCGACCAGGCTCATCTTCTCGCGATAGTTCAGCGCCTGCGGCTTGGCGGCTTCGCCCACCACGCGGATCTGCTGATCGAACGGCCCGATACCGCCCGCAACGATCACCGTGACGATCGGCTCCTGGATGTATTTACCGAGCGCCTTCTCGATGTCGCGCGCGAGCTGGGTCGGCGTCTTCCCTGAGGCCGGCAGGTCCTCGACCAGATTCATGGTCATCTTCCCGTCGGGCCGGACCGGGAAGCTGCCCGACACTTCGGGGTTGCGCCACACGAAGACCTGGACCGAATCGCCGGGGCCGATCAGATAGTTCCAGTTGTAGTCAGCCGCCTGTTCCGATCCCGGCGGATAAGTCGGCGGGCTGGCGCACCCGGCCACAGCAACCAGGGCAAGCGCCAGCGCGGCACGCACGGCACCCTTTGAAATCGCACCCATCTCCCAACCTCCCTTTCCTGTCAATTCGGCGCTGCGTAATTATGCCAGAGCAGCATGACGCGCCTGCTTTCAGACAACACCTAGCAAATCGCACGCCAAAACTATAGACACCGCTACGCCGCCGCAACGCGCGCCGAGTCGCAGCGCCGCCGGGAGTGCAGTCGAGCGACCGACAGGGGTGTCGTAAAGCCGTCGGCCATCGCGGTATCATGCGCGGATGGCCAACAACGAGATCGACAACCTCGACGCCCTGCGCCGACGCATCCTGGAATTCGTCGAGGCGCGCGGCTGGGAGCGCTATCACACCCCCAAGAACCTCGCGGCTGCGCTCGCGGTGGAAGCCGCCGAACTGCTGGAGCCGTTCCAGTGGCTGACGGATGAACAGAGCCTGCAGTTGGGTACGGCGCGGCGCGAGGCCGTACGCCAGGAAATCGCCGATGTGCTGATCTATCTCGTCCGGCTGGCCGACCTGCTGGAGATCGACCTGCTCGACGCCGCATCCGACAAACTGGCAATCAACGCGTTCAAGTACCCGGTCGACAAGGCCCACGGCAACGCCCTCAAGTACTCGGAATTCCAGAATGACTGAACAGTATTACAAACATCACGTCTTCTTCTGCACCAATCAGCGCGACGACGGCGCAAAATGCTGCGGCGCATCGGGTGGACAGGCGATGCGCGACTACCTGAAGAAGAAGGTGAAGGAGGCCGACATGAACGGCCGCGGTCTATGCCGCGTCAACAGCGCCGGCTGCCTCGACCGCTGCGACGAGGGTCCCCTGCTCGTCGTCTATCCGGAAGGCGTCTGGTACACCTACGTCGACGAGTCGGACATCGACGAGATCTTCGAAACCCATCTCGAGCAAGGACGTATCGTCGAGCGCTTGCGGCTGAAGTGACGCGTCACCCATGAAACGCTACAAGCTGCGCATCCCGGTGCCGGCCGGCAAGCTGGAGACCGTCGTCGACGACCCCGAGAACGACCGTCGCGGCCTTCTGCTGGTCGCGCATCCTCATCCACTGCACGGCGGCAGCCTCGACAACAAGGTCGTGACGACGCTCGCCAGGGCGGCCAACGAGGCCGGCTGGGTCAGCGTGCGGCCGAATTTCCGCGGTGTCGGCATGAGCGACGGAAAATTCGATGCCGGCGTCGGCGAGACCGACGATCTGCTCGCGGTCGCCCGCTTCGTCGAGGCAAGCTATCCGGGGCTGCCGTGGGCGCTGGCCGGCTTCTCCTTCGGTGCGTTCGTGCAGCACCGCCTGAGCCAGGAACTGCCCGCCAAGCGGCTGATCCTGGTCGCGCCCGCGGTCACGATGTACGAGTTCGACCCCGTGCCGGACGACACCGTGATCATCTATGGCGACGCGGACGAGCTCATCCCGCCTGCGGCGATCCGTCTCTGGGCCGAGGGGCAGAAGCTCGCCACCAAGGTCATCCCCGAGGCCGGCCATTTCTTCCACGGCAAGCTGAAGGAGCTTCGGCAGGCGTTTCTCGAGGCCTGCCCGTGCTGATCGCGCGGGGCCTCGTGAAACGCTACGGAAACACCGAAGTCGTGCGCGGCATCGATCTCGACGTCCGGCGCGGCGAATGCTTCGGTCTCCTCGGGCCCAACGGTGCGGGCAAGACGACGACGCTGAGACTGCTGCTCGGCCTCACCGAACCCGACGCCGGCAGCATCGAACTGGCGGGCATCCCGGTGCCCGCGCGAGCGCGCGAGGCGCGCATGAAAATCGGCGTTGTTCCGCAGATGGACAACCTCGACCCGGATTTCTCGGTGCGCGAAAACCTCATCGCCTACGGCCGCTACTTCGGCATGCGCAAGGCCGCCATCGTCGCGCGGGTACCCGAACTGCTCGAATTCGCCGGGCTCACGAGCAAGGCCGACGCGCAGATCACGCAGCTGTCCGGCGGGATGAAGCGGCGCCTCACGCTCGCGCGCGCGTTGGTGCACGATCCCGAGATCCTGTTCCTCGACGAACCCACGACCGGGCTCGACCCCCAGGCGCGACACCTCATCTGGCAGGGCCTGCGTCGCCTGATCAACGCGGGCAAGACCATCGTGCTCACGACGCACTTCATGGATGAAGCCGAGCGCCTCGCCGATCGCCTCGCGATTCTCGACCATGGGGCGATCGTCGCCCAAGGCGCGCCGCGCGCGCTGATCGAATCGAACATCGAACCCGCGGTCGTCGAGGTCTATGGAGAAGGCCTCGCCGCCTGGACGCGTGACTGCGCGGGTACCGTGTGCACGCGCTTCGAGCGGGTCGGGGAAACGCTTTTCTGCTACACGCGCGACGCCGATAACGTGCTCGATGGCCTGAAGCGCGCCGACGGCCTGCGCTACGTGCATCGGCCGTCGAATCTCGAAGACGTGTTCCTCAAGCTCACCGGGAGGGACCTGCGTGACTGAGCACCTGCGCATGCCCCGCCTGTCGCTGCGCTTCATCCCGGTGTGGCAGCGCAATTACCTGGTGTGGCGGAAGCTCGCCATCCCCTCGATCCTCGGCAATCTCGCCGATCCGATGCTTTACATGCTCGGCCTCGGCTACGGGCTCGGCCGCCTTCTGCCGGACGTCGGGGGCATGCCCTACCTCACCTTCCTCGCCGCCGGCACCGTCGCATACAGCACGATGAACGCGGCGACGTTCGAGGTGCTCTATTCGAGCTTCTCGCGCATGCACGTGCAGCGCACCTGGGATGCGATCCTCAACGCACCGATGACGCTCGACGACGTCATGCTGGGCGAGTTGACCTGGGCGATGGCGAAGAGCCTGCTGTCCGGGCTGGCGATCCTCGCGGTGATCTGGGGGCTGGGCCTGCATGGCGATTTCTGGATGACGCTGTGGATCATCCCGCTGGTGGCCCTGGTGGGTTTCTGCTTCGGCGGGATGGGTCTGGTCATGAACGCGCTGTCGCCGAGCTACGACTTCTTTCTCTACTACTTCACGCTCGTGATCACGCCGATGGTGCTCCTGTGCGGCGTCTTCTACCCGGTCTCCCAGCTCCCCGCGATACTGCAGGCCGTGTCGGCATGGCTGCCGCTGACCCATGCGATCGATCTCGCACGGCCGCTGGTCGTCGGCCGCGTGCCGGACGACATCGCGCTGCACGTCTTCGGGCTCGCCGCCTACGGCAGCGCCGGCTACGTCGCCGCGCTGGCGCTCACGCGCCGGCGGCTGCTCAAGTAAGCAGTAAGCAAGAAAGCCCGTCCCCGACATGCGCCCGCCGACGGACGCGCCGGCACGCGATCGCCGGCATTCGCGCATCCTGTCGCCAGGGCCGCTCTCGCCACGACGCTCGGGCCGGCTGCCACCGAAACCGCCAGGGCGCGCTCAGATGCCGGCGGCCTGCCGGTCGGCGTGATAGCTCGAACGCACCATCGGTCCGCACGCGGCGTGGCGGAAGCCCATCGCCAGCGCCTCCTGTTCGAACTGCGCGAAGCGTTCGGGTGTGACGAAACGCAGCACGGGCAGATGATGCGACGAGGGTTGCAGGTACTGGCCGAGCGTCAGCATGTCGACGCCGTGAGCGCGCAGGTCGCGCATCACCTCGAGAATCTCTTCATCACGCTCCCCCAGCCCCAGCATCAGGCCGGACTTGGTCGGGATGGCCGGGTGGCGCGCCTTGAAATCCTCCAGCAGCTTGAGTGAATGCGCGTAGTCGGCACCCGGGCGCACCGCCTTGTACAAGCGCGGCACCGTTTCGAGATTGTGGTTCATGACGTCCGGCGGCGCAGCGTCGAGCGCGGCGAGCGCCTTCTCCAGGCGGCCCCGGAAATCCGGCGTGAGGATCTCGATGCGGGTCGCGGGCGACTTCTCTCGCACCGCCGCGATGCACTCGGCGAAATGCCCCGCGCCGCCGTCCCGGAGATCGTCGCGGTCGACGCTGGTGATGACCACGTACTTCAGCGCCATCAAGGTGATCGTCTCGGCAAGATGGCGCGGTTCGGCGGCATCCGGCGGCAGCGGCGTACCGTGGCCGACGTCGCAGAAGGGGCAGCGCCGCGTGCAGAGGTCGCCGAGAATCATGAAAGTCGCCGTACCGTGGCCGAAGCATTCCCCGAGATTGGGGCACGAAGCCTCCTCGCATACCGTGTGCAGCTTCGCTTCGCGCAGGATGCCCTTGAGCCGGTCGACGTTCGGCAGGTTGGGCGCTTTGGCGCGGATCCACGGCGGCAGGCGCTGCCGCGCCTGCGGGACGATCTTGATCGGAATGCGCGAGGTTTTCGCGGCGCCCTTGTGCTGGACGGGGTCTGCCATAATCGGCTCGAGTGAAACAAAAGAAGAATCTTAGCCCATGCGATACCTTGTCCCGACCCTGCTGGCGCTATGGAGTCTGCCCGCACTGGCTGCGACCGAACACAGCGTCGATCCGGCCACCGGGCTCGCCACGTGGCAGACCGAAACCCGGGGCATCCAGGTGCGGCTGACGCAGATCAGCCCCGACCAGGCCAATGCCTTCTACCAGGCACGCGGGTTCTCCGCCGAGGCGGCCGCGCATTACACGGAACAATGCGTCTTCATGACGGTGGTACGCAACGTCGGCGCCGTGCCGATCGAATACCGCCTCGCCGATTGGCGCTATCGCACCGAGGGACAGCCGGCACGTGCGATCCGCAGCAAGGCCGAATGGGATCAGCTGTGGCAGCGGCTCGACGTGAACGACCCGGCCCGCATCGCCTTCGGATGGGCGCAGATTCCCGCCACGCAGGTCTACGCACCGGGTGACTGGAACCAGGGCATGACCGCTTATGCGGTTCCGCGCGGCGCACGCTTCGATCTCGACTTCACGTGGCAGGTCGGCGACCGGCAGCTTTCCGGAACGCTCGAACAGGTACAATGCGCCGATGAACATCGCTAAGGTTTTCCGGGCCGCCAGCCTCGCTGCATTGTTTCTTGCACTGCCCGTCGTCGCCGCGGATCTGCCACCGCTTTCCCACGGCCTCACCCACCAGGCGCCCAAACCCGCGCCGGCGCTCAAACTGCGGGATCTCGACGGCAAGCAACACGATCTCGGAAAGCTGCGCGGCAAGGTCGTCCTCATCAACTTCTGGGCGACCTGGTGCCCGCCGTGCCGCCGCGAGATGCCGTCGATGGAACGTCTGGCGCAGACACTCGCGAAGGAGCCGTTCACGGTGCTCGCGGTCGACGTCGGCGAGAACACCGACACGATCGAGGCATTCGTCAGCCAGCTGGACGTGGCGCCGACCTTCCCCATCCTGCTGGACACCGACAGCCGCACGATGACGGCATGGAAGGTCGGCGGGCTGCCCACCACCCTTCTCGTCGACAAGAAGGGGCGCGTCGTCGCAAGCGCCATCGGCGGGCGGGAATTCGATCACCCGGAAATGATCAAGGCGATCCGCAAGCTGACCCGGGAGTAGGCCACGCGCCGGCGTCGGCGCGTCAGGCTCGGATCGCGTCCCACAATGCGGCGCCCAGCGCCCGTTCCGCTTCAGCCATCGTCAACGGCACGCCGAGATCGCGACACTGGGTCACGGCCATCCCCGCGTAGCCGCAGGGATTGATCGCGCCGAAGGGTGCCAGGTCCATGTCGACGTTGAGCGCGAGCCCATGGTAGGTGCAGCCGCGCCGGACGCGCAGGCCGAGCGCGGCGATCTTGGCGCCCGCGACGTACACGCCGGGCGCACCGGCCCGACGCTCGGCCGTGACGCCGTGCCCGGCCAGCAGGCCGATCACGGCCTGCTCCATGCGCTCGACCAGTTCGCGGATGCCGTAGCCGCGGCGCCGCAGATCGACCAGCACGTAGGCCACCACCTGGCCCGGCCCGTGGTAGGTGATCTGCCCGCCACGGTCGATCGGCACCAGCGGGATGTCGGTGGCCGCGATCAGATGCTCCGTCTTCCCCGCCTGCCCGAGCGTGTACACCGGCGGATGCTCCAGCAGCCAGATTTCGTCGGGCGTGTCGGCGTCACGCCGCGCCGTGAAGTCCTGCATCGCCTGCCAGGTCGGCAGATAGTCGACCCGCCCCAGGCTGCGGATGCGCACTGCGCCATCTGCGCCCGCCCCGGGCTCCGGCGTCACAGCGCGACCTTCACCCACGGGTGCGCCGTGATCTCCCGGTACAGCGCGTCGAGCTGCGCCTTGGACGTGGCGCGCACCACGCAGGTCACCGACAGATAGTTGCCGTTGGAGGACGCACGCATCTCGACGGTCTCGGGCCGGAAGTCGGGCGCGTGCCGCTGCACCAGCTCGACCATGGTCTGCGCGAAATCATCGCGGCGCGCGCCCATGATCTTGATCGGAAAATCGGTGGGGAACGTCAGCAGCGTCTCGTCCTGGCTCATGCGCGCATCACCTCCTGCTTGAACACCTGGTAGAGACTATCCATCCGCTGCGCCAGCGGCCCCGGCACGCCGCTCCCGACCGGGGCGCCGTCGAGCCGGACGATGGGCATGATCTCGCGGGTGGACGAGGTCATCCAGATCTCGTCCGCGCGGCGCAGCTCCGCCTCCGGAATCGCGCGCAGCTCATGGGGAATGCCGTGTGCGGCGGCAAGTTCCAGCACCACATCGTAGGTGATGCCGGTCAACATGAGCTCGGATGGCGGCGGCGAGCGCAGCACCCCGTCCGTGACGACGAAAATATTGCTCGCAGCGCCTTCAGTGAGAAAGCCGTCGCGCAGCAGCACCGCTTCCGCGCTGCCCGCGTCGACCGCCTCCTGGCGCAAGAGGACGTTGGCCAGCAGCGAAATCGCCTTGATGTTGCAGCGCAGCCAGCGGTTGTCGGTCACCGTCACTGCATGCGCGCCGGCGGCCTTCTGCGCGGCCGAAATCGTCACCAGCGGTTGCGCGAACATGAAAACGGTCGGTGGGATCCCTTCGGGAAACGGGTGGTCGCGCAAGGGTGCGCGCACGGGCGTGCCGCGGGTCACCTGGATGCAGACCGACTGGTCGGGGAAATCCTGCCGTGCGACGAGATCCAGGACCCGCTCGCGCCATTCGGGCGTGGTGTGAGGATTGGCGAGCCGAATGCCGTCGAGGCTCGCCTGCAGACGGCGCAGGTGCTCGTCGAGCCGGAACGGCCGGCGCGAGTAGACGGGTATGATCTCGTACACGCCGTCGCCGAACACGAACCCGCGGTCGAGTGCCGAAACCTTGGCTTCGGCCAGTGGCAGGAAGACGCCGTTCAGGTATGCGCTCATCGGCCGAAGAAGAGCCTCAGCGTATCCCAGCCGCGCCCGAAGATGCCCGCGACGGAGACGTCGTGGAGCGCGACGAGCGGATAGTCGCCAAGCGGCTTGCCGTCCAGGGACAAACGCAGGGTGCCGATGCGCTGGCCCTTGCGAACCGGGGCGATGATCGGCTGCTGCGTGATGACTTCTCCCTTCACCCGCGCCGCGCTTCCCCGGGGTGTAAGCAGATGAAAATCCTCGGCGAATCCCATGCTCACCGAGCTGCGCGCACCGCGGTACACACCGATCGCCTTGACCGGCTGCCGCGCACGGTAGAGCGGCACGCTGTCGAAATTCTCGAAACCATAGTTGAGAAGCCGCAGCGCATCCTGCGTGCGCTGTGCATCGGAACGCGCGCCCAGCACAATTGCGATGCGCTGCTGCGCGCCGCGCTCGGCCGCGGCCGCCATGCAATAACCCGCCTCCGGTGTGCGTCCCACCTTGAGTCCGTTCACCGTGGCATCGCGCCAAAGGAGGCGATTGTTGTTGTAGTAGGTGACGCCGTTGACCGTCAGCTCGCGCTGCTTGAAAAGCGGCGCCTGGTCCGGGAACGCACGCATCACCGCGCGTCCGAGCACGGCGAGGTCCCGTGCACTGGATTCGTGGCCCGTCTCGTGCAGGCCGGTCGCATTGAGAAAGCGCGTCCGGCTCATGCCGAGCCGGGCGGCCGCCTTGTTCATGCGCTCGACGAAGGCCGCCTCGCTGCCGCTGGCCGCGGTGACGAGCGCGAGGGTGGCGTCGCTCGCCGAGTGCAACAGCATCGCCTGCAACAGGGTTCCGGCCGGCACGACCTCACCACTCTTGAGGAAGATCCGCGCACCGTCGGTCTGGGTGGCGGCTTCCGGCACCGTGACCGGCGCGTCGAGCGCCAATTTCTTGTCCCGGACGTCACCCAGCAGCACGTAGGCCGTCATCAGCTGCGTCAACGAGGCGGGCGGCATCGGCAGGTCGGCCTGGTAGGCCGCGAGCTCGTGACCGCTGGCGGCATCGACGATGACCCAGGCACGGGCCGTTATGCCGCTTGGAACCGCCCATGCCGGGACAGATAGCAGCCACGCAAGTACGAACCCGAAAAACCTCATTCCCGTTCTGCCTTCAATCGCGGCTCACCAGGATGGCATTGAGGTTGAGTTGCTCCCGCACGCGCTCGCGATCCACGTGCGCGGCATCGCCATTGTCGTAGGGTCCGACCTGCACTCGATGCAGCGCGCCGTCCTGCACCACGCGAGCTTGTGCTGCGCCGAGTTCCAGTTCGCGGGACACCCGGTCCAGGAGCCGCTCGGCGCGCTCGGCCCCCGAGAATGCCCCCAGCTGCAGGTAGACCCCGTCTCCGGCCACGGGGTCCCGGGCCGCATAGGTCTCGGGATCGATGCTCTCCACGCGTACGCGCGTACTGCCCTTGGCGATATAGCCGAGCTTGTGGGCGGCGGTGTACGAGAGATCGATGATGCGCTTGCTGTGGAAGGGGCCGCGATCGTTGACGCGGACGACCACCGTCCTGCCGCTGTCGAGCGCGGTCACGCGCGCATAACTCGGGATCGGCAGCGTCGGATGGGCCGCCGTCATCGCGTACATGTCGTAGACCTCGCCGGATGCGGTCTTCTTGCCGTGGAACCGGCGGCCATACCACGATGCCACGCCGTCCTTGCGATACCCTCCCGCTTTCGCCTGCGGCGTATAGGTGTTGCCCATCACCGTGTAGGTGCGGTTCGCGAAGCGATGGAGCGGCTCCGCGCGCGGAACGGCATCGGCAACCGCGTCGAGATTCGCGGGCGGGTTCGCGTCCGGTCCGTCGTCGAGATAATAGCCGCCGCCCTTGCTGGGCGTACCGGCACTCTTCGGAGGCGGCGTGGTGCTGCAGGCCGCCGCCAGGAGGGCGGCCGCAGCCAAGGCCAGAATCGGTTTCATGTTCATGATCATAGTCATACCTTCATGACTTGTTGAGCTGACGATGCGTTGCGACGCTCATCAGTATGCCTATTCCAAGCAACAGGGTGATGAGCGCGGTGCCGCCGTAGCTCATGAGCGGCAGCGGAACGCCGACGACGGGCAGGATGCCCGACACCATGCCGATGTTCACGAACGTGTAGGTGAACAGATTGAGGCTGATGGTGGCTGCCATCAGGCGTCCGAACTGCGTCGGGGCGCGTGCGGCGATCGTGAGGCCGCGCGCAACGATGGCAAGGTACAGCCCCAGCAGGAAGATCACGCCGACGTAGCCGAACTCCTCGCCGAAAACGGCGAATATGAAGTCGGTCGTGCGCTCGGGGATGAAATCCAGCTGGGCCTGAGTGCCCTGCGTCCAGCCCTTGCCGAACAATCCGCCGGAACCGATCGCAATGGTCGACTGGATGATGTGATAACCGGCGCCGAGCGGATCCGAAGTCGGATCGAGCAGCGTCAGGACCCGCCGCTGCTGGTAGTCGTGCAACAGACCCCATGCCACCGGCAGACTCGCCCCGCCGATCACCACTCCGCCGAGAATGGCTTTCCACGGCAACCCGGCGAAGAATAGCAGATAGAAGCCGGAGGCGCCGAGCATGAGCGCGGTACCGAGATCGGGCTGTCGCAGGATCAACAGGAAGGGCACCAGGAGCAGAACGCCGCCGACCATGAAATGCTTCGTGCGCAGCACCGCCTCGTTGCGCTGGAAATACCAGGCCAGCATCAGCGGCAGCGCGAGCTTCAGCAGTTCGGACGGCTGGAACGCCACGAATCCCAGATCGAGCCAGCGCCGCGAGCCGTTGCGGACCTCGCCGAACAACGCAACCCCGATCAGCATCACCACCCCGGCCGCATAGAGCGGCAGCCCCACCCTCGCCAGCAGGTGCGGCGGCACGTTCGCCATCACCATCATCACCCCCAGCGCGAGCCCCACGTTGACGAGATGGCCGCTGATGCGCGCGGAACTCTGGCCGGACGCGCTGGCGACCACCGCCAGGCTGACGCCAAGCAGCAGCACGACGATCGCCAGCAGGATGCCGTCGAGATGGCCGAGCCGACGCAGGATCCAGTTTCTACTCTGCGCCACTGTTCGCCTCCAGGGTGACCTCGGCCGACTGCTTGCCGATCAGATAATAGTCGAGCACCGCGCGCGCGATCGGCGCCGCCGTGCCGCTGCCCGAACCACCGTTCTCCACCATCACAGCCACGGCGATGGTGGGTTTGTCGGCCGGCGCATAGGCAATGAAGAGTGCATGGTCGCGATGCTGCAGTGCGAGCTTGCTGGCGTCGTAGCGCG
This sequence comes from Thiobacillaceae bacterium, assembly GCA_035325585.1. Taxonomy (GTDB): domain Bacteria; phylum Pseudomonadota; class Gammaproteobacteria; order Burkholderiales; family Thiobacillaceae; genus Thiobacillus. The sequence continues at coordinate 33,351 of DAOKZP010000004.1, read as the reverse complement.
CACCCTGCTTGATGCCGACGACCTGCGCGGTACCGGTCTTGCCGGCGATCGCGTAGGGCGCGCCGAGCGCGGCCCTGGCCGCCGTGCCGCCGGGCCGCATGACGTCCATCATGCCTTCGCGCACCACGTCCAGATTCCGGGGGTCGATTTTCACTTGATCCCTCACCTTGCCCGGGATCGGCTGCCATGTCTTGCCGTGCGCCTCGCGCACCGCATCGACCAGGCGCGGCTCGACGTGCTTGCCGCCGTTCGCGAGCATCGCCGTAGCCATGGCGAGCTGCAGGGGCGTGGTCAGATGGTAGCCCTGCCCGATGCCCGCGATCACCGTTTCGCCGGGATACCACGGTTGCTTCCAGCGGCGCCGCTTCCATTCGGGCGAAGGCAGCAAGCCGGCGGATTCGCCCTCGAGGTCGATACCGGTCTGCGCCCCCAGCCCGAACTGGGCCAGGTAATCGTGCATGCGCTGGATGCCCATGTCCACCGCGAGCTTGTAGTAATAGGTGTCGCACGACTGCGAGATCGAACGCCGCAGGTCGACCACGCCGTGTCCCTCGCGCTTCCAGTCGCGGAACCGGTGGCTGCTGTTGGGCAGGCTGAAGTACCCCGGATCGACGATGCGATCGTCGGGCGTGCGCAACCCCAGTTCCAGCCCCGCAAGCGCCATCAGCGGCTTGATCGTCGATCCGGGCGGATAGATGCCGCGCAGCACACGGTTCACCATGGGGCGTTCGGGCGATTCGTTGAGCGCTTTCCAGGTCTCCGGATCGATACCGTCGACGAAAAGATTCGGGTCGAACCCGGGTTTCGAGACCAGGGCCAGGACACCGCCAGTGTCGGGATCGAGGGCCACGAGTCCGCCGAGATAATCGCCGAACGCCTCCTCGGCCACTGCCTGCAGTTCGACGTCGAGATGCAGGCGCAGATCCTTGCCGGGCACAGGTGGAATCCGCGACAGCATCCGCACGGCACGCCCGCTGGCGTCGATCTCCATCTGGTCGAAGCCGGTGCGGCCGTGGAGCAGTTGCTCGTAGCTCTGCTCCAATCCGGTCTTCCCGATGTAGGCACTCCCCCGGTAGTTCTCCTCACGTCCCTCCTCGCGCAGGTGCTTCAGATCGCGGTCGTTGATGCGCCCGATGAAACCCACTACGTGCGCCATGCTCGGCCCGGCCCGATAGTTGCGGAACAGCCGCGCCTTCACCTCCACACCGGGAAGCCGATAGCGCTGGGTCGCCAGAATCGCCACTTCCTCGTCGGTCAGCTTGTTCTTCAGCGCCACCGTCTCGAATTCGTGCGACTCCGCGAGCAGTCGGCGAAAACGCCGCAACTGCCCGGGCGTGATCTCGATCAGCTTCCCCAGTTCCGTCAGCGTCGCTTCCAGATCCTCGATCTGGCCACGAGCCAGTTCGAGCGTGTAGGCAGAATAGTTCTCAGCCAGGATGCGACCGTTGCGGTCGAGGATCAAGCCGCGGTTGGGCGGCGTCGGGACCTGCGAGATGCGGTTGCTCTCCGCACGCTGGATGAAATAGTCGTGCTGCCCGACTTGCAGGTAGAAGGCACGCGCCAGCAGCGCGGCCGCCAGGAGCAGCACGAATGCCGCGCCGACCTTCAGCCGTCCGCGAAACCGGGCCAGTTCGCGATCGAGGTCCTTCAGGGGTACGACGAGGCTCATGTCCGGCCCTGCAGGCCCTTGCCGCGCCACAGGCGCATGAACAGCGCGACGAGATACCAGAGTAGCGTACTGCCGAAGACCGGCACCAGGATGGACAGGCCGCCAGGAGGATTGACCGCCAGCCAGCCGGCCAGCAGGACGATCAGTTGCACCGCGAGCAGAATGGGAAACATCTGCGCTGCCTGGCGGAACGGGTCGAACTGCAGCAGGCGCAGGCGCAGAAACAGAACGAGATAAACGCCGATCACGTATGCGATCGCATGCTGGCCGAAGACCACGCCATCCTGGAAATCCGCCACCAGGCCGAACACGAAGGCAGCGGCGAAACCGATGCGCGCGGGCTGGTGCAGCGCCCAGAACAGCACGCTGACGAGAACGAAGTCGGGCCGCACCACGAGCGCGAGACCCGACCACGGCATCTGCTCAAGCAAGACGGCAAGCGCCATCGTTCCGAGGATGTGCCGCCATTCTGCTGGCGTACGGTCCCCGCCGCTCATTGCGCGTTCACCTCCGGATCCGCAACCAGGACCAGTACCGCACGCGAACGATCGAGTCCCGCCAGCGGCACACACTCCACGCGCAGATAAGGCCCGGACTGGGAGCGGGAAACCCGGCTTACCCGCGCCACCGGAATCCCCGCGGGGTACACCCGGTCGATGCCCGAGGTGAGCAGCCTGTCGCCTTCGCGAATGTCGGTCTGTGCTGGCATGTAGCGCAACTCCATGCGACCGCTGCCGCTGCCGGCGGCAAGTCCCCGCTGGCCGGTGCGCTCGATCACCACCGGCGTCAGCTGCTCGGGACTGCTCACGAGCATGACGTCGCTCGAACCCGGATACACCCGGTTCACCTGTCCGACCAGTCCGCTGGCATCCACCACCGGCAGGCCGCTGCGCAAGCCAGCGGCCGCGCCCTGGTCGAGGGTGATCCGCTGGGCGAACCAGTTGTGCCCCTGATACAGCTGCGCGGCATGCACGGTCTGCTGACCGGGCCGCGCGCGCATCTGCAGTAGCGCGCGCAGTTCCGCGTTCTCGCGAGCCAGATCCTGCGCCGCATTGAGGCCGACCGCCAGTTCGGCGCGCTCCATCACCAGGGCATCACGTTCCTTCTGCAAGAGCCGATGGCGAGTGAAGAAGCCACCCAGTTCGGCGGCGACCTCGACCGGCGCGCGCGTGAATTCACGCACCGGCTGCAGCAGCACCGAAAAACCGCTACGGACGCCGTCGAGCGCGTGATATTGCGTATCGAGCACCACGCATGCGAGTCCGACGAGCAGCCAGACGACGAGGCGCGCGGTCGGGCCCAGGCGACGGGCGAACATAAGCTGCTCGGGCGCGCTCATCCGCCCCTCCCGGCCGCGTCAGTCCGCACCGCCCCCTTCACTCGTTGGTGAATACCGACGCGAGCTTGTCCATTTCCTCCAGCGCACGCCCCGAACCGCGAACCACGCAAGTCAGCGGATCGTCCGCGACGATCACCGGCAGACCCGTTTCCTCCATCAGCAGACGGTCGAGGTCGCGCAGCAGCGCGCCGCCGCCGGTCAGCACCATGCCCTTCTCGGCAATGTCGGCCCCAAGCTCGGGCGGCGTCTGCTCGAGCGCCTGCTTGACCGCGCTGACGATGGCGTTCAGCGGTTCGTTGAGCGCTTCGAGCACCTCGTTGGACGAGACGTTGAAACTGCGCGGCACGCCTTCGGCAAGGCTGCGGCCCTTGACTTCCATCTCGAGCACCTCCGCGCCCGGAAACGCGGAGCCCATCTTCGTCTTGATCTGCTCGGCCGTCGCCTCGCCGATCAGCATGCCGTAGTTGCGGCGTATGTAGCTGGTGATGGCTTCGTCCATGCGATCGCCGCCCACACGAACCGAATTGGCGTAGACGACGCCGCCGAGCGAGATCACGCCGACCTCGGTCGTGCCGCCGCCAATATCGACCACCATCGAGCCGGTCGCGTCGGCCACCGGCAGGCCCGCGCCGATGGCGGCCGCCATCGGCTCCTCGATCAGGAAGACCTGCCTTGCGCCGGCGCCGATCGCCGATTCACGGATCGCGCGCCGTTCGACCTGCGTCGAGCCGCAGGGCACGCAGATGATGATCCGGGGGCTCGGGCGGAACATCCGGGTATCGTGCGCCTTCTTGATGAAGTACTTGAGCATCTGCTCGGTGACGGTGAAATCGGCGATCACGCCGTCCTTCATGGGCCGGATGGCCTGCAGGTTGCCCGGCGTGCGCCCCAGCATCTGCTTGGCCTCGGCGCCGACCGCCTGTACCGTACGCTTGCCCCCGGCCGCCACGTCGGTCCGGATCGACACCACCGAGGGTTCGTCCAGCACGATGCCCCGGTCGCGCACGTAGATCAGGGTATTGGCCGTGCCGAGGTCGATCGCGAGGTCGGTCGAAAAATAGCTGGTGAAGAACTTGAACATGGTGGCGTCTGGGCCCGGGAATCGGGCGAAAGGGCAGAAAAAACAAGGCGCCTATGATAACCTAAGGGGCTTCATTTCCGTAAGCTACCAGGTGCTTTCACCATGTCCCTCAGCCCGGACGACGTCAAGCGCATCGCCCGTCTTGCGCGCATCGAAACCAGCGATGCCGACGCACTGGCCACCCAGGCCCGGCTCAACACCATCTTCGATCTCATCGCCGCCATGCGAGCCGTGGATACCCGCGGCATCGAGCCGATGGCCCACGCGCAGGAACTCGGCCAGCGTCTGCGCGAGGACGTCGTGACCGAGACCGATCGTCACGCGGATTTCCAGGCAATCGCGCCGGCAGTCGAGGACGGCCTCTACCTCGTGCCCAAGGTCATCGAGTGAGCATGCGACACGCCTCCCTTTCCGCGCTCGCCGCGCAGCTCGCGACGAAGCAGGTCTCCAGCCGCGAAGTCACCCAGTTCTACCTGGATCGCATCGCTGCCCTCAACCCCGCGATCAACGCCTTCATCACGGTCGACCCGGAGAAGACGCTCGCCGAGGCGGCCGTGGCGGATGCGGCGATCGCACGCGGCAACGCCGGCCCGCTCGCCGGCGTGCCGATCGCGCACAAGGACATCTTCTGCACCGACGGCTGGCTCACCACCTGCGGCTCGCGGATGCTCCACAACTTCGTCGCGCCCTATGACGCCACGGTGATCGCGCGTTTCAAGGCCGCCGGCATGCCGAGCCTCGGCAAGACCAACATGGATGAGTTCGCGATGGGCTCGTCCAACGAAACCAGCTTCTACGGTCCCGTGAAGAACCCTTGGGATACGACCCGTGTTCCGGGCGGCTCCTCGGGCGGCGCCGCCGCCTGCGTCGCCGCACGCATGGCGCCGGCCGCAACGGGCACCGACACCGGCGGTTCGATCCGCCAGCCCGCGGCGTTCACCGGCATCACGGGCCTCAAGCCCACCTACGGCCTGGTGTCGCGCTACGGCATGATCGCGTTTGCGTCCAGCCTCGACCAGGCCGGACCGATGGCAGCGTCGGCCGAGGACTGCGCGCGCTTGCTCAACGTGATGACCGGCTTCGACCCGCTGGATTCGACCAGCCTCCAGCGCGAGCAGGAGGACTACACACGCGACCTCGACCGGCCGCTCGCGGGCCTCACCATCGGCCTGCCGAAGGAGTTCTTCGCCGAAGGGCTTGGCCGCGAGGTCGGTGCCGCCGTCGAGGCCGCCATCGGCGAGCTTCGGAAGCTCGGCGCGACGACGGTCGAGATCTCGCTCGCCAACTCCGGCCTCGCGATCCCGGTCTACTACGTCCTGGCGCCCGCCGAAGCGTCGTCCAACCTGTCGCGCTTCGACGGCGTACGCTACGGATACCGCGCCCCCGAGTACGCCGATCTCGACGACATGTACGCCAAGACCCGCGCGCAGGGCTTTGGCGCCGAGGTCAAGCGCCGCATCCTGATCGGCACCTACGTGCTCAGCCACGGCTACTACGACGCCTACTACGTGCAGGCGCAGAAGATCCGCCGCCTGATCGCGCACGATTTCACCGAGGCCTTCAAGGTCTGCGACCTGATCCTCGGCCCGACGACGCCGGGCACCGCGTTCCGGATCGGCGAGAAGGCCGACGATCCGATCGGCATGTATCTCAACGACCTCTATACGATTCCCGCCAACCTCGCCGGCCTGCCCGGCATGAGCCTGCCATGCGGCTTCGATTCGAGCGGCATGCCGATCGGACTGCAGTTGATCGGCAATTACTTCTCCGAGGCGAAGATGCTCAACGCCGCCCATCAGTACCAGTGTGCCACCGACTGGCACGCGCGCAGCCCGGAGGATCCGGCATGAAGTGGGAGACCGTCATCGGGCTGGAGGTCCACACGCAGCTCGCCACGCAATCCAAGATTTTCTCCGGCAGCAGCACCGCGTTCGGCTCCGCTCCGAATACGCAGGCGTCCGCAGTCGACATCGCGCTGCCCGGCGTGCTGCCCGTGCTCAACAAGGGCGCGGTGGAATGCGCGATCCGGTTCGGCCTTGCCGCCGGCGCGACGCTCAACCGCGTCAACGTCTTCGACCGCAAGAACTATTTCTACCCCGACCTCCCCAAGGGCTACCAGATCAGCCAGCTGGCCAAACCCATCGTCGAGGGCGGTGCGCTGAGGATCGTGGTCGACGGCGTGGAGAAAACCATCCGTCTCACGCGCGCCCACCTGGAGGAGGACGCCGGGAAGTCGCTCCACGAGGATTTCCACGGCATGACCGGAATCGACCTGAACCGTGCCGGGACGCCGCTGCTGGAGATCGTTTCCGAACCCGAGATGCGTTCGAGTGCCGAGGCCGTCGCCTATGCAAAAGCCCTGCACACGCTGGTGACCTGGATTGGCATCTGCGACGGCAACATGCAGGAGGGCAGCTTCCGCGTCGATGCCAACGTCTCGGTGCGCCCTGTCGGGCAGAAGGAATTCGGCACGCGCCGTGAAATCAAGAATCTCAACTCCTTCCGCTTCCTGCAGCAGGCGATCGACTACGAAATCCGCTGGCAGATCGAGACGCTCGAGGACGGCGGCGGGATCGAGCAGGCAACGGTGCTGTTCGACCCCGACACCGGCGAGACACGCATGATGCGCAGCAAGGAAGAAGCGCACGACTATCGGTATTTTCCCGACCCCGACCTGCTGCCGGTGAGGCTGGAGGATGCCTGGATCGAGCAGGTCAGGACCACGCTTCCCGAGCTTCCCGCGGCGATGCAGGCGCGCTTCCAACAGGATTACGGCGTGTCGGCTTACGACGCCGCCATCTTGACGGGATCGCGCGCGATCGCGGCCTACTTCGAGGCCGCGGCCCGGAAGTCGGGACAGCCGAAGCCCGCCGCCAACTGGGTGATGGGCGAGCTCTCGGCCGCGCTCAACAAGGCGGAGCTCGACATTTCGCAAAGCCCCGTATCGGCCGAGCAGCTGGCGGAACTCCTCACGCGCATCCAGGACGGCACGCTCTCCGGCAAGCTCGCGAAACAGGTGTTCGAGGGCCTGTGGGAAGGTGCAGGCGAGGTCGACGCCATCATCGCGGCGCGCGGCCTCAGGCAGATGTCCGATAGCGGCGAACTGGAAAAGATCGTCGACGAAGTGCTCGCCGCGAATCCGAAATCGGTCGAGGAATTCCGCGCCGGCAAGGACAAGGCGTTCAACGCACTGGTCGGGCAGGTGATGAAGGCGAGCCGCGGCAAGGCCAACCCGGCGCAAGTCAACGCGCTGCTCAAAGCCAGGCTTCAGTAGGCGGAAAGGCCGGCATGCGCCGGCCTTTCTTCTTCAATCCGATCGACCCGATTCCATCCGGCCCGGCATCGCCGGGATTCAGGGTTTCCCGCCGAGCTCGCGGAAACGTGCCTTGTCGGCGGCGTATTTTTCGCGCACTTTTTCCATCGCTTCACGGTTGCCCGTGATCGTGCGCTTCAGGTCTTCGCTTTCGCGCGCCGCGTGTATCGCCTGTGCCTCGAGGTTGGGCGAAACCGGCTTGCCGCCGCGTTCGAGCGCATTGATGCGCGAGTGCAGTTCGGCCAGGTTGGCATCCACCGCGCGGGCGCGGGCCTCGGCGCCCTGGATCGCCAGCTTGTGGTGCTCGAGCGCACGGTCGCGTGCCAGATCGATTTCCGCCTCGCGGGTATAGGTCGCCATCAACGCGCGGTCGAGCTGCGCCTGCTTCTGCTGCTGCCCCTGGAGCTTCTTGCGCTCCACCTCGCGCGCGGCCGCTTCACGGCGCTCCGCCTCCGACTGGGTGCGCCGGATCACATTGCCCTGTTTGTTCAGTTCCGCGCCGCCGCTCTGATTGAAGGTCGTCGGCGGCGTGTCGCTGTATTGCACGCGGCCCGTACTGTCGACCCAGCGGTACATCTGCGCATGTGCGCCCGCCGCCGCGAGCAGCAAGGCCGCCAGCAATGCGCTACACGCCGTACTCCTCGCGGTATGCCGCCACCGCCCGCAGTTCTTCTCGTCTACCTGTATCACGTTCCAGAAACTCCACCAGATTGTCCAGGGTGACCACTGCCACCACCGGGATGCCGTATCGCTCTTGTACTTCCTGCACCGCGGATCGCTCTCCGGTGCCGCGCTCCATGCGGTCCAGCGCGATCACGACGCCGGCCGGCTCGGCACCTGCAGCACGGATCAGGTCGACCGATTCGCGTACCGAGGTGCCCGCCGAGATCACGTCGTCGACGATGAGCACACGACCCGCGAGCGCCGCGCCGACCACCATGCCGCCTTCGCCGTGATCCTTCGCTTCCTTGCGGTTGAACGCAAACGGCACATTCCGCCCGATTCCCGCCAGCGCGATCGCGATGCTCGCCACCAGCGGGATCCCCTTGTACGCCGGGCCGAACAGCACATCGAACCCGATCCCCGAGGCCATGATGGCTTTCGCGTAGAATTCGCCCAGCCTCTTCAGCCGGTCGCCATCGTTGAACAGCCCCGCGTTGAAGAAGTAGGGGCTCATCCGCCCCGCCTTCGTCTTGAAGGTGCCAAAACACAGGACGTTCGCGTCGATGGCGAACTCGACGAATTCGACTTTGTAATCGGACATTTCCGGAATTTCTTGAACTGAAAAACGCAATGAGAATTATATCGGCCAACCTCAACGGCATCCGCTCCGCAGCGACCAAAGGCTTCTTCGACTGGCTGCCCACGCAGCGTGCCGACGTCGTCTGCGTACAGGAACTGAAGGCGCAGGCGGCCGACATGAGGCCGGAATTCACGGCCAGCGACGGCCTCTCGGGATTCTTCCACCATGCGGAAAAAAAGGGCTACAGCGGGGTCGGCATCTACACGCGCTCGGCTCCGCAGAAAATCATCGAGGGGCTGGGCGTGCCTGAGTTCGACGCGGAGGGCCGATACCTCGAAGCCGACTATGGAAAGCTGGCCGTCATCTCGCTCTACCAGCCCTCCGGGTCGAGCAGCGAAGAGCGCCAGCAGGCCAAGTTCCGCTTCATGGAAGCGTTCTTCCCGCACCTCGAGGCGCTGATGAAGGGCGGACGCGAGATCATCATCTGCGGCGACTGGAACATCGCGCATCGGGAGATCGATCTCAAGAACTGGAAATCCAACCAGAAAAACTCCGGCTTCCTGCCGGAGGAACGCGCGTGGATGACGCGCCTGTTCGACGAACTCGGCTGGGTCGACGTCTATCGCACGCTCTACCCGGAACACACCGGCGAAGCCTACACATGGTGGAGCAACCGCGGCCAGGCCTGGGCGAAGAACGTCGGCTGGCGCATCGACTACCAGATCGCCACCCCCGGCATCGCGGCGACGGCTAAGTCGGCCTTCGTCTACAAGGATCAGCGCTTCTCGGATCATGCGCCGCTGATCGTGGACTACGACTACACGCCATGAGCGCAATCCGCCTCTCCTGGCTCAGTGCGCTCAAGGTCTACACCCATCCCCGCGTCGTCGGCATGCTGTTCCTCGGCTTCTCGGCCGGACTGCCGCTCCTTCTGGTGCTGGGCACGCTGTCGTTCTGGCTGTCGGAGGCGGGCATCGCGCGCTCGACGATCGGCCATCTCTCCTGGGTCGGGCTGGCGTACGGCTTCAAGTTCCTGTGGTCGCCGCTGGTCGACCGCCTGCCGCTGCCGCTGCTGACGCGGACGCTCGGGCGGCGGCGCGCATGGCTGCTGCTGTCCCAGATCTGCATCGCGCTGGCCTTGCTCGGCATGGCGAACACCGATCCTGCGCTGGACCTGCAACATACGGTGTTCTTCGCGCTGGCAGTGGCGTTCGCTTCGGCGACCCAGGACATCGCGCTCGACGCGTATCGGATCGAGGCCGTCGAAACCGAGAAGCAAGGGGCGATGGCGGCAACCTATCAGGCCGGCTATCGCATCGCGATGATCACGGCAGGCGCGGGCGCATTGTGGATCGCCGCCGCGTTCGACCCCTCGGAGGCGCATTACGATTTCCGCCCCTGGCAGGTGGCGTACACCGTGATGGCGGCTTTGATGGCGGTCGGCATACTGACCACGCTGTCGATCCGCGAACCAGATAAAACGATTTCGGCCGAGACCGGCGAGCACGAACTGCGCGCACGGACGAAGCTCGCCGCGTTCGGCCTCCCCGAAGGCGCGCTTGCGGCCGCGGCGTGGCTGTATGGTGCCGTGCTTGCGCCTTTCATCGACTTCGTCCGGCGCTACAAGTGGCAGGCGCTGCTGATGCTCTCGCTGATTGCGGTGTACCGCATTTCCGACGTGGTGATGGGCGTCATGAGCAACCCGTTCTATCAGGAGATGGGGTTCACCAAGGACGAGGTCGCCGCGGTCTCCAAGGTCTATGGCGTCGGCATGACCATTGCCGGCGCGACGCTCGGGGGGCTGCTGGTGATGCGGATCGGCGTGATGCGCACGTTGATGCTGGGCGCCGTACTCTCCGCGGCAACCAACCTGCTGTTCGTCTGGCTCGCCGGCCGGGGGCATGACGTCGGCGCGCTGGTGTTCACGATATCGGCCGACAACCTCTCCGCGGGCATCGCCTCCTCCGCCTTCGTCGCCTATCTGTCGGGCCTGGTGAATCAGGCCTACTCGGCGACCCAGTACGCCCTCTTCAGCTCGGTGATGCTGCTCCTGCCCAAGTTCATCGCCGGCTTCTCCGGCGAGTTCGTCGATGCCTACGGCTGGGAGAGTTTCTTCAGCGGCACCGCCGCGATCGGTGTTCCGGTGCTGTTCCTCGTGTGGCTGGTGGGACGAGCAACGAACAAGCCATGATCGAGTTCTCGCTTCTTGCCGCACTGCTCGCCGGCCTGCTCGGCGGCGTGCACTGCGTCGGCATGTGCGGCGGCATCGTCGCCGCCTTCTCGTTTCGCGGCGACGGCAGCGCGCCGCCGTTTTGGCTGCACCTCGCGTACAACCTCGGCCGGGTGACGTCGTATACGCTGTTCGGTGCACTCGCCGGGGCGCTGGGCGCCTCGCTCAAGCTCACTGGCCTGTTGCCGGTGCAGGTCGGTCTGTACGTGCTGGCCCAGCTCGTGATGATCCTGCTCGGTCTCTATCTGGCCGGCTACAACCAGTGGGTTCTCGTCTTCGAACGCGCGGGCGGTGCGTTGTGGCGGCAGGTGCGGCCGCTGTTCCAGAAGCTGCTGCCGGTGAAATCGATGCCGCAGGCCGTGCTCGCCGGCATGGCGTGGGGCTGGCTGCCGTGCGGCCTGGTGTACTCGGTACTGGTCTCGGCGCTGGCGGCCGGCAGCGCCACCTCAGGCGCCGCATTGATGCTCGCCTTCGGCCTGGGCACGCTGCCGAATCTGCTCGGCATGGCCCTTTTCGCGCGCCAGATCCAGCCTTTCATGCAGCGGCCGTGGGTGCGCCGTCTGGCAGGCTTGACCGTCGCCGGTTTCGGCGTGTGGGGCCTTTCGGCACTGGTCTGGTCGACCTTCTACGCCTGACCGGCCCCACGGAGCGAAGCCGGTCAGGCCATAGCGCGGCTACTTGAAGAACTGCTGGTTGAAGACCATCTCGCGCTTCGGCTCGCCGGCGACTTCCACCGTCGCGTTGAACTTGAGCGTATCGGGGGGTGCGATACGAAACTCGCCCAGATAGTAGATCGCGTTGCCCTCCCGGATTTCGCGCATTTCGATATTGGCGAGTTGCTGGTTGAGGTTGGTCGCGTACACGCTGATCTTGGCCGGGACCGGCGAGGCCGCGCCCATGGCGTTCTGCTTCAACACCGAGATGGTCACCAGGCCGCGCGTCTTGCTGCGCTCGATCTTGTATGCGCGTGCGACGTCGGGCAGCAGTTCGTCCGTGGGAAGCGCGTTGTAGTGGATTTCCAGCGGACCGAACTTCTGCGAGATCTCGGCATGGGCGGTCACGGCGATGGAAGACAGGACCAGGGCGGCAAGCAGGTTTTTCATGGTGTTTCTCCTCCGGGCATGGAACTGTGTGCTCTTGATTGTAGGTTCTTAATCCGTTTACCGAAACGCCGAAATCCAGGCGGTGAGTTCGTCGAGCACGTGCGCCGTCGCCACGCCCGATGCCTCCGCAGCGCCCTTCGCATCGTAGGTGGCAAGCGGCACCGCCTGGACGAATTCGCGCCGGGCCAGGATTCCCCGCGCCTTCATGTCGATCAGCGAAGCGCGCAGCACGAGCCGGGCCACGCCCGGCTCGTGCGCCGCGTCGTGATAGAGCTCGACCAGTTCGGTATCCAGGAGCAGATCGCCGCGCACGTAGCCGCCGCCCGCGCTGACTCGCCATGAGCCTTCGCGTTCGAGCCGTGCGCGCAGCAGATCGCCGATACGCTTGCCGGGCCGCTCCGTCCAGCGGGCGAACTGATACTGGCCACGCGTACCCGCGCTGCGGCTGAAAATGAGCTGATCCGTATCGTAGAAGCCGCGCACGACGGGATCGAGCACGAGCAGCACCGGCCCGAGCACGGCGTCCGCTTCGCGTGGCAACGCGGATGCGCTCGTGGCCTCCGCCGCCCCCGGCTGCACGGCGCCCGGCGCCGTCCGGGAATCGTCGAGCACGTAGTACACGACGGCGGGGCGTTCGCTCCGATCGCCGATGTTGACGCAGCCGACGAGGGCGAGCAGAGCGCCGATCGTCGCGAGTGTCGTCAGTTTCGTCATTGCGGCTTTTCTCCCGGGCCCAGCTGGCCCGCACCGGGCCCGAACAGGATGGTGCGCGGCTCGGAGAAGCGTTGCCCCGTGGTAGTGAGCGCGTCGGCGCCCGTGCGCAGATCACGGCTGACGCTCGTCAGTTCGAGCGTGCTGCTTTGCACGAGCTGCTGGACCTGGGAGGAAATCACGTTGGCGTCCTGCTGCAGCTTCTCCATCGCGAGCGCGGCCTCGCGGAGCGTTTCGTCCGCGCTCTCCCCGATGCTTATGATGCTGCCTTCTGCGCGCGTGGCGGCCTGGCTGATGCTTGCACCGGCGAAGCGGAATTCGTCGGTCGCATCGCGAATGCCCTGCACCGTCGCGTCGAGGCTCTGTTTGCTGGCGACGAGATGCGCCGACAGTTCGTTGAGGTTGGCGAGCGTCTCGCGAATCGCCTGCTGGTTCTCGTCGGACAGCAGCGTGTTGATGCGTTCGAGCACCTGCGCGCCATCGACCGCCAGCTGCGACACGGCAGTAGCGACCTTGTCGAGATCGGAGCTGCCCTCGGCGATGACGGGATAGCGTTCACCCTCTGGCGCCCGGTCGAGCCGCGGATTGTCGCTCGGGCCATTGTTGATCTCGACCGAGGCGATGCCGGTCACGAGGTTGCGCTTGATGTACGCCTCGGCGCCGGCGTGCACCGGCACGCCTTCGTCGATGCGGGCGATGACGCTGACCGTCTCGTCGCCGCCTTCGGCAAAGCGATAGCCGTCGACCACGCCGACCTTGATGCCGCGCATCTTCACCGGACTGCCGACCGCCAGTCCGTCGAGCGATTGCTGCTTGAAATAGATGGTGTAGCTTTGGTAGGCGATCTGCCCCGCCGCCCCGGCCAGCCAGGCGATGGCGAGCGTCATCAGCGCGATCGCCGCCACCACCACCAGCCCCACCAGGGTGTAACGGCTTTCAGTTTCCATGGGTTCCCTCCGGCGCGCGCGCAGCGAAATAATCCTGCAGCCACGGATCGTCGATGTGTCTCAGCTCGGCCACGCTGCCGCTGCCGAGTACGCGACCGTCCGCCAGCACGATGACGCGGTCGATGATGGAAAACAGTGTATCCAAGTCGTGGGTGACGAGAAACACGGTCAGGCCGAGACTGTCGGCAAGGAAGCGGATGAGCGTATCGAAGGCGCGCGCCGAGATGGGGTCGAGGCCCGAGGTCGGCTCGTCCAGAAACACCAGTTCGGGATCGAGGGCCAAGGCGCGCGCGAGCGCCACGCGTTTGCGCATCCCCCCGGAGAGCTGGCTTGGTTGCTTGCCGGCGGCATCGGGCGGCAGGCCGGCGAGCGCGAGCTTGAGCCGCGCCAGACGCCGGCAGGTCGCGCGCGGCAGATCGGTGTGCTCGAACAGCGGGGTTGCGACGTTGTCCTCCACCGACAGCGAGGAGAACAGCGCCCCGTCCTGGAACAGCACGCCGAAGCGCTGCCGCAGCGCCTGCATCTGAGCCGGGGTCGCATCCCAGACCGATTGCCCGAACAGCTCGATGTGCCCCGCCTGCGGCTTCAGCAAGCCGACGATCTCGCGCAGCAGCACCGATTTCCCGGTGCCGCTGCCGCCGATCAGGGCCACGACCTCGCCGCGCGCGACGCTGACGCTGAGGCCGCGGTGTATCTGATGCCCGCCGAGGGCGATGGAAACGTCGCGGACGTCGATGACGGGGGCGTCCATCAGATATCCAGCTTGACGAAGGTGACCGCGAAGATCGCGTTGAGAATGATGATCGCAACCAGGCTCTGCACCACCGTCGAGGTGGTATGCGCGCCTACGCTGCGGGCGTCGCGGGTGACCGAGAGCCCCATGCGGCACGCGATCAGTCCGATGAAGATCGCGAAGACCGGCGCTTTTCCGAGCCCGACGAGCAGCGTCTTCAACAGCAGCACTTCGGCCGTGCGGTCGAGGAACATCGCATACGAGATGTCGAGCTGCGCCTTCGTCACCAGCATGCCGCCGGCGATGCCGGCGATGTCGCCGATGAACACCAGCAGCGGAAGCGCGATCAACAGCGCGACGATGCGCGGCACCACCAGCACCGCAAGGGCGGACAGCCCGAGTGTGGTGATCGCGTCGATCTCCTCGGTCACCTTCATGGTGCCGATCTGCGCGGTGATCGCCGCACCCGTACGCCCCGCCACCAGAACCGCGACGATGACCGGCGACACCTCGCGCAGGATCGCGAGCAACAGGCCGTCGACGACGAAGATGCTGGCGCCGTACTGCTGTGCCTGCGAGCCGAGCAGATAGGCGAAAACCACGCCGAGCAGGAACTGCATGGCGGCCACGATGGGAATCGCACCGACGAACACCGCCCGCATCTGGGCGCCGAATTCCATCCAGCGCCAGCTGCCGGGCCGGGCGATCAGCGCGGCGAGTTCGATCACGAGGCGGCCGACGAAATCGAACAGGCCGATCAGATGCCCCCACAGCACCAGCGCACCACGCCCTGCGACCTCGAATACGCCTTCGCGACGCGGGCCAGGCTGCGCGGCCGTCACGTCCCAGTGGCGCTCGACCAGTTCGATCATCGCGCGGTGCTGCGGCGCGAAGGCGCGCAATTCGGGCACCGGATCGGCCGCCTGTGGGCGCGCGGCGTTGAGCAGCAGCCAGGCGCCGTTGGTGTCGAGACGAGTGATGCCAGCGCCGTCGAGGATGCGCACCCGTCGTCTACCCAGATCGGCCAGTGCGGATTCGGCCCGGGCATCCCAATCGCCATGCAGGCGCAGCGCGCCCTCGGCTTCGTCGAAGTCGGCGCGCGCCGCGCTCATGGCAGGCCGAGCGGGTTCTCCGGGTTGATCCCGGGCATGAAGGGGAGACCACGCTCGCGGTGCGTGACCTGGTAGACGCAGCCGATCCAGTTGCCGATCACGCCCTCCGCGGTGTCGTGCCAGGTATTGTCGAGCAGGGGCAGCAGCAGCGGCTCGGGGAAGGCGAGCGTCTCGCCGGCGAGCGTGCGGCTGGCGAATTCGGCGAGCAGCGCCTGCGCCTGGCGATTGAAATAGCGTACCGGAAACGGCGGCGCCTCGGGCAGCTTGCCGGACGCGGCGAGCAATAGGTCGCGTTTGTACTCCTTCAGCAGCGACACCGTGTCGTATTCCGGATGGCCCTGGAAGAATACCGTCCGCAAACCGTCCCGGCTCACCGCCAGATGGACGCCGGCGTCCGCACTCTCGACCAGCACCTTGAGCCCGGCCGCCTCGAACTGCGCGCGCGAGACGTCGTTCCAGCGCGAATGCGGCACGTCGAAGCGGGTGTTGACGTCGGCAACCAGCGGATGCCTGCCGTTCGTGACGCGATGCTCGAACACGCCCCAGATTTTGTGTGGCTGCTTGATCCGTCGCTGCCCGTGGCGGAACTGCATCACCGCATGCGTGGCGAGGCAGGAGCACAGGGTCGAGGTGACGTTGTCCCACGCCCAGTCGATCACCTCGATCAGGGGCTCCCAGAACGGCTCGTCGGCGAGATCGGGGTGGCTGACGTTGGCGCCCGTGATGATCAGGGCGTCGAGCCCTTCCGCCCGGATGGCGTCGAAGCTTTCGTAGTAGCGCTCGATGTGCGCTCGCGCCTTGTCGCCGCGCGGCAGTGTCGGCAGGGTGAACGGATGCATGTAGAACTGCGCGATCGGGTTCGATTCGCCGACCAGCCGGTAGAACTGGCGTTCGGTCGCCTCGATCGCCGCGTCCGGCATCATGTTCAGCAGGCCGACGTGCAGTTCGCGGATCTCCTGCGTCGCGGCGCGCTCGGTCGACAGAACCGTGATGCCGTCCTGGCGCAGGCGCTCGAAGGTGGGCAGGGCGTTGTGCGCGACCAGCGGCATCTCAGTCCTGCTCCTTCCTGCCGATCGCCGTTTCCAGCAGCGCGAGGAAATCGCGCTCGTCGCGCACCTGCGCCACCTCCTGTGAAGTGACCGTGTAGCCATGCGGCCGCGCGATCGCTTCGTAGCGGGGGACGCGGGAATGAAACAGGCGCGGAAAGATCCAGCGTGCAAAGTCGTCAGGTTCGACCTGCGCCACGAATTCGAGCTGCCTTCCCGCAAGATACACGGGCAGATGCTCGGCGAGGAAGGCCGGCCGGAAGTAGAGCGGCTTGGGGTCCGACTGCGCGCGCCGGATCAGCGCGTCCTCCTCCTCTCGCGTCGTCGTCTGGATGTAGAGGATGAGCGTGTGTTCCACGAGCAGTTCGATGACGCCGGGCGCATCCAGTTCGCACAAGCTGCCGCCCACGTCGTTGACGAAGTGCGGATAGCCGTAGATTTCCTGGCCCTTGCGGATGAACTCGGGGACGTCGCGCATGGCGGCGATCTCGGCTTCGCGGTAGGCTGCCTGGCGGCGGCTGAACTCGTCGAGCGACAGCCCGCCCCACTCGGGTCCGCCGAGCTTGCCGACGAAAGTGAGCACCGAACCAAGGTCGTGGATCTTGATGTTGTTGCGTATGGAGATCCAGTCGTTGCGCAAGAGATCGCGCAGGAACGGCACCTGCATCGCCTGCTGCTTGATGAGGTCGAGGATGGGTTCGTCGAGATAGCGCGTGCCGATGCGGTAGTCGCCGGAATAGTGGAACCAGTCGTAGCCGCGCAGCATGGTCGACAGGTGCGTCTTTCCCACGCCGGACATGCCGAGCAGCGTGATGCGCTTGGTCGGCCAGGCGCGGAAGGATTCGGGCGTGAAATGCATGGTTTCGTTCTTCGTGTGGTCACCGCGAAGCCTACCGAAAAGCCGCGCAATTCACAAAAGCGCGAGTGGGGGGCTTGCGCCGCATGGCCGCCCGTCTACAGTAAGCGGTGACGCGCTCGGTTCAAGGGGGAAGGGCCATGGATACCTGGATTGCGGCAGGACTCCTGATGATGGGCATGACCGGAAACGGGCTCGCGCAGGATATCGCATCGATCAAGCTGCCGCCGCCTCAGACCACGGGCGGCATGCCGCTGATGCAGGCGCTGCAGGAACGGCGCTCGACACGCGAATTCGCGAACCGGCCCCTGCCGCCGCAATTGCTGTCGAACCTGCTGTGGGCGGCGAACGGCGTGAACCGCCCCGACTCGGGCAAGCGCACGGCACCCACGGCCCGCGACTGGCGCGAGATCGACGTCTACGTCGCAACCGCCGAGGCCACCTACCGCTACGATCCTTCGTCGCACGCGCTGATCCGCGTGGCGACGGGAGATCTGCGGCGGCTGACGGGCATGCAGGACTTCGTCGAAACCGCACCCGTGAATCTGGTCTACGTCGCGGATCTCAAGCGCACCGGCGCCGACGATGCACCCGAGCGGGTCGCGCGCTTCGTTGCCGCGGATGCCGCCTTCATCGCCCAGAACGTCTACCTCTTCTGTGCATCGGCCAGGCTCGCCACCGTCGTGCGTGGTCTCGTCGATCGCGCCGCGCTGGGCGAAGCGCTCCGGCTCGACGGCAGCCAGCAGGTCATTCTCGCGCAATCGGTGGGTTATCCGGCAGAGACGCCCTGATCCGACGCATGGTCGGCGTTTGGCTCCAGGGCTTTCGGATGCACCGGCGCCTAGGCGCCGGCCCGAGGGTCATTTGTCGAGACGCGCCTTCGCGGATTCGATCGCCTCGCCGATCGCTTCCTTCGCCATCTCCACGCCGGCCTTCAGGTCTTCCCAGGCATCCTCGCCGGCATCACGCAGCGATGCGAGCCGGTCGCGCGCCTGCGCCTGCCGGGTGCGAAGCTGCGCGAGCTGCGCGTGGTATTCCTCGCGAACGCCGGCCCGAACCTGATCGGCCCGCTCGGCAAGCTCGTCGGCCTCGGCATTGAGTTTGTCGAGAAGCGCATGCATCTTCTTCACGTAGTCGTCACGGGTACTCATACATCGATTCCTTTGACTTCGGTCGTGCTTGACGCCAGTACACGGTCGATCTTGTCGTCGACCTCGCCGACCATGGCCGCAAGGCCGTTGGCCGCCTCGTCGAGCGCCCGCTGCATGGCCTGCACGTGGTTGCCCATCTGCCCGTCGAAGCCGGCGATCCGGTCTTGCAGGTCCGCGAAGTCGCGCGAGACCTCGCTGCGCAATTCCGCGAGCCGCGACGCCTCCGCCGACTCCGCCAGCTTGCGCTGTGCCTCCATTTCCTGCGCATGGCGGCGCGCCTCCATCAGCATGCTGGTTCGCAGCGTCAGCGCATACAGCACGAACAGCGTCACCAGTACCAGGATCGCGCCGAGCAGGATCACCCCGAGCGGACCCTCGAGGCTGAACACGATGAAGGACAAGGTAGTGGTTGCCGTCAGCACCGACCAGTTCGCAAGCGTGAACGCCGCGAGCAGGACCAGCGCCACCAGGATCATTGCACCGAAGAATTGCATGAATCCCCTTCCACTGCCGTCGATGTCTGCATCATAGTCTATGCGGCCATCATGCGCATGCGCATGCGCAACGCGGCGCATAATGCGGCTTTTCCCGCGATACGCCCATGGACCGCCCCGCCATACCCGCGCTTTCCCTCCTCGAGACGCGCATTCTCGGCGTGCTCTGCGAAAAGCAGCACACCGTGCCCGACACCTATCCCTTGTCGCTCAACGCCCTGGTGGCGGGATGCAACCAGAAGAGCAGCCGCCATCCGGTGATCGAGGCGACCGAGGCCGAGGTCGCCGCCGCCGTCGACAGCCTCAAGGGGCCCACGCTGATCATCGAGTCGAGCGGCAGTCGCGTGCCGCGCTACGCCCACAACATGGAAAAGGCGCTGCAACTGCCATCGCAGTCGGTCGCGCTGCTCACTGCATTGATGCTGCGCGGCCCGCAGACGGCGGGGGAGCTGCGCATCAACAGCGAGCGCCTGCACCGTTTCGCCGACATATCCGCGGTCGAGGCTTTTCTGCACGAACTCGCCGCGCGCGCTGCGGGCCCCTTGGTCGCCGAGCTGCCGCGCCAGCCCGGCGCGCGCGAGAACCGTTGGGCTCACCTGCTCGCGGGCACACCCACGGCCGACGACACGGCCGGCACACTGGCGGCAAGCGCCCGCAGCGACGCACCCGTCGGCGAGATCGACGCCCTCCAGGCAAACGTGGCACGGCTGGAGACCGAGATCGATGCCCTCAAGGTGCAGGTGGCGGCGCTGCAGCGCGCGCTCGGAATCGCACCCTGAGGCGTCGGCCGCTGGTCACGGCGGCATGGGCGCATGCGAGCCGGGCGTTTATGCCTCAGACGCACTCGACCCGATACGCCCGGCTCTCAAGGAACGCGCGCTGAAGGAGACCTCGCCCTCCATGCATCGACCGGACCGGTCGGCATCGAAAAAAGCCGCTGCAAAGCACCCCCAGATTCCCGGACGAGGACGAAGGCGGCCTATGCGGTGTAAGCGCGCTCGCCATGGCTGGCCGTGTCGAGGCCTTCGCGCTCCTGCTCTTCGCTGACACGCAGGCCCATGGTGATGTCGATGAGCTTGAACGCGACGACGCTCACCACGCCCGACCACACGATGGTGATCAGCACGCAGGCTGCCTGCGTCACCACCTGGCCGACCATCGAGTACCCGTCGACACCGACCCCGCCCAGGGCTGGTGAAACGAAGACGCCGGTGCCGATGGCGCCGACGATGCCGCCGATGCCGTGGATGCCGAAGACATCGAGGCTGTCGTCGTAGCCGATCATCTTCTTCAGGCCGGTGACGCCCCACAGGCAGACCACGCCGGCGATGGCGCCGAGGACGATGCCACCCATCGGGCCGATTAGGCCCGCCGCCGGGGTGATCGCCACCAGGCCGGTGACGACGCCGGAGGCGACGCCCAGCATCGAGGGCTTGCCGCGTAACCCCCACTCCGCGAACATCCACGCCAGACCCGCGGCGGCCGTGGCGAGGATGGTGTTGATGAAGGCGAGCGCGGCACCACCGCTTGCCTCAAGGTTGGAGCCGGCATTGAAGCCGAACCAGCCCACCCACAGCAGAGAGACCCCGATCATGGTCATCGGCAGGCTGTGCGGCGGCATCGCGTCGCGACCGTAGCCGATGCGCCTGCCGAGCACGATGGCGCCGATCAGCGCGGCGACGCCGGCGTTGATGTGCACTACGGTGCCGCCCGCGAAGTCGAGGCCGCCCGCCTCGAACAGATGGCCACCCGGTACCCACACCATGTGCGCGATCGGCAGGTAGGAGAAGGTGAACCACAACACCACGAACGCAAGCAGTGCGGAGAACTTCACACGCTCGGCCAGGCCGCCGACGATCAACGCCACGGTGATGGCGGCGAAGGTCAGTTGGAAGGCGACGAAAGTGAATTCAGGGATGACCACGCCGTCGGAGAAGGTCGCCGCGGTACTGTCGGGCGTGATGCCGGCGAGGAACGTCTTCGAGAAATCGCCAATCACCCAGTTCAGGCTGCCGCCGTCGCCGAACGCCAGCGAGTAACCGTAGACCGCCCACAGGATGGCGATCAGACAGAAAATCGCCATCACCTGCGTCAGCACCGACAGCATGTTCTTGGCGCGCACGAGACCGCCATAGAAGAGCGCCACGCCCGGGATGATCATCAGGATGACCAGCAGCGTCGCGACCATCATCCACGTCGTGTCGCCCTTGTTGGGAACGGGGGCCGCGGCTCCGACCACCCCCGCCGCCATGATCACGGCCTCCGTCATCGGCTCCGCGGGTTCGTGCGCCAGGCCGACGTCAGGCGCGATCAGACAGGCCAGCAGGCCCAGTGAAGCAAGCAGTTTTTTCATGTGTGCTCTCCTCACAGGGCCTCCGGGCCGGATTCGCCCGTACGGATGCGCACAACCTGCTCCAGGCTGGTGACGAAGATCTTGCCGTCGCCGATCTTGCCGGTACTGGCGGCCTGCTCGATCGCCTCGATCACGCGTTCGAGCAGCGCGATCCTTGTCGCGACCTCGATCTTCACCTTGGGCAGGAAATCGACCACGTATTCCGCGCCCCGATACAGTTCGGTATGGCCCTTCTGCCGCCCGAATCCCTTGACGTCCGTGACCGTCAGGCCCGTGACGCCGATGGCGGACAACGCCTCGCGCACTTCGTCGAGCTTGAACGGCTTGATGATTGCCGTAACGAGTTTCATGTCAGCTCTCCCGTCAGAACGTCTTGCCGACCGAAACGATGAAGCGGTCGTCAGCGTAGTCGCCGTACAGCCCCTTACCGTCGCTGTCGGTCGCGACATACGCGACGCCGAGGTTGAAGCCACCCGCTTCTTTGGCGAGGCTGAGCCTGTAGTCCGTATAATCCCCTTGCGCCCCCGAGCCGGCGGTGGCGCCGTAGTGCAGGCCGAGCATGACGGCGGCGGGCAACTCGTAGTTGAAGCTGGCATCCCAATACATCGTGCCGTCCGAGTCGGGCGCACCGAAGTAGTCCGTGGTGCTGTAGGACGCCTTCAGCCCGAACCACTTGTAATTCAGGGCGCCATAGGCCTCAAGCGTGTCGGCATCCGAAAACCCGGGGTAGAAGTACTGCAGCAGACCGACGTCAAACCCGAGGTCGCCGGCAATTTTCCCCTGGTAGCCCCCGTACACGTCCCATTCCATGTTGGCATCGCCAAACTCGACGTTCGAGCCCCAGGTGCCGAGGTAGAAGCCACGGGCGTGCGCAGCGTTGAAGCCGCCCTGGATCGCGGGGCCCTCGTCGGTCTGGGACACGCCACGGAAAGCGTAGTCGGAGACGAAGCCGACGTTGCCGGTGATGCTGTGCGGGCTGCCGTCGGCGAAGGCAGGCATCGCCGCGAAACAGGGCAGGACGAGAGCCGTTACGAGTTTCTTCATGAGCGTTCTCCTTGGGGAAAGATGCGCCGGGCCGCACCTTCCGCCAAGCACGAGCCGTGCCAATTTTTTTTACATTCAATAACAATGAGTTACGGATTTGTCGCCCCCCGGTGCGGCGCGAACTGCACTCCTGTGGTGCGCCATGGGGACGCACTGCACCATCTTTGTGCTGGATGCCGCGGAATGAGCCGCCATTGCACCGCACGACACGCCGCTTGCTACACTGCCCGCTTACAGGAGACCGCAATGACCGAGAACACGAAGTTTCCCAACACCGCGTTCATCAACGACCTCGTCGCGAAGCTGGGCGACCTGCTGAAGCAGTCCCCCGCGAAGGACATCGAGCACAACCTCAAGGCCGGCCTGACGTCGATACTGGGCAAGCTCGACATGGTGAACCGCGAGGAATTCGACGTGCAGACCGAGGTGCTCGCGCGCACGCGCGAAAAGCTCGCGCAACTGGAAGCGCGAATCGCCGAACTCGAGAAGCGGCAGCGCGACGCCGAAGAAGCGTAGTGGCCGTCGCGGTGGTCAAGAGTCGGGCGCTGTCCGGGATGGACGCGCCCGAGGTGGTCGTCGAGGCGCATCTGGCGAACGGATTGCCGGCTTTCACCTTGGTCGGCCTGCCCGAAACCGAGGTCAAGGAAGCGCGCGACCGCGTGCGCGCCGCGATCCAGAACGCGCGCTACGAATTCCCCGCCCGCCGCATCACCGTGAATCTGGCACCGGCGGATCTGCCGAAGGAATCCGGCCGCTTCGACCTGCCGATCGCGCTCGCGATCCTCGCGGCGTCCGGGCAGATTCCCGCCGACAAGCTGGCCGACGCGGAATTCGCCGGCGAGCTTGCGCTGGCCGGCGAGCTGCGCGCCATACGCGGCGCGCTGGCGATGGCGCTCGCAACCCGCACCTCGGGTCGACGATTGATACTCCCCGCCGCGTCGGCGGGCGAAGCGGCGCTCGCGCGCGGTACGGAAACCTTCGGTGCCGAGAGCCTGCTCGAAGTCTGCGCCTGGCTCTCGGGGCAAGGCCGGCTTGCGGAGCCCGCATCCGACTCGGCCCGAGTCGTGCCGGATTATCCTGACTTCGCCGACGTCAAGGGCCAGAGTGCCGCGCGCCGGGCGCTGGAAGTCGCCGCCGCCGGTGGCCACTCGGTATTGATGGCAGGCCCACCCGGCACGGGCAAATCGATGCTCGCGGCCCGCTTCCCCGGCATCCTGCCCGCGATGAGCGAGAGCGAAGCGCTCGAGGCTGCGGCCGTCGCCTCGCTCAACGGCGGCTTTCGCCGCGAACACTGGCGGCGGCGCCCGTTCCGCGCACCGCACCACACCGCCTCCGCCGTCGCCCTGGTCGGCGGCGGCAACAACCCCCGCCCGGGCGAGATCTCGCTCGCGCACCACGGCGTGCTGTTCCTCGACGAGCTGCCCGAGTTTCCGCGACAGGTGCTCGAAGTATTGCGCGAACCGCTCGAGACCGGCCACATCACGATCTCGCGCGCGGCGCGCCAGGCCGACTTTCCCGCGCGCTTCCAGCTCGTTGCAGCGATGAACCCCTGTCCCTGCGGTTATCTGGGGCATCCAGCCCGGCCCTGCCGCGACACGCCGGATCAGATCGCACGCTACCGGGCACGCATCTCCGGCCCCCTGCTCGACCGCATCGATATCCAGGTCAGCGTCCCGGCGTTGACCGAGGCCGAGTTGATGCGGACCGGTGCAGGCGAATCCAGTACCACGATCCGTGCACGCGTCGAGGCGGCGCGCACGCGCCAGTTGTCACGGCAGGGCAAGCCGAACGCGGCGCTTCGCACCCGCGAAATCGAACAGTCATGCCAGCTGGACGGTGCCGGAGAAACGCTGCTCAAGCAGGCGATCACGCACCTCAACCTGTCGGCACGCGGCTATCACCGCATCCTGCGTCTTGCGCGCAGCGTCGCCGACCTCGCGGGCAGCGACGCCATCACCCCGACCCATCTTGCGGAGGCGATCCAGTATCGTCGACAGACCTAGACATGAGCTCTCCTTACGAATCCTGGCACGAGGAAAAGGAATCGGCCTGGCTCTACCGCGTCGTGGCCGAATGCGAGCGCGGCACCGCGCGTGAGGCACTGTTCCTGGAACTCGCGCAATCGGCCGAACACCAGGCCGCAATCTGGCTCGACGTCATCGCCAAGGCCGGCGGCCGTCCGCCGCAAGACTTTCGGCCCGGCATGCGCGCTCGCATCGTCGCCCGGCTCACCCGCGTGTTCAAGCCCCGCGCGATGCGCACCGTGCTGACAGCGATGAAGGTGCGCGGCATGTCGCTCTACGCGCAGCCGACGCCGCACGGCATGCCGGTCAAGCTCGAGGACGTCGGCCGGCGGCATCAAAGCGGTGCCGCCGGCAACGCGCTGCGCGCCGGCGTATTCGGCGTGAACGACGGCCTGGTCTCGAACGCCGCGCTGATCTACGGCGTCGCCGGCGCCGGTACCGAGCCCTCGCTGATCCTGCTGACCGGCATCGCCGGCCTGCTTGCGGGCGCCTTCTCGATGGCGGCCGGCGAATACGTGTCGGTACGCGCGCAGCGCGAGATGTTCGAATACCAGATCGGGCTCGAGCGCGAGGAACTCGAGACCTATCCCGAGGAAGAGGCCGCCGAGCTCACGCTCATCTACACGGCGAAAGGCATGGATCCGAAAGATGCGCGCAAGCTCGCCGACACGCTCATCCAGGATCCTCCGCGTGCACTCGACACGCTCGCACGCGAGGAACTCGGGCTGAACCCGGACGATCTCGGTTCGCCCTGGACCGCGGCGATCTCGTCCTTCTCCGCTTTCACGGGTGGCGCCACCCTGCCGCTCCTGCCGTTCCTCTTCGGCACAAGCGATGCGCTGCTGCTTTCGATCACCCTCACGGCGGCGGGATTGTTCGCCGTCGGCGCGAGCATGAGTCTCTTCACCGGCCGCAGCGCGCTCGTCTCGGGTCTGCGCATGCTCGGCATCGGCGGCGGCGCGGGCGTGGCGACCTACTTCATCGGAACCTGGCTGGGCGTGACGCTCGGCTAAGGCACGCCGTACCGGCTCGCGCCCGCGCACCGCACGCCGCCATGGCTCAGCGGCGCATGCGGAACGAGACGGCGGTCAAGTCTGCTCCCACGGCAGGCCGTCGAAGCGCCAACCGTTCTTCGTGCTGCGATGGCGATGCTCGTCCATGTCGCCCTCGAAGCCGTGCAACACGTTGTAGACCGCCGGGAAGCCATGCCGCTCCAGGTAGCGGCCAGCGTCGACCGAGCGCCGCCCCGAACGGCAGATCAGCACCACGGGCCGGTTCGCCGATGCCGCCTTGCGGGCGTGCCCGAGAAAATTGGGGTTGACGTCCCAGTCGGGACCGTCCTGCCAAGCGATGTGGATCGCGCCCACCGGATGGCCGACGAACAGATATTCGATCTCAGATCGGCAGTCGATGAAAACGGCCTCCGGGTGTTCCTTGAGGAAGGTATAGGCCTCGGCGGGTTCGAGATGCTTCATGGCGGATACGCGGCAGGTTTCGATACCGGAACGATAGCACCGCAGGGCGGACGCGGCCCCGCACGGATATCCAGCGAATATAATGCATGATTCCCCTGCCTTGCCGCTTTGCCGCCATGTCCCGCACCGACCTGCTTCGCTCCCTGCTCGCCCAGCGCATCCTCGTCCTCGATGGCGCCATGGGCACCATGATCCAGTCGTACAAGCTCACGGAAGCGGATTACCGCGGTGAACGTTTCGCCGATTTCCCGCACGATCTCAAGGGCAACAACGACCTCCTGTCCTTGACGCAGCCGGAGATCATCAAGGAGATTCACGCCAAGTATCTCGCGGCGGGCGCGGACATCCTCGAGACCAACAGCTTCAACGCGACTTCGATCTCGATGGCCGACTACCACATGGAACATCTGGTGGCGGAACTCAACTTCACCGCGGCGAAGCTCGCGCGCGACGTGGCCAACGAGGCAACGGCGCAAGACCCTGCAAAGCCGCGCTTCGTCGCCGGCGTGCTCGGCCCGACCACGCGCACCGCAACGATCTCGCCCGACGTCAGCGATCCCGGCTACCGCAACGTGAGCTTCGACCAGTTGCGCCTCGCCTATCTCGAGGCGATCGACGGGCTCGTGAAGGGCGGGGTCGACATCCTCATGGTGGAGACGATCTTCGACACGCTCAACGCCAAGGCGGCGTTGTTCGCGATCGAGGAATACTTCGAAAAGAACGGCCTGCGCCTGCCGGTGATGATCTCAGGCACCATCACCGACGCCTCCGGCCGCACCCTGTCGGGCCAGACGACCGAGGCTTTCCTGAATTCGGTGCGCCATGCAAGGCCGCTGTCGATCGGCCTGAACTGCGCGCTCGGACCCGACCTTCTGCGTCAGTACGTGGAGGAACTCGCCACCCGGGCCGACACCCTGGTCTCGGCGCATCCCAACGCCGGCCTGCCCAACGCCTTCGGCGAATACGACATGGACGGCGCGGAGATGGCCATCCACATCGGCGAATGGGCGCGCGCGGGCCTGCTCAACATCGTCGGTGGCTGCTGCGGCACGACGCCGGCGCACATCGCCGCGATCGCCGCAGCCGTGGCGGGTGTGGCGCCACGCGTGCCCCCCGTGCCCGAGCCGGCCATGCGCCTGTCGGGTCTGGAGCCCTTCAACGTCGGCAAGGGCAGCCTCTTCGTCAACGTCGGCGAGCGTACGAACGTCACCGGATCCAAGGCGTTCGCCCGCATGATCCTCGAGGGCCGTTACGACGACGCCCTCTCGGTCGCCCGCCAGCAGGTCGAGAACGGCGCACAGGTCATCGACATCAACATGGACGAGGGCATGCTCGACGCCGAGGCGGCGATGGTGCGCTTCCTGCACCTGATCGCGTCGGAACCGGACATCGCGCGGGTGCCGATCATGCTCGATTCGTCGCGATGGAACGTGATCGAGGCCGGCCTCAAGTGCATCCAGGGCAAGGGCATCGTCAACTCGATTTCCATGAAGGAAGGCGAGGCCGCGTTCATCGAGCATGCAAAGCTCTGCCTGCGCTATGGCGCCGCGGTCATCGTCATGGCGTTCGACGAGACCGGCCAGGCCGACAGCTACGCGCGCAAGATCGAGATCTGCGAACGTGCCTACAAGCTCCTGACGGAAACCGTCGGCTTCCCGCCTGAAGACATCATCTTCGACCCCAACGTCTTCGCGATCGCGACGGGGATCGAGGAGCACGCCAACTACGCGGTCGATTTCATCGAGGCGACGCGCTGGATCCGTCAGAACCTGCCGCACGCGCACGTCTCCGGCGGCGTGTCGAACGTCAGCTTCTCGTTCCGGGGCAACGACACGGTGCGCGAGGCGATCCACACCGCCTTCCTGTACCACGCGATCCAGGCCGGCATGGACATGGGCATCGTCAACGCCGGCCAGCTCGGCGTGTACGCCAACCTCGATCCCGAACTGAAGGAGCGTGTCGAGGACGTACTCCTGAACCGTCGCGCAGACGCGACCGAGCGGCTGGTGAGTTTTGCGGAGGGTGTGAAGGGCGACGCGAAGGAAAAGGTCGAGGATCTGGCGTGGCGCAGCCTGCCGGTCAACGACCGGCTCTCGCACGCGCTCGTGCAGGGCATCACCCAGTACATCGTCGCGGACACCGAAGAAGCGCGGCTCGCCGCGGCGCGTCCGCTGCACGTCATCGAGGGCCCGTTGATGGCGGGCATGAACGTCGTCGGCGACCTCTTCGGCGCCGGCAAGATGTTCCTGCCGCAGGTGGTGAAGTCCGCGCGCGTGATGAAGCAGGCGGTCGCGCACCTGATCCCCTTCATCGAAGCCGACAAGCAGGCGGGCGATGCAACGAGCGCCGGCAAGATCGTGATGGCAACGGTGAAGGGCGACGTCCACGACATCGGCAAGAACATCGTCGGCGTCGTGCTCGGCTGCAATGGATACGACATCGTCGATCTCGGTGTCATGGTGCCGGCACAGAAAATCCTCGACGCCGCGCGCGAGCACCAGGCGGACCTCATCGGCCTGTCGGGCCTCATCACGCCCTCGCTCGAGGAAATGGCGCACGTCGCACGCGAGATGCAGCGCCAGGGCTTCACGACGCCGCTCCTCATCGGCGGGGCGACCACGTCGTCCGCGCACACCGCCGTGAAGATCGCGCCGAACTACGAGCATCCGGTCGTCCACGTGAAGGACGCCTCGCGCGCAGTGGGCGTGTGCACCCAGCTTCTGTCGAAGGAGCTGCGCGACGCTTACGCGGCCGAGATCCGCGCCGAGTACGACCGGACGCGCGAGCGTCACCTGAAGCACAAATCCGACACGGTACGCCTGCCGCTCGGCGAGGCGCGCGCCAACAAGTTCAAGATCGACTGGACGAGCTATGCGCCGCCGGCGCCGAAACAGCTGGGCGTGCACGTTCTCAAGGCCTACGACCTGGCGCGGCTCGCCGAGACGATCGACTGGACGCCGTTCTTCTCCTCGTGGGAGCTGCACGGCAAGTTTCCCCGGATTTTGGACGACGCGACCGTCGGCGTCGAAGCGCGGAAACTGTACGCCGACGCGCAGGCCATGCTCGCGAAGATGATCGCCGAGAACTGGGTCGAGGCGCGTGCGACGTTCGGCCTCTTTCCCGCCAACACGGTAGGCGAGGACGACATCGAGATCTACGCCGACGAATCGCGCACGGCGGTCGTGGGAACCTGGCACGGTCTGCGTCAGCAGATGAAGAAACCGACGGGACGCGCGAACCTGTGTCTGGCCGATTTCGTCGCACCGGCCGCGAGCGGCGTCAAGGATTATCTCGGTGCCTTCGTCGTCTCGGCCGGCTTCGGCGAGGACGAGCGCGCCGAGGCGTTCAAGGCGGCGCACGACGATTATTCGGCCATCCTCTTCAAGGCCTTGTGCGACCGCCTCGCCGAGTCCTTCGCCGAGCACCTGCACCTGCGCGTGCGGCGCGAGTTCTGGGCCTACGCGGCGCAGGAAGCGCTCAGCAACGAAGAGTTGATCGCGGAAAAATACCAGGGGATCCGACCCGCGCCCGGCTATCCCGCATGCCCGGAGCACAGCGAGAAGGCGGGCCTGTTCGAATTGCTGGACGCGACGGCGACGATCGGCGTGAAACTCACGGAAAACTTCGCCATGTGGCCGGGCGCCGCCGTCTCCGGCTTTTACCTGTCGCATCCGGACAGCCAGTACTTCGCGGTGGCCAAGATCGAGCGCGACCAGGTCGAGGACTACGCCCGCCGCAAGGGTTGGACGCTCCAGGAGGCGGAGCGCTGGCTGGCGCCGAACCTCGCCTACCAACCCGCCTGAACGGTCAACAGGGCCGCGACCAGCCTACCGCTGCGGCCACCCGCTCGTGCCATGCGAACCTCCGCATGGCGGGTGCAGCGCGAGCCTACCAGCCCTGATCGAGCATCTTCTCCAGCCAGAACAGGCCGATCACGGTCTTGGTTTCGCAGATGCGGCCGTCGCGCACCCACTGCATCGCCTCGGCGAACGGCAGCCGGAAGATGTCGAGGAACTCGTCCGGATCGCGTCCATGCCGGCCTTCCCTGAGGCCTTTTGCGAGATAGAACGCGAGCCGCTCGTCCGAATAACCGATGCAGGGATAGATCGTGGTGACTTCACGCCATTCGGTCGCGGTGTAACCGGTTTCCTCCTCGAGCTCGCGCCGCGCGCATGCGAGATCGTCCTCACCGGGGTCGATCTTTCCCGCCGGAAGCTCGATGAAATCGCGATGCAGCGCGTAGCGGTATTGACGCTCGAGCAGCAGATCCCCGTTTTCGAACAGGGGGATGACGACGACGGCCCCCGGGTGCAGCACATACTCGCGGGTCGATTCGCCGCCATCAGGTAGACGGACGCGATCTCGCTTGACGTGCATCAGCCGTCCCTGGAAAACCGTCTCCGATTCGATGGGGGTCTCGGTGAGATCGGGAGCGTCGCTTTTCATGGCCGCCATGATACCGGCCGGCGGAAAAAAAATGCCGAGTTCTTGCGAACCCGGCAGGATGGAGGAGCGAACCCCTCTTTGCGGAGAACCTCTTGCTTGCGGTGGAAACGCAAGCAAGTCCATCGTATTCAGAGATGCCCGATCTGGCTATACGACTTTAGTCGTAGTTGCACCTTAAGTCATTGTTTAGATTGATCTTATTTTTTCGCGCAAGGCGGAATACTGGCGCCGGCTGACGGTTAATCGCTCATCCAGGCCGTCCAGCCGCAGAAAATGGCCGTCTTCGTCGCCGGGCAGCTTGCCGATCTCCCGGATGCGTTCGCGCGCGACCAAGCAATTGCGATGGATGCGCACGAAGGTCTCGCCGAACTCGGCCTCCAGCCGGGTGAGCGACTCCTCGATCAGAAATTCGCGCGTCGCCGTACGCACGGTGATGTATTTGAGCTCCGCCCGCAGATAGAGGATATCGGGTACCGGAATCAGCACGATGCGCCCCTTTTCGTTCACCGACAGATGCATGCGCGCCTTCGGGTGGGCAGCACGCAGGTCATCGAGCGCGGCCGCGTTCAGCCGCCGCGCGCGCGACATGGCACGCACGAGGCGATCCGCGCGCACCGGCTTGACGAGGTAGTCGACCGCGTTCAGGTCGAAGGCCTGGCACGCGTAGGCATCATAGGCAGTGCTGAAGATGATGGCCGGCGGATTGGACAACTGGTTGAGATGGGCAGCGCATTCAAGGCCGTCCATGCCGGGCATGCGGATGTCCAGCAACACGGCGTCGACGGGCTGCCGCTGTACCTGATCCAGCGCATCCAGCCCGTTACCGGCTTCGCCGACGATCTCCACTGGCAGGCGATCGGCGCAATCCATCAGCACGTCGCGCAGGCGGCGGCGTGCGGGCGCTTCATCATCGACGATGAGCAGACGCAAGGGCGGGTGCGGTGCGTTCATGGGTGTAAGGCATCACGATATGCACCTGATAAACGGCGCCTTGCGGCTCCAACTTGAGCTGTGCGTCAAGATCGAAATGGAGCTGCAGACGTTCGCGAATGTTGTCGAGCGCGATACGGTTGCCTTTGTGAGAGCTGCCCTGTGCGGCGACAGGATTGCGCACGACGACGTGCACCTTGTCGCCGCTGCGATGAATGTCGAGGCTGATCTCGCCGCCATCGGGCAAGGGTTCGATGCCGTGATACACGGCGTTCTCGACCAGCGGCTGAATCACGAGCGACGGAATCAGCGCCTCGGAAGGCATTTGGTCGAGGTGCCAGGCGATGCGCAGCCGCTCGCCCAAGCGAAGCTGTTCGAGTTCGAGGTAGGCGCGGGTGAGCGCGACCTCGTCTTCCAGCGGCACAAGCTGGCTGGTGTTGCGCATCACCGCTCGGAACAAGTCGGCCATGTTTTCAAGCGCGTGTTCAGCGCGCCGCGGATCGCTGCGCACCAGCGACAACACGGCGTTGAGGCTGTTGAACAGGAAATGCGGCCGGATGCGCGCCTGCAAGGCCTCCAGGCGCGCTTCCGTGATGGCAGGCGACAGCGCGCGTGCCCGCAAATTGAAGTAGCCGAGCAGGAGTGCACCCAGCAGCAACGCAAACGCCATCACCGAGAGAAGCGCGATCGGCCGCGGTTCGCCGAGCAAGGGGCCCAGCCATACTGTCGTCGCCGCCGGTACCGCCGCGCCAAGCAAGAGCGTCGCGATCACGCCGGCGCGATAGGGCAGCGTCCGCAGCCCGCGGCCAGCGGCGCACAGGGCCAATAGCGTCAGGAGCAGCGCCGGCTGCGCGAGCGCGGAGAGGGTGAGGAACTGCTCGCCAAATGCGTCGAAGTCCAGGGTGCGCACGATGACCATCGCGGCCAGCGCCGCCTCCACCGTCAATGCGATGCGCAGGTTCACGCCCAGATGGCAGAAGTTCGGCAGCGCAACGTGCCGGTTGTTATGATTCCATCTTTCCATTTCTTGTCCTGCCCTATGAGCACGTCATCGACGCCCCCGGATGGCGCTTGGTCCGGCCGCTTTTCCGAGCCGGTCTCCGAAATCGTCAAGCGTTACACCGCGTCGATTCCGTTCGATTATCGGCTCGCGGAATTCGATATCCAGGGCTCCCTGGCGCACGCCGCCATGTTGCACCACGTCGGCGTCCTCACCAAGGACGACCTCGACGCGATCCGGCACGGCATGGGCGAACTGCTGGACGAGATCCGCGCCGGGAATTTCAGCTGGTCGCTCGACCGCGAGGATGTCCACCTCAACATCGAAGCCGCGCTCACCGCAAAAATCGGTGATGCCGGCAAGCGGCTGCACACCGGCCGCAGCCGCAACGACCAGGTCGCGACCGACGTCCGGCTGTTTCTGCGCGATGCGATCGATCGCATCGCCGATGGCATCCGGGCCTGCCAAACCGCACTGATCGACCTTGCCGAGGCGCACGCCGATACCGTGATGCCGGGATTCACCCACCTGCAGGTGGCGCAGCCGGTCACCTTCGGCCACCACCTCCTCGCTTACTTCGAGATGCTGGCGCGCGACGCCGAGCGCCTGGCCGACTGCCGCCGGCGCGTCAACCGCCTGCCGCTGGGCGCGGCGGCGCTGGCCGGCACCAGTTTTCCCATCGATCGGGCGTTCGTGGCGCGCGAACTTGGTTTCGACGCGGTCTGCGAGAACTCGCTCGACGCGGTATCCGATCGCGACTTCGCGATCGAATTCACCGCGGCGGCGGCGCTGGTGATGACGCATCTCTCGCGTCTGTCGGAGGAGTTGATCCTGTGGATGAGCCCGCGTTTCGGCTTCATCGATCTCGCTGACCGCTTCTGCACGGGCTCGAGCATTATGCCGCAGAAGAAGAATCCGGACGTCCCGGAGCTGGTGCGCGGCAAGACCGGGCGCGTCAACGGCCACCTCGTCGCACTCCTGACCCTGATGAAGGGCCAGCCGCTCGCCTACAACAAGGACAACCAGGAAGACAAGGAACCGCTGTTCGACA
>DAOKZP010000003.1:44707-92842 GCA_035325585.1 Thiobacillaceae bacterium | reverse complement strand
GTAGCCAGAACTTGGCGCCTTCGGTCTGGGCGAGCCACATACCCAGCACTTCCTTCTCGCCAGCGGGCCTGCCACCCACATTGCCGTAACCACGGCTTAGTTGGTCAAGTTTCGGAGAGGTCACGGCATTCATGATCACTTGACCAAATTTCGAATAGAGGAAAGCTCCGTTTTGACCCGCTGCAAATCGGCGACCCAACCCGATGCCGAAATCCCTTCAGGCTCGATTCCTAATCCCTCCTCAATTCGGGAAACCCGTTTTTCTAGTCGCTGAATGAAGGTATCCATGCCCCCCAGTACCTCCTCAACCATCAGGAGATGCTGCTCAATCTGCGAACGCAGTTGGCTCATCGTCAGGTCATCAAACATATTTTCAACCCTCCATCCCAGCATCTTGTATATTTGCGGTTAATTAGCCAGCTTCCTGAGCCAGCAGGGGGCGTCGTCAACACGCTCTGGTTTGGCGCTTTCACCTGCTTCCGCTTCGTCTGGGATGTCTTTCCACACTGTCAAGAAGTGCCACCCCGCGCTCCGTCCTGGACCACAACGTATCCACACCGCAGTTCCTTACGCTCCCATGCTATCTGCCACTGTGCCGAGAACGGCCACAACTCAGCGCAATCGGTGTGGCTCTTGCGGAACTGCTGCCAGGCGGCGTGGAGGGGGCCAAAGGGCAGCTCAGGTGGAGTCCCGAGCGGGTTTGTGATGAGGCGCCCTCGGAATTAGTGTCAGGGGCGTTCTAGTAAACGCCCGCAATTACACAAATGAAAACGGCTTCCAATGACAACGCCATAGGAAGCCGCTTGAAACTGGTGGCCAGGGGCAGAATCGAACTGCCGACACGCGGATTTTCAATCCGCTGCTCTACCAACTGAGCTACCTAGCCGAAAGAGGCGCAATTTAACCTGCTGGCGTGGTGTGCGTCAAGGCGTGGCGGCGCGAATCGCGCTCAGCAGACGAGTCCGTATACGCCACAGAGGTGTCGCTTGGCGATGGCCAGCGCGACCCAGAGCCAGAACAACAGGAAGAAGGCGAGCATGGGGATGTGGGCATCGATGACGAAGCGCGGCGCGATGAAGCGCACCGAGCGCACGACGGGTTGCGTGACGATGCGCAGCACGCGGTAGAAGACGTTCTGTTCGCGGTACTTGCCGGCGAGGATCGCCAGCGCGCCCTGTCCGAGGAGGGCGAAGCCCGCGACTTCGACCAAGGCGCGAAGGATGGAGACGAGCAGGATGTCGAGCGGCATGAGGGGGGCGTTCGAGCGCGAGAGCGGTCATTTTATCGCAGCTTGTCAGGGCGGCGCCGGGTGCGGAAAATGGCAGCCGACCCCATCTGCAATCGGCGCCGAAATGAACTTCGATCGTACGCGACACGCTCTGCGCGGTGCGTTGCTTAACTTCCTGAAGCAGCCGGAGCGCGCGATCGAGGCGTACCGCGCGAGCCAGCGGGCGGATCCGGATCATGCGGGCACCCTGCGCATGCTCGGCTGGCTGGAGGCGCAGCAGCAGCACTGGCCGGCGGCCGAACGCTGGTTCGCGCGGGCGGTCGAGGTCGAGCCGGACGACGCGGCGACCTGGTTCAACCTGGGCTGGGTGCGCGATCAGGGCGGCATGGACGATGCGGCGCTCGCCGCGTTGTCGCGTGCGACGGAACTCGATCCTTCCAACGATCGCGCCTGGTATGGGCTCGGCATGCTGCATGCGCGCCATGGGCGGCATCGCGACGCGGCGGCGGCGTTGACGGAAGCCGGCCGCCTGCAGCCGATGAACGGCCTGGCATGGTACGCGCTGGGCATGGCCTGGCAGCATTGCGACGAGCCGGTAAAGGTCGCGGAGGTGATCGAGCATGCGCTGGCGCACGACCCGCAAACCGCGGCGCGGCTGATCCGCGACACCGGCCGCAGCGAGTTCGCACACCGCCTGCCCTGACTCCCGCGCGGAAAAAAAAAGCCGGCCACCAGCGGCCGGCTTTTTCTTGTGCGCGCTTACACGCGCACGGCTTGCGATCAGACCGCCTGGGCCTGCGCGCTTGCTTGCAGGTTCGGGTAGCGCACGTGGTCGACCAGTTCCTGAATCTCCTTGGAGGGCGCCTTGGAGATGAGCGAGCCGATGATCACGCCGATGAAGCCGACCGGCATTCCGAACACGCCGGCGGCGATCGGAGCGATGGAGAACCACTGGTGCTCGGGCATGCCGCCGAAGAACGGGTAGGTCGTGTACATGTAGTACATGCACACGCCCAGGCCGGCGAGCATGCCGACGACCGCACCGAGATAGTTCGCGCGCTTCCAGAACACGCCAAGCACCAGCGCGGGGAAGAACGCGGACGCGGCGAGCGAGAACGCGGCACCGACCAGGAACAGGATGTCCCCGGGCTTCAGCGAGGCCGTGTACGCGGCGAACAGCGCAACGACCAGCAGCAGGCTCTTGGAGATCGCCAGGCGGCGCACCGTCGAGGCTTTCGGATCGATCATCTTGTAATAGACGTCGTGCGAGAGCGCGTTGGCGATGGTGAGCAGCAGGCCGTCGGCGGTCGACAGCGCGGCGGCCAGACCGCCGGCGGCGACCAGACCCGAGATCACATAGGGCAGCCCGGCGATCTCCGGCGTGGCGAGCACGATCAGGTCGCCGCCGATGGTGATCTCGGCGAGCTGCACCAGCCCGTCCTTGTTGGCGTCGACGACCTTCATCAGCGTCGCGTCCACGGCCGACCAGTTCGCGACCCATGCAGGCAGCGAGGCGAACGGCGTACCCACCAGGTTAGCGTAGACCTCGTACTTCACGAGCACTGCGAGCGCGGGTGCGGTGACGTACAGCAGGAAGATGAAGAACAGCGACCAGAACACCGACTTGCGCGCTTCACGCACCGAGGGCGTCGTGTAGTAGCGCATCAGGATGTGCGGCAGTGAGGCGGTGCCGACCATGAGGCACAGCACCAGCGCGATGAAGTTGCGGCGCTTCTTGTCGACTTCCGCCTGGTCCTCGGCTTTCGCGGCGGTGATTTCGGCCGCGGTCGCGTTCGGATTGTCGCGCAGCAGTTTCGCTTCCACGCCCTTGCTCGCGAACGGAACCGCGTGGGCCGGGACCGGGCCGGTCTTGGCTTTGGCGGCCTCCGCCGACTTTTTCCACGACGCCTTGAGATCCTCGGTGGTGGCCGGGAAATCCTCGGGGTTGCCTGCTTCGGCGCGCTGCGCGGCGAGATAGGCGTCGCCCGTGCCGCCGGCAACGGCCGCGTCCAGTTCGGCGATCTTCGCTTCGAACCCTTCCTGCTGGACCTTGAGCGCCGCACGGGCGGAGACCTCGGCTGCGCCCAGCGTGGTGTTGGGGTCGTTGAACTCCTTTTCCTTCTGGATCACGTGCTGCAGCGCCTCGCCGTAGGCGATCTGCGGCACGGGGTTGCCGGTGTGGTTCACCGACAGCCACACGACGGGGATCATGTAGGCGATGATCAGGATGATGTACTGCGCGACCTGGGTCCAGGTCACCGCGCGCATGCCGCCCAGGAAGGAGCAGACCAGGATGCCCGCCAGGCCGACGAACACGCCGACCTGGAACTCGATGCCCGTCAGGCGTGCGGTGATGATGCCCACGCCGTAGATCTGCGCGACGACATAGACGAAGGAGCAGATGATCGCGGCCAGCACGCCGATCGTGCGTGGCAGGTTGCCGCCGTAGCGGGTGCCGAGAAAGTCCGGAATGGTGAACTGGCCGAACTTGCGCAGGTAGGGGGCGAGGAACAGCGCCACCAGCACGTAGCCGCCGGTCCACCCCATCACGAAGGCGAGGCCGTCGTAGCCGGTCAGGTACAGGGTACCCGCCATGCCGATGAAGGATGCGGCCGACATCCAGTCGGCGCCCGTCGCCATGCCGTTGAAGATGGCCGGTACGCGGCGGCCGGCGACGTAGTATTCCGAGACGTCGGCGGTCTTCGACATGATGCCGATGCCGGCATACAGCGAGATCGTCGCGGCAAGGAAGATGTAGCCGATCCATTTGGGCGACAGGCCCATCTGCTCCAGGATCGCGAGAACGATCACGAAGCCGATGAATCCGCCCGTATAGAACGTGTAGTACTTCTTGAGTTGGGAGAAGAACTGGCTCTGCGTGAGGGCTGACATCATTCATCTCCCTCGTGGACGCCGTATTCCTTGTCCATCTTGTTCATGCGATGGGCGTAGAACCAGATGATGAGGACATAGACGATCAGCGCACCCTGCGCACCCATGTAGAAGGCGAACGGGAAGCCCATAACGACGATGTCATTGAGCTGCGGGGCGAAATAGATGACGACGAACGTCACCACGAACCAGATGGCGAGCAGGGTCGCGGTGAGGCGCAGATTCCTGCGCCAGTATTCCTGGTGCTTTTCCGACAACTGCATAGTGGTACCTCCTTGAGCGTGATGGGGTACGCGCGTTGTTGATTGTTGATCGCGCGTGCGGAAATTCTAAGGACTTGCGGTGGCGCCCACAAACAATTTCGAAGGGGCTAATTTGTGGCCAGCCAGCGCCGGGCGCGCAGCACGCGCTGGAGCTGATGCGCGCTTCGGATGTTCTCGCGTTCGGCCGCCGCGAGCAGGACGAGCCACAGTTCCGCAGTCGCGTAGGCGTCGGCGAGCGCGCCGTGGCGCGAGTAGGCGCTGAGGCCGAAATGGGCCAGCCAGTCGTCGAGATGGCGGCAGCCGGCGGCCGCGCCGGGAAACAGCATGGGGGCGACGACTGCGGCATCGAACCAGGGCGCCTTCGGACGTACGCCCAGATGCGTGCCCGCCTCGCGCTGCAGCACCGTCTGGTCGAACGCCGCATGGAACGCCACGCGTGGTGCGCCGCGCGCGAACTCGAGCCAGTCGATGAGTGCCGCCGCCGGCGCGGAACCCGCACGCTGCTCGCTGCCGCTGATGCCATGGATGAGGATATTGGCGGCACCGGTCGGCTGTGCTTGCGCGATCCCGACCTCCAGGCTCGCGCCGAGCGCGATGTGGCCCTGCTCGATCGCCGTTGCGCCGATGGCCAGGAGTGCATCGCGTTCGGCGTCCAGTCCCCCGGTCTCGACGTCGACCACCACCCACCGCGCGTTTGCGAGCGGCTGCCGGAGATCGTCCACCGTCTTCGGCAACGCATCGCGCCGCGCCCGCGTTGAAGCGTCGAGGGTCGGCTGCGGTGTTCTCGCGAACGGCCAGATCACAGCCCGTAATCCAGGGACAGGCGCGCCTGAACCTTGCGTGCCTGGCGCAGCGCTTCCTTCAGGATGCGGCGGTCGAGCGGATTGAGCGTATCGGGATCGAGGCGGTTGTCGGGCGCGAGGCCCGCGCGCTGCTGCTTGTGCTGGTGGCGCAGCCGCAGAAGCTGGATGAAATGGAACGCGCGGTTCCAGTCCGCGAGCTCATGATCGGGAATGTTCAGCACCGCAGCGGCCGCGCGCAGGCGTTTCGCGGTGTTGGTCTGCTGGCCGCCGGTCGCCAGCGTGAAGATGCGTGCCGCGTCGACGAAGGGCGTGGCGCCGTTGAGCTTGAGGTCGAGAGTGTTCGGATGCGCATCGTCCGACGACAGCACGAAATCACGCACCAGTCCGAGCGGCGGGCGGTTGCGCAAGGCATTGCCCGCCATCTGATGAAGGAAGCGCGGATTCTTGCGCGCCGCATCGCCCAGCCAGGCCCGCAGTTCGAGCGCCAGCACCGCGTCGCCCGCGAGCGGGCGGAAATCGAAAAAGATGCTCGCGTTGAGAAGCGCCTCGGGGCTGCCGTGATCGATCCACTGGCCAAACTGCTGCTGCCATTCGCTGGCCGAAAGGCACCACCTCGGATTGCCGGCCATGATGTCGCCGGTGCACAGCGGGAATCCGCACGCGTCGAGCCGGTGGTTGACCCGCTGCGCGAACGAGAGCAGGGCTGCGCGTTGCCGCTCGTCCGCGGCGAGGAAAATCAGTGCGTTGTCCTGGTCGGTGGAAAGCGTCTGCTCCATGCGTCCTTCCGACCCGAGCGCCAGCCAGCACCAGCGCACGTTCGCGATTACGGTGTCGCGTGCGCTTTCGAGCGCGATGACGCGCTCCGTGAAACGGTCGTTGAGGCTGGACAGGATCGCGGTGAGGTTTTCGGCGTCCATCCCCTGCGCCAGCAGGCTGTGCGCGAGATTGCCGATGTCGTGGGCGAGCGCGGGCAGGCGGGCGAAGTCGTCGCAGCGCATGATGGCCGAGGTGACGCCATCGACCGACAGCCGGCGCAAGGCGAAGAAATCCTTCTCCGAAACCACGCCGGTGAGTTTCCCGCCCTCGACCAGCGGGATGTGGTGGATGCCTTGGCGGGCCATCAGCACCAACGCATCCGCCACCGGCGTTTCGGCGGGCAGGGTCGACGGATTCGGCGTCATCACCTCGGAAATGGGCGCCGCGAGCGGAACGCCCGCGAGCGTCACCCTTGCCAGGACGTCCTTCAGGGTGAGGATGCCGGAGGGATGCCCGGCGGGATCGACCACCACCACGGACCCGACGTGGCTGCCGTTCATCGCGGCAAGGGCGCCGGCGAGCGGGGTGTCGGCCTGTACGCTGAGCGGCGCCCGCCTGACCAGGCTGGAGAGCGGGCGGGAGAACCGGTTCTCGTCGTCGACAGCGAGCGCGTACTGCGACTGCACCGCGCGTTGCGATTCCTCCAGCAGGCTGCCGATGCGGCGCGTGCAGAAATCCCGGAACACCGCGCTTTGCGCGAGCAGCGTTTGAAAATCGGCGGCGGGAAGCAGATAGCAGAAGGTATCGGCCGACGCGATGTAGCGGTTCGCCGCGCCGCGGCCGGCGAGCAGCGCGCCCAGCGGGAACATCTCGCCCACCGCCAGCTGGAGGATCGTCTGGT
Organism: Thiobacillaceae bacterium; assembly: GCA_035325585.1. Lineage (GTDB taxonomy): Bacteria > Pseudomonadota > Gammaproteobacteria > Burkholderiales > Thiobacillaceae > Thiobacillus. Next base: position 85,999 of record DAOKZP010000003.1, on the reverse strand, counting down.
CGTTCGTGGTCGCGCCGGTGACGACGCCCTGCTTCACGATGAACAGGGCGGCGGGCGGCGTGGAGGAAGGCTCCAGCAGCACTTCGTCGCGCGCGAAGTAACTCACTGAAAGATGCTGGACCAGCCACAACAGTTCGGCGTCCGTCATGGTGGCGAATGGCGCCTGCCGCCGCAGGGCATCCATCGTGGCCCGATGCAGACTGTTGGCGAGCGGTATCGCTGGCATCATTTTCGCAAAGGTAGTGGCTTGCGCGAGGTTTGGCAACAAGGTTCCGGAGTGCGCGGCCGGTTGGCGAGACGCGATGTTTCCGCGCGTGAGGTACTAGCAAACCGGGCGCGACCGGCTCGTGGGTTCGCCATGATCAAGTATGCGGAATCGCGTCCGCCGAGTCGGCGCAATACGCAAAAAAAGCCCCGCAAACGCGGGGCTTCTTCACAGCAACGTCGGATGAGGACGGGCTTACATCATGCCCATGCCGCCCATGTCGCCCATGCCGCCGCCCATCGGCATTGCCGGCTTCTCTTCCGGCAGGTCGGCGACCATGCAGTCGGTGGTTAGCATCAGACCGGCGATCGACGCGGCGTTCTGCAGTGCCGTGCGGGTGACCTTGGTCGGATCGAGCACGCCCATCGCAACCATGTCGCCGTACTCGCCCGTGCTGGCGTTGTAGCCGTAGTTGTCCTTGCCTTCCAGCACCTTGTTGACGACGACGGAGGCTTCTTCACCGCAGTTGGTGACGATCTGGCGCAGCGGCTCCTCGATCGCGCGCAGCACGATCTTCACGCCGGCATCCTGGTCGTGGTTGTCGCCCTTGACCGAGGCCGCGGCGGCCTTGGCGCGCAGCAGCGCAACGCCGCCACCAGGGACGATGCCTTCTTCGACGGCGGCGCGGGTCGCGTGCAGCGCGTCCTCGACACGGGCCTTCTTCTCCTTCATCTCGACTTCGGTCGCGGCACCGACCTTGATCACCGCCACGCCGCCGGCCAGCTTCGCCTTGCGCTCCTGCAGCTTTTCACGGTCGTAGTCGGACGTGACCTCCTCGATCTGCTTGTTGATCTGGGCGATGCGGCCCTTGATCGCGGCGGCGTCGCCGGCGCCATCGATGATCGTGGTGTTTTCCTTGCCGACCTCGATACGCTTGGCGCGGCCCAGTTCCTGCAGGGTGGCTTTCTCCAGGCTCAGGCCGACTTCCTCGGCGATCACCGTGCCGCCGGTCAGGATCGCCATGTCTTCCAGCATCGCCTTGCGGCGGTCGCCGAAGCCCGGCGCCTTGACCGCGCAGGTCTTGAGGATGCCGCGGATGTTGTTCACCACCAGGGTGGCGAGCGCTTCGCCGTCGACGTCCTCGGCCACGATCATGAGCGGCTTGCCGGCCTTGGCCACCTGCTCGAGCACGGGCAGCAGATCACGGATGTTGGAGATCTTCTTGTCGAACAGCAGGATGAAGGGGTCGTCCAGCACCGCCATCTGCTTGTCGGCGTTGTTGATGAAATAGGGCGACAGGTAGCCGCGGTCGAACTGCATGCCCTCGACGACGTCGAGCTCGTTCTCCAGGCCCGAGCCATCCTCGACCGTGATCACGCCTTCCTTGCCGACCTTGTCCATCGCGTCGGCGATGATCTGGCCGATCGGCGCGTCGGAGTTGGCCGAGATCGAGCCGACCTGGGCGATTTCCTTGCTGGTAGTGCACGGCTTGGAGATGTTCTTCAGCTCGGCCGTGATCGCGCTCACGGCCTTGTCGATGCCGCGCTTGAGATCCATCGGGTTCATGCCGGCCGCGACGTACTTCATGCCCTCGTTCACGATCGCCTGCGCGAGCACGGTTGCGGTCGTGGTGCCGTCACCGGCGACGTCGGAAGTCTTGGAGGCGACTTCCTTGACCATCTGCGCGCCCATGTTCTCGAGCTTGTCCTTGAGCTCGATCTCCTTGGCGACCGAAACGCCGTCCTTGGTCACGGTGGGAGCGCCGAAGGAACGGTCGAGCACCACGTTACGGCCCTTCGGGCCGAGGGTTACCTTGACCGCGTCGGCCAGGATGTTGACGCCCGCCACCATGCGGTGACGCGCGGAATCGCCAAAACGTACGTCTTTTGCAGCCATGCTTAACTCCTAGATTCTGGATTTCGATTGGTTACGGATTGCGCGCGCAGGCTTACTGCTCGACGACACCCATGATGTCTTCTTCGCGCATCACCAGCAGCTCTTCGCCCTCGACCTTGACGGTCTGGCCGGCGTACTTGCCGAACAGCACGCGGTCGCCGACCTTCACGTCCATCGGGATCAGCTTGCCCTGGTCGTCCTTCTTGCCGGCGCCGACGGCGATCACTTCGCCCTGGTCCGGTTTTTCGGTGGCGGTATCGGGAATCACGATGCCGGACGCGGTCTTGCGCTCTTCTTCCATGCGCTTGACGATCACGCGGTCGTGTAGAGGACGGATTTTCATTGCAAAGTCTCCATTGCGGTGAGTTGACGATCGGGCGCCAGGTTGCCCGAAACTGGAATTTAAGACGCCGCGAATACTGTTGTTAGCACTCGCGGCGGTCGAGTGCCAATGGTAGGGGCGCACTGTGACAATTTCAAGCCTGCGCGCGTATGGCGTGCCATGCGATTGGTCGGGGGATACGCTGCGCGACCACCCGAATTTCTCGGGGAGTGCAAGAATTAACCTTTTAGATCAAATGATTACATTGGTATTTTTGGCTGCGCACCGGAAGCCATGGATGGGCCGGCCGCCATCGTGCGGCATTGCGGCCTTCCCTCGGGGGCTCGTAGCCCGTCGCGGTCTGGACGCCGTCAGCCTGCGCTGAGCGCACCAATGGCCGTTCAGGCCGGATCGCATCCCAACTCAAGGGAAGCGTGCCGCCCAACGCAGACAGTCCGCGAGGGTCGCCATCCGGTGTGTGGCCGTCGTGCCGCAGTGGCCCGGGCGTGCGGGGAGGATACTGCACGGTGGAAGCGAGTCCTCTTCAACTGGACTCCGGCGGACTATATTGGCGGTAGTTATGTGCTCGGCCCAAATACTCACAGGAGGCAACCATGAAGCTCTACTTCTATCCCGGCGCCTGCTCGATGGCGGTGCACATCGTGTTGCGTGAGGCGGATTATCGGTTCGATCTCGATCGTGTCGATCTCATGACGAAGCAGACCGAGGGCGGCGAGGACTACGCTCGGGTCAACCCCAAGGGCTACGTGCCCGCCCTTCGGCTCGATGACGGCGAGGTGCTGACCGAGGCGGCCGCCATCATGCAATATCTGGCCGACAACAAACCTGCCGCGGGGCTCGCGCCCAAGCCCGGCACGCGGGAGCACTACCGCCTCATCGAGTGGCTGAACTTCATCGCCACCGAAATCCACAAGAGCCTCGGCGCGCTGTTCAATCCCGCCATCACGCCGGAGTGGAAGGCCGATCGCATCGCGCAGTTCGAGCGCTATTGCGATTTCCTGGTGGATGCACTTGCGGATCGTCCCTATCTGCTCGGCGAGAATTTCAGTATCGCCGACGCTTATCTTTTCACGGTCCTTGGCTGGACCGGGCTGTTCCAGATCGATCTCGGCCGCTGGCCCGCGCTGCAAAGCTATGTCGGGCGCATCGCTGCCCGCCCGATGGTGCGTGAGGCGATGCGGGCGGAAGGTCTGGACGCCTGAGCGTTGGGCCTGGCAGCCGCCGGACGACCCCACACGAAAAGTGCGGCTGGGTCGACGCCTGCGGCGCAAGCTGTCGTTGGACTTGCGCCGTAGCCCTTGGTGGCTCGCCATGCCGTGTTTTTCCTTCCCTCCGATGCGCTCGCGGCACCGGGCCGGAGCCAATCCCGCGCCAGCCCGAAGTCGCACCGCCTGAACATCTCGTACGTTTGCCTGCAGGGGTTTCCAGCATTTCCGGTCGTTCAATTCATGCGGCGAGCGTGCAGGTGCCGGCCGGAATACGGGGCAGCCCCGCATCGATATCGACCGTCGCCCCGCCTCTTTGGTAGCGTCCCGGCTTGTCATGATTTGCGATTACAATCCGCGAGACTCAACGGGAGGGACGGAAATCATGAAGCAATATGGTGCGGAGTTCTTCGGGACGTTCTGGCTGGTTCTGGGTGGTTGCGGTAGTGCCGTCATCGCGGCCGCGTTTCCGGAGGTCGGCATCGGCCTGCTCGGCGTGGCACTCGCGTTCGGCCTCACCGTGCTCACGATGGCCTACGCCATCGGGCATATTTCAGGCTGCCATCTCAATCCGGCGGTGACGATCGGCCTCTGGGCAGGCGGCCGCTTTCCCGCGAAGGATCTGGTGCCCTACATCATCGCGCAAGTACTGGGGGGCATCGTGGCCGGCGGCGTTCTGTATCTCATCGCTACCGGGAAAGCCGGCTTCGACGTATCCGCAGGCTTCGCCTCGAACGGCTACGGCGACCATTCGCCGGGCGGCTACAGCCTGTTCGCCGCGCTGGTGACCGAAGTGGTCATGACGATGATGTTCCTGCTCGTGATTCTCGGCGCGACCGACAAGCGTGCGCCGCAAGGCTTTGCGCCGATCGCGATCGGCTTGTGCCTCACGCTCATCCACCTGATCAGCATTCCGGTCACGAACACGTCCGTGAACCCGGCGCGAAGCACCGGGGTTGCCGTGTTCGTAGGGGATTGGGCGACGGCCCAGCTGTGGCTGTTCTGGGTGGCGCCGATCATTGGCGGCGTGCTCGGGGCGCTCGCCTATCGCCTCATCGGCGGCAGGGAAGCGTAGCGCGTCAAGCGCCGCCCGGACGCGCCGATGACGAATATGGGCGTGCGCACGGTCGTCTCCGACGCTTTGCGTATGGCAGGCTGACGGGCACGTCATCGCGGCACCGATGACGTGCCCAGGGCCCATCGCGACGGTGTCTCGGCGGGTGTCGGCATCGGAGGCCATCCACCAGGCGGTCGTGCTGCGGGTGCGGATGGCCTTGCGGTGGGCATGGAACGCCGCGATCCCCGGGTGCGCCGACCATCCGGCTGCTTGCGTACGTACGCAGGGAGCCCCGTGCGATGGCGCGCGTACGTCTTGCAAGCTTCGGGAAGATGATCTCCACCACGGAATACGCACGCCATGCCACATCGCTTCTACATCGTCGACGTCTTCGCCGAGCAGCCCTGCGCGGGAAATCCGCTGGCGGTCGTCGTCAGCGATGAACCGCTGCCCGACGAAACCATGCAGCGCCTGGCGGCGGAAACGAATTACTCCGAAACCACGTTCGTGACACCCCGGCCCGAAGCCGACGGCGGCTACCGCACACGGCTTTTCACACCGGCGCGGGAGATCGCCTTCGCCGGTCATCCGATTCTCGGTACCGCGTGGGTGCTTCGTCATCATGTCTCGTCCGCTGCCGGCGGTCCGGTGAGGCTGAATCTCATGCGGAGCCAGATTCCGGTCACGTTCGAGACGTCTGCCGAGGGAAATGAGACGCTCTGGTTTCGTGCGCCGCCGGTATCGCGGGAAAAGACTTGCACACCGGAACGGATGGCGACCGCAGTCGGACTCCCGGTGCAGGACATCGATACGTCTTTTCCGGTCCAGCAGTTCTCCGCGGGGACGTCCGCCATGCTCGTGCCCTTGCGCAGCCTCGATGCGCTGCGCCGCAGCAGGCTGGATCTCGACGCGTTCGCCGGTCTGGCGTCCGAAGGGTTTCCGCCTCTCGTGTACCTGTTCTGTCGCGAGACGCACGATCCGCGGAACGATTTGTGCGCTCGATTCTTCTTCGAGGCGCACGGTGTGCGTGAGGATCCGGCGACGGGAAACGGCGCGGCCTTCCTTGGCGCCTATCTGCTGGAACACGCGTACTTCACCGGCCCCGATCTTTCTCTGCGGATCGAGCAGGGGCACGAGATCAGGCGTCCATCCCTGGTGATGCTGCGCGCGCGCATGGCCGATGGAACGCCCGAGGTGCACGTCGGCGGCCATGTCGTTCCGGTAGTGCGCGGCGAGCTGGCGAGCCTGTGAGGTAGGCGCCCCGATGCGGCGCGGTCGGCAATCGACCGTGGGCGCGCGGCGCTCGGCTCAGAACCGGAAAGCCAGACCCGTGAGCCAGTTGTGGTCCGGGGCGGGGTCGGTCAAGCCCTTGCGGTAGCCGAGGTCGAAGTCGAGATTCGGCGTCAGCGAGAACACCAGCCCGATCACCATCGAGCCGATGTTGGGGTATCCGTTCCGGTCCGTATTGCGCTCGACGCTGGCATCGCTCACGACGCGCAGGCGCTCGTTCATGTGGTATTCGGCCGCGATGGAGCCGTGATAGACGTGGCCATGCTCGTCCGGCCCCCGATCGCGGATCGGGGCGTAACCGACGTGCACGTGAAACACCCATGACGCGCGCTCGTAGCTGGATACGGCGAACACGCTGGGGCTGACGTGGCCGGCGCTCATGCCCTCGCTTTCGTCGCCGGTCGGCAGCCCCAGGCCGGGGCGCAGTGCGAAACTCAGCGCACCATCCTCGTAGAACCGCCACTTGGCCGCGATTTCCGTGTCGGCGTAACCCGAGTACGTCGATTTTGTGGCGCCTGTTTTCTCGATCAGACGTTCGTGCGGCAGGCTCAGGATGAAATCCAGGTTGTCGGTCAAGCCGGCCGAGAAGACGGCGTTGCTGCTCCGTGCAAGGGTTCGGACGCCGTCATCCGTATTCCTGCTCCGGTCGCGCGTCAGTTCAATCTGGTAGCGTCCCGCGCCCTGCGTGCCGGTATCCTCGGTAAACAGCGGGTGAGCCGCTCGCGCTGACACCGGCCAATGGGCGGCGAGCAGGAAGATGAGACCCGATGCGAGCGCCCGGCTTGAGTGCCGTGCGGCCGGGTCCATGACGCCGGCAACGCGGCTGCGCGTCACACGGCCGGAAAGCCGCGCATCAAGCATCTCGATCCAGTGTTGGACCGGCACCGGCGACACCGCGTCCAGATGGGCGAGGCAGCCGATGTTGGCGGTGGCGACTGCCGCGGGGCGGCTCGCCATGAGCGCGTCCAATTTGTTCGCGCGCAGGGATTCCGAAAGCGTTCTCTGCAGCAGCGAATAGGTGCCCGCGGCGCCGCAGCACATGAAGCCGTAGCTCACCGGCAGCAACTTGAATCCGGCCCGTTTCAGGAGTTTCTCGACGACGCCGTTCAATTTTTCTCCGTGCTGCAGGCTGCACGAGGATTGAAAAACGATACGCGGCGGCCGCTGCGAAGCAGGCTGCTCCGGCAGCAACTCGTCCCGCCATTCCGCTGCGATGATCTCGGCGATGTCCTTCGCGAACTCCGAGATGCGCACCGCCTTGTCCCGATACGCCGGATCGTCGTGCAGCAGACGGCCGTAGTCGCGGAAGTGCGCACCGCATCCGCTGGCCGTGATCACGAGCGCTTCCACACCCGCTTCGACGTGCGGCCACAAGGCATCGATGTTCTTGCGCATGAATGCACGGGCCTCGTCCGTTGCGGCCATGTGATGGCTCAGGGCGCCGCAGCATCCGTCGCTTGCGGCAATCGCCCGAATCCCGAAACGGTCGAGTACCCGCGCCGTTGCGGCATTGATCTCCGGCGCCAGCGCCGGCTGAACGCAACCCTGCCAGATCAGCATGCGACGCGTATGTGGGCGGTCCGGCCACGGGCCGGCAACCCGCTGTTGTGGAACCCTGGCGCGTACGGTCTCCGGCAGATAGGTACGCAAGGCCTGCCCGGTACGCAACAATGCGGTGAAGCGGCGACGGTGCGGTACGACCGCCCGCAGGGCACGCCGTGCGAATCGTTCCCGGAGCGGGCGTGGGGCGGCTTTCTCGACCAGTTCCCGTCCGATGTCGAGCAGGCGTCCATACTGAACGCCCTGCGGGCAACTGCTTTCGCAGGATCGGCAGCTGAGGCAGCGATCGAGGTGGAACTGCAGATTGGAAGGGAGCGATCGTCCTTCAAGCGAATCGAGCGTATAGGCGGGCAAGAGGTTGGCCGCATCGGGTTCCTTGCCTTCGACCAACAGCTTGATGAGATAGATGCGGCCGCGCGGACCGTCCCATTCGTCCTCCAGCAAGCGAAAGGTCGGGCAGACGAATGTGCACTGGCCGCATTGCACGCACGGGCCGAGCAGCGTCGCCGCCTCACGGCCGAGCGCGGTATCCCGGTATAGCGGTGCCAAGTCGACTTTCATCTAGAGAACCCCACGGAAACGGGGCGGCTCGTTGTGCATGATTGGACTTTGGCGCGAATGCCGTCGCCCGTCCAAGATCGAGTTTCGATGGACGCGATAGGAATCACCTATGTGGCTCCCATCCGTGATGTTGCTCGCCATCGGCGGAGCGAGTCGATGTTCGTGATCCTGGGTGCGGCGCGCGTTGGGCCGAGCTCAGCCGTTATCGCGTGGTGATGTTGTGGATCGGGCAGATGCGTCCGCCCGTGGATCGACGTGCGACGGCTGGCGTTGCTGCACGGCTTCACGCATGACGCGTGGATCGAGGTCGGCTGGCGCGCATCACGAAGCGGCACGCCGTCGGTGGATTGCGCTAGGTCAGCGGCGCGTGACCGTTGCGCCGGCTATGACTCGCCGGATTCGCCGTCGGGCGCATTTCCGCCATCGCCGAATCCCTCCTTCACTTTCGCGCACACGTCGACCATGGGGCAGGGCCGCAGCCTGTGGCTGGGCGTTACCGGGCACTTGCTCGCGGACCAGTTCGACGCGACTTCAGCAAATGCCTGGCATGCCGGGCTCTTGTACGCACCCCGCCGGCACACGACGCTGATCGTGTGATGAGGAAACTCCGGCAGCAGGGCGATGCAGCGGAATCCCGGCTGCGCACACGAAATCGTATCCGGGAGGATGGTGGCAAGCCGGCCGAGGCGGACCATCTCGATGATCATGCTGAGGGAGCTTGCTTCCATCACGATGGAAAGCTTGATGTCCTGCTGGAGGCAGTACTGATCGATGCTGCGCCGCAACGCGTAGCCCTTGTTGAGCATGACGAGGGGCACCTGCTCCAGCACGTGCATGGTCATCGGCGCGGTTTCCTCCGCGAGCGGATGGCCCTTGCCGACGGCAAGCTTGAGGGTTTCGACGAACAGGATATGACTGTCGATGTCGTCCGATACCGCATCCGCCGCGCTGGCGTTGCTGAAGGAGAACCCGATGTCGATCTGGTCGTCCGCCAGTGCCGACCGTATCTCGTCCTGCGGCATCTCCAGCGTGTTCACGTTGATGCCGGGAAAGCGGGCATTGAATTGTTCCAGCAACGGGATGGCCAGGTATTCGGTGATCGGCGTCATCCCGACGCGAAGGCTGCCACGGCTCAGGTCGTGCAACTCGCCGATCGCCCGCTCGGCTGCATTGAGCTCTCCCAGCGCGCGGCGCGCGTGGTACAGGTAGATCTCTCCTGCCGGTGTCAGCCGCACGTTCCGTCCGGTCCGGTCCAGCAATTGCACGTCGAGCAGATCTTCCAGTTGTTTGATCTGCTGGGAGAGAGTCGGCTGCGAAACGTAGAGCGCTTCGGCGGCCCGCGTGAAGCTCTGGTATTCGGCCACCGCCATGAGATAGCGCAGCGAACGGGGGAAAACGAGGTTCCTATCCATAACCGATCCCTATGGGGTCAATCGGAATTTAGTCTTGGAAAACCAAACTCGCATGATCGATAGTTAGCCATGCCAGCGGCCGGGCTGCTTCCTTCAACGCTACGCCATGCCTAGCGTCAGGACAAGCTGTTCCGTGTCAATGGCTGAGACGCCAAGAACGTGGGGATGTTCCGGACGGGCACGCTGGGGAGCGCTTGCGACGATGGCCGGACTCACCATTTCCGATCGTGGGGGCCGGTTCGTCCTGGTACTTCCGGTCGCCTTGCCCCGGTTGGCTGACTGGTCCGTTAGTGAGTTCGACGCAAATTTAGGAGGAAGTAATCATGCATATTGAGCCTGGTATTGTCGATGGGGCCAAAATGGCGCTGGGTTATGCCACTGCGGTCGGGGTGTTGGGCTATACGGCGAAGCTTGCCTGGGGCACCGTCAAGCGGGACGGCGTCGCGCGGCTGGGTGTCCGCAGCCTGATGGCAGCGCTGATGGTGTTCTGCTTTTTCCAGGTGCTTCCGCATGCGCCGGTTGGCGTATCTGAAGTGCATCTGATCCTCGGCTCAACGCTCTTCCTGGTGTTTGGTCCGGCCGCCGCGGCGATCGGGCTAGGGCTCGGGCTGCTGACCCAAGGCCTGTTCTTCGCACCCGCAGACCTGCCTCAGTATGGCATGAACGTGACGACACTGCTGGTGCCGCTGTTCGCGCTGAGCGCAGTGGCCGCCCGCATCATCCCGGAGAAGACCGCGTACAAGGACGTTTCGTACAAGCAATGCCTGGCGCTGTCGACCACCTACCAGGCCGGCATCGTCACCTGGGTTGCGTTCTGGGCGGTCTATGGCCAGGGCGTGGGCGCGGGCAATCTCTATGAGATCGGCGCCTTCGGCATGGCCTACATGGCGGTCATCCTCATCGAGCCCCTGGTCGACCTTGGAGTGCTTGCCGCAGCCAAGACCCTGCGTGGCTTCGACACCAGCAAGGTGTTCCACGGCCGGCTGTACAACGCGGCCTGAACGGTCGATCGGGATCCCGGTCATCGGGATCTCGTGAGCGCTTGAACTGAAACGCGCATCGGGTCCTGGCCCGATGCGCGAATGCAGGATCAGAATTTCAAAGGATGACGCAGATGAACAAGGTAGAAATGAGAGAGGCCATTCTTCAGGCCAAGCATGACAAGGGATTGACCTGGTCCGCGATTGCCGATGCCGCGGGCATGTCCCCCGAGTTTGTCTGCTCTGCCTGCCTCGGCATGAACCATCTTGAAAAGCCGCAGGCGGATTCGGTCGCAGAAAAGCTCGGCCTTGGCACCGAACTGTCTTCCGCCTTGCAGCGTTTTCCGACCAAGACCTGGGAGAAGCCGATTCCGACCGATCCCCTGATATATCGCTGGTACGAGATGCTCAACGTCTACGGCGAGACGATCAAGGAGATGATCAACGAGAAGTTCGGCGACGGCATCATGAGCGCGATTGATTTCAAGATGAACATCGATCGGCAGTCCGATCCCAATGGCGACCGCGTCCTGGTCACGATCAGCGGCAAGTTCCTGCCTTACAAGTCCTGGTAAGGATCCGCGAACCGGGCACGTGACAGCGGAATTCCGATGTCGCACGTGAAGCTTGTGTCCTCAACCCGGCATTGCCTCCGTTGCCGGTTGTTGTTTTGCCGCTTCCTTCGTGGAGCGGCTTTTTTTTGGCCGTGCTCTTGCGTGGATTCCATCATGCGCGGCTGTGCGAGGTACCTGAATGATGTCTGGCCGGGATCCGCACCGTTTTGTCAATGAACTCGCCGAAGAAGCGCTCGACCGTCTGGTCGCGAGACTGGAAAGCCGTGCCAAGGACGCCGTGTTCTCACGCCTGTTCGAAAAGTACTCGGCACGGCTGGCATTGTCCGGAAATGTGCGGGTGCTCGAAGTGGGATGCGGTACAGGCGCTGCGCTGCGCATGCTTGCGCGCCAGCCGGGATTTTCCGGACATGCCTGCGGAATCGACCAGAGCGCCCATTTCATCGCTGCGGCGAATCGGTTCGCCCAGAGTGAGAATCTCGCCGAGCACGTCGTTTTCCAGCAGGGCGATGCCCATGGGCTGGCGTTTCCAGACGCTTCATTCGACGTGGTGTTCGCACATACGCTGGTAAGCCACGCCGCCGACCCAGCCGGAGTATTGCGCGAAATGGCGCGCGTGGTGCGCCCCGGCGGTACCGTTGCGATCTTCGACGGGGACTATTCGTCGCTTGCCTACGCGTATCCCGATCATGCCTTCGGCCGGCGCATGAATGACGCGCTCGCAACCGCGACATTCAACAATCCGCTCATCATGCACGACCTGCCGCGGCTGCTGCGCGAGCACCGGCTCGCCGTGGCCGAGGCGTGGGGCGATGCCGTGGTGGAAATCGGCAGCGGCAGCTACTTCAAGTCGTTCGCCGAAACCTACGTGCCTTACGTCAAGCGCGCGCAAGTGCTTCCTGTAGAGGCGGTCGACGAGTGGCTCGACTACCAGTTGTACGCGATGGACGAGGGGTTTTTCTTCGCAGCCTGCAACTACTACACCTATCTGGCCCAGCGAACCTGACGCATCCGGGCTTTGAGGCCCGGCGCGCGAATGTTGGCCAGGCCCGGCGCGTCATCACGGAGGATGGGCGCCTGCATCCGTCCGACACCGATCAACGAGAGTCTCCACGTGAATTCGATGACGCCGCTTGCGCGCGATCGCCTGCACGGTGCATGCATGCCCGCTACGGTGACGGCCGCAGCCCGATGCTGCCGGCTTCACGTATAGCGGATCCCTATCACGCGCATCGGGATTATGTCTTGGCAATTAATAAAGGACTTGTGCATAGTGAATTCCATAAACGGTCTTTCTTGATCGCGTGGCCGGGCGTATCGAAGGTGTCCACCACACGGTCTCCCCCGTCCGCTTTGCGCGACACGCGTTTGCGACGAGCGGTGCATCCGGGGCTTTCCGGCAACATCCACGGCAGAAAGTGAGGACTGGCCATGACTTCGAACGCCACACCCAAGCCCCTCCAGCAGGGGACGATGAATCCAGGCAATCCTGGAGCGGACGACGAGGGGTTTCCCGACCCCCATTCCTTCAGCGGCACGTTCAAGGAGTTCATGCGAACGGCCCACGATCTCGGCGGCGAAGCCGGCGGTCCCATCCGCGTGCAGGAGCGTGAACAGATGCCGTGGGAAACGAACACCCTGGTGACCTGCGAATGCCTGGCGTGGCGTGGTATCTGGAACCACACGGAAAAGCTCCGCCGGGTCGTCGACCTGGGGGAGAAGCAGTACTTTTCCTTGCCTTACGCCGGACGTTTCCTCCTTTCCGCCACACGAGCCATGGTCGACAAGCGGCTCGTCACGCTGGCCGAACTGACCAACAAGATCGATGAGGTGAAAAAGCGCTATGAGCACAAGTGATTTCCCAGGGTTTGCCGGCGGATTCGCTCCCGGCGATTGTTCGGGCAAGGCGACCGAGTCTCCCCTGTATGACCGGCTCCGCATCGCCGAAATGGCCGAAGGCGTAGGCGACCCCCAGTGCTATCGGGGGAAGGCCGGCGGTCCGGCACGGTTCGAAGTGGGTGATCGCGTGCGCGTGAAGGACCTTCCGGATGTCTTTTACAACCAGACGCCCGGCTATACCCGCGGTGCCGTGGGGACGGTCGTGACCATCGTTTACGAGAGTCCGACGCCGGAAGACGAGGCGTGGGGAAATCTGGACCAGCCGGAATGGTTTTATTCCGTGTGCTTTCGCCACGTGGACCTTTGGGGCGCGGACGATCCGGAGGCCAGCCCGACCGATACGGTACAGGCCGAGATGCCGGAACGTTGGCTGGAACCCGCGTAATACCGGGTCCATGCGTCCGGTGCGGGGCGCCGCCGGGGTTTTTCCGCATGCGCTGCCATCGGCGACGGTGTTAAACCGTTGGCCCGGACTTGTCGCCGTGATGTGTCGCGATGCCCCGAGTCCGGCGTGCATTGAGACGATGCCGAGGCGGCTACCCCCCGGCGCGGCGGACTTTGCGAACGGACAGTTGCAGGAGGCGTAATGACTCGACCAGACAAGCATCTTCCACTGGTGTACAGCTGCTCTGGCTGTTCCAGTGCGGCGCAGACTGCAAACGCATTGGCGCTGCGTCTCGACCACGAAGGCGAAGCGCGGATGTCCTGCATCGCCGGCGTGGGCGCCGACATTCCGCGTTTCGTCCGCGAGGCGGTCTCCGGCCGGCCGATTCTTGCGCTCGACGGCTGCCCGCTCGCCTGCGTGCGGGAGACCTTGAAGCGTCATGGCGTCGCCCCCGACCACTACGTTCAACTGAGCGAACAGGGTGTGAAGAAACGCTACGGTGCGAGCGCACAGGACCCCGACGTCACGCGCCTCTACCCGCACGTGCGCGCCCTGGCCAAGGGTATCCGGGCCGGCGGCGACACGCCGACGCTCGCGATTGCCGGCCCGGCGCGGATAGAGGTACGCCGCCATCCCGAGTGTCCCTGAGTGGGTTCGCGATGTGCGCGTACACGGGATGTGAGGCTTGGCGGAAACTGCGGCGGAACGAAGAAGGAGAAGTGCGATGGGGTTGATAACGGCAAGCCAGTTCGATCTTTCCACGGCCTCGTCCGCCGATGAGTGCCCGCAAACGCTGACTGGCGGGCAATTCCTCGCGGCGTTGGTGCGGCGCTCCGAGGCGAAGGCGGTTTTTTTCGTACCGACGTTCTTGTATCCGACGCTCGTGGAATTGGCGAACGATCCGGTCAAGCGCGTACTGTGCCATTCTGAGAAGGCCGCCGGCTACATGGCCGATGGCTACGCCCAGGCCTCCGGCAGGCCGACCTTGGTGATCGCGCAGGGCGGTCCGGGCGCAACCAACCTGTACGCAGGACTCGTGGACGCGTGGCAAAGCCACACCCCCATCCTTGCCGTCACCCCGGCGCCATCAAGTTCGCGTTACCACGGCAACTCGTATCAGGAAGCCTACGTGGACTTTCGTCCGGTCACGAAATACGACGCGGAGGTGCGATCGATCGAGCGGATGGCCGAGTTTTTCGGCAAGGCCTATCGGGAAATGACGACCGGTGCACCAAGGCCGGTGCATCTCTATCTCGACGCTGCGCTGGAGAGCGCCGAATCCGAGCTGGACTTTCGTTATCTTGATCCGCGCTATTTTTCCTACCCGGCGTTTCGCCCCGCGGCGGATGATGCGCTGGTCACGCAGGCGGTACGCGAGCTTCGTGATGCGGAACGTCCGGTGATGATCTGCGGCCGCGGCGCTCTGGTATCGGGTGCCTGGGAGGAAGTGACGGCGCTGGCGGAGTTGCTGGACATCCCGGTCACCACCACGCTGAACGGTAAAGGAAGCATCGACGACCGGCACCCCCTTGCGTTCGGTGTTACAGGTACTTACCGGCGCCCGGTTACCGATGCGATCGTTTCCAATGCGGATCTCGTGCTCTACGTAGGCTGCCATCAGGGTGGCGCCACGACGAATATGAGGCGAATGCCGGAGCCGGGGATGCGCGTGATCCATATCGATATCAATCCGGCCCAGCCCGGTGCGAACTACCCGAACGTCCTGCCGCTTGTGGGCGACGCGCGGAGCGTCCTGCGGCAGATGCTGACGGTTGCCGGTACGGAGGGGCGCACGGCGCATGGTGACTGGGTGGCGAGTGCGCAGACGAGCCTGCGCGCCTGGCGCGATGGCGAAGCGGCGTGTACGCATGGCAATGCAATCCCGATCCGGCCCGAGCAACTGGCGGTCGAACTCGTGGATGCCTGCCCTCCCGACACGCTCTACGTTGCGGACACGGGTTATGTCGGCACCTGGGCCGGCGTGTACATGGATTTGCCTGCCGGAAAAAATTTCCTGCATTGTGAGGGCAGCCTGGGCTGGGCGTTTCCGGCAGCCATCGGTGCCAAAGCCGCGGTACCCGAGCGCCCGGTGATTGCCTTCACCGGCGATGGCGGGTTCTTTTATCACCTCACCGAACTCGAAACCGCAATACGCAACGGTATCGACGTCGTCACCGTGGTGCTGAACAACCAGGCGATGGCGTTTCAGACCCATCTTCTGCGTAGCCTGTGGGCGGGTTCGCGCGATCTGGAAAAGTTGTCGGAATTCGGGTCGACGAATTTTGCCGGCGTGGCGCGCGAGATGGGTGCGTGGGGCGTACGGGTGACCGATCCGAAGGCCCTCGGGCCGGCGATCCGCGAGGCACTCGATGCGGGCAGGCCGGCAGTGATCGAAGTGTTGATCGATCAGACCGCGGTTGCGCCGGTTGCCGTCGTGGCGGGGCAGGCGCGGCCGGCCCCGGCCGTGGAAGCCGCGATTGCGGCGAAGCGGGATCGTGGATGAGCTGGCGGTGCGAAGAACATGACGGCACGCAGGTTTGTGGCGGAAGCCGCGCGCTACCCGACTTCCTTATCGGTGCATGCGCCATCGAGGCTCCCGGGTGCGAATCGTCAGTGTCCGCAACAACGGCCGGCGCGTCACGTTTTCATTCTGGGGCCCGGCATGCCGGTCGCTTGCAGCTCGAACACCGGGTGGCGAGGGCTCACAGCCGGGCTGCAAGGTGAAATTTCCGATAATGAATTCTTGATTTCGCGTTATGCACTTGTCCGGCGTGCAGCCGGGCTTTACGCGCGGACACGCCTGTCTTCGGCGTCGTTCACGACGACGTCATCGTGGGTTTGTACCCATCTCCTCTTGCCTCCCGGGGTCCATCTCGGTGGGTCGGCGGCACGCAGTATCGGCTTCCGTCTTCATGGCGGGCGACGAAAAGCCTTGCGCCACAAGGGTTTTCAAGGACACGCCTCATCGAATCGCGACGCGTGCGAGGGCGGCGTTCTGGTATAGCCACGCCCTATAGCCATCATCGAAATTATGTCTTGGATATCTATGGGCGATTCACCCATAGTCTAGACACGTCAAGGGCTTCAGCTGTCAAGCGCTGGTCACCCCGCGGTACGCGAGGCGAATTCGAGTCGTTGATGTTTCGTAGTTGGCAGAGGCGAACCTGCAGTTTCGCACATGTTGATTAGGCATTACGTACGCATGCGCTGGCACGTCCGTAATCAGAAAGAGGAGCCAAGAAACCATGTCATCGTCTACCAGGCAGGAGGTGTTGCGACACCTCAACACGACCCCGCTTCTGCAGCCGGCTCTGCACAAGCAGACCCATGCGCCCGCACCGACCGAGATCGATCACACGCTGTGGCGTGCGTATACGCGGGCGCAACACGACATCGGCGGTGAGCCGGATATCCCCGTCGTTTACAACGAGAAGGAAGAGGAGCTCTGGGAGCTCAACACCTTCGCGACCTGTGAATGTTTCGGCTGGCGCGGCGTATGGACGGCGGAAGAGCGCCGCCGCAAGCAGAACTGCGACGTCGGCCAGACCCAGTATCTCGGTCTGCCCTATTACGGCCGCTGGCTGCTGACCGCCGCACGCATCATGGTCGACAAGCAGTTCGTCACGCTGACCGAGCTGCACAACAAGATCGACGAATTGAAGCAGCGCGTGAAGTCTGGACAAGGCCTGGGCGAGTACCTCCCCGCAAAGACCAAGTGACCTTACCTGAGGGAAAAAACTATGAGTAAGCCAGTTTACGACCGGACCCATCATGCCAAGCGCGCGACGGGCATCGGCGATCCGCAGTGCTGGAAGGGGCTCGCCGGTGAGCCCAAGTTCAAGGAAGGCGACCGCGTCCGGGTGAAGGATATCCCTGACCTGTTCTACACGCGCACCATGACCTATACGCGTGGTGCCGTGGGGACGGTCGTCAAGCTTGTCTACGAGAGCCCTGCTGCGGAAGACGAGGCCTTCGGTAACGAGGATCACCCTGAGTGGTTCTACAGCATCATGTTTGCGCAGAAGGAGCTCTGGCCTGAGTACAGCGACACCTTCAACAACGACACGCTCGAAACCGAGATGCCGGAACGTTACCTGGAACGGGCCTGACATCACGTCTGCTCGCCATTGATTAGAGGAACCAAGCATGTCTGACAAGCACACTGATCACGACCACGATCACGATCACGACCACAAGCCGGCGCCGATGGTGGACGAGGTGAGCGATTTCGAGATTCTCGAAATGGCTGTTCGCGAGCTCGCCATCGAGAAGGGGCTTTTCTCTGCTGAAGACCATCGGGTCTGGAAGGAATACGTCCACACGCTCGGCCCGGTGCCCGCGGCCCGTCTGGTTGCGAAGGCGTGGCTCGATCCCGAATACAAGAAGCTTTGTATCGAAGATGGGGTCGAGGCCAGCAAGGCCGTCGGCGTGAACTGGGTCACCAGCCCGCCCACCCAGTTCGGCACGCCGAGCGACTACTGCAACCTGCGTGTCCTTGCCGACACGCCCACGCTGAAGCACGTCGTGGTGTGCACCCTGTGTTCGTGCTATCCGCGTCCGATTCTTGGCCAGTCGCCGGAGTGGTATCGCACCCCGAACTATCGGCGCCGTCTCGTTCGCTGGCCGCGCCAGGTGTTGACCGAATTCGGTCTGCAGCTGCCGCCGGAGGTCGAGGTCCGTGTTGCCGACTCCAACCAGAAGACGCGCTACATCGTCATGCCCGTGCGCCCCGAGGGAACCGAAGGCTGGACCGAGGATCAGCTCGCCGAGCTGGTGACGCGTGACTGCCTGATCGGCGTGGCGGTTCCGAAGGTCGGCGTCACCGCGAACGTGAAGTGGCCCACCCTCAAGGCGAACCGTCCGGTCCATCACGACCATTGAGAGTTTGACGCTCTCGACACCTTAGGAGAGATGAATGGCCAACGTTGAAAAAACCAACCAGGGTGCGCTTGGAGGATGGCAGGGCACCGATCTCAAGCCGATCGGTGTCCTGGAGGACGTCCGTGGCCGTGGCCGCGTCTGGGAGGATCTCGCCGCGCAGTATGGCGTGACCAACCCCGATCCTCCCTGGAAGATCGATCTGGAAACCACGTGCGACATGCTCGCCGCGGACTCCTGCGTGAAATCGTACGACCAGGTCGAGCCGGGCTCGTGTGTGCTGCCTTCACTCGAGCGTCGCGCCGAGGAGGACGAGCTGTCCGAGACGCTTTACGAGGACGTGCCGTTCCCTGAGCGGCAGCTTCTCGCACTGGCGCACTCCCTCATCAAGCGGGGCATCCTGGATGAGCGCGAGCTCGCCAGCCGCATGGAGGAAGTCGGGAAGCGGCTCAACAGCGCGTGACGGTGTCGCCCGGCGCAATGCCGGGCGCATCGTCCCCAAACAACCGCTGACGCTCATCCTCCAGCCGAAAAAGAAACCACCGGAGGCCGGACAGTCCGCCCCGTGCGGTGGAGAGTGGTGTGCGGCAGCACGAAATCGAAGCAGACAACGCAGATAAAGGAACTTGCAGATGTCAATGCGCGGAACGGAAATCAAGATCCAGGGCCTCACGCACCGCTATACGCCCCGAAGCCCGGTCACCTTCAATCGGGTCGATCTGACGTCTCCGCCGGGAGAGGCGCTTGCGATCATCGGGCGTTCCGGATGCGGCAAGTCGACACTGCTTCATATCCTGGCCGGGATCAACAAACCCACCGAAGGCAATGTCTATCTGGACGGCAAGGCCATCACGGGCCCCTCTTCGAGATGGGTGATGATGTTCCAGGCCCCCCATCTGTTTCCCTGGATGACGGTGGCGCAGAACGTCGGCGTCGGCCTGCGCTTCGGGCGCTGGTCCAAGGAAGACATCGACGTCCGCGTGCGTGAGGCGATCAAGCTCGTCGAACTGGAGGCCTGGGCCGACAACAACGTGCAGGACCTTTCGGGCGGTCAGCAGCAGCGGGTGGCGCTTGCGCGTTCGCTGGTGATGGAGCCCGAGTTGCTGCTCCTCGACGAACCGTTCTCTGCGCTCGATGCGTTCACCCGCTCGTCGCTGCAGAAGGATGTGCGCTCGATCGCAAAGCGTAAGGGCTTCAACATCGTTTTCGTCACGCACGACATCGACGAGGCCGTCATCATGGGCGACCGCGCGGTGATCATGGCCGGGTCGCCCGGCAACATCATCCACGAAATGGACATCGACCTTCCCGATCCGCGCGATCGGACGGACCCCAATGTCCAGACGCTGCGTGCACGCCTGATGGCCCTGTTCCAGGAGGCCGCGAATTACAAAAAACCGGAGTCCGCTGCCCTGGCCTGATGGCCGGAACCGGCATCCGCTACGCGCGGCGCATGGCGTCAATGCGGACACGCAAACACGGGCCGGCAATGTCGACCCCAATACTGAGGAGAGACCGAGCATGAAGAAAACTGTAGACGGATGGCTGTCCCCGCGCCCCCTTGTGCACGTCGACGGGTGCGCATGCGGAACCTGCGGCCCATCGCAACGAATCGACCCGCGTATGCAGCTCATGCCGGACAATCCGGACATCGCGGACGGGATGCCGGATCCGAACCTCGAGGTGAATTACGACGCGCTTTTCGGCGGCGTGCTCGGTACGAGCGTCAGCCGCCGCGGCATGCTGAAAGGCCTTCTGGCGCTTGGCGGCATGGCCGGCCTCAACGGCTTGATGGCGTCCGCTGCGCATGCGCAGGCGCAGAAGAAATTCTCCAAGCCTTTCGATCCGGTGTTGCGGATCGGCTATATCCCGATCACCGACGCGGCGACCCTGCTGGTCGCGCACGAAATGGGCTTCTTCAAGAAGGCCGGCATCAAGTCGGCACCGCCCACGCTGATTCGCGGCTGGTCGCCGCTCGTCGAGGCCTTCTCGGCGCAGCGCTTCAACATTACGCACATGCTGATTCCGGTACCGATCTACATGCGGTACAACAACAAGTTCCCGGTGAAGATCACGGCCTGGAACCACACCAACGGGTCTGCGGTCGTCGTCAGCAAGAAGAGCGGTATCCAGTCGCCGAAGGATTTTGGCGGCAAGCAGTTCGCCGTTCCGTACTGGTACTCGATCCACAACATCATCGGGCAGATGATGTTGCGCGACTCGGGCATCACGCCGGTGATCCGCCCGCAGAGCGCGAAGCTCGCGCCCAATGAGTGCAACCTGCTGGTGCTCAACCCGCCCGACATGCCGCCGGCGCTCGCGGCGGGGCAGATCGACGGGTACGTCGTCGCAGAACCGTTCAACGCCCTTGGCGAGCTTCGCGCGGATGGCGTCCTGCTTCGCTTCACCGGCGACGTCTGGAAGGGCCATCCCTGCTGCGTGGTGATCATGCATGAGGATGATGCGATGGATCCCGCGCGCGCCGACTGGGCGCAGAGCGTCCACAATGCGATCGTCGATGCCCAGCTGTACTTGACCAGCAATCGGCAGGCGATGGCGAAGATGCTGTCCCGCGACGGGAAGAAGTATCTGCCCTTCCCGAAGGAGGTCGTCGAGCGCGCGATGATGCTGTACTCGGTTCCCGACTACTCCAAGCCACCCGCGATCCAGCATCCCGAGTGGGGGCAGTCGCGCATCAACTTCCAGGGCTGGCCTTTCCCGAGTGCGACTCGCCAAGTGGTGACAGAGATGAAGAGAACCCTCGTCGGCGGCGATCTCAATTTCCTGAACAACCTCACCCCGGAGTTCGTCGAGAAGGATCTCGTCAATTACACCTACATCAAGAACGCGCTGAACAAACGGCCGAACTGGAAACGTGACAAGAGCGTTCCCCAGCAGGGTGATCCGTTCGCACGCGCCGAGGTCATCAAGGTATGAGCACCCAGGTTCGTTCCGGGGCCAGCGGGGGGTTGCATCCCCTGTTGGAACGCCTTGGCTGGGCCGTAGCCGGGCTCGCGCTCATCGGTGGACTCTGGTTCGTCGCCGGGCTTTGGCTGGGGGCGAATCCCACGACCAAGAACTTCACCACCTTCGGCCTCGTGCCGACCATGCAGGCGTTTCCGGAACTGTGGGGGGCGGGCAAGCTTCAGGCGGCCACGGCTGCGAGTGGCTATCGCCTAGGCATGGGATTGCTCATCGCGATCGTGATCGGCGTGCCGGTCGGCGTGCTGATGGGCCGGATCAAGTGGTTCCACAACTACACGAACTCGCCGTTCCAGTTCGTGCGCATGATCAGCCCCTTGGCGTGGACGCCGCTCGCGGTGCTGGTGTTCGCGACGTGGAACGGGTCGATCATCTTTCTGATCGCGATCGCTGCGGTCTGGCCGGTGATGTTCGCAACGGCCGCGGGACTGGCGAAAGTCGATCCGGCATGGTTCAAGGTCGCACGCAACCTCGGTGCCAGTGCCTGGCAGATGCTCACGCAGGTGATCCTGCCCGCGATCATGTTCGACGTCCTGTCGGGCATCCGGCTCGCGCTCGGGGTGGCCTGGATCGTGTTGGTGCCTGCGGAGTATCTCGGGGTGACCTCGGGCCTGGGCTACGCCATCGAGGATGCGCGCGAGACCCTCTCGTACAACCACCTGACGGCGCTCGTCGTCACGATCGGCGTCATCGGCTACTTCCTCGACAGCATTTTGGTTGTGCTGATCAAGCGCGCCAGCTGGCATCGCGGCGGTGTCGTCTGATTCGACCATGAGCCAGGGAGAACGACTCATGCTGCGGGAGACGATCTGCGACGAGGGAAGGCCGGCTGCTCAGTACGGCCGGGCGCGCTTCGAGGCGCGTCCGTGCTCGGGCCGGATGAGGGAGTGCAACCGGGCAATGGACAAAAAAGGCGTCCTTCGTACGCCGCAAGTCGGATGGAGTGACCACTAGATGAACGGAGAAACTGTGCAGACTGGGAGAGGAGTGGTCAGCGCCGGAATCAGCGGCAGCTGTTTTTCCCGGAACATGAAGAACCTGTCGGAAAAGTCGCTGCACTTCTTCGTGGGACTGACGGTGCTGGTGGCACTCTGGTGGCTCGGCATCTTCCTTCTCACGCTCGACCCCGACAACTCCACCTTCTCGGAATTCTCGCCGCTGAAAGCGGTGCAGGCACTGCCGGATCTGTGGGCCGACGGCATCATTCCCGACGCCCTCAAGACGACCGGCTACCGGCTCGGCATAGGACTGGGCATCGCGATCGCCATCGGCGTGCCGATCGGCATCTTGATGGGACAGATACGCTGGTTCCAGCGTCTGACCAACGTCCCGTTCCAGTTCCTGCGCATGATCAGCCCGCTTTCCTGGGAGCCGATCGCGGTGGTCGTGTTCGCGGGTTGGGATCAGGCCATCGTGTTCCTGATCGCGGTGGCGGCGATATGGCCAATTGCCTTCTCGACCGCGGCGGGCTTGGCCAAGGTCGATCCGGCCTGGTTCAAGGTTGCGCGCAACCTCGGCGCTAAGCCGTGGCAGATGGTCACTGGAATCATCCTGCCCGCGATCATGTTCGACGTGATCACCGGCGTTCGCCTTGCGCTGGGCGTTGCGTGGATCGTGGTGATTCCCGCTGAATTCCTCGGTGTGACCTCCGGTTTCGGTTATGCGGTCCAGGATGCACGCGAGAGTCTCGAGTACGCAAACCTCATGGGAATCATACTTACCATCGGGGTCGTCGGCTTTGTGCTCGACACCATTTGCGTGTTGTTGATCAAGCGCTTCAGCTGGCATCGGGGCTGAGTGTGGAGGATGTTTCATGGTGCGAAACGCCGGCATCGACGGGAACGCTGCGTAGTGATTTTGGACAGCTTTGGAAGCGACGGCGACGTAGCGGCGTTAATCACCATAAATCGATCATTTGTATAAGGTAGAAACGATCATGGCGAAACTAAGTATTGTCTGCATGACAGGAACGCGTGAAAAGCTCCAGATGGCCTCGATGATCGCGTCTGTCGCGGCCGCCACGGGTGACGACGTCTCTATATTCCTGTCGATGAATGCCGTTCCCTACTTCGTGAAGGGCCACGCCGGCGAAGCGCCGGTGGAAGGCGAGATCGGAACGATCATGGAGCAGAAAGGGGTGCCGCCCTTCAAGCAGCTCTTTCAGCAGGCGGTCGAACTCGGAGGCGCCACGATCCTGCCGTGCTCGATGGTGCTCGACGTTCTCAAGCTCGAGAAGGACGATCTCGACCCCGAGCTTGGTCCACCGACGGGTCTGACGCGCTTTCTGAGCGATGCCGAAGGCGGCCAGATCCTCACTTTTTAAGCGGCAACGCAACCAATCACCTTGCGTTTGGAGAAACAGCGATGAGCGACAGCAAAATTGTAGATGCACGCGACACCTTCTGCCCCGGTCCCCTGATGGAGCTCATAACGCACATGAAGCAGGCCCAGGTCGGTGACGTGCTCGAACTCTTGTCCACCGACGAGGGCTCCGGTGCGGACGTGCCCGAGTGGGTCAACAAGGTCGGGCATGAAATCCTGAGCAACGAGAAGATCGATGGCGTCTGGCACATCAAGGTTCGGAAGGCGAAGTAATCGTATGGAAAAACCGGCCACGGGCATTGCATGTGGCCTTCAGCGCCGCGAGCGTGAAACTACGGATAGGAGAATCCAATGAGGATTTTAGTCGTCGGCGGCGGCACGGGCGGAACGATCGTTGCCAACAACCTGGCGCGGCGGCTCAGCGCCGATATTCGCGCGCGCCGGGTGCGGATCACGATGCTGTCGGCCTCGGACAAACACATGTATCAGCCCGGATTGCTCTATGTGGCGTTCGGGCAGATGACGCCGGACGAGCTTTATCGCGATCAGGCCAGCCTGCTCGAGGAGAGCATCGATTTTCATGTCGATCCGGCGAAGACCTTCGATCTTGCAAACAAGCGCGTGACCACGAAAAGCGGCAAGACCCACGAGTACGACATCCTCGTCATCGCGACCGGGTCCCGCGTCGTGCCGGAGACGATTCCCGGGCTGGTGGAGGGTTCGGACACCTTCTACACGGAAGCCGGCGCGGTGAAGTTGTTCAAGCGGTTGCGCGAGATGCAGGAAGGCACGGTGGCGATCGTCGTCGGTGTTCCGCACAAGTGTCCCATTGCGCCGGTCGAGTTCGTGTTCAGCCTGCACGATTACTTCAAGACCCGCGGCATCCGCGACAAGATCCGGATCAAGTACCACTATCCCATCGGCCGCATCCACACCATCAAGGAGGTGGCGACCTGGGCGAAACCCGAATTCGAGCGCATGGGCATCGAGTACGAGACGCTGTTCAACGTCAGCGAAGTCGACGTTCCGAACCGGGTGGTGAAGAGCGAGGAAGGCACCGAGACGAAGTACGATCTGCTCGTGGCCATCCCGCCCCATCGCGGCATGGAAGTCATGGAGCAGAACAATCTTGGCGAAGGCGGCTGGATTCCCACCGACCGGTTCAAGCTGACGATGGACGGCCACGACGACGTTTACGTCCTCGGGGATGCCACCAATCTGCCGGTGAGCAAGACCGGCTCCGCCGCGCACTTCGAGGCGGAGGTGGTGGCTGCGAATATCGCCTCGATCATCAAGATCGGCGTGCCCGTGACCGAGTACGACGGCAAGGTGTATTGCTTCGTCGAAGCGGGCCATGACCGTGCGACGTACGCGATGTTCAACTACCAGAACCCGCCCGATCTCAAGCCGCCATCGAAGCCCATGCACTGGTTCAAGATGGCGTACAACCAGATGTACTGGACGAGCATCCGCGGACTGCTCTGAGGGAGGCCAACATGAACACGCAAACACAAATTCCGCTCGACGCCTTGTCTACCGAGGATCTCCAGCGTTTGGTGGAGGTCGCCCAACTCGTGTCCGCGGCGCGCGACGCCTTGTCCGACGAGATCGTGACCCGTACCGCGGGCGCCATGAGCGAAGGACTCACCCTGCTCGACCGCCTGACGCGCAACCAAGGGATGATGCACTTGCTGAAGGTGCTGGACCGGCAAGAAACCCAGAACCTCCTGATCGCGCTGTCCGACGCGTTCTATTCGGCAAGCCGCGAGATCGCCGCCGCCGCGCCCGCGACGGGGGGCCTGTCCTGCATGATCCGCGTCGTGCGCGACCCGGGGGTGCAGGAAGGCATCCGCCTGATGTCGGTCATCGGCAAGCACATGAGCCATAGCCTGCGGGAGCAGCATCGCCGCGACGGCTAGCGTAGACCGCCGGCAGTGGAGCGGAAGCGCGGCGCCGGCTTTATCGGCCGACGTCGCGTTGCCGCTCATCATGTTGTGCGCGCGCGGCCGCGAGCGGAGGCAGACGCATGCCCCGTCACCCGAGCGTGGCGTGCAATCAGATCGTCCGCCGACGCCCTCGGGGCGGGCGTTCCAATGAGTCGCGTTGCGTCATTGCGGGCTGTGCCCGATCCGGCACCGCGCGATACGTCCTGGAGGCCATGCCGGCGCGCACCGCCTTTCGCCCCCATGCCCGTCACGTGCAGGCCCATGTCCGCGCGCACGGAAGCGTCCCGGGAGGTTTCGTCGGACGCCTCTCGCCGCGGCGATGAAATACGGTAACGGCCGATCATCGCGGCCATCCGGCTGCCGCCACAGCACGCGAGCTGCCCTGAGTCTGACTTCTGAATCGGCCCCACCGGGGCTACAATTGGCGCCGGCCGAAGCGCACGTCGAGTATTCCATCCCGCCGAGCCGACGGCCCGGGCCCAGGAGCCCGCCCATCGACCCTCGCGCGAACTCCGGCAATGGCGCCGGGTACCTGAATGCATACTCTCTCAAGGCGCAGCCGGGCCGCCGTCTGGCACCCGGGCACCCAGATGAAGCACCTCGAAGCGAATCCGCCGCTCGCGATCGTTCGCGGCGACGGGCCTTGGCTCATCGACGCGGATGGCCGACGTTATCTGGACGCAATCTCGAGCTGGTGGGTCAATCTCTTCGGTCATTGCAATCCGCGCATCAACGCCGCGATCGTGGACCAGCTCTCGAAAATCGAGCACGTGATGCTCGCAGGCGCCACCCACCCGCCGGTGGTCGAGCTCTCGGAACGCCTGGCGAGACTCACCGGCCTGGGGCATGCCTTCTATGGATCGGACGGCGCCTCCGCGACCGAAATCGCGCTCAAGATGAGCGTGCACTACTGGCGCAACACCGGGCGGCCGGAGAAGAACGGCTTCGTGAGCCTGGTGAACGGCTACCACGGCGAGACCGTCGGCGCGCTCACGGTGACGGACATTCCCTTGTACAAGACGAGCTACGCGCCCCTGCTGCGGCATACCGCACAGGTGCCGACGCCGGACGCGCGGCGCGCCGAAACCGGCGAATCGGCGGAAGCGTACGCACTGCGCTGCGCGGAGGCTTTCGACGCGTATCTTGCCGAACATGCCGCGACGACGGCGGCTTTCATCCTCGAGCCGCTGGTGCAGGGGGCCGCGGGCATGGCGATGTACCACCCGGCGTATCTCGCGAGGGTGCGCGAGTCGTGCGACCGGCATCAGGTGCACCTGATCGCCGACGAGATCGCGGTCGGTTTCGGCCGCACGGGCACGATGTTCGCATTCGAGCAGGCGATGCCGGCCGGCGGGCGGCGCGCAGACGAGGTCGGCCGTGCGGAGGCGGCCGTCGCTCGCCCGGATTTCATCTGTCTGTCGAAGGGCATCACGGGGGGCTATCTGCCGCTGTCCGCGGTACTGACGACGGATGAAGTCCACGCCGCGTTCTGGGACGACGCGAGCGCACGGGGCTTCCTCCATTCCCATTCCTACACCGGCAACCCGCTCGCCTGCCGTGCGGCGCTCGCCGTGCTCGACATCTTCGAGCAGGACGACGTGCTTGCCGCAAACGAGATACGGGCCGCCGAATTCACACGCGTACTGACCGAGGTGTCCGCGCACCCGCGGGTACGCCATTTCCGCCATCTAGGCATGATCTGGGCGTTCGACGTCGCCAACGCCGGCGCGGGTTTCTCCACGCGTTTCCACGCGGCGGCGCTGCAGCGCGGCGCATTCATCCGCCCCATCGGCAGCTCGGTTTACGTGATGCCGCCTTACGTGACGACTGCCGAGGCCATGCGCGGGCTGACGGACACGCTGCTGGCGTGCCTGGCCGATCCGGAAATCTGAATTCGTCGGCAGACGCATTAACATGGCGGCTGCATACTCGAAAAACATCACCGACGGGCTTTCACTCAAACCATGAAACTGAGCTTTCTCGGGGCCGCGCGCGAAGTGACCGGCTCCAGCTACCTGCTGGAGGCGGACGGCGTCCGTTTCCTGGTGGATTGCGGCATGTTCCAGGGCGGGCGCGAGACGCGCGCGAAGAACCAGCGCGCATTCCCCTTCGATCCGCGCGAGATCGATTTCGTCATCCTCACCCATGCGCACATCGACCATTCCGGCCTGTTGCCTAGGCTGGTCGCACTCGGCTTCAAGGGCCAGATCCATGCAACGCGCGCAACCTGCGACCTGCTGGCGGTCATGCTGCCGGATTCGGCGCACATCCAGGAAAAGGAGGCCGAGCACGCCAACCTCGATCGCTTCCGCCGCGACCGGAGCCGGAACCGGCACGACCGGGCCGCGCCATCGCGCGAGATCGCGCCGCTTTATACGGTGGCGCAGGCACAGGCCTCGCTCAAGCGCCTCAATCCGGTCGATTACGATCTGGAGATCGCGCCGCATCCCGGTGTGCGTTGCATCTTCCGCGACGCCGGCCATATCCTCGGTTCCGCGATCGTCGAAGTCTGGGTGGGCGAGGGCGCGCGGCGGCGCAAGATCGTGTTCTCCGGCGATCTCGGTCAACCTTCAAGGCCGCTGCTCCAGGACCCCACGCACATCCACGACGCCGATTACCTGATCGTCGAATCGACCTACGGCAATCGGGATCACAAGAGCATGGAGGAAACGCAGGACGAGCTCGTCGAGGTGATCAACGACACCATCGAACGCAGGGGCGGCAACGTGATCGTGCCCGCGTTCGCCGTCGGGCGCACCCAGGACATGGTGTACCTTTTCGCCGATCTCGCGCGCCAGGGCCGCATCCCCAAGCTCTCGGTATTCGTCGATTCGCCCATGGCCACCGCCGCCACGGAGATCACCTACCGGCACATGGAACTGCTCGACGACGAAACCCACGCGCTCGTCGGCCGGCACGGCGGTGCGCAATACTTCCGCAAGCTTGATTTCGTCGAGGATGTAGAGGAGTCGAAGGCGCTGGATCGCATCCGCGGGGGCGCGGTCATCGTTTCCGCGAGCGGGATGTGCGAAGCCGGACGGATCAAGTTCCATCTTCGTTCCAATCTGCCGCGCAACGAGGCAAGCATTCTCATCACGGGCTTTCAGGCCGCGGGCACCCTGGGGCGGCGCCTGGTCGACGGCGCCAAGCGCGTGCGGCTCCTGGGCGAGGACATCCAGGTACGGGCCGAGATCCATACCCTGGGCGGGCTGTCGGCGCATGCGGATCGCAGCGCGCTGCTGGCCTGGCTGGGACACTTCCGCATGAAGCCGCGCCAGGTGTTCGTCGTGCATGGCGAAGAGACCGTGGCGACCGGATTCGCTGCCGAGTTGGAAGCGCGCTTCGGCTGGAAAGCCTTCGCCCCCATTCCGGGCCAGAGCGTCGTGCTCGACTAGGGGGCGATCCGGATGAATATCGACTCCCGCCCGCGGCGGCGTATCTTGCCCGCGCTGCTCGTCGCGGGCCTGGCAGCGCCGGTGCAGGCGGCCTCGATCGCTGAGTGGGAGGCCTGCAGCACGATACTGAACGACGTCGACCGCTTGGTGTGCTACGACGCCGTTTCGGGGCGTTCACAGCCGGAGGCCGAACTGCCCGCCGCTCCGCCCGCACCGGCAACGCCTGCGCGGAAGGTATCGGAGTCCGCCGTGTACGAGCCCGCAGAGCCCGAGGATCCACGCCTCCTGTCGGCCTTGTCGCGGCATTGGGAGCTCGACGCCGACGCGAAGCAGGGCGCGTTCCTGTTCCGCGCGCATCGCGGCAACTACCTGCTGCCGATCAAGTACAGCTCCTCCCCCAGCAGCGCGCCGTTCCAGGAGACGATCCTGTCGTCGGAAAATTTCGACCTCGATCCCATCGAGGCCGAACTGCAGCTGAGCTTCAAGATCAAGGGCATGGAGGGCGTGTTCGGACACCGCAACGCCGACCTCTGGTTCGGCTATACGGTCACCTCGTTCTGGCAGGCGTACAACAGCCATATTTCATCGCCTTTCCGCGAGACGAACTACGAGCCCGAAGCCATGCTCGTATACCGCACGAACTACGAGATCGCGGGCTTTCGGGGACGTTTTCTCAACCTCGGAATCTCGCACCAGTCCAACGGCCGTGGCGCGACCCTTTCGCGGAGCTGGAATCGCGTCTACGCGCAGTTTGGATTCGAGCGCGGCGACCTCAGCGTGCTGATCCGGCCCTGGTATCGCATACCGGAATCCGCCGAAGACGACGACAACCCCGACATCGAGGATTATCTCGGCCATGGCGACGTGCAGTTCATCTATAACAAGGGCCGCCAGGCCTACTCGCTCATGCTGCGCAACAATTTTCGGTCGAAGGAAAATCACGGCGCGATGCGGCTCAGCTGGAGTTTCCCGCTGTACGGGCGGCTGAAGGGCTACGTGCAGTATTTTGATGGCTATGGCGAATCGCTCATCGACTATAACCACAGCCAACAGTCGTTCGGCATCGGCCTGAGCCTCACTGGCGGCATCTGACGAAACGCCGGGCGCGGTTTCCCGGCTCGGCCGTGATGCGGGCAACGCGCGGTACGGGGCACGCAGAGCGAGCGAAGCCGAAGGCGTATTGGACGACGGTCGATCGGCCGCCCTGCTGGATCGTGCAGGGCTTCCCGGCGGATCCGGCCCGTGTAGCCTCGTGAATCTGCCCGGCCGTCGCGAACTCCGTGGAGCCGGCGTCCAAGTGATAATCAGCCGGGCGAAGCGTACCGGAGCACCGGGATGCGGGTGCGTGGTCCGTATCCGCAACGGCCGTGCCCGGCTCATTCCGAATTCGAGAAGGAGGCAAATGTCCGATGCCTGTCCGTTATGTGCCCTTCGAGGGCGCCCCGGGCCCACGCCCGCATCTGCGCCCGTTTGGCCGACCTCCCGGCGCTGGCGACGTTCGTCGGGCACAGGCGCGGGGGTAAGGAGTCAGGTGCGGGCTCCGTTCGTGCGCGCGGCATCTCTATGCGCGGGGGATGATGTACCGGGCCTGCGTGTGCTGAGAACCGTTCTGAGGGCCGGCTGCCCGTGCGGGCGGGGCGCCGTTTGACGATGCGTCGATCGAACCGCCGTTTCATGCCCCAGTCGGTCTGGCCTGCACGACCCAATCGCTGGGACGTGGTGGCCGCCGGGCTGGTCTTCGGCGCGCTGGCGCTGATCATCGCCGTCGCGCGCGAGATGCACATGCCGCTGGAGGCGCTCGGTGCGGCGCCGATCGTGCTCGACCCCGTGCATCTGCCGGCCTACGCGGCGCGCACCACGGTACGCATGTTCGCCGCGCTGGGCTTGTCGCTCGTCTTTACGTTCGCCATCGGTGCGCTCGCGGCCAAGAGCCGGCGCGCGGAGAAGATCCTCATCCCCCTGCTCGATATCCTGCAATCGGTGCCGGTGCTCGGGTATCTGTCCTTTACGGTCCTGGTTTTTCTGAGCCTGTTTCCCGGCTCCGTGCTGGGCGCGGAACTGGCGGCGATCTTCGTGATTTTCACCAGCCAGGTCTGGAACATGACCTTCAGCTTCTATCAGTCGTTGCGGACCGTCCCGCGCGAACTCGAGGAAGCGGCGCGTGCCTTCCAATTCTCGCCCTGGCAGCGCTTCTGGCGTCTCGAAGTGCCGTTCGCGATCCCCGGACTGGTGTGGAACATGATGATGTCAATGTCGGGCGGCTGGTTTTTCGTGGTCGCCGCGGAAGCGATCGCGGTCGGAACGCACACCATCGCCCTGCCCGGCATCGGGTCCTATGTTGCGCTGGCGATCGCCGAGCGCGACCTCGCGGCCGTGGGCGCGGCGATTGTCGCCATGCTCGCCGTCATCGGCCTGTACGATCAACTCATGTTCCGGCCGCTGGTGGCCTGGGCGGACAAGTTCCGCATGGGGGAAACGGCTGCGCTCGAGGTCCCGCGAAGCTGGCTGCTGACACTGCTTCGGCGCACGCGCCTGGTGCGCAGTGCCGGGGCGCCGCTGCGCCGTGGCGCACATGAAATGGCCATGTGGCGGCTCGATTTCCGCCGCTTCGAGGTGCCGTTTTCGCAAGGAACGAAAACCCGCGTCGCGGATGCGCTGTACTACGGCGTCCTGGCCGCGCTCGGCCTGGCCGGTGCCGGCTTTGCCGCGTCCCTGGTCGCGGGGATCGGCATCGACGAAGTGCTTCACGTGCTGCTGCTCGGGTTGTTCACCCTGCTGCGCGTCGCGGTCCTCCTGGTCATCGCGCTCGTGGTGTGGGTCCCGCTCGGCGTCCTGATCGGCTTGCGTCCGCGGCTGGCCGCCCGGCTGCAGCCGCTGGCGCAGTTTCTCGCCGCGTTTCCCGCCAATCTGCTGTTTCCCGTCGCCGTCGTCGGTATCGTGCACTTCAGGCTCGACCCGGACATCTGGCTGAGCCCGCTCATGCTGCTCGGCGCGCAGTGGTACATCCTGTTCAACGTGATCGCCGGTGCCAGCGCGGTTCCGCATGATCTCGTGGAGGCGGCAAGAGGTTTTCACGTACGCGGGTGGTTGTGGTGGCGCAAGGTAATGCTGCCGGCCGTGTTCCCCTATGTCATCACCGGCGCGCTCACCGCGTGGGGCGGCGCGTGGAACGCGAGTATCGTAGCCGAGGCGGTGCGCTGGGGCGATACGCATCTGGTGGCGCAGGGGCTGGGCGCGTACATCACCGTCCATACCGAGGCGGGTGATTACGAGCGCATCGCGCTTGGCGTCATCGTCATGTGTCTGTTCGTGGTTGCCCTCAACCGCCTGCTGTGGCGACCGCTTTACGATGCGGCTGCGCGGCGGTTCCAGGTGTGATAGGAGGAAACGTGAATCCGCAAACAGGACCCCTGCTCGCATTGCAGGGCGTGCGCAAGGTGTTCCCAACGGCCGCCGGCGAACTGGTGGTTCTCGACGACGTCCATCTCACGGTACAGTCCGGCGAGATCGTCGGGCTGCTCGGGCGTTCCGGCTCCGGCAAGTCCACCCTGCTGCGGGCGATCGCCGGGCTGATGCCGCTCACCGCGGGGCGCATCCTGTACCGAGGGACGCCCGTCACGGGGCCGAGCCCGGGCATCGCGATGATGTTCCAGAGCTTTGCGTTGTTTCCCTGGCTTACCGTGCTCGGGAACGTGAAACTGGGATTGCAGGCGCTCGGCGTACCTGCGCACGAGGCGAGCCGGCGCTCGCTCGCCGCGATCGACCTCATCGGCCTCGATGGCTTCGAGACCGCCTACCCGCGTGAGCTCTCGGGCGGCATGCGGCAGCGGGTCGGCTTCGCGCGCGCGCTGGTCGTCGAACCGACGCTTCTGCTCATGGACGAGCCGTTCTCCGCGCTGGACGTGCTCACGGCGGAGACGCTGCGGACCGATTTCCTGGATCTCTGGCTCGAAGCCCAGACGCCGATTCAGGGTGTGCTGATGGTGACGCACAACATCGAGGAAGCCGTGTTCATGTGCGATCGGGTCGTCGTTCTGGCGGCGAATCCGGGGCGCGTCCAGGCTGAGATCGCGATCCCCCTGCCGCATCCGCGCGACCGGTTGTCGGCGGGATTCCGCCAGATCGTGGAGGACATCTACGCGCTGCTTACGACGCGGCCGGCGGCCATCGCGCGTCCGCTCGGCCCGCCCGTCGCCCAGCATCTGCGGCACGTTTCGACGAACGTCCTGGCAGGGCTGCTGGAGACCATTGCCGCCGCGCCGTACGGCGGGCGCGCCGACCTGCCGGAGGTCGCCGAGGACGCGCAGCTCGAAGTCGATGAACTGTTGCCGGCCGCCGAGGTGCTGCAGATGCTCGGGTTTGCCGATCTCGCCGACGGCGACATCGTGCTTACGCCCGCGGGCCGCGACTACGCCGGGATCGGTACGCAGGAGCGCAAGCGGGTTTTCTCAGAACATCTATTGAGCTGCGTGCCGCTCGTCGCGCACATCCGTGGCGTTCTCGCCGCCCGGCCGAACCAGCAGGCGCCGCGCGTACGTTTCGAGGCGGAACTGGAAGATCATCTCAGCGAGCAGTACGCGCGCGAGACGCTCAACGCGGCCATCGAATGGGGGCGCTACGCCGAGCTTTTCGCCTACGACGACCAATCCGAGTGGTTCAGCCTTGAGGATGTCACCGCGTGAGCGTTTCCGTGGCCTATGGCGTGGATGTTCGGCGCGCGGCTAAGCCCGCCTTCTGCAGGAGTTCGTGTACGTATCCCACCGGGATCGCGTAGCTGATGCCGCTGGGCGTGCTGAGTGCGGCTTCCTTCGAACCCTTGACGTACACCGAGTTGACGACGCCGAGCACCTCGCCCGTATCGGGATGCCACACCGGACTGCCGCTGTTGCCGGGGTAGGCGATGGCGTCGAGCTCGAACACGCGGTAGGCATCGCGCGCCTGCTTGAGCGTGCGGGCGTTGAGCTGGCCGGCGGTGGGCAGCGGCGTGAAGATCGGCACGATGGCGGCGAGCCCGGCGCGGTGCGTCGAGGGGTTGAGGCCCAGCACCGAGCCGATCGGATAGCCGGTGAAATAAAGCTGCCAGCCTTCGCGTGCATGATCCGAATCGCCGAGCTTGAGCGTCGGCAGCGGCTCGCCGTCGATCCGGAGCAGGATGAGATCGCGCGCGTCGTCGATCGCGACCACGCGCGCGCCCCGCACGGCAAGCTGGCTGTCCTGGCCGATGAAGACGGCGTGCACTTCCTTCTTTTCGCGGGCCGGCGGTTGAGCGAAGATATGCGCGCACGAGACGACGTACCGGCCGTCGAGTATGGCGAAGCCGGTGCCCTGCACGCGGGCCCTCGGGCTGGCGGTCGGGCTGTACACGCCGACGCCGACCACGGCCGGCTTCACTGCCTGCACCACGTCGGCGAGGTCGGCGCGCGCGCCCGTC
The DNA here is from genome assembly GCA_035325585.1 of Thiobacillaceae bacterium. Taxonomy (GTDB): domain Bacteria; phylum Pseudomonadota; class Gammaproteobacteria; order Burkholderiales; family Thiobacillaceae; genus Thiobacillus. Next base: position 51,680 of record DAOKZP010000003.1, on the reverse strand, counting down.
ATGGCAAGCAGGAGCGCGAGCCACGGCCAACCGGCACGCCAATTGCTCGCTCGAAAGCCTGCGGCGCGATGCCGCGGACCCGGAAGCGTCAAGCAAATTCGATACAATCCGACCGGCAGCAGGGTTTTCATATTCATGGGGAGTGCAGAATGAGTGTTGTGGCAGTCGTGGGGCTGGGTTACGTAGGCCTGCCTCTGGCGGTGGAGTTCGGCAAGAAGATGACGACGATCGGCTACGATCTTTCCGCCGACAAGATCGAAAACTATCGCCGATTCTGTGACCCCACTGGCGAAGTTTCGGCGGAGGACCTCAAGGCCGCCACCCAGCTGACGGTGACCACCGATCCGGCCGAGCTGGCGAAGGCCGATTTCATCATCATCGCCGTCCCGACGCCGGTGGACGAGGCCCATATTCCCGATTTCTCGCCGCTGGTCGGATCCAGCACCACGGTCGGGAAGCACATGAAGAAGGGCGCCATCGTGGTGTATGAATCCACAGTCTACCCCGGCGCGACCGAGGAGGTCTGCATCCCGATCCTGGAGAAGCAGTCCGGCATGAAGTGGATGCGGGATTTCCATGTCGGCTACTCGCCCGAGCGCGTCAACCCGGGTGACAAGGAGCGCACGATCACGAAGATCGTCAAGGTGGTCTCGGGCGACGACGCGGAGACGCTCGACAAGGTGGCGGCGCTTTACAGCAGCGTCATCACCGCCGGCGTGCACCGGGCGAGCAGCATCCGGGTCGCCGAGGCCGCCAAGGTCATCGAGAATACCCAGCGCGACCTCAACATCGCCTTGATGAACGAGCTCTCGCTGATCTTCCACCGTATCGGCATCGACACGGTCGAGGTGCTCAAGGCGGCGGGCACGAAGTGGAATTTCCTGCCTTTCCGCCCGGGCCTGGTCGGCGGACACTGCATCGGCGTGGACCCCTATTACCTCACGCACAAGGCCGGCATGCTCGGCTATCACCCGCAGGTCATTCTGGCCGGCCGCCGCATCAACGACGGCATGGGCGCCTACGTTGCGCAGGAGACGGTCAAGGAGATGATCGCGAACGGCGTGCAGGTGAAGGGCGCGAAGGTCAACGTGCTCGGCCTCACGTTCAAGGAGAACTGCCCCGACCTGCGCAATTCCAAGGTAGTCGACGTCATCCGCGAGTTGCAGTCCTTCGGCTGCGAGGTGAGCGTACACGATCCCCTGGGCGAGGCGCACGAGGCGGAGCACGAATACGGTATTTCACTCACCGCCTGGGAAGACCTGCCCGCGTGCGATGCCATCGTCGCCGCCGTCTCTCACCAAGCGTATCTGGAAAAGCCCTTTGCCGAGATTTCCAGCCGGCTGAAGAAAGGCGGCGTATTCACCGACGTCAAGTCCGCCTACGATCCGGCCGCGGTGACAGCGGCGGGCTTCAAGCTCTGGAGGCTGTAATGTCCGCGTTCGACGCGCTGAAGGCGGAGCTGCCGGCGGCGCCCCGAACCTGGCTGGTCACCGGCGCTGCGGGCTTCATCGGCAGCAACCTGATCGAAGCGCTGCTGCAGCTGGACCAGCGCGTGGTCGGGCTCGACAATTTCGCCACCGGTTCCGAGAAGAACCTGGCGCAGGTGCAGGCGAGCGTCGGGTCCGAGCGCTGGAAGAACCTCGTGTTCAAGCGCGGCGACATCCGTGACCTCATCACCTGCCACGCGGCGTGCAAGGGCGTGGATTACGTGTTGCACCAGGCCGCGCTCGGCTCGGTACCGCGCTCGATCGAGGACCCGATCTCGACGCATGCCGCCAACGACACGGGTTTCCTCAACATGCTCGTCGCGGCGCGCGACGCCGGGGTGAAGCGCTTCGTCTACGCGGCGTCGAGCTCGACCTATGGCGACCATCCGGGCCTGCCCAAGGTGGAGGACGTGATCGGCAAGCCGCTGTCGCCCTACGCGGTGACGAAGCTGGTAAACGAGCTGTATGCCGACGTGTTCGGCCGCTGCTACGGGATGGAGTCGATCGGCCTCCGCTATTTCAACATCTTCGGCCGCCGCCAGGACCCCGACGGCGCCTACGCGGCGGTGGTGCCGAAATGGGTCGCGAGCATGATCCACGGCGAACCGGTGTACATCAACGGTGACGGCGAGACGAGCCGCGACTTCTGCTACATCGACAACGTCATTCAGGCCAACCTGCTTGCCGCGACCAGCCGCCATCCTGAGGCCGCGAACCAGGTCTACAACGTGGCCGTCGGCGACCGCACGACGCTCAACGAATTGTTCGAGGCGATCCGCTCGCTGCTCGTGCCCCGCTTCCCGCAGCTCGCCGACGTGAAGCCGGTCCATCGCGATTTCCGCCCAGGGGACGTGCGCCACTCGCTCGCCGACATCGGCAAGGCCCGCGAACGCCTGGATTACGCCCCCACGCACCGCATCGCCGAAGGGCTCGCCGAAGCCATGGACTGGTACGTGCAGGATCTGGCCTAGCCGGGCCAATGCCGGCGAATGCGCGCTGCCGGATTCGGCATAATGGCGCGATGCCGTTCCAAACCGCCTTCCGTCTCGCCGTTGCGCTGCTGTTTGCCGGCGGCGTCGCCTCAGCCGGCGCCGCCGCGCTCCCTCCTGCCTTCACCGGCGCCCTCAAGTACGCGGGCATCCCGCTCGATCACGTGGCCGTCGTGGTCCAGCCGCTCGGGGCGGCGCAGCCCACGCTCGCTCACAATGCCGACGCCGCGCTGAATCCCGCGTCGGTGATGAAGCTCGTCACGAGCTTCGCGGCGCTCGACCGGCTGGGACCGAACTACACCTGGACGACCGACGTCTGGGCCGACGGGACGATCGCGGACGGCGTGCTCGACGGGAATCTCGTGATCAAGGGCCACGGCGATCCCGGCATGACGCTGGAGCGGATCTGGCTCCTGCAACGCGAACTGCGCGCACGCGGGATTCGCCACGTACGCGGCAATCTGGTGCTCGACCTCAGCCATTTCGACCTGCCGCCATACGACCCGGCGGCATTCGATGGCGACCCGCTCGCGCTGTACAACGCCGGCCCCGGCCCGCTCGTCGCCAACTTCAACGCGACCACGCTGTGGCTCCGGCCTGAGGGCGGCGCGGTACGGATCGAGCCCGACGTCGCCTTGCCGGGCGTGGGCCTGCGCTCGCAGGTGGTGCTGGAGGAACGGTCGACGTGCGGCGCCTGGAAGGATGCGCTCGTGCCGGCGCAGCCCGATCCGACGCGGGCCGAGCTCGTGGTGTATGGGCGTTACGCGCGCGGCTGCGGCGAGCAGTCGTGGTCGCTCAACCTGTTCGAGCCCGCCACCAATTTCGCGCTCACCTTCCGTGGCCTGTGGGCGGAGACGGGCGGGAGCATCGACGGCGCGACCGTGCCCGGTATGGCGCCGTATACCGAACCGCTGCTGCGGTTCCGCTCGGAACCCCTGGCCGCGACGCTGGTCCGCCTCAACAAGCATTCCAACAATCTGATGACGCGCAACCTTTTCCTGACGCTCGGCGCGGAAACCTATGGCGCGCCCGCGACGCTCGAGAAGGGTGCGCGCGCCGTGCGAGAGGCGCTGGAGCGGCACGGCGTGCCGACGCTCAAGCTGGTGCTCGAAAACGGCTCGGGCCTGTCGCGCATCGAACGCGTCAGCGCTGCGACGCTGGCGCGGTTGCTGAGCGCTGCCTGGCAAAGCCCGCTGTTTGCCGAATTCGAGTCGGCGCTGCCGATCGTCGCCGTGGACGGTACCCTCAAGCGCCGTTTCAACGGCAGTCCGCTCGGCGGTCGCGCCCACTTGAAGACAGGCACGCTGCGCGACGCCAGCGCGCTTGCTGGCTACGTGATGACGGCACGCGGCGAACGGGTGAGTTTCGTCATGCTGGTGAACCATGCCAGCGCCGGCCGCAGCGAGGCCGCACAGCGCGTGCTCCTGGAGTGGATCCATGCGGGCGGCATTGCGGGCGCCGGGGAGGGGAGCTGACGAACCCCGTCGCGCGTGCAGTGGCGCTGTTCCTGGTCCTGCTCGCGCTGTTCCAGGCGCTGCCGCTCGCCGCGGAGGCCTGGCAGTTGCGGCGCTGGCCGGACACGCCGTGGGAATGGATCCGGCTGGCGCTGCTGCCGGGGGCGCTCTGGTTGTATTTCCGTTATTTCAGCATCGTCGGCTGTCGCCGTTGCGGCACCGGCGACGACGCGGACTGAGCGGTGCGACGGCGGACAGGCGGGGTCGCGCCCGGGTAGATCGCGTGGCCAAGCCGGGCATCGGATGCACCGTGCGGGCCGGGCCGCGGCGCGACCGGGCCGGCCGGAAGGCGCGCCGGAGTCAAGGGGCTGCGGGCGCGTCAAGCTGCAGCTTGCCGTGTTTCACAGGGATGCGGGGCCCCGGATCGTGGTCCATGCGCACCTGCGACTCCTCTTCGCCGAGGCGGTAGCGGACGTCGTAGCCGACCGTCTTGCTGTGGGAATCGTAGACGGTCCGGCAGCGCCTCTCGGTGCGGCTCACCGTGTTCTTCTGCTGCATGTTCTTCTGCACCTGGTTGCCGGCGTAGCCGCCTGCCGCCGCGCCCGCGACGGTGGCGAGCGTCTTGCCGCTGCCGCCGCCGATCTGGTTCCCGACGAGGCCGCCCGCGACGGCGCCGATCGCGGTGCCGGCGATGCGGTTGGGGTCCTTCACGGGTGCCTGATCGCTGACGACGATATCCTCGCAGACTTCTCTCGGCGTCTTCGTCGTTTCCTTCACCGCCTTCACCGCGAGCACCTCCGCGAATTCGGGTTCCGGGTTGAGCGCGCGGTATCCCGCTACACCGCCGATCGCGGTGACGGCGATGGCGCCGGCGATGATTCCTGTGAGCATGGATTTGTTCATGTTTTTTCTCCTCGTCTGGAAGATTCAGCGCGAACGCCTTGTGAAATGATAGCCAATGGCCGATGCCGAATTCGCCGTGCCGGTCGGCATTCCTGCGCTTTCGCTAGAGGCCGAGTGTGTCCCACATTGCGTCGACGCGCGCCTTGACCGCGGCATCCATCGTGATCGGCGTGCCCCATTCCCGCGCCGTTTCGCCCGGCCACTTGTTGGTCGCATCGATCCCCATCTTGCTCCCCAGCCCGGATACGGGGCTCGCGAAATCCAGATAGTCGATCGGCGTGTTCTCGACCAGGAGCGTATCGCGCGCCGGATCGACCCGCGTCGTGAGCGCCCATATGACTTCCTTCCAGTCGCGTACGTCGACGTCGTCGTCGGTGACGAGCACGAACTTCGTGTACATGAACTGGCGCAGGAAGCTCCACACCCCGAACATCACGCGCTTGGCGTGGCCCGGGTAGGCCTTCTTCATGGAGACGACGGCCATGCGGTACGAGCAGCCCTCGGGCGGCAGATAGAAGTCGGTGATCTCGGGGAACTGCTTCTGCAAAAGCGGTACGAAGACCTCGTTCAGTGCGACGCCGAGGATCGCCGGTTCGTCCGGCGGCTTGCCGGTGTAGGTGCTGTGATAGATCGGGTCGCGCCGTGTGGTGATGCGCTCGACGGTGAATACCGGAAAAGTTTCCTGCTCGTTGTAGTAGCCGGTGTGGTCGCCGTACGGCCCTTCGAGCGCGGTTTCATTCGGATGGATCACGCCTTCGAGGACGATCTCGGCCGTCGCCGGCACCTGCAGCTCGTTGCCGAGGCATGTCGTCACCTCGGTCTTCGCCCCGCGCAGAAGGCCCGCAAACTGATATTCCGACAGCGTATCGGGCACGGGTGTCACCGCGCCGAGGATCGTCGCGGGATCGGCTCCCAGCGCAACCGCGACCGGAAACGGCTTGCCCGGGTGCGCGAGCGTGTGCTCGCGGAAATCGAGCGCGCCGCCCCGGTGCGCGAGCCAGCGCATGATGAGCTTGTTCGGGGCGATGACCTGCTGGCGGTAGATGCCGAGGTTCTGCCGCTTCTTGTTCGGGCCGCGGGTCACCGTGAGGCCCCAGGTGACGAGCGGTGCGACGTCGCCGGGCCAGCAGTGCTGGACCGGCAGGCGCCCGAGATCGACGTCGGCGCCTTCCAATACGATTTCTTGGCACGCGGCGGCCTTCACTTCCTTCGGCGCCATGTTCAGCACCTGCTTCAGAACCGGCCATTTTTCCCAGGCGTCGCGCAGCCCTTTGGGCGGCTCGGGTTCCTTGAGGTAGGCGAGCAGTTCACCGATGCCGCGCAGGCGTGCGGGATCGTTCTCGCCCATGCCGAGCGCAACGCGCCGGACGGTGCCGAAGAGATTTGCCAGCACCGGGATCGTGTGGCCTTTCGGCTTCTCGAACAGTAATGCGGGGCCGCCGGCACGCAGTATGCGGTCGGCGATCTCGGTCATTTCGAGCCTGGGATCCACTTCCGCGGCGATGCGCTTCAGTTCGCCCATGCGTTCGAGTTGCGCCACGAAGTCGCGCAGGTCGCGGTAGTTCATGCGTGATCGTGGTACGTGCGGAGACGCACCGTGCGAGACGGTCGTCGGTTCGTGCCTGTGCCGGCGCGGCGCCGACGCCCGATGGCGGCTTGTCGCATCAATCGAGGATTTCGAAAAGAACGACGACGCGCGCGACGCCCGACGTGGTGCTGGCGACTTCGGCCGCGGCAGCCGCCTCGGTGCGTTTCACGAGGCCCATCAGGTACACCACGCCCGTCTCGGTCACCACCTTGACCTTTGTTCCGGGGACGCGCTGGTCCGCGAGGAGCCGCGTCTTGACCTGGCTGGTGATCGCCGTGTCGTTTGCGCTCGAGCCGAGCGACGCGGCACCCGATACGCTGAGTTCGTTGAATACGTTGCGCACTTCGGCGATGCCCGTCACGACTTCGCCCGCGCGGGTCCGCGTCGCTTCGTCGGGAACCTGCCCAGTGAGCAGAAGCTGGCGGTTGTAGCTGGTGACGGAGAAGCGGCCGGTCCGCGGCATGGCCTCGCGCAGGCGGTTCCGTGCGCGGATTTCGATCTCTTGGTCGCCGATCACGGCGCCGGCGGTGCGGCGGTCGAGCGTGCCGGGGC
>DAOKZP010000003.1:0-44697 GCA_035325585.1 Thiobacillaceae bacterium | reverse complement strand
GCGCGGTTTCCGTTGTGTGGGGCGCGACCCCGGGCCCGGGCGGGGCGGGGGGCGGGGGGGGGGGGGCCGCCCGCCTCGCCGCCGATGGGCGCGCTGGCGCATGCATGCAATTGAGGCAGGGCCAGGGCGGCCAGCGCGATGTAGATGAATGTTCTCTTCATTCCTCGATTCCCAGTAGAACGCTGTCCACCGCGTCGCACAGGCAGTGGATGGCCAGCAGGTGGACTTCCTGTATGCGCACCGAGGATTCGGCGGCCACGCACAGGAAGACGTCATCTTCCTGGATTTGTTCCGCCAGCCCGCCGCCGCTGCGGCCGGTCATGGCGATGACGGGCATGTTGCGCGAATGCGCCGCCGAGACCGCCTCCAGCACGTTGGGTGAATTGCCGCTGATGGAGATCGCGAGCAGGAGGTCGCCGGGCTGGCCCAGCGCCTTCACCTGCCGTGCGAACACCTGTTCGTAGGCATAGTCGTTGGAGATCGAGGTCAGCGTCGAGGTGTCGGTCGTGAGCGCGATCGCCGCGAGCCCCGGGCGTTCCTGTTCGAAGCGGTTGACCATTTTGGAGGCGAAATACTGGGCATCGGACGCCGAACCCCCGTTGCCGCATGCGAGTATCTTGCCGCCCTCGGTGAGGCAGTGCACCATGTGGCGCGCTGCCTGTTCGATGTGGGGTGCCATGGCTGCCGCCGTCTCAAGCTTCGTCTGCGCCGACGCCTGGAAATGGCCGAGAATTCGGTCGTGCAAGGACATGCGGCGATTATCCCATATCCTCGAACGCGTTCTGGATCCACTCCGGCGCGCGATCGCCATCGAGCGCGACGACGTCGAAACGGCAGGGCGGCACGCTCTGCAGGCGGCCGAGATACTGGCGCGCGGCGGCGAGAAGACGTTTCTGCTTCGCGGGCGTTACGCTCGCGGCGGCCCCGCCGAAATCGCCGCGGGTCCGCATGCGCACCTCCACGAACACCAGGACCTGGTCGTGGCGCATGACGAGATCGATCTCGCCGAAGCGGCAGCGCCAGTTGCGCGTCACGAGCTCGAGCCCGCGGGATCGGAGAAAGGCCGCGGCCCGCGATTCGGCAGTCTGCCCGAGCACGGATTTCAACATCTGCGAGAATGCGCGAATGAGTGACAGCACGCATCTTACCCCGCTCTTTCCCGGCCTCTACGTCGTCGCCACGCCGATCGGCAATCTGGGCGACATCACCTTGCGGGCGCTCGACATCCTGCAGCGGGTGGATCGCGTGGCGGCGGAGGACACGCGGGTCTCCGGACGGCTGCTCGCGCATTTCAACATATCGAAACCGATGCTGTCGGTACGGGAGCACAACGAGCGCGCGGCGGCCGACGAGGTGATCGCGCGCATTGCCGCCGGGGATGCGGTGGCCTACGTGTCGGACGCGGGAACGCCGGCGGTGTCCGACCCGGGCGCGCGGCTGGTGGCGGCGGCGCGCGCGGCCGGGCTCCGCGTGGTGCCGATCCCCGGCGTTTCAGCCGTTACCGCTGCATTGTCGGTGGCGGGGCTCGATGCGGGTCCGTGGTTGTTTCACGGCTTCCTGCCGCCGCGCTCGGCCGCGCGTCGAACCGAGTTACAAGCGCTCGCCGCGCTGCGCTGCGCATTGGTCTTCTACGAGGCGCCGCATCGCATCGCCGAGGCGCTCGCGGACATGGCCGAGGTGTTCGACGGCGCGCGTACCGTCACGCTCGCGCGCGAGCTGACCAAGCAATTCGAGGCCATCGTCACCCTGGCGCTGCGCGACGCACCGGCATGGCTGGCGGAGGATCGCAACAACGTGCGCGGCGAGTTCGTCGTCGTCGTGCATCCGCCCGTCACCGAAGTGGCTGTCGACGCGGAAGCGATGCGCGTGCTCGACATCCTCCAGGCGGCGATGCCGCCGACGCTGGCGGCCCGGCTCGCCGCGCAGATCACCGGCCGCAGCAAGGCGGAGCTCTACCGAATGTCGCTTGCGCGAAAACCCCAGGCGTAGGCGCCCGTCTGCCGAGCAATGAATCCTGGTTTCGCGCTGCACGCTGCGATGGCGGACGACCGGGCGCCAGCGCTGCGAGATTCGCCCGGCGCGCCACGGCCCATGCCGCATGCCTATCCGGAAGCGATTCGCCGGGCCGAGCATTGCCGGCTACGGCGGTCTGGCGGAAAATGCGCGCCCGGTGCGGCGCTCATCCTTTTTGGTACCTGCAGGCGATGGCCACGGGGTACGATACGCCGCTGAACCAGGCTCTCCGACATGACCGATACGCTCACGATCACCCGCCCTGACGACTGGCACGTTCATTTCCGGGATGGCGCCGCCATGCGAAGCGTCGTTACCGATACGGCGCGGGTGTTCGGCCGCGCGATCGTGATGCCCAACCTGAAGCCGCCGGTGGCGACCGTCGCCCAGGCGACGGCGTATCGCAAGGAGCTGCTGGCCGCGACGCAGGGAACGGGATTCGAGCCGCTGATGACGCTCTACCTCACTGACAACACCTCGCCTGACGAAATCCGGCGCGCGCGCGAGAGCGGTGTCGTGCATGCGGTGAAATACTATCCGGCTGGCGCCACGACCCACTCCGATTCCGGGGTCACCGATCTGTCGCGCGCCTATGCGGCGATCACGGCGATGGAAGAGGCCGGATTGCCGCTCCTCCTGCATGGCGAAGTGGTCGATCCCGAGGTCGACGTCTTCGAGCGGGAGGCGGTCTTCATCGAGCGGCATCTCGCGCCGCTGCTGAGAGATTTCCCACGGCTCAAGGTCGTGCTCGAGCACATCACCACCCGGCAGGCGGCCGAATTCATCGCCGCGGCGCCGGACACGGTCGCCGCGACGATCACCGCGCATCATCTTCTGTACAACCGGAACGCCATGTTTCAGGGCGGAATCCGGCCCCACATGTACTGCTTGCCGGTGCTGAAGCGCGAGGTGCATCGCGAGGCGTTGGTGGCGGCCGCCATTTCCGGCAACCCCCGGTTCTTCCTCGGCACCGATTCCGCGCCGCATCCCGTGGGCGCCAAGGAGGCCGCGTGCGGTTGCGCCGGCGTCTATTCGGCGCATGCCGCGATCGAGCTTTATGCCGAGGTGTTCGAGGATGCGGGCGCGCTCGATCGGCTGGAAGCGTTCGCGAGCTTTTTCGGTGCCGATTTCTATGGCCTGCCGCGCAACCGCGACGCCATCACCCTGCGCCCGGAGGCCCGGGAAGTGGCTGCCCGCATGCCGCTGGGCGAAGACGTCCTGGTGCCGCTGCGCGCTGGCGAGACGATCCGCTGGCGCGTGATGTGAACCGAACCGCCGCCGGTGCCGGGTTCTCGTGATGCGCGATACGGTTCCCCCGTTCCTCCCGGGCGCGCAGCACGAATCGGCGGCGCATCCAGGCGCGGCGCGTTTCCGGCTTCATTGGCGCAGGCCTTATAATTCACGAGGGAAAGTCGGTCAGGCAACCGCTGCCATGCAAATGGGAGAGGAAAGTCCGGGCTCCACAGAGCAGGATGCCGGCTAACGGCCGGACGCCGCGAGGCGAGGAACAGGGCCACAGAGACGAGTAAGCCCGGCGCGAGCCGGGTGGACGTGAAACGCGGTAACCTCCATCCGGAGCAACACCAAATAGGCAGGCGATGACGCTGCTCGCCGAGTCTGCGGGTAGGTGGCTGGAGCCATCCAGCAATGGGTGGCCTAGAGGAATGGTTGTCCACGACAGAACCCGGCTTATCGACCGGCTTTCTCATTTTCCATGTAATTCAAAAGCTTATCTTGCATAGATAAATTGATTGGAAGATTCCAGCGCTAAGCTACGGTTTTTCCAGAAACTTATCCACACCCCGAAACCACCCCTAAGTCATTGAGGCATAGGGGTTTTTTTGCGTCTTCACGCTTGACCCCCAAAAAAGTATCCCCTATAGTGGGTCCAAGTGGTGATTGGTGGGACGTTGTGGGAAAATGCGTCTCGCCAAGAACAGCCAATCAAGAACGGGGGGAGCATGTTTCGGGGGGTCGCGACGGTCAGTCTGGATAGCAAGAACCGACTCGTGGTGCCGGCGCGCTACCGTGATGCGCTCCTCGTCAACGGAGGCGGGCGGGTGGTCGTCACCGCGGATCCTGGTCAGTGCCTGCTTCTCTACCCTTTGCCCGAATGGGAACCGATCGAAAAGAAACTCACCGGGCTGTCCGACTTCAATCCGCGCACCCGCAGTCTGAAGCAGCTCCTTGTCGGCTACGCGCACGACATGGATATGGATGGCGCGGGGCGCATCCTCTTGCCGCCGATGCTGCGCAAGTTTGCGGATCTCGACAAAAGCGTCGTCCTGGTCGGCCAGGGCACCAAGGTCGAGTTGTGGAACGAGGCACGCTGGGACGCGCAGGTCGCGCAGGCGCTGGCGTTCAGCGAGGAAGCGCTGCCGCCGGAGCTGGAGGGATTCACGTTGTGAGCGCGTCCGCCCATGTGCCCGTACTGGCACAGGAGGCGGTGGCGGCGCTGGCGATCGAATCCGACGGCGTATACGTCGATGCGACCTTCGGGCGCGGCGGCCACAGCCGGCTGATCCTCGCGCAGTTGGGACCCGCGGGGCGCCTGATCGCGCTGGATCGCGATCCGGAGGCCATCCGGGCCGGCGCGACGTTCGACGATGCGCGGCTGACGCTGGTGCACAGCACGTTTTCGCGCCTCGGGGCGGTGCTGGATGGGCTTGGTGTCGGGCTGGTGAACGGCATCTTGCTGGATATCGGGGTGTCGTCGCCGCAGCTCGACGACGCGACGCGGGGGTTCAGCTTCCGCTTCGACGCGCCGCTCGACATGCGCATGGATCCAGGCAGCGGACCGTCGGCGGCAGAGTGGCTGGCGACGGCGGCAGAGGGGGAAATCAGCGAGGTCATCCGCACGTATGGGGAAGAGCGGTTTGCTAAGTCGATTGCGCGCGCGATTGTTGCGGCACGGCAGAACGAGGCGATTCGCACCACCGGGCAGCTCGCGGCCCTCATCGCCTCCGCGGTCCGGAAGCACGAGCCCGGCCAGCACCCGGCCACGCGCAGCTTCCAGGCTATACGGATTCATCTCAACCGCGAACTGGAGGAGCTGAGCGCGGTGCTGCCGCAGTGCGTCGACAGGCTGCAACCCGGCGGCCGGCTGGCGGTCATCAGCTTCCATTCGTTGGAGGATCGCATCGTCAAGCGCTTCATGCGCGGCGAGGCGCAAGGCGAGCAGGCGCCGCGCCGCCTGCCGATTCCGGCGGCGATGCTGAAGCCGGGCCGGCTGAAACTCGTGGGACGCGCCCGTCATGCCGGGGACGCGGAGGCCGTCGCGAACCCCCGTGCGCGCAGCGCGGTGCTGAGGGTGGCCGAGCGCGTCGGCGAGGCGGCGGCATGAGCCGCCTCGATGCGCTGCTCGCGATCGTGGTCGTGGCGTGTGCACTGGCGCTGATCCAGGCGCAGCATCGTTCGCGAACGTATTTCATGGAACTGGAGCGCCTGAAAAAAGAGGCACACGGTTTGGACGAACAGTGGGGACAGCTGAAGCTGGAGCAGGGGACCTGGGCCAATCCGGCGCGGGTCGACCTGCTCGCGCGCACCCGGCTGGGCCTCGTCGCGCCGACGCCGGAGCGCATACGTATCGAAGCATTGCCCGACGCCCGATGAACTACCAATCGCGCAGACTCCTCAAGCTCAACCTCGCCCCCTGGCGCATGGCGGCGCTGGGCGTGCTGCTGCTCGCCGGTTTCGTGCTGGTCGCGGCGCGGGCCTTCTACCTGCAGGGACTCAATACCGACTATCTGCAGGGCAAGGGCGACGCGGTCGCCAACCGCAACCTCACGCTGCCCGCGCAGCGCGGGCAGGTCACCGACCGCCATGGGCAGCTCCTCGCGATCAGCACGCCGGTCGAATCCCTGTGGGCGCGTCCGGCCGAGCTCGCCCTCTCGGGTGCGCAGCGCGCTCACCTCGCTCGCGTTCTCGACGTTCCGTCGCGGGAGCTCGAGCAGACGCTTGCGCGCAAGACGCGCGGCGAGTTCAGCGTACGCCGGCCGGTCACGCCCGAGCAGGCCGCGAAGATCACCGCGATGGGGGTGCCGGGCCTGCATCTGCGCCGCGAGTTCCGCCGCTACTACCCGGCCGGGGAAGTCGCCGCGCACGTCGTGGGATTCACCAACGTCGACGACCTGGGCCAGGAGGGCGTGGAGCGCGCCTATCAGGACTGGCTGGCCGGCCGCGACGGCCGGCGGCGCATCCAGCGGGATCGCCGCGGCAACACCATTCGCGACATCGCGCCGATCAAGTCGGCGCAGATCGGCGGCAACCTCGCGCTCTCGCTCGATTTGAACATCCAGTATCTGGCGCATCGCGAACTCGCCGCCGCGATCAAGCAGCACAAGGCCAAGGGCGGCAGCGTGGTCGTGCTGGACGCCAAGACCGGCGAGATTCTTGCGCTGGCGAACCAGCCGATCTTCAATCCCAACAACCGGCGCAACTACCAGCCGGGGCCGATGCGCAACCGTGCGGTGATCGATACCTTCGAGCCGGGATCGACGGTCAAGCCCTTCGTCGCCGCGGCGGTGCTCGAGCGCGGCCTGTTCTCGCCCGGCAGCGTGATCGAGACACCCGCGACCTGGCGCGTCGGCAGCAAGCTGGTGCGCGACGTCCATCATTACCCGCAGATGACGGTGAGCGAGATCATCCAGAAATCGAGCAACGTCGGCGCGGTGAAAATGGCGATGGCGTTGACGCCGCAGCAGTTCTGGGAGGTATTGCACCGCTCCGGATTCGGCGAGCAGCCCGGTTCGGGATTCCCGGGGGAAACCGCCGGCCGCCTGCGGGACGCCAGTACCTGGAAACCCGTCGAACACGCGACGATGGCCTACGGCTACGGCATGTCGGTCAGCCTGCTGCAGCTCGCGCGGGCCTACATGGCCTTTGCGAACGACGGCGAGGTGATGCCGCTCTCCTTCCTCAAGCGGGAGCCGCAGGAGATCGTGGGCGAGCGCGTATTCTCGCCTCATGTCGCCCGCGAGGTCAGGGCCATGATGGAGGCGGTCACGCAGGAAGGCGGGACCGGGAGGCGCACGCGGGTGCCCGGCTACCGGGTGGCGGGCAAGACCGGCACCGCGCACAAGCTGGTGGACGGCCGCTACGCACCAGACCGCTATCTGTCGTCCTTCGTCGGTATGGCGCCCGCTTCGGATCCGCGTCTCATCATCGGCGTCGTGATCGACGAGCCGTCGGACGGCACCTATTACGGCGGCAGCGTCGCCGGACCCGTGTTCGCCCAGGTCATGGCGGCCAGCCTGCGTCAGCTCGCGCTCCCGCCGGACGAGCCGGATGCCGCGACGCGCATGACCGAAAGCCGGCCGAAGACGCCGGTACGGAGGGGAGAAGGCGCATGAGCAGCCGCCCACGCAAGCTTCCGTCGACGCCGGCAGGGCCCGAATCCGTGCCGCACATCCTCGCGCGGCTCGGTGTCCCGGTCCGGGTGCTCGTCAACGACAGCCGCAAGGCAATGCCGGGAACGGTATTCGTCGCCGGCCCCGGCGGCTCGCACGATGGACGGGACTTCATCCCGCAAGCGGTGGCCCAGCGCGTCGACGGCGTGCTCTGGGACGCCGACCGCTTCCAGTGGGATCCCGCGCTTCCGACCCCCAATGCCGGGGTCGCGGGCCTGCGCAACCGCATCGGCGAGATCGCCGCGCACGTCTACGGCGAACCGTCGCGCCTGATGCGCATGCTCGCCGTCACCGGAACCAACGGCAAGACCTCCGTGACGCACTGGCTCGCCCAGGCGCTCACGCTGCTCGGCCGCAAGACCGCGATCGTCGGAACCGTCGGCAACGGTTTCCCGCCCGCCGGCGACGATCCGGGCGCGCTCACGCCGGCGCGCAATACGACGCCCGACGCGATCGAACTGCAGCAGCGATTGGCGCATTACCGGCAGCAGGGCGCGATTGCGTGCGCGATGGAGGTGTCGTCGCACGGCATCGCCCAGGGGCGCGTCAACGGCACGCATTTCGACGTCGCGGTTCTGACCAATCTTTCGCGCGATCATCTCGATTACCACGGCGACATGGATGCCTACGCCGCCGCCAAAGCCCGGCTGTTCAACTGGCCCGGCCTCGAAACCATCGTGCTGAACCTGGACGATCCCTTCGGCCAGCAGCTGGAAAGCGAGACGCGACCGGCTCGCGTGGCCGGTTACGGCTTCCACCGCGGTGCGGTGGTGGGCGAGGCGCTGCGGCTGTCACAGAGCGGCCTTCATCTTCGCGCACGCACCGACTGGGGTGAGGTGGAGCTTGCCGCACCGCTGCTGGGACGCTTCAATGCGGCCAACCTTCTCGCCGCGCTTACGACGTTGCTCGTCTCCGGGATCGGGCTCGAGGATGCGGCACGCGCGCTGGCGCGCGTCACGCCTCCGCCGGGACGGATGCAGACCCTGGGTGGCAACGCGCATCCGCTGATCGTGGTCGATTACGCCCACACGCCCGATGCGCTCGAGAAGGTGCTCGCCACCCTGCGCGAGGTCGCCGCCGGCGGCCGGCTGATCTGCGTCTTCGGCTGCGGCGGCAACCGAGATCGCGGAAAACGCCCCCTCATGGGCGCGACCGCCGCGCATGGCGCAGACGAGGTCTGGGTCACCAGCGACAACCCACGCAACGAAGATCCGCCGGCCATCCTCGACGACATCGTCGCCGGTATGCCGCACAAGCCCCGTGTCGAGCCGGATCGTGCACGCGCCATCTTCGAGGCGATCGGCAATGCGAAGCAGGGTGACGTCGTCCTGATCGCGGGCAAGGGACACGAGGATTACCAGGAGATCGCCGGCGAGCGCCTTCCCTTCTCAGACGCTGTCGTGGCGCGGAAGGCGCTGGAGGCATGGAGCTGATGCGCATGATGCGTTTGTCCGAGGCCGCCGCGATGCTCGGCGTGCCGTTCACCGGACCCGATGCCGAGGTGTTGGGCGTGTCGACTGACAGCCGCAGCATCCGCCCCGGCGACCTCTTCATCGCCCTGCGCGGTGAGCGCTTCGACGGCGGGACCTTCGCCGCGCGGGCGCTGGAGAGCGGCGCGGCGGGCGTCGTGCTCGATCATGGTCAGGCGCCCGAGATCGCGGATGCACTGCGCGTCGACGATACGCGCCTCGCACTGGGCCGCCTCGCGGCGCAATGGCGGCGGCGTTTCACGATTCCGCTCGTCGCCATCACGGGAAGCAACGGCAAGACCACCGTGAAGGAGATGCTCGCCGCGATCCTGCGCGTCGAGGCCGGCTCGGCGGACGCGGTGCTCGCCACGGAGGGCAACTTCAACAACGATATCGGCCTGCCTCTGATGCTGCTCCGCCTGCGGGCGACGCATCGTTTCGTCATCCTGGAAATGGGCATGAACCACGCCGGTGAGATCGACTACCTGACGCGGATCGCGCGCCCGGACGTCGCCCTCGTCAACAACGCGCTGACGGCCCACATCGGATTCCTCGGCTCGGTCGAGGCGATCGCCCGCGCCAAAGGCGAGATCTTCAACGGGCTGGGCGACGGCGGTCTCGCCGTATTCAATGCCGACGATCCGCATGCGTCGATCTGGCGCGAGGCCACTTCGCGGCGGGGCGTCATCGATTTCGCACTGCATCAGCCGGCGGTGGTGCGCGGCCAATGCGAGCCCGCTGCGCTGGGTTCCGTGCTTACGGTCCGCCTGCCCAGTTCGACGCTCGAAATCACGCTCAAGGTGCCGGGCGAACACAATGCGATGAATGCGCTGGCGGCGGCCGCCGCTGCCTTCGCGCTCGACGTGAGCCACCGCAGCATCGTCGCCGGGCTGTCGGGCTTCACCGGCGTCGAAGGCCGACTACAGCGCAAGCCGGCCCTGCACGGAAGCAGTTTCATCGACGATACCTACAACGCCAATCCGGATTCCGTCCGGGCGGCGCTGAGCGTGCTGGCCCGTCAACCCGGCACCCGGGTCCTGGTATTGGGCGACATGGGCGAACTCGGGCGCGAAGCGGCCGCCATGCACGCCGAGATCGGGCGTCTGGCGCGGGCCGAAGGCATTGATCGGCTGCTGGCTCTCGGCGAGCTGACGAAGGAGGCGGTGGCGGCGTTCGGGGCGGGCGCGATGCACTTCGAGCGCATCCAGGAACTGCTTGCCGAAATCGAGAATGCACTCACGCCCGACGTGGTCGTGCTGGTGAAGGGCTCGCGTTTCATGCGCATGGAGCGCATCGTCGACAGCTTCGTGGAATCCGCGCCGTCGTCGCGGTCCGGGCGGGAGGAGACCTGACATGCTCCTGTGGCTGTTCCAGTACCTGAGCGAGGATGTCCGTGCGTTCAACGTCTTCAGCTACCTGACGCTGCGCGCGGTTCTCGCGACCCTCACCGCGCTGACGATCTCCTTCATCGTGGGGCCGGCCGTCATCCGCCGGCTGGCCGCGCTGAAGATCGGTCAATCGGTACGCAGCGACGGCCCGCAGACCCACCTCGTCAAGGCCGGAACGCCGACCATGGGCGGTGCGCTGATCCTGGTTTCGGTCGCCATCACCACGCTGTTGTGGGCGGATCTGTCCAATGATTACGTATGGCTCGCGCTCCTGACCCTGCTCGGATTCGGGGCGATCGGCTGGATCGACGACTGGCGCAAGGTCGTGGAGAAGAATTCGCGCGGCCTGCCTTCGCGCTGGAAGTACTTCTGGCAATCGCTGATCGGGCTCGCGGTCGCGGCCTATTTGTGGCAGAGCGCGAGCCTTCCGCAGCACACCGAGCTCATCATCCCCTTCCTGAAGCAGGCGACGCTCTCGCTGTCGGCTGCCGCGTTCATCGCGCTCGCCTACTTCGTCATCGTCGGCGCGAGCAATGCGGTGAACCTGACCGATGGCCTGGACGGTCTGGCGATCCTGCCGGCGGTCATGGTCGCCTCCGCGCTCGCGATCTTCGCCTACGTCGCGGGCCACGCGGTCTTTTCCCGGTATCTCGGGGTGCCCTTCGTTCCCGGCGCAGGCGAGTTGACGATCTTCTGCGCGGCGATGGCGGGTGCCGGGCTCGCCTTCCTGTGGTTCAACGCGTATCCGGCCGAGGTGTTCATGGGCGATGTCGGCGCACTGGCCCTCGGCGCCGCGCTGGGCGTCGTCGCGGTCGTCGTGCGCCAGGAAATCGTTCTCTTCATCATGTGCGGCGTCTTCGTCGTCGAGACGCTCTCGGTAATGGTGCAGGTGGCTTCGTTCAAGATCACCGGCAAGCGCGTGTTCCGCATGGCCCCGATCCACCACCACTATGAACTCAAGGGCTGGAAGGAGAACCAAGTGGTGGTGCGTTTCTGGATCATCACGATGATGCTGGTACTCATTGGCCTGTCGAGCCTGAAACTGAGATGAACTACGATCGCCTCCAACTTCGCGGCAAGAAAGTACTGATCCTCGGGCTCGGCGATACCGGGCTGTCGTGCGCGCGCTGGCTTGCGACGCGCGGTGCCGAGGTCAGTGTCGCCGACAGTCGGGCGGAGCCGCCCCACGCCGCTCGCCTGGCCGAACTTCTGCCACAGGTGCCGTTCCATCCAGGGCCTTTCGATCCGGCACACCTGGCGGCGGCGGACATGCTCGTCGTGAGCCCGGGCGTGGCACTCGCCGAGCCGGCGATCGTGCATGCGGTTGCCGCAGGCGTGGAAGTGGTGGGTGACGTCGAGCTGTTCGCGCGCGCCCTCCAGGTCCTCAATGCCAAGCGGGAGGAGGCGGCCGACACGCGTGGGCCGATGCGGGTGATCGCGATCACCGGCAGCAACGGCAAGAGCACGGTCACCGCCATGTGCGGCGCCATGTGTCGCATGGCGGGACTGGCGACGTGCGTCGCCGGCAACATCGGCTTGCCGGTGCTCGATGCCCTGCGCGAAGTCGAACAGGGGCTCGTGCCGGTACCCCAGGTGTGGGTGCTGGAGCTGTCGAGCTTCCAGCTGGAAACCACTTCGAGTCTCGAGGCCGACGCCGCGGCGGTGCTCAACCTGTCCGAAGATCACATGGATCGCTATCCCGACATGGAGGCGTACGCCGCCGCCAAGGCCCGGATATTCGCGGGCGACGGGGTGCAGGTCGTGAACCGGGACGACCCGCGCACGATGGCGATGGCCCAACCCGGCCGGCGCGTCGTCAGTTTCGGTCTGGACCGCTGTCCCACGGACGAGAACTTCGGCTTGTGCGAGAACGAGCTCTGCCTCGGGGGCGAGATGCTGATGCCGCTGTCGGCCCTGCCGGTGACCGGTCTGCACAACGTGGCCAACGCGCTGGCCGCGCTGGCGCTCACGCGCGCGCTGCAGCTGCCAATGACCGAGCTGCTGCGCGGCCTGATCCACTTCGAGGGACTGCCGCACCGCGTCGAGCGCATCGCGGAAATCGACGGAGTGACCTGGTACGACGATTCGAAGGGCACCAACGTCGGCGCCACCGAAGCCGCGCTCTACGGCATGGGCGCACGCAAGGCGGTGGTGATCCTCGGTGGCGACGGCAAGGGACAGGACTTCAGCCCGCTCAAGGCGGCGGTGGAGTCGAACGCGCGCGGCGTCGTCCTGATCGGGCGCGATGCGTCCTTGATCGAGGCGGCGATCGCCGGCAGCGGCGTGGAGACGGAGCGGGCGGCGAGCCTGGAGAAGGCGGTCGCCGCTGCGCATCGCCTGGCGCGGCCGGGGGATGCCGTGCTGCTCTCCCCCGCCTGTGCGAGTTTCGACATGTTCCGCAACTACGTGCATCGCGCCGAGGTGTTCGTCGCCGCGGTGAAGAAGCTCGCGGCGGAAAGGACGTCCGGCTGATGCTCTATACGGCGCGCGTCCCGAGGCCAACGGCAGAGCTCGATTTCAGCCTGCTGTGGCTGGCGCTCGGCCTGATGGCGATCGGTCTCGTCATGGTGTACTCCGCCTCCATCGCGATCGCCGAGGGATCGCGCTACACGGGGCACGACGGCGAGTACTACCTCTTGCGCCAAGGAATTTTCATCGCGCTCGGCGTCGGCATCGGTGCCGCCGCTTTCCAGGTGCCGATGCGGGTGTGGCAGCAAGCTGCGCCCTATCTCTTTCTCGCGGGCCTCCTACTGCTGGTCGTGGTCCTCATCCCCGGCATCGGGCGGGAGGTCAACGGCAGCCGGCGCTGGATTCCCCTGGGCTTCGCCAACCTGCAGCCGTCCGAACTGATGAAATTCCTCGCCGTGCTGTATGCGGCGGACTACACCGCGCGCAAGGCGGCTTTCATGGACGATTTCAAGCGGGGTTTCCTGCCGATGGCGGCAGTGATGATGCTGGTCGGCGGGCTGCTGCTGGTGGAGCCGGATTTCGGCGCGTTCGTAGTCGTGGTGTCGATCGCGATGGGGATCCTGTTCCTCGGCGGCCTCAACTGGAAGGTGTTCGCGGGCCTCGTCGTGGTGCTGGTCATCGGCTTCGTCACCCTGATCCTCACCTCGCCCTATCGGCTTCAGCGCGTGCTCGGCTTCATGGATCCGTTCGCCGATCCCTATGGCAAGGGCTATCAGCTGTCGCACGCGCTGATCGCGTTCGGCCGCGGCGAATGGCTGGGGCTGGGGCTGGGCGGCGGTGTCGAAAAGCTGTTCTACCTGCCTGAAGCGCACACCGATTTCCTGCTCGCGGTGATCGCCGAGGAGTTCGGCTTCGTCGGTGTTGCGGTGGTAATCGGCCTGTTCGCCTGGCTGACCGTCAAGGCCTTCGCCATCGGCCATCGCGCCGCCCGCCTCGAACGCAACTACTGCGCGCTGGTCGCGCAGGGCGTCGGCATCTGGCTCGGGGTGCAGGCGTTGATCAACATGGGCGTGAACGTGGGCTTGCTCCCGACCAAGGGCCTCACGCTGCCCTTCCTGTCGTTCGGAGGCAGCGGCATCGTCGCCAACTGCCTGGCGATCGCGGTGCTGCTGCGCATCGATTGGGAGCATCGTCAGATGATGCGGGGGAAGACCTTCTGATGGCGCCGGCGAACCGTACCCTCATGGTGATGGCCGGCGGCACGGGCGGCCATGTCTATCCCGCGCTCGCGGTGGCTGGCGAGATGCAGGCACGCGGCTGGGACGTCTTCTGGCTCGGCACGCGCAACGGGCTCGAAGCGCGCGTGGTGCCCCAGGCCGGCATCGACATGGTGTGGATATCCGTCGGCGGCGTGCGCGGCAAGGGGGTGCTTCGCAAACTGCTGCTGCCGGCGATGCTGCTGCTCGCCTTCTGGCAGAGCCTGCGCGCGATCCTGCAGCGGCGCCCCGATGTCGTGCTCGGCATGGGTGGCTATACCGCGTTCCCCGGCGGAATGATCGCAAGCCTGCTCGACCGGCCGCTCGCGATCCACGAACAGAATTCCGTCGGCGGTCTCACCAACCGGATACTCGCCTGCCTCGCGGATCGCGTGCTCACGGCGTTCCCGCAGGCGTTCAAGGGCGCCCGGGACAAGCCGCTTCCGTGCCGGCGGGTCGAGACCGAATGGATCGGGAATCCGGTGCGCGCCGACATCGTCGCGCCGGCGCCTGGCGAGCGCGCGACGCGCGAAGGACCGCTCCGCCTCTTCGTCGTGGGCGGCAGTCTTGGCGCACATGTGCTCAACGAGCGTGTCCCGCAGGCGCTCGCGCTCTTGCCGCCGGAACGGCGGCCGCACGTGGTACATCAGTCGGGCCGTCAACACCTGGAGACCCTGCGCGCAAACTATGCGGCTGCCGGCGTGACGGCCGACGTGCGCGACTACATCGAGGACATGGCCGCCGAATATCGGGCGTGCGACTTCGCGATCTGCCGTGCCGGTGCGATGACGGTCGCCGAATTGGCGTGTGCTGGCGTGCCGGCGGTGCTGGTTCCCTTCCCCCATGCGGTCGACGACCATCAGACGGGGAACGCGGCGTTCCTCGCCGATGCCGGCGCCGGCTGGCTGATACCGCAGCGGGAACTCGGCGCGGAGCGGCTGGCGGACCTGATCGCCGGGCTCGATCGCGCGACGCTCGCGGCCATGTCGGACAAGGCGCTGGCGCTCGCTCGGCCCGAGGCGACCCGCCAGGTCGCGACCATCTGCGAGGAACTGGCCCGATGAAGCACGCTGTCCGCCATATCCATTTCGTCGGCATCGGCGGCGTCGGCATGAGCGGCATCGCGGAGGTATTGCTGAACCTCGGCTATCAGGTCTCCGGCTCCGATCTCGCGGACAACGCCGTCACGCAGCGCCTCACAAGGCTGGGTGCACGGATAACCCAGGGCCATTCGGCGGAGCACATCGCCGCTGCCGACGTCGTGGTCACCTCGACCGCGGTGCAGGAATCCAATCCCGAGGTGATCGCCGCGCGTGAGAAAAAGATACCGATCGTGCCGCGGGCGCTGATGCTGGCCGAGCTGATGCGGCTGCGGCAGGGAATCGCCGTCGCCGGCAGCCACGGCAAGACCACGACGACCAGCCTCGTCGCCAGCATCCTGGGTGAGTCCGGCATGGACCCGACCTACGTGATCGGCGGCAAGCTCACCGCTGCGGGGACGAACGCGCGCCTCGGCCAGGGCGATTTCCTCGTGGCGGAGGCGGACGAATCCGACGCGTCGTTCCTGTATCTCACACCCGTGATCGCGATCGTCACCAACATCGATGCGGATCACATGGACACCTATGGCCACGATTTCGAGCGGCTCAAGCAGGCCTTCGTCGATTTCTGCCAGCGCCTGCCCTTCTACGGCATGGCGGTCTTGTGCATCGACGATCCCCACGTGCGCGAGATCATGCCGCGCATCAGCAAGCCGATCGTCACCTACGGGTTCGACGAGTCCGCGCAGGTGCGGGCATTGAATGCGCGCTTCGAGAATGGACGCATGCATTTCACGGTCGTGCGCGAGGGCATGGCCGATCTCGACGTGGTGCTGAACCAGCCGGGCATGCACAACGTGCAGAACGCGCTCGCCGCGATCGCGGTCGCGACCGAAGTCGGTGCCGACGACGCCGCGATCATCCGGGCGCTCGACGAGTTTCACGGCGTGGGGCGGCGGTTCCAGCGTTACGGCGAGATCCCGGCGAAGGACGGCGGCAGCTTCGTCCTGATCGACGACTATGGCCATCATCCGGCGGAGATGGCGGCGACGCTCGCCGCCGCGCGCGGCGCCTTCCCCGGGCATCGTCTCGTACTGGCATTCCAGCCGCATCGGTACACCCGCACCCGCGATTGCTTCGAGGATTTCGTGCGGGTCTTGTCCGAGGCCGACGCGGTGGTGCTCACGGAAGTCTATCCGGCGGGAGAGGCCCCCATCGTCGCGGCGGATGGCCGCGCCCTCACGCGTGCGGTGCGGGTGGCGGGCCGGGTGGAGCCGGTGTTCATCGAGTCGGTGACCGATGTTCCGGACGGCATACGGGGCCTCGCGCAGGACGGCGACGTCGTCGTCGTCATGGGAGCGGGGAGCATCGGGCAGATTGCCCCGGCATTGGCGGCGCGGACGGGAGGCGAGCATGCGGCATGACGCCTGGATGAGCGACATCGACGCCACGCTTGGTGCGGGATCGGTGCTGCGCGGGCGCTTTCTCTACAACGAACCGATGAGCCGGCACGTGTCGTGGCGCGCCGGCGGCCCCGCGCAGCGCGTCTACATCCCGGCCGATCTCGAAGATCTGGTGTGGCTCGTCCGTTCCGTCTCGTCGCGCGAGGACATCCACATGGTGGGCCTCGGCAGCAATCTGCTGGTGCGCGACGGTGGCATATCCGGGGTCGTGATCCTGCTGCACGGCGTACTGGGAAAACTCGCGTTCGAGAGCCGCACCCACGGCCTGCCGCCGGCGCCGCCCGGTATTGAAACGGCCCTCGTCTACGCCGAGGCCGGCGTGCCGGCGCCCAAGCTGGCGCGTTTCGCGGCCCGCCACGATCTGGCCGGCGCCGAGTTTCTCGCCGGGATTCCTGGCACCGTCGGCGGCGCAATGGCGATGAACGCCGGCTGTTACGGCAGCCAGACCTGGGATCGGCTGGCTCAGGTCCGGACGCTCGACCGCCAGGGACGGCTCAACGAACGCCTGCCCGACGAATACGTGATCGGCTACCGCCACGTCGCGTTGAAGGATCCGCGGCAGGAATGGTTCGTCGGCGGCTGGTTTCGCTTCGCCCGCGGCGACGGCGCGGCCGCGCGGGAGAAGATCCGGGTGCTGCTGAGAACGCGCATCGCCTCGCAGCCGCTCGGCCTGCCCAACGCAGGGTCCGTATTCCGCAATCCGCCGGGCGACCACGCCGCACGCCTCATCGAATCCTGCGGACTCAAGGGGTGGCGCGTCGGCGATGCGCAGGTGTCGGAGAAGCACGCGAACTTCATCGTCAATCTTGGCAATGCGACGGCGACCGACATCGAACGCCTGATCGAACACGTGGAGGACACCGTGGAGGCGCGCACGAACGTGCGTCTCGTCCGCGAGGTCCGCATCATTGGAGAGCGCAAGTGAGTCAATCGGAATCCGCGAAGCGGCTCGGCAAGGTCGCGGTGATGCTCGGCGGCACCTCCGCCGAACGCCCGGTGTCGCTCAACAGCGGCAACGCGGTCCTCGCTGCCTTGCAACGGCAGGGAATCGATGCGCATCCGTTCGACCCTGCGACGCGCAGCCTCGGCGACCTGATCAGCGCCGACTACGACCGCGTCTTCATCGCGCTGCACGGGCGTTACGGCGAGGACGGGTGCATGCAGGGCGCGCTCGAGTTGATGGGCATGTCGTATACCGGCAGCGGCGTGATGGCTTCCGCGATCGGCATGGACAAATGGCGCACCAAGCTGCTCTGGCGCGCCGCCGGCTTGCCGACGGCCGATTGGTCCATCCTCGATGCCGCGACCGACTTCGCCGCAGTCGAGCGCGCCCTCGGGCTGCCCGTCTTCGTCAAGCCGGCGCGCGAGGGTTCGAGCATCGGCATGAGCAAGGTGACGGAGCCGGGTACCCTTCGCGCGGCCTACGCGCTCGCCGCGGAACACGATCCGCTGGTGCTGGCCGAAAAATTCATCGATGGCCCGGAATTCACGGTCGGCATCCTGGGGGAGCGCGCGTTGCCGCTGATCCGCCTCGAGCCCGCGCAGGACAAGGCCTTCTACGATTTCGAGGCGAAATACCTGCGCGACGACACCCGGTACCACTGTCCCGCCGGGCTGCCCGACGATACGGAAGCCGCGCTGCGCCAGCTCGCGCTCGATGCCTTCCGTCTGCTCGGCGGACAGGGCTGGGGCCGCGTCGACCTGATGCTCGATGGGGGAGGCCGCCCCTACCTGCTGGAGGTGAACACCTCGCCCGGCATGACCGATCACAGCCTGGTACCGATGGCGGCACGCGCGGCCGGCATGGATTTCGACACCCTGTGCGTACGCATCCTGGAGCAGACCCTCGCATGACGCCGCCCGAGCTCGCCAGCCATCCGTTGAACCAGGTCGCACGCGTGCTGACCTGGGGCGCGCTCGGCCTGCTCGGCTACGGCGCGATCAGCTGGTTGGCGGGTCAGTCCTGGTTCGCACTGCGCGCGGTGGAAGTGAAGACGCCGGTCGCGCACGTCACCGAGGCCCAGATCCGGCTGGTGGCGGAGCGCCAGGCGCTGGGTACGTTCTTCACCGTGGATCTCGACGCGGTGCGCGACAGCTTCGAGAAGCTGCCCTGGGTGCGCGAGGCGCGCGTGGAACGCCGCTGGCCCGACACGCTGGTCGTGTCGCTCGCCGAATACGTGCCGCTCGCGCGCTGGAACGACGATGCGCTGGTGAGCGACACCGGCGAGGTGTTCGCCGCGGCGGCTGCTGCGCGCCTGCCGCGTCTGTCCGGGCCCGAGGAGAGCAGCGACGAGGTGATCGCGGCATACCGCCGCTACGAAGCGGCGCTGGCACCGCTGGGCATGCGGATCAGCGAACTGCGCCTTTCGCCACGGCGCGCCTGGCGCATTCGCCTCGACAACGGCCTGCAGGTCGTGCTCGGGCGCGAACATACCGACGCCCGCCTGGCACGCTTCGTCGAGCTGTATCCGCGCCTGTTCGGCACGCGCCCCGCGGACGCCGAGGCCGCCGCGACCCCGACCGTTCCGGCGCTGGTCGACCTGCGTTACCCCGACGGCTTCGCGGTGCGGATGCCGGGCGGCGCTTCCCCCTTCGAACCGAGTGAAACCTGAGCACCCAGCGTCATGAGCAAGCCAAGAGATCCCAAGAACCTCATCGTCGGCCTCGACATCGGCACGTCGAAGATCGTCTGCATCGTCGCGGAGATCAACGACGAAGGCGGACTGGAGATCATCGGCATGGGCACCAGCCCCTCGCGCGGCCTGCGTCGCGGCGTCGTCGTGAACATCGAGGCCACGGTCAATGCGATCCAGCGCGCGCTGGAGGAGGCCGAACTGATGGCCGACTGCAAGATCCGCGAGGTGTACACCGGCATCGCCGGCAGCCACATCAAGAGCTTCAACTCGCACGGCATGTTCGCGATCAAGGACAAGGAAATCAGCCAGATGGACGTGGATCGCGTCGTGGAGACCGCGCGCGCGGTCAACATCCCGACCGACCAGCAGATCCTGCACACGATCCCGCAGGAGTTCATCGTCGACGGCCAGGAGGACGTGCGCGACCCGCTCGGCATGAGCGCGGTGCGCCTCGAGGTGAAGGTTCACATCGTCACCGGCGCGGTGTCGGCGGCGCAGAACATCATCAAGTGCGTGCGGCGCTGCGGGCTGGAGGTCGCCGACCTGGTGCTGCAGCCGCTCGCGTCGGCGATGGCGGTGCTGACCGAGGACGAAAAAGAGCTGGGCGTGTGCCTCGTCGACATCGGCGGCGGCACCACCGACATCGCGGTCTTCACCGGCGGTGCGATCCGGCACACCGCGGTGATACCGGTCGCGGGCGACCAGGTGAACAACGACATCGCGGTCGCGCTGCGGACGCCGCCGAAGGAGGCGGAGGACATCAAGGTGCAGTACGGCTGTGCGCTGCGCCAGCTCGCCGACGCGCGCGACATGATCGAGGTGCCCGGCATCGGCGACCGCCCCCCGCGCACCTTGTCGCGCCAGACGCTCGCCGAGTTCATCGAGCCGCGCATGGAGGAGCTCTATTCGCTGGTGCAGGCCGAATTGCGCCGCTCCGGCTTCGAGGAACTGCTGTCCTCGGGCATCGCCATCACCGGCGGCTCGGCGGCGATGCAGGGGATGGTTGAACTCGGCGAGGAAGTCTTTCACATGCCGGTCCGACTCGGCTGGCCGCGCTACGACGGCAGCCTCGCCGACGTGATACGCAATCCGCGCTACGCGACGTGCGTCGGCCTGCTGCTTGCCGGGCTGGAGGCGCGCGGGCGGGATGCGCCGAAGCTTTCGGGGAGCAATTTCAAGGACATTCTGGAACGCATGAAAAGCTGGTTCAGGGGGAATTTCTGACGCCGCCGCGAGCGGGGTCGAAACGGGATTGGCGCCTCGCGGCGTCAAAGGATAGTGAGTGAAGCATTTACGATTGGGCAGAGAAGGAGAGAGCACGATGTTTGAACTGTTGGATGTGGAAACCCAGGACGCGGTGATCAAGGTGATCGGTGTGGGCGGATGCGGCGGCAACGCGGTCGATCACATGATCAGCTCGGGGCTGAGCGGCGTCGAGTTCATCGCCATCAACACCGACGCGCAGGCGCTCAAGCGCAACCAGGCCGGCGTCCAGCTGCAGCTGGGCAATAACGTCACCAAGGGGCTGGGCGCGGGCGCCAACCCCGAGGTCGGCCGCGAGGCGGCGCTGGAGGATCGCGAGCGCATCGCCGAGCTGATCGACGGTGCCGACATGCTGTTCATCACCGCCGGCATGGGCGGCGGCACCGGCACGGGCGCGGCGCCGGTCGTGGCGGAGGTGGCGAAGGAGCTCGGCATCCTGACCGTTGCCGTCGTGACCAAGCCCTTCCTGTTCGAAGGCAAGCGCGTGCGCGCCGCCAACGCGGGCATCGAGGCGCTCTCCCGCCACGTCGATTCGCTGATCATCATCCCCAACGAGAAGCTCATGCAGGTACTGGGCGAAGACGTCTCGATGCTCGACGCGTTCAAGGCCGCCAACAACGTGCTGCATGGCGCAGTCGGCGGCATCGCCGAGGTGATCAACTCTCCCGGCCTCGTCAACGTGGATTTCGCCGACGTGCGCACCGTGATGAGCGAGATGGGCATGGCGATGATGGGCTCGGCGCAGGCCAGCGGTGAAGACCGTGCGCGCATGGCCGCCGAGGAGGCCGTCGCCAGCCCGTTGCTGGAGGACGTTAACCTCGCCGGCGCGCGCGGCGTGCTGGTCAACATCACCGCGTCGTCGAGCGTGAAGATGAAGGAGATCCACGAGGTGATGAACACCATCAAGGGATTCACCGCCGAGGAGGCGACCGTCATCGTCGGTCAGGTGCTCGACGACGACATGGAAGATCGTCTGCGGGTGACCATGGTCGCGACCGGCCTCGGGAACCCCGTTGCGCGCCAGCAGCCCAAGCCGATGCAGATCATCCGCACAGGCACCGATGACGCGCCGATGATGATGGGAGACGAGGTGCCCAACGTGATGACGAACCGCCGCAATCGCACGGTCCAGGCGATGACCGATTCCGGCATCGATACGCTGGACATACCGGCGTTCCTGCGCCGGCAGGCGGATTGAGGCCATGAAGGGATCGACGCCGCCGCCGGTGCGCCGGCGGCGGCGAATCCACCGAGGGCGCAACGGCTCCCCGGCACAGCTAAAATGACGGGATGATCAAGCAACGTACTTTGAAAACTCCGGTCAAGGCGACTGGCGTGGGTCTGCACTCCGGCATCAAGGTTGAGATGACGCTGCGCCCCGGCGCGCCCGATAGCGGCATCGTGTTCCGCCGCATCGATCTGGAACCGCCCGCCGCGCTCAAGGCCGATCCCCACCTCGTCACCGACACGCGGCTCTGCTCGCTGCTGGAGTCGGGGCCGGCGCGCGTGGCCACGGTCGAGCATCTGATGTCGGCGCTCGCGGGTCTGGGTATCGACAATCTCGTCGTCGACCTGACCGGCCCGGAGATCCCCATCATGGACGGCTCGTCCGCGCCCTTCGTATTCCTGCTGCAATCCGCAGGGATCGTCGAACAGGATGCGCCCAAGCGCTATGTGCGGATCACGCGCCCGATCGAGGTCAGGGATGGCGACAAGTGGGCGCGCTTCGTGCCGCACAACGGCTTCAAGATCGAGTTCACGATCGATTTCAAGCATCCGGTGTTCGAGAAGGGCGGCAAGACGGTCAGCATCGATTTCGCGGACAGCGCGTACGTCAAGGAGGTCGCGCGTGCGCGGACCTTCGGCTTCATGCACGAGGTCGAGTACCTGCGCAACCAGGGACTGGCGCTCGGCGGCTCGCTCGACAACGCGATCGTGATGGACGAGTACCGCGTGCTCAACCAGGACGGGTTGCGCTACGAAGACGAGTTCGTCAAGCACAAGGTGCTCGACGCCATCGGCGACCTGTACCTGCTCGGCCATCCCATCATCGGCGCGTTCGAGGCCTACAAGTCGGGGCATGCGCTCAACAACATGCTGCTGCGCGAGCTCCTGCAGCACCGTGAATCCTGGGAATACGTGAGCTTCGAGCGCGGCGAGGATGTCCCGCCCGCCTTCGTGCACCTGCACCCGCTTGCTGCATGATCGTCCTGCGCCTGCTGTTCGTCGCACTGGTCGTCGTGGTGGTCGGGCTCGGGCTCGCGTGGATCTTCACCGGAAACCGGCGGTATCTCGCATACATCGGCCGGGTCGTCCGCTTTGCCCTCGTCGTGGGGATCGTGGCGGCGCTTTTCTACGTGGTCGAGCGCGCGATCCTGCGCTAACGCGACGACGCGATCCGGAACCCGGAACCGGGCGTACGCGTCGAATGCATTGGCGGCCCGCTGCGCGCCACGCGGCGATTCCGCGTTCTCCCTGCCCTGCCCAGAGAATCCGGAGGCCCCATGCCCGACCTGAAACGTGTCTGTCTGATCCCCTTGCTGTTTCTGCTCGCGTGGGCGCATGCCCCGGCGTGGGCCGAGGACGACGACGCGTGGGCGCCTACGCCGCCTCGTCTCAGCTACATTGACGGCGAGGCCTCGTATTGGCGCCCCGGCGCCGACGCCTGGGCCGAGGCCCGCCGCAATCTGGCCCTCGCCGCGGGCGATGCCCTGTACACCCGTGATGGCTCCAATCTCGAGGTCCAGTTCGGTCCGCGCCGCTTCGTGCGCGTGGAGGCGAACACCCAGCTCGGCCTGGTCTCGCAGGAGCCGCAGCGGATCCAGTTCAGCGTGACCGGCGGCCTCGCGTCCTTCGATCTGCGCAGCATGGAGGTGGGCGAGATTCTCGAGGTGAGCACGCCGAGTGCGGTTTTCCTGATCGAGCAGCCGGGTTATTACCGCGTCGAGGCGGATGGCGACGCGACGCATTTCATCACGCGCCGCGGTGGGGAGGCCGTGCTGACTACGGCGGACGGGCGCACGCTTCGCGTGTTTCCCTCCGAGGAGGTCGTGGTCACTTCGGGGGATCCGGTGCAAGTGGCCACTTACGCCGCACCGGCTGCGGACGCGTGGGATCGTTGGAACGACGAGCGCAGCGATCGCGTCGGCGAATCGATCAGCGCGCGCTACCTGCCGTCCGGCATGTACGGGGTCGAAGAACTCGATCACTACGGGTACTGGCGCGTGCTGCCCACCTACGGCGCGGTCTGGATTCCTCATGGCCTGGCGACGGGCTGGGCGCCCTACAGCACCGGATACTGGGCCTGGGATCCCTTCTACGAATGGACCTGGATCGATGATGCGCCCTGGGGCTGGGCGCCCTTCCATTACGGCCGCTGGATCTCCGTCGACGGCTACTGGGCGTGGGCGCCGGGTCCGGCGGGTGCGCGCCCGGTCTACGCGCCTGCCCTGGTCGGATTCATGGTCCGCAACAGCGGCGTCTCCGTGCGCGTCGACGCCGGACTGCCCGGCCTGTGGTGGGTCGCGCTGGGCTGGGGTGAGCCGGTGATCCCGTGGTGGGGCTCGACGCGACACCGCGGACACCTCTGGTGGGGCGGCTGGACCGGCCCGCGCGTCGTCAACGGCGCCGTGATCACCCACACCAACGTCGCGAACATCGGCGCGATCCATTTCCACAACGCGGCGCGGCCGCGCAGCATCGTGACCGTACCGGCCGACCGACATGGCCGCGAACGCATGCGCGCCGTACCGGAGAATCGCCTTCGGCAAGTCGATCTTGCGCCAGTGCGCGGCGCACTCCCGATCAGCCCGTCCCGCGCCAATCTCCACGGTGGCGCACGCGCGGCCGATTCGCCGCCGCGCGAGCTCGTCACGCGTCCGGTGGTGTCGACACGCGTACCGCGTGAACGGTCCTTTCCGGACGCCATGCCGCGCCCACGCATGGAAGCGAGGCCGGATGCGCATTACGTGATTCCACCCACCGGGCGCGCGGTCGACACGCGCCGCCTGGCGCGGCCGCCTCTCGGCGTCGACGCGGGGCCGGAGCGGTTGCCGCTGCCCCCGTCCCGGCGGTATGACGAGCTGCGTCGTTTCGAGGCCATGCCGCCGGCATCCGCGGCGCGCGAATCCGCGATCGGGCGCGAGCCCGCAGCCCCCCGGCGTGAACCGCAGCCGAGGATCTTTTCTCCAGGCGGGGACCGGTTTCAGGAACGGCGGGAAGCCGCGCCGCCGCGTGTCGCGCCCCCGATGTCGCCGCCGCGCACGATGCAGCCCGAATCACGTGGGCAGCGAGGCGGCGCGTTCGAGGGCCGGGCCCTGCCGGGCCAGCCCGCGAACCAGGTCCATCGCGGCCGCGGCGGCGAGCCTCGCAACACACGTTGAGGCCCCGGCATCGGGCAACTCACCCCGCGCGGTGATGGCGCAATAGGCGGCCGAGCGCGTCTTTCAGCGGACCGTCGGCGATCTCCTCCTTCAGCCGGGCCAGGTCGTCGAGCGCCGCCTCGGGCAGACTCGCCTTTTCGGGCGGCGGCACGTAGGGTGCCGCCAACCCGGGATCGACCCGGATCCGGACGCTGGATACGCTGATGCCGCGTTTGGCGAGAGCGGCCTGCAGCGCGCCGGTCTGGTGCCGAAGCCGGCTTGCGATGGCGCCGCTCGCGCACGCGACGCGCAGTATGCCTTCGTCGTTCAGCTGCATGACCCGGACGTGACCCACGAGGCCGGCGGGGAGGGCGCGTTCGAGTTCGCCCTGGATCTTCTGCATCGCGCGCGCGCGCGATGCGAGGCCGGACGGAAGCCGGCTGGCAAGCAGCTCGGCGAGGCTTTCTGCGCTCATGCAGGGCGTGCAGAACGCACGCAGGAGGCCCGCGGCGCTATGTTAAGATTCAACGATTTATCGCGCCCTGCGGGCATTCCGGACTCCCATGCTGCAATCCATGTTCAAGAAAGTCTTCGGCAGCCGCAACGACCGGCTGGTCAAACAATACCTGCAAAAGGTCCGGGCGATCAATGCGCTGGAGCCTGCGATGGAGAAGCTGGCCGACGCCGAGCTTGCAGCGAAGACGGCCGAGTTCAAGGCGCGCATCGAACAGGGGGAAACGCTGGAGAAGCTGCTGCCGGAAGCCTTCGCGGTGGTGCGCGAAGCCGCGCGCCGGGTCCTGGGCCTGCGCCACTACGACGTGCAGATGGTCGGCGGCATGGTGCTGCATGACGGCAAGATCGCCGAGATGCGCACCGGCGAGGGCAAGACCCTGATGGCGACGCTGCCGGCCTACCTCAATGCGCTGGCCGGCAAAGGCGTGCACGTGGTGACGGTGAACGACTATCTCGCCAGCCGCGACGCCGAATGGATGGGGCGCGTGTACGGCTTTCTGGGTCTCTCCACCGGCGTGAACCTCTCGCAGATGCCGCATGACGCCAAGCAGGCAGCCTACGCCGCCGACATCACCTACGGCACCAACAACGAATACGGCTTCGACTATCTGCGCGACAACATGGTCTACCAGCTGGGCGAGAAGGTGCAGCGCCCGCTCGCGTACTGCATCATCGACGAAGTCGACTCGATCCTGATCGACGAGGCGCGCACGCCGCTGATCATCTCCGGCCAGTCGGAGGAAAACACCGCGCTCTACCAGCAGGTCAACCTGGTCCCGCCGCGCCTGATCCGGCAGAAGGACGAGGAATCCGAGGGCGATTACTCGGTGGACGAAAAATCGCGCCAGGTGCTGCTGTCCGAGGGCGGGCACGAGAAGGTCGAGGCGATCCTGAATGAGATGGGACTGCTCCCCGAGGGCAGCAGCCTGTACGAGGCCGCGAACATCATGCTGATGCATCACGTGTATGCGGCCCTGCGTGCGCACGCACTGTTCTTCCGCGACCAGCACTACGTGGTGCAGCCGGGTGCGGACGGCCGGGGTGAGATCGTCATCGTCGATGAATTCACGGGCCGTCTGATGACCGGCCGGCGCTGGTCGGAAGGCCTGCACCAGGCTGTCGAGGCGAAGGAAGGCGTCGCGATCCAGAAGGAGAACCAGACGCTGGCATCGATCACCTTCCAGAACTACTTCCGCATGTACGAGAAGCTGTCTGGCATGACCGGCACGGCGGATACCGAGGCGTTCGAGTTCCAGAGCATCTACGGTCTGGAGACGGTCGTCATCCCGACCCACCGCCCGATGGTCCGCAAGGATCTGCACGACCAGGTCTACCGCACTGCCCGCGAGCGCGATCAGGCGGTGGTCGACGAGGTGCGCGCATCGCACGAGCGCGGCCAGCCGACACTCGTGGGCACGACGTCGATCGAGGCCAACGAACACCTGTCCGCCGAACTGAAGAAGGCCGGACTGCCGCACAATGTACTCAACGCCAAGCAGCACGAGCGCGAGGCCGAAGTCGTCGCGCAGGCCGGTCTGCCGGGCGCGATCACCATCGCCACCAACATGGCGGGCCGGGGCACCGACATCGTGCTCGGCGGCAGCATCCAGAAGGACATCGATGCGATCCATGCAGACGAGTCGCTGTCGGACGCCGAAAAAGACGCGAAGACCGCGGCGCTCAAGGCCAATTGGCAGCAGCGTCACGACGCGGTGCTCGCGGCGGGGGGGCTCCACATCATCGGCACCGAGCGCCACGAGTCGCGGCGCGTGGACAACCAGTTGCGGGGCCGCTCCGGCCGCCAGGGCGACCCCGGCTCGTCCCGCTTCTATCTGTCGCTGGAAGATCCCCTCTTGCGCATCTTCGCGTCGGATCGCGTCGCGGCGATCATGAATCGCCTCAAGATGCCCGAAGGCGAAGCGATCGAGCATCCCTGGGTGACGCGCGCAATCGAGAACGCGCAGCGCAAGGTCGAACAGCGCAACTTCGACATCCGCAAACAGCTGCTCGAATACGACGACGTGTCCAACGACCAGCGCAAGGTCATCTACGAACAGCGCAACGACATCCTTTCCAGCGAGGACATCGCAGAGACCATCCGCGCCATGCGGGAAGCCGTGCTGAACGACAACATCAGCCAGCACATTCCGCCGGGGAGCATGGACGAACAATGGGACGTGCCGGCCCTGGAACGGGCACTCGCGGGCCAGTTCGCGCTCCACTTGCCGATCGCGCAATGGCTCGACGCGGACAAGACGCTCGACGAGGAAGGCCTGCGCAAGAAGATCTGCGCCGAGGCGGATGCGGCCTATCATGAAAAGGAGGCGCTGGTCGGCGCCGAGGGTCTGCGCCAGTTCGAGCGTGCGGTCATGCTGCAGAACCTGGATACGCACTGGCGCGAGCACCTTTCCGCGCTCGATCATCTGCGCCAGGGCATCCATCTTCGCGGTTATGCACAGAAGCAGCCGAAGCAGGAATACAAGCGCGAGGCGTTCGAGCTGTTTGCCGCGATGCTGGATGCGATCAAGTCCGAAGTGACCCAGATCACGCTTTCGGTCCAGGTGCGTGCGCCGGAGGATGTGGAAGCGGTCGATCTGATCGAGGAGCCGACCCACGTCGAGTACCGGCACGCCGAGTATGCCGAGGCTGGCGAGTTCGCCGAAGCGGAAGCGGACGCCGTTGCCGCCGCCGTCGCTGCGGCCGCCGCACCCGCGGCGGCCGCGGTGCCCAAGGTCGGCCGCAACGATCCCTGTCCGTGCGGTTCGGGGAAGAAGTACAAGCAATGCCACGGCAGGCTGACCTGAGGAGCGTGTGGTGCCGTACTATGTTTTTCGCATCGGGATGTTCAAGGTTCTCGAGAAGCAGGGCGAGTGGGCCTCGTTCAAGGAGGCTCGCGTACACGTCAACGAGCTTCGGAAGACGCTCGACCCCAAGAGCGGGGACACGTACCGGATGATCTTCGCCGAGAACGAGATCGCCGCACAGGAAACGCTCAGCGCCGAGCGCGAACTGGACCCGTCGCTCTCCGGAGACGACTGGTAGCCGGCGCGCGCCGGGCCGGACCGATCCCCCCGTCCGGCAATGCGCGCCATGCCCGGCCTTGCGGTTGCCGCCCGGCTTCGCAGCGGGCGCGAAGATGTCGGCGGAGAGGACGCGCCGTTTGTCCTGCGTTTGCGACTGGCCCGCGCAGGCTGCGGGTCAGGTGGGCTTGGAAGCAGTTTCGGAAGAGGTTGCCATGGCCGAGTACGACGAAGACGCCTACAGGCGGGCCCGTGAGGCCTACATCGACTACAGCTGTCCGTTCGAGCGTGCGCTGCTCTCGCGCTGCGTGGGGTGCGATCGTGCGCGGCGGATCAACCTCGCCGAACGCGAAGCGATCGCCTGCGGCGACGCCTCGGTTCGCGAGCATTGCCTGCTTTTCAATCGCGCACTGCACGACAAGGCGCAGTTCGCGCTGAAGATCGTGTCCGGTGAGCGCTGGCCGTTCGGCAAGGAGATCCGCGCGCAGTGTGGTGGCCCACGCGGGCTTTCCGCCGCGATGGACGGTGCCGGCGACGCGGAGACCGATATCGCCGATACCGTGTTGCAGGCGCTGGTGCAATACGGCGACCATGCCACATTTCCCTATTCCGAGATCATGCGTGCTGTGGTGCATTATGAACCGCGCAAACGCCGCAGTTGAAACGGCCGGGAACCCCGTCATTCCGGCGACGGTCTCTCGATCATCGCCGACGCTTCGCTTGGAGTGGTAGCGTGCCTTCCCGTTTCCGCCGCCTTCTGCTGCTGCTCCTGATGCTGGTCCTGCCGTTGCAGACGTTCGCATCCGCAACGATGCTCGCGTGTGCTTTCCCGCCGCCGCCGGCTCCGCATCATGCGATGGCCGACGGCGGCCACGGCTGCCACGAGAATCATGACGGCGACAATGCTGAGCGCGCGACGTCATCGCACGATTGCCGACACTGCGCGACGTGCGTGCTGGCATCGGCGCTGCCGATCCCGAGTGCCGGCAGCGTGACGGTTCCTCTTTCTGCGGCCGATCCCGCGCCGCGCCTCGCCACCGCCTACGTCGGTTTCATTCCCGACGGCCCCGAGCGGCCACCCAGGCCCATCCTCGTCTGACCCGTACGCGCTGTCGACAGCGCGTTCTTTCGTGATCGGGCGCGGCGTGCTTACGCTGCGCGAGCGAGGTTCGACATGTTGAATCGATTGCTGTGCCGTGCAACGCCGTGGGCGTGCGCATGCTTATTGGCGGCGCCTGCGGTGTGGGCCGTGGAACTTCCCCCTGCCGAAGCCGTGCGGCCCCCGGCCGCTCCATTCGACCGCTACCAGGGCTGGCGTGACATGCCGCCCGCCGACTGGCGCGAGACCAATGAACGCGTCGGCGCGCGGGAGGGCCCGCACGCCGACATGCACGAAGCGCAACCGGAAGATGGCGCCGGGCACGGGCCGAACGGCGCCGGCAGCCATCATCACCACTGAGGAGCGATCATGGACAGGTTCTTGACCGGCCGCCCGTTGCGCGCGTGTGCCCTGGCGGTCACCGTGGCGCTGCTGGGCGGTTGCGCCACATTCTCAACGGACGGCGGGTTCGACGCCGTGCAGTCTGCGACGCGCTCGCATCTTGCGCAGGAGGTCGCGTGGGTGCGCGATGGGGCCACGCGCGACACCGTCGCGCAGCGCGTCGATGCGCTGCTCGCCGAGCCTCTCACCGTCGACGACGCGGTGCAGATCGCGCTCCTCAACAACGCGGGGCTACAGGCCGCCTACGAGGCGCTCGGTATCGCCGAGGCCGAGCGGGTCGCGGCGGGCCGTCTGCCCAATCCGGGCTTGTCGATCGGCCGCCTGACCCGGGGCAGCGAAATCGAATGGGAGCGCACCTTGTACCTCGATCTCGCACGCCTGCTGACGTTGCCGATGCGTTCCGAAATCGAGCAGCGCCGTTTCGAGCAGGTGCAGCGTGCGGTCGTGCTCGACGTGGTACGGCTTGCCGCCGACACCCGGCGCGCCTATTACATGGCGGTCGCGGCGCGTCAGAGTGCGCACTATCAGTGGCGGGCGATGGATGCCGCCGAGGCCGGTGCCGAGCTTGCGCGCCGCATGGCGCAGGCCGGCAACTGGAGCCGCCTCAGACAGGCGCGCGAGCATGCGTTCTACGCCGACGCCGCGCTTGCGGTCGCGCGTGCCGAACAGACGCAGCAGCAGGCACGCGAACACCTGCTGCGCCTGCTTGGCATCGACGGCCCCGAGCGGTTGCAGCTGCCCGATCGGCTGCCCGAGCTGCCCGCCGGCCTGCGGGCATTGGCCGACGTCGAGCAGCAGGCGATGGAAGCGCGCATCGATCTGCAGGCGGCGCGCATCCAGACGGAGGCGCTCGCGCGGCATCTCGGGCTCACCCGCCGCACCCGTGTGGTCAACGTGCTCGAGGCCGGCATCGTCAACAACGGATCCAACGAGAAGCCGCAGAAGCGCGGCTACGAAATCCGGCTCGAGCTGCCGCTCTTCGACTGGGGTCAGACGCGCGTCAAGGCAGCGGAATCACGCTATCGCCAGGCGCTCGAACAGGTGCGGCAGCTCGCGGTCGAGGCGCGTTCGGAGGTGCGCACGGCCTACGCCACGCAGGCGACGCAATATGCGATCGCGCGCCATCTGCGTGACGAGGTGGTGCCGTTGAAGAAACGCATCTCCGACGAGACCCTGCTGCGCTACAACGGCATGTTGATCGGCGTGTTCGAACTGCTCGCCGACGCGCGGGCGCAGATCGTCGCTGTCAACGCCGCGATCGACGCCCAGCGCGACTTCTGGATCGCGGATGCCGACATGGCGATGGCGCTCGCCGGCACGCCGGGCCGAGCGCCCCAGGCGCCCACTTCCCCTCTGTCCGCCGTCGTCGCTGGCGGGCGCTGAAAGGATGGCCATGACTTCAAGACGCAGTTTCCTCGGGCTCGCCGGCATCGCGGCCGCCGCTTCGAGCGTGAGTCCCTTTGCCCTGGCGGCGTTGCCGGAGATCGTCAGCTCGGATTCCGCTGCCACCCAGCCGCCGCTTCCTGCGGGTGACGGGCGGCGCTACAACCCGGTGGTCACGCTGAACGGCTGGACCTTGCCCTGGCGCATGCGCGACGGGGTCAAGGAGTTCCATCTGGTCGCCGAACCGGTGGTGCGCGAGATCGCGCCGGGCATGAAGGCGCACCTGTGGGGCTATAACGGACAGAGTCCCGGCCCGACGATCGAGGTCGTCGAAGGCGACCGGGTGCGCATCTACGTGACCAACCGCCTGCCCGAGCACACCAGCATCCATTGGCACGGCCAGCGCCTGCCCAACGGCATGGACGGCGTCGGCGGGCTCACGCAGCCGCACATCCCGGCCGGCAGGACGTTCGTCTATGAATTCGTCGCACGGCGGCCCGGAACCTTCATGTACCACCCCCACGCCGACGAGATGGTGCAGCTGGCGATGGGCATGATGGGCTTCTGGGTCACGCACCCGAAGGGACGCCACCCGGCGATCGAGCCGGTCGACCGCGATTTCTGCTTCCTGCTCAACGCCTACGACGTCGACCCCGGCAGCTACACGCCGAGCGTCAACACCATGCTCGAGTTCAATCTGTGGACCTTCAACAGCCGCGCCTTTCCGGGCATCGACAGCCTCAACGTGCGGCTCGGGGACCGGGTGCGCATCCGCATCGGCAACCTCGGCATGACCAGCCATCCGATCCACCTGCACGGCGTCGAATTCGAGGTCACCGGCACCGACGGCGGCCCGGTGCCGAAGGGGGCGCGCTGGCCCGAGGTCACGACCAACGTCGGGGTCGGCCAGATGCGCCAGATCGAATTCGTCGCCGACGAGGAAGGGGACTGGGCGCTTCATTGCCACAAAAGCCATCACACCATGAACGCGATGGGCCATGGCGTGCCGACGATGATCGGCGTCGACCACGACGGGCTCGCCGAGAAAATCGCGAAGCTGATTCCCGACTACATGGTGATGGGCGAGCGCGGCATGGCGGACATGGCCGAGATGCAGATGCCGCTGCCCGACAACACGCTGCCGATGATGGCCGGCCGGGGACAATACGGACCGATCGAGATGGGCGGGATGTTCACCGTGATGAAGGTGAGGCGGGATCAGAAGCGCGGGGATTATTCCGATCCCGGCTGGTATCGCCATCCGCCCGCCACGATCGCGCGCGAGTTCGCGGGCGAGGTCGCCGAACCCGTGCGCGCTCCGCAGGCCGCCACGACTCCCGGTGCACGGGAGGAGATCGAAGTGCGCGTGCGCAAGCCCACCGGCAGCCACGCCGGCCATTGACGCGGGGCGCAGCCGGGCGCTTGGCTGCCGCCGTAGCGCCCGGCTGCGCCACGGTCGGTCCATATTCGCGGCGGCGCGGACTTCGCAGTGCGAATGCCGGGCAGAAATCGTCGGGGCGACGATCGAACGGTGCGACTGCAGCCCCGGCGTTCCGTCCATCGCAGCCGGCGTCGCCGGGCGTGCCGGACGGAGGCCAGACGGATTTCCGTCACGAGCGGATCGGCGGCATCGACGTGGTCGCGGCGGGAAAAAAATATCGGTTTGCCTCTTGTGGGTGGCAGACGCTGTACCAAAATTTAGAAGTGCCGGCATGCATGTCGGCATCTTGTTCATATTCAGGAGTCGACGATGAAAGCATCGAAATGGGTTCTTGCACTTGGCATGGGTTTGGGACTGTCTCTACCGGCCTTCGCGCAGGCGCCCGCAACGGAGCGGGTCCGTGACGAGGTCCGCGCCACTGAACAGGTCCGGACACTGGAGCAGGACCGTGAACGCATCTACGGATCCGAACTGATGACGGCACAGGAACGGACCGAGTACCAGGCCCGCATGCGTGCCGCCAAGACCGAGCAGGAGCGCGCGGCGATCCGGCAGGAGCACCACAAGGCAATGCAGGTGCGCGCCAAGGAGCAGGGCAAGACACTGCCGGACGAGCCGCCGGTCGATCGCGGCCATCGCATGGGTCCCGGTGGAGGAATGGGATCGGGTA
This sequence comes from Thiobacillaceae bacterium, assembly GCA_035325585.1. Taxonomy (GTDB): domain Bacteria; phylum Pseudomonadota; class Gammaproteobacteria; order Burkholderiales; family Thiobacillaceae; genus Thiobacillus. The sequence goes on along the minus strand of DAOKZP010000003.1, from coordinate 11,463 downwards.
GCGGCATGGGTTCCGGCGGTGGTATGGGCCCCGGCGGCGGCAAGGGCATGGGTTCCGGCGGCCGCGGCGGCTATTGAGATCCGGACGGCGAATCCGCAGCGTTCCGGAAGCGGAGCGTTGCGGCGAAGCCGCGCCCGCCGCCGCCGCGCGGCAGGCCGTCCCCGAGCGCCAGGCGGGCGCCCGACAATGCGGCGATACGTGCGACGATCGACAATCCGAGCCCGCAACCTTCGCTGTCGACCTCGCCGCGTACGAAGCGATCCTGAATCTGGGCGCGCAGCTCCGGCGCGACGCCGGGGCCATCGTCAGCGACGCTGATGACGCAGTTCGTGCCGTCGCGGACGAGCTTGACTTCGATGTGCGCGCCCTCGCCCGCGTAGCGGGAGGCGTTGTCGATCAGGTTGCGCAGCGCGATCTGCAGCCAGTCGGAGGCTATCGCGATCCGGCATTCGGATGCGGCATCGACCGACAGGGTTTGCTGGCGGCGCTCCACCTGTGATTGCAGATCGGCACACACCGCCGCGATGGCGGGCGCCGGATCGATCGGTTCGGGTGTTGCGCCGAAGTTTGCAGGGTCGACCCGTGCCAGGGTGAGGAGCTGTTCGACCAGGTGCGTCATGCGGTCCACGCCGGCGATCACCTTCGACAGGGCGTGCTGCCGGCCTTCATCGGTCTGCGCGCGCAGTGCGACCTGCGCCTGCACCTTCAGCGCCGCCAGCGGCGTGCGCAGTTCATGCGCCGCATCCGCGGCGAAACGCCTTTCGTTTTCGAATACCTGATTCACACGGTGGATCAGCGCGTTGAGGGCGGCTCGCACGGGTGCGATCTCGTTCGGCAGGACCGCCGATTCGCCGAGCGGGGCCAGCGCCTGCGCATCGAGACCGCCGACCTCGCGCGCGAGCGCCTCCACCGGCCGCAGCGAGCGTCCGACGACCGCCCACACCGCCAGCGCCATCAGGATCAGCGCCAGGCCGGCCGGGAGCAGCAGCGAGAGGCCGATGCTGCGCGCCAGTTTTTCGCGCGCGGCGTGCGCCTGCCCGACGATGACGCGGTACTCCTTATCGTGATCCTCGACAGCGTAGAAACGCCACAGCGACGCCTGATGCACGCGCTCACTGAAACCGAGCGTGGCGCCGGTCTGGAAGCCGCCGTGACCGGGCGAAGTCACCAGGCGCTCCATCGGGCCGTGTTCTCCGTACCAGATCTCGAAGGCGATCGGGACCCGGGCACGGTCCGCGTGCTCCTGGAGTTCTTCGACGAAGTGCTCGACCTCGCCACCCGAGACGATGGCCAGCAGCGTGTCGGCGACCTGCATCAGCTGCGCATCGAGCAATTGGTCCGCTTCGTGGTGCGCTTGCCGGTACACGACGGCGGCCGCCACCAGCCAGATCGCGGCGACCGTGGCGGTCAACAGCCACACGAGCCGGCGTCGCAGCGAGTACGATGCGGGTCGTTTCATGGCGCGGCCGAAGCCATGTAGCCGACGCCCCGAACGGTCCGGATCAGATTGTTGTCGAGTTTTTTCCGCAGGTGGTGGATGTGCACTTCGAGCGCGTTGCTGTCCACCGCGTCCTGCCAGGTGTAGAGCTGCTCTTCGAGCGTGCGGCGGGTCACGACCCTGCCGGCGTTTTCGAGCAGCAGGTGCAGCAGGTCGAATTCGCGGGGCGTCAGCTCGACGAGTTCGCCGTTGCGGACGACGGTGCGTGCGGCCGGGTTGAGTTCGATCTCGCCCAGCGTGAGCAGCGGTTCGTGCCGCCCGTGGGCGCGCCGCACGAGTGCGCGAAGCCGCGCGGCCACTTCGTCGAGATCGAACGGCTTGAGCACATAATCGTCCGCGCCGAGATCGAGCCCGCGCACCTTGTCGTCCAGCTGGTCGCGCGCGGTGAGGATCAGCACCGGCGTGGCGTCGTGGCGTCCGCGCATCCATTGCAGGACGGACAGGCCGTCGCGCTTCGGCAGGCCGAGGTCGAGCACCACCGCAGCGAAGCTTTCCGTGGACAGCGCGGCCACCGCCGCTTCGCCGTCGCGCAGCCAGTCGACCGCATAGCCCGCCTGCGTCAGGCCGGCCTGCAGGCCGTCGCCGAGCAGGCGGTTATCTTCCACCAACAGTACGCGCATCGCCTCGCTTCATCTGGTTATTTTGGAATCCTCACCGAGTCGTCGTCGAACACGCCGCGCTCCGCATCGCGATGGCAGGCCGCGCAGTTGGCGGCGGATCCGACCGACTTGCGGGCCCACGTTGCCTGCGGTATCTCATCGTGCTCGTGCACGAACCAGCGGGTTTCGGTGATGCGCAACGGCGGCATCTTGGGGTCGGCGCGCTTCATCGCACGGCGCCCCATCCGGTTGCCCGCAGCGTCGGCGGCATGGGTTTCGAGGAACTTCAGGATATCAGCCTGGGTTGCCGGATCAATACTCGCGTCGTCGCCGAAGTGGTTGTCGAGCCCGCTCATCAGGCGCCGCCAGGACGCCTGGGGCAGCATCGACGGCGGATAGGCGATATGACAGCTGCTGCATTCCTGCTGCCAGGCCGGGTGATCGAGGCGAGGCATGAGGTGGTCGCCATTGTCTCCGCGCGCCTCGCCGCCGGAAGGCAGCGAGAACGCCAGCAGGCTGAGTGCGGTCACCGTCGCCACGACGCCGATGCCACGATACAGATAGTTGCTCATTTCTTCACTCCTCACTTGGCCTGGCTCAGCCAGGCGATGAAATCGCCCTTTTCCTGGGCGGTGCACTCGCGTTGCAGCACATCCTTGCAGTTGCGCCGGAACCATTTCTCGACCTTGGCCGCATCGGTGAAGCGCTGTGGATTGGCTGCCGGGGCGAGCGGTTCGATGGCCTTGCCCACGCGCGTCTTGCCGGTCTGGGTCGGACTGGCGCCGTGACAGGTGGCGCAGCTCTGCTTGCTGCCGTCGCGGCCCGGGTGTTCCGCACGGTAGAACGTCGCGCCACGTGCGGCCGAGAGCGCGGAGACGGGGACGCCCGCGATCTGGACATAGTGCGCCATCAGGCTCGAAGGCGACTCGGCCGCGGCGGCAAGGCCTGCTGCCGCCATGCCGAGGGCCGCGAGGCCAGCGCGAAACTTACGCCTGCTCATGCTGCACCTCGCTTTCTGCATCGAGATATTGCTTGCCGGTGATCATGCTTTGCGCCACGCGCTCGCCGCGGAACTGATGGAACACCAGTGCCGCGAGATGCAGGCCGATGAAGCCGAGCATCAGGGTGAAGCCGAACTCGTGCGGGTCTTCCAGGGCGCCCTCGAGCCATTCGGCGCCCCCCAGCCACGGCGCGAGCGGGCCCGCGTGGAATTCACCGGCGGCCAGGCCAAGGCCGGTGACGATCATCAGGGCCATCACGGCGTAGGCGAACAGGTAGGCCAGGCTTGCGATCGGATCGTGCCCCATGCGATGGGCATCCGGCAGGCGCAGTTTCGTGAGGCTCGCCTTCCAGGTCGCGGGATGCCAGAGATCGCGCCAGCGAGCACTCGCGGGGCCGACCAGTCCCCACAGAATGCGCGCCAGCAGGGCCGCCGTCAGGACGTAGCCGGAGAGGATGTGCAGGTTCCACACGAAATCTTCGTTCGGGCCGTGCTCGAAAACATCGGCGAGCTGGCTCGTCGCGATGAGGGCGACGATCGACAGCGCGAGCGTCCAGTGCAGGATCCGCAACAAGGGATCGAATGCACGCCGGGCTTGGAGGGATTGAGAAGTCATGGCGGTCTCCAGTAGTGGATGTGGAGCCGACTCTACGCATGCCAGCTTAGGTAAACCTTAAGCGCCGCGCCGCACACGCGATGGATGCGCGGACCGTGCTTAAGGCACGCTTAAGGATCGGACGGCAGGATGCAAACGCAGCCGGCGGGACACGGGGCACCTGGAGCTGTCGTGCACTCGCGGATGGGCATTGAAAAGGCCCGCACCCATGTCCGCTGTTCTCATCGTTCGGGAGAGTCCAATATGAAAGCACTTCGTCTTGCCACGCTTGCGTTGGCGCTGTGCGGCGCCGTTTCCGCCGGTGCGGCCGACGTGGTGCCGCTGACCGCGGCACAGAAGAAGAATCTGGGCATCGTCGCCGAAGCGGCGACGGCACAGACCGAAAGTCCGGCGCTGACCTATCCGGCGCGGGTCACGCTGCCGCCCGCGAGCGTGCGCGTCGTCGCCGCCGCAGGCAATGCGCTCGTCACGCGCCTGTTCGTGCAGCCGGGCGACCGCGTGAAGGCGGGCGCGCCGCTGGTCACGGTGTCGATGCCGGGCCTTGCCGAGGCGCAGAACACGATGACGCAGGCGCGGCTGAGGACACAGCTGGCGGCCGACAACGCGGCACGTGACGAAAAACTCTTCAGCGAAGGCCTGATCGCCGAATCCCGCCTGCGCGCCAGCCGGTCGGAAGCGCAGTCGGCGCGCGCCAGCCTGCAGGCGGCGCAGACCGCGCTGGCGATGCTGGGCACGGGCAAGGTCTCGGGCGGGAGCATGACGCTGACCGCGCCGATCGCCGGTGTGGTGACCGAAAGCGCGGCCGAGCCGGGGCAACGGGTCGATGCCGGAACCCCGTTGATAAAGCTGGCCGACCTTTCGAAACTCGCGCTGGAAATCCCTCTGTCGACGACCCAGGCGCGCCAGGTCGCGGTCGGCCAGACGGTGACGGTCGTCGACACCTCGGCCGGTGGCCGCATCACCGCGCTCCTGCCGCAGCTCAGCGCGTCGCAAAGCGTGCTTGCGCGCGCCAGCCTCACCGATCCGCAGAATCTGCTGCGGCCCGGCCAGGCGGTGCAGGCGGCCATTGCCGGGGCCTCGGCGCCCGAGAGCCGGACGGTTCCCGCGACCGCGCTGATGTGGAAGGGGCGAACGCCTTATGTCTTCGTGGAGACGCAGCAGGGCTTCGTGCCGACCGCCGTGCAACTGGTACGCCAGAACGCGAGCCAGGCGGAAGTGACGGGGCTTGCCGACGGCAGCCGCGTCGCGGTCAAGGGTGTGGCCGCGCTCAAGGCGCAGTGGCTCGGGGAATGACATGCTGAACGCGCTCACCGAATTCGCGCTCACGCGCCGCTGGTTCATGCTGGTTCTCGCGCTGGTTCTCGCGGCGCTGGGGGTGCGTGCATTCCAGCAGATCCCGATCGATGCCTTCCCGGACGTCTCGACCACGCAGGTCAAGCTGATCATGAAGGCACCGGGCATGACGCCGGAAGAGGTCGAGGGGCGGATCACGCAGCCGGTCGAGACGGAACTGCTCGGCATTCCGCATCAGACCATCCTGCGCAGCGTGTCCAAGAACGCGCTCGTCGACATCACGGTGGACTTCGAGGAGGGGACCGACATCTACTGGGCGCGCCAGCAGATCGCCGAGCGCTTCGCCAACGTCAAGGGCGACCTTCCGGCCAACGTGTCGGGCGGGCTCGCGCCGATCTCCACGCCGCTTTCCGAACTCTTCATGTTCACCATCGAGGGCCCGCTGTCTCTGAGCGAGAAGCGCACCTTGCTCGACTGGACGATCCGTCCCCGCTTGCGCTCCCTGCCGGGCGTGGCCGACGTCAACGCCCTCGGCGGCCGCGTCGCCACGTTCTCGGTCAGCCCAGACCCGGCGGCGCTCGCCGCGCGTGGCGTCACCTACGACGAGCTGCGCCGCGCGCTCGAGACGAACACGCGCAACGAAGGCGCGGGCCGCGTCAACGAAGGGGAAGAGACCTGGGTGGTGCGCGTCAACGGCGGCGTGCGCGGCCTCGACGATCTGCGCGGCATCGGCGTCAAGACCGTCGGCGGCGTGGTCGTCACCGTCGGCGACGTCGCGCGCGTCGAACTCGGCGAACTCACCCGCTACGGCTCGGTGACGCAGAACGGCCAGGGCGAGGCCGTCGAGGGCCTGGTGATCGGCCTCAAGGGCGTGAACGCGGGCGTCCTCATCGACAACGTCAAGGCGAGGCTCGCCGAGATCCAGGCCACGCTGCCGGAAGGCGTGACCATCTCGCCGTTCTACGATCGCGCGCAGCTCGTCGATCGCGCCGTGGGCACGGTCACCAAGGCGTTGCTCGAGGCGGCGGTGCTGGTCGTGATCCTGCTGCTGCTCTTTCTCGGCAACCTGCGTGCCGCAATCGTCGTGGCGCTCATCCTGCCGCTGTCGGTGCTCGCGACCTTCGTCCTGATGCGCCAGTTCGGCCTGTCGGCCAACCTGATGAGTCTCGGGGGATTGGCGATCGCGATCGGTCTTCTGGTCGACGCCGCCGTGGTCGTCGTCGAGAACGTCGTCGCGCACCTGGCGCACGATCCGGAGCACACCGAGGAGAAACCGCTGCAACGCGTGCTCTGGGCGGTGCAGGAAGTCGCCAAGCCGGTTGCGTCGGGCATCGCCATCATCGCCATCGTCTTTCTGCCGCTGCTGACGCTGGAGGGTCTGGAAGGCAAGCTCTTCGGGCCGGTTGCGCTGACCATCGTGTTCGCGCTGGCCGCATCGCTGCTGCTGGCGTTGACGGTGATTCCGGTGCTGGCCTCGGTCCTGCTCAAGCAATCCGCGCACAAGGATCCGTGGCTGCTCCGCAAGGCGCAGAATCTTTACACGCCGATGCTCGACCGGGCGCTTGCGCATCCGAAAATCGTCTACCTGACGGCGGGCGTGCTGATGCTTGCCGCGGCCGGCGCCTATCCCCTGATCGGCAAGACCTTCATGCCGGTGATGGATGAGGGCGACATCCTGGTGCAGCTCGAGAAGCTGCCGTCGATCAGCCTGGAAGAATCCGTCGCGCAGGATCTGCGGGTGCAGCAGGCGCTCATGAAGCAGGTTCCGGAAATCCGCCGCATCGTCGCGCGCGTCGGCGCCGACGAGCTCGGCCTCGACCCGATGGGGCTCAACGACACCGACTCGTTCCTGGTGCTGAAGCCGATCGCGGAATGGCGTCGCCCCGACAAGGAATGGCTGATCGGCGAGATACGCACCGTCGTCGAAGGCTTCCCCGGCATCGCGTACAACTTCACGCAGCCGATCGACATGCGCGTATCGGAAATGCTCACCGGCTCGCGCGGCGATGTCGCGATCAAGATCTTCGGCCCGGACCTCCCCACGCTCAACCGGCTGGCAGGAGAGATCTTCGCCGCGGTCGAGCAGGTGCCCGGCGCATCCGACGTCTACACGCAGAAGAACGAAGGGGTGCAGTACCTGCAGGCGGAGATCGACCGCAACGCCGCGGCGCGCTTCGGGCTTTCCGGGGACGAGGTCGCCATGCTGCTGCGCACGCAGCTGGAAGGCGAGGTGATCGGCACGATCCAGCAGCAGGGCCGGCGCATACCCCTGCAACTGCGCGGGCCTACCGAACTCCGGGAGTCCCTGGGGGCGTTGCAGGCGCTGCGCCTGACCCTGGCCGACGGCCGCGAGATCAGTCTCGATCAGGTCGCGCACCTGAAGCGGACCGACGGTCCGGTCGCGGTGAAACGGGAGAACGCGGCACGCTTCACGGTGGTCCAGACCAACGTCGCCGGGCGCGACCTCGTCAGCTTCGTCACCGACGCGCAGGCGGCGGTGGCGAGCAAGGTCAAGCTGCCGCCCGGCTACAGCCTGGCCTGGGGCGGCCAGTTCGAGAACCAGCAGCGCGCGGCACAGCGGCTCATGATCGTCGTGCCGATCGCCCTGCTCCTCATCGGCTTCCTGCTGTACGTGACCTTCGGCAACGTACAGCAGGCGCTGCTCGTCATGATGAACGTCCCGCTCGCGCTGATCGGCGGCATCTTCGCGCTCGCACTGTCGGGTGAATACCTGTCGGTGCCGGCCTCGGTGGGTTTCATCGCGCTACTCGGCATCGCGGTCCTCAACGGCGTGGTGCTGGTCAGCTACTTCAATCAACTGCGCAGCCGCGGCGTGAAGGGCGACGCCGTGGTGCGCGACGGCGCGCTGCGCCGGCTCCGCCCCGTGTTGATGACTGCGAGCATCGCCGCGTTCGGGTTGGTGCCGCTGCTGTTCGCGACCGGCCCCGGTTCCGAGATCCAGCGGCCGCTCGCCATCGTCGTCATCGGCGGTCTCGTCAGCGCCACGTTGCTCACCCTGGTGATGCTGCCGCTGCTGTACCGTCAGTTCATTCTGAAAGGAGCGCACGCATGAAGGTCGTGCACAAACTGAGCGCCGCGCTTGCACTCGCGTTCACGTTCGCGGCCGCGGCCCACGCCGACTACCTGCCCGATCCCGCTGCCGCCGAAGCCGCGCTGTGGACGGCTCCCGCCGTTGCCCAGGCGCGTGGGGAATTCGCCGCGCAGACGCTGAGGAGCGAGAGCCTGCAGCGCGGCCGCAACGAGTGGTCGGTCGGGGCCGACGTCGCCCAGCGCAGCGTCCGCACGGCGCCGCGCGACACTTACGACGAGTGGAGCCTGCTGGCGTCGCGCCCGTTGCGGATGCCGGCGCGCGCGGAGGCCGATCGCGCGCTTGGCGGCGCACTGGTCTCCTATGCCGAAGCGAGCCTGGGCGAGGCGCTGCACGAGAGCGGGCGGCAATTGCTCATGCTGTGGTTCGACTGGCTCGGCGAGGCCAGTCAGTCGAACCTCTGGCAGGCGCAGATCGCGCTGGCCGAGCAGCAGCTCGCCGCCGTCGAGACGCGGATCCGCCTGGGAGAATCACCGCGTTCCGAGCGCGTCAACGCCGAGGCCGCGCTGGCGCAGATCCGGCTCTTGCAGCAGCAGACCGCCACGCGCATGGCGCTGGCACGCAGCCGCCTGCAGGCGCAGTTTCCGGGCTTGCCCGCCATGGCCGACGGCACGTTGCCGCCGCCGCCGATCGTGCCGGGTACTGCGGAGGAATATGTCAGCGCAGTCCTCTCGCACAGCCATGAGCTGGCGCGTGCGCGCCGCCAGGCCGAGGCACTCCAGGCCGAGGCGCGCCAGCTTGCGACGCGTCGCAGCCCCGATCCGAGCGTCGGCGTCTTCTACCGGAACGAGGTAGGCGGCGAGGAGCGCGTGCTGGGGCTGAGCGTCGGCCTGACACTGCCGGGAGGCGCGCGGCGCACGGATCAGCTCGCGGTCGAGCAGCTCAGCACCGCCGCGCACGATGCCGCCATCCGGCTCGAACAGCGCCTGCGTGCCGAAGCGCGCGCCGGTTTCGAGAGCGCGGGCGCGCAGGCCGCCAACTGGCAGCAGGCCGATCGCGCCGCGCAGTCGCTGGCGCAGGCCGCGCAGCTGGCGGCCCGTGCCTACAGTCTCGGGGAAGGGAGCCTCGATCAGGTGCTGCTCAATCGCCGATTGGCGCTCGAAGGCGAACTTGCCGCGCGGCAGGCGCAGCTCGCGGCCTTGTCCGCGCATGCGCGCCTGCTTCTCGATTCACACCAGTTGTGGCCGCTGGATCTTGCCGACGGGGACAGTTCCCACGCCCATCCCTGATGGCCGACCGATCACGGGGAGGCGGGTGAATTGATGCGCCGCGCCTCCTCCTGCATGGCGGCGATCTGCTCCGGCTTCAATTGCCATACCAGGCTGTCGCGTGCCTTGGCGGCCGCATCGATGCCCTGGGCCGCTGCGAGATTGAACCACAGATAGGCGCGCGCCTTGTCGACCGCCGTACCCGTGCCGTAGCGGTAGAGTTCACCCAGGCTGTATTGCGCTCTCGCGTAGCCGTGCCGGGCGGGCTTCTCGATCCAGTCGAAGGCTGCGCGGTAATCCTGCACCACGCCGCGTCCGTGCAGCAGCGCGAGGCCGTACCGGTATTGTGCTTCGGCGAGCCCTTGGCCCGCCGCCAGGGCAAACCACTTGGCCGCTTCGATGTCGTTCTGGATCACGCCGTCGCCTTCGGCGTAGCGTATGCCGAGCCGCAGCTGGGCTTCCGCGTCGCCTTGTTCCGCATGTGCGTGCGGCAGGCTGTCCGCCGGCGCAGGCTGGACGCTCCTCTCGCCGCGCGCAAGCCAGGCCGTTGCGCCGACCAGTCCGGCGGCGACCGACAGCAGCAGCACGGGCTTGAGCGGCGTGAACAGCCAGAAGCGATGACGGCACGAGCGGCAACGCAGGGGCCGGTACATCAGCAGGCGGCGGACGCCGTCATGCGCGTGCAGCGAAGCCCGGCGAACCTTGGTGCTGTTGCAGCGGGGGCATGTAGGCGACATGCCGCGGTTCAGCGCGTTGCCGGCGAGAGACCGGCCACGTCTTACAGCTTGCCGCCCGACTCGGTCACCATGTAGCCGACCGCGTTGGCGAGATCGGCCTCCGACAGGGAGGGGTTTCCGCCGCGCGGCGGCATGCCGCGGATGCCGTTCAGCGCGTGATCGTAGAGCGTCGCGTAACCCTGCGCCAGGCGCGGGCCCCAGGCCTCCTTGTCGCCCGGCTTGGGCGCGCCCGCCACGCCGGCGGCATGACAGAGCGCGCACGCAGTCTGGTAGACCTGCTTGCCCTTGGCGGGATCGGCCTTGGGTGCTGCGGCGGCGGCCGGAGCAGCCGGAGCAGCCGGAGCGGGCGCGGCAGCGGCGGTCGCCGCGGCTTGCGGGGCAGCCGCCCCGGGCGCAGCCGCCTCGACCGCGGGCGCGTCCGCAGCCGGGGCTTCTGCTGCAGGAGCAGGCGCTGCCTCGGGCACGCTGAAGTTTGCCCCGGCCGAATTCGCCATGTAGACGACTGCTCGCGCGACCTCGGCGTCCGACAAGTTGCTCGCGCCGCCGCGCGGAGGCATCGCGCGGATGCCTTCGATGGCGTGCTTGAGCAGCGTGTCGTAGCCCTGTCCCAGGCGGCTGCCCCAGTCCGCCTTGTTGTCGAACTTGGGCGCATTCAACGCGCCGCTGCCGTGGCAGGCGGCGCAGATCGCGTCGTAAACTTCCTGGCCCGACTTTTCGACCTTGGGTGCGTTCGCGTCGAGTGCCACCAATTGTGCAATGGGCTGGATGCGGGCGGCCGTCGCTTTCTGTGCGACCTCGTCCGTGGTGTCGGGCAGGTGCCGGCCCTGGATGTTGAGCACGAGCAGAACGATCAGAACAATTGCCAGCAGCGGCGCGAGGAGCCCGGCGACAATGGAGATGATGACTTCCTGTGGACGGGTTTGGGTCATCTCGGCGTGCGAATCGGCCATGATCAGTTATCCTTGGGAGTGGCGTCGAAAGGCGCGATTATAAGGAAAGCCGTCACTACAGCAAAGAGCAGGCGGCCGCGGCCGATGGACGCCGCGCGGCAAACCCGCTATGCTTCGCCTCCCTCGCGCCCGTAGCTCAGCTGGATAGAGTACTGCCCTCCGAAGGCAGGGGTCGTGCGTTCGAATCGCGCCGGGCGCGCCATATATCAAGGGGTTGGCTGTGTTGAGGTGCCTTCGTACGGAAAAATGTACGGAAAAATGCGCCAGATTCGGACCGTCAACCCCCCCCCTAAGCCCATCGAATCCGAAGCCCTCGTGCGCGTTACCTGTCACCTTCCTTGGGGTTACCTTGCTGTTATCTTGCTGTTCTCAGCTATTTACCAAAATGCTCTTCCTCGCGGGGCCTGTCCGGTTTTTTGTGTAAACGGGGTTTCAATCACAGTTGAGGAAGCC
>DAOKZP010000002.1:0-139735 GCA_035325585.1 Thiobacillaceae bacterium | reverse complement strand
GCTTCCTCAACTGTGATTGAAACCCCGTTTACACAAAAAACCGGACAGGCCCGACCCTGAATCCGCACCAGCATTAGGAGATCGGACGAAAAAAACCAACCGAGAACGGTTGGTTTTTTGAATGGTGGTGGAGCGGAGGAGGATCGAACTCCCGACCTTCGCATTGCGAACGCGACGCTCTCCCAGCTGAGCTACCGCCCCAAAATTGAGGGCGAATTATAGCGTCAGCGGCGAAAAGCGGGAAGAAGAAATGCAATGCGCTCCGGAAGGTTGGGCAGCCAGCGGGCGGCGAGCCAGCCGAGCAGCACGCCGGTGCCGTTGGCGAGAACGTCGGCGGGGTCGGGATGGCGGTTGGGCGTGAGGCCTTGCAGGAGTTCGATGGCAATGCCGAAGAGGCCGATCGCGGCGGCGAGCCGCCAGCGTTTGTGGGCCACGACCTGGGCCCACCAGAACATCAACGCTGCATAGCCGGCGAGGTGGACCAGCTTGTCGGTGTGCGCACGGCCTTCGTCGAGCAGCGGTGGCGTCAGCGAGACCGCGAGGGTGATCGCGACCCCCAGCCATCCGATTGCGCGCCACAGGCGCTCGATCATGCGCGGGCGGGCTGAGGCTGCCGCCGCGACCAGCGCAGCATGAGGATGCCCGCGACGATCATCGGCAGCGAGAGCCACTGGCCCATGGAAAGGCCGAATCCGAGCAGGCCGAGGAAGGCGTCGGGCTCGCGGGTGAATTCGGCGAGGAAACGCAGGCTGCCGTAGCCGATGAGGAAGACGCCCGAGACGGCACCGAGCGGGCGCGGCTTGCTCGAATACAGCCACACGATGACGAACAGCAGCAGGCCTTCTCCGGCCAGCTGGTAGAGCTGCGAGGGGTGGCGGCCGATGCCGTCGCCGGCCTGCGGGAAGACCATGGCCCACGGCAGGTCGGTGGCGCGCCCCCACAGTTCCCCGTTGATGAAGTTGCCGAGCCGGCCGGCGGCGAGGCCGAGCGGCACCAGCGGGGCGATGAAGTCGGTGACGGCGAGCCAGCGCAGCCGGTGGCGGCGCGCGAACAGCGCCATCGCGACGATCACGCCGAGAAAGCCGCCGTGAAAGCTCATGCCGCCCTCCCACACCTTGAGGACGTCGAGCGGGTGCGCGAGATATTCGGCCGGCTTGTAGAAGAGCACGTAGCCGAGCCGGCCGCCGATGATGGTGCCGAGCACGCCGTAGAAGAGGACGTCGTCGAGCATCGGCACGGTCCATCCCGACCACGGCCGATGCCGGATGCACCAGCGCCCGAGCAGGATGATCTGCACGAAAGCGATGAGGTACATGAGGCCGTACCAGTGCACGGCGACCGGCCCGAGCTGAAGGGCGACGGGGTCGAACTGGGGGTGAACGAGCATGGTGGGCGGGGCGCTAGTAAAATGCCTGATCGATTATAACTTCGCTGGAAGACACCCATGCCCGACTACCGCTCCTGGACAACGACCCGTGGCCGCAACATGGCGGGCGCGCGCGCATTGTGGCGCGCCACCGGCATGAAGGACGCCGACTTCAACAAGCCCATCGTCGCGATCGCCAACTCGTTCACGCAGTTCGTGCCGGGCCACGTGCATCTGAAGGACATGGGCCAGCTGGTCGCGCGCGAGATCGAGGCCGCGGGCGGCGTGGCGAAGGAGTTCAACACCATCGCGGTCGACGACGGCATCGCGATGGGCCACGGCGGCATGTTGTATTCGCTGCCGAGCCGCGACCTCATCGCGGATTCGGTCGAATACATGGTCAACGCGCATTGCGCCGACGCGCTGGTGTGCATCTCCAACTGCGACAAGATCACCCCGGGGATGCTCAACGCGGCACTGCGCCTCAACATCCCGACCATATTCGTCTCCGGCGGGCCGATGGAAGCGGGCAAGGTCGTGTGGGACAAGCAGACGATCAAGCTCGATCTTGTGGACGCGATGGTGTCGGCGGCCGACAGCGAGGTCAGCGACGAGAAGGTCGCGCAGCTCGAACGCTCGGCGTGTCCGACCTGCGGCTCGTGCTCGGGTATGTTCACCGCCAACTCGATGAACTGCCTGACCGAGGCGCTCGGGCTGTCGCTGCCCGGCAACGGCTCGCTGCTGGCGACCCATGCCGACCGCCGGAATCTCTTCCTCGCCGCCGCGCGGCTGATCGTGAAGAACACACGCCGCTACTACGAGGACGGCGACACCACCGTGCTGCCGCGCGCAATCGCGAGCTTCGACGCCTTCGAGAACGCGATCGCGCTCGACATCGCGATGGGCGGATCGACCAACACCGTCCTCCACCTGCTGGCGGCGGCGCACGAGGCCGGCGTCGACTTCACGATGGCCGACATCGACCGCATGAGCCGCCGCGTGCCGCATCTTTCGAAAGTGGCGCCGTCGATCCAGACCTACCACATGGAGGACGTGCACCGCGCAGGCGGCGTGATGGCGATCCTCGGCGAGCTCGAACGGGGCGGCCTCGTCCATCGTGACGTGCCGACGGTGCTGATGAAGACGCTCGGCGAGCAGATCGACGTCTACGACATCCGCCGCACCAAGGACAAGGACGTGAAGGACTACTTCCGCGCCGCGCCCGGCGGCGTCGCGACGCAGACCGCCTTCTCGCAGAACCGACGCTTTCCGAAGCTCGACGACGACCGCGTGAACGGCTGCATCCACGACATCGAGCATGCCTACTCGAAAGACGGCGGCCTCGCCGTGCTGTACGGCAACCTCGCGCTGGATGGCTGCATCGTCAAGACCGCGGGTGTGGACGAGCGCATCTGGAAGTTCTCGGGGCCCGCGCGGGTGTTCGAGTCGCAGGACGCCGCCGTCGACGCCATCCTCGGCGACAAGATCGTCGCGGGCGACGTCGTCGTGATCCGCTACGAAGGTCCGCGCGGCGGGCCCGGCATGCAGGAGATGCTGTACCCGACCTCGTACCTGAAATCGAAGGGGCTGGGTGCCGCGTGCGCGCTCATCACGGACGGCCGCTTCTCCGGCGGCACCTCGGGGCTGTCGATCGGCCACGCCTCGCCCGAGGCGGCCGAAGGCGGCACCATCGGCCTGGTCGAGGAGGGCGACATCATCGAGATCGACATTCCGAAACGCACGATCCATCTTGCGGTGGACGAAGAGGCGCTTGCGCGCCGCCGCGCCGCGATGGACGCGCGCGGCGCACAGGCGTGGAAGCCGGTCGGCCGGAACCGCGAAGTGTCCGCCGCGCTGCGTGCCTACGCGGCGATGACGACCTCGGCGGCATACGGCGCGGTGCGCGACGTCTCCCAGGTCGAGCACCCGACCGAGGCGCAGGCGCACGCCGACCCACTCGCGCGCTTCGCGATTCCCGGCCAGCTGAGCTTCCGCCTCGGTGCGGGCGGGCTGACCTATGCGGACATCGACAATCACGGCGGCCGTGCGACGATCTGCCTGCAGGGTGCGCACGTCGTGAGCTACCGCCCGAAGTCGCAGCCGGCGCCGGTCGTGTGGGTGTCGGATGCGGCGAAGTTCGCGCCGGGCAAGTCCATCCGCGGTGGAGCGCCGGTGTGCTGGCCCTGGTTCGGCGCGCATGATTCCGCGCCGGATTATCCCGCGCACGGCTTCGCGCGCACCGTCGACTGGGAGGTGATCGGCAGCCGCAAGCGCAACGATGCGCGCACCGAGATCAGCCTGCAGCTCGTCGAGAATACTCAGACTCGTGCGCAGTGGCCGCACCCGAGCCGGCTCACGCTGACGATCGTGGTCGGCGACAAGCTGGAACTGCAGCTCTCCACCACCAACACCGGTGATGCGCCGTTCCGGATCGGCGAGGCGCTGCATACCTACTTCCACGTCAGCGACGTTGGCGCGGTCCACGTGCTCGGCCTCGAAGGCTGCGACTATCATGACAAGACCGACGGCTTCGCGCGCAAGACCCAGCGCGGCGACGTCGCGTTCACCGGCGAGGTCGACCGCGTCTACGTCGATGCGCCGGGCGACTGCGTGATCGTCGATCCCGGTTTCAAGCGCCGCGTCCGGATCTCGAAGACCGGTTCCGCCTCGACCGTGGTATGGACGCCCTGGGCCGAAAAGGCCGAGAAAATGGGCGACCTGGGACGAGGCAGGTCGGGCGAAGGCTGGCGCGAGATGGTGTGCGTCGAGTCCGGCAACGCGATGGACAACCTCGTCACCGTCGCACCCGGCGCGACCCATACCATGGTGGCGACGTACAGCGTCGAGGCGCTGTAATCAATCCAATCGGGAGAGCGGCATGCGTGCGATTCTGGTGGCCAATCCCAAGGGCGGCAGCGGCAAGACGACGCTGGCGGTCAACCTGGCGGGGTATCTGGCATCCCGCGGCGAGCGCGTCGCGCTGCTGGATCTGGATCGGCAGAAATCGGCGACGCACTGGCTCGCGATGCGCGACGTCGCGCTGCCGGAAATCGGGTTGCTGCGGGAGGAGCAGAAGGGCGACGGCGACTGGCTGGTGATCGACTCGCCGGCCGGGCTGCACGGCAAGAGCCTCGAGCGGGCGCTGAAACTCGCGCACAAGGTCGCCGTGCCGGTTGCGCCTTCGCTCTTCGACATCCGAGCGAGCCAGGACTTCTTCGCAGCCCTGCACGCCGAAAAGACCGTACGCAAGGGCCACGCCTTTGTCGCCGTGGTGGGCATGCGGGTCGATCCGCGCACGCGTGCCGGCGTCACGCTCGAGCAGTTCATGGCGCAGCAGGACCTGCCGGTGCTCGCGTACCTGCGCAACACGCAGCAATACGTCAACGCCGCGTTCGAGGGCAAGAGCCTGTTCGACCTGCCGCCCCACGTCGCCGCGCGCGACGTCGAGCAGTGGCAGGGCCTGATCGACTGGCTGGAGGCCTGAGCGCGTCCAGCCTCCGGAGAAGCAGGGCGCACACCGCCAGGAGCCAGGCCGAGGTTCAGTGGGCCTGCGGCTTCATCATGTTGACGACGTGGGGCTTGACGACGCTCTTGGTCGACGGGCAGGCGCCATCCTCGGTGACGCCGAGCTGGCGCTCCGCGTCGGTCAGCAGGTTGATCACGTCGACGTAGAACTTGTCGCGCGCCATGAGGCCGGCGGTGCGTCCGCCGTCGTTGGTCGCGAGCACGTCGGCGCCATGGTTGATCAGCCATTCGACCACGGAGGCGTCGCCGCCGCCGGCCGCCAGCATCAGCGGGGTGATGCCGAAGAAGATCGTCTCGTCGAGCGAGGCGCCGGCCTGGTGCAGCGCCTCGACCACCTCGACGTAGCCGCGATCGGTATCGCCGTTGTAGGCGGCCTTGGCGAGCGCCGTCCAGCCTTGCGGCGACTTGGCGTTGACGTCGGCGCCGGCGGCGATCAGCACTGCGACCGCCGCCAGGTGGCCGGCGTGCGCCGCATGCATCAGCGCGGTTTCTCCCGCTTCGTCGACGGCATCGCTGGCGACGCCGTCGTCAAGCAGGCCCGATATCTTGGCGGCGTCACCCGACCGGGCCGCCGCGAACAGTTCCTGGGACACGTGTCTCTCCTCAATCTGGATAGGCTTTCAGCCTACAATTGTTGACTGGTTTAATCAACAATTCGCGGGGGTCGCCATGTCGAATCGTCTTGCCGCCGAACCCAGCCCTTACCTTCAGCAGCACGCGAACAATCCGGTCGACTGGTACCCGTGGGGCGCCGAGGCGCTGGAACGCGCGCAGCGCGAAGATAAACCGATCCTGCTCTCGGTCGGCTATTCGACCTGCCACTGGTGCCACGTGATGGCGCACGAATGCTTCGAGGACGGCGAGGTCGCGGCCACGATGAATCGCCTCTTCGTGAACGTCAAGGTCGACCGCGAGGAACGGCCCGACCTCGACCAGATCTACCAGGCCGCGCATCAGTTGCTGACCGGACGGGCCGGCGGGTGGCCGCTCACGGTGTTTCTCGCGCCGGATCAGACGCCCTTCTTTGCCGGCACGTATTTCCCGAAGGCGCCGCGCTACAAGCTGCCGGGCTTCGTCGACCTCTTGGAGAACGTCGCGCGCGCATGGCGAGAGCGGCGCGACGAACTGGTGGAGCAGAACCCGGCCGTGCGGGCGGCGCTCGCCGATGCGCCTTCGGAAGCACCCGAATCCGCTGCTCTCGACGATGCGCCACTTCTTGCCGCGGCGCGCGATCTGGCCATGTCCTTCGATTCGGTGTGGGGCGGATTCTCGCGCGAGCCGAAGTTTCCGCGGCCGGGGGAACTGTCCTTTCTGCTTCGCGAGGCGCAGCGAAGCGGCAACGCGCAGGCGCGCGAGATGGCGCTGTTCACCCTGCGCAAGATGGCGAGCGGCGGCGTCGTCGACCAGGTCGGCGGCGGCTTCTTCCGCTACTCCGTCGACGAGCGCTGGGCCGTGCCGCATTTCGAAAAGATGCTCTACGACAACGGCGCCCTGTTGCGGCTGTATGCCGACGCCTGGGCGCAGACCGGCGAGCCCCTGTTCCGGGAAACCGCCGAGGGCATCGTCGCATGGCTGCTGCGCGAGATGCGGGCACCGGAGGGCGGTTTGTACGCGGCGCTCGACGCCGACAGCGAAGGCCACGAGGGCAGGTTCTACGTGTGGACGCCGGACGAGGCGCAACAGGCTCTCGACGCGGACGAGTACGCGGCGGCCGCGCTGGCGTACGGTTTCGATGCGCCGCCCAACTTCGAGAACGCCCACTGGAACCCCATCCTGGCCAAACCTCTGCTCGAAGTGGCCGCCGCGCTCGGGATCGTGGAAGAAGAGGCGGCGGCACGCCTCGAACGCGCCCGGGCCAAGCTCTTCGCGGCGCGCGAGACCCGCGTCCGCCCCGGGCGCGATGAAAAGCAGCTCACCGCCTGGAATGCGCTCATGGTGGCCGGGCTTGCACACGCGGGACGCATGATGGCGCGCCGTGACTGGATCATCGAGGCGCAAACCGCGATCGACTTCCTCCGTGGCCGCCTGTGGCGGAACGGCCGCCTGCTGGCGAGCTATACGCACGGCGAGGCGCGCCTGAACGCCTATCTCGACGACTATGCGTTCCTCCTCGATGCCCTGCTCGAGACGATGCAGGCCGGCTTTCGCGAGGCCGACTTCAACTGGTCGGTCGAGCTGGCCGACGCGTTGCTGGCGCATTTCGAGGACCCGGAGGCCGGCGGTTTCTTTTTCACGAGCCACGACCACGAGCCCCTCATCACCCGGCCCAAGCCCGGCCACGACCATGCGACGCCCTCGGGCAACGGCGTCGCGGCGTTCGCGCTGCAGCGCCTCGGCCATCTGCTCGGGGAGCCGCGTTATCTTGAGGCGAGCGAGCGCTGCCTGCGCCTTTTCCACTCCGTGCTCGCACGCTATCCGATGGCCTATCCGACGCTGCTGGCCGTTCTCGACGAGGCGTTGACGCCGCCGCGCGTGATCCTCCTGCGCGGCCCCGAAGCCGCGCTCGCCGACTCGGTCGTGACGCTGGCGCCGAAGCTCTTTGCGCACGATCTTGTGCTCGCGCTGCCGAATGGATCACCCCTGCCGCCAGCACTTGCCCGGCCCGAGCCCGACCGGCCGACCGCCTGGGTCTGCCGCGGTACCGCATGCCAGCCGCCGACCGACCGCTTGGACGAATTGACCCGCTAACCGTCGCAATGGCGGGGCGGGGGCCGGGCGCCGGCGCCTCATACAAATAACGTGCCGGATGAACGGATATGTGCAAATAACAACGTATCACCCGTACGTGGTAGCAAATAACTAAACCCTTATATTGCGTACAACTTAAAACTCGTTCATATTGACGGCGCAATGAACCCGCTACGTGCCCAACCCCTCGAACGGAGACAATGAACGATGAACAAGCTGATGTTGACCGCAGTATCCGCCGCACTGCTGGCACTGTCCGGCACGGCCGCCGCGGACCAGGCACTCGCGCAGAAGAATGCCTGCATGTCCTGCCACGGAATCGACAAGAAGATCGTCGGGCCCGCGTTCAACGAGGTGGCGAAGAAGTACGCGGGCGACAAGACCGCGCCGGAGAAGCTCGCGCACAAGGTGAAGGCCGGTGGCAAGGGCGTGTGGGGTCAGATCCCGATGCCGCCGAACGCCAACGTCAAGGACGAGGACATCGAGAAACTCGTGAAGTGGATCCTCACCCTGAAGTGAGCTGAAGGTTTCTCGGGGTGAACGGGGCCGGCGCTTGCGCCGGCCCTTGTTTTTTGGGGTGGCGCGGCGCACGGGCGTGCGCTCCATGCCGCAAGTTTGTTATCGTTGCCGCCAATAATGAAATTCAGGGGACAGGCGGTGGCTCATTCTTTTCGGCTCTTGATCGTTCTGGTCACGGCGCTGGCGCCGCAACTCGCCCAGGCCGCCGAGCCGGGTCGTATCGACGCTTTCTTCGGCACATTGAACGGCTATCTCGCCGCCGTCATCTTCTTCGACGTTTTTCCCGGCACGCCGGTGATGCCCTTCATCGTTGCGTGGCTCATCCTGGCGGCGGTCTACCTCACGCTGCGTTTCAGCTTCGTCAACCTGCGCATGATGCGGCATGGTTTCCGGGTGCTGCGCGGCAGGTACCGGACGGCCGACGACAAGGGCGAGGTGAGTTCCTTCCAGGCGCTGACCACGGCGCTGTCCGCCACGGTGGGTCTCGGCAACATTGCGGGGGTTGCGATCGCGATCTCGATCGGCGGGCCTGGCGCGACCTTCTGGATGATCGTCGCGGGCTTTCTCGGCATGACGACCAAGTTCACCGAAGCCACGCTGGCGCAGCATTATCGCGAGGTGCGCCCCGACGGCCACCTCATGGGCGGCGCGATGGAATATCTTTCCAAGGGTTTCGCCGAGTTCAACCTGCCGCGCACCGGGAAACTGCTCGCGAGCATGTTCGCCGTCTTCACCGTGCTCGGCTCGCTCGGGGCCGGCAGCGCATTCCAGGTCAGCCAATCCCTGGGCGCGGTGCAAGAGCAGATACCGTTCTTCCGCGACGTGCCCATCGCGTACGGCCTCGTCATGGGCGTGGCCGTGGGCGTGGTCATCATCGGCGGCCTGCGCCGCATCGCCCACACGGCCGAGGCCATCGTCCCGATCATGATCCTCGTCTACCTGTCCGCGTGCCTGTGGATCGTCGTGGAAAACATCGACCAGCTCCCGCTGGCGCTCACCCGCATCGTGACGGAGGCGTTCGCGCCCATCGCCGTGGCCGGCGGCATGGTGGGTGCGCTGGTGCAGGGCTTCAAGCGCGCCGCCTTCTCGAGCGAGGCGGGGCTCGGGTCGGCGGCGATCGTCCACTCCACCGCGTCGGTCAAGTATCCGATCCGCCAGGGCATGGTCGCGCTCTACGAGCCGTTCATCGACACGATCATCATCTGCACCATGACCGCGCTGGTCATCATCATCACCGGCGTGTACAACGATCCCGCGACGCTCGAGTTGCGCGAGGCGAGCAAGGGCGCGGCGCTGACGTCCATCGCGTTCGCCACGGTATCGGACTGGTTTCCCGTCATCCTGACGGTATCGGTGGTGCTGTTCGCCTACAGCACCATGATCTCGTGGTCCTACTACGGCGAGCGCTGTTGGGCCTACCTGTTCGGAGAGCGGACCTCGCTCGTCTATCGGCTGATGTTCCTCGCCTTCATCATCGTCGCCTCGGTCGCAAGCGCGGCGAACATGCTCGACTTCACCGACCTTCTCGTACTGGCGATGGCCTTCCCGAACCTGATCGGTCTGTACCTGCTGAGCGGCAAGGTGCGCAGGATGCTCGACGACTATCGCGCGAAGCTGCGAAGCGGCGAGCTCGACCGTGAAGTGATGGCGGACTGAGCCGGCCGGTGAGGCTAGGCGGGCGCGGCGACGCCGAAACGGTACAGCCCGCGCTCGGTCAGGAGCGCGTCGAGCGGCATGTCCCACGGATCGTGCGGCAGCGCATCCACGCGCTGGCATTCGTAGGCGACGCCCACGAGGCGCGGCTTGCGCCACAGCCGGCGATGCCGCAGAAAGGCGAGAGTCGCGTCGTAATAGCCGCCGCCCATGCCGAGCCGGTAACCGTGGGCATCGACGCCGACGAGCGGCATCAACAGAAGATCGAGCTGGCGGGCGCTCAGCGGCCTGTCGTCGATCGGCTCGGGAATGCCGTAGCGGTTCGGCTTCATGCGGGTGTCGCGATGCACGCCGCCGAAGTGCATCACCCGCCCGCGGCGCGGCAATACCGGGAGAAAGCACGCGAGGCCCATGGCAAGCGCATGGTCGAGCAGCGGGCGGGCGTCGAATTCGCCACCCTGCGGCAGATAGAACCCCACACGCCGGGCGCGCAGCAGCAGGCCGTGCCGTCGCGCCTGCCATAGCGACGCGCGTGCCGCGATACGCCGTTCAGCCGGCGTCAGCGCATTGCGCGCGGCCTTGAGCTGTCGTCTGAGGGTTTGCTTGTCGACCAAGAGAATGAGGCTCCCCGCCTGTGCCGTGCCGGCCGCAGACTCTTGAACCTTGGTTCAAGATGGCCGCGTTCAAGGATGCTTTGGGCGCATGAGGCTTGTCACGCGCACACCCGCACCCGGAGTAGATCGCAGCCTTGCACGGATGCATTGGTCCAGAGAAATTGCAACCGGCCTCGAACACCGCAGGGAGCAAGGTCAAGTCTAGAAGAGTTTGTCCTGTTCTTCCAGTACTGAATCGAGGATCGCGCTGCAGTGGGTGAGACGGGCCCGTGCGCGTTCGGCCTCGCCGGCGCCGCCTTGGCTGAGCAATTCGTGTGCGACGTTGAGTCCCGCCATGATCGCGATGCGCTCCACGCCGATCACTTTGCTGGCGTCGCGGATCTCGCGCATCTTGCCGTCGAGGTAGTGCGCGGCGGCGACGAGGCCGGGTTCCTCCTCGCGTGAACACGCGACCTTGTAGGCGCGGCCGAGTATGGTGATTTCGATGGAGCGCGGCGCGGCCATCAGTTGTCCTCCGGCAGCGTGTCGAGCAATGCCTGCAGGCGAGCCTTGGCGGCTTCGAGGCGTGTCGCGAGCTGTTTGTTGTCCTGCTGCGCCGTGACGAACTGCTGGCGCAGGGTGAGATTTTCCTGCCGCAGCGCGCGGCAAAGCTCGACCACCTGGCGGATCCGGTCTTCGAGGGCGTCGAGTTCGGCGTGCATGGCGCGACTATAGGGGGTCGGCGCATGGGCGGTCAATCGGCGGGTCGCCGCTGCGTATAATCTCCATCGTCAGGTGCCGGCACGGCGTTCCGCCGTTCCGGTTAAACGGGAAACAGGTGCGCGGCATCCGCCGCCAAGCCTGTGCTGCCCCCGCAACGGTAAGTGCTAAACGGTCCATCACACGCGCCACTGGGTTCGTCCGGGAAGGCGATGGTTTTCAAGCACAAGCCCGGATACCGGCCTGAACCCCGTGCTGCTGACGCGACGCGGCGGATCGTGCAACGCGCTTGCGGGAGGCGGGCGCCCAAACCGGAAAACACCATGTCTCAATCCCGGCTCGCCAGCGCCATGGGCGCGGTCCTGTTCGTCGTTTCCAGCGCCCACGCCGAACGTATGCCCGAATATCTGGGTGAAACCATCGTCGTCACGCCGACCCGCTCCGCCGAAGCGCGCAGCGTAATCGTCGGCGACATCACGGTCCTCACGCGGGAGGACATCGCCGTGGCCGGCCAGACCTCACTCCTCGAACTGCTGCAGGCCCAGCCCGGCATGGAGATTACGCAGGAGGGCGGCCCCGGAACCAACGCCGCGCTCCGTGTCCGGGGCGGAAACGGCGGCCACACCCTGGTGCTCGTCGACGGATTGCGCGTGGGGTCGGCGACCGCAGGTGCCACGCCGCTGGAAAGCATCGGCCTTGACCAGGTCGAGCGCATCGAGATCCTGCGCGGCCCGGCCTCGAGTCTGTACGGCGCCGATGCCGTCGCCGGTGTGGTACAGATTTTCACGCGGCAGGGCCGCGGCGCACCGCGCGTCACGGCGTCGCTGGGCGGGGGCAGCCACGGTCTGGCGCAGGGCAGCGCGAGCTACGGCGGCCAGGTGGGCGCAACCCGGTTCAGCATCGGTGCCGGTTATGGCCGCACCGATGGTGGCTTTTCGGCGGCGCGCCCGGGAACCTGGGGTTATCACCCGGACCACGACGGTGACGAGAAGCGCAGCGCGCAGCTGAATCTCGAACATGAGATCGATGCGCGGCACCGGGTCGGGATCGGCGGAATGGCGAACCGCGATACGGTCGAATACGATGCGGGCACCGCCGACGACATCGCCCGCAACGACGTGAACAGCCTCTCTGCATGGTGGAAGGGGCGCCTGTCGCCGGTATGGACAAGCCAGCTGCGCGCCGGGCTCGGACAGAACCACAGCGAGAACCTCAGCCTCGGTGCATCGACGGGCCGCTTCGATACCGACCAGACGCAGTATCTGTGGCAGAACGATCTGGCCCTGCCGTTCGGCAGCGTGACGGCAAGCCTGGAGCGCAACGTGCAGCGCGTTTCGGCGAGCACGGCTTACGCGCGGACCCGCCGCAGCGTCAATGCCGCGCAGCTGGGTTACCTGGGCGAATGGGCCGCGCACACGGTGCAGGCGTCGGTGCGCCACGACGACTACAGCGATTTCGGCGGCCATGCCACGGGTACCGCCGCCTACGCCTATGCCTTCGGCGCAACGTGGCGATTGAGCGCGGCGTACGGGACTTCGTTCAAGGCGCCCACCTTCAACGACATGTATTGGCCGACGGAGTACGGCTTTCAGGGCAACCCGGGCCTGAAGCCGGAACGCGGGCGCAATCTCGAAGCGAGTCTGCGCTACCGGGAAGGGCCGATGCAGGCGAGCGTCACCGCGTATCGCAACCGGCTCGACGATCTGATCGTCTACGTTCCGGCTTTCCCCATCGCCACCATGGAGAACGTCCGCCGTGCGACGCTGGAAGGCATCACGCTCGAAGGCGGCACCGAGCTGGGCGGCGTGCGCATACGCGCGAGCATGGATTGGTTGCAGGCGACCGACGACGACAGCGGCGCGCGCCTCAACTACCGCGCGCGCCGGCATGGCACGCTGGATGTGTCGAAGACGATCGATCGTTGGGAGCTGGGCGCGACCGTCGTTGCGTCGGGCAGCCGCTATGCGGACCTTGGCAACACCGCCAGCCTGCCGGGCTATGCGCGGCTCGACCTCCGCGCGCAATACCGTATCGATCCGGCATGGCAGTTGCTGATGCGTGTCAACAACGCTCTGGATGCGGATTATCAGTTGGTGGCAGGCTACGATGACCGCTTCCAGCTGGTTCCCGCGTACAACACGCCGGGAATCAATGCGCTGGTGGCGCTGCGGTACCAGTCGCGGTAACGCTTGCGCGGCCGGCGACGACGCGCCGGCGATCGGAGATGCCCATGAACGAAACTGACCGCAATGCCCGCCATGCCGCACGCATGGTGCGCAAGAAGGCGCACATCGACGCCGCGATCGCCGCTGCCACCGACGAGCGCGGCCTGCTCCTCGTCATTACCGGCAACGGGAAGGGCAAGAGCACCTCGGCGTTCGGCATGGTCGCGCGTGCGCTGGGCCACGCCATGAAGGTCGGCGTGGTGCAGTTCGTCAAGAACCGCAGCGACACCGGCGAGGAAGCGTTTCTCGGCCAGTACTGCGAATGGCACGTCACGGGCGAAGGTTTCACCTGGGATACGCAGGACCCCGCCCGGGACCTCGCGGCGGCCGCGCGCGGCTGGGCGATCGCCGCGCGCATGCTCGCCGACCCGGCTTACCGGCTGGTCGTGCTCGACGAATTGACCTACGTCCTGAACGACGGCCATCTCGATACGGGCGCCGTGCTCGATGCGCTCGCACGGCGCCCGCCGATGCAGCACGTCGTCGTTACCGGGCGGGCCGCGCCGCGCGCGCTGATCGAGCGTGCCGACACGGTGTCGCTCATTTCCGACGAGAAGCACGCGTACCGGCAGGGCGTGGCGGCGCAGCGCGGCATCGATTTCTAGGCGCGGCATAATCGCGGCGTGGACTCCGCTCCGTATACCGGGCGCTTCGCGCCTTCGCCCACGGGCCCCTTGCACTTCGGCTCGCTCGTCGCCGCGCTGGCGAGCTGGCTCGACGCGCGCGCGGCGGGCGGCCGCTGGCTCGTGCGCATGGAGGATCTCGACCGGCCACGCTGCGATCCGGCATCCGCCGACGCCATCCTGCGTCAGCTCGAGCACTACGGCCTTGCGTGGGACGGCGCCGTGCTCTACCAATCGCACCGCGACGACGCGTACCTGGTGGCGCTGGACGCGTTGCGCGAGCGGCGCGCCGTGTTCGCCTGCACCTGCACACGGGCCCGGCTCGCGCAGGCCAGGCGCAACGCCGAAGGCGAGATCGTCTACCCGGGCACTTGCCGGCAACGCACCGCACCGGGTTCTGCGCGCCACGCATGGCGGGTGCGCGTGGACGATGTGAGCATTCACTTCCATGACCGCGTCCATGGCCGCCTGCAACAGGATCTTGCGGCGGACGTCGGCGATTTCGTCGTGCGTCGCGCCGACGGCCTCTTCGCCTACCAGCTCGCGGTGGTCGTCGACGACGCGTTCCAGGGCGTAACCCACGTCGTGCGCGGCGCGGATCTCTTGCGGAACACGCCGCGGCAGATTTTTCTGCAAAGGCTGCTCGGACTCCCTACGCCGGCATACGCGCACGTTCCCCTCGTCACCAATGCCGCGGGACAGAAGCTGTCCAAGCAATCGCTCGCGCCGGCGCTCCCGGAGCGGGGGCGCCGCGCGGTGCTGGCCGAGGCCCTCGCCGCGCTCGGTCAACCGCCGCCGCCCGACCTCGCGGGCGCCGACGTCGGCACGCTGTTGGCATGGGCGGTTCCCGGGTGGCGAATCCAGGACGTGCCGGTGGCGCCGCTCATTGCCAAGTCGGCGCCCTGACCCGACAATCCGCCGATCAGACCGATCCCGATACCCGCTCCGAAATGGCACAACTTCCCCCCGCCGTCGAACAGGTTCTGCGCGTCCATGCAGCGTTCATCCATACCGTCGTCGACGCGCTGCGGGACCGCAGCCGGCTGCCCGAACTGATGAAGCAGCTCGATGCCGCCGAGGAGGCGGGATGGACGCGCCTGGTCGCGGCGCTGCGGCAGGTGATCGACGGGCGGCGCGATCCGTCGATCCGGCTCGGCCTCGACGACGAGGATCGCATCCTGATCGACGCCATCCTGCGCGGCGTCGACGATCCGGCGACCCTGCCGCCGCTCGACGCGCAACCGGACGGCAGCGCCGCCGCGCCAGGGCTTGCCGCGCTGATCGTGGCTTCCGCGCAGGGCGACGTGCAGGCGATGTCCGTACTCGCCAACATGGCCGAGCAGATGACGCGCGCGGGCGGGGACATGGCGCTCCTGGGCGGGCGCATGCGCCGGCTGGTCAATGGTGAGCGCGACGCGGACAAGCTGGTCGCCGGCATGGGGCCGCTTGGACGCGAACTGCTCATCAGCGTGCTCGACGAGCTCGCGCGGCTGCGGCCGCATTAGACGTACCGAAGCACCCGCTTCGGCATGCATCCGCGGCGCGCGCCGAAGGCGCGCGGGTCTGCGCGGCGGCCGGCAGCGAGGCGATTTTGACAGGCCCAGCGCCTGTCGGATAAAATGCGCGCCTTTTCGGCGTCCTGCGCCGAAGATGGCAATCCCGCGGTGATGTAGCTCAGTCGGTTAGAGCATCGGATTCATAATCCGAGGGTCGGCAGTTCAAGTCTGCCCATCACCACCAGCTTTCCATCTGCTGCCGCATGTGCGGCAGTACTCGCCCCCAGTCTATCCACTGCTCCGGCGCATGATCCCAGCAACCGTAGGCGACCGCTTCCTGCTCCAATCAAGCCCGCATGCATGCGGGCTTTCGGGCCTCCTTGCCTACCGCAGCCGGCCGCGTCGCTGCTTCGCTGCGGACACCCGCTCAAACGCACCATCGGGCGCATTCGACCACGGTTGCTAGGATCACGGTCACCAGGATCATGAAAAAGATCTACATCAAGACCTTCGGCTGTCAGATGAACGAGTACGACTCGGCGAAGATGGCCGACGTGCTCAAGATCGCCGAGGGGCTGGCCCCGACCGCGAACCCTGAGGAAGCGGATGTCATCCTGTTCAACACCTGCTCGGTACGCGAGAAGGCGCAGGAAAAGGTGTTCCACGACCTCGGACGGGTGCGCCACCTGAAGCAGGCGAACCCCGGGCTCATCATCGGCGTCGGCGGCTGCGTCGCCAGCCAGGAGGGCGCAGCCATCGTCGCGCGTGCGCCCTTCGTCGACGTCGTGTTCGGCCCGCAAACCCTGCACCGCCTGCCGGAACTGATCGCGAAGAAGCGCGAGACCGGCCGCGCGCAGGTCGACATCAGCTTTCCCGAGATCGAGAAGTTCGACCACCTGCCGCCGGCGCGCGTCGAGGGCGGCGCGGCCTTCGTCTCGATCATGGAAGGCTGCTCCAAGTACTGCACCTTCTGCGTCGTGCCCTACACCCGCGGCGAGGAAGTCTCGCGCCCGTTCGACGACGTCATCGCCGAGGTGGCGACGCTCGCGGCGGGCGGCGTGAAGGAAGTCACCCTGCTGGGCCAGAACGTGAACGCCTACCAGGGCGCGCTGCACGACGGCGGCACCGCCGATCTCGCCTTCCTGCTGGAGATGGTGCACGAGATCCCCGGCATCGAGCGCATCCGGTACACGACGAGTCATCCGCGCGAGATGACGCAGCGCCTGATCGAGTGCTATGGCAAGCTGCCGAAGCTCGTCTCGCACCTGCACCTGCCCGTGCAGTCGGGCTCGGACCGCATTCTCGCGGCGATGAAGCGCGGCCACACCGTGCTCGAATTCAAGTCGATCGTGCGCAAGCTGAGGGAGCAGCGCCCCGACCTGTGCCTGTCGTCGGACTTCATCGTCGGTTTTCCCGGCGAGATGGAGGCCGATTTCGACGCGACGATGAAGCTCGTCGAGGAGCTCGGCTTCGACGCCAGTTTCTCCTTCATCTACAGCAAGCGCCCCGGCACCCCGGCGGCGGACTATCCTGATGACGTGAGCCCGGAACTGAAGACCCGCCGATTGATGGCGCTGCAGGCGAGAATCGAATCACAGGCGCAGGCCGTCAACCGCGCCATGGTCGGCAGCGTGCAGCGCGTGCTCGTCGAGGGCCGTGCGCGCAAGAACGCGGACGAGCTGGCCGGCCGCACCGGCAACAACCGCATCGTCAACTTCCCGGGCAATCCGCGCCTGATCGGGCAGTTCGTCGCCGTCACCATCACCGAGGCCTATCCGCACAGTCTGCGCGGCGAGGTCGCCACCACCGAGACCGAGAGCGCTTGAAGACCGATATCGTCGAACTGCGGCTTGCACCGGAAGACAACCGGCGGCTCGCCAACCTGTGCGGACCGCTGGACGAGAACCTGCGCCAGATCGAGGCGGCGTTCGACGTCACCATCGGGCGCCGGGGCGCGAGTTTCCGGGTCACCGGCGAGGCCGCGCAGGCGGAGAAGGGCGCGCACGCCATCGAGCATTTCTACAATCGTGCGCACGACGAGCTGAGCCTGGACGACATCCAGCTCGGGCTGGTCGAGTTCACGCGCGGGCGTGCCGACGAGGAAGGCCCGGCGCTGCGCACGCGCCGGGCCGACCTGCGTGCGCGCACCCCGCGCCAGGGCGAATACATCGAGCAGATCCGCGGCCACGACATCACCTTCGGCATCGGCCCCGCCGGCACGGGCAAGACCTATCTCGCCGTCGCGTGCGCAGTGGACGCGCTCGAACGCGAACAGGTCAAGCGCCTGGTGCTGACGCGCCCCGCGGTCGAGGCCGGCGAGCGGCTGGGCTTTCTGCCGGGTGATCTCACGCAGAAGGTCGATCCTTACCTGCGCCCGCTGTACGACGCGCTCTATGACCTGATGGGCTTCGACAAGGTCACCCGCCTGATCGAGCGCCATGCGATCGAGGTCGCGCCGCTTGCGTTCATGCGCGGCCGCACGCTCAACCACGCGTTCATCATTCTCGACGAGGCGCAGAACACCACGCCTGAGCAGATGCAGATGTTCCTGACCCGCATCGGCTTCGGCGCGAGGGCGGTCGTCACCGGCGACCCGACGCAGATCGACTTGCCCAAGCACGTGAAATCCGGCCTGATGGATGCCGCAGACGTGCTCGCGAATGTGCGCGGACTGGCATTCACCTACTTCGGGTCCGAAGACGTGGTGCGCCATCCGCTGGTGGGCCGCATCGTCGATGCCTACGCCGAGCGCCGCGCCCAGGCGGATGGCTGAGCCCGCATCCCGATTGCGGCTGTCCGTGCAGTTCGCCAGCCAGGCCGGCGAGCAGCCGAGCCGCGCGCAGATCCGGCGCTGGGTCGCCGCCGCGCTGGAATCGCCTGCCGAAATCACCGTGCGCATCGTCGATGCGGACGAGGCCCGCGCGCTGAACCGGGACTTTCGCGGCAAGGATTACGTTCCGAACGTGCTCACCTTCGAGTACGGCGAGATCGGCCGGGATGAAGCCGGTGACGTCGTGCTGGGCGGCGACGTGGTGATCTGCGCACCCGTCGTGGCGCGCGAGGCGCGCGAGCAGGACAAGCCGCTGAAGCATCATTACGCGCACATGACCGTGCATGGCGTCCTGCATCTGCAGGGTTACGATCATCTCGAGGCGCGCGACGCCAGCCTGATGGAGGCGCGCGAAGCCGCTATACTGAGGCGCTTCCACATTCCTGATCCGTATCTTTCCTGACCAGCATGGAGTCCGACAGTAGTCGCAGGCCGAGCCTGCTAGAACGCCTCTCGCATTGGCTGATGCGAGAACCCGAAGACCGTGAACAGCTCATCGAGCTCCTGCACGGCGCCTACGAGAACAGGCTGATGGATGCCGACGCCCTGGCGATGATCGAGGGCGTGCTGCAGGTATCCGAAATGCGCGTCGGCGAGATCATGATTCCGCGCGTGCAGATGGACGTTCTGGACATCAACGACCCACCGGAGAAGTTCATTCCCTTCGTCATCGATACCGCGCACTCGCGGTTTCCGGTGATCGACAAGGATCGCGACGACGTCATCGGCATCCTCCTCGCCAAGGATCTGCTCCGCTACTACGCGGAGTCCGATCCCGACATCCGCGGCATGCTGCGGCCGGCCGTGTTCATCCCGGAGTCGAAACGGCTCAACGTCCTGCTGAAAGAGTTCCGCTCCAACCGCAACCACATTGCCATCGTGGTCGACGAATACGGCGGCGTGGCGGGCCTGGTCACGATCGAAGACGTGCTCGAGCAGATCGTGGGGGACATCGAAGACGAATACGATTTCGACGAGATCGAGGACAACATCATCCGCGAGAAGGACGGCGTCTACCGGGTCAAGGCGGCAACCGAGATCGAGGATTTCAACCAGAGCCTGGGCGCGCACTTTCCCGACGAGGAGTTCGATACCGTCGGCGGTCTCGTCGTGTCACGCTTCGGCCATCTGCCGAAGCGCGGCGAGTCGGTGCAGTTCGACGGCTTCCAGTTCAGCGTGCTGCGCGCCGACAGCCGTCGGCTGCATGCGATGCGCGTAACACGGCTGCCGCCGGAAACCGACGCACAGCTGCCGCTGGTCTAGACTCACCCTCGCCGTTCCGCACCGCGCTACAGCGCGTGCCGGCGATCGCCGCGCCCGAATCCGGCGAGCGGCGGCAGCGGGCCCCGCGTGAACGCAATCACCTTGAACAACTCGCCCATCTCCGCGGGCGAAACGAGCCGCTGCACGGCGTTCGCCTGCGGCAGATACGCGGTAGTGTCCGTCGCGGGCGTCTGCATGAGGAGTTCGCCAAGGCCGCTGTGGAGCAGGAAGGTCGCCTGGCTCGCATAGCCGGCGAGCGAAAGCCCGGCCGCGATGCCGGCGCGCGCCACGGCGCTGAAATCGACGTGCGCGGTGAGATCGCAAAGACCGGGCAAGTGGAAGACGTCGTCAAGGGCGTGATGCCGATAGTGCGCCCGCAGCGTCCCCGCGCGCCGTTGCGAGTGGTAATACTCGCTCGCGCCGAAGCCGTAGTCGACCAGCAGGATCAGTCCATGCTCGAGCGTGCCGGCCAGCGAGGTAACAAGCGCGTCGGCGGCGAGATTGATTTCCGAGACGTAGCCCGGGGCAAGATCGAGCGCCTCGGCGCGTGCGCGCAGCACGGGGTCGGCGATGGGGCGGTCCTGCCAGACGAAGCGGCCATCCTCCAGCGTGACGCCGCGCACCTGCGGACCCGCCTCGGTCCAGTGCACGAGCTCCACCGGCAACGCGTCGAGTACCTCGTTCGCGACGATGACGCCGCGAAAGTGCGCCGGCAGTGTATCGAGCCAGTGCACGCGCACCGTCGAATGTGCCTCGCTTGCGATCATGCGCTGCTGGCGCTCTCGCAGCGACGCGCTCACATCGAGAATCGAGTAGGACGGCGGAGCGATACCGAGTTGCGCGAGTTCGCCGAGCATGTCTGCCGCCAGCCGACCGCTGCCGGCGCCGAGTTCGAGGATGCCGCCGCCGGTTTCCGCGAGCACGGGCGCGATCGCGTGCGCGAGCGTGCGTCCGAAGAGCGGCGTCATTTCCGGCGCGGTCACGAAGTCGCCCGCGGCGCCGAATTTCGTCGCGCCGGCCGCGTAGTAGCCCAGGGCCGGCGCGTAGAGCGCCGCATCCATGAAGCCGGAGAAGGGGATCCAGCCGCCCGCGTCCGCGATCAGCGCGGCAAGGTGCGCGGCTACGCGCCGGCTATGGGCCAGCGCGTCGGCGGAGGGGGCGGGCAGCATCGCGTTGGTGGATAATGCGGAATCGACGCACTATAGGGTGAACGCCGATGCAAGGCAAAGTCGTACTGATCACCGGCGGCGCCAGACGGGTGGGGGCGGCCTCGGCGCGCCTGCTGCACGCCGCCGGCGCGAATCTGATGATCCATTATCGCCGGTCCGCCGACGATGCCCGTGCGCTGCGGGACGAGCTGGACGCGGTTCGCCCCGGTTCGGTCGCGCTGATTCAGGCCGACCTGCACGATACCCGCGGCCTCCCCGCGCTGGTCCAGCAGACGGTCGCCACCTTCGGCGGCCTCGACGTGCTGCTCAACAATGCGTCGAGCTTCTATCCGACGCCGGTCGGCTCGATCACCGAAGAAAACTGGCTGGATCTCATGGGCAGCAACCTCAAGGCACCCATGTTCCTGTCGCAGGCGGCCGCGCCCGAGCTGACGAAGCGGCACGGGTGCATCATCAACATCACCGATATCCACGCCGAGCGGCCGATGAAGAACTACGTCGTCTATTCGGTCGCCAAGGCGGGCCTAGTCGGCCTCACCAAGTCGCTCGCGCGCGAACTCGCACCCAGGGTGCGCGTCAACGGCATCGCTCCCGGCCCGGTCATGTGGCCCGAATGCGATACGGATTTCGACGAGGTCTCGCGCCAGAGGATCATCTCGCACACGATGCTCAAGCGTTGCGGCGATCCGCACGACATCGCGCTGGCGGTGCGTTTCTTCGCGATGGACACGCACTACGTCACGGGGCAGATCCTGGCGGTCGACGGTGGCCGCAGCGCGCGGCTCTGAAGCGCAACCGGACCGGCGGCATTCGGGGGACGGCGGGAGCGGCGATGATCGAACTTCATCAGTTCCGGCCCTTCTGGGGACTGCCCAACGCCAGCCCGTTCTGCATGAAGGTGGAGACCTATCTGCGCTTTCGCGGCATTCCCTACACGCCCGTGCCGAGCGGGCCGCGCAAGTCACCGACGGGAAGCATCCCCTTCGTGGTCGACGACGGCCGCGTCATCCCCGATTCGGAGGCCATCATTGCGCATTTCGAGAGTCGGCAGGCGCGGCACTTGGACGCCGGGCTTGACGATGCCCAGCGCGCGAAGGCGTTTTTCGTGCGGGAGTTGGTCGAGGACCGGCTTTACTGGCAGATCAGCTACATGCGTTGGGGCGATCCGGCAGGGTGGGCGGTGTTCAGGCCCGATCTGGTGCGTTACCTGCCATGGCCCATGCGCGGCCCGGCGCTGTTCCTGGTGCGGCGCAGCCTGCTGCGGCAGATGAAGCAGCGCGGACTGACGCCTGCGGATGCGCCGGCAGCGTATGCACGGGGCGTTGCGGTGCTCGACGCGCTGGCCGGCTTGCTGGGTGAGCAGCCGTATTTCCTGGGTGCCGAGCCGCGTACGCTCGATATGAGCATCTACGCCTTTCTCGCCAATATTCTCGATCAGCCGCACGGCAACGCGCTGCAGGCGCACGGACGTCGCCTGGACAACCTGGTCGCCTATTGTGCGCGGATGAAAGCCTTGTGCTGGAAGGACTGGACGTTCCCCGCGCCTGCTGACGTCACCTGAGCCCGACATTCCGGGCCAGGAGGGACTGCGGCGGCGAGACGGAGACCGGGATCAGGCCTGGCGGGGTCAGGCCTGGCGCTTGCCGAGGCTGCGGATCATGGCGGCGCCGGACGTGTTCGCCTCGGTATCCGCGGCCTTCTCCAGCACCGGCTCCGAGGGGGCGGCCGGCTTTTCCGCGACCCGGGCCGGGCCGGCCGCAAGCGTCGCCACGTCTCCGGCCAGCGTGCCGCCGTCTTCGATCATCATCGCGCCGTAGCGGAGCGTGCCGGTGACGTTCCCGGTCGCATAGACGACCAGGCGCTCGCGTACCGTCAGTTCGCCTTCGAAGCTGCCGCGCACCTCGGCCACGTCGATTTCGGCCTTGCCCGCGAAAACGCCTCCTTCGGCGATACGGATGACGCGGCTCTTCATCGAGGCCTCGACGCGGCCTTCCACCACCAGGATCTCGCAATCGGTGATTTCGGAGCCCTTCAGCTTGATGTTGGGGCCGACGATGAGCTTGCTGCCTTCCTCGGTCTGCGCCGTGGCGGTCGAGGCTTCCCGCCGGCCGAATTCGGTCGTGCGCGATGATTCAGCCGGTTTGCCGGGATTGTTCACGGTAGTGGAGGAGCCGGATCGCGGCGAGTCGGTTCTTGAAGAAGGGCCTGGCTGCATGAAAGTCTTGAGCATCGGTCGGTCTCACAGGGTAAACGGGTTGAAACACTCTGGTGTGGTCGCGCCCGGAACTGGGCGCACCGCCACCAATGCAAGGACCGGGCCAAAACTGGAAAAACGTGTTTGAACAACCGGATAGGAGCATCCGCCGCCCCGTGCGGCACTGAAATTCAGCCAGGCTGTCGCTTCTGGGCGACGCGAAACGGGCGCGGCTGGGCGTTTCCCTTGTCGAATCAAGTCGTTGAGGGCGTTCTTGGGTGTCGCTCATCGGCGACATGCCGGCTGCGACGACGATGGCCCGGCCGGGCTCGTGGCCGTCCCCGTTGCAGACAATCGTCCGGACTGGCGTCCTCCAACGCGTTTTTCAAGAGGTCCGGTTGCGGTGTATCAGCACGAAGTGCTTCCGAGAGATGCCGGATCGGGAAGGGCCGATGGGCCATCCGAA
Source organism: Thiobacillaceae bacterium (assembly GCA_035325585.1). Lineage (GTDB taxonomy): Bacteria > Pseudomonadota > Gammaproteobacteria > Burkholderiales > Thiobacillaceae > Thiobacillus. The sequence goes on along the minus strand of DAOKZP010000002.1, from coordinate 116,405 downwards.
TTTGATGCGGCGCGCTGAGTATCAGGCGCGCCGTGTGGGTCATGCCGTCGCCCGGGATCTAGCGATCCGCGCGCGCGGTGCGGCTCATTTCGATCAGGGCGTTCAGGGCGTCGGTCACGGTGAAGATGCCGAGGAAGCGCCCTTCCTCGTCGTTGACGATGACGCTGCCGATCTTGCGGTCGGACATCACGTAAGCCACCTCGTCCAGACGCCGGCGCGCGCTCATCATCACGGGGTCGGCCGCCATGATGTCGGCCGCGCGCACCTGGATCTTGTGCGCGTCGCTCAGACCTTGTGCGACCCGTACGTCGCGGTCGCTGATCAGGCCGATCACGGTATCACCGCGGACGACCGGAAGATGACGCACGCCGTGCGCCTGCATCAACGCCGTCAACTCGTCGGTCGACATGTCTTCGGTCGCCGTGACGGGGTTCGGGGTCGTGTATTCTTCGACAGGCGTATCCCACACCATATTGCCGTTCTCCTCTGCCGTTCGTTTGCATGTGACGCCGTAGCTATTGCGTCGCTGCGCGCTTCGCTGAATATAGGGCCGGGCCCCGCCGGGGTCAACCGAGGCGGAGTTCCGTCTCGCTCCGGCCGGTGTAGGCACGATACCACTCGACCCATTTGTCGATCCCGAACGCCAGCGATGTCGCCGGCTTGAAGCCGGTGTCGCGGATGAGGTCGTCGACGTCGGCGTAGGTCGCCTGCACGTCGCCGTCCTGCATCGGCAAGAAGTTCTTCTTCGCCTCCTGGCCGAGTGCGTTCTCGATCGTCGCGATGAAATCCATCAGCCGCACGGGCGTGTGGTTGCCGATGTTGTAGATGCGGTACGGCGCGTGACTCGTCGCCGGATCGGGCCGGGCGTGGTCGAATTTTGGATCGCCCTGCGGGATGCGATCGAGCACCCTCACGGTGCCGTCGGCGATGTCGTCGATGTAGGTGAAGTCGCGCATCATGTCGCCATGGTTGAAGACGTCGATGGCGCGGCCTTCCAGAATCGCCGAGGTGAACAGCCAGGGCGACATGTCCGGGCGGCCCCAGGGCCCGTAGACCGTGAAGTAGCGCAGCCCGGTGGTCGGCAGGCTGTAGAGGTGCGAATAGGTGTGCGCCATCAGCTCGTTGGCCTTCTTGCTCGCGGCGTAGAGGCTGACCGGATGGTTCACCGGGTCGTGCACCGAGAACGGGATCCGGGTGTTGGCGCCGTAGACGCTCGATGAACTGGCATAGACGAAATGTTTCACGCCGTGGTGGCGGCAGCCTTCGAGCAGATTGGCGAAGCCGACCAGATTCGATTGCACGTACGCGTGCGGATTCTTCAGCGAGTAGCGCACGCCCGCCTGGGCCGCGAGGTTGATCACCGCGTCGAAATGCCCCTTCGCGAACAGGTCTTCCGTCATCATGCGGTCGGAGATGTCCTCCTTCACGAAGCGGAATGCGGCGTAGGGCTTCAACTGCTCGAGTCGGCCGAGTTTAAGCGCCGGATCGTAGTAATCGTTGAGGTTGTCGATGCCGACGACTTCGTCGCCGCGCTTCAGCAGGATCTGGGCAACGTGCATGCCGATGAAGCCGGCCGCGCCCGTGACGAGCACCTTCATCGCGCCACCTGCCGGTTTCCGTGATCAAGGGTGCGCGCCGCGCATCGGTCCGGCGCACAGCGGGAATGACGGAAACCGAAGCTGGCTCCGCCGATGGACAGGGTCTTCATTGGGCGTCCTCCAGAGTCGCGGCGATTTTAGCATCCACGCGCCGGCAGCTTGGGAGGCAGTGGGCGCGCGCTTACAATCCGCCCATGCCGAAACCGCGCCTGATCGTCGAGTGGATTCTTTATCGACTCGCGCTGCTCGCCGTCGCGCCCCTGATTCCGCTGCGTCTGTGGTGGCGAGGCCGGCGGGAGCGCGGCTATCTGCGCCATTGGCGCGAGCGCCTCGGCGGGATCGACGCGCCGGCCGGTGCGCTGTGGATCCACGCGGTCTCGGTCGGCGAGATGCGGGCGGCGCAGCCGCTCATCGCCGCATTGCGCGCCGGACACCCGGAAATACCGGTCCTGCTCACCTGCCTGACGCCGACCGGGCGTGCGACGGCCGAGTCGCTGTACGGCGCGTTCGCGACCATCGGCTACCTGCCCTACGATTACGCTGCGCTGGTGTGCCGCTTCCTGCGCCGCGCCCGGCCACGCGTGGGCATCCTCATGGAGACGGAGCTATGGCCCAATCTCGTTGCGGCCGCCGCGCGTGATCGCGTCCCGCTGGTGCTCGCAAACGCGCGGCTGTCGAAGCGGTCGGCACGTGGCTACGCGCGGCTGCCGGCCCTGACGCGGGCGAGCCTGCAGAAAATCGACGTCGTCGCCGCGCAGACCGAGGCGGATGCCGCCCGCCTGCTGAAACTCGGCGCAACCTCCGTTCGCGTGGCCGGCAACCTGAAGTTCGACGTCACGCCGCCCCCCGAGATGCTGGAAGCCGGCGCAGCCTGGAAGGCGGCGTGGGGTACGCGCCCCGTGCTGCTGGCCGCGAGCACCCGCGAGGGCGAGGAGGCGCTGCTGCTATACGCTTTTTCGGCGACTGCGCCGCCGGAGGTGCTGCTCGTCCTTGTACCGCGCCACCCGCAGCGCTTCGACGCGGTGGCGGCGCTGATCGAGGCGGCCGGGCTGCCATATCAGCGCCGTAGCGGACTTGTTGGCGCACCCGACCCCCGAACACGGGTGCTGCTCGGCGATAGCCTCGGCGAGCTGTTCGCTTACTACGCGGCGTGCGACGTAGCGTTTGTGGGTGGTAGCCTCGCCCCATTGGGCGGGCAGAATCTCATCGAGGCCGCCAGCGTGGGGCGGCCCGTGCTCGTCGGGCCCCACACGTTCAACTTCGAGGCGGCGACGCGGCTCGCGATCGAAGCCGGGGCGGTGCTGCGCATCGATAGTGCCGAGGAACTCGTTTCAACGGCGCTGCGCCTGCTGGGCGATGCGGCGGCGCGTGCGCGGATGGGCGAGGCGGGTCTGGCGTTCGCGGCGCGCCACCGGGGTGCCGCCGAGCGGATGGCCCGGCTCATCGCACCGCTGCTGGCGCGGCGTTGATGTCTAGAGCGGTCCGCCCGTCGCTGGCTGGGGCGCTCGCAGATGCTGGTCGATGGCGGCGAGGTCGGCCGGCCCGAGGGTGCCGACGGCGGCCTTGAGCGAGAGTCCGGCAAGCAGGTAGGCATAGCGCGCCCCCGCGAGGTTGCGCCGGGCGGACCATACCTGCTGTTCCGCGTCGAGCACGTCCAGGCTGGTGCGTACGCCCACCTCGAGTCCGAGTTTGGTCGATGCGAGCTGCGCCTCGGTCGAGGTCAGCGCCTGTTCCAGCGCTTGTACGCGCGCTTCGCCGCTACGGACGTTGAGCCAGGCTTGGCGTGCCTGGAGGCTGGCTTCACGCGTTGCGTTCTCCAGATCCTGGCGCGCACGCTCCTGATTCGCGACCGCCTCGCGCACGCGCGATGAGGTCAGGCCTCCCTGATAGATCGGCAGGTTGAGCTCTACGCCGACGCTGGCGACCTTGAGATCGAAGGTTTCCGTGGCGAAGGCCATATTGTTGTTGATGGAGTAGCTGGCGATCGCGTCGAGGGTCGGATAGTGCCCCGCGCGGTTGCGTGCGACCTCCTGGTCGGCGATGTTCTTCGACAGGCGCTGGATCTCCGCCTGCAGATTGCTTTGGGCCGCGCGCGCGGCCCATTCGTCGATCTCGCCCTGAGGGCCCTGGGCGGGCTCGTTGCCGGGGAGCGCATCGAGCGGTTCCGCCGGCTTGCCGATGAGCTTTTCCAGCGCACGCAGGCCGATCGCATGCGTGTTCTGCTCGGCGATCTCGTCGGCCAGTGCGAGGTCGTAGCGGGCCTGCGCCTCGTGGGTATCGGTGATGGTCGCAGTGCCGACCTCGAAATTGCGTTTCGCGGCCGCCAGTTGTTCGGTGATTGCGGCTTTCTGCGCGGCGATGAACTCGAGATTGTCCTGCGATTGCAGGACGTCGAAGTAGGCCTGTGCGACTCGCAGGACGAGGTCCTGTTCAGCGAGCTTCAATTGCATTTCCGCGATTTTCACCTGCTCCTTCGATTGCTGGTAGGCGACCTGGTTCTGCCGCCGGTAGAGCGGTTGCGCGGCTTTCACGGCGATGTTGCTCGAGTTGAAGCTCTTTTCGTCGAAGGAGGCGTCGACGTTCTGATAGAGCGCATTGCCGGAAAGGTTGACGTTCGGCAGCAGCCCGGCGCGGCCCTGCGCCGACTTCTCCCGGCCTGCCTCGTAGGCGGCGCGCGCCGCGGCGTACTGCGCGTCGTAAGCGGCGGCATCCCGGTAGACATCGGACAGGTTGGCCGCGTGAGTGGCGGGGGCCAGCGCGATCATCAGCGCGAGTGGCAGGGGCTTGAATCGCATGGTCGTTGCGGTCCTCGATGGTGAATCAGTAGCGCGGCATCGTGGGATCGATCTCGTCGGCCCAGGCGGCGACGCCGCCCGCGAGGTCGCTCACGCTCTCAAAGCCCGCGGCCTCGAGATAGCGCGCGGCATGGTAGCTGCGGACGCCATGGTGGCAGATGACCACGATCTCCGCGGCCTTGTCCAGTTCCCCCAGCCGCGCGGGCAGATCCCGCATCGGCACCAGGGTCGCGCCGGGCAGCCGGCAGATGTTCCATTCCCAAGGCTCGCGCACGTCGAGCAGCAGGGGCCGGTGGCCGGCAGCCAGGTGTTCGGCCAGTTCGCGGGGACGGAAGCGCCGCATGCTCCCGCATTCAGAATACGAAGGCGGCGGCCTGCGGCGCATTGACGAGCGGCGCCAGGCAGGTCTCGAACAGCGTGGTGCCGCGAAACGCGTCCGGCGCGGTGCAGGTGGTCAACCGGGCCTGCATCACCGGCGCCTCGCCGACAACGGCGAACAGCCGGCCGCCCGGCCGTAGGCGCCGGCGGAAGGCGTCCGGCGGCAGCGGCGTCGATCCGGTCAGGATGATGACGTCGAAACCCGCATCGTCGGGCCAATCGCGGGCCGCGTCGGCGGTGTGCAGGCTGACGTTCTCGATCCCGTGGGCGCGCAGCTTCTGTGCGGCACTTGCCGTGAACTCCGGGACGATGTCGACGGAGACGACCTCGGCCGCGAGCGCCGCGAGCAACGCGGCGAGATAGCCGCTGCCGGTGCCGATCTCGAGTACGCGATCCGCCGGCTGGATGGCCATTTCCTGCAGGACCCGCGCTTCGAGCCTGGGCGTCCACATCGATTGGCCGAACCCGATCGGGATCTCCATGTCGGCGAATGCGAGCGAGCGGTGCGCCTCGGGGACGAAGTCTTCGCGGCGCACCGAAAACAGAAGATCGAGCACTTCCTGATCCAGCACATCCCAAGGGCGGATCTGCTGTTCCACCATGTTGTAGCGCGCCTGCTCCATGTCCATGCCGTGGCCTTGATTTATCAATAGGTTAGATGGGATATCGCCTTGCAATTATTCCACAGTTCCGCTACCTTGACCGAATGCCGGGGGTCTCCATCCGGTGGCGCGCCAGGTGGCGCGCCACCGGATGGAGTGAGACACACCCTTCGAACCTGATACGGTTGATACCGTCGTAGGGAGGCTTGCCAGGACCACCCTCGCCACGAGATTTCCACCGGGTGGTCGAACTGCGACCTCCGCCCATTTTCCGCTGGAGTGCCCGCCACAATGAACGCCAATCCCAAATTTCTCGCGGCGACCGCGCACGTCGACGAAGCCGCCGTGCAGCCGCTTCCCAACTCGCGCAAATGCTACGTCGAGGGCAGTACGCCCGACATCCGGGTGCCGATGCGCGAGATCAGCCAGGCCGACACGCCCCTGATGTTCAGCGGGGAGCCCGGTGCGGACGGAACGCCGGCCCGCTCGGAGCCGAATCCGCCGATTTTCGTCTACGATTGCTCGGGCCCTTATACCGACCCGACCGCGAAAATCGACATCCGTCACGGGCTGCCCGCGCTGCGCGCGGAATGGATCGCGGCACGCGGCGATACCGAGGAGCTGGCCGACCTCAGCTCGGAATACGGACGTCGCCAGGCGGCCAACCCGGATCTTGCGGCGATGCGCTTCCCCGGCCTGCACCGCAAGCCGCGGCGCGCGAAATCCGGCATGAACGTCACGCAGATGCATTACGCCCGGCGTGGCATCGTCACGCCCGAAATGGAGTTCATCGCGATCCGCGAGAACAACAATCGCGCCGCCTATCTCGAAAGCCTGCGCGCATCCGGGCCGCAGGGCGAGAAGCTGGCCGCAATGATGAGCCGCCAGCATCCGGGACAGGGCTTCGGCGCGAATCTTCAGGGCGAGATCACGCCGGAGTTCGTTCGCTCCGAAGTCGCGCGCGGCCGCGCCATCATCCCCGCGAACGTCAATCATCCGGAGACCGAGCCGATGATCATCGGCCGCAATTTCCTGGTGAAGATCAACGCGAACATCGGCAACTCCGCGCTGGGGTCGAGCATCCAGGAAGAAGTCGAGAAGATGACCTGGGCGATCCGCTGGGGCGGCGACACCGTGATGGATCTCTCGACCGGCAAGAACATCCACGAAACGCGCGAATGGATCATCCGCAACAGCCCGGTCCCCATCGGCACGGTACCCATCTACCAGGCGCTGGAAAAGGTCGACGGAAAAGCGGAGGAGCTGACCTGGGAGATGTTCCGCGACACGCTCGTCGAGCAGGCCGAGCAGGGCGTCGACTATTTCACGATCCATGCCGGCGTGCTGCTGCGCTACGTGCCGATGACCGCGAACCGCATGACCGGCATCGTTTCGCGCGGTGGCTCGATCATGGCGAAGTGGTGTCTCGCGCACCATAAGGAGAGCTTCCTCTACACCCACTTCGAGGAGATCTGCGAGATCATGAAGGCGTACGACGTGGCCTTCAGCCTGGGCGATGGCTTGCGGCCAGGCTCCATCTACGACGCCAACGACGAGGCGCAACTCTCCGAACTGCGTACGCTCGGCGAGCTGACCCAGGTTGCGTGGAAGCATGACGTGCAGGTGATGATCGAGGGTCCCGGCCATGTGCCGATGCAGCTCATCAAGGAGAACATGGACATTCAGCTCGAGTCCTGTTCCGAGGCGCCGTTCTACACGCTGGGGCCGCTTACCACCGACATCGCACCCGGCTACGACCACATCACCAGCGGCATCGGCGCAGCGATGATCGGCTGGTACGGCACGGCGATGCTGTGCTACGTCACGCCCAAGGAACATTTGGGGCTGCCGGACAAGGACGACGTCAAGGAAGGCATCATCACCTACAAGCTCGCCGCGCACGCGGCGGATCTGGCCAAGGGCCATCCGGGCGCGCAGATCCGTGACAATGCGCTCTCCAAGGCGCGGTTCGAGTTCAGGTGGGAGGACCAGTTCAATCTCGGCCTCGATCCCGACAAGGCGAGGGCCTTCCACGACGAGACCCTGCCCAAGGAATCCGCCAAGGTCGCACATTTCTGCTCGATGTGCGGCCCGCACTTCTGCTCGATGAAGATCACCCAGGACGTGCGCGAGTTCGCGGCGAAGGAAGGGCTGAGCGACGCCGACGCGCTGGCGAAGGGCATGGAAATCAAGGCCGTCGAGTTCGTGAAACAGGGCGCCGAGGTGTATCGCAAGATCTGAACATCGTCGTTCGCGCGCGAAGGTGCGGTCCGCGCTGCTCACGCTGTGGTTTCGCCTTGCCAGCATTCTGGTGCTCCTGGGATGCGGGCTGGCGGTCGCCGCGCCGCTGGCGACCACGGAAGCCTACGAAGGCGCGATCGGCGACCACACGGAAATCCTCCAGGAGTCCGATGGCGCACTCGGGATCGCTGAAGCGGCCGCGGCCTACGAGGCTGGACGATTCATCCAGGCGAGAAATCCGGTCCTGAGTTTCGGCATCGGCGCAAAGCCGGTATGGATCCGCCTGTCGGTCACGAATCCTACGGCCACTCCCGTCGTAAGGCGGCTCTCCGTCGAGACCGCCTGGCTCGATCGGCTCGACGTTTACATGCTGCACCAAGGCCGGGTGATGGCTGCCGATCATGCCGGCGACCGGCGCGCCTTCGCGCAGCGGCCGCTGGCATCCCGCCATTTCCTGTTCGATCACGTGTTCGCGCCCGGCATGAGCGCGGTCTTCATACGTGTGGAGACGCCCGATTCCATGATCGTGCCGCTGTACTTCGAAAGTCGTGAGGCGTCGCGGTTGCGGCAGATGCAGCAACAGTTGAGTTACGGTTTCGTGTACGGATTCCTGTTCGCGCTGATCGCCTACAACCTCATGCTCTCCGCGAGCCTGCGCCAATCGAGCTACCTGTCGTACGCGTTCTACCTGGCCGCCTTCATCGCGATGAACGTCGCCTACACGGGACATGGCTTTGCCATGTTGTGGCCGACGGCGGTCGGGTGGCAACGCTGGGCGACCCAGACCCTGACGGTCTCTTACGGCGTCGCCGGTTTGCTGTTCGCGATCCGCTTCCTCGAACTGCGCACGGGCTTCCCTCGCATCTACCGTGCCGTCCTCGCGTACTGCGCGGCGGGGGTCGTACTCCTCGCGGCGGCCATTCTCGTCGATAGCCCCCGTCATGCATCCGGCGTCGCGTTCGGCTTTACGTTCCTGTTCGTCGGCATCATGCCTTTGCTCGGGATCGTGGCGGTGCGGGCCGGGCAGAAGCCGGCACGCTACTTCCTCTTGGCGGCGTGCGCCGCGATGGCCGGCGCCGCGCTGACGACGCTGTCGATCTGGGGTCTTGTTCCGCACAACGTCTGGACCTTCCGTGCGGTCGAAATCGGCATGCTCGTCGATGCGACGCTGCTCGCCCTGGCGCTCGCCTACCGTTTCCGGGTCAGCCAGGAACAGCGTCTGTATGCGGAACGGCTCGCCATGCTCGATCCGCTGACCGGCCTGAACAACCGGCGCGCGTTCTACGAACTGACCGCGCCGCTGTGGAGCAACGCTTTGCGCCACGGGCAGGATCTGGCCGTCGTCATGCTCGATCTCGACCGTTTCAAGCGGCTCAACGATACCTACGGGCACGCGCACGGCGACACCGTCCTGAAAGCGGTCGCGGGGGTGCTGAGGGACGGCGTTCGACAGGGCGACGTGCTTGCGCGCTGGGGCGGCGAGGAATTCATCGTGCTGTTGCCGGAAACGGGCGGCGCGGAAGCCACCGCGCTCGCGGAGCGCCTGCGGGCCGCGGTTGCCGCGATTCCCATGCGGCGCGGGAACGAGGAGACACCGATCACCGCGAGCTTCGGCGTGGCGCCGCTCCAGGATCGCAGCATCTCGCTGGAGGCGCTGATCGCGCTTGCGGACGGCAGCCTGTTCCGGGCCAAGGAGGAGGGCCGCAATCGCGTGGTCTGCTGCAGGCCGATGACGCGGCCGGTGGCGCAGGGTGCGCCGGAAGAGATCGAAGGGCGGTAGGCCGCGGTGCGTATAATCCTCCGCACCCCTTCCGGCGTGCCTTCGTCACACGCGAATTTCATCCATGGCCGACTCGACCCAAATCCTGCACGCACTCATCCTCGGTTTCGTCGAGGGCTTCACTGAATTCCTGCCGATCTCGAGCACCGGCCACCTGATCCTCGCCGGCCAGCTCCTGGGCTTCAACGGCGAGAAGGCCAAGGTTTTCATGATCGCGATCCAGCTCGCGGCAATCCTCGCGGTGGTCTGGGAATATCGCGTGCGCCTCGCGCATGTCGCCACGACCCTGCATGTCGAACCGGCGTCGCGCCGGCTGGTGATCAACCTGATGGCGGGTTTCCTGCCGGCGGCCGTGCTGGGCTTTCTCTTCTACAAGCAGATCAAAGCCTATCTCTTCAATCCGCTCGTGGTGGCGTCCGCGCTCGTGATCGGCGGCCTGCTGATCCTCTGGGCCGAGCGCCGCAGACATGCCGTCCGCACGCCGACCATCGACGACCTCGACTGGCGCCGCGCGCTCGCGGTGGGCTTCGCGCAGGCGCTGGCGATGATTCCCGGCACGTCCCGCTCGGGTGCGACCATCATCGGCGGCCTGTTTCTCGGGCTCTCCAGAAAAGCCGCGGCGGAGTTCTCGTTCTTCCTTGCGATCCCGACCATGTTCGCCGCGACCGCCTACGATCTCTACAAGAACCGGCAACTGTTCGACGCGGGCGATATTCCGCTCTTCGCGATCGGCGGTGCGGCCTCGTTCGTCAGCGCGCTCATCGCCGTCCGCACCCTCATCAAGTTCGTCAGTCGCCATGACTACACGCTGTTCGCGTGGTATCGCATCGCATTCGGGGGGGTGGTGCTGGCGACGGCGTATTTCGGGCTGATCGACTGGGGCGTGTCGGACTGAGCATGGTCGGGACGGCCGGCGCGTTTTGCGTCCGGCCGGGGCGAGGGTCGTCGGCCGTCCGCGCCAAGCGTCGCCAGTCGCGCGAGAAACGGGTTCGATGAAACTTGGCGCTGGACGTGCCCGTGTTCCGCCGTCCAATCTGCAGGCCCGATCGTCCAGGTTGTTGCTGCGAAGGCCTTGGCCGAGCTGCGGTCTACGTGGTCCGGTGCTTAGGTCGGTTTCGGTGGATTCTTGTCGAGCTTGCGCTGCAGCGTGCGGCGATGCATCTTCAGCGCGCGGGCGGTCGCGGAGATGTTCCCATCGTGCTCGTTCAGGACCTTCTGGATGTGCTCCCATTCGAGCCGCGCCACCGTCAAGGGCTCGGGATTGACGTCGATTTCGGCGTCGGGCCGGTCGCGCAGCAGCGCCGCCAGGATCTCGTCGGCGTCCGCCGGTTTCGCGAGGTAATGCCGGGCGCCGAGGCGAACTGCCTCGACGGCGGTGACAATGCTCGCGTAACCGGTGAGCACGACGATTGCCGGCGCCGGCGAGCGCGAGGCGAGCTGTTCGACGACCTTGAGCCCGGATTCGCCGGGAAGCTTGAGATCGACCACCGCATGGCTGGGCGCGGTGCGTACCGCCTCGGCATGGGCCTGCTCCGCGTCGTGCGCGATGGAGACCACAAACCCGCGCTTCTTCATGGCACGTGCGAGGACGGCCGCGAAATCGACATCGTCCTCGACGATGAGAAGTTTCATTTCGGCTGTGTTCATGGGCTCGGGTTCCAGGGTAGGTGGATGCGGACACGGGTGCCGCCGCCTTCGCGTTCGGCCAGCGTCAACTGGCCGCCCAGCCGCTCCAGCGTGGCGTGGGTGAGCGCAAGGCCCACGCCCCAGCCGCGCCCCGGCTTGCCGCTGAACAGTACGCGGCCGGCCTGCGCCTTCTGTTCCGGGGTGAAGCCGGGGCCTCGATCCGCGATATCGACGCACAGGTTGTCACCCGTGGTCGCGCTGAATTCGATGACGTCGGACGCGGCGTCGGCTGCGTTGTTCAACACGTTCATGATCGCCTGCTCGAGGCCGTCGGGTGGCGTGAAGCTGCGCGGATCCGTTGGCAGCGACGTGATCACCCGCGCGTCGGGCCGAAGCACCTGCCAGCGTTCGACCACTTCGGCCAGCCAGACGTCGAGCGGGCGCGCGACCGGTGCGCCGTCCTCGGCCCGTGCGGCGAGGCGGGTGAGGATGCGCTTGCACGCCTGCGCCTGCTGTTCGAGCATGCGGCAATCGGCACCGATGTCCGGATCGTTCGCAAACTCGGCCGCGAGCTCGTGTGCGGTCGTCTGGATGGTCGCCAGCGGCGTCGCGAGCTCATGCGCCGCCAGCGCGGCCTGGGTGCCCAGTGCGACGATGCGCTCGTCGCGGAGCTGTTTTTCGCGCAGCGCGGACAGTTCCTGGTCGCGCCGGCGAAGCGCAGCCTGCATGCGGGTCACGAAGAAGGCGATCAGCCCGGCGCTGACCACGAAATTGAACCACATGCCGCCGAGATGCATGCCATAAGCGGCGACCGGATCGGCGACTTGGAGCGGCTGGTAGACGAACAGCAGCAGCGCGTAATAGGCGCCCGCGACCGCGGCCAGCAGCCATACCCAGCGTGGGCGCAGGCTGACCGCGGCGATCACGACCGGGACCAGCATCAGCGAGACGAAAGGATTGGTCGCGCCGCCGCTGAAGAACACCAGCACGGCGAAGGCGGTGAGGTCCGCGACGAGATGCGCGAGAAACTCCATCTGCGTCGCGGGTGCGTCGAGCCGCAGACGCCAGGCCGTGAACAGCGCGAACGCGGCCATCAGTACGAGGACGCCGCTCATCGGTACCAGCGGCATGCGGATGCCGAGCCCCCAGTGCATCCAGATGATCCCGGCCGCCCAGCCCCCGAGCAGCGAAACGCGTACCGCGACCAGCCGCCCCAGCAGTGCGCGGGCGGGAAGCGTGGAAAGCAGGGTGGTGTCGGATCCGGGCGGCATGGGCAAATTGTAATCCGCGCGCCACCGTGCAAACCGCCGGAAACAGGCCGGAACAGGCCGGAACAGGCGCGAAAGCACCGCCGGATGTGGCCTTGCGGCGCCTGCTGCGGCGATTTGTCGCATTCCGGAATCGTGCCCGGAACGGGACAATTGAACTTTCTTGTGACAATGAGATCTCGCGGAATGTCGAACCCAGCCTTTACGCCACGTTTGCTGCCCTTGCTGATTGCCGCCAGCTTCGCGCCGTTCGGTGCCAGTGCGAATGAAACGGAACTGCCGGTCGTGGAGGTGGTCGGCGCCGCGGAAGCGGCCACGCCGTTTGCCGCAAAGGTCGAGAATCTCCCGGCCCAGCGTGCGACGACCAGCGACACGGCGAGCCTGCTGCGGGACGTTCCGGGCGTGACCCTGTATGGTTCCGGCGGGGTGTCGAGCCTGCCCGCGATCCACGGCCTGGCGGACGACCGTTTGCGGATCAAGGTCGACGGCATGGATCTGATCGCCGCCTGCCCCAACCACATGAACCCCGCGTTGTCGTACCTGGACCCCTCGCAGGTCGAGGCGATCACCGTGTATGGCGGCATTGCGCCGGTGAGTGTCGGCGGCGACAGCATCGGCGGCTCGATCGTGGCGGAATCGGCGGCGCCCCAGTTCGCGGCGACGGGTGAGGGCAGCATCGTCAAGGGCGAGGCCGGCGCCTTCTATCGCAGCAACGGCAACGCCCGTGGCGGCAACGTCGCGGCCACCTACGCGACCGAGAGCTTCAACATCTCCTATACCGGCGCCATTGCGAAATCCGACAACTACGACGCGGGCGGCAATTTCAAGGACGGACTCTTCGCCCCCGGAACGCCCGTCGGCTTCACCGGCCATCCCGGGCACACCCTGCCGGCGGACGAAGTCGGCTCGACCGCCTACGACACCCGCAACCACACCCTGGGCCTCGCCTTCCGCGGCGGCAAGCACATGGTGGAAGCCAAGTTCGGCCTGCAGGATCTGCCCTACCAGCTCTGGCCCAACCAGCGCATGGACATGCTGGGCAACGACCAGAAGCGCGTGAACCTGCGCTATCTCGGCGACCTCGACTGGGGCAAGCTGGAAGCGCGCGTCTACCATGAGGACGTCGATCACTTCATGGATTTCGGTCCCGACAAGAAATACTGGTATCGCTCCGGTTCGCCGGCCTACCTGGGTGCGCCGTGCGGCGAACCCAGCGCGACCTGTGCGGCCGGCATGCCGATGAACACCGAAAGCACGAACACCGGCGTCGTCGTCAAGGCCGACATCGACATGACGCCGAAGGATCTGCTGCGGGTCGGCACCGAATACCAGCGCTACCGCCTCGACGACTGGTGGCCCGCCTCCGGTGCGGGCATGTGGCCCTACAGCTTCTGGAACGTCAACGACGGCGAGCGCGACCGCGCCGCGCTCTTCGCCGAATGGGAAAGGCAGCTCAATCCGCAGTGGATGACGCTCGCCGGCGTGCGTTTCGAGCGGGTGAGCATGGACGCCGGCGCGGTGCATGGCTACAACACGGACATCTATCCGACCGATCCGACGCTGGTCAGCGGCGGCAACCAGACGCGGGACGCTGCCACCTTCAACAATGCCGATCGCAGCAGGAGCGACAACAACTGGGACATGACCGTGCTCGCGCGCTACACGCCGGACGCCACGCGCGACGTCGAGTTCGGCTTCGCGCACAAGACGCGCTCGCCGAACCTTCACGAGCGCTACGCCTGGTCGACCTGGCAGATGGCGGCGCTGATGGTCAACTGGTTTGGCGACGGCAACGGCTACATCGGCAACCTCGATCTCGATCCCGAGCAGGCCAACACCGTTTCCGCCACCTTCGGCTGGCACGCGCCGGACCGCAGCTGGGAGCTGAAGGCCACGCCCTACTTCACCTACGTCACCGATTACATCGATGCGATTCAGTGGGATGGCACGACGAACACCGCACGCACGACGCTCGTGACCGACCAGTACACGACGCTCAAATTCGTGAACCAGTCTGCACGCCTGTATGGCGTCGACCTGTCGGGCAAGATGCCGCTGGCGAAGAACGGCATGGGCGAGTTCGGGCTGAAAGGCCTTCTCAGCTACACGCGCGGCGAGAATCGCGACACGGGCGACAATCTCTACAACATCATGCCGCTCAACGCGAAGCTTGCACTGACGCAGAAGCTTCGCGGCTGGAGCAATGCCGCCGAAGTGGTGATGGTCAGCCGGAAGGAAGACGTTTCCGCGACGCGCAACGAGATGGAAACGCCCGGCTACGCCTTGCTCAACCTGCGCGGCAGCCATGCGTGGAAGAAGGTGCGTTTGGACTTCGGTATCGAGAACGTGTTCGACCGACTCTACTACCACCCGCTGGGCGGCGCCTACATCGGGCAGGGCACGACCATGACCATCAACCCCGTCCCGACCGTGCCGCAATGGGGCATCCCGGTTCCGGGAATGGGCCGCTCGATTTACACTGCAGTCAATTTTCAGTTCTGATGGTTTCACTCTGAGGAGAAACGGATGAAAAAGCTTGTTGCCGCCGTACTGCTGGCCAGCACCGCCAGCCTGCCCGCCTGGGCCGCCAACGTCAGCGTCAGCGACGCCTGGGCGCGCGCCACCATGCCGGGCCAGAAGGTCAGCGCCGCGTACATGCAGATCCTGGCCGACGCCGACGCCCGCCTCGTCAGCGCGTCCAGTTCGGCCGTGCCGCGGGTCGAGGTGCACGAGATGACGATGGACGGGGACGTGATGCGCATGCGCGAGGTGAAGGCGATCGAACTGCCGAAGGGCAAGACCGTCTCCCTGCAGCCGGGCGGCCTGCACATCATGCTGATGAACCTGCAGAAGCCGATCGCTGCGGGCGAGGTCATCCCGCTGACCCTGGTGATCGAATCGGGCGGCAAGCAGCAGACCGTCGAGGTGAAGGCCGAGGCACGCGCGCCCATGGCCGGCGGCGGAGCCATGCAGCACTCGACGCACTGACGGAGGCGGGTGGGTGCGAGCGCCGCACCCGCTTGACCGGGCGGCCGCGTGCCGCCTTTTTCTTTTGACGTAGAATCCGCTCCAGATTCCAACCCGGAGCCGCCATGACCCCCCAGCACACCGCCGCCGAGAAGGCCGCGATCCTCTCCGAAGCGCTGCCCTACATCCAGCGTTTCTACGGCAAGACCATCGTCATCAAGTATGGCGGCAACGCGATGACCGAACGCAGTCTGATGGAGGCGTTCGCCAAGGACGTCATTCTGTTGAGACTGGTCGGCATGAATCCGGTCGTCGTACATGGCGGCGGGCCCCAGATTGCCGGCCTCCTGCAGCGCATCGGCAAGCAGAGTGAGTTCATCCAGGGCATGCGCGTGACGGATGAAGAGACGCTCGACGTCGTCGAGATGGTGCTCGGCGGCCTCGTCAACCAGGACATCGTGACCCTCATCAACAAGCATGGCGGCAGCGCCGTGGGGCTGACGGGCAAGGACGGCAACTTCATCCACGCCAAGAAGATGCTGGTCAAGAGCAAGGAAAAGGCCGACGAGATGCTCGACATCGGTCAGGTCGGCGAGATCACGCATATCGACCCCGGCATCATCCAGGTGCTCGACGCGCGCGACTTCATTCCGGTGGTGGCGCCGCTCGGCGCCGATGCCGAGGGCAACGCCTACAATATCAATGCGGACGTGGCGGCCGGCAAGATCGCCGGCGCGTTGCAGGCGGAAAAAGTCATCTTCATGACCAATACGCCCGGCGTTCTCGACAAGGACATGCGCCTGCTCACCGGCCTCACGCCGCGCGAGGTGGACGCGCTGATCGCGGACGGCACTATCTCCGGCGGCATGATCCCCAAGGTCGGTTATGCCGTCGACGCGGTGAACAGCGGCGTGAAGAGCGCGCACATCATCGACGGGCGCGTCGAGCATGCCCTGCTCTTGGAGATCCTCACGCCCGAGGGCGTCGGCACGTTGGTCAAGCGAGGTTGATTGCCATGCGCTATTGGTTGATGAAGTCCGAGCCGAGCGAACTCAGCGTCGATGACCTCGCCGCCATGCCCGATCAGACCATCGCCTGGTACGGCGTTCGCAACTACCAGGCGCGCAATTTCATGCGCGACCAGATGAAACCGGGCGACAAGGTGTTGTTCTATCATTCGTCATGCGCCGTGCCCGGTGTCGTGGGGCTCGCGGAGGTGACCACACCCGCCTACCCCGACGCGAGCCAGTTCGACCTGGAAAGCGGGTATTTCGACCCCAAGGCGACGCCCGAGGTCCCGCGTTGGTTCAACGTCGACGTGAAGCTCGTGAAGAAGACGCGGCTGATGCCGCTGTCCGAACTCCGGGGCTATCCCGAGCTTGCCAAGATGCGTATCCTGCAGCGCGGCAACCGGCTGTCGATCACCCCGCTCGATCCGGCGGAGTATCGCTTCATCGTCGAGCGCCTCTGAGATGGGACGCGCGGCCGTGCACCTCGCCGCGCATCCCTGCCCGCATGTGCGGCAGCGGCGCTCCGAGCATGCGGGCGCATGTCCTGGCCTCCGCAGCGCCCGCCGCGACTCCGCCCGGCCTCGGCGCCGAACCATGAGATGTTCGAGTTCGCAGCGGCGCCGCTGATCGCCTACGTTACGCTCGGACTCGGGGTCGGTTTCCTCGCTGGCCTGCTCGGCGTCGGCGGCGGCCTCATCATCGTACCCGCCCTGATCTTCCTGCTGCACGCGCAGGGACTCGCTGCCGGGCTCGAACCACAGGTCGCGCTCGGCACTTCGCTCGCATCGATCCTGTTCACCTCCCTGTCGAGCGTGCGTGCGCATCACCGCCATGGCGCGGTCGAGTGGCCATTGGTGCGGATGATCACACCGGGAATTCTGTTGGGTACGCTCACCGGTGCGCTCGTGGCCGCGCGCGTGCCATCCGCCGCGCTCAAGCTTTTTTTCGTCGCTTTCCTGTTCTACGCTGCCGCTCAGATGTGGTTCGAGCTCCGGCCGGCGCCGCAACGCCACCTGCCTGGTCGTGCCGCAGTCGCGGCCGTCGGTGGCGTGATCGGCGTGGTGTCGAGCTGGGTCGGCATCGGCGGCGGTACGCTGTCGGTGCCCTTCATGCTCCGGCACAACGTGCCCCTTCACCGCGCCATCGCCACCTCCGCCGCGATCGGCTTCCCGATCGCGCTGGCGGGAGCCGTGGGCTACATCCTGGGCGGCAGCCGCGTTTCCGGCTTGCCGCCAGGCAGTTGGGGTTTCGTCTACCTGCCTGCGCTGTTTGGAATCGTGGTGGGCAGCGTGTCGACCGCGCCGCTCGGCGCCGGTACCGCCCACCGCCTGCCTGTGCGGCCGCTCAAACGGATTTTCGCGCTGCTGCTGGTGGTGCTGGCGCTGCGCATGGTCTGGACTTTCTAGCCGCCTCTTTACGCAACTACCACGGCTCGCAAGCGCTCACTAGCACCCTATCGGGGGGTGCTTGAGCGCCATGATGGCCCGCGCTAGTCTTTCAGTTCATGCTGAAAACTCTTCGCATGCTCATCAATCACACAAGGAGATAAACATGTCTCATCTGAAGGCCGTCCGTACCACTCTGCAGCCCGAGCAGACGAGTTACAGCCAACTCAAGACCTATTATGACGAGCACACGCGGGTTGCATGGGGGTACATGAACTCGGAACCACGCCCCTGCTTTACCGGTACGTTGCTACGCGAAATCGTGGACTGGTTCGGGGAAATCGCCAGACGAATCGATGACCCAGATTGCGCCGATATCGATTATGTCGTGGTCGCGTCGGCGCATCCGGGAATCTACAACCTAGGGGGCGATCTGAACTTATTTCGCCAACTCATCGAGACGCGAGATCGAGAGAGCCTCTACAAGTATGCCCAAGCCTGTATCCGCCCCCTTTTCCTGAACGCGATGCACCTGAATCGCGGGAACGTGAAGACGATCACGCTGGTCCAGGGTGATGCCTTGGGCGGAGGCTTTGAGTGTGCGCTTTCCGGAAACGTGCTGATCGCGGAACGGGGATCCAAGATGGGATTTCCGGAAATCCTGTTCAACCTGTTTCCCGGCATGGGCGCCATGACCCTCCTGGGCCGTAAGATCGGGTACAGCAAAGCTGAGAATATTATTCTGAGCGGGAAGCTTTATTCTGCGGAGGAGATGTATGAGCTGGGGGCCGTAGATGCTCTTGTCGAGCCTGGATACGGTGAACAAGCAGTTTATGAGTTCATTCGGAAAGAAGTTCGGCAGCGAAACGGCGCGTTAGCGCTGCGGGCGGCGCGTGAAATCGCTCAACCAATCGCTCACGATGAGCTAATGAGAATCGCTGAAATTTGGGTGGACGCGGCTCTGCGGCTCGAAGCCAAGGATTTGCGCATGATGGAACGATTGATCGCGCGGCAGACCGGAAGGGCGGAACCTGCAAGCAGTGGCGATTCAGCGGTGCTCCACGCGTAACTTGCTTGCGTGATAGGTGGCGAGGGCGGCTCGTGTGGCCGTAAGTGCTTCACGAACCGCATCGAGCCGGGTGCCTGCCAAGTGCGTCGGAAGCTCGAATGGCTTGATAGCTTCGGCCTCCGTGCACCGTTTCGCCAGCTGTTGCGCACCAATATCGCTGGCGCCACCTTTCAGCATATGCAGCAGATCATGCCATTGGCCATAATCTTGATTGGCCAATGCAGCCTCGATGTCGTGCATAAGGCGTTCGCTTTCCTGTTCAAAGCTTGTGAGCAGATCCTGAGCAAAAGCGCGTCCACCAATCTCGGCAAGATCATCCAGCACCGACTCATCCAATGCCACCGGTTTCATCGCCGGGGTTGGGGCCTCGAACCGGGTTTGTGAGGAGGCCAGCTGATCAATCGTGCCTATGAGTTCACGGCCGTTGACTGGTTTGGTGAGAAAGGCGTCCACCCCCGCCTCCTCACAGGCGGCCTTGGCGTCTGGGCGTGCATCGGCGGTCAGCATGATGACTGGTAGGTGCGTGCGCTCCATGAAACGCCAATGCTGTACGACCTCCGGTCCGGACAATCCCGGCATATGCATGTCGATGATCGCGAGGTCGTATGCTTGATCGTCGGATTCGAGCATGGCCAACGCCTCGTCGCCGTCATGCGCGAGAAAAGTCTGATGCCCGGCGTGCTCCAGCAAACCACGAATCACGCGCTGATTGATGGGATTGTCTTCGGCCACCAGGATGCGCAGCGGGTGGGCTGCACTCTGAGGCGAGAAGCGGTCGGCCAGCGAGACGACATTGTCCGGCATCTCGTGGCTGGTCGCCGCGTGTATCGCGTTGAACAGCAGGGTGGCGTTGACCGGTGTGCGCAGCACCGAGGCATAGCCATCACGCAGCAGCTGCGCGTCACGCGGCCCTGGTACGCTCGCGTCGGATTCGAGGAGGATGATCGGCAGCGCGGCCAGCGTGGGCTCATCATGCAGCAGATGCAGGATGGTGGCAGGGTCGCCGGGCAGCATGTTGCGTTCGACCACGACCGCGCCGATTGGGGTGCCATCGAACGTGCGCCGGGTCAGTTCGGCCGCGAGGCGCGCGGCATTCTCCATCATCACGGGCTCCGCGCCCCAGTTCTGGATCATCGTCCGCAGGCGCATGCCCAGCTCTCCGCTCGCCAGGATCGCGACGCTCAAGGGAGCCTCGAATTGTGCAGGAGGCACCGCCGATGCGGCGGTGTGGAGGGTGAACGGAATCTCGAACCAGAAGGTCGTGCCTTCACCCACGCGGCTGTTGAGGCCGATCTCGCCACCGAGTGATTCCACCAGTTGGCGTGCGATGGTCGTGCCCAGCCCGCTGCCGCCGAAGCGGCGGGTGATCGAGGGGTCGGCCTGTGTGAAGCTTTCGAAGATGTGAGCTTGTGCGGCTTCCGGAATGCCGATGCCTGTATCCACGATCTCGAAGCGCACGCGCTGAGGCTGGCTCTGGCCGACTGGCCGGATATACACGTCGACCCGCCCGAGTTCGGTGAACTTGATCGCGTTGCCGATCAGGTTGATGAGCACCTGACGCAAATGGCGAGCGTCGCCATGCAGGCGGAAAGGGGTTTGTGGCGCGATGTGCGCCGCGAGCACCAGGCCCTTGCGCTGCGCCAGCGTTTCCATCATCGAGATCGTGCCGTTGACCAGGCGATGCAGATCGAAATCCGAGGTCGTGATGGAGATCCGGCCCGTTTCGATGCGGGCAATGTCGAGCACGTTATCGATCAATTCGAGTAGCGTATTCGCGGAGGCCCGTATGATTTGCGCGAATTCACGCTGCTCATCGTCAAGCCTCGTCTCAGCGAGGAGATCCGCAACACCGATGACGCCATTCAATGGTGTGCGCAGCTCATGGCTCATGTTGGCAAGAAAACTGGACTTTGCCATGCTGGCTTTCCGTGCATGCTCTACTGCCGAGTGGAGTTGTTTGAGCAGTGACGCGGTATAGAGCGGGACGGCGATCATCGATAGAAGGAACGCGAGCCCGATGGATGTGTGCTGGCTCCAATAGGGAGAAAAAGTCAGTACAGCCAAAAAACCCGTAATGGCCATGCCCGTGGCCATATATAGATAGGCGACGCCATACCTGAAGCCGTTTCCGAGCGTCACCCAGAGATATACAACCAGCAGGGTGCTGCCGGCTTCACCTGTATAGGTCAATAGGAAAGAGCACGTCGCGTAGTCCAGAGCCATCGCCATCACGCGCCGAGCTGGTGATGCATTCTGGCTGGCAGCGATGAATGCGGCGATCAGAATGGCGATCCCGGTAAACAGGATACTTACCAATTGCGTCGTACTGCGAAGGGATTGATCCAACGCGGCAAGCGGGCTTGAGAAATACGCTAGAAATACCAGCCCAATGACGACCCGGATCAACGCTTGCTGGAATTCGGTGTCCGGGCGCGCGTGAATGCGTGCCTGCAAGCGTTTTAGGAAAGCGGGGAGCGGCAAGCGGTCCAGCATCGGCGTTTCAGGTCGGTGTGTCGCTGAAATCCCGCATGATGACTGCAATGGTGTCGATGCGTCGCTCGAACGCACGCACGCAATCGGGATCGAAATGCTTGCCGCTCTCGGTTCTTACGTACTGCAGCGCCTCCTCGAAGCTCCAGGCGCGCTTGTAGGGGCGGGGCGACATCAGGGCGTCGAACACGTCAGCCACCGCCACGACGCGCGCCGCTAGCGGGATGGCCTCCCCGGTGAGGCCCTGCGGATAGCCGGTGCCGTCGAACTTCTCGTGATGTCCCAGCGCGATCACGGCCCCCATCTGCAGGTAGCGGGAGGGACTGCCGGCAAGGATTTCGTAGCCGATCAGGGGATGGAGCCGCATGATTTCCTGCTCTTCGGGCGTATGCCGCCCCGGTTTCAGCAGGACGTGATCGGGAACGCCGATCTTGCCGATGTCGTGCATGGGCGCCGCGGCCTCGATCTCGTCGCATTCCATCGCCGTGAGCTTGAGTTCCTCGGCGATCAGGCGGGCATACTTCGCCATGCGGATGACATGGTTGCCCGTTTCCTGGTCGCGGTATTCGCCGGCCTTCGCGAGCTTTAACAGGGTCTCGTGCTCGCGCATGCGCACTTCGCGCGTGGCCTGCAGGACCTGGTCTTCCAGCCATTGCGCACGGTCGGAGACCAGTTTCTGGCTGCGCCGCAGGGCCAACAGGTTGAGGCAGCGCGCGCGGCACTCCTGGGGATCGATAGGGCGCGTGAGGAAATCCGTCGCGCCGTTTTCCAGCGCCTGGTAGCGGATCTGCCGCTCTTCCACGACAGTGACGATGATGATCGGCACGTCGGCAAGCCGTCGCGTCCCGCGGATGCGGCGGGTGAATTCGATGCCGTCCATGCCCGGCATGCGGTAATCGGTGATGACGAGGTCCGGCGTTGCGAGCTGCATGTGCGCCAGCGCGTCGATCGGATTGGTGAAGCTGTCGACGATCACGCCCGGTTCGAGCGAGCGCGCGAGGCCCTCGAGCAGATTGCGTGCCGTGCTGCGGTCATCGACGATCACCACGCGCGAGCCGCCCCGCGCGCGGGCATGGGAGCCCGTGGCAGGGAGGCTTGGCGAGTGGACGAGGCGCAGCGGCTTGGCGGTCAATTTCTTAATACCCGGGGCAGGTCGGATTGATAATTCGGCGTTTTCGTTGAATTATCGGGCTTGCAGAAGCCTAACTTTAACGTGCGGAGAGATCAGGATGAACAAAAAAGTACTGTCGGGCGCGCTGGCCGCCGTGCTGGGCGTCTATGCCCTGAGCGTCGTGGCGGCGGGCGGGGTCGCCGACTACGCCCGTGAGAAGAAGTGGGCCGACGAGATCCTTCCCGGCCTCGTCGTCGGCGATCCAGTCTACCTGCAAATGCCGCAAGGCCACCAGAAATTCCTTACGCTGTTCACCCCGGTCGACGGCACCGACCAGGCCGCGATCGTGGTGCACGGCATGGGTATCCATCCCGACTGGGGCATGATCGGCACGCTGCGGACCGAACTGGCCGATCGCGGCTTCGCCACGCTGTCGGTCCAGATGCCCATCCTTGCCGCCGACGCACAAGGCGATGCGTATCCGCCGACCTTTCCCGAGGCCGCGACGCGCATTGCGGAGGCGGTCGACTTCCTCAAGGCGAAGGGTTACACGCGGCTTGCGATCGTGTCGCACAGCATGGGTTCGCGCATGAGCCGCGTGTACCTGGCCGACAAGCCCGATCCGGCGGTCAAGTCGTGGGCGAGCCTGGGCATTTCGCAGGACGACTACCGCAACATCGGGCTACCGGTTCTCGATCTCTATGGCGACAACGACCTGCCGACCGTGCTTGCGAACGCGGGCCAGCGCAAGGCGACGCTGCCGGCCGACTCGAAGCAGATCGTCGTCGGGCACGCGGACCACTTCTTCAGCGGGCGCGAGAGCGAGATGGTCGGCGCGGTGGCGGATTTTCTCGGCGACACGCTGAAGTAAGGCCGCGAGCCCGGGCGGCGAGGCGTCCGGCCTATCCATGATGTGCGGCGATACGCACCCGGCATCAGGCCGGGATGTTCTCGTCGTCAGCCCAGCAGCCGCGACATCGCCTCGCGGTATTTTTCGCTCGTCTTCGCCACGATGTCGGCGGGCAGCGCCGGTCCGGGCGCCTGCTTGTTCCAGCCGCTCGCTTCCAGCCAGTCCCGTACGAACTGCTTGTCGAACGAGGGCGGGTTGCTGCCGGGGCGATACTGGTCGGCGGGCCAGAAACGCGACGAATCGGGTGTGAGCGCCTCGTCGATCCACACCAGTTTTCCGTTTTCGTCGAGGCCGAACTCGAACTTGGTATCCGCGATGATGATGCCGCGAGTGAGCGCATACTCCGCGGCCGATCTATACAACGCGAGGCTCGTGTCGCGTACCTGCGCTGCGAGCTCGGGCCCGATGCGCTGCGCCATCTGTTCGAAGGAGATGTTCTCGTCGTGGGCGCCGACCGCCGCCTTGGTCGAAGGCGTGAAGATCGGTTCGGGCAGGCGCTCGGCTTGTGCGAGGCCGGCCGGTAGCGCGATCCCGCAAACCGAGTTGCTTTCCTGGTATTCCTTCCAGCCCGAGCCGACCAGATAGCCGCGCACGATCGCTTCGACCGGCAGTGCACGGAGCTTCCGGACGACGATCGCACGGCCAGCGACCTGGCCGCGCTCGGCTTCCGTGACGACCGTTTCGGGCGCGATGTCGAGCGCCTGGTTCGGAACGATGCCTTTCAGACGGTCGAACCAGAACGCGGAAACCCGCGTCAGCACCTCGCCCTTGCCCGGGATCGCGGTCGGCATCACCACGTCGAAGGCCGACAGGCGATCGGTGGTGACGATGAGCAGCTTGTCGTCCCCGACGGCATAGATGTCGCGGACCTTGCCGCGATGGGCCAGCGGGAGCGAATCGATGCGCGATTCGAGCAGGGGTTGCCCGGGAAGCGGTTCGGACATGGCTGAGAGCGCGAAATCTGAAGTGCCGGCATTATAGCCATCGCGATAGAAGGCGCTGTGCTCGTATACGGTACGCAACTCCCGGAGCGCGACCAGGAGCACACCCGCGAGCGGCACCGCCAGCAGCACGCCGACGAAGCCGAACAATTGACCGAACGCCGCCAGCGCGAAGATCACCGCCACCGGATGCAGGCCGACCCGCTCGCCGACGAGGCGCGGGGTGATGACGTAGCTCTCCAGCACCTGGCCCGCGAGATAGATGCCGGCCACCCAGGCGACGCCCGTCCAGTCGGGGAACTGCAACAGCGCCACCAGGAGCGCCAGGATCATGCCGAGTCCGAAGCCGAGGAAGGGTACGAAGGACAGGACGCCGGTCAGGATCCCGATCGGCAGCGCATAGTCGAGGCCGACCAGCCACAACCCCACCGTGTAGTAGAGCGAGAGCGTCGCCATCACCGCCAACTGGCCGCGCAGGAACTCGCCCACCACCGAATCCATCGCCCGCGCGATGCGGTTGACCGTGTCCGCCCAGCTGCGCGGCGTCAGCGCTGCCGCCCGTTCGACCATCGTGTCCCAATCCTTGAGTAGATAGAACATCACCACCGGGATCAGCAGGAGATTGGCGAGCAGTCCCACGATGGCGAGCGCGCCGGATTGCAGTGTCGGCAACCAGGCGGTGCCGCTCTGGGCGGCCTTTTCCGTGAGCCACGTTTTCAGCGTCCCGAGATCGAAAGCTGCCGTGAGGCCGAAGGTTCGCTCGATCCATGGCAGGAACCGGGTCTGCAGGAGGTCGAGCGCGGCCGGAACGCGGCGCGAAAGCTCGGCGAATTGCCCCTGGAAAAGCGGGGTCGCGACCAGCAGCAGGGCAAGCACCATCAGCCCGGCGAGCAGGATCACCATTACCGTCCCGGTGGCGCGCGGAATCCGGCGTGCCTCGAGACGATCGACCAGCGGATCGAAGATATAGGCGAGCAGCGCACCGGCCAGGAAGGGCGTGAGGATCGGGCCGAGCAGGTAGAGAAGTCCGCCTGTGACCACCGCGAATGCCAGCGCGAGCCAGGGGATGTTGAACGGCCGGATCGGGGTCATAACCGCTAAAATAACGTATTTTCTGCTACTTGGAGTTCGGCGTGTCTTCCATTTCCTACAAAGACGCTGGCGTCGACATCGATGCGGGCGATGCGCTGGTCGAGCGCATCAAGCCGTTGGCGAAGCGTACGATGCGGCCCGAGGTGCTCGCCGGCATCGGGGGCTTTGGCGCGCTCGTCGAGATATCGAAGAAGTACAAGGAACCGGTCCTCGTATCCAGCACCGACGGCGTAGGAACCAAGCTGAAGCTCGCATTCGAACTCAATCGGCACGACACCGTCGGCGTCGACCTCGTCGCGATGAGCGTCAACGACATTCTGGTGCAGGGCGCCGAGCCCATCTTCTTCCTCGACTACTTCGCCTGCGGCAAACTGAGCCTCGACACCGCGGAAGCGGTGATTGCCGGCATCGCCCGGGGCTGCGAGGAGGCGGGCTGCGCATTGATCGGAGGCGAAACCGCGGAGATGCCCGGCATGTATGCGGACGGCGAATACGATCTGGCCGGTTTCGCCGTCGGCGTCGTCGAGAAATCGCGGGTCATCGGCGGCCGTGACATCGTTGCCGACGACGTCGTGCTCGGCCTCGCATCATCGGGGGCGCATTCCAACGGCTATTCGCTGATCCGGAAAGTGATCGACATCTCGGGCATCGGCCTGAAGTCGGAATTCCATGGCAAGCCATTTGCCGACACGGTCCTGGCGCCGACCCGCATCTACGTGAAACCTGTGCTCTCGCTGATGGAGAAGCTGCCGGTCAAGGGCATGGCCCACATCACCGGCGGCGGCATCACGGGCAATCTGCCGCGTTGCCTGCCGTCAGGCGTTGCGGCGAAACTCGATCCGACATCATGGTCGCGGCCGCCGATCTTCGACTGGCTCGAGCAATCCGGTGACATCGAGCCGGCCGAGATGCTGCGCACGTTCAACTGCGGCATCGGCTTGTGCCTGGTCGTGGCGGCCGCCGACGCACCAGCCGCGAAGGCCCATCTCGAAGCCGCCGGCGAAACGGTGTGGCAGATCGGCGAGATCGTCGCCCGGCCCGAAGGCGCGGAGCCGGTCATCTATTCGTGAGTTGCAGGGTCGTCGTCCTGCTGTCGGGGCGCGGCAGCAACCTCCGTGCGATCGCCGAGGCGGCGCTGCCGATCGAGATCGTCGCGGTCATCAGCAACCGGCCCGGTGCGGCGGGACTCGACTACGCGCGGACACGCGGCATCCCGGCGGTGGCGCTCGATCACACCGCCTACGCCGAGCGCGAGGCCTACGACGCATTGCTGGCCGATGAGGTTGCGCGCCACCGGCCCGACCTCGTGGTGCTGGCAGGCTACATGCGCATCCTGGGCGCGGCTTTCATCGCGCGCTTCGAGGATCGCCTCCTCAACATCCACCCCTCGCTGCTGCCGAGCTTTCCCGGCCTGAAAACACACGAGCGCGCACTTGCGGAAGGCGTGAAGGTGCATGGCTGCACCGTCCATTTCGTGACCCAGCGGCTCGACCACGGCCCGATCGTCGCCCAGGCTGCGGTACCGGTGCGCGCGGACGATACGCCGGAGGCGCTCGCGGCGCGCGTCCTCGAACAGGAGCACCGGATCTATCCGCTCGCGGTGCGCTGGTTCGCGGAAGGCCGCCTGGAAAAAAACAACGGTTGCGTAAACTTGAGGGACGATCCGGCGTCACAGTCCGTGTTAACCACTTGCGCGTGACGATGATGAAGATTTTCCTGCTGGCGGCGAGCCTCCTCGCGGCGACCGCAGCCCACGCGGCGCCGCCGGACCGGATGAACCTGGTCTACGACCTCTACCGAAACGGCCAGAGGCTCGGCCAGGTCAGCGATAGCTTCGTGCGTGAAGGCGACCGCTACACCCTCGTCAGTGAAACCCGCGCCGTTGGTGCGCTCCAGCTCTTCTGGCCGGGCAACATCCGGCTGGAGAGCTCCGGCGAGATGACGCCGGCGGGCCTGCGTCCCACGCAGTTCCAACATGCGCGCAGCGACGCGCCGCACAAGCGCGCCGTCGTTCGCCTCGACTGGGAGCGAGGCAGGATCGTCTGGGACTACCGGGGCGACATCCGGCAGGAAAGCGGCCTGGAACCCGGCACCCAAGATCAGCTGTCGCAGCTCTACCAGTTCATGTTCGTGCCGAAGCTGCCGGAGAATCTCAGCCAGCAGGTGATAAGCGGCAAGAACATGCGGCTTTATCGCTATGCCCGCAGTGACGGCGGCGCGCTGCGGGTGCCGGCAGGCGAGTACGCGACGCAGCTGTTCGAGCGCATCCGCGGGCCGGAAGACGACAAGACGGTCGCCGTGTGGGTGGCGCCCGCGCACCACAATCTTCCGGTGCAGATCCGCGTCACCGAGGGTGGCGCCACCATGGAACAACGTCTGGTGAGCGTGTCCCCGGAGAAATGATCTCGCGCCGCAGCCTGCCGATCTGGTTAGGCGCGGCCGCCTCCATCCTGCTGCACGTTGTCCTGATTGCCAGCGTGGACTGGCCCGTATCGCGATGGCGGGGTCACCCCGAGCCACCTGTCGTCGAAGTGCGGCTGGTCGAGCGCGTCACCCCTTTGGCCACGGCTCCGCGACCCGCGACACCGCCACCCGCGACACCGCCACCCGCGACACCGCCACCCAAACCGCGCGTCCGACCGCCGGTTTCGCCTGAGCCTGTGGTCGAAGAGCCGGTCGCGGAAGAACCCGTTTCGGAAGAAACCTCGGCGCAGGCGCCGGCGATTCTCGAAGAATCCCCCCTGGAGCCGACCGTTGCCGAGTTCGGGCCATCCGAACCCGCGGGCGGCGAGGCCGCGCCACTCGAATCGCCAAGTGATGAGGCTGCGTCGGAAGCCGTTGCCGGCCCGGCGCTCAATCCGCTTCCCGATCGCATCGATCTGCAATATCGGGTGCGCATCGGGCCCGCGTCGGGGCGGCAGAGCCTCGTCTGGGTCAACGAGGGCGGACGCTACACGATCACCAGCGTCACCGCCGCGACCGGCTTCGCAAGCATCGTCTATTCGGGGCGCCTCGTGCAGATGAGCCGCGGTCGGATCGGGCCGCGGGGCCTCGTCCCGGAGGAATTCTGGGACCAGCGCGGCGATCGGCGCGCCAGCGCGCGCTTCGATCCGGAGCACGGTGCGCTCACGCTCACGCCGGCAAAGGGCGAGCCCCGACATTTCTCATACGAGGGGAGCGTTCAGGATGTGCTGAGCCTGCTGTTCCAGCTTGCGCTCACCGCGCCGCCAGACGCGGATCCGCTCGCCTACAAGGTGTTCAACGGCAAGAAGCTGCGCGATTACGCATACGAGGTGCGCGGCGAGGAAAGCCTCGAGACTGCGCTTGGCCCGCTGCGTACGATGCATCTGGCGCGCCGTACGGACGGCGACGGCCGGTTCGAGGTATGGCTCGCCATCGATCGCCATTACTTGCCGGTGCGCGTTCTGAAGGTCGATGACGGCATGGAGGGTGAACTGACGATTTCCGCATTTCAGGTTTCCGACTAGCGCCGTCCGTTCTGGCCGGCATCGAAGTCGCGATGAGTGTGACGCGCCGCGAAGGCGGGCCAGCCGGTTCGCGTGCGCCGCGACGGGTGGCGCGCGTGGTGCTTCGGGCGTGGGTGCATCCAGCCAGGCTGCCGGGGCGCTCGGAGCACGTCGTGCCGTGATGGGTTTATCGCTCGATCTGACCTTTCGGAGATGTGCCAAGCGGCTCGCCCGCGAACCGTGCGCCGCGCCCGATGCCGCGGCTTGGCAGCGCACCGGCGCGCAACTCGAGCGCATAGCGAACCGGCACCGGCGCACAGTGGGAATCGGTCGTCATCGGCTGCATGTCCTCGATGCCGACGACGCTGCCGTCATCGGCGAGAAAGGCGACGGACAGCGGCAGCGGCGTGTCCTTCATCCAGAAGCAGTGGCGACCGCGATTCTTGAAGACGAACAGCATGCCCGCGTTGTCGGCAAGCTCTGTGCGTCCCATCAGGCCCTGCGCGTGCTGCGACGGAGTTGCGGCGATCTCGACGTCGAAGCGATGCTCGCCGGCGCGGAGTTCGGTGCGCGGGAGCGGCGCATCCGCCGCGGCCCCCGCTGCCAGTACCGTGGCGATTGCGGCGAGGGTTGCCGGCGGCGCCCGCCTAGAGTGCTTCACGCAAGCGCTCGGCGAGCGCGAGCGCCGCCGGCAGTTCGGCATTGAGCACGTTGAAGTGGCCCATCTTGCGGCCGGGCCGCGCGGCCTCCTTGCCGTACAGGTGGAGCTTCACGCCGGGGTGGGCGAGCAGCGTGCGCCAATCGGGGTCGCCGTGCCGCCAGCGGTCGCCGAGGATGTTGACCATGACCGCGGGCGACAGGAGCCGCGTATCGCCGAGGGGCAGGCCGGCGGTCGCCCGCACCTGCTGTTCGAACTGGTCGGTGACGCAGGCGTCGAGCGTGTAGTGGCCGGAGTTGTGTGGACGCGGTGCGATCTCGTTGACCAGCAGCCGGCCGTCGACGACGAAGAATTCCACCGCCATCACGCCGACGTAACCGAGGCGGTCGGCGACGGCGCGTGCGATGTCACGTGCTTCGGCGGCGATGCGCTCGGTGACGCGTGCGGGAACGATGGAAAGATCGAGGATGCCGTTCTCATGGCGGTTTTCCGCGATGGGGAACGGTACGCATTCGCCCGCATCGCTTCGCGCGAGCACCACCGAGATTTCGCAGTCGAGCTTGACGACGCTCTCGAGCACGCAGGGCTGGCCCCCGAACTTGCGGAACGCCGCGCGGGCCTCCGCCAGATTGCCGACGCGTGCCTGCCCCTTGCCGTCGTACCCGAAACGGCCGATTTTCAGCAGGGCCGGCGTGCCGGTGGCCGCCAGGCCCGCGTCGAGGTCGGCCTCACTTTGGACGAGCGCAAAAGGTGCGGTGGCGAACCCGTTCTCGGCCAGCCAGGACTTCTCGTGGCTGCGATCCTGGGCGATCGCCACGCACGACGCGCCCGGGGACATGCGGCTGAGACCCGCAAGCTCGATCAGGCTCGCGGCCGGTACGTTCTCGAACTCCGTGGTGACCGCCGCACACGCGGCGCCTAGCTGTCCGAGCGCGGCGTGGTCGGTGTATTCGGCCTGCAGATGGATGTCCGCCACACGCCCGGCGGGACTCGTGGGGTCGGGGTCCAGCACCATCACCTTGTAGCCCATCGTGCGCGCCGCGACGGTGAACATGCGGCCGAGCTGCCCCCCGCCGAGGATGCCCAGGGTCGCTCCCGGCAGGATGGGGAGTGCGGTTTCGGCACGTGTGGCCGGGTGCCGATCCGGAACGGGTGTCGTGTCGGGCACGGTGGTCGCGGTGCGCTCAATCGACATCGGGCAGCTCCGTTGCCAGCACCGAATCGGACTGGCCGCGCCGGAATTCCGCGAGTTGCTGCGCGAGCCCGGGGTCGGAGTGGGAGATCAGCGCCGCGGCGAAGAGCGCCGCGTTGGCCGCACCGGCTTCGCCGATGGCGAAGGTGGCGACCGGGACGCCTTTGGGCATCTGTACGATGGAAAGCAGCGAGTCCATGCCCTTGAGATACCGCGACGGCACCGGCACACCGAGCACCGGCACGATGGTTTTCGAGGCGATCATGCCGGGCAGGTGGGCTGCGCCCCCCGCGCCCGCGATGATGGCCCGCAGCCCGCGCGCTTCGGCATGGGTGGCGTAGTCGTAGAGGAGGTCCGGCGTGCGGTGGGCGGAAACGATGCGGGTCTCGAAATGCACGCCGAGCTGCTTGAGCAGGATCGCGGCGTGCTTCATCACGTCCCAGTCGCTGGAAGACCCCATCACCACCCCGACCTGTGGTGCGTTCATCATGCCGATTCCTCCAGTGCGAAAGCCGCCATTTTAGCAGCGCTGGAGGGGCACGAAAAAACCCCGCGCGAGGCGGGGCCTGTGACGATGCGGGCAGCGCGCGGCGCCCCCGCGTTTACACGCAGCCGGTCGGTTTCGGGGTGCCGGCGTAGCGGCCTGCCTGCTTGGCGGGGCCGAAGGGGAAGAGGTCGAACAGGAATTTCTTGTCGCCCCATTCGTCGCCGAATTCCTCCTTCAGGCCCTTCTGGAGGAAGCGCAGGTTGGGCGCGGTGCCGTTCTGCGCGAACTGATCCCGCATGTAGCGGATCACCTTCCAGTGGTTTTCGCCCAGATTCAGGTTGTCTTCCTTGGCGAGCTCGGCGGCCAGCTCCTCGGACCAGTCGTCCAGGTTCACGAGATAGCCTTCCGGGTCGGTTTCTACAATCTTGCCGTTGATGTTGCGTTCCATTTTGCCGTCCTTGAATCGAAAATAGTTGACACTGACGCCGCACAATAAAATAACTGAGTAAATTAGTCAAGATATTGTTGAAACATTGTCATGGCAAGGTTTACAGCTGGATGCGGCATCTGCCCGACGGGAGCGCAGGCAATATTGATTGCGGATAAGAGTACGTTTTTGTATGAAATATCGATAACGAGGTGTGACGGCTGACAAATTCACACTTTATTGAGGATGCAGCCGGCGGTGCGCCGTTGCCTTACTCGAAATACCTTTGGGGGCGACGTGGCGGAGCGTAATTGAGGCTGGCCGCAGCAGTGCGCGATTCAGGCGTCGCTGCGCGCCGCGAAGCGAACGCTGCCATCCGCGTCCACACTCTCGATCCGGACCGTGTAGCCCCACAGGCGGGCGACGTGGCGCAGCATCTCGGGCGTGGAGTCGCCGAGCGGGCGGCGGTCGTGCATGGTGTGGCGCAGCGTGAGCGCGCGGTCGCCATAGACGTCGACGGCGTAGACCTGGATGTTCGGCTCGCGGTTGCCGAGGTTGTACTGCTCGGCGAGCAGTCCGCGTATCGCGCGGTAGCCGGCATCATCATGGATGGCGGCGACTTCGAGCTTCTCGTCGCGGTCGTCGTCGACCAGCGCGAAAAGCTTGAAGTCCCGGATCAGCCTGGGCGAGAGGTACTGTGCGATGAAACTCTCGTCCTTGAAGTTGCGCATCGCGAAATCGAGCGAGGTCACCCAATCGCTGCCGGCGATCTCGGGGAACCAGCGGCGGTCCTCCTCGCTCGGCTGCTCGCAGATGCGGCGCAGGTCGGAGAACATCGCGAAACCGAGCGCGTAGGGATTGAGTCCGCCGAATCCGCGGCTGTCGTACGCCGGCTGGGCCACCACGTTGGTATGCGACTGCAGGAACTCCATCATGAAGCCGTCGCTCAGGCGCCCCTCATCGTAGAGATGATTGAGCAGCGTGTAATGCCAGAACGTGGCCCAGCCTTCGTTCATTACCTGGGTTTGCCGCTGCGGGTAGAAGTACTGCGCGATCTTGCGCACGATGCGGACGATCTCGCGCTGCCAGGGCTCGAGCCGCGGCGCGTTTTTCTCGATGAAATACAGCAGATTTTCCTGCGGCTCGGCCGGAAAGCGCAGGGCCTTGTGCTGGCGCTCGGCGGTCTGCCTGGCCGGGAGGGTGCGCCACAGGTCGTTCACCTGGGACTGCAGGTAGGCCTCGCGCTCGGCCTGGCGCGCCTGCTCTCTCGTCATCGAGAGCCGGGTCGGCCGTTTGTAGCGATCGACGCCGAGATTCATCAGCGCGTGGCAGGAGTCGAGCAGTTCCTCGACCGCTTCCTCGCCGTGGCGCTGCTCGCATTCGGCGATGAAATTGCGCGCGAACACCAGATAGTCGAGGATGCCCTCCGCGTCGGTCCAGGTGCGGAACAGATAATTCCCCTTGAAGAAGGAATTGTGGCCGTAGGCGGCGTGCGCGATCACCAGCGCCTGCATCGTCATGGTGTTCTCTTCCATGAGGTAGGCGATGCAGGGATTGGAGTTGATGACGATCTCGTAGGCGAGGCCCATCTGACCGCGCTTGTAGCCCTTCTGCGTGGTGAGGAACTGCTTGCCGTAAGACCAGTGGTGATAGCCGACCGGCATGCCGACCGAAGAATACGCGTCGATCATCTGCTCGGAGCTGATGATCTCGATCTGGTTGGGGTAGGTGTCGAGGCCGTAGTGCGCCGCGACGCGGGCGATCTCCCGATCGTAGCGGTCGATCAGCTCGAACGACCATTCCGAGCCTTCCGAGATCGGGTGGCGTGCAATCTCCGGCGGCAACTCGCGCGGGACTTCGGGCCTCGTCTCCATCTCAGTCGACCTTTTTCCGGAACAGTTCGCGGAAGACCGGGTAGATGTCGGCGAGCGTGAGAATGCGCTGCATCGCGAAGCGCGGGCTGGCCGCGCGCACGCGCTCGTACTCGCGCCACAGGCTTTGCGGCAGCTCCGCCTCGATCTCGACGTAGGCGAAGTACTGCGTCAGCGGCAGGATGTCGTGCAGCAGCAGCTCCCGGCAGCGCGGCGAGTCGTCGTCCCAGTTGTCGCCGTCGGAGGCCTGCGCCGCATAGATGTTCCAGCCGGCGCTGGGATAGCGTGCGAGGATGATTTCGCGCATCAGTTCGAGCGCGCTCGATGCCACCGTCCCTCCCGATTCACGGGACGAGAAAAATTCGTCTTCGCCGACTTCCTTGGCAACGGTGTGATGGCGGATGAACACCACGTCGGTGCGCTCGTAGTTCTTCGTGAGGAAAAGGTAGAGCAGCATGAAGAAGCGCTTGGCGATGTTCTTGCGCTCCGCGTCCATCGAGCCGGACACGTCCATCAGGCAGAACATCACCGCCCGGCTGCTGGGCGTGGGCTGGTCGACACGATGGGCGTAGCGTAGATCCCAGGTGTCGAGAAAGGGCACCGCCGCGACGCGTGCTTCAAGCGCCTCGATTTCCTCACGCAGCGCGTCGGCCTCGGCACTTGCGCCGCGCCCGCAGGCCTCCATCTCCGCCAGTTGCTCTCGCGCCTCGCGGAGGGCTTCGCGCGGGCCCGCCGCCATCGCCAGCCGGCGGCCCATTGCCTGCTTCATCGAGCGCACGACGTGGAGGTTGGACGGGTTGCCCTGGCTGACGAAGCCGGCGCGCGCCTTCTTCACCTCGGGTGCGGCGGCGAGCTGTTTCTTCACCAGGTCCGGCAGCGCCAGATCCTGGAAGAAGTATTCCATGAACTCTTCGCGCGAGAGTTCGAATACGAAGTCGTCCATGCCCTCGCCGTCGGGCGAGCCGCCGCTTCCTCCGCCACCCCCGCCGTGGCCTTGCGGCCGGTCGATGCGGTCGCCGCCGATGAACTCGCGGTTGCCGGGCAGCACGATGTTGCGGCGACCGCCCGGGCCGTGATGGAAGATCGGCTCGGACAGATCCTTGGAGGGAATCGAGATTTTCTCGCCGCGCTCGAGATCCGTCACCTTGCGCCCGGTGATCGCCTCGGAGGCGGCGCGGCGGATCTGCGCCTTGAAGCGGCGCAGGAAGCGCTGCCGGTTGACCGCGCTGCGGTTCTTGCCCGAGAGGCGGCGATCGACGAGCTGGCTCACGGCGCCCGCCTGCTCAGGACGCCTTTCTCGCGCGCAGGTACCACTCGGCGAGCAGCCGCACCTGCTTGTCGGTGTAGCCTTTCGCCACCATGCGTGCGACGAAGTCCTGGTGCTTCTTCTGTTCGTCGCTCGACGCCTTGGCGTTGAACGAGATCACCGGCAGCAGGTCCTCGGTGCTGGAGAACATGCGCTTCTCGATCACCGCGCGCAGCTTCTCGTAGCTCGTCCAGGCGGGGTTGTTGCCCTGGTTCTGGGCCCGGGCGCGCAGCACGAAGTTGACCACCTCGTGGCGGAAGTCCTTCGGGTTCGCGATTCCCGCGGGTTTCTCGATCTTCTCCAGTTCGGCGTTGAGCTGGGCGCGGTCCAGGATTTCGCCGGTGTCGGGGTCGCGGAATTCCTGATCCTGGATCCACATGTCGGCGTAGGTCACGTAGCGGTCGAAGATGTTCTGCCCGTATTCCGAGTACGACTCGAGATAGGCGGTCTGCAGTTCCTTCTCGATGAACTCCGCGTAGTGCGGCGCGAGATATTCCTTCAGATAGGCGATGTAGCGCTGCTCGGTCTCCGGCGGGAGCTGCTCCTGCTCGATCTGCTGCTCGAGCACGTACAGCAGATGCACGGGGTTGGCCGCGATCTCGGCGTGGTCGAAGTTGAAGACGCGTGACAGGATCTTGAAGGCGAAGCGCGTCGAGATGCCGGTCATGCCCTCGTCCACGCCCGCGAAATCGCGATACTCCTGGTAGCTGCGCGCCTTCGGGTCGGTGTCCTTCAGGTTCTCGCCGTCGTAGACCCGCATCTTCGAGTAGATGCTGGAGTTCTCCGGTTCCTTCAGACGGGTCAGCACCGAGAACTGCGCCAGCATCTCGAGCGTGCCGGGCGCGCACGGCGCTTCCGACAGCGAACTGTGCTGCAGCAGCTTGCGGTAGATCTTCACCTCCTCCGACACGCGCAGGCAGTACGGCACCTTGACGATGTAGATGCGGTCGAGGAAGGCCTCGTTGTTCTTGTTGTTGCGGAAGGTCGTCCATTCCGATTCGTTGCTGTGCGCCAGCACCACGCCGTCGAAGGGGATCGCGCCGAAGCCCTCGGTGCCCTTGTAGTTGCCTTCCTGGGTCGCGGTAAGCAGCGGATGCAGCACCTTGATCGGCGCCTTGAACATCTCGACGAACTCCATCAGCCCCTGGTTCGCGAGACACAGCCCGCCGGAATAGCTGTAGGCGTCCGGGTCGTCCTGCGAGAATTTCTCCAGCTTGCGGATATCGACCTTGCCGACCAGCGAGGAGATGTCCTGGTTGTTCTCGTCGCCGGGCTCGGTCTTCGAGACGCCCACCTGCCCGAGCACCGAGGGCCAGCGCTTCACCACGCGGAACCGGGTGATGTCGCCGTTGTACTCGTGCAGCCGCTTGACCGCCCATGGCGAAAGCACGCGCCCGAGGTAACGGCGGTGGATGCCGTACTCCTGTTCGAGAATCTCGCCATCCTCGTCGGCGGAGAAGAGCGAGAGCGGCGAGTCGTTCACCGGCGAGCCCTTGATCGCGTAGAACGGCATTTTCTCCATCAGGTGCTTGAGTTTCTCGGCCAGCGACGACTTGCCGCCACCCACCGGGCCGAGCAGGTAGAGGATCTGTTTCTTTTCCTCCAGGCCCTGCGCCGCATGGCGGAAGTAGGAGACGATCTGCTCGATCGTCTCTTCCATGCCGTAGAAATCCTTGAACGCCGGATAGATCTTGAGCGTCTTGTTGGAAAAGATGCGGGACAGGCGGGAATCCGTGCGGGTGTCGACGAGCTCGGGCTCGCCGATGGCGGCCAGCATGCGCTCGGCCGCGCTTGCGTAGGCCATGCGATCGTTCTTGCAGATCGCGAGGAATTCTTCGAGGGAGTATTCCTCTTCTTCCCGGCGGTAACGCTCGATGTACTGGTTGAACAAGCTCATGACGGCCTCCTGTTCAGTCAGGGAAGGTACGGACGAATCGTTGGCAACGATCGTGCCACTTCCCATAACGGACATGGTACGGACACATTGAGCGATCGGATATCAAATTTTTCTACTATCCGATGGGGTTGCCGCATCGTGCCCGCGATGATTACGGCCCCGGACGCGCGTGAGCGCGGATGTGGAGTGCGCGCGGATCGGCCGCGGCGCGATTCACTTCTTGCGATCGACCCGACCTCCTGCTGCCTTGTATGCCTCGAGGCCGCCTTCGATGTAGCGCGCCTTCACGCCGGCCGCCTGCAGGCGGTCGACCACGATGTTGGAAATCTCGCCGCCACGCACGCCGTACACCATGACGTCGAGCGTGCGCGGTACCGCGTCGATCCAGGCGTCGATCTTGTCCGGATTCTTCCACAGCGCGCCCGGCAGGATTTCGTTCGATGCCGCAAAGTCGGCCTCCCGCCGCACGTCGAACACGAGCGCCTTGTCGGGATTCACCTTCGTCGGCTTGATCGTGCGCGCCAGCGTGTCGCATTTCTCGGTCGGCTTCGAGCATCCGCAGCGCTTGGGCGCCTCGATTTTGATTTCCATGCTGTCCTCACATCAACAATGTATGTGCTCGCCTTCTCGCGGCGTGTGCGCGGGTGACCTGCCCCCATGAGGGGCCGAACCCCGCGAAGGTGACGGCGGGGGCGAGGCCGCGGCGGCGCCGCATCCCGAACGGCATCGTGGGCGTGGCCCGCGGCGGAAAAGCGTAGCACCCGAAGAATACCGCCAGACGCGGCATCGCGCCGACGTCGCTCGCAATGTATCTGAGCGGCGCCGCGGAACGAAGTTCGCGATGACGTGTTGCGATTCGGTGCGCGCCGTCCGATGTTCGGGGAGCGCCGCAGCGCGTGGTCCGGTGGAAACAGCGACGAGGCCCGGTGCCGCGCTGGGGTTGCCGATTTCATCCGGCCGCGCACCGATCCTGACGCTTCGGGGTGCCGGCGGAGGGCGGATTCAGCTGGACGTGAGCACGAAATCCCGGAAGGCGAGCGCCGCGGGCGACAGGCGTTTTTCCGCACGATGCACGACGTACCAATGGCGCATGATGGGAAAAGCCTCGACGTCGAGGACGGCCAGGCGCTTCAGCGTCAGTTCCATTTCCAGCGTCTGCAAGGAGAGGATGCCGAGACCGAGCCCCGCCTGCACCGCCTGCTTGATCGCCTCATTGCTGCTCAGCTCCATGCTGGTGTCGAGCACGAGCCCGCGGGCATCGAAGAAGCGCGCCATCGCGCCGCGCGTACCCGATCCGGCTTCGCGCACCAGGAAGGGCTGGGATGCGAGATCCGCAAGCGGCACTTTCTTCCTTCTCGCGAAGGCATGGTCGGGCGGCGCGATGACGACCAGCGGGTTGTCCATGAAGCGGGTCGCCACGAGGCCGAGTCCGTCGGGCACCTGACCCATGATCGCGAGATCGATGCGGTTGCGCGCAAGCTGATCGAGCACCGATTCGCGGTTGGATACGTCGAGATGGATCGACACGCCAGGGTGGCGGCTACGAAAGCGCACGAGGATGTCGGTCGCGACCGCGTTCACGGTCGAGGTCACGGCGAGCCGGAGCCGGCCCCGGTCGACGCTGCGCAGCTGTTCGAGGTTGGCCTGCAGATCGTCGAGCTGCGCCATGATCGCACGGCTGGCGTGCAGTACCTCCTGCCCCGCCTCGGTGAGATAGATCTTCTTGCCGAGCTGTTCGGTGAGCGGCAGGCCGAGGATGGCCTCGATGCCGCGCACCTGCATCGAGACGGCCGGCTGCGTCAAATGGAGTTCTGCCGCCGCGCGCGAGAAGGACAGGTTGCGCGCCACGGCCTCGAACACCCGGAACTGCCGCAGCGTCAGGCGGCGCATGAATGTATAAGTAAAATCATATGATTCGTATCATAACAATTTAATTTTATTTATATTTTAGGCTGCGTATAGTCGGCGCCGGGTACTTCCGGAGCCGGCGCTCGCGGAAGCTCGTCTTTCATCCGCAGGAGCCATGTCATGGATCAATCCGCACGTTATGCCGACCTCAGCCTCAAGGAAGAGGATCTGATCAAGGGCGGCAAGCACATCCTCGTCGCCTACAAGATGAAGCCCAAGTCGGGCTACGGTTATCTGGAGGCCGCCGCGCACTTCGCCGCCGAGTCGTCGACCGGCACCAACGTCGAGGTCTCCACCACCGACGACTTCACGAAGGGCGTCGATGCGCTGGTTTATTACATCGACGAGGCCACCGAGGACATGCGGATCGCGTATCCGCTCGATCTCTTCGACCGCAATCTGACCGATGGCCGCTTCATGATGGTCTCGTTCCTGACGCTTGCGATCGGCAACAACCAGGGCATGGGCGACATCGAGCACGCCAAGATGATCGACTTCTACGTGCCTGAGCGCGCGATCCAGATGTTCGACGGCCCCGCGACCGACATCAGCAACCTGTGGCGCATCCTCGGCCGCCCGGTCGAAAACGGCGGCTACATCGCCGGCACCATCATCAAGCCCAAGCTGGGCCTGCGCCCCGAGCCCTTTGCGGAGGCGGCCTACCAGTTCTGGCTGGGCGGCGATTTCATCAAGAACGACGAACCGCAGGGCAACCAGGTCTTCTGCCCGCTGAAGAAGGTGCTGCCGCTGGTGTACGACGCGTTGAAGCGCGCCCAGGACGAGACGGGCCAGGCCAAGCTGTTCTCGATGAACATCACCGCCGACGACCATTACGAGATGTGCGCCCGCGCCGATTACGCGCTCGAAGTCTTCGGCCCCGACGCCGACAAGCTGGCCTTCCTGGTCGACGGCTACGTGGGTGGCCCGGGCATGGTGACGACCGCCCGCCGTCAGTATCCCGGCCAGTATCTGCACTACCATCGCGCCGGCCACGGCGCCGTCACTTCGCCCAGCTCCAAGCGTGGCTACACCGCATTCGTGCTGGCGAAGATGAGCCGCTTGCAGGGCGCCTCCGGCATCCACGTCGGCACCATGGGCTTCGGCAAGATGGAAGGCGAGGGCGATGACAAGATCATCGCCTACATGATCGAGCGCGACGAGTGCCAGGGCCCGGTCTACTTCCAGAAGTGGTATGGCATGAAGCCCACCACGCCGATCATCTCCGGCGGCATGAACGCGCTGCGCCTGCCGGGCTTCTTCGAGAACCTGGGCCACGGCAACGTCATCAACACGGCCGGCGGCGGTTCCTACGGCCATATCGACTCCCCGGCCGCCGGCGCGATCTCGCTGCGCCAGTCGTACGAGTGCTGGAAGTCGGGCGCCGACCCGATCGAGTTCGCGAAGGAGCACAAGGAGTTCGCGCGTGCATTCGAATCCTTCCCGAAGGATGCCGACATGCTGTTCCCCGGCTGGCGCGAGAAGCTGGGCGTACACAAGTAAGTCCGGCGGAGGGCGGCGCGACGCCTGCAGCGCCGGTATGAGCGGTTTGGAAGCGGAGCGGGCTTGCCCGCAAGCCGCCGCCCCCGTTTCTTGTGCGCCCCCATCCGGGGGCGTTTTTATTCCGGGTTTTCATGCCCCGATGGCGACGTGGAAATACAAACCGCCAGCGCATGTCCGCGCAGGGCGCATTCGGATACGGATCCGTTTCAGGAGGACGCGATGTCGACGGACACCGAGCAGTACCGGGTTCGCAAGGAACCCTACTATCAACCCAGGGGCAGGGAGGTCCCGCTCTACGAGGCCGCCTACCGCAACCACTTGCCGGTGATGGTGAAGGGCCCGACCGGCTGTGGCAAGTCGCGCTTCGTCGAGTACATGGCGTGGAAACTCGGCAAGCCTCTGATCACGGTGGCGTGCAACGAGGACATGACCGCCTCGGATCTGGTCGGGCGGTACTTGTTGGAAGCCGACGGCACCCGCTGGCTCGACGGCCCCCTCACCACTGCGGCGCGCATCGGCGCGATCTGCTATCTCGACGAAATCGTGGAAGCGCGGCAGGACACGACGGTGGTCATCCATCCGCTGACCGACCATCGCCGTACCCTGCCGCTCGACAAGAAGGGCGAGTTGATCGTGGCGCACCCCGATTTCCAGCTCGTGATTTCTTACAACCCGGGCTACCAGTCGCTGATGAAGGATTTGAAACAGTCGACCAAGCAGCGTTTCGCCGCATTCGACTTCGACTATCCGGGCGAGGATCTGGAGACGACCATCCTCGCCCGCGAGACGGGGCTCGATGCCGCGACCGCGGGCAAGTTGATCAAGATCGGCGGTGTCGCACGGGGGCTCAAGGGGCACGGCCTCGACGAGGGCATCTCGACCCGTCTGCTGGTATATGCGGCGGCGCTGATCAAGGATGGCGTCGAGCCGCGCGACGCCTGCCGCATGACGCTGGCCCGGCCGATTACCGACGACGCGGACATCCGCGATACGCTCGATCATGCGATCGACGCAACTTTTGCTTGAGTGACGTGACTAGACTGCCTGCACGGCCCGGTGCGGACGCGGCGAGGTTTGCTGCGCCCTGCGGTACGGCTGCGCTTCTCGGGCCGAACCGCGATCCGCGCGCGACGCGGCCTTCACGCGCCACGATTCGGCCATGACCGAGGCCACCTATCAGCATCCCCTGATGCTTGCCTACTGGCGCCAGCTCGACACCCGCTTTCCGCAGGTGGAGGCGGTGTTCGAAGACATCATGGTGGAGGCCCTGTCGACGCTCACGCGCGAGGGGCTCGACGCCTATCTCGAAGCCGGACGCGTGATCGGCAGGCTTGGGCGCGGCGTCGAGCCGATGCTGGCCTTTCTCGAGAAATGGCCGGCAACCGCAAAGACGGTGGGCGAGGATGCGCTGCCGGCCGTGATGGCGCTCGTCGTTCGCATGCAGAAGTCGCCCAACGGGCGTGCAATCGCCTCTTTTCTACAGACGCTCGCACCGGTGGCGCGCCGGCTGCAGTCGGCGGAGCAGCTGCAACGCTATCTCGATATCGCACTCGATCTCATGGAGCGCACCACGGGATCGATCCATGGCCACCATGCTACGTTCCCCAGCCCCGGGCTCCCGGAATTGTTCGCCCAGGCGCCCCATTTGCTGAGCCGGCTCACGATCGCTGGCCTGCGCAACTGGGTCGAGTACGGCATCCGTAACTACGCGCGCCACCCGGAGCGGCAGCGGGATTACTTCACCCTGCAGTCCGCAGACGCGCGCGCCGTGCTGCAGCGTGAGCGGCATGGCACCCTGTTCATCGACGTCGAACGCAAACTCGATCTCTATCTGCGTGGGCTGTGGCGCGATCACGAGCACCTCGTGCCGTATTCGACCGCGTTCGACGTGCTGCGCAAACCCGTTCCCTATTACGACCGGCTCGGCATGCGCGTGCCCGACGTCTACGACGACGCGGGCGCGATCGGAGGGCTGGACCGTTATCGCATCACGCTCGCGCACATGGCAGGGCACCGGCGCTGGACCGAGGAGCAGATCGCCGACAACTGGAGTCCGTTCCAGCGCATGGCGGTGGAGTTCTTCGAGGACTGCCGCATCGACGCCTTGCTCATCCGCGAATATCCGGGGCTGGCGCGCATCATCCTCGCGTTGCATCCGGTGCCGGCCGAGGCCGCCTGCGATCCGGAGACCACCTCCTGCCTGCGGCATCGCTTGGCCATGCTGTCGCGGGCTTTCCTCGACCCCGGCCATGGCTATGCGGACCCGGTGCTGCTTGATTTCGCCGCGCGCTTCCGCACGACCCTCGCGCACCGGACGTCGAGTACCACGGAGATGGCCGAGCTCGCGCTGGCCTACGTCGCGCGCACCCGGCGCGCCAGCGACCAGTTCGCCCGGGTGCATTTCGACGACACCGTCGTCGATTACCGTGACGACAACCGCCAGATGTGGAAATTCATCGAGGAGGGCGACGAGGAGGAGGCCTTCGACCAGCAGCGGAAAATCGAGCCCGGAGAGGAGTTGCGCGGCCTGCCGCCGCGCCATTACCCGGAGTGGGACTACGCGAGCCAGAGCTATCGCCCCGACTGGGCGAGCGTGTACGAGGTGCTGCATCCCGCCGGCGACGCCGCCGTCATCGACCGGCTGCTCACCAAGCACGGCGCGCTCGCCAAGCGCCTGAAGAAGATGCTCGACCTGCTCAAGCCGCAGGACAAGGTCCGCATCCGCTATCAGGAGGAGGGGAGCGAGCTCGACCTCGACGTGGCGATCCGTTCGCTGATCGATTTCAAAAGCGGCGCGACGCCCGACCCGCGCATCAACATGAGCCATCGCACCAACGGCCGCGACATCGCCGTGATGCTGCTGCTCGACCTGTCGGAGTCGCTCAACGAGAAGGCCGCCGGCTCCGAGCAGACCATCCTCGAACTGTCGCAGGAAGCGGTGTCGCTGCTCTCCTGGTCGATCGACAAGCTGGGCGATTCCTTCGCCATCGCGGGCTTCCATTCGAACACCCGCCACGACGTGCGCTACCTCCACATCAAGGGGTACGGCGAGCGCTGGGACGACGAGGTCAAGGCTCGTCTGGCAGCCGTGCGGGCCGGATGGTCGACGCGCATGGGCGCGGCGATGCGCCACGCTGCGCACACCCTCGCCGCGCGCACGGCCGACAAGAAGCTGATGCTCATCCTCACCGACGGGCGGCCGTCCGACGTCGATACGCACGACGAACGCCTGCTCGTCGAGGATGCGCGCCAGGCTGTCAAGGAACTGGAGCGCGAGGGCATCTTCCCCTACTGCATCAGCCTCGACGCCCGCGCGGACGAGTACGTTTCCGACATCTTCGGCCGCCAGTACACCGTGATCGACCACGTCACGCGTCTGCCCGAGCGGCTGCCTCAACTCTTCATCGCTTTGACGAAATAGTAGGCGCGCCGCCGATTTCTCCGAGGTGTGAACCTGTTTTTACACGCCAAATTACTTCCGTTATAATAGTTTTGTGCAATATTACTTTCCGTGCCGATGAGCCGGCATACCCAAGCGGATCCACAAGAATATCGATCGCTCGCGACTTGTGACTTCCGACCACTGCCCGGCAGGGACCGATGCCTCCGAGGTGCAATCGTGCGTCCGCATACAGAACTTGGAGATTTCATGTCAGAACCCATCAATCCTTCACCCATCCTGCCGCTTGATTCCATTCGCGGCACATCTTCCTTCCCTGGCAGGGCCGCCGTTCTCGGTGCCGGTGCGTGGGGCACCGCGTTGGCGAGCGCGCTGCAGCGTGCGGGCATCTCCACCACGCTCTGGGCACGCCGCCGGGAGGCCGCCGACGCGATTAACTCGCAGCGCTGCAACCCGCGCTATCTGCCGGGCATCGAACTGGCCGCCGGGCTGCGAGCGGACAGCGATCTTGCCAGGGCGCTGCGGGGCGCGCAGCTCGTCATCGCGGCCGTGCCCTCCGCGTCCATGCGCGAAGTCGCGCGCCTGGCCGCGCCCCATCTGGCGGAGGGTACGGCCTTCGTGTCGGCGAGCAAGGGCATCGAGGTGCAGACCGGCGCACTGATGAGCCGTGTGCTGGATGAGGAACTCGGTCCGCATGCGCTCATCGGCGCGCTCGGAGGTCCAAGCTTCGCCGCCGAGGTCGCTTCCGGGGAGCCTACCCTGCTCACGCTCGCCATGCCCGCGCTGCAACGTCTTCAGTCAGGATATCTCCAAGCGCGGCGGCTTGCCGACGCGCTCGCCGATCGGCTCGCCCCGGCTGGCGTGATGCTGGAGCCGACCTGGGACGCCGTCGGGACGCAGATTGGTGGCGTGCTGAAGAACATGGTCGCGATTGCGTGCGGCATGGCGGCTGCGGCCGGACTCGGGGAAAATGCGCGTGCCGGGATCATCACCCACGGCCTGGCGGACATGCGTCGGCTGACTCGCGCCATGGGTGGACGGGTCGACACCCTGCTCGGTTGCAGCGGCATCGGCGATCTGTTTCTCACCGCTGCGTCGGCGCATTCGCGCAATACGCGCCTCGGCATGCGGCTCGGCGAAACGGGCGGTGCCCTGGGCGACCCGAAGGGCGAGCTTGCCGAGGGCGCTCTGAGCGTATTCTCGGTCGAGGTGCTCGAGCAGCGGTACGGACTGCGTCTCGCCGTTGCCGCGGCCGTGCGCGACGTACTCGAGGCGCGCGCCACACCGGAGCTGGCCCTGCGCCGTCTCCTCCGCGAGGTGCCTGCCTCGGGCCGTCCGTCCGTGATCCATCTGCCGCGTACCGCGCAATCAATCGTACCGGCCCCGGGCATGGTGGCTCCGGTTTTCGCCGCGCAGGGGTCCGCCCGTGCATAACGCGACGCCGCGGACGGTACTCGCTACCGACCTCGACGGCACCTTCCTCGGCGGCAGCGCT
Organism: Thiobacillaceae bacterium; assembly: GCA_035325585.1. GTDB lineage: Bacteria > Pseudomonadota > Gammaproteobacteria > Burkholderiales > Thiobacillaceae > Thiobacillus. The sequence continues at coordinate 71,534 of DAOKZP010000002.1, read as the reverse complement.
GCCCAGCGTGAAGCCCTGTATGGCTGGATCGCGCAGCGCCGCGACGAGATCGTCCTGATCTTCGTCAGCGGGCGCGGAATCGATTTCATGCGGGAGCTTGCCGACACGCTTCCGTTGCGCCCCGATCACCTCGTCGGCGACGTCGGCACCAGCGTCGCGTGTGGCCCCGGCTACGAGCCGCTGCCCGCGGTCGAGCGCTGGCTCGACGCCGCGTGGCCGGCCGACGCGCACGAACTCATCGGCGAAACGATGCGCCGCCATCCGGCGCTGCGGGAGCAGCCCGTCGTCGGCGGCCGGCGCCGCTCCTACTACTACGAGGACGCCGCCCTCGCGCTCGCGGCGCGGCACGAGCTGGTGGCGCTCGGCTTCGACGTGCTGATGTCCGACGACCTCTACTTCGACGTGCTGCCGCCGGGCGTGCAGAAGGGATCGACCTTGGCCCGTACCCTCGCGGAGCTTGGGCTCCCGACCCATCGCACCCTGGTCGCCGGGGATACGCTCAACGATCTGTCGATGTTCGACACCGGCTTCACGGGCGTCGCCGTGGGGAATCGCGAGCCGGCGCTGGACGCGGCGATCCGCGCGCACGCGAACGTCTACTGCAGCTCCCTGCCCGGCGCGGCCGGCGTACTCGAGGCGCTGCGGCACTTTCATCGAATGGAGGAGCGTCATGGCCTCATCCCTGGTCATCGTCTATCACCGGCAGCCTTATGAGGAGCACGTCGTCGATGGTCGTACGGTGCTTCGCGAGAACGCCAGCCCCAACGGGATCGTTCCGGCCCTGAAGGGCTTCATCGGGCGTACCGAGCGGGCCAGCTGGATTGCCTGGAAGAAGGCCCCGGCGGGCAAACCGCCCGCGTTCGAGCGCCGCATCACCGTCGACGACAGCTACGGCAGCTACGAAGTCGTCCGGCTGCCGCTGTCCGCCGAGCAGATCGGACAGTTCTACCATGTCACCTCGAAGGAGGCGCTGTGGCCCATCCTCAACAGCTTCCCGACGCTGTACTCGACCGAGAACTGTGACTGGGCGACCTTTCGCGAGGTGAATCGACTGTTCGCCGAGGCGGCCTGCGAAGAGGCCGCGCCGGGCGCGGTCGTGTGGATCCACGACTACAACCTGTGGCTGGTGCCGAGGTTCGTGCGCGCGCTTCGCCCCGACGTGCGCATCGCCTTCTTTCATCACACGCCGTTTCCCCCAGCCGACGTGTTCAACATCCTGCCCTGGCGTGACGAGATCATCGACAGCCTCCTCGATTGCGACCTCGTCGGTTTTCACATCCCGCGCTATGCGCGCAACTTTGCCGCTACCGTGCGTTCCCTGCGCGCGGTCGACGACGTCGTTGACGAGGTCGTCCCCGAAGAGCTGCGTGCCACCGGCAGCGCGCTCTCCGAGTCGCGCACGCCAGTCGCGCTTCGCACGGGCCGCCGCACGGTTCACATCGACGCCTTTCCGATCGGGACCCATGCCGACTTGATCCGGCGCACGGTGCAGCAGCCGGATCGATTGGCGATGGTCTCGAAGATCCGCCGCGACATCCCGCAGGAAAAGATCATCGTCTCGATCGGACGTGTCGACTATGCAAAGGGTACGCGCGAGATGCTGCTCGCCTACGAGCGCCTGCTGAAGCGCCGCCCCGAACTGCACGGCAAGGTGAAGCTGCTGGTGACCGCCGTGGCGGCCGCCGGCGGCATGCGGGTCTACCGCAAGGCACAGCAGTCGATCGAGCAGCTGGTGGGGCGCATCAACGGCCACGTAGGCACGCTCTCATGGCAGCCGATCCTGCTGTCGACCACGCCGATGCCGTTCGCCGATACGCTGTGCTATTACCGTGCCGCCGACGTCTGCTGGATCACGCCGCTGCGAGACGGGCTCAACCTGGTCGCGAAGGAATTCATCGCCGCCCACGTGAACGAGCGCGGCGTACTGGTGCTGTCCGAGTTCGCTGGCGCGGCGGTCGAACTGCAGGATGCCGTTCTGGTGAACCCTTACAGCCTCGTCCAGATGGACGCCGCGATCGACCGTGCGCTGGACATGCCGATCGCCGAGCAGCGCGCGCGCATGCAGCGCATGGACGCGCTGATCGACCGCTACGACATCGGGCACTGGACCCGCCACGTGCTCGATCTCTTCCAGCGGCTCCGCGCGCCCGCCGAAATCGCCCACGAGCCTGCATGAGAACGGCAGCGATGGGACCACGGCCGATCATTGGAGGAAACGCCGCATGAGCCTGCGCAACCAGGTGCAGTTGATCGTCTATCCGGACCGGATGGGCGCCGATCTTGCGGAACTCGGCGATATCATCGAGCGCCATTTCGCCCATGCCATCGGCGGCGTGCACCTGCTGCCGCCCTATCCTTCGAACGCGGACGGCGGCTTCGCGCCGCTCACTCACAAGGAGATCGACCCTGTCTACGGCAGCTGGGAGGACGTGGAGCGGATCTCGGCGCGCTACGATCTCTGCCTCGACCTCACGCTCAACCACATCTCGGACGAATCCCCGCAGTTCCGGGACTTCGTGGCCAAGGGCTACGCGTCCGAGCATGCCGATCTCTTCATCCACGTCGACCAGCTCGGCCCCCTCTCGCAGGACGATCTCGCGCGCATCCACATCCGCAAGGAAAAAGAGCCGTTCCGCGAGGTGGTCTTCGCCGACGGCGGCCGCGGACGTGTTTGGTGCACCTTCACCGAGCACCAGATCGACCTTAATTACAACTCGCCCAAGACCTACGCGCTGCTCGAAGACGCCATCGCCTTCCTCACCGAACGCGGGGTGAAGCTGTTCCGGCTCGACGCGTTCGGCTACACGACCAAGAAGATCGGCACCAACTGCTTCCTGGTCGAACCGGACGTCTACGACATCCTCAAGTGGGTCGACGGCGTCGCGCGCGAGCATGGCGCCGAAACGCTGCCCGAGGTTCACGACCACGCGAGCTTCCAGTACGCGATTGCGCTGCACGGCATGCATCCGTACGGCTTCGCGCTGCCGCCCCTGCTGCTCTATTCGCTGCTCGACGCGAACAGCACCTATCTCAAGCAGTGGCTGCGCATGTGCCCGCGCAACCAGATCACCGTGCTCGACACCCACGACGGCATCTGCATCCCCGACGTCGAGGGCGTGCTGCCCAAGGACAAGATCCAGGCGGTGATCGACAACGTCAGCCAGCGCTCGGCCGACCCCATCCTGCGCGGGTCGGCCGCGAACGTGCACAGCGTCGGCGCGATCTACCAGCTCACGTGCACGTACTACGACGCGCTGAAACGGAACGACGATGCCTATATCGCCGCCCGCGCGATCCAGTTCTTCGCGCCCGGAATCCCGCAGGTCTATTACGTCGGGCTCCTGGCCGGCTGCAACGATCTCGATCTGATGGAGGCCACCGGCGAGTTGCGCGATATCAACCGCCATCGCTACAGTTCCGCCGAGGTCGACGAGGCGGTGCGCCAGCCGGTGGTGCGACGCCTGCTCGAACTGATGGCGTTCCGCAGCAGCTATCCGGCGTTCGGCGGCGTCTTCCACCTGATGCATTCGAACGACAGCAGCGTGGCGATGTGCTGGCGGCTGGACGCGCTGCGGTGCGAACTCTTCGTCGACCTGAAGTTCAACAAGGCGACGATCGGATACGTCGATCTCAAATCGAAACGCTGGCTGACGCTGCACTGCTAGGCTTCGCTTTGCGCAGGCCGGATGAGGGTATCCGCGCCGGGAGCCTGGGCGCGGCCCTTGCGATCGCGCTTCGCGACGTATAGCGCCTCGTCCGCCCGGCGGAGCAGATCGGCGAGCGTTTCGTCACCCGGGCCGCGCATCGCGATGCCGATCGAGGCGCCGATGCGTGCGCTGCCGCCGTCGGCGAGCGGGATGGGTGGGCTCATCTGTTCGGCGACGCGGGTTGCGATCTCGCGTGCCGCCGATGCATCCTCGATTTCACGCAGCACGATCACGAATTCGTCGCCGCCGAAACGGGCGATCACGTCCGATTCGCGAAGGAGCGCCTTCATGCGGCCGGCTGCGGCCACCAGAACCTCGTCGCCCGCCGCGTGCCCATGCGTGTCGTTGACCGCCTTGAAGTCGTCCAGGTCGACCACCAGTACGGCCATCTTGCGGGCCGAGCGTTTCGCCGCGGCGAGGAGGTGATGTTCGTTCTCCTGCAGGAAGCGGCGGTTCACGAGCCCCGTCAGCGGATCGTGCAGGCTCAGCTGCCGGATGGTGTCCTCGGCCTGCATGCCGGCGCGGATCAGGCGCGTGGTCTCGCGATACAGGCCGAACAGCGCGAGCCCGGTCCACAGCGCGGCGATGCCGAGCAGCGCGGATGAGCGTTGCTGGTCGCGTATCCGGGCCTTCTCACGCGCTTCGAGCCGGCCGAGTTCCTCACGGCCCGCGGCGATCAGAATGCGGTGTATCTCGTCGATGGCGGATTTGTCGAACCATGACAGGTCGCGCTCGGACGGTGTCGCGGCCTGGCCGGCAGCTGCACGCTGCTGAAGATCGCCCAAGCCCGTTTCGAGCGCCAGCTGGAGCGCCGGCAGCGGCGCCAGGCTGCTGGCGAGGCCGTTCGTCGGGCCGAGCTGCGCGATCAGACGCTCGGCGCTGGGGCAGATTGCGCGGCGACAGATCAGGTTGGGGTCGAGATAGACCGGGTCGTTCGTCTCCGCATACTTGCGCACCGCGTTGTCGAGGTTCAGCAGGTAGGTGCGCAAGGCGTCGATTGCAGCGACGTTCCGTCGTGTCTGTTCCACCGACCGGATCGCCTCCGCGGCACGGTGCTGCTGGTAGACGATCAGCGCCGTCAGCGCCGCGACGATGAGTCCGAAGATCAGTGCGCCGCGGCGCAACACGCGGCGGAAACCGGCAAACACGGAGCCTTCGCGCGGCGTGGGCGGAGGCGGGCGGCGCAGATTTGTGGCAGGGACGTCGGACATTCGATTCCAGGCAGTGGGAGGCGCGGTAGGGGTCGCGGCGCATAGATCGCCGTCTCCAGCAAAAAGTTCTGCGGCAGCCGGGGCAGGGCGCGATTGCAGCGCTCAAGCCTGCCAGACGCCCCAGCCGCCCTCGCGGAAGTCGATCGCGAGTTCCACTTCGAGGGCGCACGCATCGCCATACGACAACTTATCGTATAGCTCATACAGATCCGGCCGCAGGTGCTCGCCGTAAACCCGGACGAAGCGATTCGACTGGATGCCCGCCTTGTGCTTGTCGAAGCGCAGATCGGGATCGATCCCCGTCATGCCGACGTAGACGCAAGGCTTGCCGGCGACGTAGCCGGGGTTGGCCTTGCAGAAGCGGGGCTCGTCGAGCACGTCGCGCGACAGCTCGATCACGTAGACCCGGTAATGCTTGCGCAGACCCATGCGCTAGCGCCCGGCTGAGCGGAAACGCCCCGCGCGTCGACAGCTGGACGTGCCGGTTGTGTCCGCCACCGGCATCCAGCCGGATCGCAGCCCGGAAAAACCATGTTGGTGCGTGGCGTCGGTCTTGCCCGCGAACCGCCGGTAAGCATCTGCCGTCACCCTATCCGGGCGGCGCGGAAATTTTCGACCGGGTGCGAAAACGTCGCAGGCGGCCGCGCACGATGCGATTCGACCCATCGGATTCAGCGCCCGCCGGCTCCCTTGGCCGGAGGCTGTCGTCCATCCTCATTCGGGCACGATCCGGCTTCCGAGGGTATCGGTACCGGCGCATCCTCCGCTGCGCCTTCACGCTTGCCTCGGACGGGTGGCGCCTCTCCACGCTTCAGCAGATAGTCCAGAAATGCCCCCGCCGTCACCGACAGCTGCCGCCCGGCCGGGTAGACCGCATACCAGTGGCGCCGGATCGGGAAGCTCACCGCGTCGAGCACGGCGAATTGCCCGGGTGCGTTGAGCGTCAGGGCGTGGCGCGACATCGCCGAGATGCCGAGCCCGGCGAGGATGGCCTGCTTGATCGCCTCGCTGCTGCCGAGTTCGAGGCGGGGATGAAGTTCTATGCCGTGCTCGGCGAAGCGCCGCTCGATGGCGATGCGCGTGCCGGACCCCTTCTCGCGCATCAGCCACGGTTCCTGCGCGAGGCGGGCGAGGGGGATCCGTGTCTGGCCGGCGAGGGGGTGGTCAGGCGCCGCGAGCACGACGATGGGGTTGTCCATGATCGGCGTGGCGACGACGTCGATTTCCTCCGGCGGCTGGCCGAGAAAATAGAGGTCGTCGAGACCGTCCGCGATGCTGGCCAGCACCTGTTCCTTGTTCGTCACGCGCAGCGAGACGTCGATCCCCGGGTAGAGCTTGGCGAATTCCCCGAGCAGGCGCGGCGCGAAGTAGGAAGCCGTGGTGATCGCGACCAGGCTCAGCCGCCCCTTGCGCAGCCCTTGGCGTTCGGCGACGGAATTCGTGAAACGGTCGAGGATCCTGAAGATTCCGCGGGCGGCCTGCGCCAGTTCCTGGCCATCGGCGGTGAGGCGGATGCGCTTGCCGTCCTGTTCGATGAGCGGGACGCCGATCATGTCGGTGAGCTTCTTCATCTGCATCGACACGGTGGGCTGCGTGAGGTGGAGCGCCTCGGCGGCACGCGTGAAGCTGTCATGGCGCGCGATCGCCTCGAAGATCTCGAGCTGGCGAAAGGTGGTGTGGTGTCGCATTGCGGTGCGCCTCGGGCCGGTTCAAGCCAAGTATAGATAAATATCTATCTATCAAATAGAAAAAATCGACTGTTATTGATGGTCTATAAGGTACATGATGTGCCTCATCGTGTCGGGGCCCTTGGGGCGCGGCACGCCACCCCGACTTTTTTTGCAGGAGGAAATCATGGCTGTCAAGACCTACAGCGCCGGCGTGAAGGAGTACCGGCAGACTTACTGGATGCCCGAGTACACGCCGCTCGACACCGATATCCTGGCCGTATTCAAGATCACCGCCCAGCCGGGCGTGGATCGCGAAGAGGCCGCCGCCGCCGTGGCCGCCGAGTCGTCGACCGGCACCTGGACCACGGTCTGGACCGATCTCCTGACCGACCTCGACTACTACAAGGGCCGTGCCTACCGCATCGAGGACGTGCCGGGCGACGACACCTGCTTCTACGCCTTCATCGCCTACCCGATCGACCTGTTCGAAGAAGGCTCGGTCGTGAACGTGTTCACCTCCCTGGTGGGCAACGTGTTCGGCTTCAAGGCCGTGCGCGCGCTGCGTCTTGAGGACGTGCGCTTCCCGATCGCCTACGTCAAGACCTGCGGCGGCCCACCCCACGGCATCCAGGTCGAGCGCGACCTGATGAACAAGTACGGCCGTCCGCTGCTGGGCTGCACCATCAAGCCGAAGCTGGGCCTGTCGGCCAAGAACTACGGCCGTGCCGTCTACGAGTGCCTGCGCGGCGGTCTGGACTTCACGAAGGACGACGAGAACGTCAACAGCCAGCCCTTCATGCGGTGGCGCCAGCGCTTCGACTTCGTCATGGAAGCGATCGAGAAGTCCGAGCGTGAGACGGGCGAGCGCAAGGGCCACTACCTGAACGTGACCGCGCCGACGCCGGAAGAGATGTACAAGCGTGCCGAATACGCGAAGGAAATCGGCGCGCCCATCATCATGCATGACTACATCACCGGCGGTTTCACGGCCAACACCGGCCTGGCCAACTGGTGCCGCGACAACGGCATGCTGCTGCACATCCACCGCGCGATGCACGCCGTGCTGGACCGCAACCCGCACCACGGCATCCACTTCCGCGTGCTGACCAAGATCCTGCGTCTGTCGGGCGGTGACCACCTGCACTCCGGCACCGTCGTCGGCAAGCTGGAAGGCGACCGCGAGGCGACCCTGGGCTGGATCGACATCATGCGTGACAGCTTCATCAAGGAAGACCGTTCGCGCGGCATCTTCTTCGATCAGGACTGGGGTTCCATGCCCGGCGTGATGCCCGTCGCCTCCGGCGGCATCCACGTGTGGCACATGCCCGCGCTGGTCAACATCTTCGGTGACGACTCCGTGCTGCAGTTCGGCGGCGGCACCCTGGGCCACCCCTGGGGCAACGCGGCCGGCGCCGCTGCCAACCGCGTCGCGCTGGAAGCCTGCGTGGAAGCGCGCAACAAGGGCGTCGCCATCGAGAAGGAAGGCAAGACCATCCTGACCGAAGCGGCCAAGGCCAGCCCCGAACTGAAGATCGCCATGGAGACGTGGAAGGAGATCAAGTTCGAGTTCGACACCGTCGACAAGCTGGACGTCGCCCACAAGTAAAGACGCGCGGGCGCGGCAGGGTTCCCGACGGAAGCCCTGCGTGCCCCTCCTCAACCGAATCGCATATCAAGGAACCAACATGTCTGAAGTGATGGATTACAAGAGTCGGCTGAGCGATCCCGCCAGCCGCAAGTTCGAGACCTTCTCCTACCTGCCCGCCATGGACGCGGCCAGCATCCGCAAGCAGGTCGAGTACATCGTCGGCAAGGGCTGGAACCCGGCCATCGAGCACACCGAGCCCGAGCACCTGATGGACTCCTACTGGTACATGTGGAAGCTGCCGATGTTCGGCGAGACCGACGTCGACCGCATCCTGGCCGAAGCCGACGCCTGCCACAAGGCCAACCCGAACAACCACGTCCGCCTGGTCGGCTACGACAACTTCGCCCAGTCGCAGGGCGCGGCGATGGTGATCTACCGCGGCAAGACCGTTTAAGCCGCGACGGGAGACCGTACAGCCCCCGTCGCCCGCTGGGCACGGGGGTTTTTTGTTGGTTGTCTTGTTCGTCCGCGAAGGACGTGGCGGCGAAGTGCCGGATCGCCGGCAGCCCGCCCGGCGTGCGGCACGCACGGTGCGCACAGGCGTAGCGACACCGCGTCCTTCGCAGGCGAATCAATCCAAGGAGTGCACATGAGCAACGTCATTGACCAGTATCGCATTACGCGGCAGCCCTACTACCGCCCCGTCGCCGACGAGGTCGAGCTGTTCGAGGCGGCCTATTCCGTGCGCATGCCGATGATGCTGAAGGGTCCGACGGGCTGCGGCAAGACGCGTTTCGTCGAGTACATGGCGCACCGCCTGGACCGGCCGCTGATCACCGTCGCGTGCAACGAGGACATGACCGCTTCCGATCTCGTCGGCCGTTTCCTGCTCTCCGCGCAGGGCACGGAATGGCAGGATGGCCCGCTCGCAATCGCCGCGCGCCACGGCGCGATCTGCTATCTCGACGAGATCGTCGAGGCGCGCCAGGACACCACCGTGGTGATCCATCCGCTCACCGACAACCGGCGCGTGTTGCCGCTGGAAAAGAAGGGCGAGCTGGTCAACGCGCACCCCGATTTTCAGATCGTGATTTCGTACAACCCGGGCTACCAGAGCCTGATGAAGGATCTGAAGCAGTCGACCAAGCAGCGCTTCGGCGGACTGGACTTCACCTACCCCGCGCACGATGTCGAGACCGAGATCGTCGCGCACGAATCGGGCGTCGCCCCCGAGATTGCCGGCAAGCTGGTATCGATCGCGGAGCGCAGCCGCAACCTGAAAGGACATGGCCTCGACGAGGGCCTGTCCACGCGCATGCTGGTCTACGCCGGCAGCCTGATCGCACGCGGCGTCAACCCGCAGGCGGCGTGTCGCGTCGCGCTGGTGCGCCCGATCACGGACGACCCCGACATGCGTGACGCGCTGGACGCGGCGGTGACGACGTTCTTCTGATCCGCGGCGGACCCGCAGCCGGGATTGCGAGGGCCACCGCCGTGCGGTCCATGCCTCGCGGCCCTCGCTCCTGAATCCCGCATCCGGAGGCGCGACATGAGCATCAAACTCGAAGATTATTCCGAACTGCTGGAAGACCTCTCGCCCCGCAGCCGCGCCGTGCTGGAGGCCAACTGGCACGACGCCGCCAAGGTCTTTTCACCGCGCGGCCTGGACAACTACCTGAAGGGTACGTCGGCGATCCGTGGTCTCGGCCGCGGCGATACGCTGGTCGAGACCTGGATCGTGGAGGCGCCGCGCGTTGCCAAGGAAGTCGGCGAGGACGTGGTCGCCGAGCTGGCGACCGCCTCCCTGATGCTGGCGTCGAAAACCTCCGGTGCGGTGATCGAGCTGCTGCTCGCCACCGCGGCGACCGCCGCCAACCGTCTCGGCGACGCGCAGCTCTTCCTCAGCTACCTGAAGTTCATCAACAACCTGATCGCGCAGGCGCCGCGCGGCGTGCGTCCCATGCTCGACAAGCTCGAGGTGCTGTTCCAGCATCTCACGCTCGGCGGCCTGCGCCGCTGGGCGCTGTGGGGCGCGCACGCGCACCGCACCGACTACGCCGAGCAGATCAAGTACTTCAGCCTCGATTCGAAAGAGTCGCAGGCCATGCTGCAGAAGGAGCGCAAGGGCACGCTGCTGGTCGACGTGCAGCGCCGCATCAACATGTACCTGCGTGCGCTGTGGGCCCGCGATTTCTTCATGCGCCCGACCTCGGGCGACTTCGAGTCGCGCGAGGGCTACAAGCCCTACATCGAGGACTACCTGCTGCACGTGCCCGATGCGTTCGACGATTTCGTGGTTGAAGGCCGGGAGCCGGTGCCGGGCCTGGAGCTGTATCGTGCGACCGCGGCGCATTGCGCGGCACACGTGGTCGAGACGCGCGTGCCGATATCGGCCGAAGCGCTCAATCCGTTTCAGATGGCCGTGATTTCGGCGATCGAGGATGCGCGTGTCGAAACGCTGTCGATCCGCCGCTTCCCCGGCCTGAAGCAGCTGTGGGCCAAGCTCCACGTCGCGACCCCGGCCATGGATGCGAGCATCGGCGCCTATCTCGACCGCCTCGCGCGCGCGCTGCTCGACGAGACCTACCTGGACGACGATCCCTGGATCGCCGAGGGGCGCGCGCTGTTCGCCGCGGCCGCCGACCGTCTCGACAGCAACCGGACGTCCTGGGAGATCGGCGTGCAGCTCGCGCACAGCCTGGGCGAGAAGCGGCTGGCGTTCAACCCGCGCACCGACCTGCTCAGCGCGCCCTACCGCGACGACAACCGCTACTTCTGGGAATTCGAGGAGTTCGATTTCAACAAGGCGGCGGGTGCGGGCTACGAATCGGTGAAGCAGGTCCGCAGGTACGTCAACGTGATGGAGATGGCGAACGAGGTCGACGTCGAGACCGCCGGCGACGACGCCGAGGAAATCTGGGTGCTCGGCACCGAGCTGTTCCCGTACGAGAACATCGGCGACGAAAGCGGCGGCAAATCGTTCAACGAGATGGAAGGGAAGGAACCGGTGTCTGATCCGGTCCATTACGCGGAGTGGGACTACCAGATCCAGCTCGAACGCCCGGCCTGGGCGACCGTGCTGGAGAAGCGTCCGAAATCCGGGGAGCTCGCGCTGATCGACGCGATCGCAGCGCAGTACAAGCGCGAGATCCACCGCATGAAATTCCTGCTCGACGCGATGCAGCCGCAAGGTGTGCAGCGCATCCGCAAGCTCGAGGACGGCGACGAGATCGACATCAACGCGGCGATCCAGAGCTTCATCGACATCCGCATGGGCACGTCGCCCGATCCGCGCATCATGATGCGCTCGGTGAGGAAGACGCGCGACTTCTCCATCCTGGTGCTGCTCGATCTTTCCGAGTCGACCAACGAGAAGGTGCAGGACCAGGAATACTCGGTACTGGAACTGACGCGCCAGGCCTGCGTGCTGCTGGCCGATGCGATCAGCAAGGTCGGCGACCCGTTCGCGATCCATGGGTTCTGCTCGGACGGCCGTCACGACGTGGAGTACTACCGCTTCAAGGATTTCGACCAGCACTGGGACGAGGTGCCGAAGGCGAAGCTCGCCGGCATGACCGGCCAGCTGTCGACCCGCATGGGCGCGGCGATCCGCCATGCGGGGCACCATCTCAAACTGCAGCGTTCGGCGAAGAAGCTCCTGATCGTGATCACCGACGGGGAACCGGCCGACATCGACGTCCGCGATCCGCAGTATCTGCGCTACGACACCAAGAAGGCGGTCGAGGAGGTCGCGCGCCACGGCGTGGTGACGTATTGCATGAGCCTCGACCCGCGGGCGGACAATTACGTCAGCCGCATCTTTGGCCAGAACAACTACATGGTCGTCGACCACGTGCAGCGCCTGCCCGAAAAACTGCCGCTCCTGTATGCGGGCCTGACGCGATGAGACGCCCGCGTTCGACGCCGGCCGGCGTGCACAGCCCGCGGCCATCGCTGGTGTATGCTCGACTGATCCCTTGACGAGACGACGACATGGAAACCTACGTTGGCTTCTACAACGACAAGCACGGCATGACCCAGCTCGGGCGGGTCGTCCTCGACGGCTGGCTGTTCGGATTGCTCCCCGAGAGCGAGGACTGCAGCGGCTGGGATATCGGCCGCATGCAGGCGCTCATGGACAAGATCGAGCGCGAATGGGACCGCTACGCCAACCTGCCGAGCCGCCTGCCGCCGGAGCTGCGCGCGCGTCATACCGAGATCTACGAGAAGGCGATGGCGCTCGCGAAGCAAAAGGGCTGGAACCCGGAACTGGGCGACGAGGACTGAGCGCGCCGCACCGCCCGCCGCACTGCGGCCGGCTGGGTCTGCGCGCGCGGATCAGGTGGGGCTGGCTTCTTCTTCCGACACTTCCGTGAGCACGCTGACCAGGCTCCGTCGTGCGTCCCGCTGGCCGATCTGATCGAGCAGGCCGAACCGCGCCAGCTTTTCGTTGATGCGCTCGTTCGCCTCGCACAGCCGCACCTTGACGCCGCGTTTCTGGAACAGGCGCGTGAGGTCCGCGAGCGCTTTCATCGCGGTCGCATCCGTCATCGGCACCTGCCCGAGCCGCAGGATCAGTACCTTCGTGTCGTCGTGCAGACTGGCCAGCGTGCGCTCGAAGCTCGCGGCCGCGCCGAAGAAGAGCGGCCCGTCGATCGAGTAGACCCGCACCCCTTTCGGCACCCCGACGGGGCACACCGCGGCGAGGGTGGTATCGGTCTCGCCCTCGATCGTCACCGTTTCGCTCATGCGCTTCATGAACAGCAGCGCGGCGAGCAGCACGCCGACGTTGACCGCGATGACGAGGTCGGCGAACACCGTGAGCAGGAAGGTGATCAGCAGCAGCGCCTTGTCGTTGAGCGGCGCGTGGCGCAGCAGGTCGAGGAAGTGGCGCGCCTCGCTCATGTTCCAGGCGACGACGAACAGGATCGCAGCCAGTGCGCCGAGCGGGATGTGCGAGGCCAGCGGCGCGAGCGCGACGATGACGGCGAGCAGGAACAGCGCGTGCACGACGCTCGCGAGCGGGCTGGTGCCGCCGTTGCGAATGCTCGTCGCCGTTCGCGCGATGGCGCCGGTGGCGGCGAAGCCGCCGAAGATCGGGGCCGCGAGGTTGGCCAGGCCCTGGCCGATCAGTTCCTGGTTCGGATCGTGGCGTGTGCCGATCATGCCGTCGGCCACCACCGCGCATAGCAGCGATTCGATCGCGCCCAGCATCGCGATCGTGACCGCCGGCCCGATCAGCTCCAGCACCCGGGCGAAGGTGACTTCCGGCACGTGTACCGCCGGCAGCCCGGACGGGATGCCGCCGAAGGCGCTGCCGATGGTGGCGACGCCATCGAACTGCCCTACCGCCTGGATCAGGGTTGCCACGAGCATGGCGACCAGCGGGCTCGGGACGCGACGCTCGAAGCGCGGCAACACCACCACGATCGCGAGCGCGAGGAGCGCGAGGAGCGTAGTCGGCAGGTGCAACGCCGGCATTGCCTCGATCAGGGCGCTGAACTGCTCGTGGAAATGCTGGCTGGAAGACGCGGGCGCGAGCCCGAAGAAGTCCTTCCATTGCCCCACGAAGATGATGACCGCGATACCGGCGGTGAAGCCCGTCACCACCGGGGTGGGGATGAAGCGGATGATGCCGCCGAGCTTGACCAGACCCATCGCCAGCAGGATCAGGCCGGCCATGAGCGTGGCGATCTGCAGCCCGACGATCCCGTGCTGGACGGTGATGCTCGCGAGGATGACGACGAAGGCGCCGGTCGGTCCGCTGATCGAGACGCGGGAGCTGCCGAACAGCGCAGCGATCAGGCCGGCGACGATGCCCGTATAGAGGCCCTGCTCGGGCCGCGCCCCGCTGGCGATCGCGAAGGCCATCGCCAGCGGCAGGGCGACGATGCCGACCACGAGGCCGGCACCCAGATTGTTGAGGAAGTGTCGCCGGTGAAAAAGCCCCGCGCGCCAGGCTTCCAGCACGGCGACCATCGTGTCTGTCCTAGAACTCGTTACGGATACGCCGGTAGCCCTTGACCAGTTCGTGGTTGGCCTGCGTCACGCTTTCCGAGAAGCTCGCGACGTCCGGCGTCACGCGCTCGACGCTGTCCAGATCCTGGTTGGACTTGATGTTGGCGGTCGACGGGATGTAGAAGCTGTGCGGCACTTCGCAGCCTTCGACGACCGAGTTGTGGCGGATGACGGAGTGGCTCCCTACCACGCAGTTGAACAGCACCGAGTTGAAGCCGACGAAGACTTCGTCGCCGACGGTGCAGGGGCCGTGGACGATGGAGCGGTGGGCGATCGAGGTGCCGCGACCGATGCTGACGCCGCCGCCGGCCTTGCAGTGGATCACCACGCCGTCCTGGATGTTGGAGTTCGCGCCGATGACGATCGGCTCCATTTCGCCGTTCTCGTCGACCTCGTCCGCGCGGATCACCGCGTAGGGGCCGATGAATACGTTTTCCTCGACGATGACCTTGCCGCACAGGATGGCGGTGGGGTCGACGAAGGCGGAATCGTGTACGACAGGCAGGTGCCCGGATGGGTTCTTGCGGATCATGAAGTCTCCAGAATGTAAGCGGGGCCGTGCGGAATTATCCCGCACGGCCCCGCTTTGTGCGAATCGGAGTCAGGATTTGACGACGAGTACGGGGCAGGCGGCGTCGCCGACGACGCGTTCCGCGACGCTGCCCATGAAGAGCTTGGTCAGTCCGGTGCGGCCATGGCTGCCGACGACGATCAGGTCGGCGCCCGTCGCCTCGGCGGCCTTGATGATCGCCTCGTCGGGGCGGCCCTCGACGACCTGCCCGTCGACCCGCAGGCCAAGTGCCGCGAGGCGCTCCGCCGCGCCGGCGACCGCGCGCTCGGCTTCGGCGCGGCGGGCTTCGCTGTGGCTGCTGGTGACGACCGATACGACCTCGATCGGCAGGCGCGCCTGATGGGCGATCCGTCCGGCCGCCTCTGCCGCAGCTTCGCTGTACACCGAGCCGTCGGTTGCGAGCAGCACCTTGCGTTCCCACAGCCGCGCCGCACGCGGTACGACCAGTATCGGAGAAGTCGTCAGGCCGATGACTCCGGCGGTCGTGTCGCCGACCAGCCGGCGGACGATGGCGCCCTTGTGATGCTGGCCCATCACGATGATGTCGGCGCCGACGTCGGTCGCGGCGTCGACGATGCCCCGCGCCGGATCCTGCGCTTCGCGCACCAGCGCCTCCGCATTCTCGCCCGCCTCCTCGATGAAGGTTTTCAGCGTCTCCCGGGCGTGCTGTTCGGCGATCTCCCGTAGATTGGGAACGAAGGTACTGTACTCGGGATGGTCGAGTGCGATGGACACGCCTGTCAGTGCGGCGCCGTGGGAGGCGGCGAGCGCGATCCCGGTACGCACCGCGCCGGCGGATTCGTCCGAGCCGTCGGTTGCGACCAGTACGCGGCGCAGGTTGCCCGTTTCGGCGAGTCGGTTGCTGTCGGTCATCTGTCTGCTTGCTCCATTCAGTCGGCCACTTCGGTGCGTGTGAGCATGGCCTGCTTCATCTTATGCTCCTTCATGCCCTTGAGCAGCGCGGACAATACAGTGTACGCGCCAACGATCAGGGCAAGCGCAAGCACGCCGTCGCCGACCCATTTCAGGATGGAGAGCGTGGTTTCGGGCAACGGCTCGATCATCTCGAGCTTGGCAAGATAGCCGGGGATGTAGAAGAAGCGCGAGAACAGCACGGTCAGCATGATCACGGCCATGGTGAACTTGACCTGGTAGTCCTTGACGTAGGTGGTGCCGATCGCGCCGACCTGGATGCCGAACAGCGAGCCGAGCAGGATCAGCATGGCGAGACGGATGTCGACCACGCCTTCGAGGCCGTAGAAGATCGTGCCGCCAAGACCCATGATGAACGCGATGACGAGTTCGGTGGCCGACGCCATGATCGCCGGCAGGCCCAGGATGTAGATCATTGCCGGCACGCCGATGAAGCCGCCCACCGCGATCGCCGAGGCGAGGAAGCCGGTGGCGAAGCCGATCGGGGCGAGGAACAGTACGGAGAGCCGCGCCTGCGCACCCTTCGAGTAGATCATGGTGCCGGGGATGTTGACCGACTGCACCCAGCGCGCGAGCCGGGTCAGCTCGGGCGCTTCGTCGCCCTGGCCGGCGGCGTCGAGCGCCTTCAGCTTGCGGTAATCCTTCAGCACGAAGCCGCCGACGATGGCGAGCGTGACGACGAACATCGCGGACACGTAGAGATCGGTGCCGACGGCACCGAAAGTGTTCTTGATGTCGGTCATGACCTGCTTGCCGAACAGCACTCCGGCCTCGGCGAACAGGCCGAGGATCAGGCCCAGCTTGACGTCGACCTGGCCATACTTGTTGCGCTTGAGCGCACCGACGAGCGCCTTGGGGAACTTGTGGCAGATATTGGAGGCGACGGCGACGATGCCCGGCGCGCCCAGCGTCATCATCGCCGGCGTGAGCACGAAGGCGCCGCCGGAGCCGATGAAGCCGGACACCATGCCGCCGACGAAGCCGACGAGGATCAGCAGGATCGCGGTCAGGGGGGTGATTTCGACGAAATTGATGAGTTCCATGAACGTGCTCCGCTTTGCTATTTCTTGGCCGTGAGGCCGACGAGATCCCAGAACAGGCCCGTGAAGAGGCCGTGCGTGTACGACAGCGCGAACGCCAGCGCGATGGGGGCGAGCACGTACCACCAGCGGCCTTCGATGAACGTGCCGTTCTCGGCGGCGCACAGCTCGGCGGTCGCGTTGTTGTAATACTCGCCGCCGACGGCGCAGGCGTCGAGCGTCGTGTGCGCGAGCGTCTGGAAGCCGCCGGCGTAATGGAACAGCAGCCAGTAGAGCGCGACGGTGAGGCCGCCCCACACAAGGGCGGAGCCGAGCTTGGATTTGTCTTTGATCATGTGAAGGAACTCCCTGGACGTGAATAAGGAAAAATCAGGCTTCGTGTGGCTGTCCCGGCGAATCGGATGCCGCCACGAGCGGGCATTCGAGGCGCGCCCAGTAAGCGCCCCGATCCTCGCCCGCCCATGCGCCGGGACGGCCGACGACGACGGAGACGATGCCCTCGTGGCCGCGCGCGTAATCGACGACCTGCCGGATGTCGAGTCCCGGCATCGGCGTCAGCCGGCAGCCCAGCGCATCGCGCGAGAGCTGTCCGAGCTGGCTGACGATGTCTTTCCAGCGCGGATGGCCCGGGTCGGCGATCACCTCCAGGTCCGCATCCATCCGCCGCGCGAGCGCGGCGCCGGCGGCGAACAGGCGTTCGACCGGCGAGACCGGGCGCAGGGCCAGCAGGACGCGGCGCGACATCAGGCCGGCTTGCTCGTCGCGGTAACGGGGAGGTCCGGCGCGGTGCGTGCACGCTCGGCCTGCGGCCGGCGGGGCTCGGCGGTGCGGGCGGGCATGGACCAGCCGAAAGCGCGCGCGGATTGCAGGCGCTCCTCGAGATAGGTCTGATAGGGGGTGTGCGTGGTGAGTACTTCGATACGCAGCTTTGACATGGTCTTGACTCGCTCTTGACGGTAAGGGATGGCCAGTCAAAAGCACGCATCGTGCCAGGCGCGTATTGTCCTTAATAAACAATGTATTGAGATTGCTTAGTCTACCTGGGTCGTCTGTATTTGTTACAATTTGCAACATCGGGTTAGACTTCCGGGATGCGCTCTCTCCAGTCCAAGATCGCGTTCGCCTACCTCTTTCTTGCCGCGCTCGTCATCGGCCTGTCGGTGGTCGCTCTGTTCGAACTGGTGCGCATCGAGGGCAAGGTCCGCGAAGGCGGCAAGGTTGCCGAGCTGTTCGACGCCACGCTCGAGATGCGCCGATTCGAAAAGAACTACTTTCTCTATCGCCAGCCGGCCGATCTCGAAGATCACGCCGGCTTTCTTGCGTTTGCGAGTGAGCGTGCCGTCCGTGACGCGGCCGTGATCGACGCGCTTGCCGGCACCGGTGCCGCGGGCCGCCTGTCGCGGGAGCTGGGAGATTACGGTGCGGCGCTGAAGGCATACGTCGCCGAGCCGGGCGACCAGATGCGCGCTGCTGCCGTGCGCGGCTACGGCAACCGCATCGTCACGCTGGGCGAGAGTCTCGCCCAGCGTGAGCGTCGCTCGCTCGATCTTGCGTTGCAGAACCATCGGCGCAATTTCCTGTTCTTTTTTGCCGCCGTCGCCGCGATCCTGGTCGTGACCGGTTTCCTGCTGGCGCGCCTCGTCACGCGCCCGTTGCAGGCGATGGAGGAGCACATGGAAGCGGTCGCGCGCGGTCAGCTCATGCGCCTCGAGCCCGACAGCCGCGATCGCGAGTTCGTCTCCCTCACCGGTGCGTTCAATCACGTGCTCGACGAGCTCGAGCGGCGCCAGCACACGCTCGTGCGCTCGGAAAAGCTCGCCTCGCTGGGGACGCTGCTGTCGGGGGTCGCACACGAACTGAACAATCCGCTGTCGAATATTTCATCCACTGCGCAGATCCTGCGTGAGGATCCGACGATCGAGCCGGCGCTGCGCGAGCAGATGATCGCGGACATCGACACCGAGACGCTGCGCGCACGGCACATCGTCCGCGCCCTGCTGGACTATGCTGGAGATCGTGATTTCGATCCGCGGCGGGTGGTGCTCGCGGATCTGGCGGAAGAGACACTGCGCTTCCTCAAGAACAAGCGCCCGGCCGGGGTCGAGGTGCGCCTCGCGATTCCGCCCGCGCTGGCGGTGGTGGCGGACCGGCCCCGCCTGCAACAGGTGCTGCTCAACCTCGTGCTCAACGCCTACGACGCCATGGGAACGACGGGTGTGCTTTCCATCGCTGCGAGCCAGGTGAAGGTCGGTGCGCGCGACGACGACTTCCCGCTCCCGGTCGGGGGTTGCCGGGCGGACGCTGAAGCCGTCGAGATCGAGGTCGCCGACAGCGGCCCGGGTATCCCGCCCGAACTTCTCGAGCGCATCTTCGATCCATTCTTCACCACCAAGGCGGTCGGACACGGCAGCGGGCTGGGTCTGTTCATCGCCTACGAAATCATCGAGAAACACGGCGGCTGCATGGTCGCCGACAACGGTCCCGGCGGGGGCGCGCGTTTCCGCATCCGCCTGCCGGCCGATCAGGAAGAGCATCCATGACCGCACGCCTCCTCATCGTCGACGACGAGCGCATCGCCCTTCGCAACCTCGAACACGTGCTCACCCGCGAGGGCTACGACGTCGTCGCCACCCAGAGCGGCCGCCACGCCCTCGAACTCGTCGATTCGCGCCCGTTCGACCTGGTGCTGACCGACCTCAAGATGGACAAGGTCGACGGCATGCAGCTCCTGCAGCACTGCAAGGCACGCCATCCGGACGTCGAGGTCATCATGATCACCGGCTACGCGACGCTGGAATCGGCGGTCGAGGCGATGAAGGTCGGCGCTTTCCATTACATCGCCAAGCCTTTCCGCCTCGACGAGGTGAGGCAGACCGTCGCCGAGGCGCTCGAAAAGGTGCGGCTGAAGCGCGAGAACCGCGCGCTGCGCGAGCAGCTCGATTCGATCCATGGCCACAGCCGGATCATCACCCGCGACGGCGGCATGCAGAAGCTGCTGGACATGGCGCGCCAGGTCGCGGGCACCGGCGCGAACGTGCTGATCACCGGCGAATCGGGCACCGGCAAGGAGCTTTTCGCGCGCTATCTGCACGAACACGGCGGCCGTCCCGACGGCCCCTTTCTCGCGATCAACTGCGGTGCCTTCAACGAGGAGCTGCTTGCGAACGAACTGTTCGGCCACGAGAAGGGCGCGTTCACCGGTGCGGTGGGCAAGCCGGGGCTGCTGGCCGCAGCCAGCGGCGGCACGCTCTTCCTCGACGAGGTGACGGAAATGTCGCCGGGCATGCAGGTCAAGCTTCTGCGCGTGATCCAGGAGCGCGAGGTGCTGCCGGTCGGCGGCACCCGTCCGTTCAAGGTCGACGTCCGCTTCATCGCCGCGAGCAACCGCAACATGAAGGACTGGGTGGCGGACGGCCGCTTCCGCCAGGATCTCTATTTCCGCCTCAACGTCGTCAATCTCCACATACCCCCGCTGTCCGAACGCCGCGATGACATCCCGCTGCTAGCCCAGTACTTCCTCGACCGCGCGGCTCCGGTGATGGGGAAATCGGTACGTGCGATCTCCGACGAGGCGCTTGCGCTCCTGGCCCGCTACGACTTTCCCGGCAACGTGCGCGAGCTGGAAAACATCGTCGAGCGCGGCGTCGCGCTGTGCCAGGGCGACACCCTGGAAGCCGCGCATCTGCCGGACGACCTCCGGGATCTCGCGATCCGTGCCTTCCGCCGCCGCGAGGGGCGCGTGGCTTCGCTCGAGGAGCACGAGCGCGACTACATCCACTGGGTGCTGGAGCAGGCGCATGGCAACCAGACGCTCGCCGCCCAGATGCTGGGAATCGACCGGGTGTCGCTGTGGCGCAAGCTGAAACGCTTCGCGGAGGCCGCCGGGGCGGGTTGACGCGCTTTCGGGCAAGCGCGGTTTCTTGCTAAACTGTTGCAGTTTGAAACGCCTGCGTTTCTTTTCTCAACGCTCCCCGCCTCGTCGCTCACTATGAACCCGTTGCTCTACCGCCTGTTTCCATTCCTCCACTGGTTCCCGCTCAATAGCGTGATCCTGCGCGGTGATGTGATCGCGGGCGTCACGGGGGCGCTGGTGCTGGTGCCGAAGGCGATGGCCTACGCGCAGCTGTCGGGCCTGCCGGTCTACTTCGGCCTCTACACGGCCTTGGTGCCGGCGATTCTCGGCGCGCTGTGGGGCTCCTCCCGCCAACTCGCGACCGGCCCGGTCGCGATCATCTCCCTCATGACGGCCGCCGCGCTGACGCCGCTGGCGGTGCCCTTCTCCGAGGAGTACATCGGGCTGGCGCTCCTGCTCACGCTGATGGTCGGGGTGATCCAGTTCGCCCTGGGCGCGTTCAAGCTCGGTGCGATCGTCAACTTCGTGTCGCATCCCGTGATCCTCGGCTTCATGAATGCGGCCGCGATCATCATCGCGCTGTCCCAGCTCGATCTCCTGCTCGGCATCACCAAGGGCCGCAGCGACTCCTTCCTGGTCGATATCTGGGAAATGTTCGGCAACATCTCGCAGACGCACCTGCCGACGCTCGCGATGTCCGTTTTCGCGCTCATCCTGATGTTGGTGCTGAAGAAGGTGAAGCTGCTTGCCAAGCCGTCCGTGCTGGTCGCCGTCGTGATCACGACCCTGGTCAGTTTCGCGATCGGCTTTGCCCACAAGACCTCGGGCAGCTACGAACACATCGCCGATGCGGAGACACGCGAGCTGGTCGCACGCTACGTCGCCACCCAGGAGCGTGCGGCGGCACTGCAGGCCGAGATCACCTCACGGAGCACGACCCTGCGTGAGCTCGAGAAGTCGGGCAACGCGCGTGCGGTGGCCGACATGCGCTACCGAATCGACCTGATGCGGCTCGAGGTGGCGAGCCTCGAACGGCAGAACAAGGATCACATGAGCGTCCTGCGCAAGCTCGAATTCGAGCGCCTCGACGCGCCGGAATCGCAGACGGCGATGCTGTACGTGGCCGGGAAGGTGCCGGCCGGCATGGCCACGGACGGCCAGATCTGGCACATCAAGAAGATCGAGGAGGGCCGGATGAACCTTGCCGGTGGCGGTGACGTCGTCGGCAACATTCCCGCCGGCCTGCCGTCGTTCCGCCTGCCGACGCTCACCTTCGACGCGATGCTGCAACTGCTGTCGGCCGCTTTCATCATCGCGCTGGTCGCTTTCATGGAGTGCATCTCCATGGCCAAGGCGCTGGCGGCGAAGACCAAGCAGCGTCTCGACCCGAACCAGGAACTGATCGGCCAGGGCATGGCGAACATCGGTGGCGCCTTCTTCCAGGCGTACCCGGCGACCGGTTCGTTCACCGGTTCGGCGATCAACCTGCAGGCCGGCGCGCAAACCGGCTTCGCGATGGTCTTCAACGGACTTTTCGTCGCGCTGACCCTGCTGTTCCTCACGCCCTATCTGTACCACCTGCCGAAAGCGACGCTCGGGGTGATCATCCTGCTCGCGGTGACCACCCTCGTCACCCCCGCGGCGCTCAAGCACACCTGGAAGGCGAACCGGGCCGACGGTGTCGTCGCGGCGGTCACCTTCGTGGTCACCCTGCTGGCGGCGCCCCACCTGGACAAGGGCATCCTCATCGGTGCGGCGCTCGCACTCGCGCTCTACCTCTACCGCACCATGAAGCCGCGCGTCGCCCAGCTCGGCCGGTATGGCGACGGCACCCTGCGCGACGTCAAGGTCCACCCGGATCTCCCGACCAGCGAGCTTGTCGTCGCCATGCGCTTCGACGGACAGCTCTACTTCGCGAACGTCTCGTATTTCGAGGACATGGTGCTCGAGACGGTCGCGGCCCACCCGCGGGCCAAGTATCTGCTCGTCGTGGGCAACGGCATCAACCAGCTCGACGCCACGGGCGAGGACGCGATCCGCTCCATTCACGAGCGCCTGCGAGAAGGCGGGGTGACCCTCGTGTTCTCCGGCCTCAAGCGGCAGGTCCTCGACGTGATGCGCTCGACCGGACTGTACGAGGAGATCGGAGAGGACCTCTTCTTCGCGACCGAGGACCAGGCGCTCACCGCCGTGTATGAATGGCTCGGCGACGAAGCCCGCGACGATCTCTTCTGCCCCGTGGGGCGGACGGAACCGGAGCCCGCGCTGGCGAAGCCCTGACCCCCGGCGCCGGCTTGGCGCCTGATGCCGCCTCCGGCGCGCCGGCCGGGGCGGTCTTGACGCAGCCTTGACGCGGGATGCCGTAAACTGGCGGCCTCACGACCCCGCCCGCGTCAGTCATGACATCGAGCACGCCGCTCCATGTCCTCGTGATCGAGGACAATCCCGACCTCGCCGCCAACGTCTGCGATTTTCTCGAGGCCAAGGGCCATGCGGTCGACGTCGCGGGCGATGGCGTGACGGGCCTGCATCTCGCCGTCACCCGCGACTTCGACGCCATCGTGCTCGACGTCGTGCTGCCGGGGATGGACGGGCTGACCGTGTGCCGCAAGTTCCGGGAGGAGGCGCGGCGCACCACCCCGGTGCTCATGCTCACGGCGCGTGATGCGCTGGACGACCGCGTGGCCGGCCTCGAGTGCGGTGCCGACGACTACGTGCTCAAGCCCTTTGCGCTGCGCGAGCTGGAGGCGCGGCTGAAGGCGCTGGTACGGCGTGCAAGCAGCGCGGTGACGCCAGCGGTGCTGCGCGTCGGCGAGCTCGAGTACGACCTCGCCCTGCTGCGCGCGCGCCGCGGCGAGCGCATCATCAGCCTGCCGCCGATCCCGTTGAAGCTCCTGGAGACCCTGATGCGCGCAGCGCCCCGCGTCGTGCGCCGGGGTGAACTGGAACGCGCGGTGTGGGGCGATGCGCCGCCGGATTCCGACGCGTTGCGCTCGCACATGCACGTCCTGCGCTCGGCGGTCGACGCCGCCGGCGAGCCGGCCATGGTGCACACCCTGAGAGGAATCGGCTATCGCCTGGCGGCGCCCGATGCGCTTTAACCGCAGCCTGCGCTTTCGCGTCGGTGCCGCGTTTGCCGCAATCGGCGGGGTGATCAGCCTGGTCGCTGCGATCGGCTTGTACGTCGCGGTACGCGACGCAGGCGAGCGCCTGATCGACGAAACGCTCAAGGCGGAGATCCAGGACTACCTGTCGCGCCGCAACCGCAACCCGCTGTCCCCTCCGCCATCGACCGCGACGCTCCTGGGCTACGTCCTGCCGGCGCGTACGGGCGAGCCGGTGCCGCCCGCGGCGATCGCGGACTGGAAACCGGGGCTGCACGAGATCCGCCTGGGCGAGACCTTCTACCGTGTGGCGATCGCGGAGCGTGCCGGCAGCCGCTATTTCCTGCTCTACAACGAGACCCTGTTCCGCGAGAAGCAGGCTTACCTGATCCTGTACCTGGCCGGCTTCGTCGCGCTGATGACGCTACTCTCGGGCGGGCTTGCGCTGTGGCTTGCGGAACGGGTGATCGAGCCGGTGAAGGAGCTGGCGCGCAGAGTGCGAGAGGTGCGCCCGGATTCGCATCCCGGCGCCATCACCGCAGATTTTCCCCACGACGAGGTGGGTGAGCTTGCCCGCGCCTTCGAGCAGGCACTCGATCGGCTCGCCGATTTCATCGACCGTGAGCGCGCGTTCACCGCCGACGTGTCGCATGAATTGCGCACGCCGATTGCGGTGATCCGCGGGGCGGCGGAGGTACTGCTCGCCGATGCCTCGCGTCCCGAGAAGGATCGCCAGCGCCTAGAGCGCATCGAGCGCGGCGCTGCCGACATGGCCGACCTCTCGACCGCGCTCCTGGCGATGGCGCGTGAGCGCGACGACGACCGGCGCGAGCCGGCGGACCTCGCGGCCCTGGTCGAAGCGTCCATCGACAAGCATCAGCATCTGCTCGGGGCGCGTCCGGTCGCCCTCAGTGTGGAGTTGTCCGCGCGGCCCCGCCTCGCGGCCGATGCGAACCTGCTCGCGATCGTGATCGCAAACCTGCTGCGCAACAGCTTTACCTATACCGAACGCGGCAGCATTCGCGTCCGGGTCGACGCACGCACGCTCACGGTGACCGATACCGGGCTCGGCATCCCGCGCGCGGCGCTCGACAAGGTCTTTCAGCGGCACTATCGCGGTACGCACAGCGAGGGCGCCGGCATCGGCCTGGCACTCGTGAAGAAGATCTGCGAGCGCTACGGCTGGTCGATCGCGCTGGAGAGCGAAGAAGGCCAGGGCACGCGCGCCGTGCTGACGTTCGAGCGGCCTTGACGCAGGCTTGATGCACAGTTGACGCGTCGACGACGCGCATCGGGTTATATCTCACGGGTTCGCAGCAAACCTCCGGTACCCGCATGTCGCTTCCCGTTTCGTCCGCCCTGCCAGCCTGGCTGCGGCCTTTCACCTCCTTTCTCGACTGGTGGCCGCGCGTCAATCGCGCCACCGCGCACGCCGACCTGGTCGCGGGATTCACCGGCGCGCTGATCGCCCTGCCGCAGGGTGTCGCGTTCGCCACCATCGCGGGCATGCCGCCCGAGTACGGCCTGTACGCGGGCATGGTGCCCGCCGTCATCGCGGCCCTGTTCGGCTCGAGCTGGCACCTCGTGTCCGGGCCGACCACCGCCGCGTCGATCGTGCTCTTCTCGGTGCTCTCGCCGCACGCCGAGCCTGGAAGCGCCCAGTACGTGAGCCTCGCGCTGACCCTGACCTTCATGGTGGGGATCATCCAGATCGTCATGGGTCTGGCGAAGCTCGGCTCCCTCGTCAACTTCATCTCGCATTCCGTCGTGACCGGCTTCACCGCGGGCGCGGCCATCCTCATCGCCACCAACCAGGTGAAGCACTTCACCGGGCTTGCGATACCGCGCGGCGCATCGTTCGCGGATACCTGGAACCACGTGTTCACGCGCGCGAACGAAATCGAATTCGCGATCGCCGCGACCGGCGTGGTCACGCTGCTGCTGGGCGTGGCGGTAAAACGCTGGGCGCCGAAGCTGCCCTACATGATCGTCGCCATGCTGGGAGGGGCGGTGTTCGGCAACATCCTGGGCCTGAAACTCGGTGTGGTGCTGCCCACGGTCGGCGCCTTGCCCGCGAGCCTGCCGCCGCTCTCCGCCCCGAGCTTCGATGCCGACAGCATTCGTGCAGTGGCGTCCGGCGTCATTGCGGTGACCCTGCTGGCGCTGACGGAGGCCGTGTCGATCGCCCGTGCGCTCGCCGCGCGCTCCGGGCAGC
Source organism: Thiobacillaceae bacterium (assembly GCA_035325585.1). Lineage (GTDB taxonomy): Bacteria > Pseudomonadota > Gammaproteobacteria > Burkholderiales > Thiobacillaceae > Thiobacillus. The sequence continues at coordinate 45,624 of DAOKZP010000002.1, read as the reverse complement.
ACGTCGACGGCAACCAGGAATTCGTCGGCCAGGGCCTGTCCAACCTTGCCGGATCGTTCTTCTCCGGCTACGTCGCGACCGGCTCCTTCAACCGCAGCGGGGTCAACTACGCGGCGGGCGCAAGGACGCCGATGGCGGCGATGCTGGCGGGCGTCTTCCTGCTGGTGCTGGTGCTGTTCGTCGCGCCCTGGGCGCAATACCTGCCGAATGCCGCGATGGCCGGGATCCTGTTCCTGGTCGCGTGGGGGCTGATCGATTTCGACGAGATCATCCATACGATCAAGACCAGCCGCGAGGAGTCGGCCATCATGGCGGCAACCTTCGCCGCCACGCTCTTCCTGACGCTGGAGGAGGCGATCATCATCGGCGTGCTCCTGTCACTGGCGATCTACCTGTCGCGCACGTCCAAGCCGCAGGTCCGGGTGCGGGTGCCGAATCCGCACACGGCAAGGCGCAAGTTCATCGATGCCGGCCATGTCCCGCAGTGCCCGCAACTGCGCTTCGTGCGCATCGACGGCTCGCTGTTCTTCGGCGCGACCTCCCACATCCGCGAATCGCTCGCCGCGCAGGACCAGGCGTTCCCGGAACAGAAGCACGTGGCGGTGGTCGCCCACGGCATCAACTTCATCGACCTCGCCGGCGCGCATTACCTGGCGGAAGAGGCCGGGCTTCGGCGCAGCCGGGGCGGGGGACTCTACTTCATCCGCATCAAGGATACGGTGCAGGAACAACTGGCCGAAACCGGCGCCCTCAAGGCCATCGGGGGCGCGAATCTGTTCGACTCCAAGACCGAGGCGATCGGCGCGATCCACCGGCGGCTCGACCCGGAAATCTGCCGTGGCTGCACCGCGCGCATTTTTCGTGAATGCGGGCCCCAGCTTGTGCCACAATTGAAGACATCCGACGTCACGATGCAGGTGTCCCATGCCTGAATTGCGCCCCTACCGACGGATTCTTGCCATGATCCAGTTCGACGCCATGGATGGCGCGATCGCGGAAAAGGCGCTGATGCTCGCCCGCTTGAATCGCGCCGAACTCGAATTCCTCCACCTGATCGAGCCGGACGGCATGCTCGATGGCGGTTATCCGGGCAGCAGCCGGCAAGCAGGCATCGACGACCTCAAGCGCGCGGCCCTGCGGCGGCTGGAGTTTCTCGCGGCCAGTCTCGGGGCGGGCGAAGCGCGCTGCCATGCCGAATACGGCTCGCCGCGCCAGGAATTCCACGAATATGCGCGGGAGCACCAGCCCGATCTGATCGTCACCGGCGAGCAGGCCGCATATCTGGCGGGGTCTTGCGACGTGCTGGTATTGTCGGCGGCGAAGCAGTCCCGCCATGGCGGGCTGCCCGCCGCGATCGCGCGGTTCTTCGGCCTGCGATCGCGCACCCGGGTGCTGCCGCGCTGAGTCGTCAGCGCTCGCCGGGCGCGTTCGGCGCGAGCCGCGACTGAAGATCCAGCACGCGCGCCGGCTCATCCGGCTTCTGGCGGTCTGCGAGCAGCTGCACCGCAAGATGGAATTCCATGGGCAGGCGCTTCATCGTTTCCGCGGCCTGCGGCAGATAATGCACGATCTCGAAGGGCACCGGCGCATCCAGCGCGCTGCGAGCCTGCGGCCGGAACTGTTGCCAGGCGAGCTCGATCCACGCCTTGTTCTGGCTGTCGACGAAGATGAATTCCTCGGCATCCAGCACCGCCATGTACTGCAGATTGCGGATGGGCACGAAGAGATGCCGGCCTGCCCGGGCGAGCAGCGTATGCGCCAGGTTGTAGGTGGCGGCAGGCAGGAATGCCGGCAGGCGCGCGATCTCCCCCTCGCGATAAAAATGCTCTTCCATGGTTTAACGTTAGCAGCCGCGGGCCTTCAGGTTAAGTTTTCTTGCACGCGGCGCCACCTCGCCGCCCGGCGAACGGCCCGCCGTTAGGGCACAATGGGCCGCACTTCCATTTCGTTTCACCATCGTCATGACCCACGCTCACGCCGCCCATCCGCCGGATTCGATCTTCAATACCCATCTCGAACACTTCGACCGCGACGTCATCGAAGCCTCGCACGCGCTGCCCGTGCTGGTCGATTTCTGGGCCGACTGGTGTCCGCCGTGCCGTGCGCTGACGCCGGTGCTGGAGCGCGTCATCGCCAGCCACGGCGGCAAGATCCACATGGCGAAAGTCGAGGTCGACGATGGCGAGAACATGAAGCTCGCCGGCCGCTATGGGCTGCGTGGCTTCCCCACGGTGCTGCTGTTCGTCGGGGGCGAGATCGTCGGCCGCTTCTCGAGCGCCCGATCCGAGCCCTGGGTGCGCGAATTCATCGCCGAGCACGCGGGCATTGAATAAGCCGGCACTCGTCCTCGATACCAACGTCGCACTCGATCTGCTGCTCTTTGACGACCCGGCGACGCGTGCCCTCCGGGATGCGCTGGAGGCGGGTCGCGTGCGCTGCATGGTTTCGGGGGCCATGCTCGAAGAGTGGCGGCGCGTGCTCGGCTATCCGCGGTTCGCGCTGGAATCGGCGCGGCAGGCTGAGTTGTTCGATGCCTATCGCGCCCTGGCGGAGCGAACGGAGGCCGTCGCACGAGGCGATCTGCCGCGCTGTGCCGACCCCGACGACCAGAAATTCCTTGAGCTTGCCGCAGCCACCGGCGCGCGCGGCCTCGTCAGCAAGGACGGCGCCCTGCTCAAGCTGCGGCGCCGCTGCGCGGCCCGGTTTCGCATCATGACACCCGGCGAAACCACGGCCTGGCTCGCATCGTGAAGGTTCAGCCGCCGGCTTCCATGCGGAAGCGCCGGCGCGCCGCTTCGCTCACCGCGACCACGGCCGGATGACTCAGCCGCCGCTCGACCGAAATCGCGAAGAAGCGCTCGCGGATTTCCGGCGTGCGGCCGATCTCGACTACTTCGTACTGTTGCGCCACTTCGTGGACCGACGCGAGCGGCACCGGGAACACACCCGCGCCGGCCTGGCCGAAAGCGCTCATGAGGGCGCTGTCGTCGAACTCGCCGACGATGGCCGGTTCGATGCCGCGGCGCTCCAGCCAGCGCAGCAGCGGGGCGCGCAGCGCGCTGTCCTCACCGGGGATGAGCAGCGGAGCGGCGGCAAGGCAGTCCGGAAAAGGCGCACCCAGGGATCGGGCGACCGAGGCCGCCGCGAAGAACGCGATGCCGCATTCGCCAAGCCGATGGCTGTAGCCTTTGATGTCCATGTTCGACGGCAGCTGGCGATCGGCCAGTACCATGTCGAGCCGGTGGATCGACAGTTCGGCCGCGAGCTGTTCCAGCCGCCCCTCCTTGCAGACCAGCTTGACCGGCTCGGGCAGCGTAAGCGCGGGCGCCAGCAACTGGTAGGCGATCGCCTTGGGAACGACGTCCGAGATGCCGACGCGGAACGGATGGACGCGCGTCGCGAGGCGATTTTTCAAGGCGTCCTCGAGTTCCGCGCCGATGTGGAAGATCTCGTCGGCGTAGGCGAGCGCGGTGCGGCCCGCGTCGGTCAGTTCGAGCCGGCGTCCGCTGCGGCGGAACAGCGCGATCCCGAGGCGTTCCTCGAACGCGCTGATCTGGCCCGACAGCGTCTGCGGCGCCAGATGCAGTTTTTCGGCGGCGCGGTTGATCGCGCCCGCCTTGGCGACCGCGCGGAAGTAATGCAGATGCTTGTAGTTCAGCATGGCGGCGACTGTTCGGTAAAATCGAACGATAACAGTAAAAAAATCGAATTTTGTCGCCCGACTTCCGTCTATACGCTGTCGTGTGTGCCGCCGGGCGCGAGAGCGCCCACTGCCCGTTTCCTTTAGGAGAAGTTGATGAAGCGCATTGTCCTCTTTCTCGCCACCAACCTGGCGATCGTGCTGGTGCTGTCGATCACCATGCGGCTCCTCGGGGTGGAGCCCTATCTCACCGCGCATGGCCTGAATCTCGGCTCCCTGCTGGTCTTCGCCGCGGTGATGGGTTTTGGCGGCTCGCTGATCTCGCTCGCCATGTCCAAGTGGATGGCGAAGAAGTCGATGGGGGTGCAGGTGATCGAGGCGCCGTCGAGCTCGACCGAGTACTGGCTGTTCGACACGGTCAAGAAGTACGCGGCCGACGCCGGTATCGGCATGCCGGAGGTCGGCGTCTTCGACTCGCCGGAGGTCAACGCCTTCGCCACGGGCGCGAACAAGAACAGCGCGCTCGTCGCGGTGTCGTCCGGGCTGCTGCGCACCATGACGCGCGAGGAAGCCGAGGCGGTCATCGGCCACGAGATCGCCCACGTCGCCAACGGCGACATGGTGACGCTCGCGCTCATCCAGGGCGTGGTGAACACCTTCGTGATGTTCCTGTCGCGCGTGATCGGACACACGGTGGACCGCGTCGTATTCCGGAACGAGGAGGGCAACGGCCCGGCGTTCTTCGTCACCCTGATCGTTACGGAACTGGTGCTCGGCATCCTGGCCTCGATCATCGTGATGTGGTTCTCTCGCCAGCGCGAGTTTCGCGCCGATCGCGGCGGTGCCTCGCTCGCCGGCAAGGGCGCGATGATCTCGGCGTTGGAGCGCCTCAATTCGCTGCATCCGCAGCCGCTGCCCGACAAGATGGCCGCGTTCGGCATCGCCGGCGGGCGTGGGGCCGGCCTGAAGCGTCTATTCATGACGCATCCGCCGCTCACGGAACGCATTGCCGCCCTGCGCGCGATCGCCGGCTGATCACCGTTGCCATCGCCTGCCGCGGTGCCGATGGCACCCGGCAGGTCAGCCCCTCGCGCGATCGCGTCGTGCGCGATCAATGTCGCTCGAACGCGCAGCGGGCCAGCGGAGGCGCACCACAATCTTTCCCGCCGGCGGCGGGCCGATCGTCTGCGCCATTCGCTGCGCTCATAGATATCCGGCGGGGACGATCCCGCTCGTGCGGAACGCGGGGTTGACCGGCACTTTCGTCCATGAGCACCTCGGCGCGGCGCTCCCGAACGGCGCACATCGACGTGCGCCGGCCTTTGCGGTCTTGTCTCGCCGAGCGCCAGGATTCATCATCAGAATCTCGGCATCCGCAAACGCTCGGTGAATGCGGGCGAGCGCGGACCTCCTCGGTGCGACGCACACTCGCGCGGCGGCGCTCGCGTTGGAAAAGGGGCATCCATGCCAGTGAAGATCGACTCACCGCTCGCGCGACGGGTTGTCGCATTCGCCTTCCTGGTCGCCATATTCGGCCTTACCTTCTGGGTGCTGTCGCCGTTCCTCGCCGCGCTGGCATGGGCCGGGATTCTCGCCTACGTCACCCGGCCGTTGCATCTATGGCTTTCCCGTCGCCTGCCGGGGCGGGATACGCTGGCCGCGCTGCTGATGACGATCGGCGTGGCCGCGACCCTGCTGCTGCCGATGGTCTGGGTGCTCTTCACCCTGGTGGAGGACCTGACCGCGGCGTCGGTCGCGGTGCGCCGGCTCGCGGCGGAAGGCCTGCCCGCCTTGCCCGCCGGGGTGCTCACGTGGCCTGGCGGCGAGTGGATCGCCGAGCAATATGATCGCGTCCAGGCCGATCCGGCATGGGTGCGCACGCAGCTCGTCGCGTTCGGCCTCACCGACCCCGTCAACATCAAACACGTGGTCGGCGGCGTCGGGCGCAACGTGGCGAAGTTCGGCCTCGCCGTCTTTGCGCTGTTCTTCGTCTATCGCCACGGCGACAGCGTGCTGGCGCAATTCCGCCGCGTGGCGACGCGATGGCTCGGCACGGCGGCGCGCGGCTACATCCAGGCGGTCGGCGTGACGGTGCGCGCGGTCGTGTTCGGCATCGTGCTGACCGCGCTGGCCCAGGGTGTGCTGGCCGGACTGGGGTACTGGGTGGCGGGCATTGCGGCACCCGCGCTTTGGGGCGTCGTCACCGCCCTGGTCTCGATGATCCCCTTCGTGGGCCCGGTGGTGTGGATCGGGCTGTCACTCGGACTCCTGGCGGCCGGCGACACCCAGGCCGCGTTGGGCCTCTTCCTGTGGGGCGCGCTGGTGGTGAGCTGGGTGGACAACCTGATCCGGCCGCTGGTCATCAGCGGGCCGACGCGCATTCCTTTCCTGCTGGTGTTTCTGGGCGTGCTCGGCGGCCTGAACGCCTTCGGCCTCATCGGTCTCTTCCTTGGTCCGGTGCTGCTTGCGGTGTCGATCGGGATCTGGCGCGAGTGGCTGGTCCACGCGCGCTCGACTTAGGCCGAGGTCCGGATCGGATCCAGCCGTTCGTCGGGTGGCGGACGCACGCCCGCTCGACGGGGCTTCCCGGTGTTATCCTTGAGCATGATCTGATGACATTGCCATGAAACTTGCCCAGGATCGCACGTGGTCGAGCCCGATTCGCCTGCCGTGGACGAGTTCCGGCGGCCGCGTTTTGCACGAGAGGCCGCCCTGCGGAGCCGTTCCGCATCACCGAAGGGCCGCCGCGCGCGGCCTTCGATTGCATTCATGCTGATGGATCTTTCGCCCCAGGCTTTTCAATCGGCTGCCCAGGCCCTCGATCTCGTGCTGGATTTTCGACGGCCGGCCGACGCTGTGCTGGCGTCGTTCTTTCGCGAACACAAGCAGCTCGGCGCACGCGATCGCGCGTTCATCTCGGAGGCCGTTTTCGGCGTGTTGCGCCGCTACCGCTACTTGTCGGCGGTGGTGCCGGCGATTCAGCCACGCACGCTGATTCTTGCCTGGCTGCTGAAGGTGCGCGGCGTGAGTGCCCGCACGCTCGAAGGTTTTGCCAAGCCGGAGCTCATCCACCAACTTCGTGAAACAGCGACCGGCGAGCTGCCGCTGGGCGTCGCCGCGGAACTGCCCGACTGGGTGGTCGAGCGGCTGCGCACGCAGATGTCCGACGCGGACATCCTCGCGCTCGGCCGGGCGCTGCAACAGCAGGCACCGCTCGACGTCCGGGTGAACACGCAGCGGATGAGCCGCGATGCGGCGCTCGCGCGATTGCGTGAGGAAGGCTGCCCAGTCGAGCCGACGCCGTACTCGCCCTGGGGAATCCGTTTCGGGGCGCATCCCGCGATGAAGCGGCATCCTCTGTTTCTCGACGGCAGCATCGAAATCCAGGATGAGGGAAGCCAGCTCCTCGCGCTCCTTCTCGGCGCCCGGCGTGGCGAGATGGTGTGCGACTTCTGTGCAGGCGCCGGCGGCAAGACGCTCGCCATCGGCGCGATGATGGCCTCGACCGGCCGCCTCTACGCGTTCGACGTCGCCGAAAAACGGCTCGCCAATCTGAAGCCGCGTCTGGCACGTTCGGGCTTGTCGAACGTGATGCCGCAGTTGATCGCGTCCGAGACCGATACCCGGGTGAAACGGCTTGCCGGCAAGCTCGACCGTGTGCTCGTCGATGCGCCGTGTTCCAGCCTGGGCACCTTGCGGCGCAATCCCGACCTCAAGTTCCGCCAGTCGCCGGAGAGCGTGGCGCAGCTGGCGCAGAAACAGGCCGCGATCCTGCGGGCCGCCGCAAAGCTGCTGAAGCCCGGCGGCCGCCTGGTCTACGCCACTTGCAGTCTGCTGCCCGAAGAGAACGAGGCGATCGTCGACGGCCTGCTCGGCGAGGGCGGGGTCAGCCTGTTGCCGGCGAATGAACTCCTCGCCCAGCAGAAGATCGCGCTCGACACGGGGGCGTTCCTCAAGTTATCCCCGGTGGCGCATGCGACCGACGGTTTTTTCGCGGCGGCGCTGGAAAAAACCTCGCCTGCGGCAGCCTGAGCCTATGAACGCGCGCTTTCACGCGGCTTCGCTCGGAACACTGTGCGGACTGTTCCGCGCACGGGTCGAGGCAACGCCGGATCAGGTCGCCTACCGTCAGTTCGATGAAGCGAGCGACAGCTGGACGAGCTTCACCTGGGCGCAGGTGGCGGCCGAGGTGCTGCGCTGGCAGGCTGCCCTGACGAAAGAAGGCCTGGTTCCCGGAGACCGGGTCGCCGTGATGCTCCGGAACCGTGTCGAGTGGGTGATTTTCGACCAGGCCGCGCTGGGCCTGGGGCTGGTCACCGTGCCGCTCTATGTCGACGATCGGCCGGATAACGCCGTCCACATTCTCGAGCATGCCGACGCGAAACTGCTGCTTGTGGAAGGCAGGTTCCAGCTCCGCAAGCTCGCCGAGATCGCCGGCTCGACGCATGCGCTCCAGCGGATCGTGAGTCTGGCGGCGCCGGAATCGGGCCTTGCCGACTGGAGCACGCGTTTTTCGGTGGCGGCCGACTGGCTCGCCGCCGGCGTCGGTACGCCGGTTCCGGAACGTCATCTATCCGAGGACCTGGTTGCGACAATCATCTATACGTCGGGCACCACGGGCCGGCCCAAGGGGGTGATGCTCACCCACGAGAACCTGCTCTGGAACGCCTACTATTCCTCGCAATGCGCCGATTTCGGTCCGCATGAGGTGTTCCTCTCCTTGTTGCCGCTGTCGCACACGCTCGAGCGTACCGGCGGCTATTACATGCCGATGCTGCTCGGCAGCGAGGTCGTGTACGCGCGCTCCATGACACAGATGGCGCAGGACTTGCAGACGGTGCGCCCGACCGTGCTCGCAACGGTTCCACGCCTCTACGAGCGCATTTACGGCCGCATCCTGGATGGCTTGGAGAAACAGGGGTGGCTCGCGCGGCAGATGTTCGAGCTCGCCGTCCAGGTCGGCTGGCGCCGTTTCGAGCGCGAGCAGGGACGCGCATCCTGGACGCCCGACCAGGCGCTCTGGCCGCTGTTGGAGAAGCGGGTTGCGCAGCCGGTCATGGAGAAACTCGGTGGCCGCCTCAAATTCACCATTTCCGGCGGCGCAGCGCTGGCTCCGGAAATCTCGCGCGTCTTCATCGGTCTGGGTGTGCCCATCTTCCAGGGCTACGGGCTGACGGAGGCAAGCCCGGTCGTCTGTGTCAACCGGCAGGAGTCGAACGTGCCCTCGAGCATCGGCGTGCCGCTGCCCGGCGTCGAAGTGCGGATCGGCGACAACGACGAGCTGCTTACCCGGAGCCGCTGCGTCATGCGGGGCTACTGGAAGGACGCAGGGGCGACGAGCGCCGCGATCGACGCGGCGGGCTGGCTGCATACCGGCGATCAGGCGAGGGTCGACGACAACGGCCATTACACGATCATCGGGCGGATCAAGGACATCATCGTCCTCAACAACGGCGAGAAGGTGCCGCCCGGCGACATGGAGCAGGCGATCCTGGCCGACCCCCTGTTCGAGCAGGTCATGGTGGTCGGCGAGGGCAAGCCCTATCTGGCGGCACTGGCCGTCCTCGACGAAGAACACTGGCGGAGGTTTGCGGCAGAGCTTGGCGTCGATGCGGACAATTCCGCGGCGCTGCATGATCGGAAGGTGGTGAAGGCGCTGCTGCAGCGCGTGGCGCGCCACCTCAGGCATTTTCCGGGCTACGCGCAGGTGCGGCGCCTGCATGCGGGGCTCCAGCCCTGGACGATCGACGATGGCCTGCTCACGTCGACGCTCAAGATAAGGCGCAATCACGTGCTCGATCGCTATCGCGCGGCCGTCGACGCGATGTACGCCGATTTCGTGCGTGGATGAATTGTTTGTTTCCGGGAGAATTCACATGTTGCCGTATCGACTGAGCTATCTTGCCGCCGGGCTGTTTTTCGCCGGCGGCGCCCACCTTGCCCACGCGTCGGGCTACGCCCTCATCGAACAGAACGCGAGCGGCCTCGGCAATGCCTACGCCGGTGCGGCGGCCATTGCCGGCGATGCGAGCACGATCTATTTCAACCCGGCGGGCATGACGCTGTTGCCGGATCGCCAGGCCGTCGTCGCGGGGCACCTTATCAAGCCGAAGGCGGAGTTTTCCGGAACGGCCACGCCGAACATCGGCGGCGGGCAAGGCGGCGATGCTGGCGACTGGGCGTTGATTCCAAACGCTTATCTTGCGTATCGCCTGACGCCTGCCATGCACTTGGGGCTAGGCATCAACAGTCCGTTCGGGCTTAAGACGGAATACGACGCAGACTGGATCGGCCGTATGCAGGCGATCGAGTCGGACGTGAAAACCGTGAACCTTAACCCGTCCATTGCCTACAAGATCAATGATGTCTTTTCGGTGGGCGCGGGGCTCAATGTGCAATGGATGGAGGCGACGCTGACACACCGGCAACCGCTGGGTTTGCCTCCTGCGCCGGTTACCCTGATGAAAATTGAGGGGGACGACTATGGTTGGGGATACAACCTGGGTGCGCTGTGGCAACTCTCGGCTGCCACGCGTGTCGGCCTGTCCTATCGCTCCGAGATAGATTACAAGCTTGACGGGACATCCAGCACTTCGGATCCGGTTGTGGTATCTCTCAATGGACCGGTCACCGCAGAAGTGACGGTGCCGGACAGTGCGTCACTGAGCGTGTTTCACAAGCTGTCCCCGACGTGGGATCTGCTGGCTGACGTGACCTGGACCGGCTGGAGCGACTTCGACGATCTACCGATCCGCGGAACAGTCAACAGCACCACTATTGAGAATTGGAAGGACGTCCTACGCTACTCGGTCGGGGCGACCTGGCACATGAGCGAGAAGCTGAGCCTGCGCGGGGGCCTCGCCTACGACGAAGCCCCGGTTCCGGACGCCTACCGTACGCCGCGCATCCCCGACGGCTCCCGTACCTGGATCGCCGTCGGCGGCCAGTACCGCCTCGGCAAGGCCAGTGCGATCGACTTCGGCTACGCGCATCTCTTCGTGAGCGATCCGAGCCTGAACGTCACAGCCAATGGGACGACGCTCGTCGGCGAATACGACAACGCGGTGGACATTCTGAGCGCGCAATTCACGCACAGCTTCTGACGCCATCGTGGACGCGCCCATCCCCCTCGACAATCTGCTGACGCGCCTTTTCGCCGAGAGCCATGATCGTCTCCTGATATGGCAGATCGGCGTGCTGGGGCTCAGTGCGTTGATCGCGTGGGGAGCAATTTCCCTGGTGCGGCCCTATCTTCGGAACTCCGATGCACCGTGGCCCGCGGCCCGGGCCGGGATCCGCCGGGTGGGATTTCCGTTGGTCATGCTGCTGGCGCTGCTGGCCGGTCGCGAGGCAGCGAGTGCGTGGATGCCCAACACGCATCTTCTGAACCTGGCGATCCCCCTGCTGCTCTCGCTCGCCGCGATACGTCTGATCGTGTACGCGCTGCGCTACGCGTTCGAGACGCAGGAATCGCTCAAGGTGTGGGAGCGCACGGCAGCGTGGCTGATATGGAGCGCGTTCGCACTGCACATCACCGGCCTGCTGCCGCGCATCCACGCCGCGGCCGAGGCCTTGTCGTTCCAGATCGGCAGCCATCGCTTCTCGCTCCTGCTGCTGCTCGAGGGGGCGGCCGTGATCGTGCTCGCGCTGATCGTCGCGCTCGTACTCGCACGTACGGTCGAAGATCGGCTGATGGGCGTCAGCCAAATGAATCTGTCGCTGCGCATCGCGCTGTCGAAGGCGGTACGGACGCTGCTCCTGATCCTTGCCGTGCTGGTGGCGCTGCCAGCGGTCGGGATCGACCTGACCGTGCTGTCGGTGTTCGGCGGCGCACTCGGCGTCGGCATCGGATTTGGTCTGCAGAAGGTCGCGAGCAACTACATCTCGGGCTTCATCATTCTGCTCGACCGCTCGGTCCGCATCGGCGACCTGATCACGGTCGACAACAAATACGGTGCCGTCAGCCGGATCAACACGCGCTACACGCTCGTGCGTTCGCTCGACGGAACCGAGAACATCGTCCCCAACGAGACCTTGATTACGCAGACGGTAGTGAACCACTCGCTGTCGAAGCCCAGCGCACGCCTCGCACTGACGGTGCAGGTTTCCTACGACGCCGACCTGGAACAGGCCGAAGCGCTGATGCTTGAGGCGGCCCGGGAGCAGGTACGGGTGGTCTCGGACGATCCCGGCAGCCTGCCCTCGGTGCTGTTCCGGGAATTCGGCGACAACGGCGTCGTGATGGAACTCATCGTATGGGTACGCGATCCGAACGAGGGGCAGGGCGGCGTCCGGTCCGCCATCAACTGGGCGATCTGGCGGCGCTTCAAGGCCGCGGGAATCGAGATCCCGTTCCCACAGCGCGTGGTGCGGATCGTTCCCGCCGATGAATCCCTGAACGCCCGCCTGCTCGACGGCCGGCCCGCTTGATGCGCGTCATCGCCGGCTTCTTGAATCGGAGGGAATCATGCCGCTAGGCTTGCTCGATCTGCCCTGGTGGGGGTATGTGGCGATCACGCTCGGATTGACCCACGTGACGATTGCCGCCGTCACCATCTTTCTTCATCGTTCGCAGGCGCATCGCGCCGTGGATCTGCACCCCGCCGCCAGCCATTTCTTCCGTTTCTGGTTGTGGCTCACCTCCGGGATGGTCACGCGAGAGTGGGTCGCGGTTCATCGCAAGCATCACGCGAAGTGCGAGACTTCCGAAGATCCGCACAGCCCGCAGACGCGGGGGCTCGCCAGGGTGCTCTGGCAGGGCGCCGAGCTGTATCGGGCCGAAGCGGCGAATCCGGAGACGCTCGCGAAATACGGGCACGGCACGCCCGACGACCGGCTCGAGCGCATGCTCTACAGTCGCCATTCGGTCGCCGGCGTCGCCCTGATGCTGGTTATCGATCTCGTCCTCTTCGGCCCGATCGGCCTCACGATCTGGGCCGTGCAGATGGCGTGGATTCCGGTCACCGCGGCAGGCGTCATCAACGGCGTCGGCCACTACTGGGGCTACCGTAATTTCGCCTGCGAGGATGCGAGCACCAACATCGTGCCATGGGGCATCCTGATCGGCGGAGAGGAGCTGCACAACAACCACCATGCCTACGGTTCCTCCGCCCGGCTGTCGAACAAGTGGTACGAATTCGACATCGGCTGGCTCTACCTGAAGCTGATGTCCTACGTCGGGCTTGCTCGGATTCGCAAGGTTGCGCCCACGGTGAGATGGAGGGAAGCCAAGCCGCTCTGCGATCTCGATACGCTGCAGGCGATCATCACGCATCGCTACGACGTGATGGGCCGGTTCGTGCGGAGCGTGCGTGCGGACATCGCGGTGGAAATAGCCGCGCTGAAGGCGGGCGGCCTGGCATGGCCGGGAAATCTTGCCCGTTTCCGTCGTTTGCTCGCCCAGGATCCCGGCGCGCTCGCCGCGTCCGACCGGGTCGAACTGGAGCGGCTTCTCGGCAGGAGCGAGCGCCTGAGGACGGTCTACCGGATGCGCCAGGAACTCGCGGCGCTGTGGGGGCGATCGACGGCCAGCCGCGAGCAGTTGCTGGAGCAATTGCTCGCCTGGTGCCGGCACGCCGAAGAAAGCGGCATCCGGTCGCTGCAGGAGTTTTCAGTGCGGCTGCGCCGCTACGCGTGACCGGATCGCGATGCGGCCGCGGCCATCGGCAGCTTGCACAGGTAACAAAAAGCCCGCCGGGAGGCGGGCTTTTTGTCTGGTCCAAGTCAGTGGTATCGACCGGCACCGAATCACTTCAGCACGGCATTACTTGAGCTTGGTTTCCTTGTAGGCTACGTGCTTCCGAGCCTTGGGATCGAACTTGCGGATCTCCATCTTCTCGGGCATCGTTTTCTTGTTCTTCGTGGTGGTGTAGAAATGGCCGGTGCCCGCAGTGGACTCCAGCTTGATCTTTTCGCGTCCGCCTTTGGCCATGATTCAGGATCCTTGCTGATTTGTTGTGAGCTGATTTGCTGGGCAGCTTAGACGGCTTCGCCGCGGGCGCGCAGGTCGGCGAGGACGGATTCGATGCCGTTCTTGTCGATGGTGCGGAGTGCCGCATTGGATACGCGCAGCCGGACCCAGCGGTTTTCACTCTCGACCCAGAACCGGCGATATTGCAGGTTGGGGAGAAAACGGCGCTTGGTTTTGTTGTTGGCGTGGGAAACGTTGTTTCCGACCATGGGCTTCTTGCCCGTCACGACGCATACGCGAGCCATGATGCTGCTCCAGAATTGATTGAGGGTTAACCGGTGGGGCTAACGACGAGGGTTAACCCGAGAACCGGGATTTATACCATATCGCGGAGGGCGACCGCAAGCGCATCGGATCTAGAGATGTCCGGATTCCATGAACGAGAGCGAGGCGGCGCCGGCGACGATGAAATGGTCGAGCACGCGCACGTCGACCAGCGCCAGCGCGTCTTTCAGATGGCGGGTGAGCGCGTGGTCGGCCTGGCTGGGCTCGGCGACGCCGCTCGGATGATTGTGCGCCAGGATCAGCGCCGCGGCATTGAGCGCCAGCGCGCGCCGGACGATTTCGCGCGGATAGACGCTGGTCTGGGTCAGGGTGCCGCGAAACAACTCCTCGACGGCGATGACCCGGTTCTGCGCATCGAGAAAGACGCAGCAGAACACCTCGTATTCCTTGTCGCGCAGGGTCAGGCGGAGGTAGGTGCGCACGGCGGAGGGCGAGTTCAGGGCGTCACCGACCAGCATTTCCTCCGACAGCGTGCGTCGCGCCATTTCCATGACGGCCTGGAGCAGTGCGTATTTGGCATCGCCGACCCCGGGCGCGGCGCATGCCGCCTTGCGGTCGGCGCGGCAGAGCCCCCCGAGCCCGCCGAAGCGCTCGATGAGATCCCGGGCGAGATCTACGGCGCTCTTGCCCGGCACGCCAGTGCGCAAGAATACCGCGACGAGTTCCGCGTCGGTGAGCGCACCGGCTCCCTGCTTCAGGAGTTTTTCGCGTGGGCGCGCGTCTTCCGGCCAATCGCGGATCGCCATCTTCCATGTCCCCCCTTAGAATGTGCCCCATTGTCATTGAAAGCGGGCAGGGAATCGAGACCGTGGCGCTGGCAGGCAGGAAGATCGTCCTCGGTGTGACCGGCGGGATCGCGGCCTACAAGGCGGCGGACCTGTGCCGGCTGCTGGTCAAGGCCGGCGCGGAAGTGCGGGTCGTGATGACTGCCGCCGCGCTGCAGTTCGTGACGCCGCTGACCTTTCAGGCCCTGTCCGGCCGGCCGGTGCCGACCTCCCTCTGGGATGCGACGGGCGACGACGGCATGGCGCACATCCATCTCTCGCGCGACGCCGATCTGCTGCTGGTCGCGCCGGCCTCGGCCGATTTCCTGGCGAAGCTCGCGCATGGCAATGCGGACGATCTGTTGTCGACTCTCTGCCTCGCCCGCGCGTGCCGGCTCGCGGTGGCACCGGCGATGAACCGACGCATGTGGGAAGCCGCCGCGACCCGGCGCAACCTCGAACGGGTCCGTGCGGACGGTGTCGACATACTGGACCCGGCCACGGGCGAGCAGGCGTGCGGGGAGAGCGGACCCGGGCGGATGCTGGAGCCCGCTGCCATCCTGGCCGCGCTGTCGGGATTGCTGGCGCCGGGGCCGCTCGCCGGCCGCCGGATTCTGATCACGGCGGGGCCGACCTTCGAGCCGATCGATCCGGTGCGCGGGCTGACCAATCTCAGCTCCGGCCGGATGGGCTACGCGGTGGCGCAGGCTGCCGCGGAAGCGGGTGCCGAGGTGTGCCTGGTGTCCGGCCCGACCTGCCTTGCCGCGCCGGCAGGCGTGCGCCGCGTCGACGTGCAGCGTGCGGCCGAGATGCATGCCACGGTAATGCGCGAACTGCCCGCCGACGTATTCATTGCAGTGGCGGCGGTCGCCGATTACCGTCCCGAGATGGCGGCGCCGCAGAAAATCAAGAAGGGCGATGCCGATATGACGCTCCGCCTCGTCGCCAACCCCGATATCCTGGCCGAGGTCGCGGCGCGGCCGGATGCGCCCTTTTGCGTGGGCTTCGCGGCCGAGACCGAGCGGCTGGCCGAGCACGCCGCGGCCAAGCGCCGCGCGAAGCGGGTGCCGCTTCTGGTCGCGAACCTGGCGCAGGAGACGCTCGGCCGTGATTCGGCCGAACTGGTGCTCTTCGATGACGACGGCGCTCACCATTTGCCCCGCGCGGACAAGCTCAGCCAGGCCCGCGCGTTGATTTCTCATCTGCTTACCCTGCTCGAACGACGAGATTCCGACGAATCATGAAGCTGGACGTGAAGATCCTGGATGCGCGGCTGCGCGACGAAATGCCGCAGTACGCCACGCCCGGCGCGGCCGGCCTCGACCTGCGGGCCTGCGTCGAGGCGCCGTTGGCGCTTGCGCCCGGCGAAGCGCGCCTCATCCCGACCGGGCTTGCGATCCACCTCGCGGATCCTGGTTACTGCGCGATGATCCTTCCGCGTTCAGGGCTCGGCCACAAGCATGGCATCGTGCTTGGCAATCTGGTCGGCCTCATCGATTCCGACTATCAGGGCCAGCTCATGGTGTCGGCCTGGAATCGCGGACCGCAGCCGTTCGAACTGCTGCCGTTGGAGCGGATCGCCCAACTCGTGATCGTTCCGGTGGTGCAGGCGGAATTCAATCTGGTCGAGGATTTCGAGGCCAGCCAGCGTGGAGAAGGAGGATTCGGAAGCACCGGCCGCAAGTAGCGGCGTCACCGCACGTGGAATGAAAAAATGCGGGGCGCCGCGATGGCACCCAGGGCTGGGGCATGGAACTTGCTGAGTACCGCGTAATGCGGGTGCGGCCATCCGAATTGGATCGGCGGGCCGCCGAAATTGAGAAAACAAGAACAGAGCGGAGCTGGCGCATTCATATGCACCAAACATCCATATTGCGGTATGGCCTCGTCCTGGCCGCGGCACTGGTGCTGCTGGCCGGTCTCGTCACGGCCGCGGTTTTCGGACTGCGGCCGCAGGCCCAGCCCGAGGCGGAAGAACTCGACAAGCCCGTGATGGCGGCGCAGATCGAGTTTCTCGCAGAGGCAATGCGGCGCAATGCCCAATGGATCGCAGCGCATCCCCAGACCCTGGAGTGCTTCGTCACGGGAGCGCCCGAAGTGTGTCAGGTGCAGGCCATCAACCTCCACGCACTGAACCAGGACGTCACCGTGCTGTTCGTCACCGACGCGCAGCGTCAATTGCTGCCCGGATTCCTGCCGGGCGAGACGCGGCGCCTGCTCACCGATTCCGAAGGCGGCGCGACTGCCACGGCAACGTTCAATCTCTCGGTATCCCAGCAGGTCGTCGGCAGCGACGGCGAGCGCCTGGGTTTCGTCATCGTCGAGCAGAGCGTGCCGCAACTGCAGGTTCTGTTCGATACGCTCCCGTTGCCGGATGCGGCAACGTATGCGGAGCTGCAGCAGAGTCAGCCGGGGGGCGCGGCAACGGTGCTGATGCGGCGCGGCAACCAAGCGATCAAGCGCGATGCGCAACCCTCCCTGATCGCGCTGGCGGGTACGCCATGGCAGATCGCGATGTGGCGCCCCGAGAGTGCGGCGGCCGGCCATGTGGCACCGTACGTGCTCGCGTGGCTGGTCGTGAGCCTGATCATCGCCATCGTCGTGCTCGCGGTGATCCTGGCCGTGCGTAATCGCGTCATCCACAACCTGCGCACCCTGGTCAACTTCACCAACGACTTGCGCCAGTCGCGATTGCGCACTGACTACTCGGTCAACCTCGCGGAGTTCCGGGCGCCTTTCGAGGCGATGCTCAAGCTCGGCCAGATCATGCTCGGGCACCAGAAGGAGGTTACGACCCAGGCGCGCCTCGACCATCTGTCGCAGGTCAACAACCGGCGCAGCTTCGACGAGAAACAAAAGGAGCTGTTCGCCAGCCTGAAGGATGGCTGGACCCACAGCCTGCTGATCCTCGACATCGACAATTTCAAGCAGGTCAACGACACCTTCGGACACGAGGCGGGCGATCAGCTCATCGTCAAGTTCGGTAGTGCGCTGAAGAGCTGTCTGCGAAACAGCGACTTCATCGCTCGCCTCGGGGGCGACGAGTTCTGCGTGATTTTTCCCTACACGCCGCTCGACCGGGCGCAGGAACTGGCGGCACGGCTGCGCGCGAGTCTGCCGGAGAGCGTGGAACTCATTCCCGGAGTGACCCAGAAGCTGTCGTGGAGCGGCGGCCTGTCCGAATATTCGCGCGAGGACGCGGGCGAGAACGACGCGCTGGCGCGTGCGGATGCCGCGCTGCTCGACGCCAAACGCGCCGGCCGCAATGCGACCCGCATCAGGGCCGCCTGATGCGGGCGAAGAGGAGGCCTGCGCCGATCAATCCCCACAACGCCAGCACCGGCGCATTGCCCCAGCGTACGTAAGGCGTGCTGCCGGTGTAGCCCTGGATCGTGCCGGCGAGACTCCCGGTTGTGAACAGCGGCAGCGTCGCGAGCATCCGGCCCTTTGCGTCGATGATTCCGGTTACGCCGGTGTTGGTCGCGCGCAGCATCATGCGGCCGGTCTCGAGCGCGCGCATCTGCGACATCTGGGCGTGTTGCCAGGGCGCGAGCGACTCCCCGAACCAGGCCAGGTTGCTCACGTTGGCGAGCACGCTCGCGGCCGGCAGCTGCCGGATGATCTCTTCGCCGAAGGCGTCCTCGTAGCAGATGTTCGCCGCCACCCGCTGGCCTCCGATGGCGAGCGGCACCTGCTGGACGTCGCCACGCGCGAAATCCGACAGTGGAATGTGGAGCACGCGGATCACCCACCCCCATATGGCCTTGAGCGGAACGTACTCGCCGAACGGCACCAGATGAACCTTGTGGTAGCGCTGGCTGGGCGAGCTGCCGAAACTGACGACGCTGTTGTAGTACGCGCCATCCAGCGATCCGGTCGGCAGGCCGCTGAGGACGTCGCCGCCGTGTCGCTGGCCAAGCCGCGCCAGTTCTTCCGTATACCCTGGGGGAAGTTCCGCTTCGAACATCGGCAACGCGGTTTCGGGCAGCACGATGAGCTGCGCGGGCGCGGCCGCGATCATGGCCGCGTAGGTTTCGAGCGTTGCGAGCGCTTTTTCCGGCCGCCATTTCATGTCCTGCGGGACGTTGCCCTGCAGCAGCGCGACCGTGGTCGGAGCCCCTTCCGGCGTGGTCCAGTCCACACCATGCAGCGCCTGCCCGCAAAGGCCCAGCACCACGATCGCCGCCACCGCGCCGGCGCGATGTGCAAGGCGTCGGCGCGGGGTCGCGCCCCATGCCAGCAATCCCGCGGCCAGCGCGATCAGGAACGATACGCCATACACGCCCACGATCGGCGCGAAGCCGGCGAGCGGGCCGGAAGGCACCTGGGAGTAGCCCATCACGAGCCAGGGGAAACCCGTGAACAGCCAGCCGCGGACCCATTCGCCCACGCTCCACGCGAGCGGAACGAGCAGGAGCATGCGTGTCGTCGGGCTGGCTTTCCAGCCGGCCTGCAGCGCGATTGCCGTGGCGGGAAAAAGAGCCAGCAGTACGCAGAACAGCAGGGTGGCGAGCGCAGCCAGCCAGGACACCATGCCGCCATAGACCGACAGGCTGATGAATATCCAGCTCACGCCGGTAATGAAAAATCCCAGACCCCACGCCAGCACGATCATGAAGCCACTGCGCCGGGCGGGTGCGCCGGCCAGCAACGAGAACAGTACGGCAAGACTGAGCAGCGAGAGAGGCCAGAGCCCGAATGGCGCGAAGCCCGTGACGCCGCCTGCGCCCGCCACCATTGCGGCCAAGGCGCGGAGAAGGGTCGCGCGCATGCTGGCGGGGTGGCTGCCGGCCATGGGGATGGCGCCGTCCGTCAGTGCGGCGCCTCGAAGTCGATGTGGCCGTCGATCAGGGTGTAGTGCACGCGGCCCTGCATCGGGTGGCCGAGGAAGGGCGTGTTGTTGCCCTGGCTCTTCAGTGCGCTCGAGCTGACCACCCATTCGGTCGTTTCATCGAAGATGCAGATGTCGGCATTGGCACCCACACTCAGATGCCCGCCCGGAATGCCGAGGATGCGCGCCGGCTTCAAGGTGATGAGGGCGATCGCCTGCAGGAGCGGCACGCCCAGTTCGCGCGCCCACTTGAGCGTCAGCGGCAGCAGGAGTTCGACACCCGATGCGCCGGCCTCGGATTCGCCGAACGGTACCAGCTTCCGGTCCACGTCGACCGGCGTGTGGTCGGAGCACAGCGCGTCGATCGATCCGTCGCGCAGGGCGTCGCGGATGGCGTCGCGGTCCCGCACGCTCCGCAGCGGCGGCACCAGATGCAGGTGCGAATCGAAACTGACGAGGTCGTTCTCGGAAAGGTGGACATGGGGCGCGGCGACGTCGCAGGTGACCGCGAGGCCTTGCCGTTTGGCGTCGCGCACCATGGCGATGCCCTCGTGCGTGGACAGGCGTGCCAGGTGCACGCGCGCGCCCGTTTCGCGGACCAGTTGCAGGATGGTCGCGAGCGCCACCGTTTCGGCCAGAGCCGGGATGCCCGGCAGGCCGAGGCGCGAGGCCACCGCGCCGTCGTGCGCCATGCCGCCCCGCGCAAGCGCCGCATCCTGCGGCCGCAGCCACAGGGCGAAACCAAAGGTCGATGCGTATTCCATCGCACGCAATAGAACGAGCGTATCGTTGACCGGTGCGTCGGCCTGGGTGAACGCGCGGCAGCCCGCTTCCGTCAGCTCGGCCATTTCGGTCAGCATGCGACCTTCGAGCTTCTGTGTCATCGCGCCGATGGGATATACGCGCGGGCCTGGCAGGTTCTTCGCGCGGAACTTCAACATCTCGACCAGGCCCGGCTCGTCGAGAGGAGGGTCGGTGTCGGGCGGGCAGGCGAGCGAGGTCACGCCGCCCGCAGCTGCGGCCAGCATTTCCGATTCGAGCGTCGCACGGTACTCGAAACCCGGTTCGCGCAGACGTACCGCGAGGTCGACGAGCCCTGGTGCGACGACGAGACCGGTCGCGTCGATGGTCCGGTTGGCATGGAAGCCGTTCGGCGGCTGGCCCATGCCGACGATCCGCCCCGCTGCGATGAAGACGTCGGCGATGCCGTCGTGAGTGTTCATGGGATCGACGACCCGGCCGTTCCTGATGTGGATCTTCATGCGCTTCCCGTCCTCGCGAGCAGAGCCATCACCGCCATCCGCACCGCGATTCCATAGGTCACCTGCGGCAGGATCACCGACTGCGGCCCGTCGGCGACTTCGGATGCGATCTCGACGCCGCGATTCATCGGACCCGGATGCATCACGATCGCGTCGGGCCGGGCGAGCGCGAGCTTCTGCGGCGTCAGGCCAAAGAACTTGAAATATTCCTGCGCGGAGGGCAGGCGCGCGCCCTTCATCCGTTCGTTCTGCAGCCGGAGCATGATGATGACGTCGCAGCCGGCGAGGCCGGCCGCCATGTCGTGGAACACCTTCACGCCCATCTGCTCGACCCCGGCGGGCAGCAAGGTCTTGGGGCCGATCACCCGCACTTCGGGTACCCCGAGCGTGGTCAGCGCGTGGATCTGCGAACGCGCCACGCGCGAGTGCAGCACGTCACCGACGATCGCCACGGTCAGGTTGTGGAACGCGCCCTTGTAGCGGCGGATGGTGAACATGTCGAGCAGGCCCTGCGTGGGATGGGCATGCCGCCCGTCGCCGGCGTTCACCACCGAGATGTGCGGCGCGACGTGGCGGGCGATGAAATGCGCAGCGCCCGATTGCGAATGCCGCACGATGAACATGTCGGCGTGCATCGCGGCCAGGTTGTCCACGGTGTCGAGGATCGCTTCGCCCTTGGTCTGGCTGGAGGTCGCGATGTTGAGATTCACCACGTCCGCGGAGAGCCGCTTGGCGGCGATCTCGAAGGTCGTGCGGGTGCGGGTGGACGGCTCGAAGAACAGGTTGAAGATCGACTTGCCGCGCAGGAGCGGCACTTTCTTCACTTCGCGCTCGCCCACGTCCATGAAGGACTCCGCCGTGTCGAGTATCTGTACGAGCGTGGCGCGCGGCAGGCCTTCGAGGGTGAGCAGGTGGTGCAACCTGCCGTCCGGGGTCAATTGGCGGTTCATGCGAGCGAGAGGGTCAGGTGTCCGTCATCGAGGCGCGAGAGGTTGACGTTCCGGTGCGCCGGTACGTCGACGATGAGGCCCGCGAAATCGGGCCGGATCGGCAATTCATGGCCACCGCGGTCGACCAGTACCGCCAGCCGGATCGAGGCCGGGCGTCCGTAGTCGAACAGTTCGTTCATTGCGGCGCGCACCGTGCGGCCCGTGTGCAGCACGTCGTCGACCAGCAGGATGGACCGTCCCTCGAGATCGAACGGCAGGCTGGACGGCTTCACCTGCGGGTGCAAGCCGATGCGGGAGAAGTCGTCGCGGTAGAAGGAGATGTCGAGCGTGCCGAGCGGCGACTTGCAGCCGATCAGCGCGTGCAGGCGCTCGGCGACCCAGACGCCGCCGGTGTGGATGCCCACGATCAGGGTGTCGGGCGTGAAGGCGGGGGCGATGGCTTCCGCCAGCGCCGCGAGCAGCGGATCGACCTCAGGCAATGAGACGTGCATCGAAAAATCCTTGCAGTATGAGCCGGGCCGCCACGGCGTCCGCAAGCGCCTTGTTCTTCCTGCCGTGGATGCCGCGCGCATGAAGCTCCGATTCGGCGGCCGTGCTGGTGTGGCGCTCGTCCACCAGGAATACCGGCAGGCGAAAGCGTGATTCTAGTTTGCGTGCGAAGTTTCTGGCCACCCGGCTCATCTCGTGTTCGGTGCCATCGGCATGCATGGGCAGGCCGAGCACCAGCACCACGGGCTGCCATTCCGCGACCAATCGATCGATCGCGGTGAGCCGGGCGTCGGTGGAATCGGCCTGGATGACGGTGAGCGGGTGGGCGATCCCGAGCGACAGCTCGCCCGAGGCCACGCCCGTGCGCTTGAGCCCGAGGTCGAAGGCGAGAACCGTGCCGTGGGTGTCGACGAAGCTCAAGCGTGCCCGGCTTCGTCCGAGAGGCTGGCGAAGTCGATCCCCAGAAGCTTCATGGCTGCCGGAAGCCGCTGTTCGGGCTCCAGGTCGAAAATCACCTGCGGGTCCGCCGCGACCGAGAGCCAGGCGTTCTGCATGATCTCGTCCTCGAGCTGCCCTGCACCCCAGCCCGCGTATCCGAGCGAGACCAGAAATTTTTCGGGTCCGCCGCCCTGGCTCACGGCTTCCAGCACGTCCTTCGACGTCGTGAGGCTGACCGCATCGTTGACCGTGAGCGTGGAACTGTAGGTGAGCGGCGGCGTGTGCAGAACGAAGCCGCGCTCGGTCTGCACCGGCCCCCCGAAGTAGACGATGCGATCGTGCAGGCGCTCGGGCAGGGAGAGTCCGATCTGCTCGAACAGGGTGGAGAGTTCGAGGTCGATCGGACGGTTGACCACCACGCCCAGCGCACCTTGGTCACTGTGGTCGCAGACGTAGGTCAGGGTGCCGTTGAAGTTCGGATCGACCATGCCCGGCATGGCGATCAGGAAGTGGTGGGTGAGGTTGACCGTATCCATGATTGCCTTCCCATTGTAATCCGCCCGAAATTGCGCAACTACCCTTTCCGGACTCCCTTGTGGACACTATAGCGGCCCACGGGATCCGAGGTTGCGGACGATGGGCGCTGCAAGTGCATTCGATCATGGAGCAAGGGATATTCCGGCCGGCGGCGGCAGGGCGCCCTCTGGAGGTGCGTGCCTGAGTTAAAGTCGGAGACGCGGCGCGGTTGCCGCGTCCCTTCCAAGGAGACTCCATGGCGGCATGGCTGATTCCCGCGGTCAAGGCAATCCTGCCCCTCGTCAACCCCATCGTGTCGGCGGCGCTGCCGGTCTTCACGACCCGCAAGAGCGAGACGCCGGCGCAGGATCCGACCGGTGTCCTGCGCCAGCAGATCACCGAATTGCAGGCGGCCGCCTCGCAGAATGCGTCCCACATCAAGGAGCTCGCCGAACAGTTGCAGAAGACGGTTGCGGCGCTCGAAGGTGCAGCCGTGGTTGCCGAGACGCGCTTCAGGCGGACCACCCAGCTGTGTACCGCGGCGATCGTGGTGGCGCTGGTTGCGGCCGGTCTCTCGGTCGCCGCACTCGTGCTCGCCTGGCCGTGACCGTTGGCGCGCGGCGCATGGGCGAAAAAAGAGCCGGGGGCGTCGTCCCGGCTTTTGTCTCCGATTTGCGTTGCGGCGTCAGGCGGCCTGTTCGTGGTGGTATCCGGTCACGGTGTCGACTTCGGTCTTGGAGCCGAGAATGACCGGCACGCGCTGGTGCAGGCCTTCGGGATCGATATCCAGGATGCGCTGGTAGCCGGTCGTGGCGGCGCCGCCCGCCTGCTCGACGACGAAGGCCATCGGGTTGGCTTCGTACAAGAGGCGCAGCTTGCCGGCCTTGGCGGGATCCTTCGTGTCCTTGGGGTACATGAAGATGCCGCCGCGGGTGAGGATGCGGTGCACTTCGGCGACCATCGAGGCGACCCAGCGCATGTTGAAATCCTTGCCGCGCGGGCCGGTCTTGCCGGCGAGACACTCGTCGACGTAGCGCTGCACGGGCGGCTCCCAGAAACGCCGGTTCGAGGCGTTGATTGCAAATTCCCTGGTTTCGGTAGGGATGGTCATGTTGGGGTGCGTCAACACGAACTCGCCGACGTCGCGATCGAGCGTGAAGCCGTTGGTGCCGTGGCCGAACGTCAGCACCAGCATGGTCGACGAGCCGTAGATCGCATAGCCGGCGCAAACCTGCCGGGTGCCGGGCTGCAGGAAATCCTCGGCCTTGGCTGCGCGCCCGGCGACGGGCGCCTTGAGGATCGAGAAGATGGTACCGACCGAGATGTTGACATCGACGTTCGAGGAACCGTCGAGCGGGTCGAACACCAGCAGATACTTGCCAAGCGGATACTGGCTGGGAATCGCGTAGACGTCGTCCATTTCCTCCGATGCCATGCCGGCCAGATGGCCGGCCCACTCGTTCGAGCGGATCATGATGTCGTTGGTGATGACGTCGAGTTTTTTCTGCGTCTCACCCTGCACGTTCTCGGATTCAAGCGAACCCATCATGCCCAGCAGCGCACCCTTGTTGACGGCGTTGGAGATGGCCTTGCAGGCGGTGACGACGTCGTTGAGCAGCGAGGTGAACTCGCCGGTGGCGCCAACGGTGCGACGCTGCTCCTCGATGATGAACTGGGTGAGGGTGGTACCGGTGTGCATGGATATCTCCAGAATTCGGATAAACAAATAAGAATATTAGGGCAATCGATAATTTTATCACGCGATAAAACGTTCGAATCCCATGTTCGATGCGAAGAGGTGGCGTCCGGCGAAAAAGCTGCTGGGCAGGGGCGAGACCGTGCCCGGGATTCAGTCGCTACCGACGAGCTTGTCGGAGCGCGTGAAGGTCCAGGTGCGCGTGATGGAAAGGATGTCGGTCTTCTGCCGCATGTCCTCGGGGAAGGCTGCATACGGTTCTCCGAGTTCGACGATCTTGATCGCAGCGGCGTCGAGGATCTTCGAGCCGGACGGATGATCGACCTCGATCTTTTCGATCCTGCCGTTGGCGAAGATCGAGACCGTGAGCCTGAGGCTGCCGTAGATGCCCTGTCGGCGCGCGGCCTCCGGGTAGTTCAGGTTGCCCACGCGCTCGACCTTGGCCACCCAGTCTTCGACGTAGCGCGCGAATGCGTATTCCTTGACGTTGGCCCCGACGAACGTACGCTTGGGCCGTTTCTGGTACTCCTCCCATTGCTGCGAGATCTGCGCTTGCAACTGTGCGATTTCGCGGGCCTGCTGGGTGAGCTGGGTCGCGTCCGGCGCGGTGCGAGACGGTGCGGGTGGCGCCGTGGGCTGTGGATCCTGCGTTGCGGCGTCGGCCTGCAGCTTGCTCAGCAGCATCCTGGCCTGCTGTTCCAGTTCCGCCACGCGTGCCTGCATCACGGCCTCGTCGCCGCCGCTTTGCGTCTTGGTGCTCGCGGGCAACGGGCTCTTCAGGCGGCGATCCTCGTCCGTGTTGCCGCCCCCGGCCAGGTTCACCTGGGCCAGGGCGTCGGGCTTGAGCGGGGATTCGACGCTCTTCGCGTTGACCAGCACCACCTCCATCGGCAGGCTTTGATCCTCGAACAGCCGTGGATTGATCTGTACGAACTGGGTGGACAGCAGCATGCCATGCACGGCGGCGGACACCAGCAGGGCGAGCGCCATCCGCATCCCCTGCTGGGAAGGCTCGGCGAGAGAGGCGGGTGCGGTGGCGGGCAGCATGCGGGCGGAGGCTCGATACCGATCCGATTCTACGGAAGGACGCCGCGGCTGTCAGGGGGCGACGCCACGGTTTCCAGATACTCCGCGTGAAAGCTGATATCGAGGAGGTCGATCGCCGAGACCGCCAGACGTACGCGGGAACCCGGTGCGACCCCCATGACCGACGGTGCGCGCGTCACCATCGGCAAATTCGTAAAACGCACCAGATCGTCGCGGATCACGTCGGCAGTGACTTCGTTCACTGCTTCCTGGATCAGCCAGCGGAGCATCCAGTAGCGCTCGATCCGGCGCTGGAATTCACCATAGGCGTCGTACGCCAGTTCGAAATCGCGCAGCGCTGCATAGAGCGCCTCGCTTCGTGGCGGGTAGACGGGGTCGGTGCCCTGCACCAGGCTGATCAGCTGGCGCTGGTTGACGAGATCGACGTAGCGGCGCAGCGGCGAGGTGGCCCAGGCGTACTGGTCGACGCCCAGGCCCTGATGCGGCTCGGGTGAGGTCGTCATGCGCGTCTTGCCGTTGGCCTGCGCCCGGTAGATCGCCGGCACGCGTTTTTCGGCGAGCCAGCCGCCCCAGTGCGCATTGGCGAAAATCATCAACTCCGACACGATCTTGTCGATCGGGCTGCCGCGCTTGCGTGGAACGATGGAGATGTGCTCCCCGTCGAGCTTGAACGTGTAGTCGACGCGATCGATCGTGTCCGCCTTGCCCCGAGCGGCTTCCAGCACGACGACGAAGTCGTGCAGCCACTCGAGCTCGCGGCGATAGGGGTAATCCGCTGCGTCCGGATCGCGCAGCGTTTCCTCGTTGAACGCCTCCTCGAGCGCCTCGTGCCGCAGGTTGTCCGCAACGTGCACCATCTCGAGGCGGGTTTCCGTAGCGAGCACGCGCAGGTCGGGCGTGACGTCGACATAGAGCGACAGGGCCGGGCAGTCGTGCGTCTCGCCGAGCGTGTAATGCTGGATCAGGGCCTGCGGCAGCATCGTGATCTTGTCGCCGGGGTAGTACACGGTCGATAGACGCTCTCGTGCAAGCTGGTCGAACTGCGAGCCCGGCGCGATGCCGACCGCGGGCGCGGCGATGTGGATCCCGATGCGGACACGATCGGCCAGCCATTCAACCGAAAGCGCATCGTCGATCTCGGTGGTCATTTCGTCGTCGATCGAAAACGCCCTCACGGTGCTTTTCGGCAATTCCGGCGGATCGATCGGCTCGGCCGCCGGCGCGAAGCCCGTGCCGCGCGGGAAATGTTCGAGCAGGAAGGCCGCCATATGGAAATCCAGCGCCGACGGTATCGCGCCACAGCGTTCGATCAGGCGCAGCGGCGAGAGCCCAGTCTCCGCCGCTGCATCCTCCAGCGCCTTGTATTCGAGCGTGTTCTTGTCCGGCGCGATGAGGATGCGCGGAATCAGCGACGCGAAGTCGGGCGGCAGCCGGAAGGCGGCGAGTTCCGCCGCGAGATGCGCTTGCCGTTCCGCGGCGAGTCGCTTCCGCTCCAGGCCTGCCTTGGCCGCGGCGAGCGTCTCGGCCGGCGCTGGGCGGTACCGGCCACGGCCCTTCTTGTGAAAGTGGATGGGGGCGGCATGCAGCGTCTGCAGCAGGGCGACGGATTCCGCGGGCCGGGGTGCGCGTCCGTAATACTCCTGGGCGAGATGCTCGAAGCCGAACTCGTCGGTACCGGCGACTTCCCACAGGAAATCCGCGTCGAGCTCCGCCGCGAGCAGCCCCGCCTCCGTCATCACCTCCGCCGGTGCGGGGGCGGTGAACCGGAGCAGGATGTTGGCGGCCTTCACCTTGCCGCGCTTCCCCGAGACCGTCTCCACCTGTGCGCTCGCCTCCGTCTCGGACAGGATGGAGCCGGCCTTGAAGTGGCCGTCTTCTTCGAAAATGACGTGCATCAGAATTCCAGGACGGTTCCGAGGTGGCGTTCGAAGCCGGAGAATCCGTGGTCGCCTCCCGTCTCGACGATCTGCCGCGCGCCGCGGTAGTAGGCGACGGCGTCGCGGTAATCGATGACCTCATCGCCGGTCTGCACCAGAAGCAGGTAGCGCTCGGGGCGCGTGATCTCGGGCACGTCGAGCGCGCCGAGTGCATCGAGGTGGGCTTCCGTGAACTCCCATTTCTCGCCGGTGTGCCAATTCGCCTGCGGGCCCAGCGCGCTGCGCATCAGAACGTGGGCGTGCACCGCCGGATTCACGAGCACGGCCTTCCAGCCGTGCTTCTCCGCAAGGTGAGTGGCGTAGAAGCCACCGAGCGAGCTGCCGACGAGCGTCACCGTCGCGGGTTTCAGACGCTCCAGCTCAGATTCGATCAGCGCGATTGCCTCGCGTGGCTCGTTTGGCAACGCGGGACACAGATAGTCTGCGCCGCGACCCAGGCGCGCCATGTATTCGCCGAGCAGGCGCGCCTTGCCGGAGGCCGGCGTCGAATTGAATCCATGGAGATAGACGATCATGCGCAAATTTTACCGGCGCGCCACCGTTTCCAGAAATCTGTGCGTCGCCACGCGGCCCGCCAGTCCGCGCGCCGCGTCAGGTCGCCAGTGCGCGCAGGGCGGGGACAGCGAGGCCGAACACATCGGCATGAGCGAGTGCCCGCGCCAGCCGCGCGGGGGCGGAGCGTCCGGTACAGCCGTGGTCCGGGTCCGCGCGGAACGCTTCGAGCATGCCGGCGAGAAGCTTCTCGCGATCGTGCTTGACGCCGGTCAGTGCGTCCTGGATGTCGATCACCTCGTACGCCACCTGGCGTGCGAAGGCTTCGTGCTGCGCCCACAGCTGCGATACCGTGCCGCCGGTCTTCAGGCTGGCAATGTTCGTCGTGAGGATGTAGACGTTCTTGCGCACCAGTTCGAACTGCAGTTCGTCGCCCGGTGCGACCTCGCGGCAGGGCAGATCGATCGTGGCCAGCGCCCGGCACAGCAGGGCTGCGCCGCGCCCGGCGGCGGGCGAAGCGATCAACGGCTTGGCATCGGTGCCCTTCTTTTTTTCGAACCAGACGGACATCACGGTCGGGTCCGTGTACCCGTGCTTTTCCCAGTCGCGCGGCAGCAGTTCGTTCTGGATCAGGGCGACGCGCGGCTGCCAGACGGCGGGCAGCACGGCGAGCGCCGACTGGAGATCGTTCTCGGCCACGGCCAGCAGCACGAGCGCGGGATCGGGGTGAGCGAGTGCGACCGCGTGCATGTCGTCGCCCCGATTGACGGGCACGACCGTGTATCCCGCGCGCAGCAACCCTCCGGCGAACACCCGGCCGAGCTGCCCGAGGCCGATGACGACGACTTCGCTCATTCCAGGCCCTTCGCGTGCAGGTATTCGTCGTAGCTTCCCATGTAGAACTCCACGCCGTCGGGCGTGATTTCGAGGATGCGGGTCGCGAGGCTGGAGACGAACTGGCGGTCGTGCGAGACGAAGATGAGCGTGCCCTTGAACAGTTCGAGCGCGAGGTTGAGCGACTCGATCGATTCCATGTCCATGTGGTTGGTCGGTTCGTCCATCACCAGCACGTTGTGGCGGCCCAGCATCAGCTTGCCGTACAGCATGCGGCCCTTTTCGCCGCCCGACAGCACGCGCACCGGCTTCTTCACCTCGTCGCCGGAGAACAGCAGCCGCCCCAGAATGCCGCGGATCACCTGCTCGTCGTCGCCCGGTTGCGCCCATTGATGCATCCAGTCGGTGAGATTCATGTCCGAATCGAAGTCCGCCGCGTGATCCTGCGCGAAGTACCCGATGCTCGCGTTCTCGCTCCAGCGCACTTCGCCCGCCTGGGGGGGCAATTCGTTCATCAGCAGCTTCATCAGCGTCGATTTGCCGGCGCCGTTGCCACCGATCACGCCGAGCTTCTCGCCAGCTTCGAGGGAGAAGCCGAGGCCGCTGAACAAGGGGACATCACCGTAGCCGAATTTCAGATTCTCGACCTCGAGCGCGCGACGATGCAGCAGCTTTTCCGGCTCGAAGCGGATGTACGGGTTCTGCCGCGAGCTCGGCTTGAAATCCTCGATCTTGATCTTGTCGATCATCTTCATGCGGCTCGTCGCCTGGCGCGCCTTCGACTTGTTCGCCGAGAAACGGCGCACGAACTCCTGCAACTCGGCGACGCGCTCCTTGGCGCGTGCGTTGGCCGCCGCCTGGCGCGCCCTGGCCTCGGAGGAGGCGAGCATGTAATCGTCGTAGTTGCCCGGCCACACCTTGATCGTGCCGTAATCGAGGTCGGCCATATGGGTGCAGACCTGGTTGAGGAAGTGGCGGTCGTGGGAGATGACGACGATGGTCGCGTCGCTCTCGTTCAGAATGCCCTCGAGCCAGCGAATCGTGTTGATGTCGAGGTTGTTGGTCGGCTCGTCGAGCAGCAGGATGTCCGGGCTGGAAAACAGCGCCTGCGCCAGCAGGACGCGCAGCTTGAAGCCCGGAGCGACTTCCGCCATCGTCCCCTGGTGCTGATCGGTGGGGATGCCGACGCCGAGCAGCAATTCACCCGCGCGCGCCTCGGCGTCGTAGCCGCCGAGTTCGCCGAACTTGCCCTCCAGTTCGGCGGCGTGCAGGTAATCTTCTTCCGTCGCCTCCGGGTTCATGTAGATGGCGTCCTTGTCCTGCATCACCTTCCACATCTCGGCATGGCCCTGCATGACGACATCGAGTACGCGCTGATCTTCGTAGGCGAACTGATCCTGGCGCAACCAGGCCATGCGCTCGCCCGGATCGAGGGAAACGTTGCCCGCGCTGGGTTCCAGTTCGCCGGCGAGAATCTTCATGAACGTCGACTTGCCGCTGCCGTTGGCACCGATGAGTCCGTAGCGGTTGCCCTCCCCGAACTTGACCGAGACGTTCTCGAACAGCGGTTTGGCGGCAAATTGCAGAGTGATGCTGGACGCGGTGAGCACGGGGAAATCCTGGAGGGGCTTGACAAAAACCAGCTAGTCTAGCATGGATGGGTGCCAAGGCGTCAGGTGCGCGGCCGCAATCCTCTTCGCAGTGCGGGATGCGTGGCGGACGGCTGGTCCAGGTAATAGCCCTGCACCAGGTCGACTCCGAATTCGCGCAACAGCGCGAGCGTCCTGCCGTCCTCGACGTACTCCGCGACGACGGATTTTCCCAGCCCGCGTGCAACGTCGACCATGGCGCGCACGAACACCTGATTGTCGGCATCGTGGGCAAGATCGCGGATGAAGATGCCATCGATCTTGATGGTGTCGACGCGCAGGTGCTTGAGGTAGGCGAAGGATGCGAAACCGACCCCGAAATCGTCGAGGCACACTCCGCATCCCAGCTGATGCAGGGCTTCGATCAGGCGCTGGGCGTCGTGCAGGTCGGCAACCGCCGAGGTTTCCGTGATCTCGACCGACAGGCGTTCCGGGTCGACGCCTGCCTGCTGCAAGGCATCCCCGATGAACTGCGGCAGGTCGGGCTCGGACAGGGAGCGGCCCGACAGGTTGACCGCGAGGGCCGGAATGTCAGGATGGGCGGCGAGCATCCGCAGGACTTCCCGGATCGCCCAGCGGTCGATGTCGAGGATGCGGCCGCTCTTCTCGGCCAACTGGATGAAATGCGTCGGCATGACGAGTTGCCCGGACCCGTCTGCGTCGGCCATGCGGATCAGCGCCTCAAGGTGCGACAACGTGCCGTCGGCGGTACGGTAGACGCCCTGGTAGTGCAGACGGAAGAGGCCTTTGTCGAGCGCGTCGCTGATGCGCTCACCCCACGACAAGCGGGTACGCATCTCCTGGTCGGCATCACTGTCGGCACGGAACACGCGCCAAGTGTTCTTGCCGGCGTTCTTCGCCTGATACATCGCGATGTCGGCGCGCGCGACCAGATCGTCGGCGTCGGCCGCCTGTCCGGGGTAGTAAGCGATGCCGAGGCTCGTCGTCAGCCGCACGTTCCGCCCCTCGATGCGAAACGGAATCTGCGCGATGGCGCGCACCACACGGTCGGCGAGGTTTTCCGCTTCCTTGTTCTGCACCGCGGGCAGGAGGATCGCGAATTCATCGCCGCCCAGCCGGGCGAGCACCTCGTTGCGCCGGACCAGCGCGCCGATCTCGCCGGCCACCCGGATCAGCAGCGAGTCGCCTGCGCGATGCCCGTAGCTGTCGTTGACGGACTTGAACTCGTCGAGATCGAAGAACATCACCGCGCATTGGGTCTGATGTCGATCGGTCTCCGACAGTGTGCGTGCAAGCTCATGCTGGAACCGGTGGCGGTTGTACAAGCCCGTGAGGGCATCCCGCTCGGCGAGATAAACGAGTTGTTCGGCGGTCTGGCGCTCGCGCGTGATGTCCTCGTAAACCAGGAGATGACCGAGAAAGCGTTCTTCGCGGTCGCGTACCGGATAATCGAGTTCCGTGATGATGCGGCCGTCGGTCATCTGGATCTCGTGGCTGTGCAAGGGTTCGCGCGCTTCCAGCACCGATCGCAGATGCCGAGCGTATTGATCGGGACGCACCAGCGTCGAGGCCGATCTGCCGAGTACCTCGTCGACCATTAGCCCGATCAGCGGCGCGCCGTCCTCGAGCAGCCACATGCGGCTGAACGTAGGGTTGTGATAGATGATGCGGCCATCGGCGGCAACGAACAGGACACCGAGGTTCATCGCCGAGAGCAGTGCGACCAGCCGGGCATGCTCCTCCTCGGTTTCTTCCAGGTACTTGCGCTGCAGGCTTTCGGCGACGCGCAGCTCTCCAAGGGCCTGCCGCAGGCTTCCTTCCGTGGCCTTGAGATCGTCAACGCTGTGGATGCTGGCGCGAATGCCCTGGTAGACCTCGGATGAATCGTGGATCGGCTGCCAATTCACCTGCCCCCAGAAATGGCTGCCGTCCTTGCGCCGCATCCGCAGCACGTAGCCCTCGCCCGAGGTCCCGCGCAACGCCTGGCGCAACTGGAAATCGGCAGCGACACGATCTTCCGGGTGGATGAGCTCGCCCGGGAAGTCCTGCATCCCCATGCATTCGGCCACGCTGTAGCCGAGCATGCGTTCCACCGACGGGTTGATCCACAGCAGGCGACCGGTCGGCGACAGCCAGAGCTCCAGATCGTGCGTATAGTCCGCGATCGCGTGGAAGCGCGCCTCGTTCTGCTGCGCCTGCTCGATGCTGACGCGGACCGACTCCGCCATCTGGTTGAAGGTGCCGATGAGTTGGCCGATCTCGTCATCGCCCTCGCCGCCGAGTTTCACGTGCAAGTCGCCCTGAGCCATGCGCCGGCTTGCGCGCGTGAGCGCTTCGAAGCGGCGCACCACGCGGCCGGTCGCCAGGGCAAGCAGAAAGCCGGTCATCAACAGCGCGATCGCGGCGATCATCAGGCTTTGCCGGATATAGCGTGCACGCGCGTCCCGGATGAACGCGCTGGATAGGGTGAGCGTCACCGTGCCGTACTTGCGGCCGGAGAATTCCACCGGCT
Source organism: Thiobacillaceae bacterium (assembly GCA_035325585.1). Taxonomy (GTDB): domain Bacteria; phylum Pseudomonadota; class Gammaproteobacteria; order Burkholderiales; family Thiobacillaceae; genus Thiobacillus. Next base: position 12,351 of record DAOKZP010000002.1, on the reverse strand, counting down.
GGACGCGATGGAAATCACGTTCACTGCCATCGCTGCCGGCCCGATGCACGAGGCGGTTCCGGCTGTCGCGCACCTCGATCGATCCTAGGCCGTCGTCACGCTGCAGCGACTCGACGACGTCACGTACGCTGGCATCGTCCTGCTGCATCAGGGGTGCAAGCAGTGCGGCCGACAGTGTTTCGGCGACTTCCGACACCCGGTTCTCCGCCTGCTTCTGCAGCACTGCGGTGGTGAGCTGCATGCCGTTGACGATGAGAAAACTCAGCACCAGGGCTTCCACCACCAGCGCGGCGAGGGTGAGTTTGTAGCGCAGCGACAGCGGCCGCAGCGTCATCGGTCGCCCTGCATCATTGCCCGGATCCGCAACGCGTGATCCCGGTACGCCTCGATCTCGTGGCCGTCCGTCGCAGCGAAGGCGCCGTAATGGCCGTCGCGCAGAAAGCGCCGGCCGGCTGGCGTCGCGCCGAAATCCAGCAGCGCGCGCCGCACGGCGCGCACCTCGGTATCGCGCAGGCGAGGATGTGTGAGGTACGCGAGGCTGGACACGGGAGGCGTTTCCGCGATTACGCGCAGCGACTGGCGCAGGTCGTGCGGCATCAGTTCGTAGGGATGCAGGCCGACCATGGCGGCATCGGCGCGACCCTTGATGAGCTGCATCGCCGCGTTGAGATGTGTGCCGGCCTCGACGACACGGTAATCGCGGTTCCGTTCGAGCGCATGGCGTGCAAGCTGAGACTGCATTTCCATCACGGCCAGCGCGATGGAGTCGGAGGTGGCGATCGCTCTTCCGCGTAGTGCAGGCAAATCGTCGAAACTTGAGTCGGCACGAACCACGAGCAGCGCACGTGGCGGGTTGGCGTACTTGAGCAAGGGACGATAGCCGGCATCCTCTCGCGCCAGCCAGGCGAGATGCGGCGCGGTGAGCACGATATCGTAGTCACCGTGCCGGGTGCGCGTGATGAAAGTCTTGAAATCAGGCGCGCTCACCAATGCCACCTCGCGCCCCAGGCTCGCCTCGAGCGCCCCGACGAGCGGCTGATACGCGGTGATGATCTGACGTGGCGTCAGATGGGGAAAGACACCGAGCGTCAGCGGCCGCGTGACGCCGGCCGCAGGCAGGTACGCAAGCGCCAGCATGACGCACGTGATCAGCGCGGCGAGCGACGGCCGGGAAAAGCGGCGTGGGATTGAGGGACGGAAATGGGCAGTGCGGCAATGGCCGTGTGGCCCGGCCGGTCGGATGGACGAAGACACCGTCTTGGATCCTTGTTGTTATTGGCTTGCGGTTACAGGGTCTTCTGCAGGACCTTGGACTTTCGTTGATAGTTGTAGAGCGCCTGCTTGCCTTTCGGCAGGTGGTCGGGGCTGGTTTCGATGAAGCCGCGCTCCTCGAACCAGTGCTCGGTGCGTGTGGTCAGCACGAACAGGCTCTGGAAGCCGGCCTTCTTGCCCCGCTTCTCGGCCTCCGCGAGCAAGCGGTCGCCGAAGCCGCGCCCCCGGAAGTCGCGCGAGACGGCGAGGCAGGCCAGCTCCGCGGCGTGCTCCTCGGGAAACGGGTACAGGGCGGCGCAGCCGGCGATCACGCCGTCCGATTCCAGCACGAGAAAGCGGTCGATCTCCATTTCGAGCAGTTCGCGCGAGCGTCGCACGAGGATGCCTTCGCGTTCGAGCGGCTCGATCACGCCGAGGATGCCGCCGACGTCGTCGATGGTGGCGGCGCGTAGCGTTTCCAACGGCATGGGCGTAATGAGCGTTCCGACGCCGTCGCGGGTGAAAAGTTCGGACAAGAGCGCGCCGTCACGGTGGCGGCCGATGAGGTGGGCGCGCTTGACGCCCTGCGTGCATGCGGTGATCGCGCACGGGAGGTAGTAGGAAACGTCCTCCGGCAGCGATGTGGCGCTTTCCTGCACCTGACGCGCCTCGTTTACGGTGAGTGCGTTGTGGATCGTGCCGTCCTCGTCGGGCACCCCCTCGATGTTCATCAGGAAGATCAGCTTGTCGGCGGCCAGTTCGACCGCGGCTTGGGTGGCGACGTCCTCCAGGCTGAGGTTGAAGATCTCCCCGGTCGGCGAATAGCCGATCGGGGACAGCAGTACGATGTCATGCTGGTCGAGCCGGCGCCGGATCGCCGCCGCATCGATCTTGCGCACTTCACCGGTGTGCATGAGGTCGACGCCGTCGCGCACGCCCAGGGGCTGCGCGGTGACGAAGTTGCCGGAGGCGACGCGGATGTCCGCACCTGCCATCGGCGTGTTCGCCAGTCCGAGCGAGAGCAGCGCCTCGATCTCGACGCGTACCGTGCCGGCGGCTTCCTTCACGCAGGCGAGCGCGGCGGCGTCGGTGACGCGCAGGCCGTTGACGTAGCGGATCGCGGTACCGTTCTCCGTGAGGCGCGCCTCGACCTGGGGGCGCACGCCGTGTACCAGAACCAGTCTCACGCCGAGGCTGTTCAGCAGGTTCACGTCATGCGCGAGCTGCACGAAACCGCCGTCCGCCACCAGTTCGCCGCCGAATGCGATGACGAAAGTCTTGCCGCGGAACCCGTGGATGTACGGAGCGGCCGCGCGGAACCAATGGACGAAGTCGGTGGTGTCGGTCAAAGCGATGGTACGAGCAGGGTTGAATATCTGAAGGATACCCAAAAACCGTTTGGGGGATGTGCGGCGTGCCCCCGCGCGCGGCACAGTTGCGATGGCCTTTGAAATCGCGTCAGAAGTCGCCCCACAGCGTCTGCATCGCTGCCAGCGCTGCCAGCGCGGCGGTTTCGGTACGCAGCACGCGCGGCCCCAGACGGATGGGGATCGCCTCCGCCGCCTGCAGTGCCGCGAGTTCGTCGGCCTGGAATCCGCCTTCGGGCCCGGCGACGAGGCAATCGGTCGAGATGGGCGCCGGCAGGTCGGCGAGGCGGGTTTCGGCGCCGGGCGACAGGAACAGCAGGCGCCCCGGGGGCTGCGTTCCGAGCCAATCGGCCAGACTCAGCGGGGTGCCGACGGCGGGTACGTGGTTGCGGCCGCATTGTTCGCAGGCGCTGGCGACCACGCCCTGCCAGTGCAGGACGCGCCGGTCCGCGCGTTCGCCGGCGAGTTTGACGACGCTGCGTTTCGCGGCGATCGGCTGGATCGCCCGGACACCGAGTTCGACCGCCTTCTGCAACGTATAGTCCATGCGCTCCCCGCTGGAAATGCCTTGCGCCAGGATGACGCGCAGCGGCGATTCGCGCTCGACGTCGGTGAAACCGGTGATCGTGACGGCGACGTCGTCCCGATGGATGCGCTCGATGCGGGCGGCATACTCGCCGCCCGTGCCGTTGAACAGTGTTACGGCGTCGCCGATGCCGAGCCGCAGGGCGCGTGCCGCGTGGCGTGCCGGGCCCGCCGGCAGACTGAGGCGGGCGCCGGGCGCAAGCCGTTCATCAAGGTAGAAACGGGGAGCCGACATCTTGCTATTATGCCGAGACGCAAGAATCCGTGGAGTACACCATTGGTCTCCCTCACCACCCCTGTGTGCGACTTCGGCTGGAAGGCGCCCGCCTTCAGCCTCCCGGGCGTCGACGGCCGGATCTGGACGTTGCAGGACGCGATGGGCCCGAACGGGCTGCTGGTCATGTTCATCTGCAACCACTGCCCCTACGTGAAGGCGATCCGCCCGCGTCTGGTGCGGGACCTGGCGGAGCTCGAACGCGATCATGGCATTCGCGCGATCGCGATCATGTCGAACGACCCTGCCGAGTATCCGGAGGACGGGTTCGAAAACATGAAGGCGGTCTCCGCGGAGTTCGCTTTCCCTTTCCCTTACGTGATCGACGAAACGCAGGCCGTAGCCAAGGCGTACGGCGCCGTCTGCACGCCGGACTTCTTCGGCTTCAACCGCGATTTTGAGTTGCAGTATCGGGGCCGCTTCGACGCTTCCCGCAAGGAAACGGCGCCGGAAGATGCGCGACGCGATCTTTTCGAGGCAATGAAAGAGGTCGCGGCGACCCAGCGCGGTCCTGCGGAGCAGATCCCCAGCATGGGCTGCTCCATCAAGTGGAAAGAGGCATGACATGGACGAGCGGCGCCGGCATTGGGAAACCGTCTACAGCAGCAAGGCGACCGACGAGGTCAGCTGGTTCCAGCCGCGTGCGGCCTCCTCGCTGCGCCTGATCGAAAATTGTGCCGGCAAGGATGCCCACATCATCGACGTCGGCGGCGGTGCCTCGGTTCTGGTCGACGATCTGCTCGACGCGGGCTACCGTAACCTGACCGTGCTCGACCTCGCCGAATCCGCGCTTGCGGTCAGCCAGGCGCGCCTCGGTCCGCGCGCCGCTTCCGTGCGCTGGATCGCTGCCGACGTCACGTCCGCCGACCTGCCGGCAGCGTCCTACGATGTCTGGCACGATCGTGCGGTGTTCCATTTCCTGACCGATCCCGGTGATCGTGCGCGGTACGTCGAGCAGATACTGAAAAGCCTGAAACCGGGCGGCCACGTGATCGTTGCCGCTTTCGGCCCCGGCGGGCCGCTGCAATGCTCGGGGCTCGATGTCGTGCGCTATGCACCTGACGCCTTGCATGCCGAGTTCGGCACGCCGTTTCGCCTGCTCGGCCACGAGACCGAGATCCATCACACCCCCGCGGGAGGCGAACAGGAATTCGTCTACTGCTACTGCCGACGCGCATGAGCCTGCGTAAAGAGGTAGAAGCCCTGGTGCGCGAGGTCGCGCAACGCGAAGTCACGCCCCGTTTCCTGAAGGTGGCGCACAGCCGCAAGGAGGACGGAAGCCTGTTCACCGAGGCGGATGCGGCGACCCAGGCCGCATTGGAGGCGGCGCTGCCGCAGATCCGACACGCCCCCGTGCTGGGCGAGGAGATGAGCGAACTGCAGCAGCGCGACGCGTGGGATGCCGGACGAGATGGTCTATGGTGCGTCGACCCCATCGACGGCACGTCCAATTTCGTGGCGGGGGTGCCGTATTTTGCGGTGTCGGTCGCCTATCTCTACAAGGGGGAGCGCCGGCTCGGCGTCGTCTACGATCCCGTCGCGGACGAGATGTTCAGCGCGGAACGCGGGCAGGGTGCGCACCTGAACGGCACGCCCTTGCCGCTGCGCCAGCCGGCGACCGAGTTGCGGCGCGCACTGGCCGGCGTGGAGATGAAGCGCATCGCCCGCGAACTCGCCGGGCGGCTCGCGTCGTGGCCGCCCTACGCGTCGCAGCGTAACTTCGGCGCATCCACGCTGGATTGGTGCTATACCGCTGCGGGACGCTTCGACATCTATCTCCATGGCGGCCAGAAGCTGTGGGACTATGCCGCGGGTGCCCTGATCCTCGAAGAGGCGGGCGGCCGTCTCGCTTGCCTGTCCGGCAGCTTCGACATCGCGAACGTCTGGGAACGCTCGGTGGTTGCGTCTGCCAGCCCCGCGCTTTTCGAGCTCTGGCGCGACTGGTTGAAGGCCGCCGGCGCATAAGCCGTTCGATGGGCCGGATAAAAAGATTTTAGCGCTGCCGATCTTGAGTAGATGCATGAGCTTGGCCGCTTAAGTCCATGCAGCAGAAGGGGTTTAGCGCCCCGGGGCTGCGGCTTGCGAAACCGCGGCCTGCTGGCGGATAATCAAGGTTTTTGCATATTCTGCCCAAGCTGCCTCTTGCGCGGCTTTTTCCGGGCGCCGCCGCCGTTTTTTTACTTTAGCTGAAGGGAACGCAATGCCTACCCGTAACGATCTGGCCAACGCCATCCGTGCGCTTGCGATGGACGCTGTCGAAAAAGCCAAGTCCGGCCACCCCGGCGCCCCCATGGGCATGGCTGAAATCGCAGAAACGCTCTGGAACCACCATCTGCGCCACAACCCGGCCAATCCGAAGTGGGCGGATCGCGACCGCTTCATCCTGTCGAACGGCCATGGCTCGATGCTGATCTACGCCCTGCTCCATCTGACCGGTTACGACCTGTCGATGGAAGATCTGAAGCAGTTCCGGCAACTGCATTCCAAGACCCCCGGCCACCCCGAGTACGGCTACGCCCCGGGCATCGAGACGACGACCGGCCCGCTCGGCCAGGGCATCAGCAATGCCGTGGGCATGGCGATGTCCGAAAAGATCCTCGCCGCCGAGTTCAACAAGCCGGACCACACCATCGTCGACCACCACACCTACGTGTTCATGGGCGACGGCTGCATGATGGAGGGCATCTCGCACGAGGCGTGCGCGCTCGCCGGCACCTGGAAGCTCAACAAGCTGATCGCCTTCTGGGACGACAACGGCATCTCCATCGACGGCCACATCGAGCACTGGTACACCGACGACACCGCCAAGCGCTTCGAGGCCTACGGCTGGAACGTCATTCGCGACGTCGACGGCCATGACGTTGTCGCGATCGAGGCGGCGATCCAGAAGGCCAAGACCAGCACCGACAAGCCCACCCTGATCTGCTGCAAGACGATCATCGGCAAGGGTTCGCCGAACAAGGCCGGCACCCACGACGTGCATGGTGCCGCGCTCGGCCACGAGGAAGTCGAGGCGACCCGCAAGCACATGGGCTGGAACCATCCTGCGTTCGAGATTCCCGCCGACATCTACGCCGGCTGGGATGCGAAGACCAAGGGCCAGGGACTGGAAACGCTGTGGAACAATAAATTCGCCGAGTACAAGAAGGCCTTCCCGGCCGAGGCCGCTGAGTTCGAGCGCCGCATGAAGGGCGAACTGCCGGCCAATTGGAAGGCGCACGTCGCGGAGCAGCTGGCCGCCATCAACGCCAAGGGCGAGACCGTCGCCACCCGCAAAGCCAGCCAGATCGCGATCAACGCGCTTGCGCCCGCGCTGCCCGAGTTCGTCGGCGGCTCCGCTGACCTCACCGGCTCCAACCTGACCAACTGGACGGGCTGCCATCCCGTGCGTCACGGCAACGCCGGCAACTACATCAGCTACGGCGTGCGCGAATTCGGCATGGCCGCGATCATGAACGGCATGGCGCTGCACGGCGGCATCCTGCCGTTTGGCGGCACCTTCCTGATGTTCTCGGAGTATTCGCGCAACGCGATCCGCATGGGCGCGCTGATGAAGCAGCGCGTGATCCACGTGTTCACCCACGATTCGATCGGTCTTGGTGAGGACGGCCCGACTCACCAGCCGGTCGAGCAGACCGCCACGCTGCGCATGATCCCGAACATGGATGTCTGGCGCCCGTGCGACACCGTGGAGACGCTGGTCGGCTGGGTGGCCTCGGTGGAGCGCATGACCGGCCCGACCTGCCACGTGCTGTCGCGCCAGAACCTGCCTTTCATGCAGCGCGACGACGCGACGATCGCCAACATCGTGCGCGGCGGTTACGTGCTGCGTGATGCCGCCGGTGCGGAGGCCGTCATCATCGCGACCGGTTCCGAAGTCGAGCTCGCGGTGAAGGCGCAGGAGATGCTCGCGGGCGAGGGGATCGCGGTGCGCGTCGTGTCGATGCCGTCGACCAACACCTTCGACAAGCAGGACGCTGCCTACCGTGAGAGCGTGCTGCCCAAGGGCCTGCCGCGCGTCGCGGTCGAGGCGGGCGTGACGGACTTCTGGCGCAAGTACGTCGGGCTCGAAGGTGCCGTGGTCGGCGTCGACCGCTTCGGCGAATCGGCGCCCGCGCCGGTTCTCTTCAAGGAATTCGGCGTCACCGCGGAAGCGGTTGCCGCCGCCGTGAAGGGCGTCATCTGAAGCGCTGGCGGCTAAGATCCGGGAACCTTGGCACCCGCGGACTGCAATCCGCGCCGTGCCCGGTTTCCGCTAGCCCTCCGGGCCGGTTTCCTGGCCCTTGAAAGAATTTTCAACCTCACTGGAGAAACTGCAAATGGCTATCAAAGTTGGTATCAACGGTTTCGGTCGTATCGGCCGCATGGCTTTCCGCGCGATCGCCAAGGACTTCCCCGGCATCGAAGTGGTCGCGATCAACGACCTGCTCGAGCCCGACTATCTCGCCTACATGCTGAAATACGACTCGGTGCACGGCAATTTCCAGGGCGACATCAAGGTCGACGGCAACAACCTGGTCGTGAATGGCAAGAAGATCCGTCTGACCGCGGAGAAGGATCCCGCGAACCTGAAGTGGGGCGACGTGGGCGCCGACATCGTGCTCGAGTGCACCGGCTTCTTCCTGGACGACGAGTCCTGCCAGGCGCACCTCAAGGCCGGCGCCAAGAAAGTCGTCATGTCGGCCCCGTCCAAGGACAAGACCCCGATGTTCGTGTACGGCGTGAACCACCAGAACTATGCCGGCGAGGCGATCGTTTCCGCGGCCTCCTGCACGACCAACTGCCTGGCGCCCGTCGCCAAGGTGCTGCACGACAACTGGGGCATCAAGCGTGGCCTGATGTCGACCGTGCACGCCGCCACCGCGACCCAGAAGACCGTTGACGGTCCTTCCAAGAAGGACTGGCGCGGCGGCCGCGGCATCCTGGAGAACATCATCCCCTCGTCGACCGGCGCCGCCAAGGCCGTCGGCAAGGTCCTGCCCGAACTGAACGGCAGGCTGACGGGCATGGCCTTCCGCGTGCCGACGTCGGACGTCTCCGTGGTCGACCTCACCGTCGAACTCGAGAAGCCGGCCAAGTACGAGGAGATCTGCAAGGCGATGAAGGCGGCGAGCCAGTCCGGCGACATCAGCAAGACCCTGGGCTACACCGAGGACAAGGTCGTCGCGACCGATTTCCGCGGCAATCCCTACTCCTCGATCTTCGACGCCGACGCCGGCATCGCGCTCGACGACACCTTCGTCAAAGTCGTCGCGTGGTACGACAACGAGTACGGCTACACCTGCAACATGCTGCGTTTCACGGAGCACGTCGCGAAGTAAAGCGGGAACCCCGGGGCCGGCGATCCGACGCCGGAGCATGCGCCTTCTCCGCGCATGGCTCCGGCGGTCCCGCGGCTTCGGTTTCTCGCCCCTGGCCGTGAGCCTTCAGGCCTGGCGCGGCACGAGTTCGCGCCAATCCTCAAGCCTTACTTCTCAGGAGAAACAAACATGGCATTCATCCGCGTCACGGATCTCGATCTCAAGGGCAAGCGCGTTTTCATCCGCGCAGACATGAACGTGCCCGTCAAGGACGGCAAGGTCACCTCGGATGCCCGCATCACCGCGTCGATGCGCACCATCGAACACTGCCTCAAGGCCGGCGCCCGGGTGATGGTCACCTCTCACCTCGGCCGTCCGACGGAAGGCGAGTTCAAGGAAGAAGATTCCCTGAAGCCCGTGGTCGACGTCATCGCGCAGAAACTCGGCAAGAACGTGCGGCTTATCCGTGAGTGGGTCGATGGCGGTTTCGACGTCGCCGAGGGCGAATTGGTCGTTCTGGAGAACTGCCGCGTCAACAAGGGCGAGAAGAAGAACGTCGACGACACCGCGAAGAAGTACGCCGCATTGTGCGACGTCTTCGTCATGGACGCCTTCGGCACGGCGCATCGTGCCGAAGCATCGACCCACGGCATCGCCAAGTTCGCTCCGGTCGCCGCTGCCGGCATCCTGCTCACCGAAGAACTTGACGCCCTCGCCAAGGCGCTCGCCGATCCCGCCCGGCCGATGGTCGCCATCGTCGGCGGATCGAAGGTCTCCACCAAGCTCACCGTGCTCGAGGCGTTGTCCGAGAAGGTCGACCAGTTGGTCGTCGGCGGCGGCATCGCGAACACCTTCCTCGCCGCGGCGGGCAAGAACGTCGGCAAGTCGCTGTGCGAACACGATCTCATTCCCACGGCCAAGGCGCTGATCGAGAAAATGGCCGCCCGCGGCGCGTCGATTCCGATCGCGGTCGACGTGGTGGTCGGCAAGAAGTTCGACGCCGCCGAACCGGCCGTGCTGAAGACCGCCGACGAGGTCGCGGATGACGACATGATCTTCGACATCGGGCCGAAGAGCGCGCAGGAGCTGGCCGACATCATCGCGAAGGCCGGCACCATCGTGTGGAACGGCCCGGTCGGCGTGTTCGAGTTCGACCAGTTCGGCGAAGGCACCAAGACCGTCTCGATGGCGATCGCGGGCGCGTCGGGCTTCAGCCTGGCCGGCGGCGGCGACACCATCGCGGCGATCCAGAAGTACGACATCTACGACAAGGTGAGCTACATCTCCACCGCCGGCGGCGCGTTCCTCGAGTACCTCGAGGGCAAGGTTCTGCCCGCCGTGGCCATCCTGGAGGAACGCGCCCAGGGTTGAGCGCCGGTCCGTGGAGCGGTGAGCGGAATCGCTCACCGTTTTCGTTTACAGGCCGTTCGTCGTTCATCCCCGCTCGCCCACCGACATGATCCGCAGAACCAAAATCGTCGCGACCCTCGGCCCCGCCTGTTCCGATCCGAAGATCCTCGATCGGATGATGGAGACGGGCCTCGATGTGGTGCGCCTCAACTTTTCCCACGGCGTCGCGCAGGATCACATCGACCGCGCGGAAATGGTGCGCGCACTCGCGCGCACGCGCGGCCGCGCCGTTGGCGTGCTGGTGGACCTGCAAGGCCCCAAGATCCGCATCGGCAAGTTCAAGGACGGCAAGATCGTCCTTGGCAAGGGCGACGCGTTCATCCTCGATGCCGATTGCCTGCTCGGGGACCAGCACCGCGTAGGGCTCGACTACAAGGAGCTCCCGAGCGACGTGAAGCGCGGCGTGACCCTGCTGCTCGACGACGGCCGCATCGAGCTCTGGGTCGAGGAGGTGCGCGGCAACGAAATCGTCTGCACGGTCGTCCAGGGCGGAGTGCTGTCCAACAACAAGGGCATCAACCGCAAGGGCGGCGGCTTGTCGGCCGCGGCCCTGACCGAGAAGGACATCGAAGACATCAAGACCGCCGCGGCTCTCAACGCGGACTATCTTGCGGTATCGTTCCCGCGCTCCGGCGCCGACATGCGGCAGGCGCGCGAGCTTCTGCGGGCGGCGGGCGGCAGGAGCCAGCTGGTCGCGAAGATCGAGCGCAGCGAAGCGATCGAAAATCTCGAGGACATTCTCGACGCATCCGACGCGATCATGGTGGCGCGCGGCGATCTCGGCGTGGAGGTGGGAGACGCGGCGGTTCCCGCACTGCAGAAGCGCATGATCCGCATGGCGCTCGAGCGCAACAAACTCGTGATCACCGCGACCCAGATGATGGAGTCGATGATATCGAGCCCCATCCCCACCCGTGCCGAGGTGTCCGACGTCGCGAATGCCGTGCTCGACGGCACCGACGCGGTGATGCTTTCCGCCGAGACGGCCGCCGGCGAGTATCCGATCGAGGCGGTACAGGCGATGCACCGCGTGTGCCTGGAAGCGGAGAAGGAGGCCGAACCCGTATTTGCGGGAAGCGCGCGGCTCGATCACAGCTTCTTGCGCCCGGACGAGGCCATCGCGATGTCGTCGGTCTTCACGTCCGTGCATCTGAACATCAAGGCGATCGCGGCGCTCACCGAATCGGGCAACACCTGCCTGTGGATGAGCCGGCTGTCCACGCGGGTGCCGGTCTACGCCTTGACACCCGAGGTTCAAACCCGTAGAAAAGTGACCCTCTTCCGCGGCGTCTATCCGATCAACCTGCAGAATGCCAACAAGGAGCGCGACGTGCTCCTCGCCGAGGCCGAAGAGGAGTTGCGCCGGCGCGGCGCCGTACGTGACGGCGATCTGATTTTGCTGACCATCGGGGAACCGATCGGCCAGTCCGGCGGTACCAACACCATGAAGATCGTTCGTGTCGGCGACTCGAAAAGAACCTGATTAGACCGCAGTTTTTTAAACTAGGAGAGTGTAAATGGCCCTGATTTCCCTTCGTCAACTGCTAGACCATGCGGCCGAGAACGGTTATGGCCTGCCGGCGTTCAACGTCAACAACATGGAACAGGTTCACGCCATCATGCAGGCCGCCGCCGCCGTCGATTCGCCGGTGATCCTGCAAGGGTCCGCCGGTGCGCGTTCCTACGCGGGTGAGCCCTTCCTGCGCCACCTGATCCAGGCCGCGATCGAGATGTATCCGCATATTCCCATCTGCATGCACCAGGACCACGGCGCGTCCCCGGCGATCTGCTTCCGTTCGATCCAGTCCGGGTTCTCGTCGGTCATGATGGACGGCTCGCTCAAGGAAGACGGCAAGACACCCTCCAGCTACGAGTACAACGTCGACGTCACCCGCAAGGTCGCGGAACTGGCGCACGCCTGCGGCGTGTCCGTCGAAGGCGAACTTGGCTGCCTCGGCTCGCTGGAGACCGGCAAGGCCGGTGAAGAAGACGGCCACGGCGCGGAGGGCACGCTGGATCATTCCATGCTGCTGACCGACCCCGATGAGGCGGCGGATTTCGTCGCCAAGACGAAGGTCGATGCCCTGGCGATCGCCATCGGCACCTCGCACGGCGCCTACAAGTTCACCCAGAAGCCCACCGGCAAGGTGCTGCGCATCGACCG
>DAOKZP010000001.1:186909-361452 GCA_035325585.1 Thiobacillaceae bacterium | reverse complement strand
TACACGCCCATGGGCTATCAACCCTCAAGGAGCATCGATTGATGACACGCCATAGAACCGTTCGCCAACCGGAACGGCACCGTATGCAATCCCGCAACGCGGCACCGTTCCACCAACTCGCAAAGGAGAGGACCATGGGATTTTTCAGCAAGATACTCGCGAAGCTCGGTATCGGCGGTAAGGACGCGGCGGCAGCACCCGCGCCCGGCGCGGCGCCTGCGGCGGCACCCGGAGCGACCGCGGCTGCACCGGCCCCGACGCCGATCGCAGTCGTGGACGTTGTCGCACAACTCGAACAGCGTGCGGCCGCAAACCCGCAGAAGCTGAACTGGCGGACTTCCATCGTCGACTTGCTGAAACTGCTCGACATCGACAGCAGCCTTGCCGCCCGCAAGGAACTGGCGACCGAACTGGGCTGCCCTGCCGATCTGATGGGAGATTCGGCAAAGATGAACATGTGGCTGCACAAGACCGTGCTGGCGAAGATCGCGGCAAACGGCGGCAACATCCCCAAGGAACTACTGGATTGAACCAGCGCCGTTTCCAATCCCACGGAGTAAACACATGCAACTGACCGACATTCTCGCCCAGATGGGCGGGCTCCAGTCGATGGCGCGTGAACTCGGCGTGAGTGAGACGCAGGCCGCGAGCGGCGCTGCGGCGCTCATCCCGGCGATTCTCGGCGGGTTCCGGAAACAGGCGCAGGCCCAGCCGACTGGCCTGGAAGGGCTTGGCGGCCTGCTCCAGCAGCTCGGCGGGGGCGGTCTGCTCGATGACGTGCTGAGTCCGCAGCCGACCCACGTGAATCGCGGGAACGACGTGCTCGGCCAGATTTTCGGCTCCAAGGACGTCAGCCGCGCCGTCGCGCAGAACGCAGCCTCCCAATCGGGGCTCGATCCCGCGCTGCTCAAGAAAATGCTCCCCGTCGTCGCCATGCTCGTTGCGGGCTACATGGCGAAACAAGGGCGCAGCGGCGCGGCTGCCCAAGCCGCGCCGGCTGGCGGTGGTGGCTTGGGCAACCTGGGAGGTCTGCTCGGCGGACTCCTCGGTGGGCGCGCAGCACCAGGCGCCGGCGGATCATCGGGACTCGCAGCCATGCTTGATCTGGATGGCGACGGCAACCCGCTGGACGACATCCTGCGCCTGGCCGGCAAATCAATGCGCTGATCGTCACGCGGGGGCGCGTCTAATCGCGCCCCGTGCGTGGCGCTCATGTGACGACGCACGTCAGGGCGCAATGGCCCACCGTCGACATCGTCCGACCTCGGGCCGCCATCCAATTCGGGCCTGCAAGGCGGGGAACGGTCCACGCGACCTGCCCACAGCGTTCTCCAAGATGCGCTGCGTCGTTGCGCGTCCGGTGCAGATTATTCTTCTTCGCGACGAAGCCAGGCGCTCCGGGAGCCCGACCACTTTCCATCGGGCTGCCCACTTCGGGATGGCTGCAAAGACGGTCCTTACACACCGATTTCCGGCCGATGCACCGGGCCGAGAGTAACGACATGCGGCCCGAGATGACCTGGCCATCGGCTCGTTGCCGATCGCACGCCGATCCGTAGCCAAGGGGTTCCGGCACCCGTGCGCGTAGCCGATCCGGAACGTGCTGACATGATGCAGCGCGATTCGCCTCCGGCAGGCGGCGTTCTTTCTGACTTTGCGCCTGGCGCGCACGGCCACGTTCCCGGTGCATGACCGGACGTACGCCGAGGCGACGCCCGGTCCGGCGCATTCCGCGACGGAATCATGCATCCCCGGCCCACCCGACGGAGAGAAGTTTCGCCATGCCTTTCATCAAGCTCTGCCCGCTGCAGGAAACCGAGGCCATCCAACCCGGAGATTTCGGTCGCGGCCTACGAGGAGTGCCCGCTCTACCTCGTCTGCGAGGCCGAACCCAACGGCCTGGTGAACGGAATACGCATCCGCCTGATGGATGGGACCACGCTCGTTGTGCCGGACGATCCGGAGGATGGCGGCCTGGCCTTCACCGCCGCACTCGAACAGGCGGCAAGCGGAAGGATCGCGGAACTCGGATACTCACGATACCTCAAGGAGCTCGAGCGTAAGCGCCTGATCTGAGCGCTGGGACCGCATCGCGCAAAGGCAGCACGGGCCTTGCCGGAGGCGGTCAGCGTGGCCACGCTCCCGCTCACTCTTGCGCGCGGACCCGGGTGACCGGATGCGCTTACAGCCGCAACAGTTTCATGACGGGTTCGTTATGCCCCGGCGTGTCGCCGAAGCCCTCGATCACCAGTATCTGACGATCCTTTCCGCGCAGGCCGATGCGGGGAACGACGGTCTTGCACAGATGGCGCCAGTCTCGAATGTCGGATTCGGGCATGTGGACGGGCACGATCCCCCAATGCAGAGCGAGCCGTCGGCTGATCGAATCACGCACGCATACACCGATCATGAGCGCCGTCGCGCGATGGGCCGCGAGAATGCGTGCCGTGGTGCCGCTCATGGTGGGAATCACCAGCGCGGAGAGCTTGAGATCGCGCGCCAGCGCCACCGCGGCGCGTGCAACGGCCTCGCGATCGCTGACGGCCCCGCCGCCGTCACTTCGCTCGGCGTCGTCGATGAAATGGCCTGCCTGCCATTGATGGCGTTCGATCTCGCGCAGGATGCGATCCATGGTCCGGACCGCCTCGACTGGATACTTGCCGATCGCGGTTTCGCCCGACAGCATCACCGCGTCGGTGCTGCTCAGGGCCGCGCTCGCCACGTCCCCCACCTCGGCGCGGGTGGGCCGCGCACTGTGCAGCATGGATTCGAGCATCTGCGTGGCAACGATCACCGGTACGGCGTGTTCGCGCGCGCGGCGGATCAGGTCGTTCTGAATCAGGGGCACGGTTTCGGCGGGCAGCTCGATACCCAGATCGCCGCGTGCGATCATGATGCCGTAGGAGGTTCGCAGAATCGCATCGATGTCGGCCACCGCGCCGGCATGTTCGATCTTCGCGATGATGGGAATCTCCGCGCCATGACGTGCGAGGAGCTTGCGCAATTGCAAAACGTCGGCCGCGCTGCGCACGAAACTCAGCGCGACGAAATCCACCCCCAGCTCCACCGCCAACGCGGCGTCGCGCTTGTCCTTGTCGGTGAGCGTCGGCGTGGAAAGCGCCGAATCGGGCAGGTTCATGCCCTTGTGGTCGGTAAGCCTCCCACCGTACACGACACGGCAGCGCACCTCGTTGCCGGATACCGCAAGCACGCGCAGTTCCAGCTTGCCGTCGTCGAGCAGGATACGGTCGCCCTTGGCGACATCCTTCGCGAGCGCGCGGTATTGCGAATGGATGACGCCGGCGCGACCCGTGACCGCGGCGGTGGTCACCGTCACCATCGCACCCTCGCGCAGATCGATGCCTCCGCCCTCGAAGCGGCCGACCCGGATCTTCGGCCCGCGGAAATCCATCAGGATCGCGACATGCCGGTCATGGCGCCGCGCGGCGGCGCGTATGCGATGGACGTACTCACGGTGCACCTGATGATCACCGTGCGAAAGGTTGAGCCGGACGACGTCCACCCCTGCGGCAAGCATCCGGTCGAGCACCTCCGGCTCGGCCGACGCGGGGCCCAGGGTCGCGATGATCTTGGTGCGGCGCCAGCGCAGCGTGGCGTGCTCGAGCCCGACGATCGTGTCGTCAGCCCCGGTCATGTCCATGCGCCGCGAGTGGCGCTGCAAGAACGCTGAATGCGTGTCGAGAGCACACGTGGGTACCGGTCGCCAGCCAGCGTCATCCTGCGTTGCCAGGCTCGCGACCGCCGGCGTGTCCACCATGCATCGCCACCCGATTCATGAGCATGTCGCGACATCACGCCTTCGGCTCAAAACCGGTAGATTGCCGCCAGCCCGGTATCGGTCGGCATGCGCGCGCTCGGCACCATGATCGCCTGCCCGCCGTTACGCAGCACCTGCTGGGCGATGTCGTCGAGCAGGTCATCCACACTGGGATGCGTCAGCTCGTCATGCCGAATCGCACCCGTCTCGAGATCGATGTGCCCCGGCACATGGCGTTCGGCATCGACCAGCAGGGTAGCGATGCGACCGGCTATGGCACTACGCGCGATCTTCGCGACGTCGCTGTCACCGAGCTCATGGGCATAGCTCGCTTGGTAGCTCCCAACCAGTCCTTCGAGCCGGGCGAGGTAGACCGGCTCGATTGCACGCCATGCCTGCTCGCGCAGCGCTTCCAGCGAGAGCGTGTCCGGATTGACCTCGATGGACGTCGGCAACATGAACGGATTGCGGCTGTAGCCGCGGAAGCGGGCAAGATTCTCGGGAAGCCCCACCAGCAGCAGCGGCCGCCCCGATGGGCGCGAATACTGCTGCAGGATCGCACGATCGCTGGCGCGGAAAAAGCGCTCCATGGCCGTATCGACGATGTCGCTGGCGGAACCCGCGCCATGGACGACGCCCGGCTGCCCCGCTCGCGACGCCCAGGCACCGATGTAGCGCTGGTTCTCCTCCTCGCCGAGCACATCTCTGCTGGTACGCGGAAAGCCTTCCGGAAAGACGATCTCGTCCAGCTGATCCCGGTTACCCTCGAATAGACGGATCCGTTCACGATCGACGCCGAGTACGTGGTAGCGGTCGGCGGATTGCAGGATGCGGATCAAGGGCTTGATGTGAAAACTGTCGGCCACGACCGCCAGTTCCGGCACGGGCCGCTGCAACTGATACACACGAAAGAGGCCCGGCGCACCCAGCACCGCCAGCCCGTCCAGCATGCGCCCGCGCCAGAAAGCCGCGTCGTCGGCAAGTTCGCGGAACGGCGCGAGCGCGGGCTCGATGTCGCGCGAGGAATACTGCTCGCGCAGAGATGCTTCCAGCTCGCGCACCAGGTTGCGAAAACGGATGGGGTCTTCCCGACGATCGGGCTGGATTCGATGCGTCGGCAGATATAGCGAGAGGCAAGGCCCCCGGCTCACATGCAGCAAATCCGAGGCGAAATCAGATGAGAGTTGGTCCATGACGATGTCCTCCAAAACAAGAATCAAGAGCCCTTCCAAGCTACCCTTAATGATACCCACATTGGCAAGAGGACTTCCCCCGGCACGTGCCACGGCGCCGAGGGGCCTTAAACCATCGCACGTCGATTTCGCACCCCTGCGGTGTGCGCGGTGAAACGTGGCAGCCGCTGAGGAAGGCCGAGAATCGGGCCAGCCGCACCCCAGACGAAGAACCCGGCAACTCTCGTGGAGAAACGAAGCTCTCGGACGGCTCGGCGTTCCGTGCCCGCAATATGACGCGCCAGCCAGCCGTGCCGCCTCGCCAGCTACCGCGCCTGCCAGGTCCAAACCAACAAGCCGGCCAGCAGCAAACCGAGCATGCCCAGCGCCAGGCTCCACACGTGATGCGAAATGAGCGGGACGAGCAGCCCGGCCACTACGGCATTGAAACCCACTTGCATGAAAGATTGCACCGCCGCAGCCATGCCGCGATTGCGCGGGATGCAATCGAGCGCCAGCACGGTGAGGCCGGGCATGCTGAACGAAACCGCAAACGCGTACAGAACCAGCGGTGCGAGCACGTTCACCGGTGCCGGCGGCAACCAGAACGCCTGCGCCACATTGAGCAGGCTCGCCACAAGCATCACCCCGTAGCTGATCTCGATGCCGCGCTCCGGCGTCATGCGTCCGGCAAGGCGTCCGGTCGCGAACGAACCCAGCATCAGACCGGCGACCATGGGCACGAACTGCATCCAGAAGTCGTTCAGTCCCAGATGCAGATGCTCGTACAGCAGCGTCGGCGCGGCCGCGATATAAATGAAAAAACCGCCGAAGTTGAGCGCGAAGGCCAACACCAGCGCCATGAAGCGACGGTGGCGCAAAGCCTCCGCGTATGCGCGCCCCACTTTCACCGGATGAATCGAGCGGCGTGCCGCAACGGGCAGCGTTTCCGGCGCGCGCCAAGCGACGAGCGCAAAGACGCAAGCCCCGAGCAACGCAAGAAACCAGAAGACGGCACGCCAGTCGTAGGCGTGCTGCAACATGCCGCCGATCATCGGCGCGATCGCGGGCGCAACAGCAAACATCAGCATGGCGTGTGACAAGACGCGCTGCGCGTGATGCCCGCTGAACGCATCGCGCACCATGGCGCGCCCCACGACGACGCCGGCACCGGCCGACAATCCTTGCACCACGCGCCAGAAGAGCAGCCCCTCGATCGTTGATGCGAGCGCCGCACCGACGCTGCCCACCACGTACAGCAACAGCGCACCGACGATGACCGGACGTCGACCGAAGCGGTCAGACAGCGGGCCGTAGATCAGCGTGACGATCGCAAACGCGGCGAGATACAGCCCCATCGTCTGCTGCATCTGCGCGTGGCTGGCATCGAGTTCCGCCGCGATCGCCGGAAACGATGGCAGATAGGTGTCGATGGTGAACGGAGCCAGCACCGAGAGGGCGGCGACCACCACGGCAATGAGCAAGGGGTGGTGAGTCGAGGTGGCATCAGTACGCAATGCGCTGTCACCCGGCATCGAAGGGCAACTCCCGCCACTGACGGCCAGCGCTGCGACGGCCGGCCCGCGCTTGAACGCGTACCCTTGCCTGCGCAGCGCCGGTACGGAACGTCCAAAAACTGTGGAAAGCGGCCTTCACCCGCAACTTGTCGCCTTCATCTCGGAAATGATACCCGTTCATACGGGCACGGATGCCTATCGCCGCGGGCACACCGTTAACGCCGGCCGTCTCGGAGACGAAACGGCGTCACCCCGAACCCGGCCTCGAGAAAATCCGGACGGCGCGTCGACCCGCTCTTCTGGCGCTGAAGTCGTGCCGGAGCCCACACCTGCCTTGGCCAGGTCCACGGCTCGCGCGGCCGCCTGCCTGGCAAGGCGTCAGCCGCGCCGGGGCCGGATGTCGCCGAGCTCGGTCAAGGATCGCCATGCAAGGTATCGAGGCCACCGGCCAGTAGCCGACCTCGGGTCCAAACCCCCATTGTGCGAAGCCGTCGCCCCGCAGCATCTATACGCACACCACCAAAGCCGGCTTCGGTCCCCGATGCCGGAGAGTGATTGGAATCCACTCGCGACTCCATGCAACATCGAAACTTCCGGTGCCCCGGGCCGCACGCGACGCCGCGCCGCGGCCCGGCGATTTCTGGCGTGCTGCAGCGCCTCAGCGCTGACGTGAAGGAGAAAGCATGCGGCGCATCACGTCGTCGCGGCGCACGAAATGATGGTAGAACGCCGCCGCTGCGTGGAGCACGACCAGCACCCAGACGACATACGCACCCCCGTTTTTGTGCACGAAATCCACGGGTTTCTCAAACGTCTCCCAGTCCACGCCCAGGGATTGGAACAGCGCTGTGTCCTTGAAGCTGGGAATGTCGCCAAGCAGCGGAACCTCGATCGCCACGCCCGTCCCCAGATAGCCGCTGATCGGCATGATGATCATGACGAAATAAAGCGCGATATGCATGGCATGCGAGGCCAGGTGCTCCAGCCGCGTACCTGGAACGTCGTCGGGCTGAGGGCTGCGCACGCGCCAGATGACGCGCGCGACGACCAGGATGGCGATGAGCACGCCGACGACCAGGTGGGTCTGCAGCGCGATCCAGTTTTCCGGCGTTTTCGGCAACGTGAACCAATGACGCGTATACACCGCCGCATAGCTGGCGAGAAAAAGCCAGGCGATGCTCCAGTGCAGAATGCGGGCGATCGACCCGTAGCGCTCCCGGGTGTTTTCCATGCCCGATCGATGAGGGATGGAAGGCAGCGTTGAAGTCATGCGGAAAGACTCCCTGGTGGATGTCGAGACGAATCGAGGCAGCAATTCGTAACGCAGACGCTCGAGTGTACATCGCGCGATGGGTTCACCGGAACGTATTCTCGCGTACCTCCGTCACCGCACCCCGTGGCAAGGAAGCAGCCGTCCTCGGACGATTCCGAGAAGGAAAAACGTACGGTTTGTTCCGCTACCTGTCCATCCTGGACATGGATCACCTCGTATGCCCACGCATCGATATCCGGGACGCGGCAACTTGCCGAACCGCGCATTCTTTGCCACCCATTGCGATAAGCATGTTATGTCGGGTGGATCCGGTGATCACGGCAAGCCCGATAGGTCATGAAGACATTTCCGGACAAAAAAATTCCCCACTGTCGCCAGTGGGGGCAGTCAGGGACAATGACGCGGATTACTTGCGCTTGGTGATCGCGATCATCTTGTCGTTGCCCGTGGCAGAGTGCTGCACGTTGACGTAGAGCGTTTGCGGATCCTTGCCGAAGTAGATGCCGGTACCCTCGGCAGCGCTTTCCTTCAGCGAGGCGAACAGATGGACGCCGTCACGATAGCCGTCGCCGTTGGCGTCGGCCGAGCGCGGGTCGTACACCCAGATGTCGCTGTAGGCGTTGTCTTCCACGATCCAGAGCTTGCCATCCGGACCGCTGGCCAGGTTGTCGGCGCCCTTGAAGCCCGTCACCTTGTTGGCACGGTCCTCGATCGGCACATTCTTGCCCGCCGCGACGACGTAGCTCACGACGGGCTTGTCGCCGAGCTCGACCGCCATCACCGCGCCGCGACCGTTCGTGTTCGCGGGGTTGTCGACGTCTTCGCACGTGAGCGCAACGTAGAGCGTGCTGCCGAGCCGCTCGAGATCTTCGGGACGGCAGTATTCGGTCGCGCCGACGGCACGCGCCGCGACGTTCGCGCGGACCTGCGCCTGAGCCATGTCGAGAGGCACCCACTCGGCGGCCCCGGTCTTGCCGCCGCTCTTGACCTTGAGCGCGTACAACTGGCCATGGGAAAGATCGCCGTAGTTCGTGGGAACGAACTTGTAGATCGAGCCGCGACGATCTTCGTCGATGACGTAGATGTTCCCGCGCGAGTCGGCCTCGATCCCTTCGTGGGCCAGGGCGCCGAGCATCGGGCGCACGGTCACGTGCTCGGCGCGCGTCAGGTCGTGTTTGTCGAGTTTGAGCTCGTAGACGAGGCCGGCGGTGGCATTGGGCGCATCCGGATCCGGACGCGCCGAGGTGCCGACCTCTTCCGCGAAGAGGATGGTCTGCCACGGCGTCCAGAAGATGCCGTCGAGCGCTTCCCAGTCGACGCGGGTGACGACTTCCTTGGCGACGCCCGTCTTCAGGTCGACGACGGACACCGCACCGCCGCTGCCACCGTCGACGCGCCGCGAGTTGCCGTCGTCGCCGACGGCACCGCCGCGCACTTCATGGGTGCGGTAAAGGTACCGGCCTGCCTGCGGACCGGTTTCGTTGACCGTGTTCATGTCGTTCCAGTCGTTGCCGACATAGATATCGAGATGGGTCTCGTCCGACACGATCTTCTGCGTGTAGCCTTCGGGGATGACCCACGGCGCGGTAGCGACGCTCGGATCGGCCTCCATGCCGTAGGCGGAGCCGGCGATGGGCGTGAACCCCATCGGGCCGTTGACCGTGGGTCCTGCATGGACCTGCGCGGCAAAGGCGGCAGCCAGGGTGAGGACGAGCTTGGAACACTTCATTATGAGGATCTCCCGTGAGAATTTTCTGAAAGGACGGCCTCGCGGACCGAGCGCGCAGTCTGGCCGCGGTATGTTGCATCTGTGTGATCCTTCGGGGAGTTTCGTTACGAGAGCAGGCGAGCAATCGCTCCCGGGCTCACCGCGCCGCACGGGGCCGGTACAGCAAGGATTTGCAGATCTCGCTTGTTATCGACACGCGCCACCAGTGGAACTGGCATGGAGCTTGGCACCGGCCCGCCACACGGAATTCGCGTGCACCTCGGCACGCCCATCCCATGTCACAGGACCGGACGAACCTGGCTGGCGGGAACGCGCCGTGGGACGCGATATTTCAAGATGGCATGCAGCGCTGCGATTCCGCTCACGTGGCAACCACGCACGGCTCAGGGCACGCGCGGCCCCACGCAGAGATACGACACGCAAGTGGCGCGTACGCGGGGTGATGGCCCCGGCAATGGCCGCCGGTCCGTCAGAGGAAGCGCAAGGGGAGCGAGGCCAGTCCGTTGGATGGATAGATCGCCCGCTGCGGGGCAGTCTCGGTCAGTTCGAAACGTTCGGTACGCGCGAGCAGTTCTTCGAGCGCAACGCGCAACTCGAGCCTGGCCAACGATACCCCCTGGCACACGTGGATGCCTCGTCCCCAAACCATGCCGGTTTCCAGCGCGCGTTCGATCCGGATCGCATCCGGATCTTCGAATGCTCGTGGATCACGATTCGCGGCGATCCACATCAGCGTCAATCGCTCGCCCTTCGGTATCGTGCGCCCCTGGATCTCGACCTCTCGCGTCGTCGTGCGCGGGTTGGCTACGAGCGGGCCATCGCTGCGCAGGATTTCCTCGATCGCTGCGGGGATCAGCACCGGGTCGCGCCGCAGGCGCGCCTGCAGCTCGGACTGTCGCGCAAGATGCATCACCAAGATGCCCAGGCCGGCCACGACCGTTCCGTGTCCCGCCGCCCAGTTGCGCAATACCGCCACGATCTGGTCGTCATCGAGCCGTGTGCCGTCCACCTCCGTGTTCAGCAGCCTGTCCGTGGCGTCGTCCTCATCCGGCGGCGCCCCACGGTGCGCATCCAGATTGGTCTTGACGTGCTCGGAAAAAAGGCTGGCAAGCGCCTTGCCGACGCCCGGAGTGCGGGTGACCGCAGCGACCTGGTTATCGTGCGCCCAGCCGCCCAGGCTCTCCCATTGTTGCTCGGGCCAGCCGAGCACGGCACACAGGGTCCGGAACACGAAAGGCATCGAGAACGCCGAGATGAACTCCGCCTCTCCGCTGCTGCGCATGGGCTCGACGAGGTCGGCCGCAATGCCGCGGACACGCGGTTCGAGGCGTTTCATCCGCGCGTCTTCGAAGAGCGGATCCAATGCGGCACGGTAGCGGTCGTGAACCGGTGGGTCCATCCCGTTCGGGATCGCCAGGAACCTCGATGCGTTGCTGTAGGTTTGCGGATCGCTCAGGACGGCTGCGACATCCTCATGTCGGAATAGCGACCAGCCCATGAATTCGCTGTGCGCGACGGGACAGCGCTCCCGCATCTCGTCGTAGGCGCGACGCTGATCTTCCAGCACCGATGGATCGAGTGGATTCCAATCCGCATGTCGTGTTTCGTTCACTGTCCGTGCCTCCTGTCCAGATAGCTATTGGCCCGCGTAATCCCTGCTCGATCGCGCAACGTTGCGGGCGACGACTCATCCAATGCCCGGAACGCGCAGGTCACGTCATGGACAAAAATCCGCTCGTCGGAAAGTCACACACGCCTCAGCATGAGCGTGACGAGCAGTGACGAATCCTCCAACGCCCGAACCGTGTGTGGCTCCGCGTCGCCGAGGTAGACCAGGCTTCCGGGGCGGAAGATCTGCCGCTGCCCATAAGCTTCAAGTTCCACCTCGCCTTCCAGGCATTGAATCGTGAGCGCACCGGAGGCGCGGTGTTCGGGGACCACGCGTCCGGCCGGCAGCACGAAACGGAAGACTTCGAGGTGATCTTCCCTCAGCAGCGTGCTCGACGTCGTCTGGTGCAGCTTCGCGCCGAGCGGCCGAATGTCCATCGATTCGCCCGGTGCAGCATGCGGGATCGACATGGGGTCTCCTTCAGGCTTGCGCTCATCCTGCATGTGGACAGGCATCGCGCTCATGGACCCACTATAGCAACGGGTCGCGCAGCCGTCGGGCAAGCAGCCCGCCAGTCATGTCACGCCCGCGGCGAGACGCGCGCTGTGGCTTCACTCGCCGCGCGAGAAACCGTGGCGTATCCGCCGTTGCACAATGCATGCAGCGACGCTTCACGCAGGCGGGTCCATGGGTTTTTCGTCAGGGCTCAGGCCGCCGACGGCGTTCGGACGAAGGGGCAGCCGGTGTGTATGGGATGGCCTTGGCCCGCCCCGGGCTTGGGGCGGCCATCGATCTTCAAGCCAGGGAGATAGATGCGGTCTGTTCGATGAGATGCGGGCAGCGACTCGGCTTAACGTCTATCCTCCCGACGTGGCCGCTGGCGCGGCATGCTCAGCAGAGCGCACCGGGCCAAGGTGGCGCGGAACGCCACCGTATGAAATCTGCGTGGACAATCTGCGGCCGGGTTTGCCCGGCCGGTTGCTATTGGCCGAGCGCCGCCCGGATCCGCCCTGCCAATTCGGTGCTCTCCGGCGTGATGTGGAGGACCCAGGCCCGTGCGGTACCGGTTTCCGGCTGGCCTTGATGCGCGTGTCCGGTGCGCAGGACGAAACTGTTGTCCCTCTGGCTGACCGCGTGCAAGCCGTCGCTTCTGTCCAGATCCCAATAGAACGGGGGCGTAAAGGGCTTGCGGCGGAAGAAATTCGCCGGCGTCTTGGCGGGATCCCAATCGATCTTCAAGCGGCGGCCCTCGAGCATGGAAATCGTTGCCGCCGGGATGTCCTGACTGTTCTGCACGACCGGCTCGCCACGCACGAGGTATTGCTCGATTTTTACCGACGCCGCAGCACTGAACAGGGTCGCCGCGTCGGCTGCCTGCGGCGTAGCCGGTTGCGCCATCGGCTGCGCCGCGGAGTGTGCGACTGGCTGGGATGGGGATTGAACGGCTGCCTGTGCCGCGGGTTGCGCCGTGGGTGAAGCCGGCCGGGCGGGCTGCGGCTCATCGGCGGGACGCCTGGCTTCAGTGCCGGCCTTCAGATCCTTGCGGATCACCGACGATACGGTCTCGTCCGAGAATCCCGCCTCCTTGAGCCGCACCACCCGGTCGACGTTCTCGTAATCGCTCTCCACCATGAAGCGGATGACATCCTCGCCAAGTCCCGAAGCTTTCAGGCGGGTCAGTTCATCGGTCGTCAGCGCGCCGAGCGCTGCTCCGGATGCGGCCAACGCCAAGCTCGCGGTCAACAGGAGCACTCTCGTCTTCGGTCCACGGATCATCATCGATTCCCTTATTTTCAAGATTTTAGACGTGCGGCGAACTTCGCCTGCGCCTTGGCCACTTTCGGCGCGACGACCACCCGGCAGTACGCCTGATTCGGATTCTGCTCAAAGTAGCGCTGATGGTAATCCTCCGCCGGGAAAAAATCCGTCGCTTTCACCACTTCAGTCACGATCGGCGCATCGAAACGCGCCGCCGTCGCCAACTCGGCGATCATCGCCTCGGCCTCGGCCTTCTGTTCCGGCGTGTGCCAGAAGATGGCCGAACGATATTGGGTGCCGACATCGTTTCCCTGGCGGTTGAGCTGGGTCGGATCGTGGATGGTGAAGAAGACGTCGAGCAGATCCCGGTAGGTGATTGCTTCCGGGTCGAAGCTCACCTGCACGACCTCGGCGTGGCCGGTGTCGCCGCCGCACACATCCTGATACGAGGGAGCCGCCGTATGCCCGCCCATGTAGCCGGAAATCGCGGAGTCGACGCCCCGCAACCGGTTGAATACCGTTTCCAGGCACCAGAAGCAGCCGCCCCCGAGCGTTGCAATTGCGCGATCCATGCGAATCTCCCCTTACGCACCGGCGGTTGCCGCGAGGACAGCCCACTCCATCGTTTCGCCCTCCAACGGCGCCGCCGCACGCGCGTTTTCCATCGGCCATGACGAACCTGCTGCCGGGCGCCAGGCGGGAATCGGTCGTGCGGACAAGGCCGCCGCACCAGGGTGATGGAAAAGTGTCGCGATGCGTTTCATGTCGGCTCTCCGAGATGCCGCGCTTTACGGCGTGCGGACACCGCCGTCATCTCCCGGGAGGAACAGGGCTGCGACACGCTGGCGAAGCGCGGGAAGCACTTCCTGTTCGAACCAGGGGTGACGCTTGAACCATACACGATTGCGCGGACTAGGGTGCGGCAAGGGAAGATAGTCCGGCAGGAATTCGCGCCACGCACGTACCGTATCCGTCAGGGTTCGGCCACGCCGTTTACCCAAGTAGTAGACCTGCGCATAGGCGCCGATCAGGAGGGTGAGCCGGATTTCGGGCATTGCCGCGCGAAGCGGCGGATGCCACAGCGGCGCGCACTCCTGGCGAGGCGGCAGGTCGGAACCCTTCACCGTCCCGGGGTAGCACAGGCCGGCAGGAACGATGGCGATGCGCGACACGTCATAGAACTGCTCGCGCGTCATGTCCAGCCAGATCCGCAACTGGTCGCCGGATGGATCGTTCCACGGGATGCCCGTCGCGTGGACGCGTCGGCCCGGCGCCTGGCCGACGATCAACAGGCGCGCCGTGGCCGATGCACGCAATACGGGGCGCGGCGGGTGCGGCAAGCTGGCGGTGCAGACAGTGCACGCCTCTGCCCGGGCCAGCAGCCGGCCTAGATCATCGTTCGCACCCGCGTCAGCGGACGTGTTCGACGATGTACCGTTTGACCGCCTCGACATCTGCGTCCATGAGGTGCGTCTTCTGCGGCCGGGCTTCGAGATCGGCGAGTTCAGCCGGGCGCACCGGCTCGACTCCGAGCGCCTCCCGGATCGCGTCCTCGAACTTTGCCGGTTGCGCCGTTTCCATGCAGACGAGCGGCACACCGGGCTCGCGATGCTCGAGCCCGACCTTGAGTCCATCCGCGGTGTGCGGGTCGATCATCGTGCCGTAGACCTCGTGCGTCGTGCGGATGGTATCGATGCGATTGGCATGGCTGCTCGATCCCGAGACCATGCCGAACGCGGCGACACGGTCGAACAGACCGTCCGCACCGAGATCGAAGCTGCCGCCCGCTTCGATCCTGCTCCACAGGCTGCGCACCTTTCCGGCGTCGCGCCCGGTGAGATCGAACACGAAGCGTTCGAAATTGGACGCCTTCGAGATGTCCATGCTCGGGCTGGAGGTATGCTGCGTCTCCGGACGGGGACGGTAGACCCCGGTGCGGAAGAATTCGTCGAGCACATCGTTCTCGTTGGTGGCGACGATGAGCTTCCGGATCGGCAGGCCCATCTGTCTGGCGATGTGCCCCGCGCAGACGTTGCCGAAGTTCCCCGAAGGCACCGAGAACGAAACCTCCTGGTCGTTGCTCCGGGTCGCGGCGAAATAGGCCTTGAAGTAGTAAACGCTCTGTGCGGCGACGCGCGCCCAGTTGATCGAGTTGACCGCACCGATGTGGTGGCGCGTCTTGAAATCGAGATCGTTGGACACCGCCTTGACGATGTCCTGGCACTGGTCGAACACGCCGCGGATCACCAGGTTGTGAATGTTCGCGTCTTCCAGCGCATACATCTGCGCCTGCTGAAAGCGCGTCATCCCGTGCACGGGCGACAGCATGAAGACGCGGATGCCGCGCTTGCCACGCATCGCGTACTCCGCGGCGGAACCCGTATCCCCGGACGTCGCGCCGAGGATGTTGAGTTCGCCGCCTGTCTTGTCGAGCACGTATTCGAACAGGTTGCCCAACAGCTGCATCGCCATGTCCTTGAATGCGAGCGTCGGGCCGTTCGACAGCGCGAGCACGTGCAGGCCGGGCTCCAGCGTCTTCAGCGGGGTGATGTCCGCCGCATTCTCTCCCACGCCCGCATACCGGTAGACCTCCGCGGTGTAGGTCCGGGCGATCAGCCGGCGCAGGTCATCGTGCGGTATGTCGTCGACGAGGCGCGAAAGCACCGCGAAGGCGAGTTCGCGATAATCCATACCGCGCATCGCCGCCAGGTCGGCGTCGGAAAATCGCGGATACGACTCGGGCACATAGAGGCCGCCATCGCTGGCTAGCCCGCCGAGCAGGATCTCGGAGAAGCGGAGTTGCGGCGCGAGGCCGCGCGTGCTGATGTAATTCATCGGGTTCGTCTATTTCGAGGTCAGCTCTTCGAGGCGAATGCGCATCACCGTGCCGACGACGCTATCCAGTGCCTCGATCTTCGCGAGCGCGGCGTTGACGTTCTTCTCGATCGTGGCGTGGGTCAGCAGGATGATGTCGACCTGCTCTTCGCCTTCACCGGGTTCCTTCTGCACCATCGCGTCGATCGAAATGCTGCCGTCCGCGAGGATGCGGGTGATATCGGCCAGTACGCCGGGGCGATCGAGCGCGCGCAGGCGCAGGTAGTAGGCGGTGTGCACCTCCTCCATCGGCAGGATCGGCGTGTCGGCAAGCTGGTCCGGCTGGAAAGCCAGATGCGGCACACGATGGTGCGGGTCGGCAGTGTGCAGGCGGGTGACGTCGACGAGGTCCGCGACCACCGCCGACGCGGTCGGCTCGGCCCCCGCGCCGGCGCCGTAATAGAGCGTCGGCCCGACCGCATCGCCCTTCACCAGCACGGCGTTCATCGCGCCGTCGACGTTCGCGATCAGGCGGCGCTCGGGAATCAGCGTCGGGTGCACGCGCAGCTCGATGCCGTTTTCGGCGCGCCGGGCGATGCCGAGAAGTTTGATCCGGTAGCCGAGTTCCTCGGCGTATTTCACGTCCGCGCGGGTGAGCCGGGAGATACCCTCGGTGTAGACGCGATCGAACTGCATGGGAATGCCGAACGCAATGGCCGAGAGAATGGTGAGCTTGTGCGCGGCGTCGACGCCCTCGATGTCGAAGGTCGGATCCGCTTCGGCGTAGCCCAGGCGCTGCGCCTCCTTCAGCACGTCCTCGAAGGCGGCGCCCTTGTCACGCATCTCGGTCAGGATGAAGTTGCTGGTTCCGTTGATGATGCCGGCCAGCCACTCGATACGGTTCGCGGTGAGACCCTCGCGCAGCGCCTTGATGATCGGAATGCCACCCGCCACCGCCGACTCGAACGCCACCATCACGCCCCGCGCCTGTGCCGCCGCGAAAATCTCGTTGCCATGCTTGGCGACCAGATGCTTGTTCGCGGTGACGACGTGCTTGCCGTTGGCGATCGCCCGCAAGACCAGTTCGCGCGCGGGCTCGAGGCCGCCGATCAGCTCGACCACGATATCGATCGCGGGGTCATCGACGATGGCGAAGGGGTCGGTCGTCAACGGCAGGTCGCCAGCGAGCGGCTTAGCCTTCTCGATGTTGCGCACCGCCGCCCGCACGACGCGGATTTCACGCCCTGCGCGGCGGGCGATCTCCTGCGCGTTCCGGCGCAATACGGTGAGCGTGCCGCCGCCGACGGTTCCGAGGCCCAGCAGGCCGACGTGGATGGGTTTCATGTGAAAAACGGTCTCAATAAGAAGAATCTTGCCGGCGACATCTGCAAAGTGCCGCGTGGTCTGGCGGCTGGAGCCATGACGAATCCGGCGTCACCCCCTCCGCACGCGTATTCCGGTGCGTCCGGTCGGCGAATGAGGGATCAGCGATGCGCACGATGCCGATCGAGAAAACGGCCCATGCGGCCGATCGCCTCGGTAAGGTCTTCTTCGTGCGGCAGGAACACCACCCGGATATGGTCGGGGTTCGGCCAGTTGAAGCCGCTGCCCTGCACCACCAGCACCCGTTCTTCCTCCAGCAGGTTGAGGATGAACTTCTGGTCGTCGTGGATCCGGTACAGCTTGGGGTCGAGCTTTGGAAACAGGTACAACGCGGCCTGAGGTTTCACGCAGGTCACGCCGGGGATCAGCGTCAGGAGTTCGTGCGCGAGGTCGCGCTGACGCGTCAACCGACCGCTCGGCGCGACCAGGTCGTTGATGCTCTGGTAGCCGCCAAGCGCGGTCTGGATCGCATACTGGCCGGGCACGTTCGAGCACAGGCGCATCGAGGCCAGCATGTTGAGGCCTTCGAGGTAGTCCTTGGCGTGGCGCTTGTCGCCCGAGACGATCAGCCAGCCCGAACGGTAGCCGCAGGCGCGGTAGTTCTTCGACAGGCCGTTGAAGGTCACGAACAGCACGTCGTCGGCGAGCGAGGCGATCGAGGTGTGCTGCACGCCATCGAACAACACCTTGTCGTAGATCTCGTCCGAGTAGACGATCAACTGATGCTGGCGCGCGATCTCGATGATTTCCAGCAGGAGTTCGGTCGAATACAGCGCACCGGTCGGATTGTTCGGATTGATGAGGACGATCGCCCGGGTGTGCGGCGTGATCTTGGACCGTATGTCGTCGAGATCAGGCAGCCAGCCGGCCCCCTCGTCGCACAGGTAGTGGCGCGGCTTGCCGCCGCCCAGGCTCACCGCCGCGGTCCACAGCGGGTAGTCGGGCGCGGGCACAAGCACTTCGTCGCCGTTGTTCAGGAGCGCCTGCATCGCCATCACGATCAGTTCGGAAACGCCGTTGCCGACGAAGATGTCGTCGATGGTCACGCCGGCGATCCCCTTGCGCTGGGTTTCGTGCATGACCGCCTTGCGCGCCGAGAACAGTCCCTTGGAATCGCTGTAGCCGGAAGCGCTCGGCAGGTTGAGGATCACGTCCTGCACGATCTCCTCGGGCGCCTCGAAGCCGAACGGCGCCGGGTTGCCGATATTCAGCTTGATGATGCGCTGGCCCTCCTCCTCCATCTGGCGCGCGCGCGCCATCACAGGCCCGCGAATGTCGTAGCAGACGCTGTCCAGCTTGGATGATTTATGGATCGTGCGGAGGCGTGGCCTGTTGTCAGCCGTCACAGTGTTTTCCCGGTGCGCAAAATCAAGGCAAAACAATGCCTTGAAAAGGCCCGGATTTTACCGGACGCGCCCCGCGGCGGCAAACGCGATACGCCGTCTCCACCTCCTGTGAAAGCTTGGCCGCGGGGCTTCACTACGATAGCGGGGCGGGAGTGTACGTATCGCTGCTTCGGGCACCGAAGCCTCCCTCGCCGGCGGCATCCGCGACGCCGCTCCCCTCTCCCACTGCAGGTTTTCGGGTTTCGTTCGTCCCTGCCGCAGGCGATGGATCTGGCGATGTGTTGCACGACCCCCGCAATCCCCGATCCCTATTGGCCATTTTCCTCCAATGCAATCAAAGCTCTCTTGATTCGGATTTTTCTATATATAAATATACAGCCTATTAATATATTCAATATTCAATAATTATTAATTACCTGTAATAAATAATAATTAAATACTTGCAGAGTATTGGATAATACTATCACCCCTATTGTTTTTTGTTATTGGCATTGCATTGACTTAATAATCCACGTTGATATAAAAAGTCATCAACACCCTTCGTGCAGACGGCCTTTCGCTGCCAGGCAAGGTGGGCTGCGAACGTACGATCCATGGCCCAACACCTGCGCCTTGCTAGCAAGGGCCAAGCAAGCAGCACCTGCTTGGGCTGCCCCAGCGATGGACGGCCAGTCACTGATACGTAATGTGATCTTCTGCTTGAGGCGCACGGCTGTATCGAAGAAATAACGCATCCAGCACTCGCATCCGGGTGTTATTTGCGAGGCCAGAGGCAGACCGGCAGTTTCTGCATGCCAGTACCGCATGCGGAACATGGAGAAACTGACCGTCTGCGGCAACAGGTCGTGACAAACACTGCAGACATTACCTCATGGACGCAGTTCCACACGAAAAAATCAGCCGGTGGCGTTGCACCCCTCTCGGCACCTTAAGAAGAACTGAAGACCCACTATGACGCGCCGCAATCCCTTCCCTCCTCCCTCAGTCTTCTCGGGCCCGCACATACTCTCCTACGCCCTGGCTGCGGCACTGTCGACGCCGCTGGCATTTGCGGAAGACAAGCTGCTGACGATCGAAGTGATAGCGGGGCCGCTCGCGGACAACCTGGGCTTGCATCAACAATCCACCAGTGGCAGCCGCACGGGCATCGCGACACGCGATCTGCCCGCGAGCCTGGAGCAGGTCGACGAGGCGACGCAGAGGCAACGCGGGGATTACGGCGTGGTGGAAGCGGTTACACGTACGACCGGGCTGACGAATATTGGTAACGGCGGCAACGGCGGGCTGGCTTTTTCCAGCCGAGGTTTTACCGGCGTCAATTCGGTCGGTGTAGCCGAAGACGGCCTCCGGCTGGGAGTTGCAGCCGGCACGATAACTTTCCCGAGCGATGGCTGGGGCTACGAACGTATCGAGGTCCTGCGCGGCCCCGCGTCCATCGTCTACGGTAGCGGCACCGTGGGTGCGACCATCAACGCCGTACGCAAATCTCCGAGCCGGACGCGCGCCAGCGAGGTATTGCTGGGCATCGGAGAGCACGGCACCGCCCGCGTCGGCGTGGGCACCACGGGCAGCGTGGGTGAAACGGCAAGCTATCGCCTGGACGCCTACGGCCATTACACCGACGGCGAACGCGACCTGGGACGCGCCAAGGGCGGCAAGCTCATGAGCACCCTGCGCCTGCAGCCGGACCACCGGCTTCGCCTCGAACTCCTGGCGGACATCAGCAACCAGCAGCCCGAACGCTACTTCGGGACACCGACGACGGACGGCCGGATGACCGGCAGCCTGCGTAACGAAAACTACAATGCCGGCGACAGCGTCATCCGTCTCGAAGACCAGCGTCTGCGTGCCCGGGCGGAATGGCAGGCCAGCGATCGACTGAGGCTGCGCAACGAAGCGTATTACTTCAAGGCAGACCGGCATTGGAAGAACATCGAGGCCTACAGCTATGATCCGCTGGCCGGCACGGTCGCCCGCTCCGACTATCTTGAAATCAAGCACGATCTCGATCAGGCTGGCAACCGCCTGGAGGCTGCACTCAGGCTTGGGATGCACGACCTGGTGCTCGGCTGGGAAGCCGCCTCCATCCGCTTAACTGGATCCAACAACTCGCCTTACGGCGGGGCATCGACGGTATCCGCCCATGACCCGGACCACGGGGTGTGGATCAGTCCGGACATCACCCTGCCCAAGTTCGACACCAAGACGAGCCAGCACGCTTTCTACCTGGAAGATGCGTGGCAGCTTGGCGACGACTGGCTGCTGCTGGCTGGCATTCGGCGCGATCTGAGCGATGTTTCCCGTACCGAGCGCGCCGGCGGCACGCCATTCGACAAGACCCTGGGCGGCACCGCCTGGCGCCTGGGGCTGACCCATCATCTCGCCGCCAGCACCAGCGTCTACGGGCAGATCAGCCAAGGGCACGATCCGGTCACCAGCATCCTGACGCTCAACCTCGCTAACCGCAATTTCGACCTGACCACGGCACGACAGGTGGAAGCTGGTCTCAAGCAGCAGTTCGACAACGGGCGGGGGGAATGGACGGTGGCGGCCTATCGCATCGAGAAGGACAACATCATCACCCGTGATCCGATCACGCCCGCCCTTTCCGTGCAGGGCGGCCGCCAGCATTCACAGGGGCTGGAGTTCAATGCGGTGCTCATGCCTACTGCGCAATGGCGCCTGGAGGGCAACTACACGCGGCTCCGCGCCGAGTTCGATGAGCTGATCGAAGCAGGTGGCGTCGACCGTACCGGCAACCGCCCCGGCAACGTACCGCAGGAGGTGGCCAACCTGTGGGCCCATTATCGATTCGACGACTGGCAGATTTCGCTGGGCGGGCGCCACGTCGGCAAGCGCTTTGGCGACAACGCCAACACAGTGACGCTGCCGGCTTACACCGTGGTGGATGCGGCATTGAGCTGGCGGATCGATCCGCGGACCACGTTGCGCCTCCTGGGCCGCAACCTGACCGACAAGTTCTACGCCAATACCGCCTACGACAGCAACCAGTACGTCGCGGGAGACGGCCGGCGGATGGAACTTGTGGCCGAGTTCCAGTTTTGACCCGGGCCGGCCGTTTGCGAGCGCGTAGACCATGCCGACGACGGATACACGCATGATCTCCCTGTTTCCACCCGGTCCGGGAGCCGCCAGATCGAGCTTGTGGCAGCGAACCTCCCAGGGATTGGCCCTGATCCTCGGCATGGTCGCGCTGGCCGCTTGTACGCCCGGCGAGAACACCGAAGCCGGTTCGAGCCGCGCGTCGCTGCCGCCAGCGCCCGATACGCCGGTTGTCGTCCAGGTATGCGGCGAAGACGTGCAATACCATTCGATCCCGGAACGGGTCGTGACCCACGACGCCAAC
This sequence comes from Thiobacillaceae bacterium, assembly GCA_035325585.1. Classification (GTDB taxonomy): domain Bacteria; phylum Pseudomonadota; class Gammaproteobacteria; order Burkholderiales; family Thiobacillaceae; genus Thiobacillus. The sequence goes on along the minus strand of DAOKZP010000001.1, from coordinate 339,706 downwards.
ATCACCGAGCTGTTTCTCTACCTTGGACTGGGCGACCGACTGGTCGGCTACAGCGGTATTCCGCATGCCAAGGCACTCGCACCCGAGTTCCGTGCGCAGCTGTCCAACATCCCCAATCTCTCGAACCGGGACATGAACCTGGAAGCCATCATCGGTGCCCAGGCCGATTTCGTGTTCGGCGGATGGAGCTACGGTTTTCGAGCAGGTGGAGTGACGCCGAAAATGCTGGCGAACTACGGAATTCAGTCCTATGTCCTCACTGAATCGTGCGTCCGCACGACCCCACGTGAGCGCGTCTCAGTGGAGGATACGTTCGTCGACATGCGCAATCTAGGGCGCATCTTCCGTATCGAAGCGCATGCCGCGGCGCTCATCGCGCGCCAGCGCGCCGAGCTGGAACGTATCGACCGGATCTTGCAAGGTGTGAAGACCCGGCCGAAGGTGTTTCTGTACGACAGCGGAACCGATATGCCGGTCACCTCCGGCCGCTTCGGCATGCCACACGCGATGATCCAGGTCGCCGGCGGCCGCAACATCTTCGACGACATTCCCAGCAACTGGCCCCAGGGCAACTGGGAGGACGTAGTGGAGCGCAATCCCGATTGGATCGTCGTCGTCGACTACGGCTCATCCAGCCCCCAGGCCAAGATCGATTTCCTGCTCGCGAAGCCGGAGCTTGCAAACGTGACCGCCATCCGCAAGCAAAACTTCGTCGTGCTGGAATATGCGGAGGCGACGCCGGGACCGCGCAACGTGGCAGGTACGCGCACGCTTGCGCAGGCCTTCCACCCCGATCGCATCGACGAGTTCCTGCCATGATATGAGCGTACGTTCCTTCACGGTAGCCTCGGCTCCCCCCCTGTTCATGGCGCAGTATCAACGCACGCTACTGCTGCTGGCGGCACTGGCCGGTCTGCTGTTGCTGTCGCTCACCCTCAGCATCACGCTGGGGCCGGTCGATATTTCCGCGGCCACCGTCTGGCAGATCACCCTGCACAAGCTGGCTGCGCTGGCAGGTCTGGATCTGATGCGGGGCGACTGGACTGCGGCGCAATACAACATCGTGTGGCTCATTCGGCTACCGCGCGTCCTGCTAGCCGCGCTGGTGGGTGCGGGGCTCGCCGTGGTCGGCGTCACCATGCAGGCCATGGTGCGCAACCCGCTGGCCGATCCCTATCTGCTGGGTGTTTCGTCCGGTGCCTCGATGGGCGCGGTCTGCGTGCTGGCTTACAGCATGCTCGGCTTCGCCGGTGGCTACGCTCTGCCGCTCGGTGCATTCTCGGGCGCGCTGGTGGCATGTGTGGCGGTCTATCTGCTGGCGCACTCCGACGGCCGGCTGCTGGCACCGCGCCTGATCCTAGGCGGTGTTGCCATCGGCTACTGCCTGAGTGGCGTCACCAGCCTGATTACGCTCACCGCGGGGGAACGCGAGCTGGCCAACTCGGTGCTGACGTGGACGCTCGGCAGCCTGGCGGGCACACAATGGCCGGACCTCGGTTTGCCCGCAATCGTGATTCTCGCCGGCTCACTCTGGCTGGCCCTGCAGGCACGCGCCTTGAACGCACTCCTTTCCGGCGACGAAACCGCCATCACGCTGGGCGTGGACACGACTCGCATGCGACGAATCCTGTTTCTGGTCGTTTCGGTGCTGACGGGTGTAATCGTGGCGGTCAGCGGCGCAATCGGTTTCGTCGGCCTGATGATCCCCCACGTCACGCGCATGCTGGTCGGGTCCGAACATCGGCGCGTACTGCCGGTTTCGATGCTGATCGGCGCCATCTTCCTGGTCTGGGTCGACGTATTTGCACGTGTCAGCTTTGCGCCGGCGGAAGTGCCCGTGGGCATCTTCACCGCGCTGCTCGGAGGCCCTTTCTTCGTCTGGCTGCTCTACCGCCAGCGCGTACCGACAGGAATGGGGCGATGAAGCTGCAAGCGGAGGAACTGAGTTGGCAATCGGCCGCCGCGTACATCGTCCGCGACGTGTCGCTTCATGTGGCGGATGGCGAGCTCGTGGGCCTGATTGGCCCCAACGGCAGCGGCAAGTCGACTCTCCTGCGCATGATCTACCGCGTGCTCCAACCCGACGCCGGCCGTGTCGTCGTCGACAGCCACGACGTCTGGCAAGCGACGGCCCGCGACAATGCGCGGCGCATGGCGGTGCTCGCGCAAGAAGATGGCAGCGAATTTTCCTTCAATGCCCGCGAAGTGGTGCTGATGGGCAGAACGCCTCACAAGGCACCGTTCACACGGGACAGCAAGACCGATTTCGCACTGGTCGAACAGGCCCTGCGGCGGGTCGGCGCCGTGCACCTCGCCGGACGCGAATTCGCCACATTGTCGGGTGGCGAGAAGCAGCGCGTGCTGATCGCGCGCGCACTGGTGCAGCAGGCCGGCTTGCTGGTGCTGGACGAACCGACCAACCATCTGGACGTGCGCTATCAGTTCGAGATCATGAATCTTCTCCGCGGCCTCGGCACCAGCGCCATCGCCGCACTACACGAACTGCACATCGCGGCCCATTACTGCGACCGGCTGTACCTCCTCGAAGCTGGCCGTCTCGTCGCGCACGGAACACCGGCACAGGTGCTCACTGCCGAGACGATCGCGTCAGTCTATCGGGTACGGGCGAACGTCAGCCTTGATCCACGCACCGACAAGCCCCACATCGATTTTCTACCCGATGAAGCGGTCTGAACCGGTCGAGACGCCCCACGGTCTGTCGTGATCGTCACGCGATTTTCCTGGTGGGCAAGGCGTCCGCGAGACGACAGCTGGGTAAGCACTCGGTTTTATCCGGCGCGCGAGGCGGGCAAACCAGCGCGGCGTCATGGCAAGGATTCCGGATCCCGGTCGCGCGGACGATCTGCTAAGGTGCGCACATGAAGCTGCACCTCAATTCGGACGCCGGACGATTGCTGTTTACCGGCTACGGTCCGGGCCACGTCATCGTCAATGGCCAGCGCCACGATGCCAGTCTGCTCCTCAGCACACATGGCGTCGAAGCCGCGCCCTGGGCCGGGCTCGGCTTCGACGCGCTCATCCCGGCGCATTTCGAATGGGTGGCAGAGCGCGCGCCGGACATCGTGCTGTTCGGCACCGGCAGCCGCCTGCGCTTCCCGCATCCTTCGCTGACGCGTGCACTGACGGAGGCGCGCATCGGGCTCGAAGTGATGGACGTCGGCGCGCTCTGCCGCACGTACAACATTCTCGCGGGCGAGGCACGCAACGTCGCCGCCGCAGTGCTGATCGAGCCGGGCTGAACGCGTAGCCCGGTTGCGCTCAGTCGGCCCCAGCAGCCTCTTTTTTCTTCAGATCCTCGATGCGCTCTTCCTCCTCTTCATGGATCTCGTGAAGCAGATCGTCATCGGGATCCTGCCAATCGGCCCCGGCACTGCGTGCCATCCACGCCACCGCGCGGGAGAATTCCTCCAGGCGCAGATCGGACCGGCCGCCCCTGGGGGGCATGGCGCCCATCCCGACCCATCCGTGCGCGGTCACCCGGGCCTGACCTTCCTCGATGAGCGGCTCCCAGTCTTCGTGCTCGCCGACTTTCGGCGCATCCGCCACGCCCGTCGCGTGGCAGTCCATGCATACCTCTCGATACACGCGTTCGCCACTCATGAGTACGGAGCCGGACGCTTCGTCGGCCTCGGCGATCTCTTTTTTCTTCAGTTCCTCGATGCGCTCCTTCTTCTCCTCCCGGATTTTGCGGAGCAGATCGTCATCGGGATCCTGCCAGTCGGCCCCGGCACTGCGTGCCATCCACGCCACCGCGCGGGAGAATTCCTCCAGGCGCAGATCGGACCGGCCGCCCCTGGGGGGCATGGCGCCCATCCCGACCCATCCGTGCGCGGTCACCCGGGCCTGACCTTCCTCGATGAGCGGCTCCCAGTCTTCGTGCTCGCCGACTTTCGGCGCATCCGCCACGCCCGTCGCGTGGCAGTCCATGCATACCTCTCGATACACGCGTTCGCCACTCATGAGTACGGAGCCGGACGCTTCGGTCGCGTGCAATCGGGCCTGCGCGGTCTCGCGCTCGGATGTCTCGGCGCCGCATGCGGTCAGGGACAGGCCCAGCACGGCAGGCAGAAGGGATGGTCTTTTCACGGGCTCTCCTTGTTTTCTGTGGTCAATACATGATGCGACCCCCTCTCCGGAGCCGCAGCCGGCATCACCTCGTGAAAACTGGTGATACCTGAAAATTCGGCGCAATCCTTGTGCGGTTGGCGTGAATCCGGATTGCGGATTGCCAACAGTTGTCCAATTCCGTAGGCCTGCGCACTCCGTAGAACGGGCAGGCTGTCATCGGCAAACAGGGTACGCGCCCGATCGAACGGCTCGATCGCCTGCAGGCCCTTCCAGAAGTCGGGGTGTTCCTTCGGCAGGCCGACGCGATGCGAGGAGACCAGGGCGTCGAAATAAACGTCGATACCGGTCTCGCGCATTTTCAGCGCAAGGCTCCTTGGGTGTGCGTTGGTGACGATGACCAGCCGCCGGCCTGAACCCTGCAACGCCTGCAGGAAGGCTGGCACGTCAGGGCGCACCGCGATCAGGTGAGCCACTTCCTCCTTCAACTCCACGATATCGAGCGCGAGTTCGCGGCCCCAGAAGTCGAGGCAGTACCAGGCAAGGGTACCACTGTGGCGCGCGTAGTGGTCCGCCAGCCGCGCCTGCGCGAGATCGTGCGCCAGGCCATGCCGCTCGGCGTAGCGCCGCGGCAGATGCTCGAGCCAGAAATGATTGTCGAAATGAAGGTCGAGCAGGGTGCCGTCCATATCGAGAAAGACAGTGTCGATCCGGGTCCATTCGATCATTGCGGCAAATCTCCGGTCGCCGGCCCAACCTCAGGGGCGCGCCGACGAAATGTGGCCTAGAAGAGCTGGTCCTTGGAAACGCCGCGCCGGCGCAGGAGCTGCCGCAGTACGCGCAGCGATTCGAGCTGAATCTGCCGGACGCGCTCGCGGGTGACCTGCAGTTCCGTGGCCAAGTCCTCCAGCGTGCAGGCCTCGTAGCCATTGAGACCGAAACGGCGCTCGATCACCCAGCGCTGCTTGTCGTTGAGCTGGCCCAGCCATTCCTGCACATGGCTCTCGATTTCTTCGAGCTGCAGCTTTTCATCGGGTTGCCGGGCGTTATCGTCCGCGATCGCATCGCCGAGGGACAGTGTGGGGTCGACGTCGAGCGGCGCATCGAGCGAAGCGACGCGCTCGTTCAACTGCATGATACGGCGCACATCCTCGACCGGATGCCCGGTGAGTGCGGCGATGTCGTCCGGGTTCGGATCGGTGACGCCGTGGGCTTCCAGATGACGTTGCGCCCGCAGGTAGATGTTGAGTTCCTTGATGACGTGCACCGGCAGACGGATCGTGCGCGACTGGTTCATGATCGCGCGTTCGATATTCTGGCGGATCCACCAGGTGGCGTAGGTGGAAAAGCGGAAACCGCGCTCGGGATCGAACTTCTCCAGCGCATGGATGAGGCCGAGGTTGCCCTCCTCCACCAGGTCGAGCAGGGCGAGGCCCCGATTCGCGTAATGCTTGGCAATGTTCACCACGAGGCGCAGGTTGCGCTCGATCATGGTCTGCCGCGCCTCGAAATCGCCCTTCACGGTGCGGCGTGCGAACGCGAGTTCCTCGGCCGGCGTCAAGAGCGGCGTCTGGCCGATCTCGTTGAGATAGAGCTGCGTCACGTCGACTTGTGCTGCGCCGAGAATGGCCGACGCGAGATCCTCGCCGGTGTCGGGGCCCGCTCGCGGCTCCGAGGCCGCGTCCTCCTCGTCGGGCGTCAGCTCGTCCGACTCGTCGCGGGCATCGTTCATGAACGCTCCGGGAGATAGGCCAGCGGATCGAGCGGCTTGCCGTATCGGCGGATCTCGAAATGCAGCTTGACGCGATCTGTGTCGGTGTCGCCCATCAGCGCGATCTTCTGCCCGGCGGACACCGTATCGCCCTCCTTCACCAGGATCGACTCATTGTGCGCGTATGCCGACAGATATTCGCCCGCATGCTTGACGATCAGCAACCGGCCGTAGCCGCGCAGGCCGCTTCCGCTGTACACGACCTTGCCGGGTGCTACCGCCAGAATCGGGCTGTTGCGCGGCCCGACGATATCGATCCCCTTGCCGCCAGCCGCGCCGAATCGCCCGGCAAGCGTGCCTTCCGCCGGCCATAGCCATCCGCTCTTGCTCGCGGCGGGCGCGTCCGAACGGGGCGTCTGCGGCGCGGGCTGCGCCGTCGCGACGGGTGGCGCGACCGGGGCCACTACGGCCCGCTCGGGTGTGGACGTGACCGTTTGCGGTGCCGACGCCCGAGCCCAGTTCGCTTCCGAATAGTCGAGCAGCACCCCCTGCGGCTCCCGCAGCGTCGGCGGTCCATTGCGCGCCGATTCGTCGAGCGGGCGTTCGTCGAGCGGGCGCTCAGCCAATGGCTCCTCGTCGAGCGGCGTAACTTCCACTGCGCCGGCCGGCGGCGTCAGCCGCAACACCTGGCCGACAAGGATGAGATCGGGCGACGCGAGTCGGTTCCAGGCCGCAATCTCGCGATGGTCAAGATTGTTTGCGAACGCGATGGCGTACAGGGTATCGCCGCGCTGCACCGTGTGACGGCCGTCGGTTGAAGGCGCGATCTGCACCGTAGTACGCGGCGCTTCGGCCCTGGCCGGTGCCGTACCGGATCGCATGGCGCCACGCTCGACGACGGGAGCCGGCCGCGGTGCCGTGCAGGCTGCGAGCGCCAGCACGATCAGGATGGACCAGGCCGCTCTCACGCGATCCCCGGCAGCATGGGCACGAATCTCACCTCCTCGATCACACGCTCCGCGTAGATGTCGCCCTGGCGCTCGAACACGCACAACTCCTGTGCGGCGCTGCCACGCGGCATCACCAGGCGTCCGCCATCCGCCAGCTGCTCCAGCAAGGCCTGCGGCACCTCGCCGAATGCGGCGGCGACGACGATGGCGTCGAAGGGCGCGAAATCCTTCGCGCCGTGCATGCCGTCGCCATGCTTGGGACGGACGTTTCCGACGCGGAGTTCGCGCAGACGCACCCGCGTCTTGCCGACCAGGGCAGCGATCCGATCGACGGACACGACTTCGCGGGCAAGCTTGCCGAGTACCGCCGCCTGATAGCCGCAGCCAAGACCGATTTCGAGCACGCGCCCGAGCGGTCGGCCCGGACCATCCTCGCCATGACGCGCGAGTTCGGCCATGCGTGCAACGATATAGGGATTGGAAATGGTCTGGCCGAAGCCGATCGGCAGCGCCGTGTCTTCGTAGGCGCGCGATTCTAGCGCCTGGTCGACGAACAGATGGCGCGGCACGCTGCCCATCGCGGCCAGCACGATCTCGTCCCGGATGCCCTGTTCGCGCAGGCGCTCGACCATGCGGCCGCGCGTGCGCGCCGAAGTCATGCCGATGCCCGCGCGAAGATTCAGGGTTTCAGCCATTTGCTCACGCTGTCCATCTGGCTGAAACGGGTCAGGTCCATCTGCAGCGGCGTAATCGAAACGTAACCGTGGGCGACGGCGTGGAAATCGGTTCCTTCGCCGGCATCCTGCGCCGCGCCCGAGGCACCGACCCAATACACGGTCTGGCCGCGCGGATTGACGCTCTTGACCACCGCCTCGGCCTTGTGCCGCTTGCCCAGGCGGGTGACGGCAAGCCCTTCCAGGTCGTTCCAGGGACGATCCGGCACGTTGACGTTGAGCAGCATGGGCTCGGTCGGCGGCAGCGCCTGGATGCGCTGCACCAGTTCGACCACGATCCGTGCTGCGGCGTCGAAATGCCGCGCGTTGTGGCTGGCGAGCGAGACCGCGATCGACGGCACGCCGAGCAGATAACCCTCGGTAGCGGCGGCGACGGTCCCGGAATAGATCGTGTCGTCGCCCATGTTGGCGCCGTGGTTGATGCCCGATATCACCATGTCCGGCAGGTGGTCAAGCATGCCGGTGACGGCGAGGTGCACGCAGTCGGACGGCGTGCCGTTCACGTAGTAGAAGCCCCCCGGGGCCTGGCGCAGTATCAGCGGCCGGTCGAGCGTGAGCGAGTTGGAGGCGCCGCTGCGATCACGCTCGGGCGCCACCACGGTAACCTCCACGAGCGGCGTGAGTGCCTTCGCCAGCGCGGCGAGCCCCGGCGCGAAGTAGCCATCGTCGTTGGACAGCAGGATGCGCATCAGCGGCGTCCCCCGGGCAGGAATGTCGATCTACGCAGAGCGTGCGGGGCGATGATGCAGGAGGCGGACATGCGCCCGATTCTACCATCGGGACCCGGACGATCCAGCCGGCGGAGCCGCCGCCGAGCCGGTCGGATCGCGCGCTCGTTCCCGCCTGTGGCCCCCACCTGCCCGGCGAGCTGTTTCAATCGTATTCGCGCGTGTAGAAAACGTCGAAGCTGCTGCGTTGGCCGGTCTGCGCTTCCAGCCGAATGCGGCGGGAGAGCTGATAAAGCACTTTCACCACTTGATTCAGCCCGTCCAGGCTTTGCTCATAGCTCAGAATCGTGCGCGAGGAGAGCCGCTTGCCGACGCTCACGACTGCCGCGGCGAGGTCTTCGCCTTCGCCGGAACGCACGGCGAAGGTATCGATGTGCAGCGCTTCGGCGAGCTGGGATTGCACGCTTACCGACTCGGCCTGCGAAAGCAGGGCCCCGGCAGCAAGCTGCAGGAGCGCAAACTCCTGCTGGCCACCGCTCTCGAGCCCGTGCCCCAGCACCAGCCAGGCGAGTTTCTCCGTATCCGGCATTGCGGGATCGGAGTACAAGGTCACGATCGGGCGTTGTACGGTGCCACGGACCTGCACGCCGACCTTGACCGTCGGCGTCTTGCGTACGGCAAGCACGTCGAGCCCGGGGTTGTCGATCGGACCGATGAAACTGAGCTCACCGCGCTCGATGTCGAGCGTCTGCCCATAGGCGGAGTACTGTCCTTTCGCGACCCGGATGCGGCCCTCGGCGCGCATCACGTCGTTGGGCGTCTGCACCCGCAACTGGCCGCCGAGGCGCGCGTCGAGCCCGCCCCCCTTGAACAGGAAATCGTTTCCGAGGTCGAGCCGGAGGTCGAGGTCCAGCGGAATGCGCCTCGCCTCGCGCGCGTCGCGCGGCGGCTCACCCACGACGACGACGTCGCTCGACAATCGTGGACGGCTCGCCTCCGGCATCTCGAGCCGCGCCCGGTCGGCACGCAGATCGCCTTCCAGGCGCAGCCGCTGCCGGCTCAGCGCGAGCTGGGTGACGCCCGAAACGACGACGCGCCGGTCGCTGCGATTGGTGGCCGCGAACTCTTCGAAGGTGAGCGTAAGGCCGGCCTCGGGGTTTCTCAACTGCGCCTCGCCCGCTATCACCACACGTCCGCTTCGCCCCTTGAGCGCGCCTTCCTGAACGCGGACGCGGTCACCTTCGAGCACGAGTCTCAGAATGCCATCGGTGATCGCGATGCCCTCGTCGGGCATGCGGAAGCGGATCGAATCGGCGACGAGATTCCCGTCGATCCGTGGTGCGGCGAGGCTGCCGCTGCCGACGAGGCGTGCGTCGACACGCGCGTCGGTACGCGTCCCCACCGGCGCCAACGGACGAAGCAGGCGCAAGTCGGGCACTTCGAGCTGCGCACTCCACGTGAAAGGCGCCGTACGCGGCAGAGTGAATCCGATGCCGTCGCGTTCGAGCGGCGCGCGGCCTTCGGCACGCAGCTGTCCGGCATCGCGGCTGGTGGCGACGAGACGCGCGCCGACGACGCCCGACTCCGCTTCGAGGTCGAGGGAAAGCGCCGTCAACCCCAGGGCAAGCTCCGGGTCCGTCAGATGCACGTCGCCCGACTCGCGACGCAACCGCAGCCGCCCGTCGAGACGCGCGTCGGCGCGCAGGTCCCAATCCCCGCTCAGACGCAGGTCGGTGGCAAGAGACGGCTCGAACGGGGCCAGCGTCAGGAACGGCGCTACCGGCATCGCGGAAAGGCTGCCGCGCGTGGCCATTCGCAGCCCCTCCCGGCTGAAATGCTCGACGACGACACGACCACCGGCCACCGTCGCGGCCAGGCCGTCCACGACCTGACGTGCTCCCGAAAGCACCAGGGTGGCGGGTGCGGTGAGAAGGACCGGCCAGCGCCCCTGCGCTTCGCCACGCGTCAGTTCGCCGCGCCAGGTCCACCGCTCGTCGAATCCTCCTGCAAAGCCCGCGGTCACGCGCCAGTCGGGCAGTTGCGCATCGATCGACAGTGTGTGGGCGCGGCGGCGCCCCGCTGCTTCGGCATGCACGAGATGCAGGGACTGACCCGCCAGCGTCACGCCGCGCGCATCGAGCCGTCCGTTGAAGGCACCGTCGGCTTCGGCCGCGAGATCCAGTTGCAGATCCAGCGCCTCGGCCGCGAAAACGTCGCGCAGGTGCAATCCGCTGGCGGCGATCTGCGCCTGGATCTGCGGCGCGTCCAGGTCACCGCCTGCGCTGCCCACGCTCTTCAGCCGCCCCGCAAGCCCCAGCTTCAGGCGCTCGAGTGCCGGCGCATCGACGTCCCAGCGGAGCCGGTCTCCGGCACGACCGTACGCGCCCTTCACGCGCGCGCGGTTGCCGGCCACGTCGAGGTCCACGTCCGCTTCGGCAAGGTGCCTGCGCTCGTAGCGCAGTCGGCCGTGGCCGGTGACCGGACGGTCCTCGAGCGTGCCGGGGGGCAGGGTGAACTGGGTCTGCAGCCGCAGTTCGGGTGCGAGCACGCCGCTCACCAGCCCGCGTACGTTCAAGCGTCCGCGTGGAAACGCACCGAAGCGCGCGGGGTTGAGCTGAGCCACGTCGAACTCCGCGGAGAACGCACGGCCCGCGTCGAGCCGCAGCATGCCCGTCGCATTCGCGCGCCCCATCTGCCCGGCGAAGGTCGCCGATTCCAGCCGCAGGATACGGTCGGCGTGGCTGATCATCAGCTTCCCCTTCCCCCAGCGTTCCTCCAGTTCCGCACCCAGAACCTGACGCGCCGCGTCGCCCGCGAACCGGAGATCGGTGCGCATCCGCGTCGCATACAGGTCCCGGTGCAGACCGGACAGATCGAGGCTCGGGCCCGAGAGTTCGATCGTGACACGGCCGTCACGCCAGCGGCCGCTGCCCGTCAGCTTGCCGGCCGGGCCAAGGTCGATGGAGAGCGCGCTGAAATCGGCGCCGGAAAGGTCGCCCGCTGCCGCACCGGTGAGGCCGGCGAGCGGCAGGCGGTGCTCGTCGAGCCGGCCCGGCGTCCGATTGCTCAGGCTGAAGGAGCCGAGCAGGCGCTCCCCCTCCTCGCCCTCGAACACACCCGAGAATGCGAGATCGGCCGCAGGCGCATCCGCGGCAAATGCGCGCGGATCGATGCCTTCGCCCGCCACCAGGAGGCGCGGCAGACGCACTTTCGAAAACGGCGCAAACTCGCCGCGCGCCAGGAAATTCATGTCCTGGGCGTCGCCGGCGAGATCGAAGACCAGCGCCGACAGCGTGCCCTCCAGGCGTAGCGCGGCATGCACCGGGACCGGATCCCGCCGCGCGGCCTCGATCTTGCCGGTGATTGCGAAGGGGGCATCCTTCCCCAGATCGAGCTGGCCTTCGAGATCGCCCCACGGCGAACTCAACGAAGCGCCGATGAGGCGGTAGAGGTCGCCACGGCCGTCGAGAGCGGCTCTCAGACGCTCGAACTGCAACGGCCGGTTGACGTCGGTGCCGGTCAGTTCGAGTCGCCCGAGATCGAAGGCATGCACCTGCACCTCGACCGGCAGCCGCAAACTCGTGGGAGCGGCAAGCGGGGCTGCACTTTTTTCCAGCGTCACCAGCCGCAGGGTCTGCGCCGCCAGCAGGTCGACCTCCAGGCGACGTTGCAGCAAGGCGCGAGGCCGCCACTCGATGCGCAATCCCTCGATATCGATGCGCTGCCGGGCGGTCAGAATGGTCAGCTTGCGAACGGAAAGCGGTGCCCCGAGGTGCCCCTGGACACCGTCGAGCGTGACGCGGCCGCCGCTGAGGGACGGCGCAGCGCTGGCGAGCCGGAGAAACCCGCGCTCCGTCGTCGTTAGCCAGACAAGCGCGCCCGCGAGCAGCACGAGCGCCGCGACCGCCCCGCCCGCGCCCCACGCGAGCTTTCTCAAAACGACACCCCGAGCGAGAAATGGAGGCGGAACTTTCCGGTCGCCTCGCCGTAGGCAAGATCAAGATTGATCGGCCCGACCGGCGAGCGGTAGCGCGCGCCGACGCCGACGCCGACCACCGGCGAGAGCGCCGCAGGGCTGTCGGCCGCGTCGCCCGCATCGACGAAGACCGCCATGCCCCAGTTGCCCTCGAAGAAATGGTTGTACTCGGCGCTTGCGGTGGCCAGGTAGCGTACCGACGCCACGCCCCCTTCCAGCGTGCGGCCCAGGCTCTGGTAGGCATAGCCGCGCACCGAGTTGTCACCACCGGCGCGGAACAGGAAATCGGTCGGAATGCCCATGCGCGTGTCCGCCAGCACGCTGCCGGCCTCGCCGCGCAGGATCAGCCGCCCGTTCTCTCCGGCACGGAAGTAATGCGTATGGCGGCCATACAGGCGCACGAAAGACGTATCCGAAAGCAGCGAATCGAGTGCGCCGCCGCCATGCAGGGTCAGCACGTAGCCGCGCCGCGGATAGAACGCGCGCCCGATCGTGCGCTGCGTCCAGGCGTAGTTTGCGGTCAAGGCCTGATTGCGCGCGCTCACCACGTCGCCGACCTGCTGGCGTTCGGTCTGGTATTGCAGCGAACTCGTCGCTTCGATCTGGCCACGGATGCGCGTGCGTTTGGCGCCGATCACGCTGGTGCGTGTCTCCTGCCCTTCGATGTCTTCCTGTTTGCGCAGCACGCCGAGGCTGTGCTCGTAGCCGCTGGCGTTGCGCGGCCAGGCGAGTTCCCCGCCGCCGGATTGGCGCGCGGTTTCCAGCCGGGCATCGAATTTCAGCCGCAGCCCGCGATCGAGCAGATCGCGATGCATCCATTGCGACTGCACCCGCGCACCGGTGTCCGTGCTGTAGCCGGCACCCACGCTGAAGAGCTTCTCCGGCCGCTCGACCACCTCGACCCGGATCGGCACCGCGGCCGCCGTTGCGGGATCGGGGTCGATGCTCACGATGGCTTGAACAAAGTAGCCGCTCGTCTCCAGCGCAGCCTGGTATGCGAGCAGATCCTGCTGGCGGACCGGTTTACCCGGCTTCATCGGGTTGAGATTACGCACGATCGATTCGGGATAGCGCTCGGTACCCCGGACCGTCACCTCGCCGTAGAAGAATGCGGGTCCGCTGTCCACCGTCACGGCAAGGTCGGCGACCTGCAGATCGGGATCGATGCGCGCCTCGCTCGCGACGACGCGCGCGGATGGATAGCGGCCCGAAAGCAGCGGCCGCAACAGCGCGAGCTTCGCCGCCGTCCAGTCGGCCTGACGGAACGGCATGCCGCGCTCCAGGGTGAACGCGTTCTTGGCACGCGTGCGCAGCCGCGCCTGCTCCGCCTCGGCGAGCGCGCCCTCGAAATCGATCTCGACTTCGCGGACCTGGGTACGCGGCCCGGGCGTCACCACGTATCGGATGAGCCAGTCGTCGCCGACGCGTTCCAGGCTGCTCCCGACCTGTGCCGAAAAGTAGCCCTCGGTCGCGAGGAGTTCGCGCGCGCTCTCCCCGCTCACCTGCTGCAGGCGCCGCACCTCGTCATCGTCGAGCGATTCTCCATGGCGTGCGGCACGGGCCGATTCAAGGTGCTGTTGCAGCAGGGCTTCGAGAGCCTCGGGCGCCTCGATTTCCACCGTCAGCGCATGCGCCGCAGGCGCGCACAGCGCGGCGCACAACAGCAGGGCTCGGAGGCGGTGAAGAAGCAAGACGAATCCGGCGAAAGAAGGCGTCAGCCCATTCTAGGGGGCGGGCCAGAATCGGGCAAAGGCCCGACGCGGCACCCTAGCGCACGGTTCGCGCCCGCATGCGGCAGACGTCCTGCCGCGGCAGGCTGCGGCGGTCCGCGGCGGTCCGCCGCGGCCTGCCCCGTTGCACCCGGTCAAGCAGCCTCGGACGCGGCCTTCTCGAAGCTGAAGACACCCCCGTGCGCGTCGACGCGGATGGTATCCGGCGGCGCGAAGCGCCCGGACAGGATCTCCTTCGCCAGCGGGTTTTCGATCTGGCTCTGGATCGCCCGTTTCAACGGCCGCGCGCCATATACCGGATCGAAGCCCGCGCGTGCGATTTCCGCGAGTGCGGCATCCGTGACCTCGAGATGCATCTCCATCTGCGCCACGCGCGCCTCGAGCCCCTTGAGCTGGATTTTCGCGATACGCGCGATATGCGCCTCGCCAAGCGAGTGGAACACGACGACTTCGTCGATCCGGTTGATGAACTCGGGCCGGAAGTAGGCCTTCACCTCGCCCAGCACCGCGAGTTTGACCACCTGGTAATCGTCGCCGGCCATCGCCTGGATCATCTGGCTGCCCAGGTTCGACGTCATCACGATCACCGTGTTGCGGAAGTCCACGGTACGGCCCTGGCCGTCGGTGAGGCGTCCGTCGTCGAGCACCTGCAGGAGCACGTTGAACACGTCGGGGTGCGCCTTCTCGATCTCGTCCATGAGGATCACGGAGTAGGGCTTGCGGCGCACGGCCTCGGTCAGATAACCACCCTCTTCGTAGCCGACGTAGCCGGGCGGCGCGCCGATCAGTCGCGCGACCGAGTGCTTCTCCATGAACTCGCTCATGTCGATGCGGACCATGTGATCCGCGGAGTCGAACAGGTATTCGGCGAGCGTCTTGCACAACTCGGTCTTGCCGACACCGGTCGGGCCCAGAAAGAGAAAGGAGCCGAGCGGCCGGTTGGGATCGCTCAGGCCCGCACGCGAGCGGCGGATCGCGTCGGATACGACGTTCACCGCCTCGTCCTGGCCCACGACACGGGCGTGCAGCCGGTCTTCCATGTGCAGGAGCTTGTCGCGCTCGCCCTGCATCATCTTGGACACGGGGATTCCCGTCGCGCGCGAGACGACCTCGGCGATTTCCTCGGCGCCGACCTCGGTGCGCAGGAGCTGAAAGGCCGGCTTCTCCCCGGCCGCCTCCGCGTGCTTCAGCTGCGCCTCGAGTTGCGGCAGCTTGCCGTATTGGATCTCCGCGACCTTGTCGAGCTTCCCCTGGCGCTGTAACTCGACCATTTCGCTGCGCAGACGGTCGATTTCCTCCTTGATGTGGGCGCTGCCCTGCACCTGAGCCTTTTCGGCCTTCCAGACCTCGTCGAGGTCCGCGTACTCGCGGCCGAGCTTGTCGATTTCCTCTTCCAGCAACGCCAGGCGCTTTCTCGACGCTTCGTCGGTCTCGCGCTTCACCGCCTCGCTCTCGATCTTGAGCTGGATGATGCGCCGGTCGAGCTTGTCCATCGCTTCCGGCTTCGAATCGATCTCCATCTTGATACGCGCCGCCGCCTCGTCGATGAGGTCGATCGCCTTGTCCGGCAGGAAGCGGTCGGTAATGTAGCGATGGCTCAGTTCTGCCGCGGCGATGATCGCGGGGTCGGTGATGTCGACGCCGTGATGCAGTTCGTAACGCTCCTGCAGACCGCGCAGGATGGCGATGGTCGACTCGACCGAAGGCTCGTCGACCAGCACCTTCTGGAAGCGGCGCTCGAGCGCAGCGTCCTTCTCGATGTACTTGCGGTATTCGTCGAGCGTGGTCGCACCGACGAGGTGCAGTTCGCCGCGGGCCAGCGCCGGCTTCAGCATGTTGCCTGCGTCGATCGCACCCTCGGCCTTGCCGGCGCCGACGAGCGTGTGGAGCTCGTCGAGGAAGACGATGTAGCGGCCGGCGTCCATCGCCAGCTCGTTCAGCACCGCTTTCAGCCGCTCCTCGAACTCGCCCCGGTACTTGGCGCCGGCGAGCAGGGCCGCGAGGTCGAGCACGAGCACCTTCTTGCCCTTGAGCGTCTCGGGCACCTCGTCGTTGACGATGCGCTGCGCCAGACCTTCGACGATGGCGGTCTTGCCGACACCGGGCTCACCAATCAGTACCGGGTTGTTCTTCGTGCGCCTCTGCAGTATCTGGATCGAGCGGCGGATTTCGTCGTCACGGCCGATCACGGGATCGAGCTTGCCCTCACGGGCACGCTCGGTCAGATCCAGGGTGTACTTCTTCAGTGCCTCGCGCTGGCCCTCGGCTTCCTGGGATTGAACTCCCTCACCGCCACGCACCGTATCGATTGCCGACTCCAGTGCCGCGCGCTGCGCGCCGTGCTCCTTCATCAGCCGCCCGGTCTCGCCCTTGTCGTCGAGCGCCGCCAGCAGGAAGAGCTCGGACGCGATGTAGGCGTCACCGCGCTTCATCGCCTCCTTGTCGGTCAGATTCAGCAGGTTGTTGAGGTCGCGCGAGACGCTCACCTCCCCACCCTGTCCTTCGACACGAGGCAGGCGCGCAAGCGCCTGGCCGAGGGCGGCCTTGAGCGCGGGCACCTGCGCCCCGGCGCGTGACAATATCGCGGAGGCACCGCCGCCCTCCTGGTTCAGCAAGGCGAGCAACAGGTGCTGCGGCTCGATGTAAGCGTGATCGCCCGCGAGGGCGAGGCTCTGGGCGTCGCCGAAGGCATGCTGAAACTGGGTGGTGAGCTTGTCGAAGCGCATAGGGGTCCTCGTGCATGGGGTATATTTGAATGCCTCCCAAGTAGTGACATTCCGTCCGTTTTCAACCCGCCATGTCTGAATTGAATGTAGACCAGGTCCGCGCCGACGTCGCGCGTGCATTGGCGGAGGACCTGGGTGTCCCGCCGACCGTGCTACCGACGGATGCGGGCGCGAGCGAAGGTGCGGTTGCGGATCTCCGGTCGATGGCGATCCATGACCTCACCGCGCGCCTGATCCCGGCGGGACAGATTGCACGTGCACGGGTGATCACCCGTGAAACCGCTGTGATCGCCGGACGGCCATGGTTCGACGCCTGTTATCGCGCGCTCGACCCGGATTGCCTCATCGAATGGGCGGTTGCGGAGGGAGACGTCGTCGCGGCCGGCGATACGCTGGTGACCATCTCCGGCAACGCGCGCGCACTTCTCACCGCCGAGCGGGCGTCGCTCAACTTCCTGCAGACGCTGTCAGCGGTCGCGACGGCCACGCGCCGCTACGTCGAGGCGGTGGCCGGCACCCCCGCGGCGATCCTCGACACCCGCAAGACCCTGCCGGGCCTGCGCATCGCGGAGAAATACGCGGTGCGCGCCGGTGGCGGGCAGAACCAGCGCGTCGGCCTCTACGACGGCATCCTCATCAAGGAAAACCACATCGCGGCCGCCGGCGGCATCGCCCCGGTGCTGGAGGCGGCGCTCCGGCTTGCAGACGGCACGGTCAGCGTGCAGATCGAGGTCGAGACACTGGCACAGCTGAGCGAGGCGCTCACGGCGGGCGCGAAGCTGATCCTGCTCGACAACTTCAGCCTGGCCGACATGCGCGAGGCGGTGCGGATCGCCCACGGCCGTGCGCTCCTCGAAGCCTCCGGCAACGTTACGCTGGACACCATCCGTGCGGCGGCCGAAACCGGGGTCGACCGCATCTCGATCGGCGGCTTGACCAAGCACATCCATGCAGTGGATCTGTCGATGCGAATCGAAATCCCTTGAGTGATGCCACGGGCCCGGTGCGGTCGGAATGGTCTCCGGCCACGACTGCACCGGACCCGCTACGGCCATTGCCAGAGCACGACGCGCGCCGCTGCAGGCTTCGATCCGCCGGCGGGAATTCGCATCCGCATACACGGCGCAGGCCTGCCTCCGCGTTTCGCCCGTAGCGGCCGCATCCGCCCACACGGGGTGACGGCCCGATCCGTTCCGAACCAATCGTAGCCCGTGACACCTCCGCCTGATTCCAGAATGAACTTAACCCGGCCGGACATTTCCAATTTCTCGACTCGCCATGACTGTTGACGAGTGGCAGGGTCCGGTTCCATCTCCACATTGAACCGGCCTCCCTAGCGGACGCCGGCTGCGTCGGCGTCCCCGAAATCCAGAGAAAGGCAGGTACGCCATGACCCCCTCCAGACCCCGCGTGCTGATCCTCGGCGGCAACTTCGCCGGCCTCGGCGCCGCACAGAAAATCCGTGATTACGCCAAAGATCGCGTCGACATCACCGTCGTCGACCGCAAAGCGTATCTCGACTACATTCCCAACATTCCACTCGAAATCTTCGAAGGACGCGATCCGGCGGTGACGATGCACATGAGCCTCGTCGAAGCCCTGGCGCGCGATCAGATCGCATTCGAACAGGCCGAGGTACTCGGCATCGACGTGCGGGCGCGGACCGTGAAGATACGGCCGAGCGAGCGGCCCGGCGCCCCGGAGTATGCGCTCGGCTACGACTACCTCGTGATCGCGCTCGGCGCCGAGCTCGCCCTGAACGACATCGAGGGGTTTGCCGAACATGGCTACACGGTATCGGACGCATTCCATGCCAACCGGCTGATCCGGTACCTGAAGAACGACTACAAGGGCGGCATGATCGCCGTCGGATCGGCGCGCTTCGAACAGGGTACGCGCGGCCGCCCCGCCTGGCTGCCGACCGCGCTGGCCGCCTGCGAGGGCCCTCCGGTCGAGGTTTCGCTGGCACTGGCGCATTGGCTCAAGGAAAACGGCAAGGGCGGGCCCGAGAACATCACCCTCTTCACGCCGGCTGACGAGATCGCCGAGGATGCAGGCGAGAAGGTCGTCGAGCAATTACTGGCCGCCGCATCATCGATGGGCTTCAAGTACATCAACAAGACCCGCGGCATCCGCCGCCTGACGGCAGAGGGCGTCGAGTTCGCCGATGGCCGCAAGCTCGAAGCCGAGATCAGCATCGTGTTTCCCAACTGGAAGCCGCATGCTTTCTTGAGGGACTTGCCCATCTCGGACGAAGTGGGCTTCATCATCACCGACATGAGAATGCGAAACCCGGATCACCCCGAAATATTCGCCTGCGGCGACGCGGCTGCGATCACGGTGCCGAAGCTGGGTGCCATCGGGCACCAGGAGGCCGACATCGTCGGCCGTCAGATCGCGAAGGACGTCGGCGCGATGAAAGCGGAGGAAGCCGATATCGCCTGGAAGCCCGAGGTGATCTGCATCGGCGACATGGGCGGCGGCAAGGCTTTCTATATCCACGCGAATTCGTGGTTTGGCGGCGATGTCCAGGAACTTCGCATGGGCCGCCTGCCCTACGCACAGAAGCTTGCATACAAGGAGATATTCTTCCGCAGCCACGGGCGCATCCCCAACTGGGGTGTGCCGCTGGCCGAATGGAGCGCGGAAGCCATTGGTGGTCAGTGACTCCGTGTACAGGCGCAATGGATACGCCCATGCGAGCTTCGAAGCACGCCGCCTCACCTGGGCGTCCGGCGTGCACTCCAGCCCAAACCCGGCGATCCCGCGGCAGGCGACGTTCAGTCGAGCCAGATCAGTGAGGCCATTCGTCCGGTAATGCCGTCACGGCGATAGGAATAGAAGGTTTCAGGCTCATCGAAGGTACAGCGCCCACCGCCATGGACGGCGCCCACTCCGGCATGCGCAAGGCGGATGCGCGCGAGCTGGTAGATATCTGCCAGCCACTTGTTGGACGCGCGTGGCAGGAAGCAGGCAGCCGCTTCGTCATGCCGGCCCACGAATGCCTCGCGCACTTCGTCTCCCACCTCGAACGCGTTCGGGCCGATTGCGGCACCCATCCAGGCCAGGATCTCGCCGGGTTCGACGCGCATCGCCGCCACGGTGGCCTCAAGGACGCCGTGGGCCAGGCCGCGCCAGCCGGCGTGTGCGGCGGCAATCACGCTGCCGGCGCGGTCGCAGAACAGCACCGGCAGGCAATCGGCGGTAAGCACGACGCACACTTGCCCCTTCTCACGGCTGAACGCAGCGTCCGCTTCCAGGTTCGCGCCGCGCCCGAATTCGACCACGCGATCACCGTGCACCTGGGTGAGCCACGCGGGCTCGCCAGGAAGCAGCTGCCGCAGCCGCGCCCGATTCGCCGCGACATGGGCGGGATCGTCTCCCACGTGATCGCCCAGATTGAAACTGGCCCACGGCGCGCGGCTCACACCCCCTGCACGGGTGGTCATGAGACTTCTGACCGTGGGTGGCGCGGGCCAGTCCGGCAGGATCACGCCGCGCGCCTCAGATGCGATCGCGCAGCGTGGCGAGCAGCGTGATGAGATCGCCCGGCGGCGGGCAAACCCACTCCAGGGCTTGCTGCGTGACCGGGTGGACCAGGCCCAGCTTCTCCGCGTGCAGCGCCGGGCGGTGGAAGGGAACCTTGAACTCGCCGCGCCGGTTCGCCGCGTAGAGCGAATCGCCGACCAGCGGGCGACCGATGTGCTGCATGTGCACGCGGATCTGGTGGGTGCGTCCCGTCTCCAGCTTGCAGCGCAACAGGCTGAGCCCCGGAAAACGCTCGACGACCTCGTAATGGGTAATCGCCTCCTTGCCTTCGGGGTGCACGGTGCGCTTGGTGCGCGTGAACGGATCGCGCGCGAGGGGTGCGCTGACGGTGCCTTCGCGATCGATCTCGCCGTACACCAGCGCGAGGTATTCGCGCTTGACCGTGCGTGCCTTCAGCTGGCGCACCAGATCGTCATGGGCTTCGGGCGTCTTGGCCACGACCAGCAGGCCCGAAGTGCCCTTGTCGAGCCGGTGGACGATGCCGGCACGTGGAAGCGAGGTGGCATTCGGAACGTGATGCAGCAACGCGTTCAGCAAGGTATTGTCCGGGTTGCCGCTGCCCGGATGGACGACCAGGCCGGCGGGTTTGTCGATCACCAGCAGCGTGTCGTCCTCGAACACGACGGTAAGCGGGATATCCTGCGGAGCATCGGGGCCTTCACCAGGGTCCGGCTGGATTTCGACCCGTACGGTCTCGCCGCCGACGACCTTCATCCGGGTGACGGCAAACGTATCGTCGATCACGACCTTGCGCTCGCGGATCCAGTTCTGGATGCGACTGCGTGAAAACTCCGGCAGCAGCGCCGCCAGGGCCTGGTCGAGACGCTGCCCCCCCTGAGCAGCCGGGATGACCAACTCGTGGATGGCCGCCTGGGGATTTCCCTTATAATCGACCGATGCGTTTTCTGTATTGTGTCCCATGTTCAACCCAGCTTCGTCCGGTTTCCGTACATTGAAGCGCGCGCTTGGTGGCGCACTGCTTGCCGCCACGCTTGCGCTCGGTGGCTGTGGCCTGTTGCCCGAGGTCATTGACGAAACCGCGGGCTGGTCCGCGCAGAAGCTCTACGCCGAGGCCAAGGATAACCTCAATAGCGGCAACTACGCGCGCGCGGTGAAGCTGTTCGAGGCGCTCGAGGCGCGATTCCCCTTCGGCCGTTACGCACAACAGGCGCAACTCGACGTCGCCTACGCCTATTACAAGGACAACGAGCCCATTTCGGCGATCGCGGCATGCGACCGCTTCATCAAGCTGCACCCGAACCATCCCAACGTCGATTATGCGTATTACCTGAAGGGCCTGGCGAACTTCAACGACGACCTGGGCCTGCTGGGCAGATTTGCCGATCAAGACATGAGCGAGCGCGATCCCCGCGCCGCCCGCGATGCTTTCCTCGCATTCAAGGAACTGGTCGAACGCTTCCCCGACAGCCGGTATGCCGACGACTCGACGGCGCGCATGAAGTACCTGGTCAACGCGCTCGCCTACAACGAGGTGCACGTGGCGCGCTACTATCTCAAGCGCCACGCATGGGTCGCTGCGGCGAATCGGGCGAAAGAAGTGCTGAAGACCTATCCGGAAGCGCCCGCGCTGGAAGAGGCGCTCGCCATCATGGCGTTCTCCTACGACGAACTGGGCCTCACGGACCTGCGGGACGACGCGCGCCGCGTGCTGACGCTCAACTTTCCAGACAGCAAGTACGTCAAGGGCGTGAGCGTCGAGGAGAAAGCCTGGTATCGCTTCTGGTGATCGCGGGCCGGCTCACACGGCCGATTCGCCCGACTCGCCGGTGCGGATCCGTATCACCTGCTCCACCGAACTCACGAAGATCTTGCCGTCACCGATCTTGCCGGTCCGCGCGGCATTGCTGATCGCCTCCACCGCACGCTCCAGCAGGCCGTCGGCCACCACCACCTCCAGTTTCACCTTGGGCAGAAAATCGACGACGTATTCCGCGCCGCGATAGAGCTCGGTATGTCCCTTCTGGCGCCCGAACCCCTTCACCTCGGTGACGGTCAGGCCGGTCACGCCGAGTTCCGACAGCGCTTCGCGCACCTCGTCGAGCTTGAACGGCTTGATGATGGCTTCGATCTTCTTCATGAATGGTCTCCGTGGATTCTGCCGCGCCGGCCTTGCCCGCGCCGCTCAGCCGCCCGAATCGAGGTCGGGGCGATATTTCGAGGTGATCGGATAGCGGCGGTCCTTGCCGAAATTACGCGGCGAGATGCGCGGCCCCGGTGGCGCCTGGCGTCGTTTATGCTCCGCGAGGTCGACCATGCGGACGACCTTCGCCACGATGGCCGCGTCAAAGCCCTCCGCGACGATTTCCCGCACCGAGCGATCGCGTTCGACATAAGCGCCAAGGATGGCGTCGAGCGTCTCGTATCGCGGCAGGCTGTCCTGATCGGTCTGGTCCGGCCGCAGTTCGGCCGACGGCGGGCGATCGATGATGCGCTGCGGGATCACCGCCGATCGCGCATTGCGATGGTTCGCCAGCCGGTAGACGCGCGTCTTCAGTACGTCCTTCAGCACGGCGAAGCCGCCCGCCATGTCGCCGTACAGCGTGGTGTATCCGGTCGCCATTTCGCTTTTGTTGCCGGTGGTCAGCACCAGCGTGCCGAACTTGTTCGAGAGCGCCATCAGGAGCATGCCGCGCACACGTGCCTGCAGGTTCTCTTCGGTGGTGTCGGCGGCGCGACCCTCGAACTCGTGCGCGAGTTGCGCCACGAACGCATCGTAAACCGGGCCGATGGCGATCTCGGAATAGCCTACGCCGAGGCGCCTGGCCATCTCGCGCGAATCCTCGATGCTGATCGGCGCCGTGTAGGCCGACGGCATCATCACCGCATGCACCCGGTCGGCGCCGATCGCATCGGTAGCGATCGCAAGCACGAGCGCGGAGTCGATGCCGCCGGACATGCCCAGGTGGACGCCCCGGAAGCCGTTCTTGCCCACGTAATCGCGCACCGCAAGGACCAGTGCGTCGTAGACGGCGGCATCCTCGCCGGGGAGTTCGTACTGCGGTCCGCTGCAGCGGCCGCCATCCAGTTCGACGTAGAACACGCCTTCCTCCCAGGCCGGGCATTGCACGGCAACGTCGCCTTCCGCTTCGAGCGCGAACGAGGCGCCGTCGAACACCAGTTCGTCCTGCCCACCGACCAGATTGGCATAGATCATCGGCAGGCCGGTCTCGAGATGCCGCGAACGCGCAACCGCGGCGCGGGCACGTTCCTTGTTGAGATGATAGGGCGAGGCGTTGGGCACCAGCAGCCACTCGGCGCCCGCCTCCATCGCTCGCCGCGCCGGGCCGGATTCCCAGATGTCGCCGCAGATATTGAGACCGAAGCGTACGCCGCCGCAGGTGAACACGCGAGGCATGCCGCCGCTGGCGAACACGCGTCGCTCGTCGAACACGGAATGATTCGGCAGATGAAACTTGCGGTACACGGTCTCGATGCGCCCGCCGCGCAGCAGCGCTGCGGCGTTGAACAGGCCCTCTTCGCTGCGTTCGGGATAACCGACGACCAGTGCCAGTTCCGGCGGTGCATCGGCGGCGAGCCGTTCGACCGCAGTCTGGCATGCGGCGGTGAAATCCCGCCGCAACACCAGGTCCTCGGCCGGATAGCCGCAGATCGACATCTCGGGGGTGAGCAGTAGCGCCGCGCCGGCGGCATGCGCCTGCCGTGCCGCCTCCAGTAGCCTCGCCGCGTTGCCGGCAAGGTCGCCGACGACGAGATTGAACTGCGCGATGGCGAGCTTCATCGGGCGCCTAGCGCGCACCCAGCGCGAGCTGCACCGCCTTGCCGAGTCCCGCCGGGCTCTGTGCGACGACGACGCCGGCGGTCTCGAGTGCCCGGATCTTCGCGTCCGCGGTGCCGGCGCCGCCGGCGATGATGGCGCCGGCGTGGCCCATGCGCTTGCCCTTCGGCGCGGTGCGTCCCGCAATGTATGCGGCGACGGGCTTCTTCACGTGGGCGCGGATGTACTCCGCGGCCTCCTCCTCTCGATTGCCCCCGATCTCGCCGACCAGGAGCACCGCCTCCGTCTGCGGATCGGCCTCGAACATCGCGAGGCAGTCGATGAAATCAAGGCCCTTGATCGGATCGCCGCCAATCCCCACGCAAGTCGACTGGCCGAGCCCGAGCTCCGTGGTCTGGTGCACGGCTTCGTAGGTCAGCGTGCCGGAGCGCGAGACGATGCCGACCCTGCCCTTCCGGTGGATGGCGCCGGGCATGATGCCGATCTTGCATTCGCCGGAGCTGATGACGCCGGGGCAGTTGGGGCCGATGAGCTTCGCGCCGTTGGCCGCAAGCGCCGCCTTCACGTTGAGCGCCGTCTTGACCCGAAGCATGTCCAGCACCGGAATACCCTCGGTGATGCAGACGATGACCTCGATGCCGGCGTCGGCCGCCTCGAGAATCGAATCGGCGGCAAACGCGGCAGGCACGTAGATCATCGTTGCGTTCGCACCGGTCTCGCGCACCGCGTCGCGCACGGTGTTGAACACCGGCAGGTCCAGATGACTCTGCCCGCCCTTGCCCGGCGTGACGCCGCCGACCATCTTCGTACCGTAGGCGATCGCCTGTTCGGAATGGAATGTCCCCTGCCGGCCGGTGAAGCCCTGGCAGATGACGCGCGTGTCCCTGTCGACGAGAATGCTCATTATGCTTGGTCTCTGAAACGTTCCTGGCGCACTATCTGCCCCTGCGTTGATCGGTGGTGCCCCACGCGGCCAACGCGTTCTCCGTACGGAACCCCCGATCCCGGCTCACGCCGCCTTCTCCACGGCAAGCTTCGCCGCTTGCGTCAGGCTTTCGGCGGCGAGGATCGCCAGCCCGGACTCGGCCAGCAGCTTGCGGCCCAGTTCGGCATTGGTGCCTTCCAGCCGCACGACCACCGGAACCTTCACACCGACTTCCTTCACGGCCTGGATGATGCCTTCGGCGATGACGTCGCAGCGCACGATGCCGCCGAAGATGTTGATCAGAACCGCTCTTACGTTGGCGTCGAGCAGGATGATCTTGAATCCCTGCGCGACCGTCCCCGGCGTCGCGCCACCGCCGACATCGAGGAAGTTGGCCGGAGCGCCGCCTTCGAGCTGGATCAGATCCATGGTCGCCATTGCGAGGCCGGCGCCGTTGACCATGCAGCCGATGTTGCCCGCGAGCGCGACGTAGTTGACGCCCGCTGCGTTCGCCGCAGCCTCCTTGGCGTCGATCTGGCCGTCGTCGCGCAGCTCGGCGAGCGCCTTGCGGCGATAGAGCGCGTTGTCGTCGACGCTCATCTTGCAATCGAGGGGCAGCACGCGGTTGTCGTCGGTCACCACCAGCGGGTTGATCTCGAGCAGGGAAAGGTCGTTGTCGATGAAGAGGCGGTAGAGCTGCGGCAACAGACGGCAGAAATCCTTGAACGCATCGCCTTTGAGTTCAAGCGCGAAAGCCAGTGCGCGGCATTGGAAATCCTGCACGCCGAGGAGCGGATCGCAGGTCTCGGTCAAGACTCTCTCGGGCGTCTCGCGCGCGACTTCCTCGATGTCCATGCCACCGGCGGCGGAGGCGACGATGGCGATGCGCTCCATCTCGCGATCGACCAGGAGGGAGAGATACAGTTCGCGTGCAATCGGCAGCGTTTCCTCGACCAGCACCTGGTTCACCGGCTGGCCATCCGGGGCATTCTGGATCGTCACCAGCTTATTACCCAGCAGCGCGTCGGCGACGGCACGCACCTCGTCGAGCGACCTCACCACCTTGACGCCGCCCGCCTTGCCGCGCCCGCCGGCGTGGATCTGTGCCTTCACCACCCAGGCGCCGCCGCCGAGTTCACCGGCGGCCTGTGCGGCCTCGTCGGCGCTCGCCGCGGCAATGCCGCGTGGCGTGCTAATGTTGCCCGACCGCAGGATCTGTTTGGCCTGGTACTCGTGAAGATTCATTGTTCTGATGGAAACTCGCCGAAACGCCCATTCTGAATCAAACCCCCGCGATGCGAAAGCCGAGCGGACGCTGATTCGCGTGGTGCCGCGCATGGCCGATCTGCCTGCGGACGCCTGGAACGCGCTCGCCGGCTGCTCGCCCTTCCTGCAGCATGCGTTTCTCGATGCGCTGGAAGCGACTGCATGCGTCGGCGCCGAGATCGGCTGGGAACCGGTGCATCTGGCGCTCTTTCGCGATGGCGTCCTCGCCGCCGCGATGCCGCTCTACCTCAAGCATCACTCCTGGGGCGAGTTCGTCTTCGACTTCGGCTGGGCCGACGCGTACCGGCGCCACGGCCTGAACTACTACCCCAAGCTGGTGTGCTGCGTCCCCTTTTCTCCGGTGCCGGGGCCGCGCCTGCTCGCGACGAACGACGCCGACCGCGCGACGCTGATCGAAGCCGCGCTTGCGCTGACGCGCGATCTGAACTGCTCGTCGCTGCACGTGCTTTTTCCGACCGCGCCGGATCACGCCGCACTCGGCGCTACGCCGCTGCTGCACCGCAGTGGTTTCCAGTTCCACTGGTTCAATCGGGACTACGGGAATTTCGACGACTTCCTCGCCGCGCTGACGTACGACAAGCGCAAGAAAATCCGCCAGGAAAGAAAAAAGCTCGCGAACCTCGGTGTCAGTTTCCGTTGGGTCGAGGGGTGCGACAGTTCCGATGAGGACTGGAATTTCTTCCACCGCTGCTACGCCGACACCTATGCCCGCCACCGCAGCGAACCGCACCTGACCCGTGCGTTCTTCGCCACCTTGCGGAAGCGCATGCCCGAGAATCTGCTCTTGATCGTCGCTCAGCGCAACGGGGCACCGATCGCGTGCTCCCTGTGCATGAAGGACGGCGAACGGCTGTACGGCCGCCACTGGGGCGCGCTCGAATACCTGCCAGGCCTGCATTTCGAGACGTGTTATCAGCAGGGCATCGAATATGCGATCGCCCACCGACTCAAGGTCTTCGAGGGCGGTGCGCAGGGCGAGCACAAGCTCGCACGCGGCCTGGTGCCGACCGCCACCCATTCCTGGCACTGGCTGGAGAATGCCGACTTCCGGGCAGCGGTCGATCGTTTCCTGGAACGCGAAACCGAGGCCATCAGCCATTACGTCGACGAACTCGACGGACCTTTCCGTCGTACCCCGCCGGACTGAGCCGGTTCAGGTGAGCACGGCGACGAGATAGCTCACGTAGAGCGCGCCGTTGACGAACAGGTGCCACACGCGCAGGCCGCCGTGCAGAACCGCCCAGCGCAACCAGAAGGCTGCGACGAGCGTGACGCCGACGCCGAGCAGCACTTCCTTCTGCGGCGTCCAGGGCGTCAGCGACACGCCGATCGCAGGCAGCAGCGTGCCCTGGAACACCATCGCGCCGGTGATGTTGCCGAACGCCAGCGTATCCTTGTGCTTGCGGATCCACAGGATGGAGTTCACCTTCTCCGGCAGCTCCGTGGCGATGGGGATGATCATCAGCGAGAGCAGCAGCGCCGAGATGCCGATGATGGGCGCGGCTTCCTCGACACCATGGATGAAGCCCTTGGCGCCGATGATCAGCAACGCCAGCCCGAGCGCCAGCTGCACGACGATGGTCGCCAGGTTCTTCGGCAGGCCGAGCCGCGTCAGCAACATCGGCGTCTCGGCTTCGGTGGCATGGCCTTCCTCGACCAGCTTCGCCGACGCCTTCAGGGTCAGCATCACGTAGACGAAATAGATCATCACCATCGCGAACGCGAGCGCAATACGGACGAAGCCGTCGCCGTGCGGCACGAACATCGCGACGAAGGCCAGCACGAAGGCCATCAGGAAGAAATCGAGATCGCGCTTGATGCCGCCCCGCTCCGGGGTGAGATGGCCCAGCACGCCGCGCCGGCCGACCACGGCCATTGCCATCAGGAACAGTGACAGCGTCGAGAGCATCAGCGGCGCGCCGAGAATGGCCCCGACGCCGATTTCCTCGTTCGTTGCCGCATCGCCGGTGCCGGCGAAGATCGCGAGCAGTGGCACCAGGGTTTCCGGCATGGCGGTGCCCACGGCCGCGAACAGGGATCCGGTGACGCCTTCGGAGATGTTGAGCCGCTCGCCCAGGTGTTCGAGCGCGTTGACAAAAATTTCGGCGGCCACGAGGATCAGCAGCAGATAGCCGAGGAGTTCGAGAAACAGCATGACGCGGCGCCAGGAGGAAAACCGGGATTCTAGCAGCGGCGGGGGCGCCGTCGGGCGCGCCTTCGAGCCTGTCCCCGAAGGCGATTTCCATCATCGGCTTGCGGCTGCGCCCGGCGTCGCCGTCGTGCTGTTCAGCGGGCCGCACTGCAACGCCTGCCGGGCGTGGCGGCAGTTGCTGCCCGCGGCACTCGCCGGCGTGGCCGACAGCTTTCACGAAGTGGACGTCAGCGAGGCCACGGGCATCGCGCACTATTACGGCATCTTTCACCTGCCGACGATCCATCTCTACCGCGACGGCCGCTTTCACGCGGAGTTGCAGTGCGTGGCGCAACCCGACGCCATCCGCGATGCAGCGCGCCGCCTGCTGACGGAGCCGGCGCAGGAGGAACCCTAGCTCGCGAGTGCGAGCGCGCGCCCAAAGAACGCGAGGGCGATCGTCAGCAATCCCAGACTGAGGTTGACGCCGATCAGCAGGCGGATCTGCCCCAGCGCCGCGCCGCCCGCCTTCCAGTCCTGCTGCGCGACGGCCCGCCGGAGGCGTGCGTACGGCGCGAAGAAGATGTGCGCGAAAATCGCCATCATCACGAGCCCCAGCACGAGCATGGTCCACACGTAGTGCGGCGTTCCGGCGGCGGCGAACTTCATCAGCATGTGCAGTCCGCTCAACAGGATCAGCACGACCGACGCCCACACCCACGGGAAGAACCGATTGAACACCCCGGCCCAGAGGGCCAGCCGCGCCGGCGGCTCAAGAATGCTCGCGGCGGCCGGGCGCAGCGCCATGTACGCGAAGAACATGCCGCCGACCCAGACGACGACGCCGAGGACGTGCAGGAACAAGGACGTGGTCATGGATTTCCTTTCAGAACAGGGTGGATTGATCGAGGACGACTTTGACCGGCGCGAAACTCCGGCGATGGTGAGGGCAGGCGCCGTGCGCCTTCAGTGCCGCAAGATGCATCGCCGTGCCATAGCCCATGTGCGCCGCGAAGCCGTAGGCCGGATAGTCCTCATGCACGCGCCGCATGAAGCTGTCGCGCGCGGTCTTGGCGAGGATCGACGCGGCGGCGATCGCGGCCACCGTCCTGTCGCCCTTGATCACCGTCTGCGAGCGCCAGGCCCATTTCGGGCAGCGGTTGCCGTCGACCCAGACGTCGTCGGGCGCGCGGCCGAGCCCGGCGACCGCGCGCTCCATTGCGAGCAGCGTGGCATTGAGGATGTTGAGCCGGTCGATCTCGGCAACGCTCGCCTCGGCGACGCACCACGCCGCTGCATGTTCCCGGATCGCGTCCGCGAGCCGCTCACGCGCGGCCGCGGACAGTTTTTTCGAGTCGCGCAGGCCGTCGATCGGGCGTTCAGGATCGAGCATGACCGCCGCCGCGACCACGGGCCCCGCCAGCGGTCCGCGACCCGCCTCGTCGACACCGCACAAACCCAGCGGGCCCCAGTGCAGGTCCATCGCTCAGCCAAGGTAGGGTGCGATGGCACCCGCAATGCGCCCACCCGCATCCTGGCGCAAGGAGCGGTGCATCGTCTGGAAGGTCTCGATCGCGGCGTGCCGGCGCGGTGCGTCGTCGAGCCACGCGAGCGCATCGTTCGCGAGATTTTCGGGGGTCGCGGCCTCCTGCAGCCGCTCCGGCACGACGGAGTCGCGCGCAAGGATGTTAGGCAGGCCGACCCACGGCAACAGCGCCTGCCGGCGCATGAGGTACGCGGTCAGGGCCGGCACGCGGTAAGCGATGACCATCGGCTTCTTGAACAGAGCAGTTTCCAGCGTTGCCGTGCCCGATGCCACGAGCGTCACGTCGCTCGCGGCGATGGCGACGTGGGAACGTCCAGCGAGCACCTGTACCGGGAAGGCGAGGCTCCGCCGCGCTTGCTCGATCAGGCGCGCCGCCGCGGGATTCGCAGCCGGCAGGACGAACTGGGCATCCGGATACCGACGCCGGATCAGTCCGGCGGCGTCGAGCATCAGCCGCGCGTGACGTTTCACCTCGGACAAGCGGCTGCCCGGCAACAACGCGATCACCGGGCCGGACGCCAGGCCAAGCTCGGCGCGCGCGCCGGCCGTATCCGGCTCGAACGGGATCACGTCGGCCAGAGGATGGCCGACATAGCTGACCGGGATGCCCGCATCCTGATAGACTTTCTCCTCGAACGGGAACACGACCAGCATGTGCGACACGGCCTGCCGGATGCGCTCGATGCGTTCGGGCCGCCACGCCCAGATCGAAGGGCTGACGAAATGCACGGTGGGGATGCCCGCCGCTTTGAGCCGGGCTTCGAGCCCGAAGTTGAAGTCGGGCGCGTCGATGCCGACGAACACGCGCGGCCGCTCCCGCATGAAGTGGCGCGTGATGCGGGAGCGGATCCACAAGAGCTCGGGGAGGTGACGCAGCACCTCGACGTAGCCGTTGACCGCGAGCTTTTCGCTCCGGTAGATGGCATCGACCCCTGCATCGATCATGTGCGTACCGGCGATGCCGGCCGCCTTCAGGTCAGGATGCGTCCGTCTGAGCGCGGCGACGAAATGTGCGCCGAGGAGGTCGCCGGATGCTTCGCCGGCAACCACGCCCAGATCGATCACCGTATGATGCCGCGCCCGGCGCGCGCGAGAAATTCGAGCAGCTGTCGCACTTCGGGATGTGTTTCGGCTTCCGGTGCGAGCCGCGCCTGCGCCTCGGCGAGCGTGTTGCCTTCCCGATAGAGGATCTTGTACGCGCGCTTCAGTGCGGCGAGCGATTCGGCGGAAAAACCCCGCCGCTTGAGACCTTCGCTGTTGAGCCCATGCGGTGCGGCAGGTTGACCCGCGGCCATGACGAACGGCGGAATGTCCTTGAACACCACGCTCGCAATCCCCGTCATCACGTGCGCCCCGACCTTGCAGAACTGGTGTACGCCGGTGAATCCCCCGAGGATCACCCAGTCTTCGATCTCGGAATGGCCTGCCAGCGAGGCATTGTTGGCGAAAATGGTGTGATTCCCCACCACGCAATCATGCGCGATATGGACGTAGGCCATGATCCAGTTGTGGCTGCCGATGGTGGTGACGCCGCGATCCTGCACCGTACCCGTGTTGAAGGTGCAGAACTCGCGGATGACGTTGTGGTCGCCGATGACGAGCCGTGTCGGTTCGCCCGCATATTTCTTGTCCTGCGGCTCCTCGCCCAGGGAGACGGCGTGGAAGATGCGGTTGTGCGCGCCGATCGTGGTATGGCCGGTAATGACGGCATGCGCGCCGATACGTGTCGCGGCGCCGATCGTGACGTGCTCGCCGACGATCGTGTAGGGGCCCACCTCGACGTCGTCGGCAAGGCGGGCGCCCGGCGCGACGAGTGCGGTCGGATGGATCCGCGCCATATCAGGGCTTGTCCCGCAGAGTGGCCATCAGTTCGGCTTCGGCGACCAGTACGCCATCGACCTCGGCGCGTCCGGCGTACTTCCAGATGCCGCGGACCTCGCGCAGGATCTCGGCCTTGAGGACCAGCTGGTCGCCCGGCTTCACGGGTTTCTTGAAGCGCGCACCGTCGATGCCGGCAAAGTAGATGACGCCGATCTGCTCAGGCGCATAGTTCTTGGTCTTGAAGGACAGGATGCCCGCCGCCTGCGCCATCGCTTCGAGGATCATCACACCCGGCATTACCGGCACGCCGGGGAAGTGGCCGGGAAAGAACGGTTCATTGATCGTGACGTTCTTGATCGCGGTGATCGATTTGCCGAGCTCCATCTCGATCACCTTGTCGATCAGCAGGAAAGGATAGCGGTGCGGCAAGTATTGCATCACCTCGTCGATGTCCATGATCATGATTTCGATTCCAGTTCTCGCAGTTTTTTTTCCAGCTCTTTTACCCGGCCCGCCAGCTTGTCGAGATTGCGCATATGGACCGCGTTCCGCTGCCAGGTCTCATGCTCGGAGAATGGCAGGGCCGACGTGTAGGTACCGGGCTTGGTGAGCGATTTCGTGATCAGGGTATTGGTCGAGATGCGGGTGCCGTCGGCGATCTCGATGTGGCCGAAGATCATCGCCGCACCGCCAATCGTGCAATGGCGCCCAATCTTCGCACTGCCGGCGATGCCCGTGCAGGCCGCGATCGCCGTGTGCGCGCCGATGACCACGTTGTGGGCCACCTGGATCAGGTTGTCGAGCTTGACCCCGTCTTCGATCACCGTATCCTCGAGCGCGCCCCGATCGATCGTGGTGCAGGCGCCGATCTCGACGTCATTGCCGATCAGCACGCGGCCGATCTGGGGAATCTTCTCCCAATGCCCATCGTTCGGTGCGAACCCGAAGCCGTCGGCGCCGATCACGCACCCTGAATGCAGAATCGCACGGTCGCCGATCTCGCAGTGATGGTAGACAGTGGCGTTCGCATGCAGCAGACAGTCCGCGCCGACGCGTGCGCGCTCACCGACGACGCAGCCGGCACCAATGACGGTGCGGGCACCGATGACCGCGCCGCTGCCGATCACGGCGCCGGCACCGACGCTGGCATCGGCGGCGACCTGCGCATCCGGCGCGACCGTCGCGGCACGGTGAATGCCCACGGGCGGGCGCGGCGGCGGATTCAGCAATGCCGAGACGCGGGCGAAGTAGAGATAAGGATCTGCGGTGAGGATGCGCGGCAGCTCGGTTGCGTCGCGTGCGTCAGGCGGCAGAATCACGGCACCGGCACGGGTGTCGGCCAGTTGCGAAAGATACTTGCTCTGCGAGACGAATGCGATGTCGGCGGCGCTGGCACGGGCGAGCGGGGCGACCTGGCTCACGACCACTTCGCCGTCGCCGATCAGTTCGCCGCCAAAGCGCGCGACCAGCGCCGCCAGCGTTACGGTCATGTTTGCGCCCCTGCCGCCGCGTTCACTTGCCGCCGAGTGCCTTCATCACCCGATCGGTGATGTCGCTCTTGGCATCGACATAGACCGCCTGCTCGACGATCAGATCGAATTTCTCGGCGCGGGCGATGTCCTGGATCGCCTTCCGGGCGCGCTCCTGGATCTGTCCCAGCTCTTCGTTGCGGCGCAGGTTCAAATCCTCGCGGAACTCGCGCCCCTGACGCTGCAGTTCCCGGTTGAGGTTGGCGAGATCGCGTTCCTTCACCTTGCGCTCGCTGTCCGACATGGTCACGCCATCCTTGTCCAGCTGCGCCTGGAGGTCGCGTGCCTGCTTGGCGAGTTTCTGCAGCTCCTGGTCGCGCGCTGCAAACTCCCGCTCCAGCTTCTTCTGCGCCGCGACCGAAAGCGGTGCTTCGCGCAGCAGCCGCTCCGTGTTCACGAAACCGATCTTCGTCTGCGCCAGGACAGGCGCGGCCACGAACGCGGACGCCATCATCAGGGAGATTGCAAGCTGCTTCACTTTCATCATCATGAGTACTCCGGTAACGGCTTACCCTCAGAATACGTTCCCGAGGGTGAATTGAAATACCTCCTCACGGTCGCCGTCCTTCTTGACGATCGGCTGCGCGAGGCTGAATTTGAGGGGTCCCATCGGCGATACCCACAGCAATGCAATGCCTGCCGAATACCGCAGATCCTCGAACGCGAAATCCCCATAGAGGTTGTTGTAGTCGCCGGCACCGAACGCGGCGCCGGCATCGACGAATGCGGACATGCGCAGTGACTGGTCGTCCTTCATTCCGGGCAGCGGGAAGAAAAGTTCGGCATTGGCGATCACGCGCGTGTCGCCGCCCAGTGCGTCTCCGTAGATGTCCTTCGGTCCGAGCGTGCCTCGCTTGAAGCCGCGCACCGAGCCGGTGCCGCCGACGTAGAAGTTCTTGAAGAACGGCAGCGGCTTGCCGGCCATGTCCCACAGGCTATCACCGATGCCCGCCTCGGCGTTCAGCATCAGGGTGAAGTCCCGGCCGAGCGGGAAATACTGCTGATGCTGTGCCGAAATCTTGTAGTACTGGAGGCTGCCCGCAGGCGTGCCGATCTCGGCGGCGACGCGCTGGAAGATGCCCTTGGTGGGGAACAGATAGCTGTTGCGGGTATCGCGCGCCCATGCGGCATCCACGCGAACCGTGTCGTTGCTCGCGCTGCTGATGCCGTCGCCGAAGTCGCGGATGAAATCGACGTAACGCGGCGGCGCGGTGAGCGGATCGATCGTCAGGTCCGTCTGCTCGTAGCTCAGACCGAAGGTCATGGAGTCGCGCTCGTTGATGGGCAGGCCGAAGCGCATGCCGGCGCCGATGGTCGAGGTCTCGTACTCACCCACGTCGTCGAGCGAACTCGAATCGACGTCGCGCCGATAGACGTCGTAGCCGAGACTGACGCCGTCGATCGTGTAGTAGGGATTGGTGAACGACAGCGAATACACCGTGTTGACGCTCCCCGAGTTGATCTGGGCCGAAACGCGGTTTCCGCTGCCGAACACGTTGTTCTGGGAGACCGACCCCGAGAGCACCACGCCCTCGGCCGAGGAATATCCCGCACCCAGCATCACGTTGCCGGTCGATCTTTCCGTCACGCTCACGTTGACGTCGACCTGGTCGGTGGTGCCCTGCACCGCGGGCGTCTCGATGTTGACCTGGTTGAAGTAGCCGAGGCGGTTCAGCCGGTCGCGCGAGCGGTTGATCTTCCCGGCGTCGTAATAGGCGCCTTCCATCTGCCGCATCTCGCGGCGCACCACCTCGTCACGCGTCTTGGTGTTGCCCGAGACGTTGATCCGGTTCACGTAGACGCGCCGGCCCGGGTCGACGAACAGGGTAAAGGCGACGGTGGCCGCCGCCTTGTCGAGTTCGGGGACGGCGTTGACGTTCGCGAACGCATAGCCCTCGTTGCCCAGCCGGTCGCTGATTTTCTTGGTGATCTCCGTCAGGCGGTCACGCTCGAAGACGTCGCCCGGCTTCACGGTGACGAATTTCTGCAGTTCCGCCTCCGGCACCAGCATCTGCCCGGCGAGCTTGACGTCGGAGAGCCGGTACTGCGGCCCCTCGGTGACGTTGACGGTAATGTAGATGCCCTGCTTGTCGGGCGAGATCGAAACCTGGGTGGAATCGACCGCGAACTCGAGATGGCCGCGGTTCAGATAGAAGGAGCGCAGGTTCTCGATGTCGCCGGCCAGACGCGCCTTCGAATACTGGTCGTTCTTCGTGTACCAGGTCAGCCAGCCCGGCGTGGTCGAGGTGAACTGCTTGAGCAGCTCCTTCTCCGTGTACGCCTTGTTGCCGACGATGTTGATCTGCCGGATCTTGGCGCTGCTGCCCTCGACGACGTCGAACTGCACCGCGACCCGGTTGCGTTCCAGCGGCGTCAAGGTGGAGGTGATGTCCACCGCATACTTGCCGCGGTTGAAATACTGGCGCTTGAGTTCCTGTTCGGCCTTGTCCAGGAGCGCACGGTCGAGCACGCGGCCTTCCGCGAGGCCGGTCTCCCGGAGCCCCTTCTTGAGGTCGTCCTCGGAAAACTCCTTGATGCCGGACAGGGTGATTCTCGCAATCGACGGGCGTTCCTCGACGGTGACGACGAGCACGCCATCGCGTTCCTCGAGCCGGACGTCCTTGAAGAACCCGGTCGCGTAGAGCGCCTTGATCGCCGCGATGGTCTTCTCGCCGGTCATCACGTCGCCCACCTTGACCGGCAGATAGCTGAAGACGGTACCGGCCTCGGTGCGTTGTACGCCTTCGACCCGGATGTCCTTCACGACGAACGGCTCCTCGGCAAATACGGACTGCACCGCGAACGCGGCGGCCAGAGCGAGCGTCAGGCGTTTCGGAATCATGCGCGTCTTCATTCGCCGAACAGGCGTCGCAGGTCGTTGAACAGGGCAAAGGACATCAGAAGCAGAAGGAGGGCCATGCCGATGCGGCTGCCGATCTCCATGGTACGTTCGGACACCGGGCGGCCGGTCAGAGTTTCGGCCACATAATACATGAGGTGCCCGCCATCCAGTAACGGGATCGGCAGCAGATTCAGCACGCCCAGGCTCACGCTCACGAGCGCCAGAAACCCGACGAAACTGATCCAGCCGAGGTTCGCGCTCTGCCCGGCGTAATCGGCGATCGTCAGCGGCCCGGAAAGATTCTTCCATGACACCTGGCCGAGTACCATGCGACCCATCATCTCGAGCGTGAAGACGCTCATTTCCCAGGTCTTCACCGCGCCCCGCCACAGCGCCTCGATGGGGCCGTAGCGCAGCTCCGTCATCAGCGCGGCGAGCAGCTTCTCGTCGACCTCCGGCCCCGCGTTGATCCGGCCGATGCGCGTGCCGTCCTCGGCCACCGTATCCGGGGTCACCGTCAGTTCGCCCCGTTGCCCCTGGCGTTCGTACTCGACACGTAGCGGCACGCCGGGATGCGCACGGATCAGTTCGACCCAAGCCTGCCAGCTCTCGATGCGCTCACCGTCCGCGGCGACGAGACGGTCGCCCGGCATGAATCCCGCACGCGCCGCAGGCCCATCCGGCAGCACCGTACCGATGCGCGGTTCGATCACGGGGTCGTAGCGCACGATGCCGAGCGGGCGCAGTACGTCCCGTTCGAGATCGTCGGTCTCGATCGCCGCGGCTGCCAGCCGGAGGCGTCGGCCGTCCGCCAGTTCGAGCGTGATCGGCTCGGCAGCCACGCCTGCGCGCAACAGGCTCAGCCGAAGCTCCTGGAACGACGGCGTCGCGGTGCCATTGACCCGGCGGATCTCGTCACCCGCCGCGAGCCCCGCCCGCGCGGCCGGCGTACCGGCCGGCGGCTCGCCGACCAGCGGTTTGAGCGTGGGCAGGCCATGCATCAGCAGCGCCGAATAGAGGAAGGCCGCCAACAGGAAATTGGCGGCCGGGCCCGCCACCACGATGCCGATGCGGCGCCACACCGTCGCCCGGCCGAAGCTGCGATGGATTTCCGCCTGCGGGACGGGCGCTTCCCGCTCGTCGAGCATCTTCACATAACCGCCGAACGGCAGCGCCGCCAGCACCCATTCCGTCTGGTCGCGGCCGAAGCGGCGCGACCACAGCGGCCGGCCGAAACCGACCGAGAAGCGCAGCACCTTCACGCCCGCCATGCGTGCCGCGAAATAGTGCCCAAGCTCGTGCACCACCACCAGGATGCCGATGGCGACGAGGAACCAGAGGACGGTATGCAGTACGCTCATGCGCGCAAGCCCTCCAGGTAGGATCCGGCCACGCGGCGCGCCTGGCCGTCGGCTTCGAGGAGATCTTCCAGACTGCCGGCCGGGCCACCCGCAAGACGATCGAGCGCGTGGGCGATGCTTGCAGCGATGCCGCCGAACGGCGCCGCGCCATCCAGGAAGCGCGCGACCGCGACCTCGTTGGCGGCATTCAGCACCGTCGCGGCGTTGCCGCCCGCGGCGAGGGCGTCGAACGCAAGTTGCAGGCACGGAAAACGCCCGGTGTCGGGCGCTTCGAAGGTGAGCTGCCGGCCCATCAGTTCGAGCGGAGAAACGCCGGCGTCGATGCGTTCGGGGAAACCCAGCGCGTAGGCGATCGGCGTGCGCATGTCCGGCGTGCCCATCTGCGCGATCATCGAGCCGTCCATGTACTCCACCATCGAGTGCACGATGCTCTGCGGATGCACGACCACCTTGATCTGATCCGGCCGGGCATTGAACAGCCAACGCGCCTCGATCACTTCGAGGCCCTTGTTCATCAGGCTCGCCGAATCGACCGAGATCTTGCGGCCCATCACCCAGTTGGGGTGCGCGACCGCCTGTGCCGGCGTCGCGGCCGCGATCGCTTCCGCAGACAGGGTGCGGAACGGCCCGCCCGATGCGGTGAGCCACAGCGACTTGACGCCTGCGCGCCCCAGATCGCCATCGAACTCGCGCGGCAGCGCCTGGAAGATCGCGTTGTGCTCGGAATCGATCGGCAGGAGTTCGGCGCCGCCGGCCGCGATCGCGTCCATGAAAAGCTGGCCGGACATCACCAACGTCTCCTTGTTCGCGAGCAGGATGCGCTTTCCGGCCCGTGCCGCGGCCAGCGTGGCCGGCAGCCCGGCGGCGCCGACAATCGCCGCCATCAGGGTGTCGACCTCCGGGGCCGTCGCGACCTCGGTCAGCGCCGCGGCCCCTTCGAGCACTTCGACGGGCAGCCCCTCCGCGGCCACGCCCGCACGCAGCGCCGCAGCCGCGGCCGGCTCGCTCATCACGGCGTAACGCGGCCGATGCGTTCGACACTGCGCGAGCATGCGCTCGACCTGGGTCGCGCCGGTCAGGGCAAAGACGCGGAAACGTCCGGGGTGACGCTCGACGACGTCGAGCGTGTTGACACCGATGGTTCCGGTTGCGCCAAGGATCGTGAGGACGCGCGGCGTCATGCGCCGCGCTCCAGCCACATCAGCATGCCGGCCGCGACCGGCAGCGTGGAGGTCAATGCATCGATGCGGTCGAATACGCCACCATGGCCCGGGAGCAAGCTGCCGCTGTCCTTCACGCCGGCGACGCGCTTGATCCAGGATTCGTACAGGTCGCCGAGTACCGATAGATACAGCAGTCCCGCCAGCGTAAGCGCCAGCGCCGGCAACGGCAGCGCGATCGCGGCGCTCAATGCTGCAGCGTACGCCAGTACGGCGACGAGCGCGCCCGCGACGCCCTCCCAGGTCTTGCCGGGGCTGATGGCGGGCGCGAGTTTGTGGCGGCCAAAGCGGCGGCCGGACAGATAGGCGGCCGTATCCGCGATCCAGACGATCGCGACCACGCCGAATAGCACGCCGGCACCGCGTCCGTGCAGATACACCAGCGCGACGAAGGTCGGCAGCAGCACGACGGCGCCGACCGCGGCGCGGACCAGTCGCTGCTCACCCCGCCAGCGGACCAGCAGCCAGAGCGGCGCAACCACCAGCCAGAAGGCCGCAGCGAGCAGCAGCAATCCCGCCTGTGCCGACGGCCAGGCCGCTCCCAGCATGTGCGGCAGGCTGAAAGCCGCCACCGCCAGTACCACCGCGTAGATCCGCGTCGCATACGGGGCAAACCGGCTCATGCGCGCCCATTCGAAGGCCGCCAGGCCGATCACCGCCGCCATCAGCGCCGCCCACAGCCATGCCGGCGCCCACAAGGCCGCCGGCACGAACGCTGCGAGGAGCAGCAGTGCGGTAAGAATCCGGCTCGACAGGGGTGTCATGGATGCGCGGCCCCAGGTGTGATCAAGATGCGGACCGGACCTGTTCGCTGGTCCGGCCGAAGCGGCGTTCGCGCGTGCAATAGGAAACGATTGCCGCATCCAGCGCCGCCGCATCGAACTCCGGCCACAGGGTATCGGTGAAATACAGCTCGGTATAGGCAAGCTGCCACAGGAGGAAATTGCTGATGCGCTGCTCCCCCCCGGTGCGGATGAACAGATCCGGCTCCGGCATGTCGGCAATGCTGAGCTGCTGCGCGAGCATCGCTTCGGTGAGTTCGTCGCTCGTCACACCCGAATCGATCAATTTCTTCACCGCCTGAACGATGTCCCAGCGGCCGCCATAGTTGGCCGCCACGGTGAAGGTAAGACGGGTATTCGCTTGCGTCAGTGCCTCGGCTTGCCGGATCAACGCCTGGATACGCGTGGAAAAACCCGTCAGATCGCCGATCACCCGGAAGCGGATTCCGTTCTCGTGCAGACGCGACACCTCGTTCTCCAGCGCGCGCATGAAGAGCTCCATCAACAGGCTGACCTCTTCCTGGGGCCGGCGCCAGTTCTCCGAGCTGAACGCAAACACGGTGAGATGGGATACGCCGCGCTCGGCGCAGGCGCGGATCACCCCGCGCAGCGCCTCGACGCCCTTGCGATGACCCGCGACGCGCGGCATGAGGCGCTTCTTCGCCCAACGGCCGTTGCCGTCCATGATGATCGCGATGTGGCCGGGTACGGCCCCTGGGACGGGAAGCGCCTCCTTCATGCGGATCGACACGCGGTTCAGTTCGCCGGGCCGATCAGACCGCGAGCAGGTCCTTCTCTTTTTCGGCGAGCATCCTGTCGATCTCGCCGATGTGCTTGTCCGTGAGTTTCTGCACCTCGTCCTGGGTGCGCCGATCCTCGTCCTCGGTCGCGGTCTTCGCCTTGACCATGTCCTTGAGCGCCGTGTTGGCGTCGCGGCGGATGTTGCGCACGGCGACGCGCGCGCCTTCCGCTTCGCCACGCACGACCTTGACCAGGTCTTTGCGGCGCTCCTCGGTCAGTGCGGGCATGGGAACGCGAATGGTCTCGCCATAGGCCGCCGGGTTGAGTCCGAGATCGGAATCGCGGATCGCCTTCTCGACCTTGGCGACCATGTTTTTCTCCCAGGGCTGGACGCCAAGCGTACGGCTGTCGATCAGCGACACGTTGGCCACCTGCGGCACGGGGGTCGGGTTGCCGTAGTAGTCGACCATCACGTGGTCGAGAATCCCCGTATGCGCCCGCCCGGTGCGCACCTTGGCGAGATCGTTCTTCAGCGCTTCGAGCGTCTTGCCCATCTTCTGCTCGGTGGACTGCTTCAGCTCAGCGATCGTGGTATCAGGCATGCTCAACTCCTCGATGATTGCCTACCCGCGTGCCCTCGTCCTCGCCCATCACCACACGCTTGAGGGCGCCGGGCTTGAAGACGTTGAACACCGCGAGCGACAGGTTTTGTTCACGGCACAGTGCGAACGCCGACGTGTCCAGGACGCCCAGGTTCCTTGCGATCGCCTCGTCGAACGAAAGCGACGCGTAGCGCTTGGCGGCCGGCTCCTTCTTGGGGTCGGCCGTATAGACGCCGTCGACCTTGGTCGCCTTCAGCATCAGGTCGGCATCGATCTCGGCCGCTCGCAGCGCCGCCGCAGTGTCGGTGGTAAAGAACGGATTGCCCGTGCCCCCACCGAAGATGACCACGTTGCCCGCCTCCAGTTCGCGTACCGCGGCATCGCGCTCGAACCCCTCGCCGACGTGTGCGATGGCGACGGCAGTCTGCACCCGCGCCGGCACGCCCGCCTGGACGAGCGCATCCTTCAGCGCCAGCGCGTTCATCACGGTGGCCAGCATGCCCATCGAATCGGCGGTGGCCCGGTTCATGCCCGACAAGGCGCCGGTGGCGCCGCGGAACAGATTGCCGCCACCGACCACGATGCCGACCTGGATGCCCAGCGCCGTCACCTCGCGAATTTCGCGGACGAACCCGGCCAGGGTCTCTGCGTGATACCCGAAACTGTCCGGCCCCATGAGGGCCTCCCCGGACAGTTTCAGAAGGATGCGACGGACCGATGAGGCCATCGGGTCAGACCTGGGAGGCGGCAGCCACTTCTGCTGCGAAATCCATGACCTTCTTCTCGATGCCCTCGCCCACCACGTACATCACGAAACCGTGGCACTGCGCGTTCTTCGCCTTCAGGATCTGCTCGACGGTCTGCTTGTCGTCCTTGACGAAAGGCTGCGACAGCAGGGTGACCTCCTTGAGGAACTTCTGCACCGTTCCCTCGGCGATCTTTTCCAGCATGGCCTCCGGCTTGCTCGCCTCCTTGGCCTTCTCGATCGCAACGCGGCGCTCGGACTCAATAAGCTCGGGCGCCACGCCGGATGCATCCAGCGATTTCGGCTTCGATGCCGCAACGTGCATGGCGATGTCGCGTGCAAGCGCCTCATCGCCCGTCACGTCGACCAGTACGCCGATCTTGCCGCCGTGGATGTAGCTGGCGAACTTGCCCTGCGCGGTCGTGCGGACGAAACGGCGCACCGACATGTTTTCGCCGATCTTGCCGACCAGTTCGGTACGAAACGCCTCGACGGTCGTGCCTTTGTACGGCAGCGCCGACAGCGCCGCGACGTCGGCGGGATTCTGCTCCAGCACCATGTCGGCGAGCGCCTTGGAGAGCGCCAGGAAATCATCGTTCTTCGCGACGAAGTCGGTTTCACAGTTGACCTCGACCATCGCGGCCGTCTTGCCGTCCGCGCTGATGGCGATGGTCACCACGCCTTCGGCCGCCACACGGCCCGCGCTCTTGGCGGCCTTGTTGCCGAAGCGCACGCGCAGGATCTCCTCCGCCTTCTGCATGTCGCCGCCAGCCTCGGTCAGCGCCTTCTTGCAGTCCATCATCGGCGCGTCGGTCTTCTCGCGCAGATCCTTGACCATGCTTGCAGTGATTTCAGCCATTTCGGACTCCCGATCCAATTTTCAAACAGTTCAATACAGAAAGAGGGGCCGATGCCCCTCCTCTAGATTCAGGCGCCGGAGAGCATCCCGGCGACGTTGCCGTGCCGCGCTTATTCTGCAGCGACGTCACCCTCTTCTTCCACCTCGACGAATTCCTCGCCGCCGACGATCTCGCTGATCACCTGGGCGCGGCCTTCCAGCACCGCGTCGGCCATGCCGCGCGCGTACAGTCGGATCGCACGCGCCGAGTCGTCGTTGCCGGGGATCACGTAATCCACGCCGTCAGGGCTGTTGTTGGTGTCGACCACGCCGATCACGGGGATGCCGAGCTTCTTGGCCTCGACCACCGCACCCTTCTGGTAGCCGACGTCGATGATGAAGAGCGCGTCGGGCAGGCCACCCATCTCGCGGATGCCGCCGAGGCTGCG
This sequence comes from Thiobacillaceae bacterium, assembly GCA_035325585.1. Taxonomy (GTDB): domain Bacteria; phylum Pseudomonadota; class Gammaproteobacteria; order Burkholderiales; family Thiobacillaceae; genus Thiobacillus. The sequence goes on along the minus strand of DAOKZP010000001.1, from coordinate 297,000 downwards.
GTTGAGCTTGTCGATCTCACGCTGGACGGTGAGGGTTTCCTTCTTCGACAGGCGCCCCGATTCGGAGATCTGCGCCTCCAGGTCGTTCAGGCGCTTGATCGACTGCTTGACCGTCTTGAAGTTCGTCAGCATGCCGCCCAGCCAGCGGTTGTCGACGTAGGGCATGCCCGCGCGTTCGGCTTCCTCGCGGACGATGTCGCGTGCGGCGCGCTTGGTGCCGACGAACAGCACGGCGCCCTTGTTGGCGGCGAGCTGACGCACGAATTTCTGCGCATCCTGGAACAGCGGCAGCGATTTCTCCAGGTTGACGATGTGAATCTTGTTCCGATGGCCGAAGATGAAGGGGGCCATCTTGGGGTTCCAGAAGCGGGTCTGGTGGCCGAAATGGACACCGGCTTCCAGCATTTGCCGCATGGTGACAGACATGTGAATCTCCTGAAGGGTTGAGCCTCCACCCGCCAGCAGCTGCGCGCCATCCTGTCGCGCCGCCACCCTTTCAACGGCGGGTGTGTGAATTTGTCCGAACCATTTCGGACAGCCGGCGATTGTAATTCGGCGAGCCGCTCATTTCAAGGGATGCGGCTGCCCGCCGCAGGCGCAGGAATCTCCACCCAGGCCTCCAGCCCGCCGTCCGCGCGGTCCCCCAAGGTGACCACCCAGCCCTGCGCGGCGGCAAGCTGGCGCACGATCGCGAGCCCCAGACCGGCGCCCCCGGTATCGGTGTTGCGCGAGGCCTCGAGTCGCTGGAACGGCAGGAATACCCGCTCGCGCTCGGTGGCAGGGATGCCCGGGCCGCGATCGAGCACGCCGATCCGACATGCGCCATCCACCCTCTCGGCGCGCAGCGTCACCGGTGCCTCCCCGCCATAGCGCAGGGCGTTCTCGAGCAGGTTCGCCAGGATGCGGCGCAATGCGCCAACGGGCACCGTGAGGGTGATCTCGCTGGACTCGACGCGCACCCTTCCGGCCGCATCTGGACGTGCGCCGGCGAGTTCGTCGAGCAGTTCGGCCAGCACGACCGGCCGCGCCGTCTCGTGGCCGAAGCCGCGTGCGAGCGTCAGCACGTCGCCGATCAGCCGGTCCATCGTCTCGATGTCGTGCTCCACTTGCGCCGCCAGCTCGGGGCTCGGCCGGCGCAGCAGCATCTCCGCGGCAAGCCGCAGGCGTGCGAGCGGGGTGCGCAGATCGTGCGACACGCCGGCCAGCAGCACTGTCCTCGCGGCAAGGAGTTCGTCGACCTGGTGGGCCATCTGGTTGAATCGCCGGCTCAGTGCGGCAATTTCTCGCGGTCCCGTCTCGGGCAGGCGATCCGGCGTCCGGCCAAGGCCGAGGGAGGTTGCCGCCGCTTGAAGCCGCGACAGCGGACGCAGCGCACGCCGCGCGAGCCACCAGGCCGCGAGCAGGGCCAGCAGCGTCCCAGCGGCGAGCGACGCGACGAGCGCGGGGAGCGGACGCGGGCCGATGCGGCTATGAGGGAAACCCACCGAGAGGCGCCCGTCGCCCGCGGGCAGCGAGACCCAGATCCATTCCTGGCCGCGGATCTCTTCACGTGGCCGCGGATCTCTTCACGCGAGGCCGTGACCGGTTCGCCGACACGTGTGCGAAGCGCGGCGACGAGCAGATTCAAGTAAGGCTCGCGCCATCCCGGTGCCATGGCGTCGAGCGGCGGTTCGTCGCGCAGTGCCAGCGCATGCGAGCGCGCCAACTCGACCTCGAATGCCGGCCGGGTGCGCGGCGGCAGCTCGCTCCAGGTCTGGGCGGACAGCGTCATCAGACCGGCGAGATCGCTTGCCGCACGCCGCGCCATCGGCAGCATCAGGAAATTAGGTCACGGTCGACGCGACGACGAGTTCGAACGCGATGAAGAACGCCAACAGCAGCAGCGCGTTCTGCTGAGCGAGACTCAGCCGCGACGATGCGCTCACGCCTGCTCGCCGCGCGGATTGAACAGGTAACCTTCGCCGCGCACGGTCCGGATATAGACGGGTTCGCCCGGATGCGGCTCGATCTTGCGGCGCAGCCGCGTGACGCGCGTATCGACGCTGCGATCGAACGGATCACGCTCGTAGCCTTTGAGCATGTCGATCAGCACGTCGCGCGACAGCACCCGCAGCGGATGCTCGACGAAGATCCGCAGGAGCGCGAACTCGGCGGTGGACAGCCGTACTTCCACGCCATCGCGGAGCAGGCGATGGCTCGCCACGTCGAGGCGGAACGGGCCGAAGCCCGCGACTGCCGCCGGCGGCGCCGGATCGCCCCCGCCCTGGCTGCGCCGCAGCAACGCACGCAACCTCGCCAGCAGCTCGCGCGGGCTGAAGGGCTTTGCAAGATAATCGTCCGCACCCATTTCCAGTCCGACCACGCGGTCGATCTCTTCACCGCGCGCCGAGAGCATGAGTATGGGGACGTTCGATTGGCTCCGCAGGCTGCGCGCAAGCGACAGTCCGTCCTCTCCGGGCAGCATGAGATCGAGGATGATCACGTCGGGCATGGCCGGCGCGAGCATCTGCCACATTGCCGCACCGTCGGCCGCGGATGCCACCTCGAATCCGCTTTCGCCCAGATAGGCCTCCAGCAGCGAACGCATGCCCGGATCGTCATCGACGATCAGGATGCGCGCCGGCGGGGTGCCGGTCATGCGCACGCTCCCGAAATGCTTGTCGGGTCAGCGACGAGAAATTGCATGGCACGGGGGCCGATTGCGGCTGGTTTCCATGTGCGCCTCCAGGCACGACCGCCCGGCCGAACCTCAAGGTGAAGCGCATCGCCGGCGGATGCGTCCAATCCTACCGCAGCGCCAGCCGCAGCTGCGCTTCGGTCACACACTGACACAAAGGGACACGCGCCGGCACCTGCCCGACATATCATGGCCACCGTGCCGCCCCAGAATGTGCCGTGCCGGAGCTTCCGGCAACGAACGAACCCGATGCAATCCATGCCGCGCTTGAACCCGATTCTGCTGTCCTTCCTGCTCGCCCTGGCCGTACCGGCCGGGGCAGCGGGGGAGGAGCGCGCAGTACGGGAGCCGCCTCTCAATCTGTCGCTGCCGCGGGATGCCCTGCATGCTCCCGGTACGCCGCAGATCGACGAGCGGATCGAGCGCAATCTGATCGCACCGTCCCATCGTGGGGGCGACGCGAACGAGTGGAGACCGCATCCATCCTTGCCGTATGGCGCCGGATACGAACACCGCCACCGCGAAATGGGCGGCGCGGGTGCCGGATCGGCTCCGGGTGGGCGCGGGGGGCGTCGGGGTCGATGACATCACTTCACTCTTAGGAGCGCACGCATGAAATCCAGGATTCTGAACATTCTCTCCATTGCCCTGCTCGCAGCCGGCATCGCCAGCGGTACGGCCTACGCCCGAGGCGGCGGCATGGGCGGTGGTGGTATGGGTGGCGGAAGCGGCATGGGCGCCGGAATGAACAAGAACGGCAGCATGCAGCGCGACCGTACGGAGGCACAGAAGCAACAGCGTGAACAGCAGCGGACGCAGGCCCGTGACGGTTCCCAGGCGGGCGACCCGCAGCGCAACGAGAACCGCTCGGAGATCCGCTCCCAGAACCGGGAACAGATCCGCAACGAGGGCGCCACGCCGGCCGCGCAATAGACGCAGGCCCATCGTGCGGCGGCCGGCCGCGGCCGGCCGCCTCGTCCCGTGCAGGCGAGCGCGGTAGAATGAGCGGTTTGAACAACGTCCGCCCGCTCATGACCGTCACCATCAAGACCGGCGCCGAGATCGAAAGCATGCGCGTCGCCGGACGGCTCGCCTCCGAAGTGCTCGACTACGTCACGCCATTCGTCAAGCCCGGCGTGACCACCGGCGAGCTCGACCGCCTCTGCCACGACTACATGGTCAACGTGCAGGGGACGGTTCCCGCGCCGCTCGACTACGCGCCGAGCGGCCATCCCCCCTACCCCAAGTCGATCTGCACCTCCGTGAACAACCAGGTCTGCCACGGCGTGCCGGGCGAAAAGCTGCTGAAGAGCGGCGACATCGTGAATCTCGACATCACCGTGATCAAGGACGGCTGGCACGGCGACACCAGCCGCATGTTCGCGGTTGGCGAACCCTCGATCCTCGCCAGGCGCCTGATCCAGGTCACGTTCGATGCGATGTGGCTCGGCATTTCCCACGTCCGGCCCGGCGCGCACCTGGGTGACATCGGCCACGCCATCCAGCGATTCGCCGAGAACCATGGCTACAGCGTGGTGCGGGAGTTCTGCGGCCACGGTATCGGCCGCAACTTTCACGAGGATCCGCAAGTGCTGCACTACGGCAAGCCAGGCACCGGACTCGTGCTCGAACCGGGAATGACATTCACCATCGAGCCGATGATCAATGCCGGCCGGCGTGACATCCGCCAGATGCCCGACGGCTGGACCATCGTGACCAAGGACCGCAGTCTGTCCGCGCAATGGGAACACACGGTATTGGTCACCGACAGCGGTTACGAAGTGCTGACGGTGTCTGCCGGCAGTCCGCCGGCTCCGGAACGCATGGGCCGCGCTGCGTGAACACCGCGGCGGTCGCCGGCCTTCGGGAACGCCTCCGGACGGGACGCACCGAACTGGCCGCGGCCTTCATCGAGAAGCCCGGCTCCACGCCTTACCTCACCCGGCATACGACGCTGGTCGACAAGATTCTCGCGGAGCTGTGCGGGAGCGCGGCCTTGCCCGAGGGCGTATGCCTGGTCGCGGTGGGCGGCTACGGGCGCCGTGAACTCTTTCCCGGCTCGGACGTCGACGTGCTGCTTCTCCTGCCGCGCGATCCGGCCTCCGCAGACGAAACTGCGCTGGAAGCGTGGGTGCAGGCGTGCTGGGACGTCGGACTGGAGATCGGTCACAGCATTCGCACCGTTGGCGCCTGTCTCGCCGCAGCCGCCGATCTCACCGTCGAAACCAATCTCCTCGAAGCCCGCCACGTATGGGGATCGCGCGAATTGTTCGACGAACTCGTACGCCGCTTCGAGTCGCGCTTCGATGCGCAGCGCTTCTTCGACGCAAAACTTGCCGAACAGCAGGCCCGCCATGCACGCTTCGAAGGCAGCGCCTACAAGCTCGAGCCCAACCTGAAGGACAGCCCCGGCGGATTGCGCGATCTGCATACGATCCACTGGCTGGCGCAGGCGTGCGGCATCACGGGCGGATGGAGCGGGCTGGTCCAGGCTGGTCTGCTCACCCCGGCCGAGGCGCGCAGCATCACCCGTGAGGAGGGGAGCCTGTCGAGACTGCGCATTCATCTGCATCTTCTGGCGGGACGCCGCGAGGACCGCCTCGCCTTCGACTACCAGGCCGAACTCGCTGCGCGCATGCAAATTTCTGCCACCGCGCACAAGCTTTCCCGCGAGCGCCTGATGCAGGGCTACTATCGCGCCGCCAAACTGGTCCAACGGGTCAACGACATTCTCGTCCAGTCGTTGCGGGTGCGGTTGTTTCCGGTGACGGCGCCGCCCGAACCGATCGACACCGATTTCCAGGTACGCGCACGACTCATCGAGGCGCGCGACCCCGACCTCTTCGTGAATGCGCCCGAAGCCATCCTGCGCGCATTCATCGTCTACGCGCAGCATCCGGAGGTGGCCGGTTTCGAACCGGCCACGCTGCGCGCCCTGTGGCGGGGCAGCAGCCGCATCGACGCTGCATATCGGCGCGAGCCGGTGCACCGCGTCTTGTTCATGACGCTGTTGCGGCAGCCGGTCGGCGTCACACGCGCGCTGCGCGCCATGCACCGCTATGGCCTCCTCGGCCGCTATATCCCGGCGTTCGGCCGCATCGTCGGCCAGATGCAGCATGACCTCTTCCACGTCTATACCGTGGACGAGCACATTCTTGCCGTGCTGCGCAACCTGCGCCGATTCACCGTGCCGCAGCTCGCGCACGAACTGCCGCTCGCCAGCCGGCTGATCGCCGGGTTCGACAAGCCGGAACTGCTTTATCTCGCCGCACTGTTTCACGATATTGCCAAGGGGCGTGGCGGGGATCACTCGGAACTCGGCGCGGCCGACGCACGCCGCTTCTGCCGCCAGCACGGCCTTGAACAGCCTGACGGCGACCTGGTCGCCTGGCTCGTCAGGATGCATCTGGCCATGGCGCGCACCACGCAGAAGGAAGACATCGGCGATCCCCAGGTGATCGCCGCCTTTGCGGCGCAAGTGGGTGACATCCGCCATCTCACCGCCCTCTACCTGCTGACGGTGGCCGACATCCGCGGCACCAGCCCCAAAGTGTGGAACGCCTGGAAAGGCAAGCTTCTGGAGGATCTCTACGTGGCGGCACACGCGCGCCTCTCCGGCGAGGAGCCGGTGGGGGACATCGCCGCCAGGCAGATGGAGGCGCGTACGACCGTGGCGCTGCATGGACTGCCGGCGGATGCCGCCGACACGCTGTGGCAGCATCTCGACGAGCGTTATTTCAGCCGTTTCGATTCGCATGACGCCGCCTGGCACGCGCGCGTGCTGTGGCGCCACACCGACAGCGTGAAGGCCGTCGTACGGGCCCGTCTGTCGCCCGCAGGGGAAGGCATCCAGGTGCTCGTCTACGCGCCTGACCAGCCGGACCTTTTCGCCCGCATCTGCGGTTTCTTCGCCCGCATCCAGTACACGATCGTCGAAGCAAAGATCCACACCACCCGGCATGGCTATGCACTCGACAGTTTCCAGGTAATGGACCTTGCCGATCGGGGCATCCACTATCGGGACTTTCTCAGCTTCGTCGAGCACGAGCTCGCGCGCGATCTCGACCCCGCACGGCCGATGCAGTCCGTGCCCCGTGGCCGCCTGTCACGCCGGCAGCGGCACCACCCGTATCCCACGACCGTGCAGATCGAGGCCGATCCGTTGGGACGCGGCCACACGCTGACGATCACCTGCGCGGATCGCGCAGGATTGCTGTTTGCCGTTGCAGAGGTGCTGACGCGGCATGGCGTCGGTGTATACGCCGCGAAGATCGACACCCTCGGCGAGCGTGTCGAGGATACGTTCCTGATCCGCGGCGAGATGCTCTCGGACCCGGCCGCGGCCAGGGCACTGGTCACGGACCTCCGCGACGCGATCGATTAGCGCTCAGGCTTGCATTGATCGCGCGCCGGGAATCGGCGGATGCGCGTACTCGTCGACGTAGCGGCCGCGCGGCGGCGTCTTGCGTGCAGGCGGCTTCTTGCGCGTGCCCTCGCCCGGCTTCTTGACCTTTTCTTCAGGCCCCGTCTTCGGCCGGTTGCGAACGCGGCCCGGCCGCACGTTGCCGACTTCCGCGGCCGTCCGCGGCGGCGGGGCGCAGCGACCGGTCTGCTCCGGCGAGGTCGACTGCAAAATGCTCATGCCGCCTCCCGCCATCCTAGAAGGCTGCCCGCGAGATTTCGCGTCAAGGCAATGAGGCTCCCCAATGCGGCGGTGCTCGGGTCGGCTTCGCAGGCGCCGATCTTGTGTTCCGCGTAGACCGACAGGATGAGCATGTTGTGCTGCACATCGGACGGCAGCGCGAGTTCGCCGCGTGCAAGGGCGGACTGGATCGAGTGCCAGGCCGCACGGCTGGATTGAAGTGCGGCAGACAGATGATGCGTCCGGTCGGCGTCGTTCCACCGGCGCTGGACGGTCATCAGGTTTCTGGCGATATCGCTGAGCCGGGTCGCTTCCCTCGCCGTCTTCGCGCGACAGGGGACCGGGCGCGGGGCCTGCGGGGTCCATTTTTCTGGTGTCATTCTTATCCTTGCTGCCGTCGGGGGCGCTTCGCCCAGGGTTACGCTACAAATTAGCGGCGACGACCCGGACAACTTTAGCCCTGCCACGGGCCGCCGCGGGCTCCCGATCCTCAGTCGTCCTGCAGTCCCTGCCCCGGAAACAAGGTGTCGGTAAAACCGAAGTCGCGCAGGTCGCGGATGCGCATCGGATACAGAATGCCGTTGAGGTGATCGACCTCGTGCTGCACCACGCGCGCGTGAAAACCGCTGACGGTGCGGTCGATAGGACGTCCGGCCGGATCGACACCCTGATAGCGCAAGGCGGCGTGACGATACACCCGCCCCCGCATGCCAGGAACCGACAGGCACCCTTCCCAATCCGGCTCCATCTCCGGCGAGCGTTCCGTAAGGCGTGGATTGATGAGTACGGTGAAAGGTACCGGCTCCGCCTCCGGATAGCGTGGATTGACGCCGACTTCGAACATCACCACCTGCAGCCCGATGCCGATCTGCGGCGCGGCGATGCCGGCGCCGTTCAGGGCCAGCATCGTATCGCGCATGTCTGCGAGGAGCGCCGCCAGCTCGGCGGAGGCCAAATCCTCGACCGGGCGCGCGGGCGTCAACAGGCGCGGATCGCCCATCTTCAGGACTTCGCGGATGGCCACGGCCGCTCCAGTCGCGCCAGATCCCCGGGTTCGAGCCAGCGCCAGTCACCTGGAGACAGATCCACCGGCAGTTCGTAGGCGCCGATCATCGACCGATGCAGGGCCTCCACCCGGTTTCCCGCCGCCGCGACCATGCGCCGGACCTGGTGATACTTGCCCTCGGCCAGGGTCATCCGCAACGTGCGTTCGTCAAGTCTTTCGCACGCCAACGCGGCAACCGGCGCCGGCTCGTCGTTGAGTTGCACGCCGGCACGCAGCGTCGCCAGCATCGCGTCCGCCACCGGCTCGGCGCACACCGCACGATAAACCTTGGTGACACCCCTCTTCGGCGAGGTCATGCGGTGGACGAACTGCCCGTCATCGGAAAAGAGCAGCATGCCGGTCGTATCCTGATCGAGCCGCCCGACACACTGAACGCCGCGCGCGACCAGCAGCGGCGGCAACAGGGTGAATACGCTGGGGTGATGGCTGGGGCGATGCGAGCATTCGTAACCCGCGGGTTTGTGCATGAGCAGGTAGGCCTTCTCGCGGTAAGGCCAGGTGACGCCGTCGACCGTCAGTTCAAGCCCGGTGGGATCGATGTCGGATTCCGGGTCGTCATACAGGATTCCGTTTACCGCGACCGCGCCCCCCCGCACCATCGCGGCGCAGCCCTTGCGGGAGCCGAAGCCCTGCGATTGCAGGATCCGGAAGAGCTTCATGCACCTGCCTCCAAAGCCTTTACGCGCATTGCGCGCGCTCGGCTTCGTCGTTCACCAGCTGCTCCAGGAGGTGGCGCACCTGCTGCATCACCTCGCCCAGCACCGCCTGGATTTCCTCCAGGTGGACGCCGTCACGGGACTGGCCTCGGCCGGCGCCGTAGTTGAGCACCACACCCACTGCGGCGTAGCAGAGATCGATTTCGCGCGCGAGATAGGCTTCCGGCATGCCGGTCATCCCCACCATGTCGGCGCCGTCGCGCTCCAGGCGGTTGATCTCGGCGATCGTCTCGAGGCGCGGCCCTTGGACCGCAGCGTAGACGCCCCCGTCGCGCGGGCTGATCCCCGCGTTGACCGCCGCCTGCAGCAGCCTGGCGCGCATCTGGTGGCAGTAGGGGAAAGTGAAATCGAGATGCGCGACGGGCTTGCCGTCCTCGACGAGGAAGGAAGCGGCGCGCCCGTGCGTGTAGTCGATGATCTGATCGGGAACGACCAGCATGCCGGGAATCAGCTCCGGATGGATCGCCCCCACCGTGGTCACAGACACCACGCGATTGACGCCGTGATCCTTGAGCGCCCAGAGGTTCGCGCGGTAGTTCACCTCGTGCGGCGGGATGGTATGGCCGTATCCGTGACGCGCGAGGAAGACCACCTCCTCGCCGCAGATGCGGCCGAACGTCAGCGCACCCGACGGCTCGCCGTAGGGGGTGCGCGCGACCTGGCGTCCGGTAATCTCAAGGTTGGCGAGCTGGGTCAGCCCCGTTCCACCGATAATTCCCAACATGTTCTCGTTCTCTGCGCGTTGATCGAATCCGTATCCAAAGATGATGAGCCGCTCGCGGCCCACGCGGGCCTCGCGCGTGCAAGACAAGCATCGACCGCCCCGCCTCGGTGCGACGCATTGAGTGGCCAAGGCTGCGCACGTCGTATGAGGCCAGCGTAACGCCGATGGCGAAGCGCACCGGCCCGGACAAGAAGCGTGCGGCAAACGCTGCGGCGGAGAGCCTCACCCCGATCCGGGCAGCGTCGACGTCGCCGGTCCGCCATCGTTCGCGCATGCCCGAGACCCGCAGTCTAAGCCCTCGGTGCCGACGTTTCCAGACGCGGCGCGAGTCGGGTAAGCTTGCGGCATGTCGCTAGCCCCGGTCTTGCCTCCCGCCCTTGACCCTGCCGGCTGGCTTGCCGGCGTACGCCGCATCCCCTCTCCCAACTGCGACCCGCGCCCAGAGGATGCGGTCGTGCGCCTGCTCGTCATCCACAGCATTTCGCTGCCACCAGGCGTCTTTGAAGGCGACGCGGTCATCGAGCTCTTCACCAACCAGCTCGACTGGGATGCGCACCCGTATTACCAGACCATCCGGGGCGCTCGGGTGTCGGCGCATTTCTTCATCCGGCGCGGCGGCGAGCTGATCCAGTTCGTGCCCTGCGGGGCGCGGGCATGGCACGCAGGGGCGTCATGCTGGCAGGGCCAGGAACGCTGCAACGATTTCTCCATCGGCATCGAGCTCGAAGGCACCGACGACCAGCCGTTCACCGACGCGCAATATGCAGCCCTCGCACCGCTGGTGCGACTCCTCAGACAGTCCTACGCCATCGAGGCGGTGGTCGGCCACAGCGATATCGCACCCGGACGCAAGACCGACCCGGGACCCTGTTTCGCCTGGCATCGACTCGATGAACGCCACGCGTAGCACCTTCGCCGGGCTGGCCCTGGCTGCACTGCTCGCACTTCCGGGCTGCGGCGCGACGCTCCGGCTCGATACGGACCGGCCGCATTCGCTCGCGGCATCAAACGAAGCGGAGAGCACCCTGCGGACGCACCTGTCGACCCACATCCCGCAGGGGGAATCGGGGTTTCATCTGCTGCACGACGGGCACGCCGCGCTCGCCGCCCGGCTGGCGCTGGCGCAACGCGCAACGCGCACACTCGACGTGCAGTACTACCTGTTCCATAACGACACCACCGGACGCATGGTTGCCGCCTCGCTGCTCGCCGCGGCCGAGCGCGGCGTGCGCGTGCGGGTCCTGATCGACGACATCGACACGGCGGACAAGGAGTTGCGCCTCGCCACGCTGAACCTCCACCCGAACATCGAAGTGCGCCTGTTCAACCCCTTCCATACCCGCAGCACCAACCTGCTCGTCAAGGGCTGGCAGGCATTGCGCGAAAGTGTCCGCCTCAACCGCCGCATGCACAACAAGGCATTCATCGCCGACAACCAGATCGGCATCACGGGCGGGCGCAACATCGGGGATGAATACTTCGACGCGCACAACGACCTGGCCTTCATCGACCTCGACGTCATCGCGGCCGGCGCCGTGGTCGACAACCTGTCCCAATCGTTCGACACGTACTGGAACAGCATCGCCGCGGTGCCGGCGTCCGCGCTACCGGTCCGATCCAGTGAAAAACGCCTGCAGCGGGTCGCGGACACCTTGCAACGCTTCCGGCGCAGCCAGCTCGACAGCGACTACGGCCGCAAGCTGACCGCGGCCGATCCCATCCCCGGGCTGCTCTCCGGCCGCACGCCATGGATCGTCGCGCACGCGGACCTCATCGTCGATCCGCCCGGCAAGGTGCTCAAGCGCAGCAAACCGACTTCGCAACTGCTGATGGGACAGCTTGCCGGGCTGTGGATCGACCCCACCCGCCGCGCGCTCATCGTGTCGCCCTACTTCGTGCCGGGGGCGGCAGGCATGGCCTACTTCCAGTATTGGCGCAGCCACGGGGTGCAGGTGGACGTGCTGACCAACGCCTTTGCCGCAAGCGACGTGCCGCTCGTACACGCCGGATACGCGAATTACCGCATTCCCTTATTGGAGGCGGGCGTCAGCCTGTACGAACTGAAGCCCGCGGAAGATCCCATCGGCGGACGCCTGCGGGATCTCGGCAGCGGCTCCTCACGCGCGAGCCTGCACGCGAAGACCTTCGTATTCGACGACGCGTACGTATTCATCGGCAGCTTCAACTTCGATCCCCGCTCGGCCCTGCTCAATACGGAGATGGGGCTGGTGATCCATTCGCCCGAACTCGCGCGCCAGGTCACTGCGATCGTCGAGGACGCCATGCGCCCGGAGCGCAGTTTTCAGCCGCGTCTGATCCGGATTCGGGAACGAGGCACCGTCGTCAAGCAGCTGCGCTGGCACGACGTCCACGAAGGCGCGGTCCGCGTGTTCGACGTCGAACCCGAGACGACCCGGGTCCAGCGGGGACTCCTGCGCATGCTGCAGGCGCTTCCCATCGAAGAGCATCTCTGACGCGGGTTAACATTTACCTTTTGCTTATGTTCCCCATGCGCCTCGGTACTCCGCTCTCGCCTTCCGCAACGCGTGTCATGCTGCTCGGCGCCGGCGAACTCGGCAAGGAAATCGCCATCGCGCTGCAGCGCCTGGGCGTGGAAGTCATCGCCGTCGACCGCTATCCGAACGCCCCGGCCCACCAGGTCGCGCACCGCGCGCACGTGATCGACATGAGCGACGGCATTGCGCTACGCAAGCTGATCGAAGCGGAGCGACCGCATCTGGTCGTGCCCGAGATCGAGGCTATCGCCACCGAGGCGCTGCTGGAAATCGAGGTCGGCGGCCTCGCCGAGGTCATTCCCACGGCACGTGCTGCCCACCTGACCATGAACCGTGAGGGCATCCGCCGCCTTGCGGCCGAAACGCTCGGCCTGCCCACCTCGCCCTATCTGTTCGCCGAGAGCCCGACCGAACTGACCGCGGCCGCGGAGAAACTGGGCTACCCCGTGATCGTCAAGCCGGTGATGTCCTCGTCCGGCAAGGGCCAGTCACGCGTGGACGACGCGACGGCACTCGCTGCGGCCTGGGAGTACGCCATATCCGGCGGCCGGGTCGACCGCGGCCGTGTCATCGTGGAAGGCGTGGTCGATTTCGACTACGAAATCACGCTGCTGACCGTGCGCGCGCGCGGCGCATCGGGTGAAGTCGAGACGCAATTCTGCGCACCGATCGGGCATCGCCAGGCGCAGGGCGACTACGTCGAATCGTGGCAGCCGCAGGCGATGTCCCCGACCGCGCTGGCCCGGGCGCGGGAGATCGCCTCGATCGTGACCGGCAATCTGGGCGGACGCGGCATCTTCGGCGTCGAACTGTTCGTGAAGGACGATCACGTCTGGTTTTCCGAAGTCAGCCCGCGCCCGCACGACACCGGGCTGGTGACCCTCGCCACGCAGCGCCAGAGCGAATTCGAGTTGCACGCCCGCGCGATCCTTGGCCTGCCGGTCGATGTCGCGCTGCGGGAACCCGGCGCATCTGCGGTGATCTACGGAGGCATGGACGCAGCCGGCATCGCGTTCGACGGCGTAGCCGAGGCACTCGCGGCCGCCGGGGTCGATCTGCGTCTTTTCGGCAAGCCGGCGGCTTTCATCCACCGGCGCATGGGTGTCGCGCTGGCCACCGCAACCACGCCGGAACTCGCTCGCACACGCGCGCAGGCTGCCGCGGCAACCATCAAACCCGTGAAAGTGTAGACATGCAGACCCATTACGATCGCCTGGGCGGAGGCGAAGCCATCCGCCATCTCGTCGACCGCTTCTATGATCTGATGGACGAGGATCCCGACTACTACGGCATCCGCAAGATGCACCCGGCCGATCTCACCGAATCCCGAAACAAGCTCGCATGGTTCCTGTCCGGCTGGACCGGCGGCCCGCCGGAATACACCGATCGTTTCGGGCATCCGTTCCTGCGCCGTCGTCACATGCCGTTTCCGATCGGGGCGGACGAGCGCGACCAGTGGATGGATTGCATGAACCGCGCCATGCGTGATGCCGGGCTGGACGAGGCACTGCAGCAGGAGCTCACCGCTGCCTTCTTCAAGACGGCGGACTTCATGCGCAACCAGCCGGAATGAGATGAAGCGACTGCTCGGCTGGAGTACGCTGTTCGCAATCCTCGCGGGATTCATCGTGCTGCCATGGCTCGCGCTCGATACGGCGCCGGCGCTCGAGCCGCCCGCGGATTTCCGGCGCACCGATCTCGCCTGGATCCATGCGCTCTTCCAGAAACACGATCCGCGTCGCCAGACTCCGGACGTGATTCAAAGCATTCAGCTCGACGAAGACGAACTCAACCGCCTGCTCAACTACGCGGTAGAACTGCGCCAGGTCAGCGGTATCGCGGCCGAACTCACCCCCGGCACCGCGACGCTCACCGCGACACTCACCGTGCCGCGCAACCCTTTCGGCCGCTACCTCAACCTGACGGCCGAGGTCGACGAGGCGCCGCGTGGGGTCCGGATCCGCTCCCTTCGCTTGGGCAGCCTGCCGCTGCCCGGCGTACTGGCGGATCGCGCCGCGCGCCTCGCCCATCGCTGGCTGCGCCGCGACGAAACCTACGCCACGCTGACGAACGCATTCTCCCATGTGAGTTTCGACGAGAACCAGGCAACGCTCGACTATTACTGGCGGCCGGAGCTCCTGACCCGGCTGGAGCGCAAGAGTGCTGAACTGCTGATCGCACCCGAGGATCAGACGCGCATGCTGGCCTACGCCGATCAGCTCGACGCCCTGATCAAGCGCCATCCGCGCGGCAGCACGGTGCCCCTGGCGACCATCATGGCGCCGCTGTTCGCGCACGCGCAGACGCGTGGCGACGAAGCCGCCGAGGAGAACCGTGCCGCCCTCACGGCGCTCGCCGCCTATCTCTCCGGCATCAGCCTGCCCAAACTGCTGCAAGGTGACAGCGCTTCGATCCGGCGCGCACCCCGCGTGCTGCTGTCGCTGCACGGGAGACGCGACTTCGCGGAGCATTACGTCGTTTCGGCCGCGCTCACCGTCAACGGCGGCAGCCGGCTGGCGAACGCCATCGGGCTCATCAAGGAAGAGGAAGACGCCACCCGGGGCTCGGGGTTCAGCTTCACCGACCTGGCTGCCAACCGTGCCGGCGTCAGGCTGGGGGAGGATGCGATGGGCGAGGCGGCCGCGCAGGTGCGGCGCGCTCTGGCGGCGGCCCGCACGGATACGGATCTGCTGCCGGATTTCCGCGATCTGCCCGAGTTCATGTCGGAATCCGAGTTCGACCGCCGTTTCGGGCCGATCGGGGGCCCACGCTACCAGAAGGTCATCGAGCGCATCGACGCCCGCCTGGAGGCGCATTCGCTCGCCCGATGAACGGTCACGGCGTCATGTTAGAATAATTAGTTTCTTGCAATACGGCGTCATCACCATGTCCCGCAAACTCCGCAACATCGCCATCATCGCCCACGTCGACCATGGCAAGACCACGCTCGTCGACCAGCTCCTTCGCCAATCCGGCACCTTCCGCGATAATGAAGCGGTCGACGAACGGGTGATGGACTCCGGCGACATCGAGAAGGAGCGCGGGATCACCATCCTCGCCAAGAACACCGCCATCACCTACGGCGACCACCACATCAACATCGTCGACACCCCCGGCCACGCGGACTTCGGCGGTGAAGTCGAGCGCGTGCTCGGCATGGTCGACGGCGTGGTGCTGCTGGTCGATGCGGTCGAGGGCCCCATGCCGCAGACGCGCTTCGTCACCAAGAAGGCGCTCGCGCTCGGCTTGCGGCCGATCGTCGTGATCAACAAGGTCGACCGCCCGGGCGCGCACCCCGACTGGGTGGTCGACCAAACCTTCGACCTGTTCGACAAGCTCGGCGCCACCGACGAGCAGCTCGATTTTCCGATCATCTACGCATCCGGCCTGAACGGCTGGGCGTGCACGGATCTCAAGGATGCCCCCTCCAAGGGAGGCGGCGCCTCGGACATGACGCCGCTTTTCGAGACCGTGCTGTCGCACGTGCCGACTCCGCCCGGTGCGCCCGATGCGCCGCTGCAGCTGCAGATCGCCGCGCTCGACTACTCGACCTACACGGGTCGGCTCGGCGTCGGCCGCATCCTCAACGGCCGCATCAAGCCGGGCATGCAGGTCGCGGTGATGAACCACGAACAGCAGATCGCAACCGGACGCATCAACCAGGTCCTCGGCTTCCGGGGACTGGAGCGGATCCCGGTGGAGGAAGCCGAAGCCGGCGACATCATCATCGTCTCGGGACTCGACGACATCGGCATCGGCGTCACCATCTGCGACAAGGACAATCCGGTCGGGCTACCCATGCTGTCGGTCGACGAACCGACACTGACCATGGACTTCATGGTCAACGCCTCGCCGCTCGCCGGCACCGAAGGCAAGTTCGTCACCAGCCGCCAGATCCGCGATCGGCTCACCAAGGAGCTCCTGACCAACGTCGCGCTGCGCGTGGAGGATACCGCCGACGCCGACGTCTTCCGGGTTTCGGGCCGCGGCGAACTGCATCTCACGATCCTGCTCGAGAACATGCGCCGCGAGGGCTTCGAGCTCGCAGTCGCCAAACCGCGCGTCGTCTACAAAGAAATCGACGGCGAGAAGTGCGAGCCGTACGAGAACCTCACCATCGATCTCGAGGACGACCACCAGGGCACGGTGATGGAGGAGATCGGCCGGCGGCGGGGCGAGCTCACCAACATGGAATCCGACGGCAACGGCCGTACCCGGCTCGAGTACCGGATTCCGGCC
Organism: Thiobacillaceae bacterium; assembly: GCA_035325585.1. Taxonomy (GTDB): domain Bacteria; phylum Pseudomonadota; class Gammaproteobacteria; order Burkholderiales; family Thiobacillaceae; genus Thiobacillus. Next base: position 280,420 of record DAOKZP010000001.1, on the reverse strand, counting down.
CGTGGCCTGATCGGCTTCCAGTCCGACTTCATGACCATGACCCGCGGCACGGGGCTGATGAGCCACGTGTTCGACGATTACGGCCCGGTCAAGGCCGATCTTCCCGGCCGGCACAACGGCGTCCTGGTCTCGCAAGAGAACGGCGAAGCGGTCGCCTACGCACTGTGGAACCTCGAAGATCGCGGCCGCATGTTCGTCAACCCCGGCGACAAGCTGTACGAGGGCATGATCATCGGCATCCACAGCCGTGACAACGACCTCGTGGTCAACCCGATCAAGGGCAAGAAACTCACCAACGTCCGCGCCTCGGGCTCGGACGAAGCGGTCCGCCTCACGCCGCCGATCAAGCTGACGCTCGAATCCGCGGTCGAATTCATCGACGACGACGAGCTGGTCGAGATCACCCCCAAGTCGATCCGCATCCGCAAGCGCCATCTGCTGGAACACGAACGCAAGCGGGCGGCACGCGAGGCGGCCTGAGCCCGGCCGACGCCACCTGAAACCCGGCCCGGCGCCGGGTTTTTCATGCGCCTCAGCGAGTAGAATCGGACCATGCGTCCCGTCGAAATCAGCCTTCTAGTCGTCCTCGCAGCCCTTTTCGCCGCTATCGTGATCCTGCTGGTGCGCCTCGCCGCCATGCGGCGCGAACAGCAGGGTTTGCCGGCGCTGTTCGAACGGGACATGGAAGCACGCCATCGCGCAGTGCTGGCCGATCTGCACGCCGGCCTCACCCAGCAGTCGGATCGCATGCAGACGCAACTCGCGGCACTGCAGGTTTCGCAGACGGAACGCCTGGCCGAAACCCGCGCGAACGTCGCCGGCCATCTCGGACAGTTCCAGACCGCGATGCTCGAGAAGCTGATCGAGCAGGGGCGCGCCGAACAGACCCTGCTGCAGGACACGCTCAAGCACATGAGCGCCCAGTTCGGCGAGCGCGCACAGCAGTTGTCGCAGACGGTCGACGGCCGCCTGAACGAGATATCGGGCAAGGTCGCGGAACGTCTCGACGAGGGTTTCCGGAAAACCAACGAGACTTTCACCTCGGTGATGACCCGCCTCGCCGTGATCGACGAGGCGCAGAAGAAGATCGAGGGACTCGCCTCCAACGTCGTTTCGCTGCAGGAAATATTGGGAGACAAGCGCTCGCGGGGCGCCTTCGGCGAAGTCCAGCTCGAAGCGCTGGTGCGCAACAGCCTGCCGCCGGGCGCCTACGCGTTCCAGCACACGCTCAAGGGCGGTGCGCGCGCCGACTGCGTGCTGATCCTGCCGGAGCCGACGGGGACCGTGTGCGTGGACGCGAAGTTTCCGCTGGAGAACTACAGCCGCATGTTCGACGACGGGCTGCCGCCCGGGGAACGCGATGCGGCGCGCCGGCAGTTCAAGACGGACGTGAAGAAGCACGTCGACGACATCGCGGCGAAGTACATCATCGCAGGCGAAACCGCGGACGGCGCGGTACTTTTTCTGCCCGCTGAGGCGGTATTCGCCGAGATCCATGCCCATCACGCCGATCTGGTCGAGCATGCGCAGAGACGCCGCGTCTGGCTGACCTCGCCGACCACGCTGATGGCCGTCCTCAACACCGCGCGCGCCGTGATCCGGGACTCCGAGACCCGCCGCATGGCACACGTCATCAAGGACGAGCTCGCCAAGCTGGCGAAGGATTTCGCACGATTCGACGAACGCATGAAAAAGCTGGCGACGCACATCGAGCAGGCGAGCAAGGACGTCAGCGAGGTCCGCATCTCCAGCGACAAGATCAGCCGGCGTTTCCAGCAGATCGAACGGGTGGAACTCGAGCATCCGGAGGCCGCGGCGACGCGGCTGCTCGAGAGCGACGAATGAACTGGTGGCGCCGCTGGCGCCGCGAGCGCATCCTCCGCCGTCACCCGGTTGCGCCCGAGGCCTTCGAGGCAGTGTTCGCGCGGCTGCCGGTCCTGCATGGTCTCGACGCCGAAGAGCGGAAGCGGCTCCGCGAGCAGGCCGCGCTGCTGATCCACGACAAGACCTTCTCGGCGGCGGGCGGCGCCGAGGTGGACGACTCCATTCAACTCGCGATCGCGATGCAGGCCAGCCTGCTGACGCTGAACCTCGGCGAGGACGGTTATCGCGGCTGGAACGAGATCATTCTCTATCCGCGCGAGTTCCTGCGCTCCCGCGAGGAAAGGGACGACGCCGGCGTCGTACACCATGTCCGCGACATCCTCGCCGGCGAATCCTGGCACGGCGGGCCCCTGGTACTGTCGCTCGCCGACGTCGAGGCGAGCAGCCGGGCGGACGGTTTCAACGTCGTACTGCATGAGTTCGCCCACAAGCTCGACATGCTGAACGGCGACGCCAACGGCTATCCGCCACTGCATCGCGGGATGGACGCCGCCGCCTGGGCGCGGGATTTCAGCGCCGCGTACGAGGATCTCGGCACCCGGGTCGACGCCGGCGAGGACACGCCCATCGACCCGTACGCCACCACCGACCCGGCGGAATTCTTTGCCGTACTGACCGAGGCCTTCTTCGAAACCCCCGCGGTGCTGCACGCGGAATATCCCGCCGTCTACGAGCAGCTGCGCCAGTTCTACCGGCAGCACCCGCTCCTGAGGCTGGGGACCGATCGATGACCACGCCGCGCGCGGCGCAGCGCATCGGGGACATCGCGCCGTTCCACGTGATGGACATCCTCGCGCGAGCGCAGGCGCTGGAAGCCGCCGGGCGGGACATCATCCACCTCGAGATCGGCGAGCCCGACTTCGCCACGCCGGCACCCATCGTCGAGGCCGGCGTCGCTGCCCTGCGCGCCGGCCAGACGCATTACACCGGTGCGCTCGGCATGCCGGTACTGCGGCAGGCGATCGCGGACTTTCATGCCGCGCGCTGGCATACGGCCGTCGACCCCGAGCGGATCCTCGTGGCGACCGGCGCATCGGGCGCCCTGATGCTGACGCTGGGCCTGCTGGCGGGCCCGGGGGACGAGATCCTGATGGCCGATCCGGGCTATCCGTGCAACCGCCATCTCGCACGCTTCTGTGAAGCGCGTGCGCGGGGCATCCCGGTCGGGGCGCATACCGGTTTCCAGCTCACGCTGGAGAGCCTCTTGCCGCACGCCACCGCAGCCACGCGCGCCGTGCTGATCGGAAGTCCCGCCAACCCCACCGGCACCAGCATCCCACCGGACGAACTCGCTCGCATCCACGACTGGTGCACGACGCATGGCATCGCGCTCATCGTCGACGAGATCTATCTGGCGCTCACCTACGAAGGCGATGAATACACCGCCGCCCGCTGGGACGACGTCTTCGTGGTGAACAGCTTCTCGAAGTATTTTCTGATGACGGGATGGCGACTGGGCTGGCTCGCCGCTCCCACTTGGGCGCTGCCGGGCCTCGAACGTCTCGCGCAGAATCTCTTTCTCGCCCCGCCCACGCCCTCACAACACGCGGCGCTGGCGGCCTTCGCGCCAGCGACGATCGCCGAACTCGAAGCGCGCAAGGCCGAGCTCCGGGCCCGGCGCGACTTCCTTCTGCCGGCGCTCCGTACACGCGGTTTCTCCGTCCCGACCACCCCCGGCGGCGCATTCTATCTGTACGCCGATTGCAGCGCCCACACGGCGGACAGCTTCCAGTTCGCGCACACGCTGCTGGAGACGGCGGGGATCGCGGTGGCGCCCGGGATCGACTTCGGGAATCACCAGGCGCGACGCTATCTGCGCATGGCCTACACACAGCCCCTGCCACGCCTTGCCGAGGCGATCGAAAGGCTGGATGGTTTTCTGGGCTGAGTCTCACGCCGGTGAACGGCGCAAAAAAAAACCGGCCCGAAGGCCGGTTTCTTCAACCGCTGGCTGCGATTACTGGGCAGCGGGAGCGGCTTCGCCTTCGGCAGGAGCAGCTTCGGCAGGCGCAGCGTCCGCAGGAGCGGCTTCGCCTTCGGCCGGAGCGGCCTCGACGGGAGCGGCTTCCATCGGAGCGGCCGCCTCGGGGGCGGGTGCTTCGACAGCAGGCGCTTCGACGGGTGCCGCAGCTTCTTCTTTCTGGCCGCAGGCGACCACGGAAGCAGCCAGCAGGGCAGCCAGGAGGACGGAATATTTCATTTGATGATTCCCTTTAACTTGCAATATAAAAACCCACACCAGAGATCGGTCCGGGACTTGTGATCCAGCCGACGCGCGGAATTCTAGCAAAACCGGAAAAGAAAACCGCAAACGGCAAAAAAATTGGTTTTCCGGATTCGGCGTGTCTCCAATTCGCAACACGGCACCCGCAAAACCTTACTTCTTCAGGGTTTCGATGAATTCTCCAGGGTGGGTCCCCGGGCGCAATTTTCCGTGATAGACGAACCCGGTACCGTAACGAAGGCTTGCGCGATCCGCGCCGCCCACGGGTTCGTTCTCGCTCCAGACCCAGACGTGCCCGTCGCGCGTATCGAGTATGAACGCCCGTGCGCCCCCCTGTCCCCCCGGCGCGCCGGCGAGCGGCAACGCCTGATAGCGTTCGTTGTCGGCAAGCACGCCTCCCGGCAGCGCCAGCGCCGCAAGCAGCAGCCATCCCGCGTTCTTCATTTCGACTCCTCTCGCCCGGCCGCGTCCGCCGCCGGCGGTTCATGGCCCGGCTCGTCGAACAAGGATGCCACGGCGGCGGCGTCCAGGACGTATTCATGGTTGCAGATGTCGTCGTGGATGCGTATCTCGCCATGTTCGCCGAGTATGGCCTCGCATTCCGCCCGGCCGATTCCGCGCAGCATGTTCTCGATCTTGCCTGGGTCGTGCGGGCAGTGATAACGCACCGTGCGCGGGTCGAACACCCGCACGTCCTCCTCGGGAAACAGCCGTTCGATCAGCTTGATCGAGCCCAGCTCCAGCAACTCGCCCGGGCGGACCGTGTCCGCCAGCGCCTGAACCCGGTTCCAGCCGTCCGGGTCGCGCTGGTGCGCCCCCGGCAGAGCCTGCACCAGCATGCCGGCCGCCGCTTCACCGTTCGCTGCCAGCCACAGGCGGGTAGGCACCTGTTCGGAGCGGGCGAGGTAATGTTCGAAGACCGCCGCCACGGTCTCGCCTTCCAGCGGCACGTGGCTCTGGTAGGGCTGATGCGCGTCATCGACATCGAGCGTCAGCGTCAGCGCGCCCTGGCCCAGCAGCGCCGGCAGCGCGTTTGCCGCCACCGTCGCAGGCGAGCGCGCCATGCCGCGCAACCGCAATTGTGCGTCGCAGTCCATCACCAGCAGCGACACCTCACCGTCACCGCGCAACTGGAAAGTGAGCCGGCCTGCATGTTTGAGGTTGGCGGCGATCAGGGATGTCACCACCGCCAGTTGCCCGAGCACTTCGAGTACCGGCTCCGGATAGGCACGGCCTGCGATCATCTCGCGCCAGGCCGGCCCGAGCCGCACCCATGCACCGCGGATGTCGAGTGCCTCGAACAGGAAGCCGCGTACACGGCCGGGTGAATTGTCCGGCGGATTCAATTGAGCTGCACCCGTTCGCCCCACGGCACGCGACCCTTGCCTTTCACCAGCCAGATCACCGGATAGCCCGGCGGCACCGCGGGGAAATCGCCTTCGGCGTCGGTGAAGTACACGAGCATGTTCGGGTTGCGGTTCTCCCGCTCGATCCATTCGAACACGGGCCGGAAGTCGGTGCCGCCGCCGCCTTGGATATCTGCCGGCAGCTGCATCGTGTCCCAGGGTTCGAACTCCCAGGGAGCCTGTTCGGCGATGTGATGGTCGCACGCCAGGAGCGTGATGCGGGCGCGCACCTGGCCCTTCAGCGCATCCAGCTCGGTGACGAACTCGCGCAATTCGTCGTCGCTGATCGAGCCGCTGGTGTCGATCGCCGCAACCACCTCGATCCCCTCGCTCGACAGGCGCGGCAGAAGCGCGTCGCCCTCGCGCCGCGAGGGTCGCCGCCATGAATAGTCGTCACGCTGATTGACCACGAAAAAGCGCGCGAGCAGCGCACGCCAAGGCACGTTGGGCGCCAGCAGGTCGTCGATCCAGCGCATCATCGACTGCGAGAGCTTGCCGGCCTGGCGGGCGCTCTGCGCAGCGGCGGCAAGCCGGTTCTTCCACTGCTCGGCCAGCTCCTCGCGTTCACTTTGCGTTGGTGGATCGGGCTTCTCGGAAACACGGTCGCCGCTGCCCGCCTGCTCGGGCGCGCTCTCTCCCTCCTTGTCCCCGCCGCCGGTGTCGCCGGGCTTGGGATCGTTCTCGTGCATGCTCTCGTCGGGACTCGAGCCCGCCTCGCTGTCATTGTCGAAGAGATGCTCGTCGAACGATTCCTCGGGGGTGTCGTCGGGAATCATCGGATAGATCTCTTCGGCGGACAGCGTGAGATAGTTCTGGTCGGCAAGGATTCCGTGCAGCGGGGGCTTCATGCCGTCTTCGATCAGGACGAGGTTCACGGCGTGCTCGCATGCGACGTCCCAGCGCCGCTTGATCCGCCCGTGCCGGCGATGGTCGTGGCCCATCGCGCAATGCATCGCCTCGTGGGCGAGGACGAACTGGGTCTGCGCGAGATTGAGGCTCTCGATGAAATGCGGATTGAAGTAGAACGCCTTCGCGTCCGTGGCGGTGGTCTTGCACCACCCGGGAGACGGCTTCAGCGGCAGGTGCATCACCAGAGAGCCGAGAAACGGCCGCTCCATGATGAGGCGTGTGCGCGCAGCCGCGAGTTTGGTGAGGACCCGTTGCAGCGCGGCATCCTGCAGATCGGCCATCGATTCAGTGCTCGTACAGGACCAGGTCGGTGATGCTGTTCGCCCAGTCTGCGAACGCAGGTACCGCGAACAGCGGCCGGCCCACGGTGCGGTGCAGATCCGACACCAGCATCACGCCCATTTCGCGCTGCGGGAACCGTTGCGCGTACTTGAGGATGTTGCCGTACACCGTCTCGGCATCGATGCGGTCGGCCGCCTGCATGGCCTTGCGTACCAGCGCGGTCGCGACGCCGTACTGCAGATCCACGCCGTCCGGCACGTCGGTCGCCTCACCGGCGAGGATCGCGTCGATGTCGGGCATCTGCGCCATGTTGTCGATGAAGGTCTTCAACTCCAGCCCCGCCGACGCACCGACGCACGCAACCAGCGCATCGGCCAGCAGCGGTGTACCGTCGAATTTTTGCAGCGCCCGGTGGGCGTATTCCCACGAACGCGGGCTGGGAAAGGCGATGGGCGTATGCGCCGGATCGAATCTGAACAACAGATCCGGGCGGAAACGCAGGAATGCGATCACGCGGGGATCGATGTCCTCGCTGTGCGCCCAGTCGACCCAGTCGTCCAGATTGGCCTCGACTTCGTAATGGGTGAAGCGGTTCGCCAACGGCGCCGGCATGACATACGTCACGCCGCGGTCGCCCTGACGGTTACCGGCGGCAAAGATCACCCAGCCGTCCGGAACCCGATACTCTCCCAGACGGCGGTCGAGGATCAGCTGATACGCGGCGGCCGAGACCGTCGGCGGCGCGGAGGTGATCTCATCCAGGAAGAGAATGCCGGCCTGACCATGGCGCCCCGCATCAGGCAACACGGCAGGCACCGACCACTCGACCAGTTCGCCGCTGCGGAAGGGAATGCCGCGCAGGTCCGTGGGCTCCATCTGGGAGAGCCGGATGTCGATCAGCGGGACACCGTGATGCTGGGCAATCTTGGCGACGATCTGCGACTTGCCGACGCCCGGGGGGCCCCATAGCATGACCGGGGTATGGTGTCCGTCGCCCGCGCTCTCGAATTCGCGGTCGAGGATGGTTTCGATGTTGGAGGGGCGCATGGACGTGGAGAACCGCAGCAAAGGGTCTTGAATGATAATCCCTCGCGCCACCGGGTTCCAGCCATGAACGCCGCGCCCTTGCTCGAAGTGGGGGGATTTTGTTAACGTGTCCCGAGTTGAACCGGAGTGGCTGCGGTATGAATTTTTGCAGTGAATGCGGGAGTGCCGTGACGCGGTTCGTGCCCGCCGGCGATACCCTGGCACGCGACGTGTGCCCGGCCTGCGGTACGATCCACTACCAGAATCCCAAGATCGTCGTGGGCTGCATCCCCGAGTGGGAAGACAAGGTGCTCCTGTGCCGCCGCGCCATCGAACCCCGCTACGGACTGTGGACGCTTCCGGCCGGTTTCATGGAAAACGGTGAGACCACGCTCGAAGGGGCGGTACGCGAAACCTGGGAAGAAGCCGGCGCGCGCATCGAGGCGGGCAATCTGTACACCCTGTACAACCTGCCCCACATCAACCAGGTCTACTTCATGTTCCGCGCCCGCCTGCTCGACCTCGACTTCCAGCCAGGCACCGAATCGCTGGAAGCGAAGCTGTTCACCGAAGCCGAGATCCCATGGGAGGAAATCGCCTTCCGGACCGTACGTGCCACCCTCGAACAGTACTTCAACGATCGCCGTGCCGGTGCATTCGACTTCCATTTCGGCGACATCCGCACCCGCTGAACGTCAGGCGGCGGCCGCGAGCTGCGTCCGCCCCAGCACATCCATCACCACACGCACCCAGCCTTCGTGCGTTTCCTGTACCGCGCCCAGACGCAGCCGGTAAACGACGTCCCCATCGCGCAGCCGTAGCACGGCACCTTGCCGGTAACGGCCTTGCGGCAGCAGCAGAGTGCTCACGCCCTGCTCCGCGTCCACCGTGGGCAGGAAAATCGCCCAGTCCTTCCCGTTCGTCATGGGGCCTTCACCGTAAGGCTGGATCTCCACCCGCTTGGGATAGCGCGAGAGGGATTGCGCACCGATCAGTTGCCTGCCGTCCACCTCGCGCACCCAGCGAATCACGAGCAGCTGCCACGTGCCAGCCACCGCATCCCAGTTGACCGCCACGAGCCGCCCAACCGGCAGCGGCCGGGATTCGGGCCGCGCGAGTCCCATGCCCTCGGCACTCTCGTCACGCAGGATCCATGGCTCATACGGGGTAGCCGCAGAGGCGGCTTCAGGCCCTGCGAGCACGGCAAGGATGGCGTCGACCCCCGACGCGACCCACACACGCCCGCCGCTATGGGTGCGTTCACGGTTGCGCCACGCCCCGCCACGCTCGACCAGGGTCGCCATCTGGCTCGCGAGGCCGGCTTCAGCGCCGGCGTCGCAATCGAGTGCTCTCAGGTGGTCCACCATCCGACGCGTCGCGAAATAGCGCAGCCGCGGGCCCGCGACGTACTCACCGCCCAGCATCTTCGGGCCCTCGGCATGCGAGAGGTCGACCATATGGGTGTGCACTCCAGGCTGCGGCACCAGAGCCGGCAACGGCAGCGCTTCGTCCGCCTCGATCATCTGGGCCATGGATTCGATCTCGTGCACGCGGTAGCCGAGCGGCTGCACGATTCCCATGACGGCAAGCTGCGCATACTCGCGGGCGCAGTGCGTGCCGCACCCGTCGATGAAAACCTCCCGCGTCGCGTAGCCGTCACGCTCGACCAGTCGGTAGATCCGATGCACGCGGCGCCAGGCCGTTCCTGCCGGCTCCCGGGCCTGGTGATAATCCCAGCGCATCGCGCGGCCGGTATAGCGCAACGCGCGTGCCGCCATGTCGGCGCGATCCGCCTTGAGTTCCGCGCAGGCCGGGTCACGATGAGCATGCTTCAGCATCTGCATCCACGCGTCCGCCAGCAGCGACCAGAATGCCCATGATTCCCGCCACAACGCCTGGCGTGCCGACTTGAGCGTCACCTGATTGCGCACGTACTGTTCGACGATCTGTTCCTGTAGCGGGAGGCCGGCAGCTTCCATGCTCAGCAGGATTTGCATGCGTTCGCGCGTGGGCTTCACCTGCTCGGCGTTGAAGTGTTCAAGCCCTTGGACGAGCGCTTGGTGCGCATCGTAGTCCGGACCCGAGGGCAGCTCCTTGAGCCACTTTTCCACCGCCTTCACCGAAGCGAACGGTGCACCCCCATCCGCCTTCCGGCGACGGGAAATTGAAGTCAGCATTGAAAAAAAGTCATTCATAACAGCGTCAGTCGTACCAATCACTTTGGCAGAAGCAGCATGCATGCCAGCCGGCAAACCCAGACTGGGAGATGCGCTGAACCGTGCCGGCACAACGGCGACGCTGCAAGCCGGGCAGGCTGCCCGCCGGCCGCCATAACGAGAAACCGACATTCGTTGACGAACCCGCATCACCCCCGGCGCCACGCCGGACAACGGAAGTCGAACCCGATACAATGCGCGCCGTGGGCGCGTAGCCGAGCGGTTGAAGGCATCGATCTCGATGGTCAGCGATCAGATTGCTTCAAGATCGGCACAAGTTGCCGGAAACGGGAAGAGACCCTGGATTTCCACGTCCGCAGGATTTCTACCGTCAACGGCGACTCGGCGCCTTCATGGCAAGCACTTCACGTCCCTGAAAGTACGGTGGGTTGGCCGAGCGGTTGAAGGCACTAGTCTTGAAAACTAGCAAGGGGGTAACCCCTTCCAGGGTTCGAATCCCTGACCCACCGCCATCACGACACGCCCAGCTCCGCGCTGGCGGTTCGAGCGGAAGCGGGCACAGCGATGTCGATCTTTGAATCCATGCGCACGTGGGCGCGCCAAATCAAACGGGATTCGGTGACATTGTGGTTCGCGTCCCGCCACCCTGATGCCCCTTGGCTGCCGAAAGCGATCTGCATCATCGCCGTTGCCTACGCTTTGAGTCCAATCGATCTGGTCCCCGACTTTATTCCCGTGCTGGGCTACGTCGACGACGTGATCCTATTGCCGGCTCTCCTGTGGCTCGCTGTACGTCTGATGCCTGCGCCGATCATCGAAGCCAGCCGCGCAAATGCAGACAGATGGATGGCCGATCAAGGTATCAAGCCTCGAAGCTATGCGGGTGCGATCGCGATCGTTGCCATCTGGCTGGCGGCGGCTGGCCTCTGCTGGTACTGGTTAACCTAGTCTCCCCAGGCCGCGGGTAACATTCGCCCGTACCCTTGCAGCGGTGGAGTGGCAAGCACCCCCTGTGCCATCCAGAAACCCGGCGGCCGTCCGCGAAACACGCGTTGGCGCCACGCAGACTGCTACGGCGATGCCGATCTTTGCCAATTCCATCATGTTTGCAGCTGCAGGCGTATATCCTTACTTGCGCACGTCCAATAATTTGGCACGCGTTACGACAAGTCACGCCAAGCCCGTGTCATCGATGAGGCGTTGATGGCTTATGCGGGCTCTGCAGACCGGGCAGCACGGCAACGAGATCGGCCGAAGCGGCTCGCGGTAAAATCTGGAACTTGCGAGGGGCAATCCCTTCGGGGCTCGAATCCCCGGCCCGCCGCCGTCACGGCAACTCGCAAGATCGCCGGTGATCTTGGGTATCGGCATTCGTTCAAGCAAGTGAAGGACGGCCTTCCCCCATTCCTTGGGAAACACTTCCGGGACGGCCCGGTTCTCGAAAGGAGCCGGGCATGGCTTGGGTACTGCTGGTGATCGCAGGAATTCTCGAAGTGGTGTGGGCCTTCTACATGAAGCAATCGGACGGTTTCACACGAGCCGTCCCGACAGCGATCATGACGGTGACGATGATCGGCAGCTTTGTGCTGCTGTCGTGGTCGATGAGGTCACTTCCGCTCGGCACCGCCTATACCGTCTGGACCGGCATCGGTGCGGTTGGTGCCTTTCTGGTAGGCATCATGGTGCTCGGCGAGGACGTCAGCGCGATACGGATCCTGGCGGCGCTTCTCATCGTTTCCGGCCTCGTCCTCATGAAGGTATCCAGCCCGCATTGACCGCTGGCGTGGATACCATGACGGATCACATCACACCCGCGGCGAAGCGCGCAGCGCGGGGGCACGTGTCTTTTTGTTGGGCCGGGCAAGTGATGCGAGAATCGGCCGATGGCTCGGATCGACGTCCTCACCCCGCGCAACCACGACCGCGACAATGCCGGCATGACCTATGTCTACCCCGTCGTGTCGCGCCGTGCAGGCGGCGTTTCGGTAGGGGTCAACCTCAATCCGAACAATGCCTGCAACTGGGCGTGCATCTATTGTCAGGTGCCGGATCTGGTCCGCGGCACCGCGCCCGAAACCGACCTGCAGCAGCTGGAAGCCGAATTGCGTGCGATGCTGGCCGACATCCGGCACGGTGATTTCATGCAAACGCACGTACCCGAAGCAGCACGGCGCCTGAACGACGTCGCGCTGTCGGGCAACGGCGAGCCGACGAGTGCGCGGGCTTTCCCGCAGATCATCAATGCGATCGGCCGGGTGATGGCGGATTTCGGCCTCGTCGGACCCAAGGCCCACCCGATCGGAAAGGCCGTCAAGCTGGTGCTGATCACCAACGGCAGTCTCGCGGACCGTCCGCGTGTGCAGCAGGGCCTGCGAAAGATGGCGACGTTGAACGGAGAAGTATGGTTCAAGTTCGACCGCGCAACGGCGGCGGGCATGCGGGCGGTCAACCAGACCCGCACCGCGCCGGACAAGCACTTCGAGCGCCTGCGCATCGCGGCCCATCTCTGCCCGACCTGGCTGCAAACCTGCATGTTCGCGGTCGACGGTTTGCCGCCGAGCGCTGCGGAACAGGCCGCATACCTCGACGCCATCGCGCGCATCCGGCGCGAGGCCATCCCCGTGCATGGCGTGCTGCTGTACGGTATTGCCCGGCAGTCGATGCAGCCGCAGGCAGCGCGCCTGTCGGCGCTGCCGCCCGGCTGGCTCGAAGGTTTCGCCGAACGGGTCCGCGCAGCCGGCCTGCCGGCGAGGGTGACGCCGTGATCTACGGCATCGGCACCGACCTTGTCGATGCGCGCCGCATTCGCCGCGGCCTCGTCCGCTTTGGCGAACACTACGCGGATCGCCTGCTCGCGCCGGCCGAGCGTGCAGGCTACTGCGCGAGCCGGGATCCGGTACGCTTCCTGGCGAAGTGCTTCGCCGCCAAGGAAGCGTTCTCCAAGGCTGCCGGCACGGGCCTGCGCGCACCCGTCAGCCTGCACAACATCGCCGTGCTGCGCGACGCGCGCGGCAAACCGCACATCGAATGCGCCCCCGCGCTCGCCGCCTGGCTGGCGGAGCGAGGGGTGGCCGCGCATCATATTTCGCTGTCGGACGAAGGCGATCTCGTCCTCGCCTACGTGATTCTGGAGAGACCATGACGACACCCACCCAGCAGGAACGCTCATGACGCTCGGCCCCTTGATGTTCGACGTCGCAGGCACCGAGCTCACGGACGCGGACCGCCGCCGCCTGTCGCATCCGCTCGTCGGCGGCGTGATCCTCTTCTCGCGCAACTACCGCGACCCGGCCCAGCTGGCCGCGTTGACGGCCGAGATTCACGCGCTGAAGCCGGCGCCGCTGCTGATCGGCGTCGACCATGAAGGCGGCCGCGTGCAGCGCTTCCGCGAGGGCTTCACGCGCCTGCCGCCGATGCGCGCCTTCGGCGAGATTTGGAACACGCAGCGGGCCCACGCCCGGGAACTCGCACGCGAAGCCGGCTTCGTTCTGGCGAGCGAGTTGCGCGCACACGGTGTGGATTTCAGCTTTGCACCGGTGCTCGATCTCGATTTCGGCGCATCCAGCGTCATCGGAGATCGCGCCTTCCATGCCGATCCGCATGCCGTGTTCGAGCTGGGACAAGCGGTGATGCTGGGGATGAAGGATGCCGGCATGGCCGCCTGCGGCAAGCACTTTCCCGGCCATGGCCACGTGGCCGCCGACTCGCACGTCGAGGTTCCGATCGATCGGCGCACGCTCGCCGACATCGCCCTGGCCGACCTGATACCTTTCCGGCTGATGGTCGAGGCCGGCCTCGCGGCGGTGATGCCGGCGCACGTCATCTACCCGGAGGTCGACCGAAACCCCGCGGGCTTCTCCCGAATCTGGCTGCAGAAGATCCTCCGCCAGCAACTCGGTTTCGATGGCGCGATCTTCAGCGACGATCTGTGCATGGCCGGTGCGGGCGTGGCCGGCGGCGTGGTCGAGCGGGTCACGGCGGCGCTCGCGGCGGGCTGCGACATGGCCCTGGTGTGCAACCGCCCCGATCTCGCCGACGAAGTGCTGACGCAGCTCGATGCGGACTGGCCCGCGCCGGCACGCGCACGCATCGCGCGCATGCACGGCCGCCCGCACCCCGCGACGCTCACCGTGTTGCGCGAATCGGCGCGCTACGTGAACGCACTCCACCACATCGCCGGCCTGGGCATGAGCACGGCGAATCTCGACCTCCAACCCGACCCGACGGACTACTGTGCACGGTCATAAGCACGAGCACGGCGCCGGGCACGCGCATCACCACGCAAGCAGCGGCCGGGGGCTCTTCCTTGCCCTGCTGCTGACGCTGTCGTTCGCCGGCGTCGAAGCGCTGGCGGGCTGGTGGTCGGGATCGCTCGCGCTGCTTTCCGATGCCGCGCACATGCTCAGCGACGGCTCGTCACTCGCGCTGGCGGCGGGTGCGGCCTGGCTGGCGCGACGCCCGCCGAGCAAGCGGCACTCCTACGGCCTGGCACGCGCCGAGGTGATGGCGGCACTGGTGAACGGCCTGCTGCTGCTGGTCGTACTCGGTTTCATCGTGAGCGAGGCAATCGAGCGCGTCGGCACGCCACGGGACATCCACGGCGGCGCCGTCATCACCGTCGCGGCGATCGGGCTGGCGATCAATCTCCTGGTCGCCTGGATCCTGAGCCGCGCCGAGCACACCCTCAATACCCGCGCCGCAATGCTCCACGTGCTGGGCGACGCGCTCGGCTCGGTGGCCGCGATCATCGCCGGCGCCGTCATCGTCACCACCGGCTGGACGCCGATCGATCCGCTGTTATCGCTGCTCGTGGCGCTGCTGATTCTGATCTCGGCGCTGCGTCTGCTGCGCGAGGCCGCGCACGTGCTCATGGAAGGCGTACCGCTCCACATCCGGCTCGATGTCGTCGGACATGACCTGGCCGCACTCGACGGCGTGCGGCGTGTGCACGATCTGCACGTATGGACTGTCTCGTCGGGCAGCATCGCGCTATCGGCGCATCTGGACATTCACAAACTCGAGGACTGGCCGAACATTCTCGCCGCGGCCCGCGATATGCTCCACGCCCGCCATGGGATCGACCACACCACGCTGCAGCCGGAAGTACCGATCGCGCAACCGCTGATCCACGCCCCGCGCCTGCTCCAGCAATAACCGGCGCAAGCGCCGGGCTCCGGCACCGATCGCCGGAAACGCTTAAGATGGTGTCCCACCCGCCCGCCGCAATACCATGCATTTCGATCTCGATTGCCGCGCCTGCCCGCGGCTCGCCACCTTCCTGGAGGAGATGCGCGCCCGCCATCCCGGGTACCATGCGCGCCCGGTCGCCCCTTTTGGTGACCCCGCGCCCGAACTGCTGATCGTGGGGCTCGCTCCCGGCCTGCATGGCGCCAACCGCACCGGCCGGCCCTTCACCGGGGATTACGCCGGGGTGCTGTTGTACGAAACCCTGCACAAGTTCGGCTACGCGAGCGCGCCAGAGTCCGTCTCGGCCAGCGATGGCCTCGCGCTCACGGGCTGTCGCATCACCAACGCGGTGAAGTGCCTGCCACCGGCCAACAAGCCGGAGCCGGCCGAGGTCCGCACGTGCAACCACTTCCTTGCCCGCGAAATCGCGGATCTTCCTTCTGCGGCGACGATCCTCGCGCTCGGCCAGATCGCACACGGGGCGGTGCTGCGCGCGCTGGGGCTGAAACTCCGCGATCACCCCTTCGCCCACGCGGCCGACTATCGCCTCCCGGATGGCCGGCGACTCGTCAGCAGCTACCACTGCTCCCGCTACAATACGCAGACGCGCCGGCTCACCGCCGAGATGTTCGAAGCCATCTTTGCCCGGATCCGGCGCGAGAATTGAGCATGCTCGCGGCCAACCTCAAACCCGCAGGCGCGCTCCTCCTCAAGGGGGAATGAAAGCACCCCGGGGAAGTCGCTGCGGCACTGGAACACTGCACCGGCGTACCGGTCTCCCATGCCGCCACAGCGGTCGGAAAGCGCTTCAACGAGGGCCGAGCGACCACAGACAACTTGCTTGAAGAGGACGAACAGGCCGACTTGTCCGCCATCACCAAGGATTTCCTGGCCTCGCTGCCCACCCTGCCGGGCGTCTACCGCATGATCGACGCCGCCGGTGCCGTGCTGTACGTCGGCAAGGCGAAGGATCTGCAGAAGCGCGTCTCCAGCTATTTTCGGAAAGGCGGCCAGAGCCCGCGCATTCAGTTGATGCTGCGAAGCGTGGCTCGCATCGATACCACGGTCACGCGCACCGAGGCCGAGGCGCTGCTGCTCGAGAACAATCTCATCAAGGGCCTGAAGCCGCGGTTCAACATCCTCTTCCGCGACGACAAGTCCTATCCCTATCTGCTGCTGACGGGACATCGCTTCCCGCGCCTTGCCTATTTCCGCGGCACGCCGAAGAAGCGCGACCAGGCATTCGGCCCGTATCCGAACAGCCACGCGGTTCGCGAGAGCATCCAGTTGCTGCAGAAGGTGTTCCAGTTGCGCACCTGCGAGGACACGGTATTCGCCAACCGCTCGCGCCCGTGCCTGCTGTATCAGATCAAGCGCTGTACCGCGCCCTGCGTGGACCTCGTCACGGAGGACGCCTACCGGCGGGACGTCGTCGAGGCAGCGCAACTGCTCAAGGGTGAGGCCAGCGTGTTGACCGAGGCGTTGACCGCACAGATGAATGCCGCCGCGGAAGCACTCGATTTCGAGACCGCAGCCTTCCTGCGCGACCGCTTGCGCATGCTTGCCACCGTGCGAGAAAAGCAGTTCGTCGACACCACGGGGAGCGAGGCCGATGCGGACGTCGTCGCAGCGGCCGAGGTGGGCGGCGTCATCGCGGTCAATCTCACCATGATCCGCGGCGGCCGGCACCTCGGGGATCGCAGCTTCTTCCCGCAGCATGGCGAGGGTGCAACACCGGCCGAAGCGCTCGAGGCCTTCTTGCTGCAGCACTACCTCAACCATCCCGTTCCCGCGCGCATCTTCGTCAGCGAGCCCGTCGAGACGGAAGCGCTGCAGGCGCTCCTGTCCGACAAGGCGGGGAAAAAAATCAGCCTGCAGCATCGCGCCACCGGCGAGCGTCGCGTGTGGATCACGATGGCGCAGGCGAACGCGCGGCTCTCCGCCGAGCAGCGCAGCGCGGACCGCAGCCATCAGTCGCAGCGCGTCGCTGCCCTCGCCGAGGCGCTCGACCTGCCGGGTCTGAATCGAATCGAGTGCTTCGACATCTCGCATACCCTGGGTGAGGCGACCGTCGCGTCGTGCGTCGTCTACGAGAACGGCGACCTGAAAAAATCCGATTACCGACGCTACAACATCACCGGAATCACGCCCGGCGACGACTATGCCGCGATGCAGGCCGCACTGACCAAGCGGTTCCAGAAAACCGTCGAGGAAAACGGCGTCCTCCCCGATCTCCTGCTGATCGACGGCGGCAAGGGGCAGGTGTCCAGCGCGGTCGCGACGATGAACGAGCTGGGCCTGGGCGAAGTCCGGCTTCTCGGTGTCGCCAAGGGCGAAGCGCGCAAACCCGGGCTGGAGACGCTGATTTTCGACGATGGCCGCGAACTGAGATTGGCCCGGGACCATCCCGGCTTTCATCTCATCCAGCAGGTACGCGACGAGGCGCACCGTTTCGCCATCAGCGGCCATCGGGCCAAGCGCGGAAAGGCACGCCTGCGCTCCACCCTGGAGGACATCCCCGGCATCGGCCCGAAGCGGAGAAAGCAGCTGCTCGAACACTTCGGCGGCCTGCAAGGCGTGCGCGACGCCGGCGTGGACGCCCTTGCCTCGGTCAACGGTATCAGTCGAGAATTGGCGCAAACCATCTACAACGCCCTGCATTGATGCCGCTCAATCTCCCCAACCTGCTCACCTGGCTGCGCATCCTTTTCATCCCTATGATGGCAGGCGTCTTTTATCTCCCGGATGGCTGGGTGACGCCCGCGGAGGCGAACCTCCTCGCCGCGGCGTTCTTCGGTATCGCCGCGCTGACCGACTGGCTCGACGGCTATCTTGCACGCGCCCTCGGCCAGACCTCGGCCTTCGGTGCATTCCTCGATCCGGTGGCGGACAAGTTGATGGTTGCCGCCGCGCTGATCGTCCTCGTCGACCTCGGCCGCGTCGCACCGCTCATCGCGCTCATCATCATCGGCCGCGAGATCACGATCTCCGCCTTGCGCGAATGGATGGCCAAGGCCGGCAAGTCAGCCAGCGTCGCGGTCTCGTTCGTCGGCAAGCTGAAGACCACCGCGCAGATGATCGCCATCGTGCTGCTGCTGTACTTCCAGGCGATCATGGGCCTGCCCATCGCCGGGATCGGTACCCTGCTCATCTGGATCGCGGCCGTGCTGACGCTGGTGTCCATGGCGTATTACCTGTGGATGGCGGCCCGCGCACTGCAGAGAACGGCGTGAACGTATATTGACACCCCCTGCGCTTCGTTGCATAATGCGCAGCCTTCAACGCGGGAATAGCTCAGCTGGTAGAGCGCAACCTTGCCAAGGTTGAGGTCGCGAGTTCGAACCTCGTTTCCCGCTCCAGATTTCGGGGGAAAACAGAAGGCACAACAGCCCGGATGTTTTCCCCTTTTCGTTTGCGGTGGTTTGCCACGACGGCGCGTTAGCAAAGCGGTTATGCACCGGATTGCAAATCCGTGTAGGTCGGTTCGACTCCGGCACGCGCCTCCAGATTCCGGATTGCCGTCCGCTCCGCCCGGATGGTGAAATTGGTAGACACAAGGGACTTAAAATCCCTCGCCAGCGATGGCGTACCGGTTCGATCCCGGTTCCGGGCACCACTTCCCTTTCTGTCTACCGACTCGGGTGCTATAATTCCGGCGCTTGATTATTAACACCAATGGGCGGCCAGCCCATTTTTTATTTGTGTCGCGCGCAGCGCCGAGATGGATTTTCGATGATGGATCTGCCCGCCCGCCTGGAGCCTGTACTCGCCGGTCTCGGTTATGAGCTGGTGCTGCTGGAACGCGCCGGGCGCGGCCTGATCCGGGTCTTCATCGACAAGCCGGACGGCGTCACGATCGACGACTGCGTGACGGTGAGCAATCACCTGACCCGCCTGTTCACCGTCGAGAACATCGACTACGACCGGCTGGAAGTGTCGTCGCCCGGTCTCGACCGGCCGCTGGTCAAGCCTCAGGATTACGTGCGCTTCGCGGGCGAGGAAGTAACCGTGAAACTGCGCGTTCCGATGGACAATCGGCGCCGGTTCAGCGGCCGGCTGGTCGGCTTGGAGAATGATGCAGTGAAATTGATCGTCGACGGCACGGAAGTGTCGGTCGACTTGAGAAATGTGGATGCTGCCCGCCTCAAACCCATGATTTGAAGGCGCAGCTGGAGATCGAAGAATGAGCCGTGAGCTGTTGATGCTGGCCGATGCGCTGGCACGCGAAAAGAACGTGGATAAGGAAGTGGTGTTCGAGGCCCTCGAGCAGGCACTTGCCTCCGCCACGAAGAAGCGCTTCAAGGAAGAAGCCGACGTGCGTGTATCGATCGACCGCGACACGGGAGACTACGAATCCTTCCGCCGCTGGCAGGTGGTGTCCGAGGCCGACCTCGAGAGCGAGGGATACCAGATCCTCCTGATTGATGCGCAGGATACCCATCCGGACATCGAACTCGGCGACTACATCGAAGAGCCGCTCGAGAACGTCGAGTTCGGCCGCATCGGCGCGCAGGCGGCCAAGCAGGTGATCCTGCAGCGAATTCGCGACGCGGAGCGCGAGCAGATCATCCAGGATTTCCTCGCCCGCAAGGAGCACCTCGTCAGCGGCGTCGTGAAGCGCGTCGATCGCGGCAACGCAATCATCGAATCCGGCCGCGTGGAGGGTTTCCTGCACCGCGACCAGATGATCCCGCGCGAGAACCTACGCATCGGCGACCGCGTGCGGGCCTACCTGCAGCGCATCGACCGCGGCGTCCGCGGGCCGCAGGTCATCCTGTCGCGCACCGCACCCGAATTCATCATGAAGCTGTTCGAACTCGAGGTACCCGAGATCGAGGAAGGCCTGATCGAGATCAAGGCCGCCGCCCGGGATCCCGGCCTGCGCGCCAAGATCGCGGTCGTCTCGCACGATCCGCGTATCGACCCGATCGGCACCTGCATCGGCCTCCGGGGGTCGCGCGTCACCTCGGTGACCAATGAACTGGCCGGCGAACGCGTCGACATCATCCACTGGTCCGCCGATCCGGCGCAGTACGTGATCCACGCGCTCGCCCCCGCCGAAGTCAGCTCGATCGTGGTCGACGAAGACAAGCACAGCATGGATGTGGTGGTCGACGAGGAGCAGCTCGCGATGGCGATCGGCCGCGGCGGCCAGAACGTGCGTCTTGCGTCCGAGCTAACCGGCTGGGACCTCAACATCATGTCGCGCGAGGCGGCCCAGGAAAAGCAGGAGAGCGAAAGCAGCCAGACACTCGCGCTTTTCATCGAGAAGCTCGACGTGGACGACGAGCTCGCCCAGATCCTGGTCGACGAGGGGTTCTCCACGCTGGAGGAAGTCGCCTACGTGCCGCTCAACGAAATGCTCGAGATCGATGCTTTCGACGAAGAGCTCGTCAACGAACTGCGCAACCGCGCCCGCAACGCCCTGCTCACCGCCGCAATCGTGGGCGAGGAGCGGGTCGAGGCATCCGCGGGCGATCTGCTGTCGCTCGAAGGAATGGACGCGGAGACCGCGCGCACGCTCGCCAGCAAGGGCGTCCACACGACCGAGGATCTGGCGGAACTGGCGGTCGACGAACTGACCGAGATGGCCGCGATGGATGTCGAGCGCGCCAAACAACTGATCATGGCCGCACGCGCGCCCTGGTTCGCCCAAGGCTAAGAGGAATGCATGAACGTTGAACAATTCGCCCAGGAACTGAAACTGCCGCCCCAGT
Source organism: Thiobacillaceae bacterium (assembly GCA_035325585.1). Taxonomy (GTDB): domain Bacteria; phylum Pseudomonadota; class Gammaproteobacteria; order Burkholderiales; family Thiobacillaceae; genus Thiobacillus. The sequence goes on along the minus strand of DAOKZP010000001.1, from coordinate 259,608 downwards.
TGTTGCTTGAACAGCTGAACGCGGCGGGCGTCAGCAAGAACGACTTGGCCGACCTCGTGACCGAGGCGGACAAGGCGCATCTGCTCGACTACTTGCGCAGAGCACATGGCGGGGGCGGCAGCGAACCCGGCAAGACCAAGATCACCATCACACGCAAACAGACGGGTGAGATCCGCAAGACCGACAGCACGGGCAAGTCGCGAACGATCCCGGTCGAGGTGCGGCGGTCGCGCACCTACGTGAAGCGCGATCCGGCAGCGCTCGCCGCCGAGGCCGCCGCCGCGGCTGCGGCTGCGGCCGCCCCGGTGTCCGACGCCACCCCGCCGGCGCCGGCCGAGCCGGTTCCCGCGCCGGTCGAGGCGTCGCCTGCCGAGGTGATCGAGGCCAGCGCCCCGGTCACTGTGGAGCCGGTCGAAACTCCCGCCGCGGCGCCGGTTGTCGAACCGGAACCCGCCGCACCGGCGGAGGCCGAGCCGGCGGTCGCAGAACCGGCAGCTGAGGCCGCAGAAGCGGCGACCGAGCCCGCCCCTGCGCCGAAGAGAACCACGCGCATCGTGAAGAAGGCTTCGATCCTCAACGAGGCGGAAGTGAAGGCGCGCGAAGACGAGGCACGGCGCCACCAGGCGCTGCTGGAGCGCCAGGCCGCCGATCGCGCCGAGCGGGAAGCGATGCGCAAGCAGGCGGAAGCCGCGCGCGAGGCCGCCAAACTCGCCGAAGCGCAAAAAGCGGCGGCGCCCTCCGCGCCTGTCACCCCGACCACCGACAAGACGCTGCACAAGCCGGACAAGCCCGGCGCCGCGAAAGGCGACAAGAAACCCGCCAAGAAGGCGGAAGGGACCTGGAAGGACGACGCCGCACGTCGCCGGGGCGGGCTCAAGACCCGTGGCGGCGCTGCGCCCGAGGCGGGCTGGCGGGGGCGCAAGGGCAAGACCAAGGGCACCCAGGAAGAAAGCAGCTTCGTCGCGCCGACCGAGCCGATCGTGCGCGAAGTACTCGTGCCCGAAACGATCACCGTCGCCGAACTGGCGCACAAGATGTCGGTGAAGGCGGCCGAGGTCATCAAGACGCTGATGAAGCTCGGCAGCATGGTGACGATCAACCAGGTGCTCGACCAGGAGACGGCCATGATCGTGGTCGAGGAAATGGGCCACATCGGCAAGCCGGCCGCACTCGACACGCCGGAAGCCTTCCTCATCGAGAGCGGCGAGCCGAGCGAGGTCGAAATGACGTCCCGGCCGCCGGTCGTGACCGTGATGGGCCACGTGGACCATGGCAAGACCTCGCTGCTCGACACCATACGGCGCACGCGGGTTGCCAGCGGCGAAGCCGGCGGCATCACCCAGCACATCGGCGCGTATCACGTCAAAACCGACAAGGGCGTCGTCACCTTCCTCGATACTCCGGGCCACGAGGCGTTCACCGCCATGCGTGCGCGCGGCGCGAAGGCGACCGACATCGTCGTGCTGGTGGTCGCGGCCGACGACGGCGTGATGCCGCAGACGATCGAAGCCGTCCACCACGCCAAGGCGGCCGGTGTGCCGCTGGTAGTCGCAGTGAACAAGATCGACAAGCCGGAAGCCAATCCCGAGCGCATCCGCCAGGAACTCGTCGCGCACGAAGTCACCCCCGAGGAGTGGGGCGGCGACACCCAGTTCGTCGACGTGTCCGCCAAGGGCAACACCAACATCGACGCCCTGCTGGACGCCATCCTGCTGCAGGCTGAAGTGCTCGAACTGACCGCACCTGCCGACGGCCCCGCCAAGGGCATCGTCATCGAGGCGCGCCTCGACAAGGGCAAGGGCCCGGTTGCGACCATGCTGGTCCAATCCGGCACGCTCAAGCGAGGCGACATGGTGCTGGCCGGCCAGGTCTTCGGCCGCGTGCGCGCGATGCTCGACGAAGGCGGCAAGGCCGTGAACGAAGCCGGGCCATCGATCCCGGTCGAGATCCAGGGTCTGTCCGACGTACCCCAGGCCGGCGAGGACATGATGGTGCTGCCGGACGAGCGCAAAGCGCGGGAGATCGCGCTGTTCCGCCAGGGCAAGTTCCGCGACATCCAACTCGCCAAGCGGCAGGCCGCCAAGCTGGAATCGATGTTCGAGCAGATGGGCCAGGGCGAAGTGCAGCAGTTGTCGATCATCCTCAAGGCCGACATGCAGGGCTCCTACGAGGGCCTCGCCCACGCGCTGGGCAAACTGTCGACCGATGAAGTCAAGGTCAACATCATCCACAGCGCCGTGGGTGCGATCACCGAATCCGACGTCAACCTGGCTCTGGCATCGAAGGCCGTCCTGATCGGCTTCAACGTGCGTGCGGACGCCTCGGCCCGCAAGCTGGCCGAGGCCAGCGGGGTGGACATCCGCTACTACAACATCATCTACGAAGCGGTGGATGAGGTGAAGGCCGCGCTGTCGGGCATGCTCGCGCCGGAGAAGAAGGAAAACGTCATCGGCTCGGTCGAGGTGCGCCAGGTGTTCCACATCTCCAAGATCGGGACCATCGCCGGCTGCTACGTGACGGATGGCGTCGTCAAGCGCAATGCAGGCGTGCGCGTGATCCGCGACAACGTGGTGATCCACCAGGGCGAGCTCGATTCGCTGAAGCGATTCAAGGATGACGTCAAGGAAGTCAAGGCGAACTTCGAGTGCGGCTTGAGCCTGAAGAACTTCAACGACATCCAGGAAGGCGACGTTCTCGAAGTGTTCGAGATCGTGGAAGTCGCACGCTCGCTGTAATGCCGAAGGAGTTCCCGCGCGCGCGCCGCGTCGCCGACCAGATCCAGCGCGAACTGCCGGAGCTGATCCGGCAGGAAGTGAAGGATCCGGGCGTCGGCATGCTGACCATCACCGAGGTGGAGGTCAACCGCGACATGGAGTTCGCCAAGGTGTACTTCACGACCCTGGGCGGCGAGGCCGAGCACGCCGCCAGCCTGCGGGGGCTGCAGCGCGCAAGCGGTTTCCTGCGCTCGCTCCTGTCGCAGCGCATGCAATTGCGGGTCGTACCGAAGCTCACTTTCGTATACGACCATTCGATCGAGCGCGGCATCGAGCTTACGCAGCTGATCGAAACCGCGGTCGCCGAAGACGCCAAGCTCCCGAAAGACGCGTGAGGCCTGCCCGCCAGCGCGAGCCCGTCGACGGCGTGCTGCTGCTCGACAAGCCGGCCGGCATCACTTCCAACGCCGCATTGCAGAAGGCCAAGTGGCTGCTCAATGCGGAAAAGGCCGGGCACACCGGGACGCTCGATCCGTTCGCGGACGGCCTTCTGCCGCTGTGCTTCGGCGAGGCGACCAAGTTCGCCGGCTATCTTCTCGACGCCGACAAGCACTACCGCGCGGTGATGCGGCTGGGCGTCACGACGACGACCGGCGACCCGGAAGGCGAGATCCTGGATACCCGCGAGCCCACCGCCGACTGCGCCCGCATCACCGCGGTGCTGCCGCGCTTCACGGGCGAGATCGACCAGATTCCGCCCATGCACTCGGCACTCAAGCATCAAGGCCGCCCGCTTTACGAATACGCGCGCGCCGGCATCGATATCGAGCGCCCCGCCCGGCGGGTCCGCATTCACGCCCTCGATCTCGTCGACTGCGCGCCGCCACAAGTGGTGCTCGACGTGCAGTGCAGCGCCGGCACCTACATCCGGTCCCTCGCGCAGGACATCGGCGCCGCGCTCGGTTGCGGCGCGCACCTCACGGCGCTGACGCGCACCGCCGCCGGCGGCTTCACCCTCGACGAGGCACATTCCCTGGCCGAGATCGAGACACTCGATGTTGCCGGGCGAAGAGCGCTCCTCGCCCCGCCGGACGCCCTGCTCGCGCATCTGCCGGCCGCCCGGCTCGACGCGGATGACGCTTCCGCGCTGCGCCAGGGGCGAAGCATCGCCTACCCCGCCGCCACATCCGGCCTGATGCGTGTCTATGCACCGTCCGGCGCCTTCATCGGCCTCGTGGATGCGAAGCAAGGTCTCCTGGTACCGCACCGCCTCGTCGCGACGCACAGCGCGGCCGCACCGCGGATTGCTTGAGCCGTCCCGCCATTACGCGTAAAATTCGCGGTTTTCCCGAACGTGTCCCGCTCAGCCGCAGGCCACGCGATTAGATGAAGGAGTCCTCCATGGCTGTCACCACCGCTCAAAAAGCGCAAATCGTCCAGGATTATCAGCGCGCCGCCGCCGACACCGGCTCGCCCGAAGTGCAGGTCGCGCTGCTGACCGCGCGCATCAACGATCTGACCAACCACTTCAAGGTCAACACGAAAGACCATCACTCCCGCCGTGGCCTGCTCAAGATGGTGAGCCGCCGCCGCAAGCTGCTGGACTACCTGAAGCGCACCAACCTCGAAAGCTACAAGACCCTGATCGATCGTCTCGGCCTGCGCAAGTAATTCCGAGGGCCACTGTGATGATCGGGCAGCCTGCAGCACCGGCGCAGTGGATGGGGCTCGTCGCCCCCTGAATTTCGCACGCCCCGCTTGAGCGGGGCGTTCTTGCTTTGAAAGGAACTCGTGTGAGCGCTATCAAGAAGACATTCACCTACGGCCGCCATCAGGTCACGCTAGAAACCGGCGAAATCGCGCGTCAGTCCTCCGGCGCGGTCATCGTCAACATGGACGACACGGTGGTACTGGTCACGGTCGTCGCCAAGAACGAGGTCAAGCCGGGACAGGATTTCTTCCCGCTGACGGTCGACTACCAGGAGAAGACCTACGCGGCCGGGCGCATCCCGGGCGGCTTCCTCAAGCGCGAAGGCCGTCCCTCCGAGGGCGAGACCCTGATCTCCCGCCTGATCGACCGCCCCATTCGTCCGCTCTTCCCGGAAGGCTTCTTCAATGAAGTCCAGGTCATCGCCACGGTGATGTCGTCGAATCCGGAAGTCAGCGCCGACATCCCGTCGCTGATCGGCGCCTCCGCCGCCCTCTCGCTGTCGGGCCTGCCTTTCGACGGGCCGGTGGGTGCCGCGCGCGTCGGATTCATCAACGGCGAATACGTGCTCAACCCGACCCACTCCGAGCTCGAGGACTCCGCACTCGACCTCGTCGTCGCCGGCACCGAGACCGCCGTGCTGATGGTCGAATCCGAAGCGAAGGAGCTGCCCGAGGACATCATGCTGGGTGCGGTCGTATTCGGACACCAGCAGATGCAGGCGGCGATTTCCGCAATCGACGAACTGGCCGACGAGGCCGGCGCCGACGCCTGGGACTGGCAGCCGCCCGCCGAGGACACCGCGATGGTCGAGCGCCTCAAGACGCTGGCCGAGGACGGCCTGCAGCAGGCATACAACATCAAGCAGAAGCGGGCCCGCATGGCGGCGGTCGACGAAGTGCGCAACGCGGCCTTCGCCCAACTGATCACCGCAGACATGGACACGGTCGCGGCCAACCACGTCAAGGACGCATTCCATCGCCTCGAAGCGAGTGTCGTGCGCAACCGCATCCTGTCCGGCCAGCCGCGCATCGACGGGCGCGACACCCGCACCGTGCGCCCGATCACCATCCGCACCGGCGTGCTGCCCCGCACCCACGGTTCCGCACTTTTCACCCGTGGTGAAACGCAGGCACTCGCCGTCACCACCCTCGGCACCGGCCGCGACGAGCAGATGATCGACGCGCTGGAAGGCAGCTACTCCGACCGCTTCATGCTGCACTACAACATGCCGCCCTACGCGACCGGCGAAACCGGGCGCGTCGGCTCGCCCAAGCGGCGCGAGATCGGCCACGGGCGGCTGGCCAAGCGCGCGCTGATGGCGGTACTGCCCTCCAAGGAGGAATTCGGCTACACCATGCGCGTCGTGTCCGAGATCACCGAATCCAACGGCTCCTCGTCGATGGCATCGGTGTGCGGCGGCAGTCTGTCGCTGATGGACGCCGGCGCGCCGCTCAAGGCGCACGTCGCCGGCATCGCCATGGGCCTGATCAAGGAAGGCAACCGCTTCGCCGTGCTGACCGACATTCTCGGCGACGAGGATCACCTCGGCGACATGGACTTCAAGGTCGCCGGCACCGAGAACGGCGTCACGGCGCTGCAGATGGACATCAAGATCAACGGCATCACCAAGGAGATCATGCACGCGGCCCTGACTCAGGCGAAGGAAGGACGCATGCACATCCTCGAGATCATGAAGCAGGCCGTCTCCGGCAGCCAGGAGATGTCGGCCTACGCGCCGCGCATCATCTCGATGAAGATCAACCCCGAGAAGATCCGTGACGTCATCGGCAAGGGTGGCGCGATCATCCGCGCGCTCACCGAGGAAACCGGCACCCAGATCGACATCCAGGAAGACGGCAGCGTGAAGATCGCCTGCACCAGCATGGACGCCGGCGAACTCGCGAAAAAGCGGATCGAGGAGATCACCGCCGAAGTCGAGGTGGGCAAGATCTACGAGGGCCCGGTCATCAAGCTTCTGGATTTCGGCGCCATCGTCAACGTGCTGCCGGGACGCGACGGCCTCCTGCACATCTCGCAGATCGCGCACGAGCGCGTCAACGCCATCGGCGATTACCTGAAGGAAGGTCAGGTCGTACGCGTGAAGATCCTCGAAGCCGACGAAAAGGGCCGTCTGCGCCTGTCGATGAAAGCGCTGCTGGAAGCGCCCGCCCCTGCCGCCCCCAGCAACGACGAAACGCCGGAATCGTCAGCCTGATACCTTGTCATACCGGCATCGACATCAGCCGCGCCCCCGGGTGCGGCTTTTTTTCGCCGTGCCGCCCGCACCCGGGCCTGTAATCCCGAATCTTGCCCTCGCCGAGCAAAATTCCTCGCGTCGGAAAGTTCAGGAAGCCACAGAACGCAGCTACCAAAACGATCATGGCCAATCGAACAATCCGTAGAGCTATACGACGTACCGATATCGCCAGCCGGTGATTGGCATCCCTAATAACGAAGAACCGCGCCGAGGCGCGGTTCTTCATGCGGACTTCTCAAGGAAATTCTGCCACCACCGCTTGCGCTGCCCTGTGATTCCGCCCCCCGGTTCAAGGGCGCGAGGAGGAGTCTTGCTCATCAGCCAGCCCGGCAGGACCGACGATTTCGTCGCGCTGGAGCCGCACGAGCTGCCCAGATGGTTCGGATCGTAGATCTTGATGAAGTTCGGCGCGTCGAGATCATCCGCATAGACGATCGCGCAATAATCTTCGTGATGCTCGCGCCGTAGCAGTTCGTCGAGTTCGCGCATGAACTGCTGCACTTTGTCGGCGGTGGACGGCTCCTGCGGCAACGCCTGGCCAACGGCATAGAGATACCAACCCGCGTCGGCGTCCACCTTCTGCCAGAAGGCCGTCAGCTGATCCCAGCGCATCACGCTGTAGAGCAGCCCGTTGTAATAGCGATCGAAATCGCCGGTGTCGGCCATCGCCTTACTTGGCGACCTGGCGCTCACGGATTTCCTCGAGCGTCTTGCAATCGATGCACAGGTTGGCGGTCGGGCGCGCCTGCAGACGGTCCAGACCGATCTCGATGCCACAGGAATCGCAATAACCATAGTCGCCGCTGTCGATCTTGGCGATGGTCTCGTTGATTTTCTTGATCAGCTTGCGCTCCCGGTCGCGGCTGCGCAGCTCCAGGGCCATGTCAGATTCCTGCGTGGCGCGATCGTTGGGATCGGCGAACACGGTCTGCTCGTCCTGCATCGAGTGCAGCGTGCTGTCGATGTCCTGCGAGAGCTCTTCCCGCCACGCCTCCAGCATCTTGCGAAAATGCGCGAGCTGCTTCGCGTTCATGTATTCTTCGCCTTTCTTGGCCTTGTAGGGCTCAAAGCGCATCATCAAGGTCTCAGCCATCTCGTCCTGTTCTCTTTGAAAAATTGAGTCTGTTCGTGGCAAAGCCAAACTGGACTTAATATCAGAATAGCCTCGGCGCCGCAACCCATGACACTACATGCCCTGATCTTCGACGTAGACGGCACGCTGGCCGATACCGAACGCGACGGCCACCGTCCCGCCTTCAACCAGGCATTCGCCGATGCCGGCCTCGATTGGCATTGGGACGTCGCCCTCTACGGGGAACTGCTCGCCGTGACCGGCGGCAAGGAACGGATGAAATATTACGTTGACCGGTTTCGGCCCGATTACGAAAAACCGGTGGATTTCGATGCATTCGTGGCAGAGCTGCATCGTGCCAAGACGCGCCATTACAGCGCGCTCGCCGCGCGCGGCGGCATCCCGCTGCGCCCCGGCGTGGAGCGCCTGCTCGCCGAAGCTCGGGTGGCGGGGCTCCGGCTCGCGATCGCGACCACAACCACCCCGGAGAACGTCACCGTCCTGCTCGAGCACAGTCTCGGCGCCGGCTCGCAAGCCTGGTTCGAAGTGATCGCCGCCGGCGACATCGTGCCGGCGAAGAAACCCGCGCCCGATATCTATCATTACGCGCTCGAGAAGATGGGACTCGATGCCGCCGATTGTCTCGCGTTCGAGGATTCCGAGAACGGCCTGCGCGCGAGCCTCGGCGCCGGACTGAAGACACTGGTGACGGTCAACGACTACACGCTCGACCACGACTTTAGCGGCGCGGCCGCGGTACTGTCCGACCTGGGAGAGCCGGGCACGCCCCACCGGCAGATCGCCGGCCCCGACCTCGGCAAGTCCTTCGTCGACGTCGGCGTCCTGCGGGCATTGCACGCAAACTGAATCGATCCGTGCGCGATGCGCGCGAATCGAAAAAAACAGGACACCATACCCGACGCCCCGCTTCGCGCGCCCGTGCGTGCGCGCCGGGAACCTCGAATCTCAGGGGTTGTGCATCAGCGCGGCTTCGAGCGTATTTTCCAGCAGGGTCGCGACCGTCATCGGCCCCACGCCGCCGGGCACCGGCGTGATCCAGCTCGCGTGTTTCACGGCCGTATCGAAATCGACGTCGCCGACGAGCTTGCCGTCCGGCAGGCGGTTGATGCCGACGTCGATCACGATCGCCCCCTCGCGAATCCAGTCGCCGGGAATCATGCGCGGCCGCCCGATCGCAACCACCAGGATCTCGGCCGAGCGCACGAAGCTCTCGAGATCGCGCGTCGCGCTGTGGCACACCGTGATGGTGCAGCCGGCCAGCAGCAGTTCCAGGCTCATCGGCCGACCGACGATGTTCGATGCGCCAACCATCACCGCATTCTTGCCGCGGAGCTCCTCACCCGTGGCACGCAGCAGCGTCATGATGCCGCGCGGCGTCGAGGGCCGAAGCGTCGGCATCTTCACTGCCAGGCGGCCGATGTTGTAGGGGTGGAAGCCGTCGACGTCCTTGTCGGGCCGGATACGCTCGATCACCGTCTCGGCATCGATATGCACCGGCAGCGGCAATTGAACCAGAATACCGTCTACAGACGGGTCGGCGTTAAGCGTGTCGATCACCGCGAGCAGTTCCTGCTGCGTAGTGGTCGCAGGCAAGTCGTGAGAGATGCTGACGACCGCGGCGCGTTCGCACGCGCGCTTCTTGTTGCGTACGTACACCGCAGAAGCGGGGTCGCTACCGACGAGGATGACCGCGAGACCCGGCCGGCGCATTCCCTGCGCCTCGCGCGCGGCGACCTTGTCGTGAATTACGGCTAGCATGGTATCGGCCATCGCCTTCCCATCGAGAATCTGTGCGGCCATCGAGACGATCCTGAAGGAAAACCGGCATTCTCGCGGAAAGTCCCCTACAAGCTCAAGGGGAAATTGACCCTGCGGGCGCGCCGCGGTATAGTCTCGCCTCTCCGAAATGCGCCGTCGGACTCCGAACACCGGAGCGCGCGGCCAGCAGGATTTCGGGGTGTAGCGCAGTCTGGTAGCGCGCCTGCTTTGGGAGCAGGATGTCGGAGGTTCGAATCCTCTCACCCCGACCACCCCCTATCCGGCAGATGAGAGAGTGTGCCCGAGCAAAGAATGAATCTCTGCCCGTAGCTCAACTGGATAGAGCACCAGCCTTCTAAGCTGGGGGTTACAGGTTCGATTCCTGTCGGGCAGGCCAAGGTTTCCGCTGCCGGCCCGCCGGCAACGACAATGGTGGATGTAGCTCAGTTGGTAGAGTCCAGGATTGTGATTCCTGTCGTCGTGGGTTCGAGTCCCATCATCCACCCCACCAATTCAAGCCCTTAGCGCCAACCGGCCTAAGGGCTTTTTTCTTGATTATTTTTTCGCCGCGCGCTGGCGGCAGATCACTCGCTGATCTCCCCATCGACATAAAACCAACGCCCGTCGACCCACTCGAAGCGGCTCGTTTCGTGCAGCCGATGGGCGCGGCCATTCAGCTTGTAGCGAGCGACGAATTCCACGGTCGCATGGGTGGCGTCGAGCGGCGTGTGGGCCTTGATCTCCAGCCCGCGCCACTGCGCCCGCGGCATGGTATCGAGCCCGAGGGAGGCGGGGCGGGTCGCCGGGTACCAGGTCGCGAGCAGATAATCTTCCCGCCCGAGCACGTAGGCGCAGTAGCGCGAACGCATCAGGCTTTCCGCATCCGGCGCGGCTTCACCGGCATGGAGGCGTCCGCAGCAATCCGCAAGTGGGCGCCCGGACCCGCACGGGCAGGCTTCGATGCGGTTCATTTTTTCGCCGGGCAGCGCAGCTGCGGCCGGAGGTGCGGCCAGACCGCATCGAGCAACGCGGCCTGCGCCTTCTCGTTCGGATGGATGCCATCCGCCTGCATCAGCTCGGGAGAGGTGCCGACTCCGCAGACGAAGCACGGCACGCGCACGACGCCTTCCTCTCGGGCAAGATCGACGTAGAGCCGCGTAATGGCATCGGCATACGCCTTGCCGTAGTTCGGCAGCACCGGCGCCTCCAGCAGCAGCACCCAGGCGCCGCTGGCCCGCGCCTGCCGGATCATGGTGCTCAGGTTTCCCAGGATCGCGGCCGGCGGGACGCCGCGCAACGCATCGTTGCCGCCGAGTTCGATCAGCACGCCTGCCGGGCGGTGCTCGGCCAGCGCGGGCCCCAGGCGTTGAAGGCCGTTCTGGGTCGTGTCGCCGCTGATGCTTGCGTTGACGACGCGCCATCGCGGGGCGCTCCGCTTCATGCGCGCGTCGAGCAGATCCACCCAGCTCTTCCCGGGCGCGAGCCCGTGGCCGGAACTCAGGCTGTCGCCGACGATCAACAGCGGACATTGCGCGGCCAGTGCCCAGCCGGGCAGCAGCAACAGCAGCAACAGGACCCAAGAGCGATAATTCATCCACTAATCCCAATCGATTAAGACCATTCTCAATGACGCCGCCAGACAGCGCCCGGTTCCCTCCGCAGCAAAGTGCCTCCAGTCCATCATCGGCGAAGGCGCCTCCGGAGCGGGGCGCCGCCGTGACCGCTCGCGGCCTTTCGCAGCGTGTGCCGATCGCGGGTGGCGAACTTACCATCTTGAGCGAAATCGATCTCGACGTCCAAACCGGAGAGACCCTCGCGGTCACCGGTGCCTCCGGCTCCGGCAAGTCCACCCTGCTCGGGCTGCTCGCGGGGCTGGATCAGCCATCGGCGGGAGAGATCGTGCTGCTGGGTCAGCGCCTCGGCGAGCTCGACGAGGATGCGCGCGCCCGCTTGCGCGCAGGCCGTGTCGGATTCGTGTTCCAGTCGTTCCAGCTGCTGCCCGCGCTCACCGCGCTGGAGAACGTTCTCTTGCCGCTCGAACTCGCCGGCCATGCCGATGCGCACGAGCGCGCAGCCCGCTGGCTCGACCGCGTCGGTCTGGCCGAACGTGCCGGTCACACGCCGCGCCAGCTATCCGGCGGCGAGCAACAGCGTGTCGCGCTCGCGCGCGCGTTCGCGATCGACCCCGAGATCGTCTTCGCCGACGAGCCCACCGGCAACCTCGACGCCGACACGGGAGCACGCATCATCGAGCTCCTGTTCGAACTCAATGCTTCGGCACACACCACCCTGATTCTCGTCACGCACGACGATGCACTGGCGGCACGTTGCCAGCGCCGCCTGCATCTGGTTGCCGGCCGCATGCCTAAGGTCGACGGCGCATGAGCTTCTTCCGGATCGGACTGTGGCTGCTGCGGCGCGAGCGTGCCCGCGGCGAGTGGCGGGTGCTCCTGCTCGCGCTGGTGATCGGCGTCGGCAGCGTGGCGACCACCGGCTTTCTTGGCGATCGCATCAAGCGCGCGATGAGCGAACAAGGCGCGAGCTTCCTCGGTGCCGACCTGCTCGTCAGCAGCCCGCGCCCGATCGAAGACTGGCCCGCGCATGCGTTGCGGACGAGCCAGGCACTCGAGTTCGCCAGCATGGCGAGCCGTGGAGACGCCTTCCAGCTCGCCACCGTGCGCGCGGTCGACGCGGCGTATCCGCTGCGAGGGGCCGTGCGCATCGCCGAACACCCGTTCGAGGCCGGCGTTCCGCGTCCCGCGCAGCCGCCGCCCGGCGCGGCGTACGTCGATCAGGAGCTGTTGTCGCTGCTCGACGCCAAGGTCGGCGACGCGGTGCAAATCGGCGAAGCCAGCTTCCGTATCGCCGGCGTCGTCGCCGAAGAACCGGGGCAGCTCGGTGGCGTGTTCGGCCTCGCGCCGCGCGTGTTCCTGCGTGCCGACGAAGTCGAGCGGACCCGCGTGCTGCAACCCGGCAGCCGTCTTACCTATCTCTATCAGTTCGCCGGCGACCCGGCGGCGACCGCGGCCTTCTCCTCGGCATTGAAGCCTGTGCTCGATCGCAGCCAGCGCCTCGTCGGCTCGCGCGAAGGCATCGAAACGCTGCGCGGCGCCTTCGCCAATGCCGATCGCTATCTCCAGCTCACCGCGCTGATCAGCCTGCTGCTGTCGGTGGCGGCGATCGCGATTGCCGCGCATCATCATGCCTTGCGCCACTATGACGAGGCTGCGCTGCTGCGTTGCCTCGGCACCACCACCGCCCAGTTGCGCACTCTCTATGCGGGACAGCTGCTCGTACTCGGTATCCTGGGAAGCCTCGCGGGTGTCGCGCTCGGCGCGTTGATGCAGCAGGCGCTCGTCGGCCTGATCCTGCCGGAGGCGGCGACCCGTCTGCCCGCACTGGGCATGGCGCCGGTGGGTGCCGCGGTGGCCAGCGGCATGCTCGCCCTCGCCGGCGCCACCCTGCCGGCGATGATGCGCCTGGCCCGCGTGCCGCCGCTGCGCGTGCTGCGCCGCGATCTGCCGCCGCTGCCGGCCGGTGCCTGGCTCAGTGCCGCATTCGCGGGATCGGCGCTGCTTGGCCTTGTCATCTGGTACGCGGGCGACGCGAGGCTGGTCGCAATCTTCATCGGCGCGCTGGCCGCGCTCGCCGCCATCCTCGTCTTGCTCGCCCGCCTGGCGCTCGCGGCGGGCGGCATCGTACAGCGCATGGCGCACGGCCCGGTCCGTTTCGGCCTCGCGCAGATGCTGCGCCATCGCCTGGACAGCACCCTCCAGCTCGGCGCCTTCACCCTCGCCCTGTTCCTCGTCGCACTGCTCGCACTCGTGCGCAGCGATCTCGTCGCCGGCTGGCGCCAGCAATTGCCGCCCGACGCGCCCAACTACTTCCTGGTGAACATCGCGCCGCAGCAGCAGGCGCCGGTCGCCGCCTACCTGGCGCAGCACCACCTGCAAGCGTCGGCAATCTATCCCATGGTGCGTGGGCGCCTCGTCAGCAAGAACGGCAGGCCGATCGAGAACGCGGTTCCCGCAGCGGCGCGTGACAGCAACACCCTGCGGCGCGAGCTCAATCTCACCTGGACGGACGCTCTGCCACCCAACAATGCCGTCATTGCGGGAACGTGGCACGGCAAGAGACAGGCCGCATCCGGGGAAATTTCGGTCGAATCCGGCATGGCCGAGCAGCTCGGCCTCCAGCCGGGCGACGAACTCGGCTTCCGGATCGGCGACCAGACGCGCACCGCACGCATCACCAGCGTGCGCAGCGTGAAGTGGGATTCGATGCAGCCGAATTTCTTCGTCATCTTCGCCCCCGGCCAGCTCGAGGCCCTGCCTGCGAGCGCAATCGCAAGCGTTCACGTACCGCCCGCCGCGGCCGGCGCACTGCCGGGCTTCGTCAAGGCCTTCCCCGGGATCACCCTTCTTGCCTTGGACAAGCTGATCGCCAACATCGAGGCGGTATTTGCGCAGATCATCGGCGCACTTCAACTGCTGCTCGGCTTCCTGCTCGCCGCCGGCATGGCGGTCGTCGTCGCGACACTGCTGGCGAGTCTCGACGCGCGGCGGCAGGAGGCCGTGCTGCTGCGCACGCTGGGCGCACAGCGCGCCTACCTGGCTCGGAGCCTATGGAGCGAATTTCTCGCGCTCGGGCTGCTCGCGGGTGTTCTCGCCAGTGTCTGCGCCGAGATCGCCATGGCGGTGATCGGGGACCGTCTGTTCGAACTCTCCCCGCGCCTGCATCCCTGGCTGTGGATCGCGCTCCCCGCCGCCGGTGCGCTGCTGGTCGGAACGAGCGGTTGGCTCACGACCCGGCACATCACGCGCGTGCCGCCGATGCAATCGATCCGCGCGCTGGGCTGAGGCATTCGGTACGAGCCTAGGGCACCCACGATGACGCGCGGACATCGACGCCATCCCGTGGACGATGGCGCAAAGACGGCCGCACCCGAAAGCCACTACGTCCCCCAGGCGCTCGCAGCCTTGCCCGGTCGGTCATGCAAGATGGATGGCGCTGCCGGTAGACCTCGCCGGGATGTCGCAATCCGGTCCGGCTGGTTCAACGGCGGAACACGCCACCGATGCCACCGGAAATCAGGGCAGCCACATCGAGCAGGATGCCCGGCAGACCCAGGCCACCCGGCGCCGCGACATACTTGGGCCGCCAGACCGGCGAGAACTTGTCCTTGTAAGCGCGCAGGCCCTCGAAGTTGTAGAAATGCTCCCCGTGCTTGAAGAGCGCCGTGCCCAGACGATGCCAGAGCGGAGCGAGCGGGTGCGACTCGAGGCCGGACAGCGGCGCCATGCCCAGGTTGAAATCATCGTAGCCTTCGCGCGCGCCCCACAGCATGAGCTCGATGAACAGGTAGTCCATAACCCCTTTGGGCGCGTCCGGAACGTGGCGCATGAGATCGACCGAGAGCTCGCGTTTCCCGCCCGCCGTGAGCACGTTGGCGAACGCCACGATGCGGCCTTCGAGCCGCGCAATCGCACACGGAAAACGCGTCAGGTAATCAGGCTGGAAACGCCCGAGCGAGAATGCCTTCTCCCGCGTATGTTTCTCCGCAAGCCAGGCATCAGAAACCCGTTGCAGCTCGTCCATGAACCTCGTCACGGCGGCGGGCGGCAGCACCTCGAAGACGAGGCCGTCGCGCTCGGCACGGCGGTGCGCCTGGCGCAGATCCTTGCGGGCACTGCCCTCCAGCGAGAATCCGGCCAGCGGCACGATCCCCTCCTCGCCGATCTTCATCGCGCTCAGCCCGAGATCCAGGTAAAGCGGTAGATTCTCGGCATCGACCTGGTAGAAGACGACGCGTCCGGCGTGGCGGTCGGCCATCTCGCGAAAACGCCAGGCAAGGGCATAGTGCGCGGATTCCGGGCCCACTGGATCTCCCATGGCGATCCAGCTCCGGCCGCGCACCTGATACATGATGAAGGCATCCGCTTCGGGGGCGAACAGCAGGCGCTTGTCGCCCAGCAGGGCAAGGGCTGCATCCGTGTTCGGCGAATCCGCGACGATGACGGCCGCGCGTGCCAGTTCCTCCGGCCCCGGGTGGTCCGGTTCGGGTGGTGCCGGGCGCAGCAGGCGCAATAGCCCCAGTCCGGCAAGCGTGGCCCCCAGAAGCAGCGAGGCGCGCAGGAATCGGGGAGCATCGTCCCGAAACGCGAACCGCCACCACAGGTCACTCGAGTAATCGACGTGCTTGAAGGAGAACAATCCGAGCCAGACCGTGGCCGCGACGAGCAGCACGACCGAGCCCATCCAGCCCGGGGACCCGATACTGGCGAGAAGCGAAGCGGGGCGGCTGAACGCATCGCGCCCCAGCCAAAGTATGCCGAGCACCATGCCGGCAAGCAGCGCTTCCTCGTAATCCAGCCCCTTCATCAGCGAAGCCAGTGCCCCAACGAGCAGCAGCCAGAAGGCCAGGTGATAGGCCGCATCGACCCGCCGGTACAGCGCCCGCGCCAGGATCACCAGCGCCAGGCCGGCCAGGCTTCCGGCGAGATGCGACGCCTCGAGCAGGGGAAGCGGGACGATGTCCCGCAACAAGTCCATGCGCTGCGGCAGAGCCGGCGTACTCCCGGAAAACAGCAGCACCACACCGGTAATCAGAACGGCACCGCTGACGGCGATCGGTGCCATCCCTTCGGCGACCCGGCGCACGATCGCCAGATCCCGGGAAAGCCTCTCCTGGCGGCCGCGCACCATCATCCCAGCGGACAGAAGCGCCGCCAGCGCCAGCGGTGCCAGGTAATAGATGCCCCGGTAGGCGAGAATGGCGGCGAGCAGGCTTTCCCGCGGGACTTCCGGCAGGGCCAACAGCATGACCGTCTCGAAGACGCCCAGTCCGCCCGGGACATGGCTGACGATCCCGGCCACCACGGCCAGTACGTAAGCGCCCAGGAATATCGGGAACGATACGGACGCATCCGGCGGCAGCAACCAGAACACGGCCGAGGCCGCGCACGTCAGGTCGATGGCGGCAAGACCCAACTGGGCCGCGGCGATGCGCGGTCGGGGCAGCCGCCACAGCCAATTTCCCACCCGGAACGGCGCCCGCCGCAGCAACCCCGCCCCCACGTATCCGGCCGAAAGAATAATCAGCACAACGCCGACGCCGCGCCCGCTTCCGTCCGGCAAGTGCAGGAGGCGGCCCGCGACCGCCGGCTCCACGAGCAGCACGAGCCCGGAGACGAACATTACCCCGACCCCGAACGTCAGCCCGACCAGGGTCGCGACCCCGGCGACATCCGTCGCAGCAAGCCCCGCAGCCGTGTATAGACGCAGCCGGACCGCGCCGGCGGAGAGCACTGCCATGCCCAGATTGTGTCCGACCGTGGTCGCGATGAATGCGGTAAGCGCAACCCGGGCGTATGGCAATGCGCGGCCAAGGTGGCGCAGAGCGAGGGCGTCGTAACCGGTGAGGGCGAGATAGCTGCCCGCCGTGCCCAGCGCCGCGAGGAGCAGGCCACCGGCCGACACCTGCCCGAGTGCCTGACGGACATCGGCGAAATGGATCGTCGCCAGCTCGCGATGCAGAAGCCACAGTGCCATCAGCAAGAGCGCAAGGCTCGACGCAGGCAGCAGCCATCGGCCGTGCTC
This sequence comes from Thiobacillaceae bacterium, assembly GCA_035325585.1. Lineage (GTDB taxonomy): Bacteria > Pseudomonadota > Gammaproteobacteria > Burkholderiales > Thiobacillaceae > Thiobacillus. The sequence goes on along the minus strand of DAOKZP010000001.1, from coordinate 242,476 downwards.
CGGGAGGCGGGCTTTCAGATGTGCAAGGTGCGCGTTCAAACGATCAGCCTACCGAGAGGTTCGTCGCGTGAGTGCGGGATCGCGTAGCGACCACAGAGGCGCCAATGTCGGCTGTTCTACAGTCTAGTACGAACCCGCGAGGGCGCCGTCCGTGAATCGTGTCCGCCACCATCCCGCACGATCTTGCGACATGCCGACGCCGACCGCACCGGACAGTCGCACCCCCGATGCGACGCCGACCGATGGTTCATCCGGAATGCGCTCGCGGCCCGCGCACGGGCCTCAGCCGGCGTGCGCCACGAGATCGCCGAGAAGCGCGACGCTGAAGCCGATGACGGCGCCGAGGGGCGGCGCCCAATGGTGTTCGAGCCGCGATTGCGGCGCAATGTCCTGGAAGATGAGGTAGAGGATGCCGCCCGCCCCGAACAGCATGATCGCTCCGATGATGGCGGGGTGCCCCGACAGCAGGAAGTAGCCGGCGATCCCCATGACCGGACCGAGCGCGACCATCGCGCCCATGATCAATAGCGTGCGCCATGCACTGCGGCGCTGCGGCGCATTCAGTTCGCGGAACGCGTTGAACCCCTCCGGCAGGTTCTGCAAGCCTATCAGCACCGCGAGCAGCGGCGCCGATCCCATGTCGAGCACGACCAGACTTCCCAGCGCGATCGCCTCCGGCACGGAATCGAGCAGCATGCCCATCACCTGCGGCGCCTCCCGCCGACGCAGCCCGAGCGCCCGTTCGATCGCGAAAAACGCCAGTCCGCCGGCAAGCAGGATGGGAATCGTCAACGACGATCCGTGCATGCTGTCGACTCCCGTCGGCACCAGTACCAACGATATCGCGCCGAGCAGGATGCCGCCGCCGAGTGCGATCAGGAAGTGGCGCAGCTCCTCTTCCAGCCAACGCGAGCGAATGTGCTCGAAACTGGCAACGATGCCGCCCAGCAGCACGCAGGCGCCGGCCGCGCCGGTGAGCAGCAGGATCGCAATGAGGTCGTTCATGACCATATGTTCCGCCTCTCAGCCGCCGGCGCGGCGGCTTGCCCGTCGCGAGCCCGCGACGGGATCGCCTATGCACACGGCGGGCGCGACCACATCAGTCTTCTTCGGGCTGCCGGAGAACGGGCCGCCATCAAACGTGGCGGCAAGTACGGGGCAGCGCAAACTGACGATCGATACCATGCGGCCTCCCTTGTCTTGAGCACGCATTATCCTGAAAATCACGCTGCACAATCACCTGCCGGGCCGGCCGGACGATTCCACGCCGGCGGTGGTTTTCCTAACCTTTTGCGGTTTCCCGTCGCGAAGCGCACATGAACGAAAATTCGCAGCCATTGCAGTCTGCTCGCGACGCGGCGATTGGCGGCGTCGACCCGTTCCGCACCACGGATGGCGCTGGCGACACACCCGATATCCGCCTGTGTCGATCCCATGCATTTGTCGGCCGGACCGCCCTGGCTCAACCGCCACGCTGTCGTCGGCAAGGCGTCCCCATTTCCGTCCCGGAAGCACGACAGCCGTGCGCGACATGAAGAAAAAACCCGCTCCATCCTCCACGGCCTACGCCGACCCCATCGCCGAAGTGCTGCGCCCGGGGCAGTCGATCGAGCTCCTGAAGGAACTGCATATCCTCACGCGCGACGGCAAGCTCAACCAGGACAGCCGCCGCAAGCTCAAGCAGGTGGCGCACCTGTGCAACTTCATTGAGCCGCTGCTCGGCGAAGTGCTCGGTCGCCAGGACACGCTCACGCTCGCCGACCACGGGGCCGGCAAGTCCTACCTCGGTTTCATCCTGTACGACCGCTTCCTCAAGGACCGCCCGGGTGCCTGCATCTGGGGCATCGAGACGCGCGCGGAGCTGGTGACGAAATCACGCGCGCTCGCGGCACGGCTGGGTTTCGAGCGCATGCACTTTCTCGACGAAACCGTCGCGGCGTCGATCTCCGCCGACGCCCTGCCCGCGCGCATCGACGTCGTCACCGCGCTGCATGCCTGCAATACGGCGACCGACGACGCCATCCGCTTCGCGTTCGCCAAGGAAGCCCGCCACATCGTGCTGGTGCCCTGCTGCCAGGCCGAAGTCGCCGCGGCGCTGAGAAAGCACAAGAACGCCTCCTTCGGCAAGACGCCGCTTTCCGAGATCTGGCGCCACCCCATCCACACGCGGGAATTCGGCAGCCTTCTCACCAACGTTCTGCGCTGCCTGCAGCTCGAATCGCATGGTTACCAGGTCACCGTGACCGAACTGGTCGGCTGGGAACACTCGTTGAAGAACGAGCTCATCATCGCGACACAGAAAGGCACGCCAAGGGGCGATGCCCGCGATCGCCTGCGGGCGATCCTGCAGGAACTGAACCTGCTCGAACTCGAACACCGCTTTCTCGCCTGACTTGCGGCCTCGAAACCGCTATTCTGAGAATTGGATTCGCTCACATATGGAGTACTTCATGCGCGTCTTCCTGCCAACCGTCGCCCTGCTGCTTGGCCTGCTCACGGGCTGCGCCACGCCACAGTACCAGACGCAGGTCCGGCTCATTCCGCCATCCGACGCGAGAGGCGAAGCCTGCGTGAAGAAATGCGAGACCGCGCGCGAGACCTGCCAGACCGACTGCCAGCGCCGCTATGAAACCTGCGCCAAAAAGATCGAGCCGCAGGTCGAGGCGCGCTACGAAACTTTGCTGAAGCAGTACGAACTCGACCTCCGGCAATACGCCACGGCGTTGCGGCACTATGAAATGGAGCTGCACTTCGGGTGGATGCACAGCTACCCGTATCGCCACCCCTATTACTTCTGGTGGGACCCATGGCCGTGGCCCTATTTCGCGCCCCCCTATCGCGCACCGCGGATGCCGACCCGGGAGGACGTGCGCAACCAGTTGCTCAAGGAGACCTGCCAGGACGACTGCGGCTGCATCCCGGCTTTCGAAACCTGCTTCGTCGGCTGCGGCGGACAGCGCGTGACGGAGACCATCTGTGTGAAGAACTGCCCGGAGCCGAACCGGCCGAGATGAGCGCCGCTCGGTAATTCACGACGGAACGCACAGCGTGCCGCCCGGTCGCTCGGGTCGCGGCAAACCACCTCGGGCGAGCGTCGCATGGCGTATCCCGTGCCCGCCTCGCGTGGCGCGCAGCCTGGGTGCGCGCGCTCCGTATGCGGATTACCGGCACGACGAATTGTCCGGCACCGTGAGCCGCAGGCTCGCCGCCATGCCCGGCGCCTTGTCGGGAAAAAAGACCCCGGTGATGCACGCACTCGAAGAAGTACGCCGCGACGGGGTCGCCGGCGACTACTTCCGCCAATAGTTGTTCGCGGCGGCGATCGTCTGGAAATGGGTCGCGATGACGTGCGAGACGGCGATCAGGCTGTCCGGATCATGCGCGTAGGCTGGTCGAAGCGCCTTGCGGACCGCGACATCCTTCTGCGTCGTCGCGACACCCTTCTGCGACAGCTTGATCGCGAGGGCGAAGCCTTCTTCCGGCGTCGCCGTAATCAGCGTCGTCACACCTGACGGACTGGCGGCGGGCTTGTCCTGCGCAATCGAGGCCGGTGGCGCGCCGAGCGTCAGAGCCGCAACCATCATCGAGGCGACGAGGCGGCGTTTCGGCCCGCTGCGCGCCGTTTGCAGTGAAATTCCATTCATTGTTTCGATCTCCTAATCGTAAGGCGCGACGCGGTCCCAGCCGCCAAGACAGCGGCTGGATAAACGCGGAGCGCACGGCTACGCCACGGGCCAAACACACATGCCGCCACCCCGATGCACGGCCCATGGATAGCGGCGGCCCGCCGCGAAGGCTTACTTGGCCTTGTCCGGGAACTGCTTCGCGATGCCGCCCGAAAGCGTGTCTGCAATCATGTCCATGTGCCGCTGCATCTCCGCCCACAGCCGTTCCTGCTCCGCGGCAGGTGCATTGGCCATCATGGCGGTGACTTGCTTCTCGTGGTGCCCGGCGTGCGCAATCAGCGCGCTCTGCAATGCCTCGACGGTCCAGTTCTGCGGATTGGCGCCGGCGAAGAACTTTGCGATCTCCGTGGCGTTGGCGGCGAGCGCATCCATGGCTTTCTGCTTGTCCGCGGCGGCGTTCTCCTTCGCCGCGAGCGTCAGCGCCTTGACGCCTGCCCAGTGGCCGCTGAGCAAGTTCAGTGTCGCGGGCCCGGCCTCCTTGCCGTAGAAGCCGGCTACCGCATCCGCAATCTGCTTCGCGTTGTCGACGACCGCGGTCGCGGCCTTGTCCGCGGCCGCGCGATCTCCGGCATGTATCTTTCTGGCGTAATCGCGCGTGGTGACGATGTGCCCGCGCCACAGCCCACGCATCGCTGAATGCAACTCGGGCGCCGCCGCGGCAGTTGGCGCTGCAGCCCGGCCGCCCGACTGGGCACGCGCGTATCCTGATGCCGCCACGGCGGCAAGTGTGGTCGCTCCGACGAGCGAACCGAGAAAAGAACGGCGTTTCATGGTGTCCTCCTTCCAATCGAGGATTTGCCGCAGGGAGCCCGTTCGCGCCGAATTCCATGGCGGTGGATCCCTGACGGCCAAGATGGGGGAGGTGTCGTCCGAGCATCGATGCGAGCCTAGCGCATTTGACGCCTCCTCCGGGTGGAACCCGGGTGAATCGTCCGGATACTGTTTGTATAGTACGTAGGTCACAGAAGCCCAAATACGCCCGGAAGCCCGGATCCACGCGAAAGGAACCCCACTGCAACAATGGGTTACCCGTTGCTGCGTGTGTGCTGCGAAACGAAGAATCCGCGATGGAAAGAAGCGGCCCGTCGCCCCGCGTCGCGAATGGACAGCGCGGCAGGCGACGACGCCGGTTGACGCTGCGATCGACCCGCGCATACTTGCGCACCGTCGTGGATGGCGGTGGCACAGCGCGTTCCGGATTCGCCGCAGCCGCGGTTTCGTCAACGACTCCAAGGGTGACGATGGCGCCACCAGCCCGCCGGCGCGATGCGGCCGGCTCGGCGATGGCTTGTCCGGAACGGGGAGCGGGATTACGAAATTTCCGATCGCGCCGCACGTTCGTGGCAACCCGGCGCACGCCCAGCCGCGGAAAAGCGGCGATCGGCAGGCGAAAAAAAAGCCCCGGCGAACCGGGGCTTTTTTCGTCAGGCGTCCTGGATCAGGAGATGACCTGAATGTTGGCGGCCTGCTTGCCCTTGGGGCCGGTCGTCACGTCGAAGCTGACGCGCTGGTTTTCCTGCAGGGACTTGAAGCCGCTGGCGTTGATCGCGGAGAAGTGAGCGAAGAGATCCTCGCCGCCGTTGTCCGGCGTGATGAAGCCAAAACCCTTCGCATCGTTGAACCACTTAACGGTACCCGTTTCCATCTTGTTTCCTATCCATCAAAAAAATTTAAAGCTGGGCGACATGCCCTATCAATCGAATTTCAAGGAAAAAGGCTTACCAGAGGTACCGCAATTTAGAGCTTGAAACCAACAGACGGCGCATTATTAACACAGAACCCGGAAAGCGCCAACTTTTTTTCTCACGCACAACGCTGCGCCCGCAACGCCGATGCATCTCGTCGCCGGGCGAGGGCCTTCAATACGGTTCGCCAGCAACGTCCCGCCGACTCGCTCGCCGCAGCCGTTGGCGAACGGCGCGCTGGTAGCGCTCAAGCGTTTCGTATGCGCGCCCGAGTACGCTTTCCGCCGGGTAGCAACCGGTGGCATCGGGTTCGCCTGCCGCAATGCCGGTCAACCTTTCGAGGCCCTCCACCACGTGATCGATGGCGTGCACGTGGAAGCGCCCCTGCGCCACCGCTTCCGCTACCTGCGGCGCCAGCATCAGGTGGCGGCGGTTGCGTGCCGGAATCAGCACGCCCTGGGTGCCGTCGAGGCCCGCGGCCTCGCAGGCGCGGAACCAGCCTTCGATCTTCTCGTTGATGCCGCCCACCGGCAGCACTTCGCCGTGCTGGTTGAGGGCGCCGGTCACGGCGACGCCCTGCCTCATGGCCACGCCGGAGAGCGCCGAGAGCAGCGCATACAACTCCGCGCACGACGCCGAATCGCCTTCCACGCCGTGATATTGCTGTTCGAAGACGATCGACGCGTTGAGCGGCAGCGGCGCGAGATCCGCGAACAGCCCGGCCAGGTAGCTCTGCAGGATGAACACGCCCTTGTCGTGGACCGGACCGGACAGCCTGACCTCGCGTTCGACGTTGAGGATCCCTTCGTCACCCGCATGGCTACGTGCGGAAATCCGCACCGGCATGCCGAAGCGGTAGTCACCCAGGTCGATCTGCGTCAGCCCGTTGAGCTGCCCTACACGCTCCCCCGACAGGGATATCAGCACGTCGCCCTCGGCGATCGCCTCGCGCAACCGTTGCTCCGGATAGTCATGCCGCGCGGCGTGCGCCAGGATCGCGGCGTCGACGTCCTCGGCGGCGACCGGGCACGCGCCGCGTGCGCGACAGACCGCCGCGCTTTCCATCACCAGCGCCTCGGTGCGGCCGAAAATCGCGCTTTCGCGCGCGCGGTCGCCCGACTCCCGGTGCGATTCCTCGAGCAGGCGCGCGACCGCCCCCGCCGAGAAGTGCGGCAGGCCGTACTCGCGGCACGCATGCGCGACGAAGATCGCGGACGCGCGCCGCGTCTCGGGCAGCGCGACGAAGCTCTTGGCAAAATCCACCTTGGCGCGGAAATGGCGGGCGATCTCCGGCGCCGCTTCCTGCAGTTCGTAGTACTGCTCGCGCGAGCCGATCAAGACCAGCTTGACCTCGACGTCGACGCTCTCCGGCACCAGCGACACCGCCGCCATCGGCGAAAAGGACACGCCCGGCTCCTCGATCTGCAGCCGCCCGCTGCGGAGGAAGCGGCGCAGCCTTTCCCATACGAGGGGCTCGGCCAGCACGTCGCTGAAGTGCAGCATCAGGAAGCCGCCATGCGCCTGCAGCAGGCTGCCGGCCCGGATGCGGGAGAAATCCGTGACCAGCACATCGTTCTCGGACTGGTATTCGATGCTGCCGAACAGCGTCCGGAACAGGGGGTTCTCGTCGACGATGACCGGCGCACCCGACAGGCCGCCGTTGTCCACCACGACGTTCACGCGATAGCGCGCGAGCACGATCTGCAGCGCTTCCAGGCGCCCTTCGTCGCCGTCGTTGCCATGGAACAGATCGAGATTGGCGTAGACGTCGGCCTCGATCGCATTGAGCCAGGCGTTGAGCTTGCCGGCATCCTTAATCTGTTTTTTCAGGCCGTCGCGTATCGCGGCAAGTTCGCCTTCGACGAGCGGCTTCACCGTCTGCCGTCTGAGGCCCGCCAGCGCATCCTCCATCGCGCGCGCGAGTGGCTGGGTCTTCTCGATATAGCGGGTGATCTCCGCGCGTAGCTCCTGTTCGGCCTGTTCCACGGCCGCGCGCCTGGCCTTCGGCAGCGCCAGGACCTCATCTTCGGTGAGCGCCTGACCCTTTTTTCCGGTGAGGGTGAACACCATGCGGCCGGCATCGCGATGAAGCGAGAAACTGCGCGCCTCGGCGAACGCGGTCAGCTCGGCGTAGTGCCGCTCGACCTCGTCCTTCCACGCCTTCTCGATACGTTCGCCCTCGGCCTTGCAATCCGGCCCCTCGAGCCGCTGCGGAATCTCGGTTTGCAGGGCCTTCACCGCCTGCGCGAGCAGGCTGCGCAGCAGGCGCCCCTCACCGGCCGGCAGGCGCAGGGCGCGCGGCCGCTCCGGCGCATCGAAGTTGTACAGGTAGCACAGATCGGGCGGCACCCGGCGGCTCCGCGCGGCGTCGTCCATCGCCTGCTTGAGCAGCGAGGAGCGCCCGCTGCCCACGTCGCCGAGCACAAAGAGGTTGTAGTCGGGCTGATCCATCGCGAGCCCGAAGCGCGCCGCCGCCTCCGCGCGCGACTGGCCGATCCATGGCAACGGCTCTGCAACCAACTCGGACGTATCGGCGAAACCGAGCGAGTCCGGATCGATGCGCAGGCGAAGTTCGGCAGGGGACAGAGTGGTGATCGGCATATTCTCGAATTCTTGGGCCGGGTGGCGGAGATGGGCGGATTATTGCCCAGGATCGGACGGCCGCAACAAGTGCATCCACCCGGCCTGGCTCTCGAGATAGGCGGCGCGCAGATCCGTGGCGCAGTCACGCAGCACATCATCCGGCACGGCAAGCGCCTGCGCGAACGCCGGTGCGACTGCCCCGACTTCCGCACTGCCCGGCAGTTCGGCGGGCTCCCAGGTTCCGGCGAACGCCGCGGTCTTGCCGGGTCGCGCACCCTGCTGCGGAGAAATCAGGCTCACGCGCGGCAGAGCGTAAGCCAGCGCGACGATGCGGGCGTGCAGGCTGCTGGCGACGACCCCGCGGCTGGCCGCGATCAACGCGCAGATATCCCACAGGTTCAGGGAATCGAAGATACGCACGGCACGGCTCGGGAGCCGCCGTGCAAGCCGTTCCAGGCAAGAAGCGTCGTCATGCCAGGGCGCCGAGCCGGCGCGGAACAAGGCGACACCCAGGCCGGTCTCGCGGTGGATGCGCGCAAGACCGCTCGCGAGCGCATCGAGGCTCGCGTCGTCGCCGAACTCGGCGCTGAACTGGCACGCGAGATAGCCGGTGGGGAAGGCTTCCTGCATCGCCCTGGGTGCGCCCCGCCGCTGGCGGGCCTCGATCGTCTCGGCGAAGCATGCCCGAACCATCACCGCCGGATCGGGGCACAGCGAGGCCTCGATCCCCTCCGCCCGCAGCGCGTCGCGGGTGAGGCGATCACGTACGCTCAGCCAGTCGGCGCCAGCGAGCGCGGCGCGAAGTTCCACGCGCTGCGCGGTATCGAGTGCGGCCCACTCGACACCGCCGACCGCGTTGAAGATCAGGGCACCGCCGGGTGTCAGCGCATCGCGTCCGACGACGTAGGGCATGCGTCGCGAGAGATCGAGCTGGCGCGCCGCCCACGCGGCAGCGGCCGCGGGATCGGCATCGTAGCGGGCGATCGCATCGGCGGCACGGCCAGAATCGAGCAGCATCACCGCGGCCTGCCAGGCAGTACAGGTCAGCAGCTCGCCGCCCACATGGACAAGATGCGCGGCCCGCCCGTCGAGCGGGCTCACTCGGTGCCCACCGAACGCACGCAGATCGCGCGGCGCCAGTCCGGCGAAGCCAACGATGCGCCCCGGCAGCATTGCGGCCAGCAAATGCGGGAACAACAGGTCACCGAAATTGTGGCGGTCGAAGGCGCCGAACAGGATGACCGGTGTGTCGGACTTCATGGAACGCGGCACCGTAAACCACGCCGATGCGCGCTGCTTGGACGTGCTTCCGCTCCGTCGCGGCGCGCATCCTTTCGACGAGTTCGGCGCCGCGTCCCATCCGGAACGAAACATTGATTCCTGCATCGGCGGAGGATCTGGAAAGCAGTGCACACGGCAGCTATAGTGATTGCGCCATCGCGTCCCAAGGAGATCATCCCGTGCCCATCCGAACCCTGTTTGCCGCCCTCGCTCTCGCATGCGCCGCCTTCGTGTTCCCAGCAGCGGGAAGTGCCGCCACCGCGAACGACATCGACCGTTCCGCCGCTACGCAAGCCGAGGCGACCCAGGCCTGCCTCACCAAGCGCGAGGGCCGACACCTCGCACAGATCGACTGCTGCAAGGGACACAAGGGCATCTGCGGCTGCCGCGCAGGCAAGATCATATGCTGCGACGGCTCGGCCAGCACGGAACCGGGCTGCACCTGCCGCGGCGACGAACCCACCGCCGACAACTGACAATCAAAGCCAGGGCCGCTTTTGCTAGTTTCGCTCGCGCAACCGATGCGATAGCCCAAGCCGGAAAATGGCGTTTACCGGATGCATGGCAAGATTTGGAAACGGCTACCCCATCCGTCCATAACCTTTAGTCGGTGCTCCGGCAAAAGATGCTCGACCGGTGTATTCCGGTCGCCAGGCTGGGCGCCACCGCCCGATACCACAGCCGGGATCCCGCCGAACCCGTATCCCCGTGCCGCGGACCGATGCAGAGCCATTGACCCTGCCGCCGCATCCCGCCAACGGCCGGCAGTACCGGTACGTCACTTCACCTCGGCCACCCACACTCCGTCCCAGCCGGTCTCCGGCGGCCTGAGGCTGAACGCGGCGATCCGTTCCAGCATGACCTGGCTCGGCCGGTCGCCCGGTGCGCTTGCCAGGCTATCGCGGAACGACGCCTCGGCCGCGTCCCAGTCCTGCGCGCGATAGCGTGCAAGGCCCGCCTCGTACGACTGGATCGTGTCACGCACGGCGTCGCCGGCGTCTGCCGCGGCACCGATCAGTTCATACACCTTCACCGGCTCCAGCTTGCCGACGACGCGCAGGCTGTCGATCTCGCGGAAGGCAAGCGTGTCGCCCGCAAGCGTGCGCGTACTCTCGGCCACCAGGATGCGGGTGCCGTAGAACTTGTTCGCCTGTTCGAGCCTCGACGCGAGATTCACGGTGTCGCCGATGACCGTGTACCCGCGCGAGGTCTCGGAGCCGATATTGCCGACCGTGACCTCCCCGCTCGCGAGCCCCATGCGCACTTTGACCTCGGGCAGGCCGTACTTCATCCCGAATATCTCCGGCATGGCGGCGCGGAACGCATCCATCTTCTGCATCTGTTCGAGGGCCGCGAGGCAGCCCAGCCGCGCATGGTCGGCGGGATCGGTGAACGGCGGCCCCCAGAAGGCCATGACGGAATCACCGATGTACTTGTCGACGATGCCGTGCCGGGTACGGACGACCTCGGCCATCATCGCGAAGTAGCGATTGAGGAAACGCACCACGGCGTCGGGCGTGAGCCCCTCGCACATGCGGGTGAAACCCTCCAGATCGGAAAAGAACACCGTCATCGTGCGCCGCTCGCCGCGGTCGGCGGCAATCCGGTTCTCCAGCAGGTTCTTCACGATGCGCGGATCGACGTACTGGCCGAAGGTCTCCCGGATGCGCTCCCGCTCGCGCAGCCCGACCACCATGTGGTTGAACGAGCTCGCGAGCGTTGCCAACTCGTCGTGGGTGCGGACCTCGATCTCGACCTCGAGATTGCCGTCCTCGACTGCCCGCGTGCCCCCCAGCAGGCGCTTCACCGGGTCGACCAGCGAGCGGGTGACGAAGGTCGCGAATATGAGGCCGAGTACGGTGGCGATCGCGGTGACGATCCAGTTGAGCGTGGTGGCGCGCGCCTCCTCCGCCTTGGCCTGGGTCGCGGTGTCCTGGGTGAGCTTGTTGAGGATGTCGATGGTCTTGCCGATCTCGACGTCGACGGCGTCCTTCTCGCGCAGCAAGGCCTCGCGCACGATCTGCTGCGAACGCGGCGTGCCCTCTTCCGCCTCGATCTGGAACTGGCGGAAGCTCGCGTGGAAGTGCTGGCGGGCGGTCTGGATCGACGGCAGCTGCCGACCGAGCACCGCGAGCGTCACACGGTCGAGTTCAAGCCCGCGCTGCGCTTCGGCCTCGCCAAGCATGCGCAGCGAGGAATCGACGATCTGGTCGGCGTTGACGCCGCGCATGTCGAAGCCGTTCGACTCGCGCGCAAGGAATTCGGGGTCGGGTTTCGCCGCCTCCATCCCCGCCATCACGCGCTCCATGTGCACCATCTGCTGGCGGATCAGGATCTCGACGCTGGCGACCTGCTGCTGCAGCGGCAGATACCAGTCGGACAGCGCGCGCACCTGACTGTTGAGATGGCGGAAATTGAGCACCGACAGCCAGGTGACGACCACCATCAGCACGAGTAGCGCCAGGGTGATGCTGAAGATCTTCAGGCTGATGGGAAGCCGCATGGCGCCGGGAACGGAATGCACGAAGCCCTAACCCTAGCGCACCCCGCCAATCCGTCAAACCCCTGGTGGTTGCGCTGGAGGTTGTACGACGGTGGCGCGGACGCGTCCGTGGTTTTTCAGAGGCTGCCGGGAATCGCCGGCGTGCTGCTCACTACGTCGCCGCATTGCGCGCGGTGGCGCAGCGCATGGTCCATCAGCACGATGGCGACCAGCGCCTCGACGATGGGCGTGGCGCGGATGCCGACGCAGGGGTCGTGGCGGCCATGGGTGACGACTTCGACCGGCTGCCCGCTGCGGTCGACCGAGCGTCCGGGCAGACGCATCGACGAGGTGGGCTTGATCGCGACGTGGGCGACGATCGCCTGCCCCGACGAAAGCCCACCGAGCACGCCGCCGGCATGGTTGGAGAGAAAACCTTCGGGCGTGATCTCGTCGCGATGCTCAGTGCCTTTCTGGCTCGCGGCCCGCATGCCATCGCCGATCTCGACACCCTTGACGGCGTTCAGGCCCATCAGCGCGTGGGCGAGGTCGGCGTCGAGCTTGTCGTAGAGGGGCTCGCCCCAGCCCGGCGGAACGTTCTCGGCGACGACCGTGACCTTCGCGCCAACCGAGTCGCCCGACTTGCGGAGCGCGTCCATGTAGGCCTCGAGCTGCGGCACGATACCGGCGTTCGGCGAGAAGAACGCGTTGGCGTTCACCTCGTCCCACGATTCGAACGGGATGTCGATCGGGCCCAGCGCACTCATGTGGCCTCGGATCGCAATGCCGTAGGTCTCCCGCAGCCATTTCTTCGCGATGGCACCGGCGCCGACGATGGGCGCGGTCAACCGGGCGGACGAACGGCCGCCCCCGCGCGGATCGCGGAAACCGTATTTCTGCGTGTAGGTATAGTCGGCATGGCCGGGGCGGAACGTCTCGGCGATGTTGCCGTAGTCCTTGCTGCGCTGGTCCTCGTTGCGGATCAGGAGCGCGATCGGCGTGCCGGTCGTCTTTCCTTCATAAAGGCCGGAGAGAATCTCGACCGTGTCCGACTCGCGGCGCTGGGTAACGTGGCGCGAGGTCCCCGGCTTGCGGCGATCGAGGTCATGCTGGACGTCGGGTTCCGCGAGCGTCATCCCCGGCGGGCAGCCGTCGACGACGCAGCCGATGGCGGGGCCATGCGATTCGCCGAACACGGTGACGCGGAACAGTTTGCCGAGAGTGCTGCCGGACATGGGATGGAATTAGGCTGAAACGGGCCGGAAATCGGGCGAAGTCTAGCACAGGCCCATGCCGGGCTCCGCCTCCTGCGCACCGGTGAACTCGCCGTCGCATCCGTGGCCTATCCTGATACCAAATATTCACGAAGGATCCATCATGAACATCACGAAACAGGTCACCGCCCTGGGCCAGAGTCTCTGGCTCGACAACCTTTCGCGCAGCCTCGTCTGCGACGGCACGCTGAAAACGCTGATCGAGGAGGACGGTATTTCCGGCGTGACGTCGAACCCGTCGATCTTCCAGAAGGCGCTGGCGACCAGCCCCCTTTACGCGGACGATCTCGCCCGGCTGAAAATCGAGGAACCGGATCCCGAACGGCGTTATGAAGCGCTCGTCATCACCGACATCCAGGCCGCCTGCGACCTTCTGCTGCCCGTGTTCGAGCGCAGCGGCGGCGAAGACGGCTACGCCAGCCTGGAGATCGCACCGCGCTGGGCGCACGACGCGGCACGTACGGTGGAAGAAGGACAGCGCCTGTCCCGCCTCGTGAACCGCCGCAATCTGATGGTCAAGGTGCCGGGCACGCCGGCAGGGATCGGCGCCTTCGAAACCCTGACCGCGCAGGGCATCAACGTGAACGTCACCCTGCTCTTCTCGATCGCGCAGACCGAAGCGATATTCAAGGCCTACGTCCGCGGACTCGCTGCGCGCGCCGCGAGCGGCGCCGATCTGCGGAACAGCCGTGCGATGGCGAGCCTCTTCCTGTCGCGGGTGGATACGCTGGTCGACAGCCGGCTGGAAGCGATCGGGACGGATGAGGCCCTGTCGCTGCGCGGGCGCATCGCGGTGGCGATGGCCAAACTCACCTACCAGAGCTATCTGCGGATCTTCGGCGACGCCACCTTCGCCGAGCTGGCGAAGCAGGGCGCAACGCCCCAGACCCTGGTGTGGGCGAGCAGCAGCACGAAGAATCCGGATTATCACGACCTGCTGTACGTCGAGCCCCTGATCGGCAAGCAGACGGTCAACACGCTGCCCGACAAGACCCTCGCCGCCTTGCGCGACCACGGCAGACCGGTGGCCCAATTGGAGGAAGGCGTCGCGGAGGCCGAGGCGCAACTGGCAGCGCTCGCCCGCCTCGGCATCGATCTCGAAACCGTCGGCGACAGTCTCCAGGCGGAGGGTGTCGATCTGTTCGAAGCGGCGTACCAGAAGATCCTGCAGCAACTCGCATGAGTGGACGAGGTGAACATCTTCGCTTATAGATACCTAAAATTTCTTTAATGGACAGCCCCGCCGCCACGGGACACGATGGCTTCGCGGCGGGGCCCCAAGGCCGCGTCGCAAGGACAACAACCCGTAGAGGAGACTCGCCATGACCTATACCCGTCTGCCCACCAGCTACCTCGACCAGGCGGTCGGCCTGCTGCGCCCTGCCTGCGTGCTTCCCGAGCGGGTCACGCTCGAAAGCCCCGCGCTCGACGTCATGACCGACTTCCGCCGCGTCACCGCCTTCATCGCCACCCCCGGCGACACGATCATCCAGGCCGAAGAGCGCATGCATCGCCGCAAGATCCGCCTGCTGTTCGTCATGGACAGCCAGGACCGCGTCGCCGGGCTCATCACCGCCACCGACATCCAGGGCGAAAAACCGCTGAAAGTCGTCCAGAGTCGGGGGATTCGCCGCGATGAGGTGCTGGTGGCCGACATCATGACGCCGGTCGACGAACTGGAGGCGATCGAATTCACGGAGTTCGCGAGCGCCCGCGTCGGCCACGTACTCGAAACCCTGAAGGCGCGCGGCCGCCAGCACGCGCTGGTGATCGAGCGTGTTGACGACAGCCTGGTGGTACGCGGCGTGCTGTCGCTGACGCAGTTGAGCAAGCAGCTCGGCATCACCATCGAGACGGCCGAGGTCGCCGACACCTTCACCGAGATCGGGCAGCAGCTGGCGCACGCCTGAGCGGTGGACGGCCGCACCCGAGCGGCGCGGCAGTCCATCATCCGGCCCACGCCACGAGCCACGCGCGGCCCCGCCGCCATGCCTCCGCCAAGGGGTTCGATCACACGAACCCTTTCCCGCATCGAGGTTTTCCCAGGCGGCGTCTTGTGCTCAAATCCGGGGCTTCCGGACATATCGGCATAGACATTCCAAGCGATAAAATCGCCGAGTACCACGCAGCACATGAAAATTACCGTCAGCGAGCTGATCGTCAGGTACCTCGAGCGCCTGGGGATCGATCACATCTTCGGCATGCCGGGCGCGCACGTGCTGCCGATCTATGATCGCCTGCGCGATTCGAGCGTGCGAAGCGTGCTGGTCAAGCACGAACAGGGCGCCGCTTTCATGGCCTGCGGGTACGCCCGCATCGCGCGCCGGCCGTCGGCCTGCATCGCCACCGCCGGCCCCGGCGCGACCAACCTCGTCACCGGCATCGCCAATGCCTACGCGGAGCGCCTGCCCGTGCTCGCGATCACGGGCGAGACCTCGACCTATCTGTTCGGGCGCGGGGGGCTGCAGGAAAGCTCGGGGGAAGGCGGCGCGATCGACCAGGCCGCCCTTTTCTCCAGCATCACGCGCTATCGCCGGCTGATCGAGCGCACCGGCTACGTCGGCCAGGTGCTCAACCAGACGACCCAGGCGCTGCTGGGACGTGCACCCGGACCGGTCCTGCTGTCCATCCCCTACGATGTGCAGAAGGAAAGCGTCGACGCCGGCGTGCTCGAGCAGATCCATTTTCCGCAGGAATCCACGCTGCGCGAGACGACGCCGGCGGAGGCACTCGCCGCACTGATCCAGTCCTCGCGCCATCCCGTGATCGTCGCCGGCTACGGCTGCATCGCCTCGGATGCGCGCGACACCGTGGCTGCGATCTCCGAGCGCTTCAACATTCCGGTGGCGACCAGCCTCAAGGCGAAGGGTGTGGTCACCGAAGGCTCGCCGCTCTCGCTGGGCTGCCTCGGCGTGACGTCCAACGGCGACGCGTACCGCTACATCACCGAACACGCCGATCTCATGATCGTCCTCGGCGCAAGCTTCAACGAGCGCACGAGCCATGTATGGGATCCGCGCCTGCTCGACGGCAAGACGATCGCACAGGTCGATCGCAACGCCGATCAGCTCGGCCGCGTGTTCCAGCCGCAGCTCGCGATCTGCGGCGACATCCGGATCACCCTCGAACATGTCTACACCGCGTTGGAGGCGAGCGCGACGCCGCCCCGGTCCCTCGATCCGCTGGATGTCCATCGGACCTCGCCGCCCCCCCACCGCAAAGGCGCCGGTGGAGAGGACGAGGAGAAGTTTCGCCTGATACGCCTGTTCTTCGAGGCGCTGGCGCGGCGTTTTCCGCGCGACGCCCTCGTGTTCGACGACAACATCGTCTTCGCGCAGAGCTATTACGACGTATCCGACCGCAACCACTACTTTCCGAACACGGGCATATCCTCGCTCGGCCACGCGATTCCCGCGGCGATCGGCGGACGCTGCTTTGCCCCCGGCAGCGCAACCTTCGCCATCCTCGGTGACGGCGGTTTCCAGATGTGCGGCATGGAAATGATGACCGCACGAAACTACGGCATCCCGCTCAACGTCGTCGTCATCAACAACGGAACGCTCTCGCTCATCCGCAAGAACCAGTTCCAGCTCTATGGAGAGCGCTACGTGGATTGCGATTTCGTCAATCCCGATTTCGGCCTTCTCGCACAGGCCTTCGGCGCCCGGCATTACTTGGTCCAGAACGAAGCGGACCTCGCTGCGCTGTTCACGGGCGCAGACCTGACGGGGGCGCTCAACCTCATCGAAATCCCGCTCGACAAGCACGCCTTTCCCCGCTATCTGTCGTCACGCTGAGCGCTGGAACCGGTTCGCGCGGAAATCCGCGGAACTTTTTCCGGCATGCTTCGTTTGAGACAACGTGGAGGCGATTTTTCGCCCGGACATGGAGAAGGGTTTGAAAAAGCCCCGGGATCGGAGCACAGGTGCCCCGAACCGGGGTTCGATAACAAGCGTGCCGGATGAACCATAGCGAACCCTGCTGCGACTGGACGCAGTTGCAGGACCATGAGTGCGTCGCGCTGTTTCAGCGCGGGGAGCGTCGTGCGTTCGCAGAACTGGTGCGCCGTCATCAGAATCGCGTGTTCCGTTTTCTGCTGCGCCTGACAGGTTGTCGCGAGGAAGCCATGGAACTGACGCAGGACACGATGATCAAGGCACTGCGCGCCCTCGACGGCTGGCGTCCGGACGCCGGCTTCGCCACGTGGCTGTTTCGCATCGCCAACAACGCCGCCACCGACCGGCTCCGGCGCCGAAAGCTGGTCAGATACGTGCAATTCGAGGATGACGCGGATTTTCCCGATCCTGCAGCGGGCCCCGAGGAAACGCTGCAGTCGGTGCAGCGTGCCCGCCTCCTCCAGGCAGCCTTGCTGAAACTCCGGGAGGAACACCGCCAAGTGCTGCTCCTGCGCGAAGTCGAAGAGATGAGCTACGCCGAGATCGGCGAAGTGCTGGGCCTGCAGGAAGGCACGGTCAAGTCCCGCCTCGCACGCGCGCGGCTCGCGCTGCTGGAAGTCTGCAAGGGCCGATTCTAGAGTGTCCGGATGAGATTTCGATCTATTGGAAAGCATCAACCATGAACAGTCATTGCAAGAAAACCGAGGATGTTTCCGCCTACCTTGACGGGGAACTGAAAGGCGCGACGCAGCTCAGGTTCGAAACCCATCTGGCGGGGTGCGCCGGCTGCCAGTCGATGATGGCCGAACTGCAGCGCCTGCGGACGTGCTTCCGCAGCCTGCCCGAGGCAGACATGGGCGTCGATCTCGCCGCCGTACTGCGGGCACGGCCCATCGCACCTCCGTCACGTGCGGCATGGCTGCGCTTCAGCTGGTGGCAGCTGGTGCCGTTGTCCTTCACGGCTGCCGCCACCCTTTCGCTGGGCGTGTTCCTGGGGAGCAGCCTGCTCGACCGTCACGACACCAAGCTCGATGTACCGGAACTGGCCATGTTCGATCTCGTCCCGCCCGGCAGCGTGTGCATCGGCTTCTTTGCGGGATGTTATCCGCCGGAGGAAATCTGATGAGACAACGCTGGCTTGCTTCCCTGCTCGGATTCTCCCTGCTGCTCAACGTAGGCGTGCTCGGTGCCGTGGGTTACCAGGCGTGGCAGCAAGGCGGCCTGCGCGGCGCACACGCGAGCGAGAAACGCGACCCCCTCGTCGAACGCCTCCAGCTCAGCGGGGAGCAGCGACGGATGTGGGAGGAGAAAGAGCGGAAATTCCTGCGCGACATGGGTGCCGACTGGGAGCAGGTCCGCATCCAGCGCGAGCGCATGATCCAGGAAATTTTCTCGGAACAGCCCGACCCCGCCGCGATCGAGGGCATACGCCAGGCAATCTGCCGCATCCAGGAAAAGCAGCAGCGGCAGGTCATCGTTCAGCTCATGGAAGAACAGCAGATACTCGATGCCAGGCAACGGAAGATCCTCGCCGAACTCCTGATCCAGCAGAAGCCCGCGGGCTCGCTCGAAGAACACCTGCACGGCCACTGAACGCGCCTCCGCAATCGCCGGATGCAGTGCATCCGGCGATTGCCGCCTTCTCTTTCATCGCATCTTCACTGCGGCGTCCGGCACACCGTCTCGCCGGACGCCTCGCACCCGTCTCCATTCCCTCCCATGTCGCGCCGTTTCCTAGGCCTGGAAGCCGGTGTCGCCGGCACGGATACGGAACATTTCCACACGCGCCTCGTTTAAGCCGGTGAAGGACGCACGGCGTCGGCACTCACATCGGATTTCCCGATCCTGAAGACCGAGACGGCACTCGCGTTCTTTGCCAACGACCATAAGAGGAGAACGCGATGCGCATCAAATGGAGCCTTGCCGCTGCGGCTGCGGCGGCGGGCCTGTCGTCCGGGGGGGCGAGCCAGGCCGCGAACTGGGTGATGATGTACGGCACGGAACCACCAAGCAGCACCCATCGCCTGCAAGGCGCGGTGCAGCTGACCTACGAGAACAACTTCGACTGCACGGAACCCGATGGCCTGATGGGCCCGGCGGCAGTCAACAACGGCGGCGTGGTGAACAACTGCCGGCAAGGGCCCGAGCTCCGGAACGATGAAAAGGGCCTTGCGCCGCAGAACCTGATGCTGGGCGTGCGAGGCAACCTGATTCCGAGCCGCATCAACTATCACGTCGCCGTCAACGCCGGCGAAAACGCCGCCAATTACCACCCGTACAAGACCGAGCGCGAGTACCTCGCGAGCCTGGTGAATGCGAGCGTGTCCTTCCACTACATTCCGGGCGTGCGGGTACGCGCCGGCCTGCAGCAGAAACCGGGGCCCGAGGAGATCTACCAGGGGCTGGAGGCGACGGACTACGTCTTTCTCACCGATTTCGTGCAGCGCGTCCAGATCGAGCGCTTCATCGACGGCAACGCCAAGGGCATCCGGGCGATCCCCGGCCAGGGCTACGGCGGCCAGCGGCCCAACGGCCAGGATCCGATCACGGGCAACGTCTCCAGATGGGGGTACGACACCGACGTGGGGCGCGACTGGGGCGTGCAGTTCTTCGATGCCTTCAAGCGCGAGAAATGGACCCACACCTACTCGGTGATGTTCGGCAACGGCAACGGTATCCATCGTGGTGACAACAACAGCGACAAGGACCTCAACCTCTACTTCTCGTCCGAGTACGACCTGCCGGGCGGCAAGGGACCCTTCAAGCACGGGCTGAAGATGTACGGCTACCACCAGAAGGGCGTGCGCAACTTCGTCGTCGATCCGAGCGGCACCCAGAGCGAGGACTTCGACCGCATCCGCTACGGCATCGGCGCGAGGGCGATCGGCCACCTGTTCGGCGAGGACCGTGGCCGGCACCGGCTCGCATTCGAGCTGATGTTCGCGGAAGGGATGATCAACTACACGCCGACCGCAAACATGGCCGACGCGCCCTACGGAGGGCTCGTCCAGTTCGCAGCCGAGAAGGGCAACAAGGCCAAGGGCCTCACCCTCGATTACGGGTACTACCTCAACAAGCGCTGGCAGTTCGATGCGCGCTACTCGCGCAACAACCTGCTGTACGAAACGGCGAACACGGCGTATTGGGGCCCATCCGACGAGCGCATCCTCACCTACACCACGCTCGGGGTGAACTACTACTTCGCCCCCAAGACCCGCCTTACCTTCAACTACGAGTTCCGCAAGGCGGAAGCGCCGACGCCGGCGGCGACGGTCGCCGCCACGACCAACGCGAACGAGATCACCGGCTCGGTCGGCGACCGCGTCGGCCTCAGGTTCACGCACAGTTTCTGACGACTGCAACCGGAATCCATACAAGGAGGACGTACATGAAAGCACTCTTCAAGAAAGGCCGGCGCATGCTGCCGCTCCTCGCTGCCGTCGCACTTGCGGGCTGCGCGGCACAGGCGGGCAAGCCCGCATCGCCTGCGCCCAAAACGGCGAAGGCACCCGAGTTCTCGGAGTGGCCATGCCTGAGCCGGAGCCTTCCCTGCGGGCAGCTCCCCACCCGCGCGCCCGTCCAGAAGGCGCTCGCCGAGCCGCTCAACGGCGACCCCGCGCGCGGCAAGGCGCTCGCCAACGAGCGCAGCAAGGGCAACTGCGTCGCGTGCCACGTGGTGCAAGGCGCGGTGCAACCGGGCTCCAAGGGACCGGATCTCAGCGCCTACGGCACCTGGAACCGGAGCGATGCGGAGACCTACGCCCTCGTCTACGACATGCGGTGGCGCAATCCGGACACGGTGATGCCTCCCGCCGGGACGAACCAGATTCTCACCGAGCAGGAAGTGCGCGACGTCGTCGCCTTCCTCCAATCATCGAAGTAAAGGAGACCGGAGATGGCTGGAAAACTTCTATTGCACGGCACACTCGCCCTGGCGACCCTGTTCGCCGTGTCGGCCAACGGTCAGGCGACGGAGGGCGACACCTACCGCGAAACCTATCCCCGCGTCGCGATCGACCCCGCGCGCGGCGTCGCGGGCGGCGCCGACCCCGCGTTCGGCTCGACCCTGCAGTACTGGGAGAGCGATGAGGCGCTCGAACGGCACAAGCACTGGATCGGCGATCCCGCGCATGAGTGGAAGCTGAACTGGAAGTTCATGGATCTCGACCGCTCCGACGACATGCACCCGGGATACCTCGCACTCGACAAGGGCGAGAAACTGTTCAACTTCTGGGCCAAGCGCGAGCCCGGGTTCCGCACCTGCCTCGGCGAGGGAAAGACCGATCTCAAGGGCCTGGCGGCTGGCTACCCCAAATACGATCCCAAGCTGAAGAAGATCATGACGGTCGAAAGCCGGATCGAGCATTGCGCCCAGACCGCGTTGTGGGAAACCTTCAAGCAGGGCTCGCCGGAGAACAACCTGATTGCGCTCTACTTCCGCGCCCAATCGGCCAACATGCCGATCAAGGTCGACACGACCTCACCGGAGATCATGGCGGCCTATCGGCGCGGCGAGAACATCTTCTACGCCAAGGCCGGACAGTACAACTTCTCCTGCGCCTCGTGCCACACGACGTCCGGCCTGCTCGGCCAGCGCTTCCGCGGCCAGGTGCCGACCTCCCCGTTCGGCGACGCCGCGCACTTCCCGACCTACCGCGTGGGGCTGGGCGACATCGAATCGCTGCAGCAGCGCTTCATGCGCTGCAATCTGCAGGCGCGGACGCGCGGGCTGCCGCCCGGCAATCCCGATTACACCGACCTCGAAGTGTTCTACACGGTGCTGTCCAACGATTACCCGGTCTCCGTGCCCTCCGCACGCTGACCGCCTGCCCCAACCTCAATGGAGAACGACATGAACGAACTGAACACACAACGCCGGACCCTGTTGAAGGGCGGCTGCGCGGCCGGCGCAGTCATGCTCGCGGCATCCGCGGGCCTGCTCGCGCCCCGGCGCGTCCTTGCCGCGGAATGGAACAAGACCGCGTTCGAAGCGAAGAGCGTCGGGGACGCACTCAAGGGCCTGGGCGCATCCGGCGTCGCCGACAGTGCGGACATCGAGATCAAGGCGCCGGACATCGCGGAGAACGGCTCCATGGTGCCGATCGAGGTGACGAGCCGGATCGCGGGCACGCAATCCATCGCCATCCTCTCGGAGAAGAACCCCTTGCCGCTCCTTGCTGCATTCGATTTCAGCGACGGTGCGGAAGGCTACGTCTCGACGCGCGTCAAGATGGGGCAGACGTCGATGGTACGCGTGGTCGTGACGGCCGGCGGCAAGCACTACGCGACGGCCCGTGAAATCAAGGTCACCATCGGCGGCTGCGGCGGCTGAGCACTGGAATCCCACTCTAGAAAGGAAACGACAATGGCAGACATGATGAAGATCCGCGCCCAGCTGACCGGCGATGCGCTGGCGATCAAGATCCTGATGGCGCACCCCATGGAAACGGGCCAGCGCAAGGACGCCAAGACCGGGCAGCTCATCCCCGCCCATTTCATACGGAACGTTGCCGTCGGCCTGAACGGCAAGACCGTCGTCGCCGCGCAGTGGGGCGGCGCGATTTCGAAGGATCCTTTCCTCGGCTTGAGGGTGAAAGGCGCCAAGGCCGGCGACAAGGTCACCGTCAACTGGGAAGACAACAAGGGCGCAAAAAACAGCGCCGAGGCCACGGTGGCGTGAGCGCGGCGGCAGACCGCATCGTTGCGGATGCCCCCAGAAGCGGCCGCGCACCACGCCGGCCGGCAAGCACCCCGCTTTTTTTCAGCTCCGGAGAAACTCGATGAAACTACTCACCAAAGCGATCTCAGCCGGTCTGGCGGCAAGCCTGGCGATGGGCGCCGTGGCCACGGCCGACGTCGGCACGGACGATCGCGTCAAGGTCGTGCTGGAGCCGCACGAGCGGCATCTGGTCCTGCTCGAGATGCGCAATTTCCTCAACGTGCTGCAGGTCATCACCACGGCGCTCACGGAAGAGGACATGACGACGGTGGCGCAGGCCGCGCGCACCATGGGAAGCGGCGCGGCCAACGAAATCCCGCCCGAGACCACGGCGAAGCTGCCCGAAACCTTCAAGATGCTGGCCGGCACGGTGCACACGACGTTCGACGTGATGGCGCTCGATGCGGAAAGTCTCGGCGACCCGCTGCACACGCAGCGTCAGATGGGCCAGTTGCTGCAGACGTGCAACGCCTGCCATGGTATCTATCAGGTCGCGGTCGAGTCCGAGGGCGCCTTTCCGCCGCTGACGAAGGCACGCTGAACGATTTCTTTCCGTCGATGGCGAACCGCACACGAAAGAACGGGTCATTCGATGGATCACTCGTTAGCGTGATCGCCGGCGCGGGTGCGCGGATCGCCGGCAGAAAACCCATCCATACGACATAAGGAACAAGGAAACCACCATGATGAAATTCATACTGTTGCCACTGTCCGCGACGCTGCTCGCCGTGCCGCTGCTGGTGAACGCCGCGCCGGAGCACCACGACCACGGCCACGCCGGCGCGCACACGATCCAGCTCGACGCCGGCAAGAAGTGGGCGACCGACGACGCGCTGCGGCAGGGCATGGATTCGATCCGCGCGCTGACCGAGACCGCGCTGCCTGCCGCGCACGCCGGCACGCTCACGCCCGCGGGCTACGACGCGCTGGCGAACGACGTCAATGCGCAGGTGGCGCACATCATCGACAACTGCAAGCTCGACGCCCGCGCCGACGCACAACTTCATATCGTCATCGCGGAACTCTCGGACGGCATCGAGACGATGCAGGGGAAGCGCGCAGGCGAGGCGCGCGCGATGGGCGTGGTGCACGTCTCCGAAACGCTCAACACCTACGGCGAGCACTTCGACCACCCCGGCTGGAAGGCGATCGAACTGCCCCATTAAGGGCCGTTCAGAACGGCGGGAGCTGGGTGAATTCCAATGGCGCGCCCGTCGTCGGGTGCGCGAAATCCAGCTTCCAGGCGTGCAGCATCAGGCGTCCGGCCATCGCTTGCACCTCCGGCGGCGCATAGAACGGATCGCCCAGAATGGGATGTCCGAGTGCACGCAGGTGGACGCGCAACTGATGGGAACGCCCCGTCACCGGCTCGAGCTCGAGGCGGGTGCGTGATGCGTCGGCGTCGTATTCGAGAACGCGCCATCGCGTGAGGCTCGGCTTGCCACCGAGCAGATCGACGATCTGCAGCGGCCGGTTGGGCCAGTCGGCGCGGAGTGGCAGATCGATTGTTCCCCAGCCTTCCGGCGCGTTTTCCTCCGGCACGGCGAGCCGACCGGCGACGACGGCGATGTAGCGCTTGCGCACTGCGCGCGCCGCGAATGCATCCGAGAGCGTGCGATGCGCCGCCGCACCACGCGCCATCACCATCAGCCCCGAGGTCGCCATGTCGAGCCGGTGCACGACCCGGGCGTCGGGATGGCGCGCTTGCACCCGTGCGGCCGCACAGTCTTCTTTTCCGGGGCCGCGTCCCGGCACAGCCAGCATCCCGGCCGGCTTGTCGAGCACGATCAGGGCATCATCGACGTGGAGAAGAATCGGGTCCGGCATGGTCACGGGCGGAAAGACGGGCCACGCCGGCCATGCACACGAACATCGCACGCCCCATGCGAGCTCGCACGCGCGTGGAATCCACTTCACCACGGCCGTCGTCGTCATCGCACCGAACGCGCTCGCAGGCGACCCGGTTCATGACCTGACCCAAGCCCTTGTTTGCGCTTCCGCGCCCGTTCATCGGAATCAGAAATCGGATTCGAGCAGGTGAATCCCCCACGCGACGCCGAAGCCATTGGCGTCGCTCATGACGGCCCCGAGCCCACCCTTGCAGCTGTGGCCCGAGAGATCCATGTGGAGCCACGGCGTATCGCCGACGAAGCGCGAAAGAAAGCGGGTGGCGAGGATGTGGTCGGCCTCGCCCTCCATGCTGCACTGTTTGACGTCGGCAACGGTCGATTCGAGGCTGGTGTCGTAGTCCTCGGGGTAGGGAAACACCACGATCCGCTCGCCGCTCGCCGAAGCCGCGCGCGACGCCTGATGCGCAAGCACGCTCGACGAGGCGAACACGCCGGAAATGCGGCTACCCAGCGCGTAGTGCATCGAACCCGTGAGCGTCGCGAAATCGGCGATGAGATCCGGCTTGGAGCGGGCGGCGAGCGTGAGCGCGTCGGCGAGCACCATGCGCCCCTCGGCGTCGGTGTGAACGACCTCGATCGTGGTGCCGTTGAGCGCGGTCACTACCTCGTTCTGCCGGTAGGCCTGCGGGCTGATGTGGTTCTCCGCGAGTGCGACCCAGCCTTCGAGCGTGATCGGCAGCTTCATCCGCGCGGCAGCGGCGAGGATGCCGAGCACCACCGCGGAGCCGTTCATGTCCTCATGCATGCCCTGCATGTATTTCGCGGGCTTGAGGTTGTGCCCCCCGGTGTCGAAGCAGATCCCCTTGCCGACGAACGCGACCTTGCGACCCCGGGCCTTCACGCCCTTGTAGCTCACGCGCACGATCGCGGCGTCCTTCGCCGGCGAACCCTGGGCCACCGCGCAGAACGCGCCCGCCCCCATTTTCTTCAGCCGCTCGAAGGGAAACTCCTCCACGGTCCAGCCGTATTCTTTGGCAAGCGCCTTGATCCGGCGTCGGTAGACGCCCGGCACGAGTTCATCCGGCCCTTGCACCGTGAGGCTGCGCGTCAGCACGTTGCCCTCGGCGAGCGCCTGCACGCGCGCGAGCCGGTCGCGCGACTCGTGGCCGTGGAGCGAGATGGACTTCACCACCGGATCGGATTTCGACTTGCGCGAAGGGAGCGGCACCGCATTGACCAGCGCCGTATAAGCCATCGCCTCCGCCACGTCCGCCCGGAATTCGGCGCCGCCGAACACCGCCAGCGTCAGCGACTTGGGATGCTCGGCCATCAGCAGCGCGAGTGCCTTGCGTATCCGTTCATAGGTCGAAAATGCCGGGGCCTCGGCCTTGATCATGGCGAACACCGCAAGCGTGCCACCGGCCAGCTGCACCGCGACCGCGGACTTGGCGAGCGCATCGGGCTTGAGGTTGCGGCGCTTGAGCACCGCCTTGAGTTCGGCCGTACCGGGCAGTTCCGGCAATGATTTCGCCTCGGGCAGGAGGAGCAGGGCGTGGCCTGCGGCGGCGAGCGATTTTTCGGTGAGTTCCTGCTTGTTTTCGGTCAGCTTGGGTAGCATCGGGCCTCCTCGTTGGGGGTGCTTCCTTGATGGGTAGGGGGTATTCCCGGATAATCGCGTGCTTTTGGTTTCTTACGGCGCTATTTTCCCGCCCCATCGGAGCAAGGGTAACCGAATGAAGATCGAAGACAAGAAACGCGTACTACGCGAAATGGTGCTGCACCGTCGTTTCGAGGAACGCTGCTACCAGGCCTACATCGAGCGCAAGATCGGCGGCTTCCTCCACCTCTATCCGGGCCAGGAGGCGTGCTGCAACGGCGTCATGGAAGCCGCGCGCCCGGGGCACGATTACGTGATCACGGGTTATCGCGACCACGTCCACGCGATCAAGTCCGGCGCCGACCCCAAGGAGGTGATGGCCGAGCTCTACGGCAAGGAAACGGGGTCGAGCAAGGGGCGCGGCGGCTCCATGCACATCTTCGACGTCGCCAAGCGCTTCATGGGCGGTTACGCGCTCGTCGGCGGGCCCTTCCCGCTCGCCGCCGGCATCGCCAAGGCGATCCAGCTCAAGGGCGGTGACGAGATCGCGATCTGCTTCCTCGGCGACGCCGCCAACAACCAGGGCACATTCCACGAGACCATGAACATGGCCGCGCTGTGGAAATTGCCCGTGCTGTTCATCTGCGAGAACAACCGTTACGGCATCGGCACCGCGATCGATCGCTCTACCGCGATCGTTCATCAGTACAAGCGGCTGTGCGGCTACGGCATCGAGGCGACCGAATGTGATGGCCAGGACATCGAGATCGTCTACGAGTATGCCCGCAAGGCGGTCGACTACGTCCGTTCTGGAAAGGGCCCCTATTTTCTGGAGCTCCAGACCTACCGCTATCGCGGCCATTCGATGTCCGACTCGCGCGGCTACCGTTCGCGCGAGGAAGAGGAGATGTGGAAGCAGCGCGATCCCATCTTCATCCTGCGCGACCGACTGATCGCCGCAGGGGAGATGACCATGGCCGACTACGAGGAAATCGAGAAGGAAACCGACACCTACATCGAGAACGAAGTGATCAAGTTCGCCGAGGAATCGCCCGAACCTCGCGTCGAAGATCTCGAGAAATACGTCCTGGCCGATCGCGAAACCCAACTGCCCTGGCTCACGGGCTCGGCCGCTTAAGATTCTAGGAAGAAAAGCATGGCAAACATCATGTACTGGGAAGCGATCCAGCGCGCCCATGACGAAGAAATGGCGCGCGACCCGCTCGTCATCTGCCTGGGCGAGGACATCGGCGTCGCCGGCGGCACGTATAAGGCGACCAAGGGTCTGTACGAGAAATATGGCCCGCTGCGCGTGATGGACACCCCCATCTCCGAGAATGGCTTTACCGGCCTGGCGATCGGCGCATCCTTCCTCGGCGTGCGGCCGATCGTCGAGATCATGTCGGTCAACTTCGCCTGGCTGGCGATGGACCAGATGTTCAACTCCGCGGCCAAGGTGCGCTACATGTCGGGCGGCCAGCTCGCTGCCCCCTGCGTGTTCCGCTCCGCCGGTGGCGCGGCCCACCAGCTCGGCGCGCAGCACTCGGCGCGCATGGAGAAGGTGTTCATGGGCATCGCCGGCCTGCGCGTCGTCACCCCGTCAAATCCCAAACAGGCCTACGGCCTGCTGAAGTCGGCCGTGCGTTGCGATGACCCGGTGTTCATCAACGAGCACGAGCTGATGTACAACATGAAGGGCGAGGTGCCCGACGGCGAATACTTCCATCCGCTCGAAGGCTCCGAGGTCACGCGCCCCGGCACCGACGTCACGCTGTTCGGCTACAACATCTCGGTACACTGGTGCCTCAAGGCCGCGGAGATACTCGACAAGCAGTACGGCATCTCGGCCGAAGTCGTCGATCTCTACGCGCTTTCGCCGCTCGATCGCGCCGGAATCAAGGCATCGGTGAGCAAGACCCACCGTGCCGTCATCGCCGAGGAGGACGAGGCGCCGGTCGGCGTCGGTTCCGAGGTGATGGCGATCATCAACGAGGAGTGCTTCTTCGAACTCGACGCGGCCCCCGTGCGCGTGCACTCCGCGATGGTGCCGCAGCCCTACAACCGCACGCTGGAAAAGGCGGCGATCCCCAATCACGAGGACGTGGTCCGGGCCGTGCTGAAAATGTTCGGCAAGGCCTGAGGACGCGAGGGGCAGGGACCGGAGAGCCAGGGCGTGGCGTTCTTCAGCTTTCGCGACTCGTCCGCTTGCCGGTTGGCGATGCACCGGACCAAAGCGATCCATGAATCCACACCCGCGTTTCCCCAGGTCGAACGCCACGCCCCCGCGGACCCGTTGCAGCGGGCGGCGATCTCAGCTCCGTCACACCGCGCCGAAGGATGCGCGCGCGGTGCCCCACACGGCGATCGGCGATCCGTGCCGATAGCGGTGAGGTTGCTGGCCGAAGCCGAAGCCCAGGCTGCATTCCCCGCGCGCCTGAATTATCCGGGTATCGCGCAGTGCGATACTTTGTTTGCTACCACTGATGAGTTGGGACGCCCCTTGCGGGGCTTGGGCAGATCGCCGCGAGGCTAGCCGTCCTCCAGCCCACAACTCCCGGCTCCTGGCCCCTTACGCATATGAACCACTACGTCATTACCATGCCACAGCTCTCGGACACCATGACCGAGGGCGTGGTCGTCACCTGGGAAAAGCAGCCCGGTGATCGCATCGAGCGCGGCGACATCGTCGCGACGGTCGAGACCGACAAGGCGATCATGGACGTCGAGGTGTTCAAGGCAGGCTATCTTGCCGGACCACTCGCGGACACCGGCGCGACCATCGCCGTCGGCGAGCCGCTCGGCTACATCTCCGACACGCCGGGCGACATCGCGATCGCGGCCGGCGAGGTGGTCGAGGAAAAGGCCCAGACGGAGATGATCCCGCATCACGCCGGCACGCCGATCGTGATGCCGCAACTTTCGGACACCATGACCGAGGGCGTCGTCGTCACCTGGGAAAAGCAGCCGGGCGACACCCTCAAGCGCGGCGACATCGTCGCGACGGTCGAGACCGACAAGGCGATCATGGACGTCGAGGTGTTCCAGGAGGGCTTCCTGTCCGGCCCGATCGCCGACGTCGGCAGCGTGATCGAGGTCGGGCATCCGATGGCTTTCATCGTCGACGACGCCGCGAAAGTCGACGACACCGGAGTGACCATCTCCGCCGAGCACAAGGTCACGGAGATCCACAAGGTCGCGCCGCATCCGGCGGACCGGCAACCCACCATTCCCCTGCCCAAGGCAACCGCGGCCGCGGTCGCCGTCGACGGCAGCCAGCCGCCGCTGCCGCGCGTGCCGGGGCGCCCGGCCTCGCCCTATGCCCGCAAGGTCGCGGCGCAGCTTGGAGTGAATCTTGCCGGCCTGGCCGGCACCGGGCCGGCGGGGGTGATCGTCGCCGCCGACGTCGCGCGCGCGCGGCCCAGCATGGCCGAGGTCGCCCATGCGCTGCCGCAGGTCGACGTCCCCGGCCAGGGCCGGGCGATGACGTCGATGGAAAAGGCCGTCAGCCACGCCATGACGGCCTCCCTCACGCTGCCGACCTTCAACGTGACGGTGAACATCGATACCTCGAAGCTCACCGCCGCCGCCAAGGCGAAGAAAGTATCGGTGACGGTCGCGATCGCGAAGGCCTGTTCGGTCGCGATGGCCAAGTCCCCGCGCATGAACTGGGCCTACCAGCCGATCGACAAGCTCGTCGAGCGCGACAACCACGATTTCGGCATCGCCGTGATGTCGAACGACGGCGGCCTGGTGGTGCCGATCCTGCATGGCATCGAAAAGCGGCCGCTCGAAGCCCTGCAAGGCGATTGGACGAGCCTCGTCGAGCGTGCCCGCGTGCGCAAGCTGGCGCCCGGCGAGTACGCCAACCCGACCTTCACCATCTCCAACATGGGCATGCTGGGCGTGACGCACTTCACCGCGATCCCGACCCCCGGCATCGCTGCGATCCTCGCGATCGCGGCCAACGGCCCGCAAGGCACCCCGTTCACCATCACCGGCGACCACCGCGTGCTGAACGGCGCGGACGTCGCACTGTATCTCGCGGCGCTGAAGGAAACCGTCGAGGCGCCCGACACATGGATGGCGGGCGGCCAGGCTGAATCCGCCGCTGGCGCGGCCGCCGCGGCCGCCGCGGCCGTCTCGCCCATCCCCGAAGGAAACTGGGACGTGCCGGTCGTCGTCGTCGGCGGCGGACCCGGCGGCGAGGATTGTGCACGCGACCTCGCCGAGCACGGCATCAAGGTGATGATGGTCAACAACGAACCCTTCCCCGGGGGCGAATGCCTGTGGCGCGGCTGCATCCCGTCCAAGGCCTGGCGCGCCGCGGCGGACAACATCCGCAACCGTGCGCACGATGCCGAGATGGGCGTCGACGGCACGAGCGAACCCAGGCTCAACTGGGAACAGGTCGAGAAGCACCGTCGCTGGGTACAGACGAGCCGTGGCGAAATGGCGCTGAAGGCCGATCGCGGCATGAAGATCGACGTGCGCGAGGGCTTCGGCGAGTTCGTCGACGCCCACACTCTCAAGATCACGCCGGTCGAGGGCGAACCCTACACGGTCAGCTTCGGCGCCGCGGTGATCGCGACCGGCGCACCCGCGTTCGTGCCGCCGATCCCCGGCGCGCGCGAGAATCTGGCATCCGGCGGCGTGGTCACCTCGGACACGATCTGGAATCTCGCGGCGCCACCGAAGAAGCTCGGCATCGTCGGCGGCGGCGTGATCGGCGTGGAGATGGCGCAGATTTTCCGCGACTTCGGCTCCGAGGTCCTGATGCTCGAGCGCAACGATCGCATCCTCGGCGAGATCGAGGACGAGATCGGCAAGGCGCTGATCGCCTCGCTGGAGAAGGAGATCACGGTCGTGACCCGTGCGGGCATCAAGGGCGTATCCGGCGAGCCCGGCGCGATGAAGCTGCACTACACGGACAAGGACGGCGTCGAATCGGCGTTCGACTGCGACTTCGTGCTGATGGCGACCGGCAAGCGCCCCGACACCGGCAGGCTCAATCTCGAGAAGGCCGGCGTCGCACTCGACGGCGCGGCGATCAAGGTCGATGCGCGCTGCCGCACCAGCGCACCGAACATCTATGCGGTCGGCGACGTCATCGGCGGCTACATGCTCGCGCACACCGCCGCCACCCAGGGCCGGGTCGCCGCATCGAACCTGCTCGGCCACGCCAGCGAATACGACCAGGACCGCGATTGTGGCGTGACCTTCTCGCGCCCGCAGGCAGGCTTCGTCGGCCTTTCCGTCGCGCAGGCCAAGGCGAAGGGCATCGACGCGGTGGAAGCGAAGATGCCGATGAGCATCGACGCCAAGGCGATGATCACCGGCGAGACCGAGGGCCTGATCAAGCTCGTCGCCGACAAGGCGAGCGGTCGCATCATCGGCGTGCATTTCCTCGCCGACCACACCGATACCCTGATCGGCACCGGCGTCATGATGGTGGCCGGCGAGATGACGCTGACCCAGGTCGCGCGGGCGATCTTCCCGCATCCGACGCAGACCGAACTGTTCGGCGAACTGGCGCGACGTCTCCTCAACCGCCTGCGCCGCACCGCGGGGAAATAGCCTCGGTGAGGCGGGGCGCGCCGATTCCCGCCGCCGAACGGGGGCCGCGAAAGCGGCCCCCGTTCGTTGCGCGCTCGCTGCAAAACCCCTGTCCATGCGGATTTCCATGTGACACCCGCCCGGTCTTGCCGCGCCCACTTGGTACAATCAGCGGCATTTTTTCAAACCGTCGCCGCCTACGCTCATGCCCAAGCTGCCAGTAAAGACCCTCGTTGCCGCCCTGATCTTCATCCTCCTGGGGGCATGGACGGCAAGCGTCGTCCCCACGCCGGAAATCGCCGTGATCATGGGGATCCTCCTGCTGACCGTCTTCCTGTTCGCTTTCGAGGTCGTGGGCGTGGACGTGGCGGCGGTGACGATCATGGTCCTGCTCGGCCTGCTCAGTTCCTTCAACGCCCTACTCGGCTTCGCCCAGCCGCTGGTGCCGATCGACGAGCTGTTCAGCGGATTCGCCAGCAATGCGGTGATGTCGATCGTCGCGGTGATGATCATCGGCGCGGGCCTCGACAAGACCGGCCTCATGGGCAAGGTCGCGGGCACGATCCTCAAGCTCGCGGGTCGCACCGAGGCACGGGTCATTCCGGCGATCTCCGGCACCGTCGGCTTCATTTCCAGCTTCATGCAGAACGTGGGGGCCGCCGCGCTGTTCCTGCCCGTGGTGAGCCGCATTTCCGCGCGCACCGGCCTGTCGATGTCCCGCCTGCTGATGCCGATGGGATTCTGCGCGATCCTCGGCGGCACCATGACCTTGGTCGGTTCGAGCCCGCTCATCCTGCTCAACGATCTCATTCTCACCTCCAACCGGACGCTGCCCGCCGCGCAGCAGATGGAAACCTGGTCCCTGTTCTCGGTAACGCCCATCGGCATCGCGCTGCTCGTCAGCGGCATCGCCTACTTCGTGATCGCGGGACGCTTCGTGCTGCCGGGCAGCACCCGCGAGGACGTCACCCACGGCGGCAGCACCATGCAGTACTTCCAGGATCTCTACGGGCTGGATTACGGCCTGTTCGAGGTCGTCGTCCCGCCGAGCAGCCCGATGGTCGGCCGCATGCTCGACGACATCGAGCGCGACGGCCGGGTGCGCATCATTGCGGCCTTGCGGGGTACCGAAGACCTGCGCATCGGTCCGGGCAGCCTTGCGCGCGACATCGGCGTCGAAGCGAATACGGTGTTGGGCGTCCTCGCTTCGCCGGAGCGCCTCACCGCGCTGGTGAAGAACAACGGGCTGGACCTGCGCAACGAGCTCGAAACCTTCGACGAGGCGCTCGCGGCCACCCGCGCCGGCATCGCCGAGGTCGTGATTCCCCCCGGCTCCAAACTCATCGGCAAGAGCGCCCGTGACGTCTGGATGCGGAAGACCTACGGCCTGGCGATGGTGGCACTGCACCGGGGCGGCGAGACCCTGCGTGAAGACGATGAAATCCGCGACATACCGCTGCAGGCCGGCGATACGCTCGTCGTCCACACCACCTGGGAGGCGCTGGCCTATCTGAGAACGGACCGGGACTTCGTCATCGTCACCACGGAGTATCCGCATGAGGAACTGCGCCCGCAAAAGGTCGCCCCGGCGCTGTTCTTCTTCGCCGTCGCGCTCTTCCTGGTGCTGGTCGCGGACGTGCGCCTGTCCGTCGCGCTCATGACCGGCGCCATCGGCATGATCCTCGCCGGCGTCCTGCGCATCGAGGAGGCCTATATGGCCGTGAGCTGGAAATCGGTGTTCCTCCTGGCGAGCCTGATTCCGCTCGGGCTCGCGGTCGAGACGAGTGGCACCGCCGCCTGGATCGCCGCCCAGACGCTCTCTCTCCTGGGCGGCGTGCCGACCTGGGTTCTGCAGCTCGCGATCGCCGCGCTTGCGACGGGTTTCACGCTCGTCATGTCCAACGTCGGCGCCACGGTGCTGCTGGTGCCGCTCGCGGTCAACATCGCGGTCGGCGCCGGCGCCAATCCCGCGGTATTCGCACTGACGGTCGCGCTCGCGACGTCCAACTCCTTCTTCCTGCCCACGCACCAGGTGAACGCGCTCATCATGGGCCCCGGCGGATATCGCGTGGCCGACTTCATGCGTGCGGGCGGCATCATGACCCTGATCTTCCTGGCCGTGATGATGCTGATGCTGAACCTGATCTACTGAAGACGCGCGGTTTCGCAGGGCGAATTCGCGCGACACGCTACAGATATGCGGAAGGGCGTCGCGGCGCGCCCCGATGCGGCCGGCGCACCGCAGGCAGCCGCGAAGCCGGCCGTCTCCGGCACCGAGGCCGGCCGCAACGGTGGTATCTCCCGGATACGAAGCCTCATCATCCATCGCTCCGGATCGCCGTCACGAACGCGTGCGGCCTCCGCTTGGGAGGCCGCACGGGTGCCGCACCGTCGCGCTACGATCAGCCGAACAATCCCCTGAAGAAGAGGCGGATGCCATCCCATACGCGGCGGAAGAAACCGCCCTGCTCGACCGCTTCCAGAGCGACCAGAGGCGCCTGCACCACGACTTTGCCGTCCGGGTCGACCAGCTCGACCTGACCTAGTTGCGCGCCCGCGGCGACCGGCGCGACCACGTCGCCCTCGGCGACCACGACCCGCGTCTGATACGCCGCCGCCGAAGCCTTGGGCAGGGCGGCGGAAAAGTCGGCTGCGAGGCCCGCACCCACGCTGCGTGCAGCGCCCTTCCAGACATCCAGGCGCTGGATGGCTTCGCCCGCCTTGTGGAAGGTCTTGTTCTCGAAGAAGTTGAAGCCGTAGCCCAGCAGCTTCGCCGTTTCGTTCGCGCGCGCGGTTTCGCTGTCGGCGCCGAACACCGCCGCGATGAAACGCTGGCCGTCGCGCTGGGCGGAAGCCACCAGACAGTAGCCGGCCTCGTCGGTATGACCCGTCTTCAAGCCGTCGACGGACGGGTCGCGCCACAGCAGGAGGTTGCGGTTGGGCTGGCGGATGCCGTTCCAGACGAACTCCTTCTCGGCGTACATCGCGTAATGCTTGGGATCCTCGAGCACGATGGCGCGCGCAAGCTTGGCCATGTCGAGCGCACTCGAATAATGCCCCTCTGCCGGCCAGCCGGTGGAGTTGACGAAGTGCGTGTCGGCGAGCCCGAGACGCTTCCCCTCCTCGTTCATCAGCGCGGCGAAAGTCTCCTCGCTGCCGGCGATATGCTCGGCCAGCGCGATGCTCGCGTCGTTGCCGGATTGCACGATGATGCCGCGCAGCAGGTCACCCACCGCAACCTTGTCGCCGACCATCACGAACATCTTCGAGCCGCCCATCCGCCAGGCGTTTTCGCTGATGGTGAC
Organism: Thiobacillaceae bacterium; assembly: GCA_035325585.1. Taxonomy (GTDB): domain Bacteria; phylum Pseudomonadota; class Gammaproteobacteria; order Burkholderiales; family Thiobacillaceae; genus Thiobacillus. Next base: position 207,565 of record DAOKZP010000001.1, on the reverse strand, counting down.
GAGATCGGCCTCGCCAAGCCGGCCGCGCTGGAGCGCGAGCGCGGCGACGTGGGAGGTCATGAGCTTGGTGAGGCTCGCGGGCGGCAGCCGCGTGCGGCCCTCGTGATCCACGATCACGCTGCCGCTGGCTGCATCCATCAGCACCCAGGATTTCGCGGCCAGCTGCGGCGGCGGCGGAACGGCGGCGGCGCTGACGGAAAGCGGAAGCGCGAACAAGACAATGGCTGCGGCGCGTTTGATCAGGAACATGGGCATCGAACGGAGGACAGAGAAGATAAAGGCGGACATGGAGACGGGCGAGACGGGAAATCTTACCCGCATTTCGCGCCGCTCCGCAGGGCGCAGCTGCGCCGCACCGGAAAAAAATACCGGGCGCTCAGGCGGCGGCGAGTTGCGCCTCGTATTCGTCCTGCCAGAACCAGCGCCGATCGCCGAACGCGGGCCGGAGCTGGTCGAGCCACGTCGCCGAGCGGTCGTAGCGTGCGAAGAACGGCCGCTGCACCCAGTCGGGATTGCGTCCCTGGATGAAGCGCAGCACGAGGACCTTCTCGCCCGCCACCTCGGCGACGCCCTGCACTTCGACCTTGCCCGGTCCCGCGCTCATGCTGGGGCCGCGCGCGGTGCGCGCAACGCCCGATACCTGCTGCTGCGCGTCCCGATAGATGCGCCATGCGCGCTCCAGCGGCACCTCGAAGTAGCGCCGGGCGCCGGTATCGCGTTCGACGAACATGTAATAAGGCTGGATGCCCAGCCTCACCTGCTCGCGCCACAGACGAGCCCAGACCGCGGGATCGTCGTTGATGTGAGCAAGCAGCGGCCCCTGCGAGCGGATCACCGCGCCGCTGTCGCGCACGCGCCGGATCGCTTCGCGCGCGGCCGCCGTGTCGAGCTCGCGCCAGTGGTTGTAATGCGCCATCAGCGCTACCTGCTTGCCTGCGCGGGCGAGACGCTCGAACAGCCGCAGCAGGGCGTCGCCCTCCGCGCCCAGGTAGCGCTGCGGCCAGAAGGTCAGCGATTTGGTGCCGATGCGCAAGGTCTGGATGTGATCGAGCCTGTGCGTGAGCAGCGGCTCGACATAGCGCGCGAGGTGCGCGCTCTTCATCACCAGCGGATCGCCACCGGTCAGCAGCAGATCGCTCACCTGCGGATGCGCCGCAAGGTAGCGCTCGAGCTGCCCGGCCTCGCTGCTGGCGATGCGGAGCGACTTGTCGCCGACGAACTGCGCCCAGCGGAAGCAGAAACTGCAATAGCTGTGGCAGGTCTGGCCCTGGCTGGGGAAGAACAGTACCGTTTCGCGGTACTTGTGCTGCAGGCCGTCGATCACGCTGCCGTCCACGGCTCGCGGCATGTTGAGCTCCATCTGGCCGGCGGGATGCGGATTGAGCTCCGAGCGGATCCGCGCGATGGCTGCATCGAGTACGGGCTTCTCTGCGCCACTGCGAAGCAGGCGCGCGACCTCGTCGAAATGCGCCTCGTCGAGCATGCCGCGCTGGGGGAATACCAGCTGAAAAATCGGATCGTCCGGAACCCGATCCCAGTCGATGAGTTCGTCGACGACGTATTGATTGACACGGAAGGGCAGCACGCTGGCCACGACCTCCATCTCGAAGCGGCGCGCCTCCGGGAGATGCTGCAGCGGCTCGATTCGGCCCAGATCACGCGCGGTGTAGACGACGAACGGACGCTCGGCATCAACCGGAAATTGCAGGGCCCCGAGGGGATGAAGAGGGGTCGGCGTTACGGACATAAATCTCCTCAGCGGCGAACAGGGCAGATGCCCGGCGCGCCGCCGCCCGCGCCGGGCGAACGATTATATTGATGAAATCATGTTTGGGCAAACATACTTTCCGTCATTGTGAATCCGGCAGACGCGAAACCCGGCCCGAGCAGGCGCCGAGCGGGCCGCTGCTACAATCGCAGCGCCCTTCCGGAACCGCAGACGGCTTGAATCCCACCTCCACCCTCACCCGCCGGATCATGTTCGCCATGCTGGCCGGCATCGTGCTCGGCAGCGTGCTCGATCATTTCGGCCCGCCCATCTGGGTGCAGCGCTACCTGCTCGACGGCGTGCTGGGTGTGATCGGTCCCGCGTTCGTCGCTGCGCTGCAGATGATGGTCGTGCCGCTGGTGTTCGTCTCGCTGGTCGTGGGCGTCTCCGCGCTGTCCGACATCACGGCGCTGGGCCGCATCGGCGCAAAGACGCTGGGGCTGTATCTGGGGACGACGGCGCTGGCGATCACGATCGCGCTGGGGCTCGCCGCCGCGATCGGTCCGGGACACGGCTTCGATGCCGGCGAGAGCAGCGCCCGCTTCTCCGGCCAGGCGCCGCCTCCACTCGCGCAGATGCTGGTGGACATGGTGCCGCCCAATCCGGTCGCCGCGATGGCCGAGGGGAACATGCTGCAGATCATCGTCTTCGCGCTGCTGTTCGGCGTGGCGATGACGATGTCCGGCGAGCGCGGCCGGCACGTCCTGAATCTCTTCACGGATCTCGACGCGATCATCATGCACATGGTCGAGTGGATCATGCGGCTGGCGCCCTGGGGCGTGTTCGCGCTGATCACCCGCACCTTCGCAAGCCAGGGACTCGACATCCTGGTGCCATTGGCCGCCTACGTCGCCACGCTTTCCACCGCGTTGGCGATCCAGCTCTTCGTGGTCTATCCCGTGCTGCTCATGCTGCTGGCAAGACTCAACCCGCTGACCTTCCTCAGAAAACTGCGCGACCCCACGACCTTCGCCTTCTCCACCGCCAGTTCCGGCGCGACCATCCCGGTGACCCTGCGCACCGTCGAGTACAAGATGGGCGTGAAGAACAGCGTCGCCTCCTTCACCATTCCGCTCGGCGCCACGGTCAATATGGACGGCACCGCCATGATGCAGGGCGTCGCCACCGTGTTCATCGCGAATGTCTACGGCGTCGATCTTTCCATTGGCGATTACGGTCTCGTCGTCCTCACGGCCACGCTCGCCTCGGTCGGCACCGCCGCGATCCCCGCGGTGGGGCTGGTCACCCTGGCCATGGTGCTCGAGCAGGTCGGCCTGCCGATCGAGGGTATTGCCCTCATCATCGGTGTCGACCGCCTGCTCGACATGCTCCGCACCACCGTCAACGTCAGCGGCGACTGCGCGGTGACCTGCGTCGTGGCCAAGAGTGAAGGTGCGCTCGATCAATCGGTTTTCGACGATCCCGCCGCGGGCTCAATTCTAGAAGCCACCCGCCGTCCCCCTCTTCCCCGTCCGCAGGCCTGACCCATGCTCTACGACCTGATCCGCTCGGCCCTTTTCAGCCTCGACCCCGAGGACGCTCACAAACTCACGCTCGGTGGGCTCGATGTCGCCGAACGTCTCGGCCTCCTCGGACTGCTGCCACGTGGTACCGGAAAGCCCGTTCAATTGATGGGCATCGATTTTCCCAATGCCGTCGGGCTCGCGGCGGGACTGGACAAGGACGGCGCGCACATCGACGGGCTCGCAGAGCTGGGCTTCGGATTCATCGAGATCGGCACGGTCACGCCACGACCGCAGCCCGGCAACCCGCAGCCGCGCCTATTCCGCCTGCCGAAAGCCGAAGCGATCATCAACCGCATGGGCTTCAACAACCTCGGCGTCGACAACCTGGTGCGCAACGTCGCCAAGGCCCGCTTCAAGGGCGTGATCGGAATCAACATCGGCAAGAACAAGGACACGCCGAACGAGCACGCGGTCGACGACTATCTCGCGTGCCTCGACAAGGTGTACCCCCACGCGGGCTACGTGACCGTGAACATCTCCTCGCCCAACACCCAGGACCTGCGCGAACTGCAGCGGGACGACGCGCTCAACGCCCTGCTCTCGGCGATCAAGATGCGGCAATCCGAGCTCGCGCAGCAACACGGCCGCTACGTACCGGTTGCGCTCAAGATCGCGCCCGACCTCGACGACGCCCAGATCGCCGCCATCGCGGCGCTGCTGATGATGCACCGCATCGACGCCGTGATCGCAACCAACACCACCATCGCGCGCGACGCCGTCGCGGGCCTGCCGAATGCCGACGAAGCCGGCGGGCTCTCGGGCGCGCCGGTGCGCGCCGCCGCGACCCGGGTCATCGGCGAACTCGCGCGTCATCTCAAGAACGAAGTACCCATCATCGGCGTCGGCGGCATCCTGTCGGGGAACGACGCACGCGAAAAGATCGAGGCGGGCGCTTCCCTGGTTCAGCTTTACTCCGGCCTCATCTATCGCGGCCCGAGGCTGGTGCGCGAATGCGTCGAGGCGCTCGCCCGCTGACGCCTCTGCGATCCGGTGAAGCGAACCGCCGACCGTAACACCCGCTCGTCAACTCGGTAACACGGTGTCCCGGCGATACCGCATTTGACGTACCTGCAAGCCGAATCGCCCTGGTGAGGTTCCCCGCCCATGCGGGGGGCTGAGCCACTCGCCGAATCACCCCTGTACGCGTCTGGCGCCCCTTCCCCACTCATACGGCAACAACCGTCCCGCCGGGACGGCGCATGCCACGAGCCGGGAAGCGCGATGCAGTCAATCGAATGCTGCTCGGCCGGCACCAACTCCAATACGATGCGATCGCGCCAACGGCCGTGGTCGCTAATACGCAACACTCGCTTGCGACAATCCACCCATATACGGGGTGCGGCAGCTTGACACATAAGACTAACTGGATATATTTATCCGCTTATGAGCAATACCTGATTTCAGCTGTATCAATCGACTCATCAATCACGGGAGACGTGCATGGAAGCGACAACATACAACTACAAGGTCGTCCGCCAGTTCGCCATCATGACGGTGGTATGGGGGATCGTCGGGATGCTGGTCGGGGTGATCATCGCCACCCAGCTGATCTGGCCGGATCTGACCTTCGGTATCGAATGGCTCTCCTACGGACGTCTCCGTCCGCTGCATACCAACGCGGTGATCTTCGCCTTCGGCGGTTCCGGTCTGTTCGCGGTGTCGTACTACATCGTGCAGCGCACATGCCAGGTGCGGCTATGGGCCGAACCGCTCGCGGCCTTCACTTTCTGGGGCTGGACGGCGGTGATCGTGCTCGCGGCGATCACCCTGCCGATGGGCTTCACGAGCTCGAAGGAATATGCCGAACTCGAGTGGCCGATCGACCTCCTGATCGCCGCGGTGTGGGTCTCCTACGCGCTGGTGTTCTTCGGCACGATCATCAAGCGCAAGACCCGGCACATCTATGTGTCGAACTGGTTCTTCGGCGCCTACATCCTGACGATCGCGATGCTCCACATCGTCAACAGCATGGAGCTGCCGGTCACGCTGACGAAGTCGTATTCGATGTACTCGGGCGTGCAGGATGCGATGGTGCAGTGGTGGTACGGCCACAACGCGGTCGGTTTCTTCCTGACCACTGCCTTCCTCGGCATGATGTACTACTTCATTCCCAAGCAGGCGGGGCGGCCGATCTATTCCTACCGCCTGTCGGTCGTCCATTTCTGGTCGCTCAACTTCATCTACATGTGGGCCGGCCCGCACCACCTGCAGTACACGGCGCTGCCGGACTGGGCGCAGTCGCTCGGCATGGTGTTCTCACTGATGCTGCTGGCGCCTTCCTGGGGCGGCATGATGAACGGCATCATGACGCTCTCGGGCGCATGGCACAAACTGCGCACCGATCCGATCCTGAAGTTCCTCGTCACGGCGCTTTCCTTCTACGGAATGTCGACCTTCGAGGGCCCGATGATGTCGATCAAGACGGTCAACGCGCTGTCCCACTACACCGAATGGACGGTGGGGCACGTGCACTCGGGCGCGCTGGGCTGGGTCGCGATGATCACGATCGGTTCCATGTACTACCTCATCCCGCGCCTGTTCGGCCGTGAGGCGATGTACAGCACCAAGCTCATCGAGTGGCATTTCTGGCTCTCGACCATCGGTGTCGTGCTGTATATCGCGTCGATGTGGATCGCCGGCGTGGCACAGGGCCTGATGTGGCGCGCGGCCAACGCCGACGGCACGCTGACCTACAGCTTTGCGCAGGTGCTCAACACGATGTACCCGTTCTACGGCATCCGGCTGCTGGGCGGCCTGCTCTTCTTCAGCGGCATGCTGATGATGGCCTGGAACGTCTGGAAGACGGTGGGGATCGGACGCGTCGTGAACGATGCACCCATTCCGCAAGCCGTCCACGCCTAAGGAGAGCGCAACCATGATCACGCATGAGAGCATCGAAAAGAACATCGGTCTGCTGATCGTCCTGACCATCCTGATCATCAGCGTGGGCGGGCTGGTGCAGATCGTGCCCCTGTTCTTCCAGACGTCCACCACCACGCCCGTGGCGGGGCTGACGCCCTACACCCCGCTGCAGCTCGCCGGGCGCGACATCTACATCCGGGAGGGCTGCGTCGGCTGCCATTCGCAGATGGTGCGTCCGTTCCGCGCGGAAACCGAGCGCTACGGGCATTATTCGGTCGCGGGTGAATACATCTACGACCGTCCCTTCCTGTGGGGCTCGAAGCGGACCGGCCCGGATCTCCATCGTGTCGGCGGCCGCTATTCGGAAGCCTGGCACGTGGCGCATCTGATGAATCCGCGCGACGTGGTGCCGGAGTCCAACATGCCGGCCTATCCCTGGCTCGACCGCCCGCTCAAGGACGGCGCCATCCGGACCAAGATGCGCCGGCTCAACATCGTGGGGCACGGCTACTCGGACGCCGAGATCGCCGCGGCACCCGCGGCGCTCGAAGGCAAGACCGAACTCGACGCGCTGATCGCCTACCTCCAGGTACTGGGCACCCACGCGCCCCGGAACTGATACGCCATGGACAGCGGAACTGTCGGCGGCATCGTGACCATCGTCTTCCTCATGGTTTTCATCGGCATCGTCTGGTGGGCCTACAGCGGGCGCAATCGACAGCGCTTCGAAGACGCCGGCAAGCTGCCGTTCGACGAGGACGACACCCTACAAGGAGACAAGAATGAGTGACTTCACCCATGGCTTCTGGCCGATCTACATCACCGTCCTCACCCTGGGGAGCATCATCGGGGTCTGGCTGTTCCTGCGCTCGCAGACCTCGCGCCGGCTCGCGCCCGGCGAGAAGCCCGAGCTGCTGGAGCACACCTGGGACGGCGACCTGCAGGACTTCAACAACCCGCTGCCGCGCTGGTGGCTCGGCCTGTTCTACGCCACCATGGTGTTCGCCGTCGGTTATCTGGCGCTCTGGCCCGGGCTCGGGAATTTCCCCGGCCTGCTCAAGTGGAGCTCGCTCGGCGAGTACGAGACCGAGGTCAAGGCCGCGGAGGCGCGATTCCAGCCGATCTACGAGGGCTTTCTGAAGCAGGACGTCGCCACCGTCGCAGCCGACCCGGACGCACGCGCGATCGGTCGCAACCTGTTCCTGACCTACTGCTCCCAGTGCCACGGTTCGGACGCGGCCGGCGCCCGCGGCTTCCCCAACCTGACCGATGGGGATTGGCTCTATGGCGGCGACCCCGCCACCATCAAGGCGACGATCACCGACGGCCGGACAGGGGTGATGCCGCCGTGGGGCGACGCGCTCGGCGAGGAAGGCGTGAAGCAGGTCGCGAACTATGTGCTCTCGCTGTCCGGCCGCCAGCATGACGCCGCGCTGGCCGCCGCGGGCCAGCCCAAGTTCGCCCAGATCTGCGCAGCCTGCCACATGGCGGACGGCACGGGCATGCAGGCGCTCGGTGCGCCGAACCTGACCGACAAGATCTGGCTGTATGGGGGCAGCGAGGCGGCCATCATGGAGAGCATCGCCAAGGGCCGCAACGGCGTGATGCCCGGCATGGCGCAGACGCTCGGCACCACCTCGAACAAGGAGGCCAAGCTGCACTTGCTGACCGCTTACGTGTACGGCCTGTCGCAGCAGCAACAGTAGCCGCGCGGGAAGCTCGCCGGGATCACCCGGCGGGCCGCTTGAGTGCACTGCCTCCAGTGCGCTCAAGCGGCTCAGACGAACCACGGGAACCCCAGTGACAGAAGATCAGCAGCCCGTCCCCGCTGATGCTCCGATCGAGCAGCAGCTCTACGCGATCCGGCAGAAGATCCAGCCGCGCACCGTGCACGGCGTGTTCGCCAACTGGCGCATCGCGCTCGTCCTGATCACCCAGGCGCTGTATTACGGCCTGCCCTGGCTGCAGTGGGACGGCCGCCAGGCGGTGCTGTTCGACCTCGCCGCACGGAAGTTCTACATCTTCGGCCTGATCTTCTGGCCGCAGGATTTCTTCTACCTGACCGGCCTGCTCATCCTCTCGGCGCTGGCGCTGTTTCTCTTCACGGCGGTCGCCGGGCGCCTGTGGTGCGGCTACGCCTGCCCGCAGACGGTGTACACCGAGCTCTTCATGTGGGTCGAGAACTGGATCGAGGGCGATCACCTGGCGCGCAAGAAGCTCGACAAGTCGCCGTGGAACGCCTTCAAGATCCGGCGGCGCGGTCTCAAGCACCTGATATGGATCACCCTCGCGCTGTGGACGGGCTTCACCTTCGTCGGCTACTTCACCCCGATCCGGACACTGGCCGCGGAAGTGATGAGCCTGAGTCTCGGCCCATGGCAGACCTTCTGGATCCTGTTCTACGGTTTCGCAACTTGGGGCAACGCCGGCTTCATGCGCGAACAGGTGTGCAAGTACATGTGCCCTTACGCGCGCTTCCAGAGCGTGATGTTCGATTCCGACACGCTGACGGTGACTTACGACAGCTCGATCGGAGAGCCGCGCGGGGCCCGCAGCAAGAAGGCCGACTACAAGGCCGCCGGTCTCGGCACCTGCATCGACTGCCGCGTTTGCGTCCAGGTCTGTCCGACGGGAATCGACATCCGCGACGGGCTTCAGTACGAATGCATCGGCTGCGCCGCGTGCATCGACGGCTGCGACCAGATCATGGACAAGATGGGCTATCCGCGCGGCCTCATCCGCTATACGACGGAGAACGTCGTCAAGGGCAAGTACCCGGACAGCAGCATCCTGCGCCACGTGCTACGCCCGCGTACGGTCATCTATACCGTGCTGCTGGCACTCATCAGCGGCGTGTTCGTGTACAGCCTCGCCACGCGCGTGCCCCTGCGCGTCGACGTCGTGCGTGACCGGGTCGCGCTGTCCAAGGAAACGGACGAGGGCATGATCGAGAACGTCTATCGACTGCAGCTCATCAACAAGGACGGCGCCGCCCACCGCTACACGATCGAGGCGAGCGGCATCGACGGCTTGCAGGTGGCGACCGGCGAACGTGAAATCACCGCCGCGCCCCTGGAAACCATCGACGTTCCGGTGAGCCTGATCGCCGATCCCGTCGACCTGAAGGGGCGCTCGATCGAGGTCCGTTTCATCGTGCAGTCCATGGACGACCCCCGCATCCGCACCGAGGTCGACACCAAATTCTTCAATCGCTAGACCGGAGGGAAAGCCGCGCCATGCAAACGCTCGATCCACCCGCAGCCAAACCCTGGTATCGCGAACCGTGGCCGTGGTTCCTGATCAGCCTGCCGGCGGCGGCCGTCGTCGCTGGGCTCGTCACCGTCTGGATCGCCGCCACCAACGCCGACGGCCTCGTCGTCGGCGACTACTACAAGGCCGGACTCGCGATCAACCAGACGCTGGCGCGCGATGACGCGGCGCGCGCCCTCGGGCTCAGCGCCACGCTGCAGGAGACCGACGGCGCGTTATCGCTGTCTTTGCAGGGCGGCCTGACTGCGTGGCCCGACCATCTCGCCCTCACGTTCGCGCATCCGACGCGGTCCGGCATGGACCAGTCGCTCATGCTCAGCCATGGCGGCGGCGGCCACTATCGCGCGGCGCTGCCTGCCCTACCGGCTGGGAAGTGGCATGCCGAGCTCAGCGATGCGGCGTCGACCTGGCGACTTGCCGGCGTGCTGCATTCCCCGTTCGACCGCCCTGCCACCCTCGGAGGGGACACCGATTCCAATACTCGACAGAAGGGAGACTGAAATGGACGCCGTACTCGATCTGCTCTTCGCCAGCCCGATCGGCCTGCTGAGCCTGTTTACCATCGCCTTCATTATCGGCATGGCGATCGCACTCACCATCTGGTTTCGGCGTAAGATGAACCGACCGGAGGAATGAGCGCAACGCCAGCAGGAGGGAGCCCGCCATGACGAGCCTGATCCACGTTCTATGGCCCTCCTTCCTGGCGGCGCTGGCGGCGGAAGTCGTGTTTGCCGCGCTCGTCGATCCCACTCAACTGAGCTATCGCGGCGAGGCGCTCATCGAGGATCGCGTCGCCGCCTATACGATCGCATTTTTCGCATTCTGGCTGATCGGCATGCTATCGAGCGCGCTGACCTGCTACTTCCAGCGCAGCGCAGGCGAGATCAACGGCTGATCCGGGCCGCAAAGAGGGCTCGCAGGACGCCCGTCTCGGGCCGCCGGCCAGACTCGGCGGCCGATCACGACGCCTGTAGGCTAGACCGTCTTCGAGTATCGCGGCTGCTCGCCGGAGGCCTGCTGCTTGAGATAACGGTCGAAGCACATGCCGATGTTCCGCAGGAACAGGCGCCCCGTCGACGTGACGCGGATGCCGGTCGCGTCGAGCGCGACCAGGCCATCGTCCGCGAGCGGACGCAGATCGGCGAGCGCATCCACGAAGTAATCGGCGGGTGCGATCTCCCATTCGCGCCCAAAAGCGGCGAAGTCGATTTCGAGATCGCACATGATGCGCGTGATCGCTTCGCGCCGGATCTGATCGTCACGCGTCAGCCGGATGCCGCGCTCGACGGCAAACCCGGTTTCGGCGATGCGCGCCTCGTAGCGCTTGAGATTCTTCTCGTTCTGCATGTAGACGTCCGCGGTCTGGCTGATGCTCGACACGCCGAAGGCGAGGATGTCGCAATGCTTGTGCGTCGTGTAGCCCTGGAAATTGCGCCACAGCGTCTTGTTCTGCTGCGCGCGCACGAGTTCGTCGTCGGGACGCGCGAAATGATCGAGCCCGATATTCACGTAACCCGCCGCGCCCAGCACCTCGTTCACCGCCTGCTGCAACCCGAGGCGCGTCGCCGAATCGGGCAGGTCGGCTTCGCGGATCAGGCGCTGATGCTTCTTCAGCCAGGGCACGTGGGCATAGGCGAATACCGCGAGCCGGTCGGGCGCCCACGCGACGACGCGATCGAGCGTGCGGCCGAAGCTCTCGACCGTCTGCTTGGGCAGCCCCACGATCAGGTCCAGGTTGATGCTGGAAAACGCCAGCTCGCGCGACCAGTCGACCACCTGCTGGATCAGCGCTTCGGACTGGATGCGGTTGACCGCCTTCTGCACCTCGGGATCCATGTCCTGCACCCCGAACGAGACGCGGTTGAAACCGGATTCGCGCAGCGCCACCAGATGTTCGCGCGTGAGTTCGCGCGGGTCGATCTCGCAGCTCACCTCGGCGTCGTCGGCCAGCGTGAAATACCGGCGCATCATGTCCATCAGGCGGCGGATGTCCTCCGGATGCAGATAGGTCGGCGTGCCGCCGCCCCAGTGCAGCTGGCGCACCCGCCGCCCGGCGTCGATCCGCTGCGAGGTCTGCGCCATCTCACGCTCGAGGGCGGCGAGATACGGCCGTGTCTTGTTGTAGTCGCGCGTCGCCACCATGTTGCAGCCGCAGAAGTGGCACAGGGTGTCGCAGAAGGGAATGTGCGCATACAGTGAAAGCCCGCGCTCCGCCGGCGCGGCGGCCAGCTCCGCCTGCCATTCGGCCTCGCCGAATCCGGTGTGGAAGTACGGCGCGGTGGGATACGAGGTGTACCTCGGACCGGGCATGCTGTACTTCTGGAGAAGCGCGAGGGTCGTCGACGTCATCTTGTTTCCCTAATAGAGACAACGTTGTCTTGTATCACAAGCCGAAACCCAAATCCAGCGTGCATCATCGGCCGGACGAGCCGCGTCAGGGCGCGCGCAGGCGCAGCACGGCGAATTCGTCATTGAGCACGCCAACTTCGTCGCCGGACGCGAAGGGCCAGCCTTCAAGATGGCCGAAATGCGTGCTCGATCTCGGTGCCAGCTCGAGCTGGAAGCGCTTCGACGTCGACAGCGTAGGATTGCGCACCGTAAGCACGACCGGCAGATAGCGATCGCTCGTGTTCTCGATCACGGCAACCAGCCCGCGCCCCAGCATCGACGAGCGGAACCCGACCACCACCGGCAGCGGCGGCTTGGCCGCCACCGCCGCCTGGTAGTCCGATTCCTTGAACGCGAGTTGCGCCTTGAGCTGCTCGACTTCGCGCAGGGTCTCGGTGAGCCGGTTGCGCGTCTCGACGAGATAGCGCGCGGTCTGCTCCCGCGTCTCGACCTCCTTCGAGAGGCGCCGCTTGACGTCGGCCAGGTCGACGTTGAGCATGAAGGCATACAGCGCGAGCCCGCATGCCAGCACCATGAGCACGGCGTTGAGGCCGATGGAGGCGATCAGCCCGCGGCGGCTTGTCTGCGTGGTCGAAGTGGTCGAAGTGGTCGCCATGTGCGCGCGCCGTCAACCCGTGTTGCGCATGCCCGCGGCAATGGCGTTGATCGAGCGCTTGAGCGGCATCAGCCACGGATCCTCGTCGGATTCCGACACGCCCCCGGACCGGTAGCGCTTCAGCATGCGCACCTGGATGTGGTTGATCGGATCGATATAGGGACGGCGGCGCGAGAGCGAACGGGACAACACCGGGTTGTCTTCCAGCAGCGCTTCGATCTGCGCGACCTGCCGGACACCCTCGACCGTGAGCGCGAACTCGTCCGCGATGGTGCGATAGATCGTCATGGTATTGGGGTGTTCGCACAGGCGTGCGTATTCCTCGGCGATCTCGAAGTCGGCCTTGGTCAGCGACATCTGCACGTTGGAAAGCAGGCCGCGGAAGAAAGGCCACTCGCGGCACATCGCCTGCAGCCGGGACAAGCCGTCCGGATGGCTGTCCATGAAGCCTTTCAGCGCGCTCCCCAAGCCATACCAGGCCGGCAGCGTGTGGCGCGACTGCGCCCAGCCGAACACCCACGGAATCGCCCGGATCGACCCGAGTGAGCGGTCGGCCTTCTTGCGATGCGACGGCCGGCTGCCGATGTTGAGCAGGCCGATTTCGGTCACCGGCGTGCTTTCGTAGAAATAGTCGATGAAGCCGTCCATGCCGATCAGCGCGCGATAGGCGACTTCGCCCGCTGCCGCGATCTCGCCCATCCACGCGAGATACTCCTCCGGATAGCGGATCTCGACGTGCGTCAGCGTGGTTGCGCTGGCTTTCATGAGGCCGGTCACCCCCATGCCGATCTCGTAGCTCGCGTTCTCAGGCTTGCCGTACTTGTAGTAGAGCATCTCGCCCTGCTCGGTGAACTTGATTTCGCCGCTCACCGTGCCGGGCGGCTGCGACAGGATCGCGTCGTAGGTGGGGCCGCCGCCGCGCCCGATCGTGCCGCCGCGTCCGTGGAACAAGCGGCATTCGACGCCGTGCTTCCGGGTCAGCGCGATGATCGAAAGCTGGGCCTGGTAGAGATTCCAGTTCGACGCGAGGGTGCCGCCATCCTTGCACGAGTCCGAATAGCCGAGCATGACCTCCTGGCGGTTGCCGTTGGCCACGATCAGTGCGCGGTACGCCTTGTTCGAGAACAGCTGCTCGAGGATGGACTGGCTGCGCTGCAAGTCGTCCACCGTTTCGAACAGCGGTGCGACGAGGATGCGGCAGAACCAGTCGCGGCCCGTATGACCGCACAGGCCGACCAGGCGGGCAAGGAACATCACCTCCATCACGTGCGATGCGTGGTGGGTCATCGAGATCACATAGGCGCCGAAGACGTCGTCGCCGACTTCGGCCTGCAGCTTCGCCATGCGGCGGAACACCGCGAGCGTCTCGCGCGTCTCGTCATCGAAGGCCGCGTCGTCGATCGCGATCGTGTCGATGTGGCCGACCCAGCCGGCGAGCCGCTCCATGCGCCCGGCCTCGTCGGCGCCCCGGTAGTCGAAATCGGGATCGATCTGCTGCAGCGCCGCAATGACCGTGCGCGTATGGACGCCGGATTCCTGGCGGATGTCGAGTTGCAGGAGATGGAAGCCGAAGCTCTCCACCAGGCGGATCAGGGCCTGCAGATCCTGCATGGCAACAATGCGGTCGCCGTGGCTGATCAGGGAATCCCGCACCAGATGGAGGTCGCTGAGGAACGCGGCGGCGTTCTCGTAGGCCAGGTACGGCGTGAAGCTCGGTACGTCGGCCAGGCATTGCTGGACGTAGGACAGGTTCGCGTCGAGCCGCGCGATCATGATTGCGGCCATGCGGCGGTAGGGTTCGCGGCTGTAGATCTGAACTGCGGTGCCGCGGAACACCTGCTCGCCGAATTCCTCCTCGTAGGTGGCCAGACGCTCCGAGAAGGCCGCGGACGGCGTGCACCAGCCGCTGCTGTGCGTGAGCGTCTGCCGCAGCACATACACCCGCGCGCGGTATTCCTCGAGTGCGGCCTGCATCTGGCGATGGACCGTCCATTCGGTGACGTCCGCCGTCACGAAGGGGTTGCCGTCGCGGTCGCCGCCGATCCACGATCCGAAGCGGATGAAGCTCGGCACGCGGACGACCGGCTCGCCGTCGGTGTTGACGCCGTAATGCTTGGACAGCGCCTTCTCGAAATAGCGGTACGCCCTGGGCACCGCCTCGAAAAGACTCTCTCGCACGTAATAGAGGCCGTTGCGCACCTCGTCGCGCACCTCGAGCTTGACGGTTCGCAGCTCGTCGGTGCGCCAGATCACCTGAATCTCGGCGGCGAGCTGAGTTTCGAGCTCGCGCCGATCGTTCACGCCGAGCGTGGGGCTGTACATCTGGTCGCAGATCGCGAATACGCGGCGCATGCCTTCCATCACCGCGCGCCGGCGCGCCTCGGTGGGATGCGCGGTGAACACCGGGGCGTAGTGGAGGCGGTTGACCATGTCCTGCAGCACCGGCACCGAGACGCCCTGCGCCTTGAGATCGGCGAGCGCGTGGTCGAACGAGCCCTCCCACAGCGGCATGCCGTGCGACAGCATGCGCCGGCGATTGCGGTGGGCGAAGCTCTCCTCGGCGACGTTGACCAGCATGAAATAGCTGGAGAACGCGCGCACGACGAGTTCGACCTTGTCCGCGGGCATCGTGTCGATCAGCGCCATCAGCTCCGTACGCCGTTTCTGGTCTTCCTGCTGGCGCAGTTCGGCGAAGCCGCGCCGCAATGTCTCCACCATGGTGAAGACTTCTTCGCCGGCAAACCGCAGCAGCACCTGCCCCAGCAGAATGCCCAACAGCTTGACCTGCGCGCGCAAGCGATCGTCCGTCAGCAGCGTTTCGTGTGCGTTCATGGCGAGAAAGAAGGAACCCGGCGAGCGGGTGGGGTCAGTACGGCAAATCGCGCTATTTTCGCACAGTCGGCTGCATCACCCAACCGCACGGCGCGCGTTGCGGAACATGCGCAGCCAGGGGCCGGTGCCCGTCATGCCGTCCGGCTTCCACGACAGCTGCGCCGTCCGGATCACGCGTTCGGGATGCGGCATCAGGATGCTGAAGCGGCCATCCGCCGTGGTAAAGCCGGTCAGACCGCCGGGCGAGCCGTTGGGGTTCATCGGATAGCGCTCGGTCGGCGCGGCCCGGTGATCGACGTAACGCAGCGTGGCGAGCGCCTGCCCGGCGTGTGCCGGGTCGCGGAATGCCGCGCGGCCTTCGCCGTGCGAAACCACGATCGGCATCACCGAGCCCGCCATGCCGGCGAAGAAGAGCGACGGCGAATCGAGTATTTCCACGAGCGAGAAGCGTGCCTCGAACTGTTCCGACAGGTTGCGTTCGAAACGCGGCCACGCGGCGGCCCCGGGGATCAGGTCGTGCAACTGGCTCATCATCTGGCAGCCGTTGCACACACCGAGCGCGAAGGTGTCGGGACGTGCGAAGAAAGCGCCGAACTGCTCTCTTGCGCGCGGGTTGAACAGAATGGATTTCGCCCACCCGCCGCCGGCGCCCAGCACGTCGCCGTAGCTGAATCCGCCGCAGGTGACAAGTCCCGCGAACTCGGCCAAGCTGACGCGCCCCGAGAGGATGTCGCTCATGTGCACGTCCGTCGCCGCGAAGCCGGCAGCGTCGAATGCCGCGGCCATCTCGACCTGGCCGTTGACGCCCTGCTCGCGCAGCACCGCCACGCGTGGGCGGACCCCGGTGGCGACGTAGGGCGCGGCGACGTCCTCGTCGGCGTCGAAACTCAGCGTATAGCGCAATCCCGGATCGGCCGCGTCCGCGTGCGTCGCGAACTCCTCGTCGGCACAGCCCGGGTTGTCGCGCAGCCTGGCCATCTCGTGGCTCGTGCGCGCCCAGGCGCGCTGCAGGTCGACGCGGCTCTCGTCGAGAATCACTCGTTCCCGGCGCAGCACGCGCACGCGATCGAGCGTGTTCGGATGCCCGATGAGGTAGAACTCGGCGCGCAAGCCCGCGTCGAAGAACGCCTGCATCACCGCCCCGGTATCGGCACGGCGCACCTGCAGCACGGCGCCGGCCTCCTCGCCGAACAGCACGCCGAATGCGCGTTCGGAATAGCCGCGGGGGCCGACCGGCGAGGCTTCGCCGTTCCCCGCGTCGTCCGGTCCCGACGGGTCGGCGCACAGCTCGTCGACGTCGACGTCCAGCCCGCAATGGCCGGCGAAAGCCATTTCCGCGAGCGTGACGAACAGGCCGCCATCGGAACGGTCATGGTAGGCGAGTATCCGGCCGGCCTCGTTGAGCGCCTGGACCGTGTCGAAGAACGCTTTCAACGCCGGCGCGGCGGGTGCGTCGGGGCAGCTGTCCCCCACCTGCCCATAGGCCTGCGCGAGGCTGGAGGCGCCGAGCCGGTTGCGCCCGCGTCCGAGGTCGATCAGCACGAGGTCCGTCTCGCCGGCGTCGGTACGCAGTTGCGGCGTGAAGTGCCGGGTGGCGTCCGGCGTGGTGGCGAAGGCCGAGATGACCAGCGAGATCGGCGAGGTCACCGCCTTGGGCTCGCCGCCTTCCTGCCACACGGTCTTCATGCTCATCGAATCCTTGCCGACCGGAATCGAGACGCCTAGCGCACGGCAGTAATCCGAGACGGCGGCAACGGTATCGAACAGCGCCGCGTCCTCACCCGGGTGGCCGGCGGGCGCCATCCAGTTTGCCGACAGCTTCACCTTGTGCAGCCCTTCCACGCGCGCTGCGGCAAGGTTGGTGATCGCCTCGACGATGGCCATGCGCCCCGATGCGGGCGCATCGATCAGCGCCAGCGGGCCCTTTTCGCCCAGCGAAAACGCCTCACCCTGCGTCGTGCGATGGCCTGCCAGGGTGATCGCGCAATCGGCGACCGGCACCTGCCACGGCCCCACGCATTGATCGCGCGCGGTGAGACCCCCGACGCTGCGATCGCCGATCGAAACGAGGAACATCTTCGATGCCACGCCCGGCATCGCCAGCACGCGATAGGCAGCGTCCCGGAGATCGACACCTTCCAGCGCGAGCGGCGCGGGCGGGGTAGGTGCGCGCACCACGTCGCGCGTCATCTTCGGCGGCTTGCCGAGGATGACGTCGAGGCCGAGGTCGACCGGCGCATTGCCGAAGTGGCTGTCGGTGACCAGCAGATGGTTCTGCTCGGTCGCCTCGCCGAGGACGGCGAAAGGGCAGCGCTCGCGTTCGCAGATCGCACGGAACTCCGCGATACGTGCCGGCGGGATCGCGAGCACGTAGCGTTCCTGTGCCTCGTTGCACCAGATCTCGCGCGGCGACATGCCCGACTCCTCGGACGGCGCGGCCCGCAGTTCGAAACGGCCGCCACGGCCACCGCCGTGCACGAGTTCGGGCAGCGCGTTGGACAATCCCCCGGCGCCGACGTCGTGGATCGAGAGAATCGGATTGTCCTCACCGAGCTGCCAGCAGCGGTCGATCACCTCCTGCGCGCGCCGCTCCATCTCGGGGTTGCCGCGCTGCACGGAATCGAAGTCGAGATCCGCGACGTTGGCGCCGGTGTCCATCGACGACGCCGCGCCGCCTCCCAGCCCGATCAGCATGCCCGGGCCACCCAGCTGGATCAGCAGCGTGCCGACGGGAAGCGGCTTCTTGTGCACGTGGTCGTCGCGAATCGCGCCGACGCCGCCCGCCAGCATGATGGGCTTGTGATAGCCGCGACGCTGGCCGGCAACCGTCTCCTCGAAGGTCCGGAAATAGCCGGCGAGGTTGGGACGCCCGAATTCGTTGTTGAACGCCGCCGCGCCGATCGGGCCCTCGAGCATGATGGCAAGCGGGCTGACGATGCGGTCGGGCTTGCCGTAGGGATCGGCCTCCCAGGGTTGCGTGAAGCCTGGGATGTTGAGGTTCGACACCGAAAACCCGGTGAGACCCGCCTTGGGCTTGGAACCGATTCCGGTCGCGCCCTCGTCGCGGATCTCGCCGCCGCTGCCCGTGGCCGCGCCCGGAAAGGGCGAGATCGCAGTCGGGTGGTTGTGGGTCTCCACTTTCATCAGGACGTGGGTCAGCTCCCGGTTGAAGGCGTAGCCGCCATCGGGGCCCGGGTAGAAGCGGTCGATGACGGCGCCCTCGATCACCGAGGAGTTGTCGGAATACGCGACCACGGTGCCTTCCGGGTGCGCCGCGTGGGTATCGCGAATCATGCCGAACAGGGACTTCTCCTGGGCGACGCCGTCGATCACCCAGTCGGCGTTGAAGATCTTGTGCCGGCAATGTTCGGAGTTTGCCTGCGCGAACATCATCAGTTCGACGTCGGTGGGATTGCGCCCGATACGGACGAAATTCTCCAGCAGGTATTCCACCTCGTCGTCGGACAGCGCAAGGCCGAATTCGCGGTTGGCCTGTTCGAGTGCCGCACGGCCGCCCGCAAGCACGTCGACCGCAGTCATTTCCCGCGGCGGCACGTGCTGGAATAGTTGCGCGACGTCGGCCAGCGTCATCACCGCCTCGGTCATGCGATCGTGCAGGAGCGGCAGCAGCCGCGCACGCGCATTGGCGGAGAGCGCCTGCCCGGTCGCATCCGTCACATGGAAAGCCACCCCGCGTTCGATGCGGCGCACGTTCGCAAGGCCGCAATTCCGCAGGATGTCGGTCGCCTTCGACGACCACGGGGAGATCGTGCCGGGACGCGGCGTGACGAGAATCAAGGGATCATCGGCCGTCGGCGTGTCGGCCGGCGTGCCGTAGGCGAGCGCCTGCTCGAGCACGTGCATCTGCGCCGCGTCCAGTGCACCCTCCACCTCCAGAAAATGCCAGTGGCGCGCGTCCAGTCGTCCCAGCTCCAGGCCGAGCCGGGTGGATTCACTGCGGATCTTGTCGAGACGGAACGGCGAAAGTGCGGCGGCGCCGGGGAGAGAGACGATAGCGGACATGAGCGTCTTTGCGAACGGGCAAAGGCGCCATTTTAGCCGAAGGGGACGCGCGCGCCCGGCTAGGCGTCGCGCGCGCCGGCCTGTTCCTGCCAGCGCTCCAGACAGTCGAGCCCGCAGAAGTACTGGACGTAATCCTGAGCGTCCACGACATTGATCGCGTCAGGAGGAACTTCCTTCAGGCACACGGCACAGTGCAGGACCTCGCAGGTCGTTTCGTCAGCGCATTGCGCCACCGGTGCGCCGGCCGGGTTGCGATGCTGGGTGGCCATGCGGCATCTCCTCGAAACGTCGGACTACCCGCAGTGTAAGCCACCGCAGCGCATCCTACCAATGCGCGGGCCCGACTGTCCTCAGTATCCAGCCTCGCGGATCGCCTGCTTGATCATCTTGTAGTCGGCCTGCTTGTCGACGACGAAGCCCGTCACCTTGCTGTGGATGGTCTTCTGCAGCGACTGTACGGCGTCCGGCGTCAGCGCCACCGCGGCGTTGCCGAGTCGGTCCCGCTCGGCGGCGCTCAGGCGGTTGCTCGCCATGAGGGTGAAGTCCGGCGTGGTCGGCAAGTCGTACCAGCGCTCGAATTCTGCCTTCGAGGTCAGCTCGTCGGCCAGCTTGCTGCGCAGGCTGCCCGCCTGCGCATAGCCGCGCTGCATCGCCAGCGCGACGTCGTCCTGCGCCTTGAAATTGTAGGTCTTGTCGACCTGGATCTTGTTCTGCCTCAGGGTGTAGCGTGCCATCACGTCCAGCCAGGACTCCTTCTCGGTGAGCGCCACCGCCTCGACGGTCGCGCCCTTGCGCCGTACCAGCACGCCGGTCGCCTGGTCGCGCACGCGCGCGATCGGGGAGTAGTCGTTGTCGAGCACGGAGACCGCCACCGACGGCGGGACGAAATAGACGTCCAGACGCCCGCTCTTCAGCGAACCCAGCACGCTGCGGATGCTGCGGAACAAGGTCAGCTTCGGCTTGGCCCCGATGGAAGCCGCAAGCGCCTGCGCGAAAGGCATGGCGTGGGCACGGAAATCACCCATCAACACATCCGCCTTGCCCGTTCCCGGATAAATCCCGATGTTGAGGTCGCCGGGCGCGGCATGAGCCGCGAGCGGCAGCGCGGGAAGAATGGTCAGTCCCGCCAGAAAACTACGTCTACGCATATCGAGTATCCACCGAAAGGAATTGTGGTGCCCCATTAACGGTAATCTTTCCGCATACTGAATAGCGGGGGCACCGGCTCGCCTCTCGCGGGTCGCCGCAGGGCCGTGCCGGATTAAGATGAGGCCTTCGCCAACGCCCCGAACGCGCGCCCCGCATGACCGATCCAGTCCCCCTGCCTTGGGCACCCGCCACGCTCCGCGCCCTGCAAATTGCGTCGCCTTC
>DAOKZP010000001.1:0-186899 GCA_035325585.1 Thiobacillaceae bacterium | reverse complement strand
GCGCCGCGGATGCACAGCGGCTCGCGCACCGCCCCCCCCGCACGCCCGCTCCAGCCCCCCGGCCGGGGGCACCCGCCACGATCCGCGCCCTGCAACTTGCGTCGCCTTCGCTGTTCACGGCGGCTGACGTCCGCACGGTCGAACACAGCTGGCGGCAACGGCATCCGCAAATCTCGCTGATGGAGCGGGCCGGCGCCGCTGCCGCCGCGCTGGCGCGCCGGCTTGCAAGCGATTCGCACGCGCCGATCCTCATCCTCGCGGGCCCCGGCAATAACGGCGGGGACGCGCTGGTGGCCGCGCGTTTGCTGGCCGCACAAGGCACCCACGTGCTGCTCGCCAGCCGCGCCAGCGCCGATCAGCTTCCGCCGGATGCAGCGCAGGCCTGGCTCGCGTGGCGCGAAAGCGGCGGCGCGATCCATACCGAGATTCCGGCCGCCCAGCGCTTCAGCCTTGTGATCGACGGGCTGTTCGGCGTCGGTCTGCAACGTGATCTGGCGGAGGTCGATGCGCAATGGGTCGCCCGGGCGAACGAAGCGGCATGCCCGCGGCTCGCGCTCGACGTGCCAAGTGGTCTCGATGCCGATCGGGGATGCGTGCGTGGCAGCGCCGTACGGGCCGATCACACACTCACCTTTCTCGGCCTCAAGCCCGGTCTGTTCACGGCCGACGGCCCGGACTGCGTGGGAACGGTCCATCTCGACACGCTCGGGATCGACGCGGACACCCTGCCCGTCGTGACCGGCACCGTGCTGACGCGTCTGCAAACGCGCCATCGCCTGCCGCCACGCGCAAAGAACAGCCACAAAGGGCTCTTCGGCCGCGTCGGCGTGATCGGAGGCGCGCCGGGAATGGCCGGTGCCGCATTGATCGCCGGACGCGCGGCATTGCAGCACGGTGCTGGAAGCGTGATCGTGGCGACGTTCGACGAGCGCATCGTCGTCGATTACCACGAGCCGCGATTGATGTTCGATGCGCCCGAAACCCTGGCGGCGTCACGCCCGGACGTACTGGCCGCCGGCCCCGGGATGGGGCAGGCGGTGCGCGCGCACACCGTCCTGGAAACGGTACTATCGGCGCCCTGCCCGCTCGTGCTCGACGCGGATGCGCTCAATCTGCTGGCGAACGACGCCTCACTCGCCGCGCAGGCTGCACGCCGCACCGCGCCGACCGTGCTCACGCCCCACCCCGGCGAGGCGGCACGCCTGCTCGGCACCACGGTGCCGGCCATCCAGGTGGACCGCGTCGAACGGGCGCGCAGTCTCGCCATGCGCTTTCGCGCTCACGTGGCGTTGAAAGGCGTCGGCACCGTGATCGCGCACCCCGACGGGAGCTACGCGATCAGCACCAGCGGCGGACCCTGGCTCGCGCAGGCCGGCTCGGGTGATCGTCTCACCGGCATGGTCGCGGCACTCATGGGGCAGGGAATGGGTGCACGGGATGCGCTCGAGGCCGCGGTATGGCTGCACGGGCGAGCGCGACCCGCACCGATCAGCAGACCCGCGTCTTGAGATAAGCCGTGAAATCCGCGCCGACCTCATCGTGGCGCAGGGCGTATTCGACGGTGGCCTGCAGATAGCCGAGCTTGCTGCCGCAATCGTATCGGACGCCGTCATAGGCGTAGGCCAGCACCTGTTGCTCCTTCAGCAGTTCCGCGATCGCATCGGTGAGCTGCAGTTCGCCGCCGGCGCCGGGTTTGAGGTTCTGGATGTGGTGGAAGATGCGCGGCGTGAGAATGTAACGCCCCACGACGCCGAGCGTCGAGGGCGCTTCTTCCGGCTTCGGCTTCTCGACGATGGCATTGACCCGGGAGACGCGCTCCGCCAGAGGCGCCGCGTCGACGATGCCGTAGGATGCAGTCTCATCCGGCGCGACCTGCTGCACGCCGAGCACCGAGCACTGGTAGTAATCGTACTGGTCGGCCATCTGTTTCATGACCGGCGGCGCACCGTCGAGCAAATCGTCGGCGAGGATGACGGCGAAGGGTTCATCGCCCACCACCGGCTGCGCGCACAGGACCGCGTGGCCAAGCCCGAGCGCCTCGGCCTGGCGAATGTAGATGAAGTTGACGCCCGCTGGCCGAATCGACTGGACCGCTTCCAGCACGCGCTGCTTGCCGCGCGAAGCGAGCTCGGTCTCGAGTTCGTAGGCCTTGTCGAAGTGATCCTCCACGGTGCGCTTGGTGCGGCTGCTGATGAAGATGATGTCGGTGATGCCCGCTGCGATTGCCTCTTCGACCGCGTACTGGATCAACGGCTTGTCGACGATGGGCAGCATCTCCTTGGGGCTGGCCTTGGTCGCCGGCAGGAAACGGGTGCCGAGACCCGCTACCGGGAACACGGCTTTCTTCACTTTTTGCATAAATCGTCCTCGTACGTCCTTCTTGTCAGAAACCCAGCGTGTGCTGGTCATTCGTTGGATCGGGATCCAACAGCGCGAGCAGGGCCGCCTCGTCGAGCACGGGGACACCGAGCGCCTCCGCACGCGCAAGCTTGCTGCCCGGCTCGGCACCGGCGACCACGTAATCGGTCTTCTTCGACACCGAGCCCGCGACCTTGCCACCGGCCGCCTCGATCCGCTCCTTCGCCGCGTCGCGCGTGAGTGCCGGCAGGGTACCGGTCAGCACGAACGTCTTGCCAGCCAAGGGGCCGGCTATGGACTCCATCCCTGCGGTTTCCGGCCAATGCACGCCGGCGGCCCGCAGCTTGCCAATCACTTCCTGGTTGTGCGGCTCGGCGAAGAACTGCACGATGGATTGCGCCACGACCGGCCCGACGTCGCGCACCGTCAGCAGCTCCGCTTCGCGCGCGGCGATCAGCCGGTCCAGCGAACCGAAATGCCGGGCCAGATCCTTGGCAGTCGTCTCGCCGACGTTACGAATGCCGAGTGCGAACACGAAGCGTGCAAGCGTCGTGTCCTTGCTGGCCTCGATCGCCGCCAGCAGGTTGGCCGCCGATTTCTCCGCCATGCGGTCCAGTTCTGCGAGGGTCCCGGCATCCAGGCCGTAGACGTCGGCAGGCGTATGCACCAGTCCGCGGTCGACGAGCTGGTCGACGAGCCTCTCCCCCAGGCCGTCGATATCCATCGCGCGGCGCGAGGCGAAATGGAGCAGCGCCTGCTTGCGCTGTGCCGGACAGTACAGGCCGCCGGTGCAGCGTACCGCCGCTTCGCCTTCCAGGCGCACGACGTGAGAGCCGCACTCCGGGCAGACGGGATGGCTCAACAGGATGTCGAAGCGTGGCGGCGCCGGCTGCGGCCGGCGCTCCGCAACGACCGCCACGACTTCGGGTATGACGTCGCCGGCGCGCCGCACGATCACGGTGTCGCCGACCCGCACGTCCTTGCGATCGACCTCGTCCTGATTGTGCAGGGTCGCGTTCGTCACCGTCACGCCGCCGACGAATACGGGGGCGAGGCGCGCGACCGGGGTCAGCGTGCCGGTACGGCCGACCTGGACTTCGATGGCCTCGACCACGGTGAGTTCCTCCTGGGCGGGGAACTTGTGTGCCACCGCCCAGCGCGGCTCGCGGGTGACGAAGCCGAGCTGCTGCTGCAGATCGAAGCGGTTGACCTTGTACACGACCCCGTCGATGTCGAAGGGCAAGGCGTCGCGCCGTGCAGCGATGTCGTCGTGAAAGCTGGCGAGGTCTTCTGCACCGCGGCAGACGCGGCGCTCCGTGCTCACTGGCACTCCGAAATCGATCAATGCATCGAGTGCGGCGCTGTGCGTGTCCGGCGCCGGCGTCCAGCCCACCGCTTCGCCGACGCCGTAGGCGTAGAACGACAGCGGACGCTGCGCGGCGACCGCCGGATCGAGCTGGCGAATGCTGCCGGCCGCACCGTTGCGGGGATTCACCAGCGCCGGCCGGCCGGCGGCCCGCTGCCGGGCGTTGTAGCACTCGAAATCGTCGCGCCGCATGAACACCTCGCCGCGCACCTCCAGTACGGCCGGTGGCCGGTCGGAATCCAGGCGCAGCGGAATCGCATGTACGGTACGGATGTTCTGCGTGACATCCTCGCCCGTTTCACCGTCGCCGCGCGTCGCGGCGGTCACGAGCACGCCGTTCTCGTAGCGCAGACTGATCGCGAGGCCGTCGAACTTGAGTTCCGCCGCATATTCGACCGGCGGCGCGTCGGACTCCAGGCCGAGCTCGCGCCGCATGCGCGCATCGAATGCCTGCGCGCCGCTGGCCCCGGTGTCCGTCTCGGTCCGGATCGACAGCATCGGCATCGCATGCCGGACCTTGGCAAAGGCGTCGAGCGGGCGCCCGCCAACGCGCTGGGTCGGTGAATCCGGCGTGACGAGTTCCGGGTGCCGGGCCTCGATCGCCTGCAGCTCGCGGAACAGGCGGTCGTACTCCGCGTCCGGGATCGTCGGCTGGTCGAGGACGTAATAGGCGTGGTTGTGTCGCGCGATCTCCTGGCGCAGCACGGTCGCGCGCGCCAGGATCTCGGGTATCCCCATCAGGAAAACAGGCGCAGCGATCGCCGCGAGCCGGAGGGCACGCCGCGCGCATCCATGCGTTGATAGAGCTGCTGGAGTTGGGTGCGGATCTTCTCGATGCCGGCGTCGGTCAGCGGACGCAGGTTGTCGTCGACCAGGATTCCGCCGACGTCGTTGGCTAGGCGGCGACCGAAAGCCACCATGCCGTCGAAGACCTTGACGCCGTCGGGCACGCGTGGGACGTCGAATTGCAGCGTGATGCCCGGCGTGGCGTGGTCTTCCGGCAGGTCGGCCGCCAGCGGCTCTCCGTCGTGGTTGCACAGGGCGTAGAGCGGCTCACCGCGGCTGTCGAGCAACTGGAGCGTCCCGTCCGCCCCGAGCACCATGCCGCTGTCCTCCGCCTCGTCCATGATCTGTACGAGATTCAGAACGCCGTCGCCCCGCGCCACGACGTTGAGACCGATCAACACGTCCACGTCGACGCAGAAGCGATCGATCGCAAGCGCACGCCCGAGCGCGTCGCCCAGGTCGTCGCACGCGATGCGCAGCCCCATCGACTGCGCCATCGCCTGCAGCAATTCGCACAGGGCGCCAAGCTGCTCCGCGTGCACGGCGCCGTTGCGGTCGGCAAGCTGCAGGGTCACCATGACTCGATCGTAGCGGCCGTCGCGCCACGGCTGGATCTCTTCCCACTCGACGGCGCCGGCAGGCAGGCCGAACCACCGTACCGGCTTGCCCAGCGTGCGCGTTTGCGCGTAGGTCTCGGCGAAGCCCGCCGACGCCATTTCGGTGCCCTCGATGCGGACACGGTACTCGATCAGTTCGTCATAGGGCGGCGCGGCCGCCTCGGCTGCACCGACGGAACGCGGCGTGGCGGCGCCGGATGCGGCTTCGTCCGTCGCATGCCACGCCGTTGCTTCCACGGGTTCGACCACGAGACGGGGCTCGATGGCTTCTCCCCGGTCAACCGCCGGCTCGGACTCGAAATCCGGCTCACCGTGCAACGCCGGTTCCACGCGCTGCGGCGCATCTCGCCGCACGCCGGGCGCCATCAGCACGTCGGCCACCGGGGCCTGGAAAGCCGCGTCAGCCTGTCGGCGAAAACGCCGTTCCTGGGTCCAGTTGTACAGCAGCACGGCGATCACGACGATCGCACCGATCGCAAGCAACCAGATTTGCAGTTCACTCATGCATCTTTCCCGGCTGGACAGTGGGCGCGGGCACGACACGCACGAACCATTCGTCCGGTGCGATCATGCCCAGTTCGTTGCGGGCGCGTTCCTCGATGGCATCCCGCCCCTGTTTGAGGTCGCCGACCTCGGCCAGCAGGCCGGCGTTGCGGGTCTGCAGGCGCTGGTTCAGCGCCTGCTGGGTTTCGATTTCCCGCGCGCGCTCGCGCACCTTCAACCAGCCGCCCTCGCCGAACCACAGCGGGTACTGTAACAGCACGAGCGCTGCGGCCAGCGTCCAGGAGAGTCCCCGGCGGCGCAGGCGTCCGATCCAGTCAGCCCCGCTGGCGGAACGCATCGCGTCCGGGATAGCTTGCCGTATCGCCGAGTTCTTCCTCGATCCGCAGCAGCTGGTTGTACTTCGCCATGCGGTCGGAACGCGACAGGGAGCCGGTCTTGATCTGGCGGGCGTTGGTCGCGACCGCGAGGTCGGCGATCGTGGTGTCCTCGGTCTCACCCGACCGGTGCGAGATCACGGCGGTATAGCCCGCCTGCTTGGCCATCTCGATCGCCTGGAAGGTTTCCGACAGCGTGCCGATCTGGTTGACCTTGATCAGAATCGAGTTGCCGATACCTTTCTCGATGCCCTCCCGGAGGATTTTCGCATTAGTCACGAAGAGATCGTCGCCGACCAGCTGCACGCGCGCACCGAGCTTGTCGGTGAGGATCTTCCAGCCGTCCCAGTCGCCCTCGGCCATGCCGTCCTCGATGCTGACGATCGGGTACTTGTCGCACCAGGCGGCGAGATAGTCGGCGAGCTCGGCCGAAGACAACGCGAGTCCTTCGGATTCGAGATGGTAGGCGCCGTCCTTGTAGAACTCCGAACTCGCGCAGTCGACGCCGATCGCGACATCGATGCCGGGCTGGAACCCCGCCTTCTCGATCGCCTGAACGATCAGCTGGAGCGCCGCTTCGTGCGATTCGAGATTGGGCGCAAAACCGCCCTCGTCACCGACCGTCGTCGCCATGCCGGCGGCGTCGAGCAGTTTTTTCAGCGCGTGGAACACCTCGGTGCCGTAGCGCAGCGCCTCACGGAAGCTCGGCGCCCCGACCGGGATGATCATGAATTCCTGCATGTCGATGTTGTTGTTCGCATGCGCACCGCCGTTGATGATGTTCATCATCGGCACCGGCAGCGCCATCGGTGCGGCACCGCCAAGGTAGCGGTACAGCGGCAATCCGGCCTGTTCGGCCGCAGCACGCGCGCACGCCATCGACACCGCGAGCAGCGCGTTCGCGCCGAGGCGCAACTTGTTCTCGCTGCCGTCCAGTTCGATGAGGGTCTTGTCGATGAAGGCCTGATCCTCGACGTCGAGACCGATGAGCGCCTCGCTGATTTCGGTGTTGACGTGTTCGACCGCCTTCAGCACGCCCTTGCCGAGGTAGCGCGAGTTGTCGCCGTCGCGCAGTTCGATCGCCTCGCGGCTTCCGGTCGAGGCGCCCGACGGCACGGCGGCACGGCCCATCACGCCGGACTCGAGCAGGACGTCCGCTTCAACAGTGGGATTGCCACGGGAATCGAGGATTTCCCGGGCGACGATATCGATGATTGCGCTCAATTGCCTTCCTTCGTTTTACGGTTTTCGTCCGCGGCGGGTGCAAAGCCAGCGCCGCCGAAGCTTCGCGTGCCTTCATGCCCGATGCCCCCGAGGGCGACCGCGGATCAGGTGTTCATCAATCGGTGTTCAATGAATCCGCGCTGTTTCACCAGCGCGTCGATTTCCTTCAGCGTTTCCAGCACTTCCTTCATCATGCCGAGCGGCCATGCGTTGGGACCGTCGGACAGCGCGCGCTCGGGATTCGGGTGCGTTTCGGCAAACACGCCGGCGACGCCCACCGCCACCGCCGCCCTTGCCAGCACCGGCACGAACTCGCGCTGCCCGCCGCTCTTCGTGCCCTGCCCGCCCGGCTGCTGCACGGAGTGGGTCGCATCGAACACCACCGGGCAGCCGGTCGAACGCATGATCGCCAGCCCCCGCATGTCCGACACCAGCGTGTTGTAACCGAAGCTCACGCCGCGCTCGCACACCATGATCTGCTCGTTGCCGACCGCGCGGGCCTTGTCGACGACGTTCTGCATGTCCCACGGCGCGAGAAACTGGCCTTTCTTGATGTTGACGGGCCTGCCCTGCTTCGCGACGTTCTGGATGAAGTTGGTCTGGCGGCACAGGAAAGCAGGCGTCTGCAGCACGTCGACCACCGCGGCGACCTCTTCCAGCGGCGTATCTTCGTGAACGTCGGTCAGCACCGGCACGCCGATCTTCGCCTTCACCTCGGAGAGGATGCGCAGACCCTCGTCCATCCCGGGTCCCCGGAACGACTGGGTCGACGAGCGGTTGGCCTTGTCGAACGAGGATTTATAGATGAACGGAATGCCGAGCGCAGTGCACATTTCGTTCAATGTCCCCGCCGTATCCATCGCCAGCTGCTCGGATTCGATCACGCAGGGGCCGGAAATGAGAAACAGCGGCTGGTCGAGACCCGCCTCGAAATGACAGAGCTTCATCGTGCGGATTCCTTTGCGATCGCAATCAGCGCGGCCTCGATGCGCCTGTCCGCTAGGTCAAGTCCACACTGCGCGAAGCCCCTGCCCCGCCTCGCGGCACGCAGGGCCGCTTCGAGATGGCACAGATTCATTGGATGCGCCTCCCCTCCTGGTGCGCCAACGCCGCCCGCACGAAGGCGATGAACAGCGGATGGCCGTTGCGCGGATTGCTGGTGAATTCGGGATGGAACTGGCACGCGACGAACCAGGGGTGGACCTCACGCGGCAGCTCGATCATCTCGCACAGGCCGGTGCCGGGCGCGCGTCCGGCGACGACCAGGCCCTTGGCCTCGAGTTCGGCCAGCAGCGTGTTGTTGACTTCGTAGCGGTGGCGGTGACGCTCCGTGATCGCCGGCGCACCGTAGATCTCGCGCGCCAGCGTTCCCTCCTTCAGTTCGCAAGGCTGGCCGCCGAGGCGCATCGTCCCGCCCAGGTCCGACCGTTCGCTGCGTTTCTCGACCTGCCCAGTACGGTCGAGCCATTCGGTAATGAGGCCGATCACCGGATGCGTGGTCTCCGGGTCGAATTCGGTGGAGTGCGCGTCGGCCATGCCGGCGACGTCCCGCGCGAACTCCACCACCGCGAGCTGCATGCCGAGACAGATGCCCAGATACGGCACCTTGTTCTCGCGCGCGTATCGGATCGCGGCGATCTTGCCCTCGACGCCGCGCTTGCCGAAGCCGCCCGGCACCAGGATGGCGTCCATGTCCTTCAGGCAGTCGGTACCGGATTTCTCGAGCTGCTCGGAGTCGAGGTAGTGGACCTTGACCCGGCTCAGGGTATGCATGCCGGCGTGGGTCATCGCCTCCGAGAGCGACTTGTACGACTCGGTGAGGTCGACGTATTTGCCGACGAACGCGATGTCGACCGTGTGCTGCGGGTTCTCGAGCGCGTGTACGAGCTCCTTCCAGACGCTGAGGTCGGCGGCACGCGCCAGGATGTTGAGCCGGTGACAGACGATCTCGTCGAGCATCTGATCGTGCAGCATACCCGGAATCTTGTAGATCGAGTCAGCGTCCCGCATCTCGATCACCGCTTCCGGCCGCACGTTGGTGAAGAGCGCGATCTTGCGCCGTTCGTCCAGGGGGATTTCGCGATCGGCGCGGCACATCAGGATGTCGGGCTGGATGCCGATCTCGCGCAGTTCCTTCACCGAATGCTGGGTGGGCTTGGTCTTCAGCTCTCCCGCCGTGGCGATGTAGGGCAGGAGCGTCAAGTGGATGAAACAGGTGTTTTCCCGGCCCTCCTCGAAGCCCATCTGGCGGATCGCCTCGAGGAAGGGCAGCGACTCGATGTCGCCCACCGTGCCGCCGATCTCGACCAGCGCGACGTCGGCGCCGGCGGACCCCTCGCGGATCGAGCGCTTGATCTCGTCCGTGATGTGGGGGATGACCTGGACCGTGCCCCCGAGATAATCGCCGCGGCGTTCCTTGTCGATCACCGACTTGTAGATCTGGCCGGTGGTGAAGTTGTTGCGCTTGCTCATGCGCGCGCTGGAGAAGCGCTCGTAATGCCCCAGGTCGAGGTCGGTCTCGGCGCCGTCGTCCGTCACGAATACCTCACCGTGCTGGAACGGGCTCATGGTACCCGGATCGACGTTGATGTAAGGATCGAGCTTCAGGAGGGTGACACGGATGCCGCGCGATTCGAGCAGCGCAGCGAGCGAAGCGGAGGCGATCCCTTTCCCGAGGGAAGAAACCACCCCACCGGTGACAAACACATACTTCGTCATTTTCTTGGCGGGGGCGGGTGATGGGGGGTTTTACTCCATCCCACCCCGCCGCTCAAACCGCGGCGCCTTTTCCGCCGATCTCCTTCAGGAGCGGGTCTGGTCGATCACGACGACGACATCGCTGGCCCCGACGGCCACGTTCTCGGCCGAGCCTTCGAGGTCTCCGGGCTGCCCCATCGGATTCCCCGAGCGCGATATGCGGGCGACCAAGGTCACCTGGCTGTGACGCGAAAGCGCGTTGTCCGGATTCATCGCCGCATCGTCACCCAGCTCGAACGTCAGCGGAAGTTCGCCGGCGGTCGCGCGGATCGCCGCCACCGGCGGACCGCCCCCTGCCGGGCGTGCGAACAGGAACAGCACGTCCGATTCGCGGAGCGCCGACTTGAGCGCCGGCGCGATGTCGACGCGGCCGCGGATGACCGCGCCCGGCGCAGCCGCCGGACTCGCCGATGCGGCGACGGAAGCCGTATCCGAGCCGGCGCGACGCTCGGCTTCCTGCTGTGCCGCCAGGATCTCCTGAGTGTAAGCATCATCCGGCGGCAGCAGTCCGTGCAGGCGTTTGAAATAAGCAGCCGAGGTGGCGAAATCCTGTTCCTGGAACGCATTGACGCCGGCCAGTTCGAGGCCCTTGGTGTCGTTCGGATCGAGCGCCAGCGCCCGTTGCACGAGTTCCATCGAACTGGCCGTGATCACCCCGCCGCCCGCCAAGGCCTGCGCCTCGGCAAGACCGGTCAGCACGGAGGCTTCCTGCGGCAACAGTGCCGCGGCCTTCTCGAACGCCTTCTGTGCCTCCGGCCAGCGGCCCACGAACGCGTAGCTTCGCGCCAGCATGGTCCACGCCTCGCCATCCTCGGGATTGGCACGCATCTTTTCCTCGACCTGCCGGATCAGCTGGTCGAAATCCGCCTCGACACCGGCCATGGCGGCACCGGGTGCGGTCGCGCCGGGAACCAGCGCTGCCGGATTGCCGAGCCAGAAGTACAGTGCGAAGGCGGCAGCAGGGAGCGCGGCGGCAAGCGCGAAGCCAAGTTTGCGGCCCCCGGCATGGCCCGTGGTGGGGCCGGCCTCCGGTGCCAGTGCATCATCGGCGAGGCGTGCCTCCAGTTCCTGCCGGGCGTGCGCGTACTGCTCTTCGGAAATCAGACCGTTGGCCCGGTCGGCATCCATTTCCCTCAACTGGTCGCGGTAGACCGCAACGTTGACGTCACGCCGGCCTGCCTTGTCCACCGTGCTTCGCGTCCGCATCAACGCGGGCAACACGAAGGCGAGGGCGACGGCGACGCAGGCAATGGCAGCGGCCCAGAATATCGAGGCGGTCCAGAACGCGTTCATTTTTCTTCCAGCAATCGAGCGGCGGCAGCGCGCCGGGCCTCGTCCATCGGAGGGGCTTCCATGCTGCGACGGCGCAGCGCGCGGTACCAGACGGCGCCGCCGACTCCGAGGAACAGCGCCGGGCCGAGCCAGAGCAGCCAGGTCACCGGCTTGAACGGCGGCTTGTAGAGCACGAAATCGCCGTAGCGGTCGGTAAGGTAGGCGATCACTTCCTGATCGTCCTTGCCGGCCTTCATCTGATCACGGATCTCGCGCCGCAGGTCTTCCGCGAGCCCCGCCTGCGAGCCGGCCAGCGATTCGTTCTGGCACACGAGGCAGCGGAGATCCTCCGCCAGCTTGACCAGGCGTGCTTCGATGACCGGATCCTCCGCGTTGGGCAGCGCCGCCGCCGGCTCTGCTTCATTGGCCAGTACCGGCAGGGAGATCACGAGCAACAGGCCCAGCAGAAAGCGTTTCATGTACCCAACTCCTCGAGCTTCGGCACGAACTTGGTCTGCCATACCTCCGGACTGATCGGGCCGATGTGCTTCAAGCGCACGATGCCGGCCTGGTCGATGACGTAGGTCTCGGGCGTGCCGGTGACGCCATAGTCGATGCCGACACGGCCATCGAGGTCCTCCGGCACCGCGACATACGGGCTGCCGACGCGCGCAAGCAAGGCCTCCGCCTCGCGATCCGCATCCTTCCAGTTGAGCCCCACGATCGGCACGCGGTTGCTTTGCGCAATCTGCATGAGCATTCCGTGTTCCTGGCGACACGACACGCACCAGGGCGCCCAGACGTTGAGCATCCAGACCTTGCCCTTCATGTCGTCCGGGCTGAAGGTGGCGTTCGCGTTCCCGACCAGCGGCAGCGTGAAGGCGGGTGCCGCCCGGCCGATGAACGGCGAAGGCACCTCGCGCGGATTGAGGAACAGGCCCTTGGCGAAGAATGCGACAAGGATGAGGAAACCGACGAGCGGCAGCCAACGCTTCATGATTCAGACTCCCTGCGCCGCGAGGCCCTTCGGCACCGCACTGCGCCGCAGCGCGATGCGGTAGCGCTTGTCGAACGCGGCCAGGAAGCCGCCGACGACCATGAACACGGCACCGAGCCAGAGCCAGTTGATGAAGGGCTTGTGGAACAGGCGCACGGTCCACGCACCCGACTCCCCGATGGGCTCACCCATCGCGACGTAGATGTCGCGGAACAGGTTCGGGTGTACGGATGCCTCGGTCATGCCCATGCCGGACGCATGGTAGATGCGTTTCTCCGGATGCAGCGTCGCGACCGGCTGGCCGTTGCGGCGGACCTCGATCGTGCCGCGCGCGGCGTTGTAGTTGGGTCCTTCGCGGTCCGTTGTGCCCTGGAACGTGAAGGTATAGCCGGCCAGCTCCGCGTAGCTGCCTACCTCCATGCGCACGTCGCGTTCGGTCGAATAGTTCGCGACCACGGCGATGCCCGCGATGCCGACCGCCATGCCGAAGTGCGCCAGCTGCATGCCCCAGAACGCGCGCGGCAGCGCCGCAAGCTTCTGCACAAGGCCGCGCTGGCCATGCTTGAGCCGGTCGGCGAAGGCGACCAACACCGTGAGCGTGATCCAGATGGCAAGAACGAAGCCCAGGCTCGCCCAGGGCTTGTAGCCCTCCAGCGTCAGCGGAAGCAGCAGGCCGGTCGCCAGCGCCACGGCCAGCGCCCACTTCAGGCGCGCGAACATATCCGGCAGGCTCGCCTCCTTCCAGCGCGCCAGCGGGCCGACACCCATCAGGAACAGGACCGGCGCCATCAGCGGCACGAACACCGCGTTGAAGTACGGCGGGCCGACCGAGATCTTGCCGAGTCCCATCGCATCCATGAACAGCGGATACAGCGTGCCGAGCAGCACCGAACCCAGCGCGGCGATGAGGATCACGTTGTTGGCGAGCAGCAGCGATTCGCGCGAGAACCAGGTAAATCCGCCGCCGGTGATCATTTTCGGCGCGCGCCAGGCGTACAGGGCCAGCGAGCCGCCGATCACCACCGCGAGGAAACCCAGGATGAAGGCGCCGCGTGCGGGATCGGTGGCGAACGCATGCACCGAGGAAAGCACCCCCGAGCGCACCAGGAAGGTGCCGAGCAGCGACAGCGCGAATGTCGTCAGCGCCAGCAGCACGGTCCAGGCCTTGAACGCGCCGCGCTTCTCCGTGACCGCGAGCGAGTGCATCAGTGCGGTACCAGCGAGCCAGGGCATGAACGAGGCGTTCTCCGTGGGATCCCAGAACCACCAGCCGCCCCAGCCCAACTCGCGGTAGGCCCACCAGCTCCCGAGCACGATGCCCAGGGTGAGGAAGGCCCACGCCACCGTGGTCCAGGGACGCGACCAGCGTGCCCAGGCGACGTCCAGCCTGCCCGAGAGCAGCGCCGCGATGGCGAAGGCGAAAGCCACGGCGAAGCCGACGTAGCCCATGTAGAGCATCGGCGGATGGATGATCATGCCCCAGTCCTGCAGCAGCGGGTTCATGTCGTTACCATCGGGTGCCGCCGGCAACAGGCGTGTGAAGGGGTTGGACGTGGTCAGCAGGAAGGCGAGAAAACCGATCGAGATCAGGCCCATGACTCCGATCACGCGCGCGGCCATGTCCTCCGGCAGATGGCGCGAGAACACCGACACCGCCGTGGTCCATAAGGCGAGGATCAGCACCCACAGCAGCAGCGAACCTTCGTGCGAGCCCCAGGTGGCGGTGAAGCGATAGACCTCGGGCAGCCGCGAGAACGAGTTGCGCGCCACGTTCTCGACCGAGAAGTCATTGGCCAGGAATGCGTACGCCAGACAGGCGAAAGCGATGCCGACGAACACGAACTGACCCTGCGCGGCGGGCCGTGCCACGGCC
Source organism: Thiobacillaceae bacterium (assembly GCA_035325585.1). Taxonomy (GTDB): domain Bacteria; phylum Pseudomonadota; class Gammaproteobacteria; order Burkholderiales; family Thiobacillaceae; genus Thiobacillus. The sequence continues at coordinate 172,771 of DAOKZP010000001.1, read as the reverse complement.
ATCAGCGTGAGATTGCCGCGCGCCGCGCCGTAGAGAGGCAGGACGGCCTGGGTCAACGCCAGCAGCAGCGCGACGATCAGTGCGAAATGGCCAAGCTCCGGAATCATGATGACTACCTCAAATCAAGCATGGCCGTTCCTGTTGAAGCAGGAACGCCACATTAACCCAGTCTGCCGACGCGCCCGCGGCGATACGCCTTCGACACGCACCCCCCGCATCCGTTCGATCGCGCCTGGAGTCTCGCAGCCTGCGATTCCAGGTGTGGTCGCCGTCGCGCGGCTCCCTATGCCCCGCAATCACTCGACCACCGTCGTCTGCTGCGCTTTCTGCGCCTGCTCGATCGCGTCCGCCGCCTCGGGTGGCATGTAATTTTCGTCGTGCTTGGCGAGGACCTGGGTGGCGGTGAAAAGCCCATCCGCGCCGAGCCGCCCTTCCGCGACCACGCCTTTGCCCTCCTTGAAGAGGTCGGGCAGGATGCCGGTGTAGGTCACCGGCATCGAGCGCGCGGTATCGGTGACGACGAAACGCGTGGTGAGGCCGTCCGCCTCGCGCTTGATGCTCCCCGCCTCGACCAGACCGCCGATGCGGAAGGCACGGCTGGTCGGCGCCTCGCCGTTCGCAACCTGGGTGGGCGAGAAAAAGAACACCAGATTGCTCTGGAACGCATTGAGCACCAGTGCGACCGCCCCGCCGAGGAGTGCGACGACGAGTACGATCAGAGCGAGTTTCCTGTGACGTGGTTTCATGGCCATCTCCGGATTATTGCGCATCCCAGGCCAGCAGTCGCCTCAGACGCTGCCGGACCTGCCGGCGCTGACGCCCCAGCAGCCAGATCTCGCCGACGATGCACAGTACGGTCACGCCGAACGATCCCCACACGTAGAGGCCGTAGCCGCCCATGGCCCAGAAGGCCGCCCAGCTTTCCCAATTCATGCCTTGTCCCCCAGAACGCCGCGCACCCACTCGGCCTGTCTTTCGCGTTCCAGGACCAGTGCCCGCGCACGGACGAGTGCAACGGCGATGGTATACATCCACGCGGCGAGCGCCATGATCAGCATGCCCCACAGCATGGTCTGAGCCATCGACGGCGCGCGCGTCAGGCTCACCGACGCCCCTTGGTGCAGGGTGTTCCACCACTTGACCGAGAAATAGATGACGGGCACGTTGATCACGCCGACCAGATTGAGCAGCGCACCGGCCCGGTCCGCGCGGCGCGGGTCGTCGATCGCCGCCTGCAACGCCATGACGCCGACGTACAGGAACAGCAGAATCAGCTCCGACGTGAGACGCGCATCCCAAACCCACCACGCCCCCCACATCGGCTTGCCCCACAGGGCGCCGGTCCACAGCGCGAGGAAGGTGAACATGGCGCCGGTCGGCGCCAGCGCACGCGCCATGAGAAACGACAGGCGCGTATTCCACGCCAGCCCGACAGCCGACCAGAAGGCCATGACGACGTAGATGAACATGGACATCCACGCCGCCGGCACGTGGATGAAGATGATGCGGTAGCCCTCGCCCTGCTGGAAATCGGTCGGCGCGACAAAGAAGCTGATGTACAGCCCGATCGCCGCGAGGACGGCGGCGAGCCCGGCGAACCAGGGAACGAGCCGGCCCGCGAGGGGGTAAAAGGTTGCCGGTGAGGCGTATTGATACAGGTTCAAGCGTTCACTCCACGGACACTCTCAGCGCGAGCGCGCTGACCCAGGGTGCGATCAGCAGCGACATCAGCAGAAACGCGCCCAGCAGCGAAAGGTGCGCTTCCGCACCCGTGCCGGTGAGCACTCCCTCCACCGCGCCGGCGCCGAAGACCAGGGCGGGCACGTAAAGCGGCAGGATCAGCAGCGTAACCAGCGCCCCGCCGCCGCGCAATCCCAGCGTCAGCGCCGCCCCGATGCTGCCGAGCAGCGACAGGATGGGCGTACCGATGGCAAGCGACAGCACGAGCGTCGCCAGCGCGTCTGCCGGGAGATTGAACTGGATTCCGAGCACGGGCGCAATGAGCAAAAGGGGTATGCCGTTGATGATCCAGTGCGCGATCGCCTTCCCCAGCCCCAGAAGGGCGTGCGGATACGGGGTCAGCATCAGTTGTTCGAGCGTGCCGTCGCGATGGTCTTCCGCATACAGGCGGCCGAGGGACAGGAGCGTCGCCAGCAGCGCGGCGACCCATACGACGCCAGGGCCGATGCTGCGCAGCATCCCCGGCTCCGGCCCGATGCCGAGCGGGAACAGGCTCGTCACCATCACGAAAAAGAATTGCGCGGTCAGCCAATCCCCGCGCCGACGGGCGGCGAGCAGCACGTCGCGGCGAATGACGGTGAAGAGAAAATCCAGCATCGCCCTTCAGTCCCCCACCGACAGGGTGTGCGGAACGAGGTCGCCGAGCGCGAGCGGCTGATGGGTCGTCATGACCGCCAGTCCGCCCGCGCGCACGTGATCCCCGATCATCGCCTCGACCATTGCCACGCCGTCGACGTCGAGACCGGTGAGCGGTTCGTCGAGAATCCACAGATGCGCACCGGCGGTGCCGAGTGTTGCCAGCGCGACGCGGCGCCGTTGACCGAACGACAGCGCGCGTGCCGGAAGATCGACGCAGCGCGCGAGGCCAACGTGGGTCAGCGCCGCCCGCGCGGCATCCTCGCCGAGCACGCGGCCGCCGAGCGCGGCGGCCATACGCAGGTTCTCCAGCGGCGTGAGATCGTCCTTGATACCGTTGGCATGCCCGACGTAGGCCATCTCGCGGGCGTACCGCTCACGGCTGCGGCCGATGCCTTCGCCGCGCCAGCGCACCTCACCGGCTGCCGGCGAGGAGAGTCCGCACAGAATGCGCAGCAGACTGGTCTTGCCGCGGCCGTTGCCGCCGCGCACCAGCAACGCGTCCCCGGCGCCGAGTTCGAAACCGAGATCCTTGAACAGCAGGCGTTCGCCGCGCTCGCAAGCCAGGCTGTGGGCAACGAGCATGCCGGCCTTATTCCTCGATGCCGTAGCGCTTCACCTTGCGCCACAGGGTCGACTTGTCGATGCCGAGGATCTCCGCGGCGAGCGCACGGTCGCCACGGGTCTCGCGCAAGGTCTTGCGGATGAAATAGGCCTCGACCTCGTCGAGACTCTGCGGCGGCAGGTAGTCGAGCGCGCGGCCGCGCGGATCCTTTTCCTCGGTGAGGCGTGGCGGCAGCACGTCGGCGTCGATGTGCTCCGACTCCGCAAGAATGATCATGCGCTGGATGACGTTTTCCAGCTCGCGCACGTTGCCCGGCCAGTCGTAGCGCATCAGAGCACCGAGCACCGCCGTGCTGACGCCCGCGATATGCTTGTTGAGCCGCAGCGAATGCTTGTTGAGGAAATAGTAGGTCAGCAGCGCGATGTCTTCCCGCCGCTCGCGCAGCGGCGGAATGGTGATCTCCATCACCGACAGGCGATAGAAGAGGTCCTCGCGAAACTCGCCCTTCTCCACGAGTTCGGGAATCGGCCGGTTGCTCGCGGCGATGACGCGCACGTCCACGTGGACCGGCTCGGTCGCCCCGGTCGGATAGAAACTGCCGTCCTGCAGCACGCGCAGCAGTTTCGTCTGCAGCGCCATGGGCGCATTGTTGATCTCGTCGAGAAACAGGGTGCCGCCGTCCGCGACCTCGAACAGGCCCGGCTTGTTGCGCTCCGCGCCCGTAAACGCTCCCTTGCGAAAGCCGAACAGTTCGCTCTCGATCAGGTTTTCCGGGATCGCGGCACAGTTGATCGCAACGAAGGACTTGGCGCTGCGCTTGCCGCGCAGGTGGATCTGGCGCGCCACCAGCTCCTTTCCGCTGCCGCTCTCGCCGAAGATCAGCACGCTCGAATCGTAGGCCGCCGCGGCGTCGATCAGGCGCTCGACGCGCTCCTTCGCCTGCGACTCGCCGATGATCTCTCCGCCATCCTCGAAGGCGCGGCGCTGCTGGCGCAGGCGCTGGTTCTCCGTCGAGAGCTGGTAGTAATCGAGCGCCTTCTCCACTACCGAGCGCAGCTTGAGCGTGTCGAACGGCTTCTGCACGTAGTCGTAGGCGCCCTCCTTGAGCGCCGCGACGGCCGACTCCACGGTGGCGTATCCGGTGACGAGGACGACCTGCGTCAGCGGATCGCGCGACTTCACGAACCGCAGCAGGTCGAGGCCGTCCGCGCCGGGCATGCGCAGATCGGTCAGCACCACCGCGGCTTCGTTGTTCTCGAGGAAATCCATCGCCTCGTGCGCGTTCTCGGCGCTCGCCACCTTGAACGGCATCGACGATTCCGCAAGCACCGCGAGGATCAGCTCGCGCATGTTGCGATCGTCCTCGGTGACCAGGATCGTCGGCATCGCGTCGGTGTCGCCGGCATCCTCCCGGCGCACGGGCAGCTCTTCTTTCTTCATGGCTTTGCGCGCTCGAGATCGACGGCGGGCAACTTGATGACGAAGCGGCTGCCCGGCTGGTGCCCGGCATCGTAGGCGATGAAGCCGCCGCGCTTGGCGACGATGGCCTGGCTGATCGAAAGCCCGAGCCCCGAACCCTGGCCGACTTCCTTGGTGGAGAAGAACGGGTCGAACAAGCGGTTGCGAATTTCCGCCGGAACCCCGGGCCCGTTGTCGGCGATGCTGATGCAGGCGTAGGAATCCTCCGCCCAGGTCCGCACGACGATGCGTGGCGACGGCGTCTTGTCGAGCGCGTCGATCGCGTTCGCCAGCAGGTTGGACAGCACGATGTCGAACTGCCCGCAGCTGCCCTCGGCGACCAGCGTCTCGGGGCTCAGATCCAGCGTCACCTCGATCCGGTAACGCTTGAGACGGCAGTTGATGAAGGTTTCGATCAGATCGCGCGCCAGTTGATTGACGTCGCACGTCTCGCCGCTGCACTTGTCCTTGCGCGCATAGTTGAGCAGCTCCTGCACCACGCGCGAGCAGCGCTGCGTCTCGTCGGCGATGATGCGCGCGTACCCGCTCAGCTTCGGATGGTCGGCAGCGCCCCGATCGAGTAGTTGTGCATAACCGAGAATGCTGCCGAGCGGCGTGTTCAGCTCGTGCGCCACGCCGGCGGCAAGCTGCCCCATGGCCACCAGCTTCTCGCGCGTCGCCACGCTTTCCATGAGCTGCCGGTAGTCGGTGATGTCCTGCAGGATGAGCACGCCGCCCAGATCGTTCTCCTCGTCGTTGTAGAACGACAGGTTGAGCGCGACGTAACGCTTGCCGTCGCCGAGATTGAGCGCGATCTCCTGGTTGCGGATCGCGTGCTTGTACAGAAACGCGTCACGCAGCACTTCACGGTCGCGTTCGCTCACGTCGAGCAGACTGAACAGCTCCGCGCCGATCAGTTTGCCCGGTTCGACGCCGAACAGCGCGTCGGCCTGGCGATTCGCGATGCTCACACGCAGATCGTCGGACACGCTCAACAGCGCGCCGGGCAGGCTCTGCAAGATGGTGTTGCTGCGGTTGCGCTCGTTGAGGAAACGCCCCTGGCACTCCTCGACCGTGCGGAACATCTGGCGCAGTGTCGAAATGGTGATGTTGTACTCGGGGATCATGCGGCCGACACTGGTCCAGCCGAAAGGGCCGACCGGGGTCGGTTCGAGCAGGCCTTCGCGCGCGGCGTGGATGCCGATTTCGAGGCGACGCAAGGCGGCCAGTTCGGCGAGCAGGCGCACGAACAGGTAGCCCAGCACGCCGCTCAGCATCGCGCCCGTGATCCAGAGGACGTTCGATGCGTGCCAGCGCAAGCCGAAATAGAGATAAAGCAGCCCGGCCAGCACCGCGAATGCGGCCGGAACCAGACGGCCCGGAACTACCAGGCGGGGAAGACGCCCCGGAGACGTTCCCCGGATGCTTAGTGACTTGATGACGACACCTCTTCAAAACAAATCTGAACCGGTATCGACAATGCGAACGGCCGCCCGTTCCCGGACGGCCGCCTGACCGATACCGCTCAGAAGATGAACTGCAATCCGAGCGTGGCCTGATTATAGTCCTGCAGGGCCGGATCCGTCGGGTGCTGATTGTCGTACGAGATATCCGCGTACTCGAAACTCACTTTCAGCTTCTGCCCGTCGAGATAGTAGTGCGCGCCGATGCTGTTCCAGTCGTTGTCGTAGTACTCGACGTTGCCGGTCTTCCGGCCGTAGTCGGACGACTCGTGGCGAACGAAGAACTGCAGCCGGCCCGGACCCACCTTGTTCGGCAGCATGTAGCCCGCCTTGATGTAGTAGCCCTCGAGGTCGGCGGAAACAGGCAGCGCAGGATCGGGCGCCATGTTGGTCGCACCGCCCGTGTCGTACTCGAAATAGGCGCCAGACAACGTATAGACGCCGCTCGCCGTCGGGTACTCCATGAAGGCGTCGACCGTCCATGCATCGTAGTCCTTGATGTCGCTGCGCGTGGCGTAGTTGCCGTATGCGACGCCATCCTGCCGGTCGTAGCCTGCGCCGATGGTCAGCACCTTCTGCGTGCCGAGATAGGTTCCGAGATAGCCGTAGTTGAACTCCGGCTCCCAGAAGCTGTAGTGCACCCGCGCGGTCATGCGCGGGTTATCCTCGGCGACCACGTCGCCCTCGCGGCCGTCCGAGAGCATGAAGCGGTACTGCAGGCGCGCATCGAGCAGGTTGCCCCACACCGCGACGCCGGTATCGCGACTGCCGCCGAACGGCGTATAGGGAATCACTTCGCCGCGATCCATCGTGAGCGGCTCGAGGCACGCCTCAAGGTTCTCGCGCGAGAACGTGTTCTTGAACCGGCCCACGATAAAGCGCAGATCGTCCCGGTAATCGAGCGTCACGTACGCGTCACGGTAGTAGACGCTCCGGTTGTCGTTGCCGAGCTTGCTGTCGTTGCCCGCCTCCAGCTGGGCGTAGAAGCCGACGTAGTCGTTGTACTGCCCCGAGAACGTCACGCGGTTGCGGCGCAGGAAGGCATCGGTCGACGAACCGTCATCGGTCGGCGAGGTGAAATCCCGATACTGCAGCCACCCCTGCAGCGCATAGGTGAATGTCAGCGAGCCCTGCTCGCCGAACTCGATGGTCGGGCCCGCGGCCGCCGTCAGCGGCACCATGCCGGCGAGGAGCCCGACTGCGCAGGCGCGGGACAGCGGGCGCGCAGCGATGCGCGCGATTCTGCTTTTTTTCATGTCACTTCGCTCCTGCGGTCGATTGATAGGCGCCCTGCACCTTGGCCAGATCGCTCTTGTGGCAGCTGCCGCAGGAGTCGGTCGTGTTGTCACGCGGCTTGGCCACCATCTTCGTGTGAGCCACATCCTGCTTCATGATGCGGGCATTGCCCTTGTGGCAGCCGACGCAGGAGTTGTTCACCTTGGCGTGCTGCGCATGCCAAGGCGCCTTGTCGGTATCCATCTCCGGCAGGGCCGCGCGCTTGCCGTTGTGACACTTGAAGCAGCTCGACGCGCCAAGGCCGCACGCGTTCGCGAGCGGGATCGGCGACAGACGCTGAACCCCCTCGGCGATCGCCACCGTCGCCTCGACACCCCACCCCGACGCAGTCACGTCCGCCGATTCCTCGACATGCTTGCCGGCCATACCTGCGACCACGGCGACGCCCAGCCCGAGCAGCGACATGACGACGCCACCCCGCCAGAATCTCGCCCACAGTCCACCCTTACCTTGGTTGCGCTTCATCTACCGCCCTCCTTTGCTCGTCACGGATTGGTGGACGCCCATCCAGATTATCGAGAGGAGCGTCTTGTAAATGCGGGAACCGGGCCGCCAAACCCTTGCGAATGTCGTCCTCGCTCATGCCGCCCGCACACGTGCAGGCCAGCCCCTTGCCACGATATTTCAGCCGGGGCTGCCCGTCGGCGGCTGCGACGCCCGTCGCCGCCACCATCATGATCAGGGCCAGAACGCTTGCGACAGTTGAACGCATGGTTGTCCAGTCTCCGCATGTCTATTCGACACTCAATATTAAGCACAATGCGTGCCAAGACTCATTATCGATAAGAATCAATCACTTGTCCATATTGAGCTAACCGGCGGCAATTGCAGGAGGGAGCCTGCGGCCCGCAATCTTTCAATTTGCAATCGGCCGCGCCTCCACGCGCATCAGCTCGTAACGCGCCGCCTCGACATTGGCGAGCGCTTGCCGCAACAACGGAACCGCAGCAGGGGGCAACTGAGCCGCCCGGCCGAGGCTGTCGCGGAAGATCCGCTCGTAGTGCTCGCCCGGCAGGACGCGCACGATCAGTTCGACGTGCCAATCCTCCCCGGATGCGGTGAAAGCCTGCCGGAATTCGCGCGCCTCCCCGGCGGGGATGCGCGTATCGGCAATCTCGCGCGTGATGCCGGTGTCGACCTGCCAGCCGATCAGCTGGCTTCCGAGGGCGTGGGCGCCGGCCGCGTCGTGGCGAACGAAAGCGAGTTCGACCTTGGGCACCATGTAGGTCGGGAAATGGTGTCCCGCGCCGCTGTTGCGCACCGTCGCGACCGCTTCGCGCCGCTCGCCGTCAAGTTCGCGGAGATCCAGCCTCACCTCGATGGCGCTGCGCGTCATTTCCGGGTCGTGGATGCCGCGCCACTGATGCTTGCGCTCGGGCATGTGGCACGACTGGCACGTCTGCCGACCGGGCCCTTCTTTCGAATAGTCGCTGGCCAGCCACTCCGCGTAGGTATCCTCCTGCAGCTTGCCGGCAACGCGCGGCCCGTCGTCGGGAAACTGGTGGCAGTGCGCACAGAAACGGCTGTCCTGGAACGCCTTGGACACCGTGAAGCCGCCGTGCGGCACCTCCTTCGGCAACTCGGCGCGCGGTGGCGGGCCGAAACGCTCGTGTCCCCGCACATGGCAGGCGGCGCAGACCAGCCCCTGATGCGCCAGATCAGGCGGCACGAAGTCCGGCGGCGGCTGTTTCGGTGCATTCGGCCAGCCCAGTTCGAGCGCAACCAACGCCTTCTGCTCGGCGAGCGGCGTATGGCAGCGAAGACAGCGGTTTCCCTGTTCCTGGCTCATCAACATGAGCTGCCAGCGCAGGCCGGGGCCCAGGGTGCGGCTGTGCAGGCTTTGCCGCCAGTCCGCGTACTGCTCCGTGTGGCACTGGCCGCACGCTTGCGGTCCGAGCGAGGCCTCGAGCGCGGAGAACGATCGCGGTGGCGTTCCCTGCGGCGCGATCGGTTCGGCCCAATGGCGTTCGAGGAAGGCATCGACGGCAGGCCCGGGTTTCTCCCCGCAACCCACGAGAAATGCGGCGGACAGCACGAAGGCCGCCCCCCGCAAAACATTTCCGAGCCAAGTCGGCATCAACATCGAAAGCTCCATAAAAAAACGCCCACGAGAGTATCGTGGGCGAAAGGAGGAGGAAGCAAGTTTCAGCTGGCGATCATCAGCCGCACGGGTTGGTCGGGGCGGCACCACCGCCAGCGGCACCGCCTGCACCTTCGCCGGTCTTGTAGGCCCGGTCGGCGTTGACGATCGCATCGGTACTCGATGCATACGCATCGGTGATGGTGCGCGGATCGACCAGGGTGTAGCTGGTGGCCGCCCGGTAGAAGGATTTCACATCCGTGCGCCACGGCGAATCGCTCGGCAGGATGTAATCACCGTTCTTGTCCATCAGATGTGACAACGAGTTCCACTCAACCATCGCGCCATCGTAGAAACGGGTCGGAAGGCCGAGAATGACCGTGCTGGCAACGCCGGTGATCATCGCGCGGAAGGTCGTCTCGCAATACGTGTAGACGACGTCACCCGACTGGTAGGCTCTGCCGACCCCAACGTGCTGGTAGGTCCCGTCGATGAACCCGGCGCCGCTCACGTTGCCGTTCATGTAGGCTTGCAGCTCGGCTTTGGGCTTGTAAGCGAAGCCTTTCGCCGAGTCCAACATGTTCGTGTAATCCAGCTGCAACGCGCCCCATGGATGGCCTTGGCGCGAGCCGTTATTCTGGAACGTAGTCATGTAATTCGCGACCGGGGTAATCGTGTTAGCGGTGGTGGTTTCGCCGGCGCTGTACTGGGATGTGCTGCGCGCATCCCAGATAAAGACACCATCATTCAAGACGTTGGTGTCGCTTGAGGGCAGAATACGCAGCATATCGCCCGCCGTCGCCTGCAATTGGGTATTGTCAGCGGGTAGGCTCTTGACCGAGATCGTGCCGTTATTCGGATACTTCCCGTCCTTCAAGGTCTCCTTCGTGGTCACCGTTGCACTATCAGCAGCGGCGAAATCACCGGCAGTCATGCCATTACCATTGATCCACTGGTTGCCCCCATTGAGGATGGCGAGGTTTTTCTTGTCCACCCCCCAGTAGCGCAGCGCATACCAAATGCGGCCCTGCGACATCGCATTACCTGTGCTGCCGGTTCCCATGGCGGCGACGATCATGTCGTTCCGTGGGTCGATATTGAATTTCTTCAGCACTGCGTCCATCGTGGCGCCATCCGGAACCATCTGGATCGTCTCGATGACGCCGTTGCTGCGCACCTGGGTCCAGTCACTCGATGGCGAGAGGTACGTAAAGACCGTGCTGCCGTTCGGCGCGATGTATTCTGCACCGCCCGGGCCGACATCCGACTGGAATATGACGAGCTTGCCGGTCAGCCCCAGCTTCGCACGCTCGGCGACCCAGTTGTCCTTCCAGCGCTTGAGTGTCGCCGCGGTGATGACGCCGTTGACGTTCTGTTCGTAATCATCCGCCGACACCTGCGCGATCGCCGCCGGCGTGTTCACCACGATCTGACTCGCGACCGACGTCGAATCCTCGTCTCCGCCGCAGCCATGCAGGCCGAGTGCCAATACCAGGACGGTTATGCCCGCCCAGCCCCTGTTGATGCGCATGTTCATAGAAGTTCCTCCATCCATTATCAAGCCGCGCCGCCCTCGCCTGCCGGCAAGACAACGCTCCCATAGCGGCTGGGCCGCTGGAGGCGGACGTCGAGGCGTCCGTTCCAGTCATGCGCAACCTTCACCGCGGCCGGGACCGCGGGCAAAACGCCTTCAAGTCGACGATGTTTTCAGTACCACCGGCGTGAAACCCTGTGCGAGCGCGTCGAGCAGGGCGCCGTAGTCGTCGAGATTCATTTCCTTCACCTCGGCGCCGGCGGCGCGCAAGGCGTCGGCCAGACCGGGCATCGCCGGCGCGGCCTCGGGGTTGATCAGCAGAACCTGTTTTCCCGTGCTCATACGCAATACACCACGTCGTTGTCGATGATCTGTCGCGCCAGTGCGGCGAGCGCGTCGGCGGCCGGGTCGAGCTCGACCAGCGGCACGTCGGCGAACTCGAGCGCTTCCATCTGCTCGTCGATTTGCGGCCCTTCGGGCAGCTTGCCCCAGACCGCGATGGCGACCGCGTCGTCCAGCAGGGTGAGCCCGCTGGCCATGCGCAGCGCCTCGGCCGGCTTCTGCACGGCCACCATCAGGATGCGTTTCTGATCCGTCATGTCCGTTCGCTCCTCAGAAGACCAAGACCTTGTCGCACTTCTTCACGAGCTCGGCGTCCTGGTACTGGCCGCCGACGATGACGACGTCGGCGAGCGAATTCAGGTCGAAGCGGCCCGCCGCGTAGTGTTCGGCGCTGTGCTCGCACAGCGAGACGCTGTTCGGGCGCACGCGGGCGCGGCCGACGAAGCCGGCGTCCGCGAGCAGGTTGACGCCGGTATCGGTCAGAAAGCACTGGATGTCCCATCCGCGCGCGGTGGCCGCGTCGATGAGGCCGTTGGCGTGCGCGAGGAATCGTTCGTCGGTGATGACCAAGCCGAGCTGCATCGCTCAGACCTTCCGGATCTTCCAGACGAAGGAGCCGCCGGCGTCCTGGCGATCGATCAGGTCGCTGCCCTCCGCCTCGCACATGGCCTGGATCGACTCCCCGGACGACGGGTTGTCGAAGATCAGCGTGAGCACGTCGCCGCTCTCGATCTTTTGCAGCGCCTTCTTGGTGTACATCTGCGGATGCGGGCAGGTGTAGCCGCACACGTTCAGCTCCCATTGGCCGTCCGCGGTCTTGTTGAAACTCATTGCCATGATGTTGCTCCTTGCGATTGGTTGTCGAAACTCTCGGCGCGATCTCAGAAGTCGAGTGCGCCGCTCTTGCGTGCCGTGCTCCAGTCCATCCACCAGGCGAAGACCTTCACGCCGATGTACGCACCGAGCGTCATGCCGATCAGGAACACCCAGCCGCTGGGGTCGCCGTTGGTGACGGTGGCGAAGAAGGCGCCGATGTTGCAGCCCATGGCGATGCGGGCGCCGATGCCCATCAGGGTGCCGCCGACGATGGCGAAGAAGGCGGTCTCCCAGCTCGGCATCTTCCACTTGAACTCGCGGCGGGACAGGGCCATGATCGCGGCGCCGAGGATGATGCCCACCGACATGAAGCCGGGCGCGTTCAGCAGCGGGTTCGGCAGGCCGTTGTCCAGGCCGAAGTAGATGTTGTTCATCAAGCCGCCGATGCCGAGCTTCTCCATCACCCAGCCGCCCCACTGGGCCTCCTGGGTGGTGATGTACCAATAGCCCGGATCGAACACGGTGTCCTGGATCGAGAGGCCGTTGGTATAGCCCATCGCGACCAGCAGTTCGCCGAAGTTGAAGATGTCGTAGTGCTCACGCAGCGCGCCGGTGACGTACATGTGCAGGCCCGCGAGAATGCCGAGGCCGATGCCGGCGATGGCGGTGTTCTTCGAGGCGGTGAACATGGCCCACATGCCGGCGAACTCGTCGCCCAGCGTCGGCGTGGCCTTGCCGGTGCGGCGCAGGTAGCCCTTGCGGTAGTAGAAGACGTAGAGCGCGACGAGGATGATCGCGACCGGGAGGATCGCGGTCAGGAAGGTGTTGAGCCACACGATCCCGGTCGTGGTCTCGCCCATGCCGAAGAGCGTCGCGGTGGTCGCGCCCTTGAGGCCCCAGATGTGACCGGCGGTGAAGATGTCGAACCAGCCCTCGGTGACCGTGAGCTCGGCCGGCATGTCCTGCGCCGCCGCGGCCGCGACCCACGACTGCGGCACGAGCTTGTCCCACCAGCCGCTCGCGCTGACGACGATGGCCTGCGAAAACGAAATGGCGATCACGACCAGCATCGAGTTCATGTTGCCCTCGCCCGCCTTGTAGAGGGAGCCGGAGGCGCAACCGCCGGTAAAGACGATGCCGAAGCCGAATATGGCCGCGCCGACGATGATGTGCCAGCCCATCACGTTGGGATGGAAGGTACTGAAGCCGGCCAGCGTCACCGCAGCGGCGACCACGCCGTACAGCGCCACCGCGATCATCATGCCGACCGCCATGCGGGGCACCCTCACCGCGAACAGGTCGCGCACCGCGGACGCCATGCAGAAGCGGCCGTACTGCAGCAGCATGCCGTACGCCAGGCCGAACCAGACGTAGACCAGCATGTAGACGAAACGCGTGTCGAGCGACAGCGCCCAAGCCGACCCGGCGATCACCAACGCCAGCACGCCCATCGCCTGCAGATTGTTCTTTCTGAACAACCATGGCGTGTCCACGGTTGCGGAACCCGTCGTCGCCGTACTCATCCCTGCTCCTCTATCTAATGTGCAATATGCCGACGGCCTTGCGGGCCGTCTCGTTCACAGGCTCCTGCGCAGATACATGCGCCAGCGATCGTCGTCGCGGACCGTCGCCAGGTGCGTGCAGCCGAGCACCTGCGCCAGCGCGGGGAACCCCTCCACTGCCGCAGGGTTGTCCGAGATCACCTCGATGATCTCGCCCGGCGCGACTTCGCCCGCAACCTTCATCGTCAGCAGTTGCGGGCGCGGGCACATGGTGCCCACGCAGTTCACCGAGCGCACCAGCCGGACCCGGCCAACGCCGGGAAGCTCGACCACGCGCGAAATCGGCTGAGCCGGCACCGCCCGCTGTTCGCGAAAATGCTCGAACCAGTCGACAACCTGCATGTGTTTGCTCCGCAAGACCCTGCTTGTTCTTAAGCACATTGCGTGCCACAACATTTTTGTCTTAATAAACATGGCGTTATGCTCCATGGCGATTTTTCTGTCGGTGAAAAATGCAATGGCGCCCGGTTTCCGGTTTGCCGCGGCTGTCTTTTGCAACGTGCCGAACGGGCAACGCGCGGCTGCGCGCAACGGGCACTTTCAGGATAGGCGGAGCTGACACGCGACGCGCGACCCGGGCCGGCACCGCGCAAGCGCGGCAGCAGATCCGCCCGCAACCGGGCGGTCGCCGGAAGGCGTCAGGGGTGAGGAACGGGTGGCGCGGACAACAGCGGTGCCGGCTCGTCGATCGCCTGCACCCGGGTGACGAAGTGGTTGGTTTCGCCGTAGCAGTTGGTGGGAATGCCCCGATGCTCCTCGTAGTGCAGCACGAGGCGCTTGCCGAGCAGTTCGTTGAGCCGGCCCGCAATGGCCGGGTCGCGCACGGTGAAGTTCCACAGCACGGGCGCGACGCCGGGCACGGTCGTCATCGCAAGCTCGCCCTCCCACGTCTTGCAGACCCAGCCCTTGCGCGAGAACTTCTGCAGGTAGCCGGCGCGCTCGCCGTCCGAGTAGGAGCAGTTCAGCACGAAGGCGAGATAGAGGCCAAAAATCACCAGCGGCAGGACCAGCATGCCGATCAGCCATTTGAGGCCAGTCCTGCGCGGCCGCGCCGTCGTCCCCATCGCCCGTCCCCTTCCTCGTTCGTTTCGTGTGGAAATCTTATTGTGCGCCTGTCAGGCGGCGCCAGGCAGCCGTGACGGTATCCGGATTGAGCGAAAGCGAATCGATTCCCTGCCGGACCAGCCAATCGGCAAGATCGGGATGATCGCTCGGCCCCTGGCCGCAGATGCCGATGTACTTGCCGTGCCGCTTGCAGGCCGCGATGGCGTCGGCCAGGAGCCGCTTCACCGCGGGGTTGCGCTCGTCGAAACCGCCGGCCACCAGCCCCGAGTCGCGGTCGATGCCGAGCGTCAGCTGGGTGAGATCATTGCTGCCGATCGAGAAGCCGTCGACGTGCTGCAGGAAATCGTCGGCGAGCAGCACGTTGGAAGGAATCTCGCACATCATGATGAGGCGCAGATCATTGGCGCCGCGCGCGAGACCGTTGGCCGCGAGGAGGTCGATCACCGCCGCGCACTCCTCGACCGTGCGCACGAAGGGAATCATCACCTCGACGTTGGTGAGGCCCATCGTGTCGCGCACCTGCTTCAAGGCGCGGCACTCCAGTTCGAACGCGGGGCGGAACATCGGCGACACGTAACGCGCCGCGCCGCGCAGTCCGAGCATCGGGTTCTCTTCCTTCGGCTCGTAGCGTTCGCCGCCCAGCAGATTGGCGTACTCGTTCGACTTGAAGTCCGACAGCCGCACGATCACGGGCTGCGGCCAGAACGCGGCCGCCAGCGTGGCGATGCCCTCGGCCAGCTTGTCGACGTAGAAGGACACGGGGTCGGCATAGCCCGCGGTACGCACCGTGATCTCGGCGCGCAATTCCGGCGACTGGCTGGCGAACTCGAGCAGCGCCAGCGGATGCACGCCGATCATGCGTGCGATGATGAATTCCAGCCGCGCGAGGCCGATGCCGTGGTTCGGGATCTGCGCGAACTCGAACGCGCGCTCCGGATTGCCTACGTTCATCATCAGCCGCACGGGCGGTTCGGGCAGCACTTCGTCGGCCAGCGTCTCCACCGTGAACGGCAGCCGGCCGGCATAGACGTTGCCGGTATCGCCCTCGGCGCACGACACCGTCACGGTCTCGCCGTCCTGCAGGATCCGGGTCGCATCGCCCGTCCCCACGATGGCGGGAATGCCGAGCTCGCGCGCGACGATCGCCGCATGGCAGGTACGCCCGCCGCGGTTGGTGACGATCGCCGCCGCGCGTTTCATGACCGGTTCCCAGTCCGGATCGGTCATGTCGCTCACCAGCACGTCGCCCGGCTGCACGCGGTTCATCTCCGCGGGGCTGGCGATCACACGCACGACACCGGCGCCGATCTTCTGGCCGATCGCGCGCCCGCTGATGCGCCGTTCGCCCGGGGCGTCGAGCACGTAGCGCTCGCCGGCGCCGCGTGCGCGCGCCTTCACCGTCTCGGGGCGCGCCTGCACGATGAAGAGCTCGCCGCTTTCCCCGTCTTTCGCCCACTCGATGTCCATCGGCCGGCCGTAATGCGTTTCGATCGCCACCGCCTGGCGCGCGAGTTCCAGCACTTCGGCATCGTCGAGCGAGAACTTGCGCTGCAGCTCGAGCGGCGTCTCCTCGATCAGGGTTGCGCCGTCGCGCCACACCATGCGCGTCGCCTTCGCGCCGAGCTCGCGCCGGATCACCGCCGGCCGTTGCCGCGCCAGCATCGGCTTGTGCACATAGAACTCGTCGGGATTCACGGAGCCTTGCACGACCGTCTCGCCGAGGCCATAGGCGGACGTCACGAAGACGGCGTCGCGGAAACCCGATTCGGTGTCGAGCGTGAACATCACGCCCGCAACCGCAAGGTCGGAACGCACCATGCGCTGGACACCGGCGGACAACGCGACGTCGGCATGCTCGAAGCCGTGGTGCACGCGGTAGGCGATGGCCCGGTCGTTGTAGAGGGAAGCGAACACCTTGCGCACATGTTCGAGCAGCGCCGCCTCGCCGCGCACATGCAGATACGTCTCCTGCTGGCCGGCGAATGAGGCATCGGGCAGGTCTTCGGCCGTCGCTGAGGAACGGACCGCCACCGACACCTCCTTGCCGAGCGCGGCGTAGGCGGCGCGCAGACCCGTTTCGAGCACGGGCGGCAGCACCGCCGCTCCCACCCAGGCACGGATCTCCGCGCCAGCCGCGGCGAGCGCCGTCACGTCGTCGACGTCGAGCGATGCGAGACGCGCATTGATGCGCGCACGCAGATCGTTGTGGTCGAGAAAATCCCAGAACGCCTGCGCGGTGGTGGCGAAGCCGCCCGGCACCTTGACGCCGGCGTGCGCAAGGTTGGCGATCATCTCCCCCAGCGAGGCGTTCTTGCCGCCGACGCGCGGCACGTCGGCCATCGACAGCGTATCCAGCGGAACGATATAGTCGGTCGAGATCTGCATGGGGGCCTCTACAATGAATAAACGCAACGCCTACTGCGTATCCGATCACACCGGCGTCACCGTCGAGGCGGTGGCGAAGAGCGTGCTCTCGCAGTTTCCAGCGATCGAGTTTAGCCTGATTGTGATGCCTTTCGTGGACGACGCGGAGAAAGCGCGCGCGACCGCGGCGCGGGTCGCGGCCGAGCCGCACGCGCTGGTGTTCTCCTCGCTCACGGACCCGGCGCTGCGCGACATCCTGCGCGATGCGGGGCTGAATCCGTTCGATGTGTTTGAACTGATCGCGCCCGCCGTCGAAGACGCACTCGACCAGCACGCAACACCCGCCGGCGGCCGCACCCACGGCATGGCGAGCGGCTATGAAGCGCGCATCGATGCGGTCAACTTCGCCCTCAGCCTCGACGATGGTCTCAATCCCGGGCGCCTCGACCAGGCCGATCTGATCTTGATCGGCGTATCGCGCGTGGGAAAGACGCCGACGGCGCTCTACCTCGCGATGCAACAGAGCCTGCGCGTCGCCAACTATCCGCTCACGCCGGACGATCTCGCGCAGGACGATCTGCCCGCCGCGCTCCTCGCCCATCTTCCCCGGCTGCGCGCATTGACCCTTGCGCCGGAACGCCTCGCGGCCATCCGCCAGGCGCGTTATCCGGACAGCCGTTACGCCAGCCTCGCGCAGTGTAGCGAGGAACTCGCCGCGGCCGGGCGCCTGTACCGGCGTCATGCGATCCCCGTCATCGACAGCACGCGCATGTCGGTGGAAGAGATCGCCGCGCGCCTGAGGTCGCAGCCACCGGCGGCACCATCCGTCGGGTAACGAACGGCGCCGCACGGCGAACCCTGTTTTTCCGCCGCGCATCGCCGTTAATGGAGGCGGAGACCCGACGAATATGAAGAAAACGATCATGAAACCGGCGCTGCTACGCGCCTCCCAGCGCCGATGCAGCTTTCCATGGCCCATGACGCCATGCGCCACGCGACGTCCGCCTCACGCATCTCCGGTTCGCGCCCCGGCGCAAGCCTGAGTTTCCTCGCCATGCCTACGCTTGCGGGCGCCGTCCGGGCCCGGCTCAAGTTGCGCGCCGCGTGGCCGGCACCCTGGAAGCTTGCGCTCGCCGCGGGCTTCGTCACGCAGCTGCTGCTCATCCTGTTCGTCACGGCGATCGGCCTGAAGCAACTCGCGGTCAGCACGAGCAGCCTGGATACGATCGTCGACGTCCACATGCGCAAGCAGGACCACACGCGCGAGATGGTGGCGGCTGCACACGAACGGATGCTGGCCATGTTCATGCTCACAAAGATCCAGGAGCCGTTCGCTCGCGATGAGCTGTTCATGGAGTTCCACGCCACGGCCTCGGCGTTCGTCGCCGCGCGCCAGGCGCTCCAGCACCTGCCGCTCAACGATCGCGAACGAGAACTGATGCGGCTCCAGCAACGCCTGATCGCCATCTCCCAGCCCATCCACGCCGAGATCGTCGAACTGACGAACGCCGGACGCTTCGCGGACGCCGAAAGCCTGTTGGTCCGGAAGGGAATCCCCGCGCAGAACAAGGTGATGGCGGTGCTCTCCGAACTCGATGCGGAAACCCGGCGCGACGCGCAGGCGGCGAGCGGAAAAGCCCACGAAGTGCACCGGACGGCACGGCTCTTCATGTATCTGCTCTCCGGCGCGGCGCTCGTGGTCGGGCTCGGCGTCGCCGCGGCGGTCTTCCACTACACCCACCAGGCGAGCCGCGAGCACGAACATCTGGCCATCCACGACGCGTTGACCGGGCTGCCGAATCGCACTCTCTTCGTCGGCAGGCTGGAACAGTCGCTCCGGCGCGCCCGGCGGCGCCGAACCCTGGTGGGCGTGATGTTCCTCGATCTGGATCGCTTCAAGCGCGTCAACGACACCCTCGGCCATGCCTGCGGCGACCAGTTGATCTGCCAGGCGGCCGAACGCCTCCGTGCAGCGGCACGCGCCGAAGACATCGTCGCACGCTGGAGCGGGGACGAATTCGTGGTGGCGATCGCAGACGCCGCCAGCGTCGGCGATATCCTGCGGGTGGTGGAAAAGATGCACGCCGCCATGGGGCCGCCCTATCGCATCGACGGCCATGAGCTTTCCTGCAGTTGCAGCATCGGGGTCAGCATCTACCCCGACGACGGTGCGGATGCCGGTGACCTCATGAAGCGCGCCGACACCGCGATGTATCACGCGAAGGCCGCGGGCCGGAACGGTTTTCAGCTCTACGACGCGACGATGAATGCAATGGCGACGGAGCGGCTGCGGCGGGAGACCGATGCAAGACTTGCACTGCTGCGCGAAGAGTTCGTCCTCCATTACCGGCCGCAAGTCGATCTGGAGTCCGGCCGCGTGCACGCCATCGAGGCGCTCATGCGCTGGGTGCATCCGGAGAAGGGTTTGCTCGATGCTGCGGATTGCCTCGACCTGTTGGCGGATACGGGAGCGGTCATCCCGGTCGGCCGCAAACTTCTCGCCACGGCGTGCCACGAGGCGGCAAGCTGGCATGCGGCCGGTTTCCCCGGGCGGCGCCTCGTCGTCAACCTCTCGGATCGGGAATTCTGGCACGCTTCGCTACTCGACGACGTGCGCGCAATACTGCGCGAATCGAAACTGCCGCCGGCTTCGCTGCAGTTCGAGCTGGCTCAAGACACGCTCATGAAGAATACGGAACTCGCCCGCACCCGCGTCCGGACGCTCAAGGCGGAAGGGATTGCCATCGCGATCGGCGGTTTCGGCGCCAGCAATGCGTCGCTCGCCCACCTCAAGCACTTTCCATTCGACGCGCTGAAGATCGACCGCCTCTTCGTGGCGAATCTGGAGACAAGCCCGATCGACCGGGGGCTTGTCCGCTCGATCACGGTGCTATGCAGGGAACTGCACCTGGACGCTGCCGCGGAAGGCGTGGAAACCCGCGAACAGCTCGACTGCCTGCGCACGCTCGGCTGCACCATCGTGCAGGGTGACTTCCTGAGCCCGTCCGTCCCTGCGGCGCGGCTCCCATCGCTGCTGTCCCGCGCGTGGCCGCAGACACGCGACCCCGCCTGATCAGATCCGGCCGGCGGCGCTCCGGCGCTGGCGGGCGGCCTCGAATACCGACACCGCGAGCGCAGCCGATGCATTGAGGGATTCGATCCCACCCGCCATCGGAATATGCGCACATCGCGTCACGACCGAACGCACGGCCACCGACAGGCCGGCGCCCTCGTTGCCGGCGACGAGCGCGAGCGGGCCGCGCAGGTCGAGCGCGTACAGATCGCGCTCCTGCCCCAGCGCAAGCGCGACGCTCTGCCCGTCGAACGCTTCCAGCCAGGCCGCGAGGTCTGCCGCGAGCTGCATCGGCAGGACGAACTGCGCCCCCTGCCCTCCGCGCAGCGCCTTGGGCGACCAGGCGTCGTGGCAGCCCCTGGAGAGCACGGCGAGCGTCGCCCCCGCGGCGGCGCCGCTGCGCAGCATCGCGCCGAGGTTGCCCGGATCCTGAATGTCTTCCAGCACGATCACGAGCGGTGTCGTCTCACGCACTTCGGGCGCAAGCCAGGCGGCCTCGGCAAGCACGCCGGTCGGCGTCGCAACCGGCGCCAGCTCCGCGAACAGCGCATCGGACAGGACCAGGCGCTTCGCCGCCGGACAGCGCGCCGCAAGCGAGGCGAATCGACCGGCATCGAACGAAGTCGCGCGCAGCAGGGTTTGTGGGGTGCCGCCCGCCTCCAGGTAAGCGATGAACAGGTGCTCGCCATCGAGCAGGGTCAGTTGCGCCTCCCGGCGCGCACGCGCCGATGCGGCAAGCTTCCTGAGCCGTTTGAATGCGGGATTGTCGCGCGAGGTGACGGCGGTTTCGGCCATGACGGCGATTATCCGCGATTCGTATCGGACGCTACACTGATCCCATGCGCATCGCCCTCGTCACCCCATACGGCCGCGAACACCGGAACGGCAACTGGCATACCGCCGCCCGCTGGGCCCGCTTTCTGCGCGAAGCGGGCCATCCGGTGCGTGTTCAGGTGGAATGGGATCGGCGGTCCGCCGACCTGATGCTGGCCTTGCACGCAAGGCGCAGCTTCGCATCGATCGAGGCCTTCGCCGAGCGCTTCCCGAGCCGGCCGCTGATCGTCGCGCTGACCGGCACCGATCTTTACCGCGACATCCATACGGACCCCAGCGCGCAGCAGGCGCTGGAATTCGCCCACCGCCTCATCGTGCTGCAGGATCGCGGCGTCGACGAACTGCCGGCGCATCTCGCCGCGCGCACCCGCGTGGTCTATCAATCCGCGCCCGACATCCCGCGCCTGCCGTCACCGGCGCAGCACTTCGAGGTGCTGGTGATCGGCCATCTCCGGGCGGAGAAGGATCCGTTCCGCGCCGCGCTCGCCACCGCCTATCTGCCCGAGCAGTCGCAGACCCGCGTGACGCATCTCGGAGGCGCACTGACCAGCGACATGGCGGAGACCGCGGAACTGGCGCAACGCAAGTTGCCGCGCTGGAGATGGTTCGGCCCGGTGCCGCACCGCACCGTCCTGAAACATCTCGCGCGCGCCGACCTCATGGTCATCAGCTCGCTCATGGAAGGTGGCGCGAACGTGATCTGCGAAGCGCTCGCCGCGGACGTGCCGGTGCTCGCTTCCCACATGTCCGGCAACATCGGCATGCTGGGCGAGGATTATCCGGGCTATTTCCCGGTCGGCGACGAGCGGGAACTGGCACGGCTCCTGGTGGCCGCCGAAAGCGATCCGGATTTCTATGCCGGCCTGCTCCGGCATTGCCGCACCCGCCGCGAACTGATGCGCCCCGAGCACGAAGCAAGCCGACTGCGGCAGGCGGTGGCGGAATTCGAGCAGCGCACCGGATAAGCCGGCGTCAAACGTCGGCGAACACGATGTCGAACAGTCGCCGGCGCCGGGCTTCATCGATGCCGCGGAAGATTTCGATGGCTTCGCCCGCAAGCCGTGGATCGCGCGTCATCGAATGCTCGATCGCGAGTTGCCGCCAAGCGGCCGCGAGCTTCGGGTCGGCCGCCTCCAGCCTTTGCAGGGCTTGCGCGACCCCCGCCTCCCCCTTCGCGAGATAGAAGGTCAACCCGAGGTTGCTCCATGCGGGCAGATAGCCGGGATCGATCTCGACCGCGGCCCGATACGCCTGCATCGCCTCGCGTGGGTTGCCGCTGTCGCGCCAGGCGCTGCCGAGATTGTTCCAGGCCCAGACGTCGCGCGGCACGAGCCGGAGATTCTGGCGGTAGGCCGCGATCGCCTCCGCGTGCCGCCCCAATTCCGCCAGCGCACGCCCTTGCACGAACCACGCGATTGGATTCTGTCGGTCCGCCCGGGCCCAGTCCCGCCCGTGCGAGAGCAGCCCGATCCAGTCGGCACGCTTTTCCAGCGTCTGCGCCTGCCGCACCCACTCGGCCTGCGGGCGCGCGGCGAGCGCCGCGCCACCCCCGTCGAGGCCGAAGGTCTGCACTCCGGCCCCCACGGGGGCCGCCGACAGAAAACCGGCTGTCAACAGGGCCGCGAAAATGAAGCGATGCAGCCCTCGTGCAGAGGGCGCAGGGCCTGCGGAGGATGTTGGATGCATGGCGCTCTCCGCCGCACCGGCCCGCAGACGGATGGCCGATGCAGGTGTTGTCGACGGAATCATTTCACGCCATTGCAACGCCAAGCGCAAGTTCGAAGGCGCGGGCGCACATGCGGCGCGACCCGCCCAGCCACGAGCGGCCGCTCGCACCGGGATGCATCATGCGCTGCGTTGGCGCAGCGTCTCGTACAGGCACAATGCCGCCGATACCGATACGTTGAGGCTTTCCACCGTGCCGCGGATGGGGATCCGTGCGACCTGGTCGCAGCTCTGCTTCACCAGCCGGCGGATGCCCGCCCCTTCGGCGCCGAGCACCCAGGCGACACCGCCTCGGGCGTCGATGCCGGACAGGGCCTGGTCGCCGTCCACGTCGGCGGCGATGACCCACAGGTTGCGTTCCTTGAGTTCCTCGATGGTGCGCGCGAGATTGGTGACCATGATGTAGGGCACCGTCTCCGCCGCGCCCGAGGCGACTTTCTCCACCGTGGCATTGATGCCGACGGCGTTGTCCTTCGGTGCAACGACGGCGTTGGCGCCGAAGGCGTCGGCCGAACGCAGGATCGCGCCGAGGTTGTGCGGGTCGGTGACGCCGTCGAGCAGCACCAGCAGAGGCGGCCCGTCGGCCTTGTCGAGGATCTCGTCGAGCGAATGGCTGAGTTCGGCCGGCTTGACCCGCGCGACCACGCCCTGGTGGCGGGCGGCCCTGCCGACGAGGCGGGTCAGCCGGTCGGCTTCGACTTGCACCAGCTTGACGTTCCGGTCCTTCGCCTGGTGCACGAGGTCGCGCGCCCGCGCGTCACGACGGGTGAGATCGAGGTAGATCTCCAGGACGCCGCCCGGGTCATGCCGGAGGCGCGCGAGTACCGCGTGAAAGCCGTAAACGAGTTTCTCGGTCGGCTTCCCGCTCATTTGCGCTTGCCGTCCCGAGCAGGCGCCGCCTTCTTCTTCGGCGCGGATACGTCGCCGGCAGGCTGGGGTTGTTCGACGAGCGCGAAGTCGATCTTGCTGGTTTCGAGGTCCGCGCGGAGCACGGTGATGCGCACGCGGTCACCAAGCCGATAGCGCTTGCCGGTCCGTTCGCCCAGCATCCAATGCCGCGCCTGATCGTAGTGGAAGTAGTCCTGGCCGAGTTCGGAGACGTGCACCAGGCCTTCGATGAAGATGTCGTCCAGCGCGACGAAGATACCGAACCCCGTCACGGCGCTCACCGTTCCCTCGTACTCTTCGCCGATGCGATCGCGCATGAAATAGGTCTTCAGCCAAGCGTCGACGTCCCGCGTCGCCTCGTCCGCGCGCCGCTCCGTCATGGAGCAATGCAGGCCGATTTCCTCGAGCCCCTTGGCCGGCAGCTTCTCGCCCCGCAATGCGGCCTTGATGCCGCGATGCACCATGAGATCGGGGTAGCGCCGGATCGGCGAGGTGAAATGGGTGTAGGCCTCGTACGCGAGGCCGAAGTGACCCTTGTTCTCGGGGCTGTAGATCGCCTGCTTGAGCGAGCGCAGCATGACGGTCTGCAGCAGCCCATGATCGGGCCGCTCCTCGATCTTCTTCAGCAGCGCGGCGTAGTCCTTGGCGTGCGGCTTGTCGCCGCCGCCCAGATCGAGGCCGAACTCGGCGAGAAATGCGCGCAGCGCGGCGAGTTTCTCGGCGGTCGGTCCTTCATGGATGCGGTACAGGGCGGGCTGCTTGTGCGCGTGCAGGAAATCCGACGCGCACACGTTGGCGGTCAGCATGCATTCCTCGATGATGCGGTGCGCGTCATTGCGGATCACGGGAACGATCTCCCGGATCTTGCCCCGATCATCGAAATTGATCCGTGTCTCGGTGGAGCCGAAGTCGATCGCGCCGCGTTTGGTGCGTGCCTTCAGGAGTGTGCGGAACAGCCGCTCGAGCGCTTGGAGGTGCGGCAGCAGCGCGGCCTGGGTCTTGTCGGGCCGGGCTTCGCCCGACAGCCAGGCCCATACCTGGTTGTAGGTGAGGCGCGCATGCGAATGCATGACCGCCGGATAGAAGCGGTATTCCTTGACGATGCCCGTACTGCTCACCTGCATGTCGCACACCATCGACAGGCGATCGACTTCCGGATTGAGCGAGCACAGGCCATTGGACAGCGCCTCCGGCAGCATCGGGATGACGCGCCGCGGGAAGTACACCGAGTTGCCGCGAAGGTAGCCCTCCGCATCGAGCGCATCGCCGGGCTTCACGTAATGGCTGACGTCGGCGATCGCCACCACCAGCCGATAACCGCTGCGGCCGAGCGGTTCGCAGTACACGGCATCGTCGAAGTCGCGCGCCGTTTCGTCGTCGATGGTGACGAGCGGCAGATGGCGGATGTCCTCGCGCCCGGCGTGATCCTTCTTGAGTACCTTCTTCGGCAGCTTCTCCGTCCGGCGTCCGACTTCCGGCGGGAAAACGTGCGGCAGATCGTGCTTGCGCAGCGCGATCTCGATCTCCATGCCGGGGCTGGCGTAGCTGCCCAGGACCTCGGTGATCCGGCCCACGGCCTCGTTCTGGGCGCCGGGCTGGATGACGATCTCCACCGTCACCACCTGCCCCGATTGCGCGCCGGCGGCCTCCTCCGCCGGAACGAGGATGTCCTGATTGATCCGGCGGTTCTCCGCAATCACGAAGCCGACGCCGCCTTCGAGGTAGTAACGGCCCACGACGAACTTGTTGACGCGCTCGAGCACTTCCACGATCTTCGCCTCGCGGCGCCCGCGACGGTCGAACCCGGCCGCGCGAACCAGCACGTGATCGCCGTGCAGCACGCGGTGCATCTCCTTGGACGGCAGGTAGAGGTCGTCGCCGCCGTCGTCCGGTACCACGAAGCCGAAGCCGTCGTGATGTCCCTCGACCCGTCCCTTGATGAGATCGAGCTTGTCGGGCAGGCACAGCTGGCGCTTGCGGTTGATCATGAGCTGGCCGGCACGCTGCATCGCCCCGAGCCGGCGCTGGAACAACTCGTACTCGCCGTCGGTGATGTGCAGCTGATCGACGAAGGCGTCGACATCCACCGGATGCCCCGCCTCGGTCAGCAACTGCAGGATGTATTCGCGGCTCGGCAGCGGCGCTTCGTAACGCTCGACCTCGCGCTCGTAGAACGGATCGGCGAGGCGAATCGCCGGGAGCTTGTGCTTGCCCGCGCGGTTGCGGGATTTTTTTGAGGGCATCTTCTTCGTTGACAATTTATTGGCTGATCTCTAGAATGCGCGCCTTCACAGCCCAGATGGCGGAATTGGTAGACGCACTAGGTTCAGGTCCTAGCGGTGGCAACACTGTGGAGGTTCGAGTCCTCTTCTGGGCACCAGACGCTGCAAGCAAAAAGCCGACCCCGAGTCGGCTTTTTGCTTCCGGTGGCGCGGGTCGTGGCCTCACGCCTCGTAGGGATGGCGCAGCACGATGGTCTCCACCCTGTCGGGGCCGGTCGATACGACGTCCACCGGCACTTCGCACAACTCTTCCATGCGCTTGAGATAAGTCTGCGCCCGCTGCGGCAGCTTGTCGAATTCCTGTACGCCGACCGTGGTATCGCTCCAGCCCGGCAGATCCTCGTAGATGGGCTCGACGCTGGCGATCGATTCGGCCCCCACCGGCAGAATGTCGCAGGTTTCGCCGTCGATCCGGTAGCCGACGCAGACGCGCACGGTTTCCAGGCCGTCGAGCACGTCGAGCTTGGTCACGCACAGCCCCGACACGCCGTTGATCTGGATCGAGCGCTTGAGTGCGGCCGCGTCGAACCAGCCGCAGCGGCGCGCGCGCCCCGTGGTGGCGCCGAATTCGTGGCCCTTCTCGCCGAGATACTGGCCGATGTCGTCGAACAGTTCGGTGGGAAACGGTCCGGAGCCGACGCGCGTCGTGTACGCCTTGGTAATCCCGAGCACGTAATGCATCGCGGCCGGGCCCACGCCGGAACCGGTCGCGGCTCCGCCGGCGGTGCAGTTCGATGAGGTCACGAACGGATAGGTCCCGTGGTCGATGTCGAGCAGCGTGCCCTGCGCACCCTCGAACAGCAGATTGCCGCCCGCCTTGTTGACTTCGTAAAGGCTGCGCGGAACGTCGGCGACCAGCGGTTTGAGGCGCTCCGCCATCGCCATCATGCTGTCGAGCGTCTCATTGAAGCTCACCGTCTCGGATTTGTAGTAGTTCTTCAGCATGAAGTTGTGATGATCGAGCACTTCGCCCAGCTTGGCTGCGAAGCGCTCGCGATAGAACAGGTCCTGGAGGCGCAGCGCGCGGCGCGCAACCTTGTCTTCGTACGCCGGGCCGATGCCGCGCCCGGTGGTACCGATCTTGCCTGCGCCCCTGGCGATTTCCCGTGCACGATCGAGCGCCACATGGTGGGGCATGATGAGCGGGCACGCCTCGCTGATCTTGAGCCGGCTGCCGACGTCGACGCCCGCCGCGATCAGCATGTCCATTTCTTCGAGCAGCGCATCCGGCGCCAGCACGACGCCATTGCCGATGTAGCAGGTAACGTTGTCGCGCAGGATGCCGGAGGGGATCAGGTGCAGAATCGTTTTCTGGCCGCCGACCACCAGGGTATGGCCCGCATTGTGGCCGCCCTGGAAGCGCACCACGCCCTGCGCGCGGTCGGTCAGCCAGTCGACGATCTTCCCCTTGCCCTCATCCCCCCACTGGGTGCCGATGACGACGACGTTCTTTGCTGCCATGGTGCAATCTCCGGTTATTTGAGTCTTTCCAGCGGCGTCCGCGCTCGGTGCCACCCGCCCGCAAGGTCCGACGGGCGACGCGAAACCGCCGCGGAGGCGCCGTCTACACGATGAGCGCCCGCGCCTGCCCTGCAAGGATGCAGAATGCCGGCCAGTGACGGCCGTGCGCGGCATCGGCTTCTCTGCGCCGGCAGCGCGCGCCGCATGCAGCCGATCCTGAGCGCGAGTTGACGCATGGGCGGCGGCGAAACAGGTTTACGCATCCGAGCTGGCGATCGCCAGCTCGCGCAGATCCAGGCTGAAGCCGGTCGCGGGCCGCGCCCGGCCGAACACCCGTCCCACCTGATCGTAACGCCCGCCCTGCGCAATCGCATGGCTGCGCCCGCCCGCGTACGCCGCGAACACGACGCCGCTGTGGTAGCCGTAACCACGCAACTCGGCGAGGTCGTAGGCCGCATCCGTGCCTTCCAGTCCGTCGCCGATCGCCTCCAGCGTATCGAGTGCGGCTTCGATCGCGCTCAGGTGCGGCAACCGCACACGCGCCTCGGTCAACACCCGCCGGTCGCCGTAGAGTTGAGGCAGTGCGGCGAAGGCGTCGCGCAGCGATGCCGACAGGCCGGCAGTGAGCACCGCGACGGTGCTGCTGTCCTTGGCCTGCAGCGCGCAGAACAGTTCGTGCTCGACCTCGCATGCCAGGCCGGCTTCCTGCGCCAGCGCGCGATAGACACCGACGTGGCCGATGTCGAGTTGAACGGACTTCAGCCCGCACGCGGACAAGCCCTGCAGCATCAACGTGAGAATCTCGAGATCCGCGTCGGTGCCGGGTTCACCGTACAACTCCGCGCCGATCTGAATCGGTTCGCGGGAACGGTGAAAGCCGTCCGCCTGCGTATGCAGCACGCTGCCGGCGTAGCACAGGCGATTGACCGCGTTGGCCGCGAGCAGGTGCGCGTCGATGCGCGCCACCTGCGGCGTCGTATCGGCGCGCACGCCCATCAGGCGCCCGCTCAACTGGTCGACGAGTTTGAAGGTCCGCAGATCGAGACCGGCGCCCACGCCGGTCAGCAACGATTCGACGTACTCCATGAGCGGCGGGATCACGAGCTGATATCCGCGGCTGCGGAACAGGTCGAGCAGCGCGCGCCGCATGTCCTCCATGCGCCACGCTTCCGGCGGCAGCACGTCCTCGACGTTTTCGGGCAGCAACCAGGCCGTCATTTCACTTCGTCAACATCAACAAGAGCACGCCAGCCGAGATCGACGCCGCGCCAACGAAGCGCAGCTGTCCGTCGCGGAGCTCCGTGATCCGCCGCACGCCATCCCGCCACGCGGCCGGCGCCGCGAAGGGCAGCAGCCCCTCGATCACCAGCAGCAGGCCGATCGCCGCGGCCCAGCTGGAAGCGCTCATTGGGCGCCGGCCGCCCGCGGATTCTTCATGTACTTGAAGAAATCGGCGCTGGGGTCGAGCACCATCACGTCATTCTTGTTCTTGAAGCTCTCGCGGTAAGCCTGCATGCTGCGATAGAACGCGTAGAACTCCCCGTTCCGCGCGTATGCGTCGGCATACACCGCGGCGGCGCGCGCATCGCCTTCACCCTTCACGCGCTGCGCGTCGCGATAGGCCTCGGCGACAATCACGTCTTTCTGCTTGTCGGCGTCGGCACGGACTTTTTCGGCTTCGGCCGCGCCGGTCGAGCGCAGCTCGTTGGCGACCTGTTTGCGCTCGGCCTCCATCCGCCGATAGACGTTTTCCGACACGCTCTCCGGCAGATCGACCCGCTTGATGCGCACGTCGACCACCTGCACGCCGATCTTGCGCGCGTCCTGGTCCGCCTTGGCGCGGATGACGCTCATGATCTCGTCACGCTTGCCGGAGACCGCGTCGTTGATCGTGCGCTTGCCGAATTCGGCGCGCAGACCGTCGTTCACGGTCTGGTTGAGGCGGATCGCGGCGCGTGTCTCGTCGCCGCCCACGGAGACGTAGAACTGCTGCGCGTCGATGACGCGCCATTTGATGAACGAATCGACCAGGACGTTCTTCTTCTCGGACGTGATGAAGCGCTCCGGATCGGCGGAATCCAGCGTCAGAATGCGGGTATCGAAATAGCGCACGTTCTGCACCAGCGGCAGCTTGAAATAGAGCCCGGGCTTGGTCTTCACCGCCACCACTTCACCCAGCTGGAACACCAGCGCGTTCTGCCGCTGGTCGACGGTGAAGGTACTGGCGGCAAGCAACACCAGCAGTAAGACCAGGCCGATCAGCAAGGAACTGAGGTACTTGCTCATGGCCGATCCTCCCGGTCGCGGCTGCGGAGCGCGTCACGCGAGCGCGTGTCCGTCGAGGTCGGCGGCGCGACCGTGGACGGGGGCATCGCCTCGGCCGGATTGGCGTAGGACTGGCTCGCGGCCTGCTGCAGCTTGTCGAGCGGCAGGTAGAGCAGGCTGTTGCCGCCCTTCTGGTCGACCACGATCTTGCTGGTGTTGTTCATCACGGTCTGCATCGTGTCGAGATACATGCGCTGGCGCGTCACCTGGGGCGCCTTCTGGTACTCCGTCAGAATCTGCGAGAAGCGGCTCGCTTCACCCTCGGCGTTGGCGATCACCGACTGCTTGTAGCCCTCGGCCTCCTCCTTCAGGCGGGAGGCCAGACCGCGAGCGCGCGGCACCACGTCGTTCGAATACGCCTCGGCCTCGTTCTTCAGGCGTTCGCGGTCCTGTCCGGCCTTGACCGCGTCGTCGAACGCCGCCTGTACCTGCTCGGGCGGCTGGATGTTCTGCAGCGTGACCTGGCTGATGTTGATGCCGGTCTTGTATCGATCGAGAATCTGCTGCATCAGCAGCTTCGCGCTGGCGGCGATGTCGGCCCGGCCTTCGTACAGCACGAAGTCCATCTTGCTCTTGCCGACGATTTCGCGCATCGCCGTCTCGGCCACGTCCAGCACGGTGTCTTCGGGCGCGCGGTTGACGAACAGGAAATCCTCGGGGTCTTTCAGGATGTACTGCACCGCGAACTGCAGATCGATGATGTTCTCGTCGTCGGTGAGCATGAGCGATTCCTTCAGCACCTTGCTCTTGACGTTGTTGCGATAGCCGATCTCGACCGTGCGCACCTGATCGATATTCACGATTTCCCGCGACTCGATCGGCCACGGCAGGTGCCAGCGCGGGCCCGGTTCGGTCGTCTCGGTGTACTGGCCGAAGCGCAGCACCACGCCACGCTGGCCCGTATCGACGATGTAGAAGCCGGTCGCTATCCACACCAGTGCCAGCGCGCCGATCAGGAGCACAACCAGGTTGCCGCCGCCCGGGATCCCTCCGCCCGAAAATCCGTCGCCTCCGCTGCCGCCGCCCTGTTTGCCGAACAGGCCACCGAGCCGCTGGTTGACGCGGCGCCAGATTTCGTCGAGATCGGGCGGCCCGCTGCTCCGTCGATTGTCTTTATTGCCCCATTGGGGGTCGTTCCAGGCCATATCGTTTATGAAGAGAGGACGGTGGTATGAGCGGCGTCGTCACGCGTCCCGCCGCTCTCGCCCCGGATGGCATCACCCGGGGTCGGCTCGGTAAACAGGATTTCGGACAGCGCCTCGCGTAATAGTTCGATGCCCGCGCCGGTACGCGCGGATACGTAGACGCTCTGCAGTCTACCATATTCGTCGCGCCCGACTCCCGGCGCAAGGCCCGTCAAATCGAGCTTGTTGTAGACCCGAAGCTGCGGCACGCCGTCCGCGCCAATCTCCTGCAACACCTTCTCCACCGCCTCGATCTGCCGCTCGCGCGTCGGGCTCGCGGCGTCGATCACGTGAAGGATCAGATCGGCCTCGGCGGTCGCCTCGAGCGTCGCCCGGAAGGCCGCCACGAGGTCGTGCGGAAGGCGCGTGATGAAGCCCACGGTATCGGACAGCACCACTTCGCCCCGGGCTGCCGTCGCAGCGTCGGCCGGTTCGACGACGCGTGGCAGGTGGATCTTGCGCGTGGTCGTATCCAGGGTCGCGAACAGCTGGTCGGCCGCATAGGCGTCGGCGCGCGTCAGCACGTTGAACAGCGTCGACTTGCCGGCGTTGGTATAGCCGACGAGCGCCACCCCGAGCACGTGCTGGCGGGACCGCGCGCGCCGCTGCGTGCGCCGCTGCCTGCCGAGCCGGTCGAGCCGTTCGCGCAGGGCCTTCATCCGCACGCCGATCAGCCGGCGGTCGGTCTCGAGCTGTTTCTCCCCCGGACCGCGCATGCCGACGCCGCCGCGCTGGCGTTCGAGGTGGGTCCAGCCGCGCACGAGACGGGTCGAGAGATGCTGCAGCTGAGCGAGCTCGACCTGCAGTTTGCCCTCCGCGCTCTGCGCTCGGCGCGCGAAGATGTCGAGGATCAGGCTGACCCGGTCGATCACCCGGCAGCGCACGCGGCGCTCCAGATTGCGTTCCTGCGCGGGAGAGAGTTCGTGATCGAAAATGACGACGTCGGCGCCGGTGGCGGCGACCAGCGCGGCAATCTCGTCGGCCTTCCCGCTGCCGACGAAGAGCGCGGCGTCGGGGCGGCTGCGCTTGCCCAGCACTTCACCCTGGATGTCCAGGCCCGCGCCGGTGGCCAGCACGCGCAATTCGGCAACGCTGTCGGAGAAATCCGGCGTGCCGAAATCGATCGCGACCAGGACGACCCGTTCGCCCCCGGCGTGCCGCTCAAACAAAGGCAGTTCTCCTCGCGGCGCGTCCCGGGCTGCGAGGCGAGGTCACGAAAGAATGCAAGGGGTACTCGCGGCGAGGCCTGTTCAAGATGGATTCCGGGCGTGATCGAAGTATGGGAAGCATGGAAGCGCACCACGCCGATGCGTGGTCTCGGGCCGTCCATTCTAGTGCAAAATCCGGCGCCGAAATCGGTCCCGCGACGCCGCGTGGGGGCGGCGCATGGTACGTCGCCGAAATCCCGGGCCTCAGGGCATGTCCTGCAGTTCGACCGCGCGCAGGCGTTCCGCCGCCTGCTCGGGGTTGATGGTGTTGACGAAGAGCCCGGAACCCAGCTCGAAACCGGTGGGGATGGAGGTGCGCGGACAGATTTCCAGGTGCCAGTGGTAGCTCGGCGCATGCGCCTGGCGCTGGCCGTCATGAGGCACCGAGTGCAGGAAGAAGTTGTACTGCGCACCGCCGATGACTGCGTCGAGGCGTGCCATCGTGCGTTTCATCACGCGCGCCAGATCGGCCAGGTCCTCGCCCCGCACGTCGAGAAAATCGGCCTGATGCACCAGCGGCAGGATGTGCACCTCCCACTCGTAACGGCTGGCGAAGGGCTTGATCGCGATGAACTTCTCGCCGCGTTCGACGATGTACTGGCCGACGTTGATCTTGCGTCGGATCGCGCCCGAGTTGCGATCGTAGATCGTCGCCTCGAAGGTCAGCGCCTCGTCGATGAGCGCACAGAAGATGCAGTGATGGTGCTTGGCGTAATGCGCCGCGCTGTTCTTCACCTCGGCGTCGACGTTCTCGGGCACCACCGGCATCGCAATGACCTGGCTGTGGGTGTGGGGAATCGACGCGCCCGCGGCCGGCCCGAAATTCTTGAACACCAGCACGTATTTCAGTCGCGCGTCGGACTCGAACAGTTGGCGCATGCGCGTCTGATAGACCCCGAACAGCGCCGCGAGATGGCGTTCCGCCATCTCGTGGAGGGCGATTCCGTGCTCGAAGTGATCGATGATGACCTCGTGGCGACCGTAGCCGTCGATGGTCTGCTGCAGGCCGAACGTGAAGCCGGCCTGGGCACGGTCGTCGCCAAGCACCGGGTAGAGGTTCTCGACCATGCGGATCTGCCAGTCGCCCGCTTCGGGCCAGGCGAGGAGGGATGGCGGCGTCTTGTCTTCGTTGCCACGACAGAACGGGCAGGTTTCGACGTGCTTGCGGGTATCGCGCGGCGCCAGTTCCTCGGCCTTCTTGGGACGCATGCTGCGCGCGGTGGCGACCAGCACCGATTCGGCGGGCACGACGGGATTGATGCGGATCTCGCGGACCTCGCTCGAGTCGCTCATCTTCTCGGACATGGGAGTCTCCTTTGTCGTTAGAGGATAAAGCAGTCGCGACGCGGGTGCGGTTCATTTTGCTTATGGCGCCTGTCGCGTTTTTTATCCACGCGTGTTGCGGGGCCTTCGTTGACGAAGCCTCTCGCACGGTCGAGAATGAATCTTCTCTTTCCGGTTCCGGAGCCCCCGAATGGACGAAAAAGCCATGCACGACGAGCAGCGTCTCATGCGTATGATGCGCAAGACGCTCACTTCCATCGTCCGCGACACCGCGCCGCGCGACGGCAACCCCAGCCCACTCACCGAGGCGACCGTGCTCGGCATCAAGGACTGCCTGGTCGTCATCGCCAACCGGGAGACGGAGCTCGCGCGGCTCACCGGTCGCACCCTCGACGAGCGCCCCCACTTCGCCGACGAGACACCGAATTCGCACGCGGTCAAGATCAGCAGCATCCCCAAGAAGACGCACTAGGCATGGCCGGACCGGATTCGCGCCCGCGTCGGCGCACGAAACCGATGGCCGCGAGGCGCGCCGGACCGGCGAATAGCGGCGTCTGTCAGACCGGCTGCCCCGGGCGCGCTTTACGCTCGGCAAACCATCACGACCGGCGGTCCAAAACGCGCGCCTGCCGGGCATCGCCTCCGACCGCGGTCGGCGTGCATATCCACTCGACGGCAAGGCCTCTTGCGCGGATCGCGTTCCGGATCGGCGATACCGCATCCGTGAAAACGGAGTAAACGAATCCCATGCCGCAAAGCAACAGCCTCTTTGCCGACCTCCAATCGACGGTAGTCGGTACCTCTGCAGTGGTGATCTACTCGCCTTCGGGCCGGCGTCGCACGCGCTTTCCGGAGGGCGTGGTGGAAGTGTGTGCGAGCGAGGCCGAGGCGCTGGCGCAGGCGGATCCAGCACAGCATCGCTATGCGGCGATCGCCAGCGGGCCATCCCGATCGTCGGAAGGCTTCCGGCTCTTCTATCTGGTGCGCTGGCTCGGCTGACGGCTTTCCGGCGTCCGGGTGCGGCAGCGATCGTCGCGTTCAGTCGGCGCCATAGACCTTGCGCCGGACGCGTTTCTTGCGGCGCATCCGCGTCGCCTCGCTTTCGGTAAGCGGTGCGCGCTTCTTGCCTTCGAACGGATTTCGGCTGCCGTCTTCCTTGATCTGGATCCTGAGCGGCGTGCCCTGCAGGTTGAACGCCTTGCGGAAACTCGCCTCCAGATAACGCTTGTAATCGTCCTGCAGCCCTTCCAGCGCGTTGCCGTGCAGGATGATCACCGGCGGATTCCGTCCCCCCTGGTGGGCATACCGCGGCTTCGGCCGGAACAGGCCGCGCTTGGGCGGCGCATGCTGCTCGACCGCCATCTCCAGCACCCGCGTGAGCCGGGGCGTCGACATCTTGATGAAGGCGGCGGCGTGCGCAGCGTCGATGTCCTTCAGCAGGTTCTCCAGCCCCTTGCCCTTCAGCGCCGAAACGTAGTTGAAGCGTGCGAAGTCGAGAAAGGCCAGCTTGCGCGCGATGTCGCGCTTGATGTCATCGCGCCGCTCCGGTGAGAGACCGTCCCATTTGTTCACCGCAACCACCAGCGCGCGCCCCGCTTCCAGAACGAAACCGGCCAGATGTGCATCCTGGTCGGAAATGTTCTCCTGCGCGTCGAGCACCAGCACGACCACGTTGGCGTCCTCGATCGCCTGCAGCGTCTTGATGACGGAAAACTTCTCGATCGCCTCGAACACCTTGCCCTTGCGGCGCACGCCGGCCGTATCGATCAGGATGTAGGGCTTTCCGTCGCGCTCGAACTCGACGTAGATCGAATCGCGCGTCGTGCCCGGCTGGTCGAACGCGATCACACGCTCCTGCCCGACCAATGCGTTGACGAGCGTCGACTTGCCCACGTTGGGCCGGCCCACCAGTGCAATCTTGGGAACACCATGGTCGTCCGTTTCCGCGGTTTCGGCAGGAAACGGCGCCAGCGCCTCGGCCACCAGGTCCGCGACGCCGTCGCCGTGCGCGCCGGAAATCGCGAGCGGCTCGCCCAGGCCGAGTTCGTGGAACTCGGCGGCGACCACCGCACGGTTCATGCCCTCGGCCTTGTTCACGACGAGGAACACCGGGCATTGCGCGCGCCGCAGGCGGTCGGCGATCACCTTGTCCTGCGGCGTGAGGCCGCTGCGGCCGTCCACCAAGAAAATGATGGCGTCCGCCTCGTCGACCGCCTGCAGCGTCTGCCGTGCCATCTCCGCCATGATCCCGTCCTTCGCTACGGGTTCGAGGCCGCCGGTGTCGACCACCAGGTACGGCTTGCCGCCGATGCGTCCGCGCCCGTAGTGGCGATCGCGCGTCAGCCCCGGCAAATCGTGCACGAGGGCGTCGCGCGTCCCCGTGAGGCGGTTGAAGAGCGTGGACTTGCCGACGTTGGGACGGCCGACAAGAACCAGAGTGGGAAGCGTCATCCTGGAGACCGTGATTGGGCGCACGTCAGCATGCATCGGCGCCGGCGATTGCCGCGCAGCGTGCTGGGCGGTCGGGCAAGCGCTGGTGCACGCCGGTGCGCCAGCGTGCGGACCGAGCCTTCCACCTTACCGCAAGCGAGGCCGGATTGAGGGTTGCCGTCATGGCGCCGCGCTCCTGAGACTGAGCGTGCAACGACGATTTCCTGGGCATGGCCGTGCCACGGCACGCCGCAGGAGAGTGGCGCGTCGCGCTCATTCGACCCGGAACGCGATCACCGTCCCGCGAACGGTCTGTACCGCGAAGCCGGGGCCGATGTCGACCGGCGGCGTGCGCACCGCGCCATCGACCTTGGCGCGCGCGACGAAGCTGCCGTCCTCGGCCGACAATACGTGGACGTAGCCCTCGCCATCAGCGACCACCACCCACTTGTCGAACGCGAGCGGTGCGGTGACCTGCCGGCGCGCGAGCTTGTCCTGGCGCCAGCCGGCCCGGCCGCTGTCCTTGTCGTAGGCAATCACCGCATCCTTGTCGTCCGTGAGATACAGTGCGTCGCCGCGCATCGCCACGCCGGTGTTGCTCGAAATCTCGCGCGCCCAGCGCGCCGAGCCGTTCCGGCGGTCGAAGCAGCTGAGGCGTCCCTGGTAGGCCACGGCGCAAACCTGCAATTCGTCGACCACCGGCGCTCCCATCACGTCGGCGACCCGCTCGAGTTCGGTCGCGCCGCGCGGCAGTGCCACGGTCGCCTCCCATAGCTGGGCACCGTTGGTCGCGTCGAGCGCCACCAGCTTCCCGCCGGGGAAGCCCGCGTAGACGATGTCATCCCGCGCGGTCATGCCGCCCGAGTCGCGCAGGCTGAGCGCCGGCAGATTACGGCTGTATAGCCACTTGCGACTGCCGTCGGCCACGGCGAGGCCATGCACGCGTCCGTCGCCGGTGCGCACGACGACGGTGTCGGCAAGCGCAAGAATCTGCCCCGTCACCTCGCTCGACAGCGCTGCCCGCCAGCGCTCCTGACCGGTCGCGGGGTCGAGCGCGAGCAATTCCCCCTTTGCCCCGCCCGCCAGCACCAGGTCGGCACCGACGCCGGCACCGGCCGACAGCCTGGCGCGCACATCCATCTGCCAGACCGGTCTGCCGTTCGCAATGCCTACCCGGACCACCCGGCTGCCGCCGGCGGCATACACGTCCTCGCCATCCGCCTGCGGATGGAAAAGGTGGCCGGAAGCATCGCCGGTATCGGCCTTCCATGCTTCCGTGAGCGTCGCGGTCGGCTCCAAACTCACGAGTTCGGCCGGCTTCGCCTTGGGTGCGCCGCCAAACCAGCCGCCCCCGGTCCCGCATCCGGACAGGACGAGCAGGGCGACGGCCGATAGCAGCCGGACGTTCATTTGCTCGCGCCCCCCAGCCCGTCGAGCTTGAGTTCGACGATGCTCCGGTAGGGGTGCCCCTCGTCCAGCGCGGCGTAGGATTTTTCGTACGCGGCGCGTGCCTCGGCCGGTTTGCCTTGCGCAAGGAGCACGTCGCCCCGAAGGTCGTCGAACCGGAAGGCGAACGCATCGCTGTGTGTTCCGGACAGACTCTTCAGCGCGGCATCATAATCTTGCTGGTCGAGCTGTACACCCGCCAGGCGCAGGCGCGCCAGATCCTTCACCGCGGGCTCCTTGCTGTTGGCAACCGCCCATTCCAGCTGCGTTTGCGCGCTCTTGAGATCCTTGTCGGCGACGTTCTGCTTGGCGAGAAGCAGCGCAGCGCGTGCTGCGTAAGGCGTCGACCCATACTGATCGATCAGTATGGCGCCTGCCTCGCGCGCGGCCCTGGTGTCGCTGGAACCGAGCAATTCCGTGAAATTCTGGTACACGGCGGCCGCGTGGAGGTTTTGCGTGACCACGCGGTTCTGCCAGTAACGCCAGCCCGCCGTGGCGGCGAGGATCACCGCCAGCGCGAGAAAAATGAGGCTGCCCCAGCGTTTCCACCAGGCCTTCAGTTCGTCCAGCCGTTCCTGTTCGTCGAGATCGTAGGTTGCCATCGCGTGTACCTTGTCAGATTGCGGTGTTCTTCAAATGGTCGATCGCGCCGGGCAGATCGACGCGCGTCTGCCCGGTCGTGTCGCGCAGCGGCTTCAGGGTGACTTGCCGCGCGGCCGCCTCTTCGTCGCCGACGATGACGGCGTAGCGCGCCCGACTGGCGTCGGCCTTCTTCATCTGCGACTTGAAGCTGCCGCCGCCGCAGTGCAGCACCGTGTCGAGACCGGCTGCACGCAGCGCCGCGGCGACCTCCCAGGCAAACGTCTCGGCGCCCTCGCCTGCGTGGACGATGTACGCATCGGCAACCGGCACCGTAAGCGGCGTGCGGGCTGCTTCCGCCAACGCCAACAGGCGCTCGACTCCCATGGCGAAACCTGCGGCGGGCGCCGGCTTGCCGCCGAGCTGTTCGATGAGGCCGTCGTAGCGCCCGCCGGCGCATACCGTCCCCTGGGCGCCGAGCTGGTCGGTCACCCATTCGAACACGGTACGGTTGTAGTAGTCGAGCCCGCGCACGAGCCGCGGATTGATCTCGTAGGCAACGTCATTCGCCCGCAACAGCCCCCGCAGGGCATCGAAGTGCGCATGCGCCGCGTCGTCGAGTTCGTCCATCAGCTTCGGCGCGGCGTCGTTGAGCGTCTGCATCGCAGGATTCTTGCTGTCGAGAATGCGCAGCGGGTTGCTGTGCAGCCGCCGCTTCGAATCCTCATCGAGTGCATCCTGGTGCGCCTCGAAGTACGCGACGAGCTTCTGCCGATGGCGCTGGCGAGCTTCCTGGTCGCCGAGGGTGTTGAGTTGCAGCACGGGCGCGATGCCCAGCGCGCGCCACAGGTCGGCGCACATCACGATGAGCTCGGCATCGACGTCGGGGCCGGCGAAGCCCAGCGCCTCGACCCCGACCTGATGGAACTGGCGATAGCGGCCCTTCTGCGGGCGCTCGTGGCGGAACATCGGACCCGTATACCAGAGGCGTTTGCCCCCGTCGTACAGCAGATTGTGCTGGATCGCGGCACGCACCGCCGACGCCGTCCCTTCCGGCCGCAGCGTCAACGATTCCCCGTTCAGCTCATCGATGAACGTATACATTTCCTTCTCGACGATGTCCGTCACTTCTCCGATCGCGCGCTTGAACAAGCCCGTGTGCTCGAGGATGGGCGTGCGCATCTCGCGATAGCCATAGCGCCGCAGCCAGTCGCGCACGATGGCTTCGAATGCCTGCCACGCCTCGGCGGCGTCGGGCAGACAGTCGTTCATGCCGCGAACGGATTGGATCGCTTTACTCATGGGTCAGTTCAGAAACGTCATGCGGCGCCACCATAGTGGCTGCGCACGTACTCCTCGACGATCGCCTGGAATTCCGCCGCGATGCGCTCGCCCTTCAGCGTGACCGTCTTTTCCCCGTCGACGTATACCGGCGCGACAGGGACTTCGCCGGTCCCGGGCAGCGAGATGCCGATGTTGGCGTGCTTGGATTCGCCCGGACCGTTGACCACGCAGCCCATCACCGCGACCTGCATCGATTCGACTCCGGGATACTGGCCGCGCCAGACCGGCATCTGCTTACGCAAATAGGCCTCGATGTCCTGCGCCAACTCCTGGAACACGGTCGAGGTGGTGCGGCCGCAGCCCGGGCACGCGGTGACTTGCGGGGTGAACGCACGCAGGCCGAGCGCCTGCAGGATCTCCTGGCCGACGCGGACTTCCTGGGTGCGATCCCCCCCGGGCTCGGGCGTAAGCGAAATCCGGATCGTATCGCCGACCCCCTCCTGCAGCAGCACCGCCAGCGCGGCAGTCGAGGCGACGATGCCCTTCGAGCCCATGCCGGCCTCGGTCAGGCCGAGATGCAAGGAATAGTCGCACTGCGCAGCGAGGTCGCGGTACACCGCGATCAGATCCTGAACCCGGCTCATCTTGCACGACAGGATGATCCGATCGCCACCCAATCCGAGCTCTTCGGCCTTCTTCGCCGATTCCAGGGCCGACGCGACCATCGCGCGGCGCATGACGACCTCGGCATCCACGGGCTGGGGAAGGCGCGCGTTGTCATCCATCATGCGCGCCGCCAGCGCCTGGT
Source organism: Thiobacillaceae bacterium (assembly GCA_035325585.1). GTDB lineage: Bacteria > Pseudomonadota > Gammaproteobacteria > Burkholderiales > Thiobacillaceae > Thiobacillus. The sequence goes on along the minus strand of DAOKZP010000001.1, from coordinate 133,039 downwards.
CGAGGCTGCCCCAGTTCACGCCGATGCGTACCGGCTTGTCGTGGCGGCATGCGATTTCAATGAGGGTGGCAAACTGCTCGTCCCGCCGGCTGCCGCGGCCGACGTTGCCAGGATTGATCCGCAATTTCGCAAGCGCCTCGGCGCACGCGGGCACCTCGGTCAGCAATTTATGGCCGTTGAAATGGAAATCTCCGATCAGCGGCACGCGGCAGCCGACGGCGTCGAGCCGCTCGCGGATGCGCGGCACGGCCGCGGCAGCCTCGAGCGTGTCGACCGTAAGGCGGACAAGCTCGGAGCCCGCCTCGGCGAGCGCCTGGATCTGGCGTACGGTCGCCGTAACGTCGGCGGTGTCGGTGTTGGTCATCGACTGCACCACCACGGGTGCGTCACCGCCGACGCGCACATGACCGACCTGCACCTGGCGGCTGGGACGGCGGGCAATCTGGGACATCATTCTTTCACGACGGACCTTGGGCCGCGGCTATTCTTCAAGGGTGAAACGGGCAACCTTCCCGTCGGTAAAGGGTTTCAGGTCGATGGGGCGGCCATTGTAGGTGAGACGCGCCTCGGGTGCATTACCGATCACGACGTCGAACGGAGGCTGCCCGGCGACATCGATCTGCGTGCCCGCGGCATCCAGCTGCCGGTGGAGCATGCGCCCGCTCGCGTCCCGGATCTCCGTCCACGCTTCGGTGCCGAATTCGAGATGCAGCACGCTGCCCGCGCGCGCGGGATTCACGGGTACGGATGCGCCGGCTCCCGGGGTGTCGATCTGCGCTCCGTCGGGCGTCACGCCGGGTTCCTGCTCCGACTCGCGCCCCGGCGCCGGTGTCGCGGGCGCTTCCACGGCTGCGGGCACGGGCGCCGGGGTGGGTTGCAGCGGCGCGACCACAGGCTCCGCACGCACCGGTCCGTCTGCCACCTCGCTGTTGAGCCACAGATAGAGCGCCGCGGGGACGGCGACCAGCACGAGCAAGGCGAGGAGGAAGAGTATCAACCAGGGCGAACTCAGCCAGGAGCGCGGCAAGGCCGGCGCAGGCTTGCTGACCGCGGCCGGTTCGGCAGGCGCCCCCTCCATGCGCGACAGCAGGCCCTCGGGGGCGAGTCCAAGCAGGCGCGCGTAGTTGCGCACGAAGCCGCGCGCGAACACGGGCTCGCCAAGGCTTTCGAAATCATCCGTCTCCATCGCCTCGATCTGACGCTGCATCAAGCGCAGACGCAAGGCGGCATCCTCGCGTGACATGCCCGTCGCTTCGCGGGCGCTGCGCAGGCGTTGCCCGATCGACTCGAGGGCCGCCTCGTTCATTCGTACTGCCCCCTCAGCAAGCGCTTCGTTTCCTCCGTATCGGGAAAATTCTTGCGCAACTGCAGGCCATAGGCGGCCTCCTGCGCGCGATCGCCCCGCTTGCGTTCCAGGCGCACGCCCAACCAAAGGCTTTCCGCGGTCGGCACCGCCAGTTCAGCGTGTCGCGCGAGCAATTGCCGTGCCTCTGCGAGCCGATCCTGGCGCAGGTACAGGCCGGCGAGTTTCAATAGGGTATTGGGATTGTCCGGCTGCAGCTTGAGCGACTTCTGCAGATTCGCCTCCGCCAATGCCGGATCGCCCTTTCTTTCGGCGCACAGGCCGGCATTCGCCATCGCCTGCTCGGGGCGGGCGTAAAGCGGATTCGCCAGCGCGAGCCTGAACTGTTCGAGCCCTTCGTCGTAGCGGCCGCGAGTGCAGAGAAACCAGCCGTAATTGTTGCGGGCCGCGGAATCATTGCGATCGAGATCGATCGCGCGTCGGAAGTTGTCCTCCGCCACCCGGTCCTCGGCGAGCTCCATGTAGATCTGGCCGTAGAGGTTGTAGGCCGGGCCGTAGCGGTTATCGACCGTGATCGCCTTGCGAAGCTCGTCGAGCGCGATCTTGTACTGGCCGCGCGCAAAGTATGCGCCGGCAAGTTCCGTGAACACGCGCGCGCGCTGGCGATCGCCTTCATCCGGAACGCTGGTGACCGGCGGGGCCGCGCAACCCGCAAGCAGGGCCGCGGCAAGAAGGGTCCATTTCCTCAAGCTGCCTCCTTCTGCATTCGTTTCATGACACGTCCGCTCTTGTCGGCGACCCGCCCGGCGAGCTGGCCGCACGCGGCGTCGATATCGTCGCCGCGCGTCTTGCGCGTCGTGACGACGAGACCCGCATCCTGGAGAATTTCGCGGAACGTCCGCTGCGCCTCCGCGCGCGGCTTCTCGTAGCCGGAATCGGGAAACGGATTGAACGGGATCAGATTGAATTTGCACGGCACGTCGCGCACGAGTTCGATGAGTTCGCGCGCATGCTCGGGCCGATCGTTCACGCCGGCCAGCATCACGTACTCGAAGGTGACGAAATCGCGCGGCGCGTGCATGAGATAACGCCGGCACGCCGCCATCAGCTCGGCCAGCGGATATTTCCGGTTGATCGGCACGATCTCGTCGCGCAATGCGTCGTTGGGTGCATGCAGGCTCACCGCCAGCGCCACCGGGCAGCGCTCGGCCAGGCGATCCATCGCCGGCACCAAGCCGGAGGTCGATACCGTCACCCGCCGCCGCGACAAGCCGTACGCATGATCGTCGAGCATGATGCCGAGTGCGGTGACGACGTTCTCGAAATTCGCCAGCGGCTCGCCCATGCCCATCATCACGACGTTGGTGACGGGCCGCTCTGCCGTCTCACCGGTGGTGCGATTGGGCTCGTGCTTCAGGCCGTGATGCGCAACCCACAGCTGGCCGATGATTTCGGCGACGGTCAGATTACGGTTGAAACCCTGCCGCCCCGTCGAGCAGAAGGTGCACTCGAGCGCGCAGCCGACCTGGGACGACACGCACAGCGTGCCGCGGTCGTCCTCGGGGATGTACACCGTCTCGACACCGTTGCGCCACGCCCCGTCGCCTCCCGCGCCGCTGCTCGGGCCCACGTCGAACAACCACTTGCGCGTGCCGTCCTCCGACGCGAAAGCGAAGTTGACCGCGGGCGCCTCGACCACCGCCTGCCGCTGCAGCGCCTCGCGCAGCGTCTTGGCGATGTCCGTCATCTGCGCAAAATCCGCCACACCCGCCTGGTGAATCCAGCGAAACACCTGGCGCGCGCGGAACGGCTTTTCGCCGCGCTCGCCCAGCCATGCGGTCAGCCCGGCGAGGTCGAAATCGAGCAGATTCTGCGCCATGCGGGATTCAGCGGCCGGCGTAGACGTCGCAGCCGGGGAAGAAGTAGGCGATTTCGATCGCTGCCGTCTCAGGCGCGTCGGAACCGTGCACCGCGTTGGCGTCGATGCTCTCCGCGAAATCGGCACGGATGGTGCCCGGTTCGGCCTTCTTCGGATCGGTCGCACCCATCAGCGCGCGGTTCCGGGCGATCGCGTCCTCGCCTTCCAGCACCTGCAGCACCACCGGGCCCGACACCATGAAGTCGACCAGGTCCTTGAAGAACGGGCGATCCTTGTGGACGGCGTAGAAACCCTCGGCCTCCTGGCGCGACAGATGCTTCATCCGGGACGCCACGACCTTGAGGCCATTGCTCTCGAAGCGGCTTAGGATCTTGCCGATCACGTTCTTCTTGACGGCATCGGGCTTGATGATGGAAAAGGTGCGCTGAACTGCCATGTGCTTGCTCCAGGAGGTGGGGGACGAATCAAAAAACGATGAAAATCAGCCCGCTAGAATAACATGGCGGCTTGGCGCTGTCTCGATCCCGCACGGGTGCCGAAAGGCCGCTATGGCGGCCCGGCGGGCGCCTGCGTATAGTGCGGAATTTCCCCGTAATCCGGCATTGAGCCCATGCTCGAACTCCTGACCGATCCCAACGCCTGGATCGCATTCGCAACGCTGACCGCACTGGAACTGGTGCTCGGCATCGACAACATCATCTTCATCTCCATCCTGGTCGACAAGCTGCCGGAGCAGCGGCGCGAACTGGCACGCCGGCTGGGGCTCGCCATGGCCATGTTCATGCGGATCGGCCTGTTGCTGCTCCTGGCATGGATCATCGGCCTGACCGCGCCGCTGTTCACGGTGCTCGACCATGGCATCTCGGGGCGAGACCTGATCCTGATCGGCGGCGGGCTGTTCCTGCTGTGGAAGAGCACCAGCGAGATCCATCAGTCGCTCGAGGGCGTGGAGGGGCATGGCTCGGGAACGGTCAAGGCGACATTCGGCGCCGTGATCCTGCAGATCATGGTGATCGACCTCGTGTTCTCGCTCGATTCGATCATCACCGCCGTGGGGATGGTCGACGATGTCGAAGTGATGATCGCGGCGGTGGTCGCCTCCGTCGGATTGATGATGGCGTTCGCGGGTGCCATCGGCCGCTTCGTGTCAAACCACCCCACCATCAAGATGCTTGCGCTCTCCTTCCTGATGGCGGTGGGGGTCGTCCTGATCGCCGAGGGCTTCGGGCATCATGTGCCCAAGGGCTACATCTACTTCGCGATGGCGTTCTCGCTCACGGTCGAAATGCTCAATATCCGCATGCGGCGCCGCGCCGCGGCGGTGCATCTGCACACGCCCTACACGCCCGAAAAAGACGCGGGCTGATCCGTCACCCGGGGCAGGATGCCAGGCTCGCCCGGTGCTGCCGCGGCGTCGGCGTCCATGCCGATGCCGGCGGCCCATAGCAGCCGGCCATCGCACCACAAGAGCGGCAGGCGATCGCGATGCCAGGGCGGAATCGAATGCTCCTGCAGCAGATTTTTCAGACTGCGCCGCGGGCGATCCGGATACAGGCGCAGCCGCTCGCCTCCCTGACGTACCCCCAGCACGACTTCGCCCGCCTCCAACAAGCCGCGCTTCAATCCGGCTCCGGTCATCGCTTCCATGCGCACGGCCACCCCGGCGGAAGGCACTTCAAGAACGGCTTCGCCCCGCCAACGAACCGGTGCGGCGCTCGGAGGTGCGGTGCCGACGAGATGCGCGCCGCCTCGAAAGCGCCACAACGCCTTCGCGCCGAGTTCAACATGAATGCGGGCGTCGTGCCGCGCGTCGAGCAATTGGCGCAGGGCTTCGTCGAGCCGGCGCGCATTCGGCATTTGTAGCCCGTTCCGCTCGATGAAGTGGCGCAGAAGATTGCGCGCGCGCGCACGGGATAATGCAGCCAACTTCTCGCAATCGAGCCGGTCGCCCTTGATTGCGGAAACCGCATCGTGCCGCGCCAGATCGTCCAGCAGTTCGGATGCGTCGGCCTGCAGCGCAGCGGCGCGAGCGAGCGTGGCGCCGCTGCCCGGAAAGTATTCGGCGAGGCGGGGCATGATCTCCTGGCGCAGGGCGTTGCGCCGGTAGCGCGTTTCGACGTTGCTCTCGTCCTCGACCCATGCCAGGTCGTGATCGCGCGCGTACGCGACCAGCACGGACCGCGCCACGCCCAGCAAGGGCCGCAGATGCGCGGCACGCCAGCCGGCGTGATGTCCCAGTTCCGGCATCGCCGCCAATCCTTTCGGGCCGGCGCCGCGCAGCAGTTGCAGCATCAGGGTTTCTCCCTGATCGTCCTGCTGGTGGGCGGTGAGCAGAAAGTCGGCATCCACCGCCGCGAAGACGCGATGGCGCTCCCGCCGCGCCGCCGCTTCGATCCCCGCCGGATCATCGTCCGCGATCGTTACGCGGTGGACGTCGAGCACGACCTCCTGGCCTGCACAGAGCCGCACGCAGAAATCGGCCCATCGACCGGCGTGAGGTGACAGGCCGTGGTGCACGTGCACCGCATGCAGATGGAACGCATGCCCGTCGCGCAGCGATACGAGCGCATGCAGCAGCACGACCGAGTCGAGGCCACCGGAAAGCGCGAGTGTGAGCTTCGCACCGGGCGGAACGTGGCGGACCAGGCTGTCGGCCACGGCAGCGACGACGCGATTACTTGGCTGGAGCGTCCTTGAAGCTGCCATACGCCCGCAGGCGCTTGTAGCGCGCCACCAGAAGCGCGTCGGTCGGCTGCCTGCGCAGTTCGGACAGCACATCGCTGAGCGCGCGCCGCATGTTCTGGAACATGCCGTCCCAATCACGCTGGGCACCGCCGAGCGGCTCCTCGATGATGCGGTCGACGAGGCCGTTGGCCTTCAGGCGATCGGCGGTGATGCCGAGGGTTTCGGCGGCCACCGACGCCTTCTCGGCGCTTTTCCACAGGATCGAGGCGCATCCTTCCGGCGAGATCACGGAATAGGTCGAATACTGCAGGATCAGGGTACGGTCGCCGACGCCGATCGCGAGCGCGCCGCCCGATCCGCCCTCCCCGACGATGGTGCAGATGATGGGCGTCTGCAACTCCGCCATGACGTAGAGGTTGCGCGCGATCGCCTCCGACTGGCCGCGCTCCTCGGCGCCGATGCCCGGATATGCGCCGGGGGTGTCGATGAAGGTGAGGATCGGCATGCGGAATTTCTCCGCCAGGCGCATCAGCCTCAAGGCCTTGCGGTAACCCTCGGGGCGCGGCATGCCGAAGTTGCGATGGAGTTTTTCCTTGGTGTCGCGCCCCTTCTGATGCCCGATGACCATCACGGGTTCGCCGTTGAAACGCGCCATGCCGCCGACGATCGCGGCGTCGTCGGCGAAGGCGCGATCACCGTGCAACTCGGCGAAATCGGTGAACAGGCCCTGTACATAGTCGAGCGTGTAGGGCCGTTGAGGGTGGCGCGCAACCTGTGATACCTGCCAAGCGTTGAGCTTGGCGTAGATATCCTTGGTGAGCGTCTGGCTCTTCTTCTGCAGGCGGCGGATCTCCTCCGAGATGTCCAGCGCGGAATCGTCCTGCACGAAGCGCAATTCTTCGATCTTGGCTTCGAGTTCGGCGATCGGCTGCTCGAAGTCGAGGAAGGTGAGTTTCATCAAACAGTCACTGTCAACAGGTTAGTCGGGCATTTTAGCAGCCCGATCGCCGCCTGATCCGCGTCGCGAACGCTCAATGCTGATGACCGTGAGCGCCGTGCGCATGGCGATGCGCCACTTCGTCCGGCGTGGCGGCACGCACCTCGGTCACCGCGCAGCGAAAGTGCACGGCCTGGCCTGCATAAGGGTGGTTGCCGTCGACGACCACCTGCTCGTCGGCGATGTCGGTCACCGTGTAGAGCATCTCCTCGCTGCCGTCGACCGGCGAGCCGACGAACTGCATCCCGACCTCGATCTCGGGCGGGAAGGCCTCACGCGGCTCGATGCGCACGAGCTCCTCGTCGAACTCCCCGAAAGCATCTGCGGGCTGCAGCTTGAGATCGATGGCATCACCCGCGGCCTTGCCTTCCAACGCCTGCTCGACGAGCGGGAAGATGTTGTCGTAGCCGCCGTGCAGGTAGCTGACCGGCTCGTCGCTCTCCTCGAGCAGCTTGCCGTCCATGTCGCGGACGACGTAGGTGAGCGTGACGACGGTGTCCTTGCAGATATTCAATTGAGTTCCCCTACGAGTTGAAGCACTTCCGCCGCATGCCCGCGGCTGGAAACGCCATACAGAGCGTGACGGACGATGCCCAGTTTATCGATGACGAAGGTGGCGCGCACCGGGCTCTTGCGCATCACGCCGTCCACCTCCTTGTCCTGCAGCACGCCGTAAGCCAGGCTGGTCTGCTGGTCCTTGTCCGCCAGGAGGCGGACCCCGATGCCGTGCTTGTCGCGAAACTCGCCGTGCTTGATGCAGTCGTCACGCGAAACTCCCAGGACGATCGTGTCGTGCCGGGCAAACTCAGGCTCGAGTTCGGAAAACTCGAGCGCCTCGGCGGTGCAGCCGGGCGTATCGTCGCGCAGATAGAAGAAGAGCACCAGGTTCTTCCCTCGGAACTGCGACAGTTCGGCGATATCCATGTCCGCGTCCGGATTGGCGAAATCCGGTGCCGGGTCTCCAGTTCTCAACATCAGGGCTCCCCCGCGCAATTTTCGGCAGCATTCTAGCAGGGCCTGCGCAAACGCCACGCCATCATTTCATCCATGATCGCGCCGCCACAGAAAGTTCTACCCGCGCACAAAGCCGTCGACCACCGAGGAAGATCGATTTTCGGCCCAAGCGGCTTGTAGCGCATCCGCATGAAGCCACGCCTCCCGGCATCTCCGGGAGTGGTGCGTGGCCTGCGTCGCCGGTTCTCGCCTGCGGCGTGACGCTGCATTGGCGCTCCGACATACCGGCTGCACACGCGGCGTTCGGGTACTCGGCTCGCCCGTGCCGGCCCGTAGCTACATCTTCGAGCCTCGGCAAATGTGATCCGCAGCCCGGCATCCAGCCCTGCATTGCAGAAACCCGCCGGGCGCGACCCGACTTCGTCAGCGGCGGTCGGCCCACCGTATGCCGGCCAATGCGAGCGCAAGAAAAAACAGCAGCGGCAGGATCACGACGACGATGGGCGGCCAGTCGTTCAGCAGACCCAGATGGCCGAACAAACGGCTCAATAGATGGAAGCCGAGCCCCGCCAGGATGCCGAAAAAAATCTTGGTGCTGGTGCCGGCGGCGCGCGGGGCCTGCAGCGCGAACGGCATCGCGATCAGCATCATCACGGGAATGACGAGCGGGCTCAGGAACTTGGTCCAGAGCGCGAGTTCGTAACGCGTCGCCTTCTGGTTGTTTTCCTTGAGGTGGCCGACGTAGCGCCACAGCGTGCGTGCCGACATCTTTTCCGGCGCGACCAGCAGCACGCTGAGGATGTCCGGCGTCAGCACCGACTGCCAATCCTGCGCCTCCCTGTGCTCGGCGCGTATGCCGTCCTCGCTGAAATGCGTCTCGACCACGTGCTTCAGACCCCAGGTCTGGTGCCCGCGCCAGTTCGCCTCCTGGGCCGCTCGCGTCCAGCCCAGACGGCCCTCCGCGTCGAAGCCGTAGATCTCGAGGCCGCGCAGGGTGTTGTCCGGCATCACTTCGCGCACGTTGATGAAGGCGCTGCCGTCCTTGACCCAAAGCCCCGACCGGAACTGCTGCGCCACCACCGAACGGGTCGCCGACAGCTTGTAGCGCTGCGCCGTCTGCTCGGACCATGGCGCCACGTACTCGCCCAGCACCAGCATGAGCAGCGCGAGCAATACCCCGATCACCGAAAAATACGCGCCCACCCGCCAGTTCGAGAGACCCGACACGCGCATCACCGCATATTCGGAGTTACCGACCAGCCGCGCGAGTGCGAACAGGGTGCCGATCAACGCCGCCACCGGCAGGATCTCGTAGAGATGCCCGGGCAGGCTCAGCATCACCACCACGAGGGCCTGCCCCAGACCGTAATGGTTGCGGCCCACGCTGCCGAGTTCCTGCATCACGTCAAAGAAGGCGAACAGCACCAGCAGCGCGAGCAGCAGAAAACCCGAAGCCACCAATACCTGCTGCGCGAGATAGCGCGCCAGCAACGTCATGAACGCCTCCGGCTGGTGTGCTGGCGCGTTCGCCAGTAGAACAGCGCGATCAGCGCTGCCAGCATGACCAGATGGGCCGCGACCATCCCGATCCAGGGATTCAGCTTGCCCTGCGCCACCCAGGCCTGCGAGAGCGACAGCAGGTTGTTGTAGACGAAATAAAGAAGCAGCGCGATGCCAAGGCCGTAGGATCGCTTCGCGCGCGTGTTGACGAAGCTGAGCGGTATGGCCATCACCGCGAGGATCAGCGCGGAGAGCGGAACGCCGAACCGCCACAGCAGTTCAGCGCGCGCCTGTGGCGATCCGTCACTGATCAGCGCACCCAGCCGCTGCTGCCGGATGCCTGTTTCCTTTTCGCCGGTCGGCGCTGGATCGAGCCGCATCCAGTAGCGCTCGAAATGGACGATGCGGTAGTCGAGCTGGCCCGGCGTCCCTTCGTAGCGCCGTCCATCCTTGAATACCAGATAGCGCGACCCGTCGGGCTGCTGGGTGTGGCTGCCTTCGCGGGCGATCACCAGGCCCAGCTGGCCATCGATGCGCGACTGCATGAACACGTTGCGCACCGTTCCCGTCAGCGGATTGAGCGATTCGACGTAGTAGACGCGTTCCCCGCTGCCCGATTCCGCAAACATACCCGCCGCGATCACGCTGGTTTCGGCTCGACTGCGGAGATCCTGGCGATATTCGCTCTTCTTGTTCTGCATCCAGGGATTGATCACGATGGTCAACAGCAGGATCAAGAGCGAAAGAGGCAGCGCAAAACTGAGCACGGGCCGCATCCATTGCGCGAGCGAGACGCCTGCGTTGAGCCAGATCACCATTTCGCTTTCGCGCCACATTCGCGACAAGGGCAGCAGCACGCCCGCGAAGAGCGCGATCGTGAGCAGCACCGGAAGGAAGTAAAGGAGCGAAAAGCCCAGGAAGGCGAAGACGGCCTCGTTGGCCAGTTCGCCCCGGGCCACGTCGCCGAGCAGGCGAATGAACAGGATGACGAGCGCAATCGCGATCAGCACCGTCAACACGGCGCCAGCGGTCAGGCCCATCTCGCGCGTCAGCGTGCGACGATACAGCATCCGGACCGGCCTGTCGCCGCGCGGGCGGCATTTTGACAATCATCCACGCCTGCGCCAATAATCGCCCGAGCAGCAAACTGCATTTTTCTGAGCACAGACATGGAAAACAAGGAAATCGAGGTCGAATTTAGCATAAAAAGTGGTGCGCCCGAAAAGCAGCGCACTGCCTGCGTCGTCGTCGGCGTGTTCGAAACCCGCAAGCTGTCGGGGCCGGCGATGGACATCGATCGCGCGAGCGATGGTTATCTGTCGGAAATCCTGCGCGGCGGCGACATGGAGGGCAAGGCCGGCAGCAGCCTGCTCCTGCATCGCGTCCCCAACATCCTGACCGATCGCGTGTTGCTGGTAGGGCTCGGCAAGGAGCGCGACTTCCAGGAAAAGGCCTATCGCGAGGCCATCGCGCACGCAGTGTCGGCCCTGCGCGGCACCGGCGCGATGGACGCGGTCATCACGCTGTCGGAAATCCCGGTCCGGAAGCGCGACGTCACCTGGAACGTCGAACAAGCCGTCATCAGCGCCCGCGGCGCCTTGTATCGCTTCGTCGCCATGAAAAGCAAGCCCGACGAAATGCGCCGCCCCCTGAAGCGCGTGACCTTTGCCGTCTCGCGGCGCGGCGAGCTGAAATTCGGCGAAATCGGCCTCACGCAGGGACTGGCGATCGCCCAAGGCATCCACCTGGCCAAGGATCTGGGCAACACGCCATCGAACGTCTGCACCCCGGAATATCTGGCCGCCGAAGCGCAGAAGACGGCGAAAGCCTACGGCTTCGACTGCGAGATCCTTGACCAGGCCGCGTGCGAGAAACTGGGAATGCGCGCCTTCCTTTCCGTGAGCAAGGGGAGCAACAAGCCGCCGCGTTTCATCGTACTGAAGCACGAAGGTGGCAACAAGGGGGACAAGCCGGTCGTCCTGATCGGCAAGGCGGTCACTTTCGACGCCGGCGGGATTTCGCTGAAACCCCCGCTCGACATGGACGAGATGAACTACGACATGAGCGGCGGCGGCGCGGTCATCGGCGCGTTCCGCGCGATCGGCGAGCTCGGATTGCGGTTGAACGTCATCGGCCTGGTTCCCGCCTGCGAGAACCTGCCCGACGCGGAAGCCAACAAGCCGGGCGACATCGTCACCTCCATGTCCGGCCAGACCATCGAGATCCTCAACACCGACGCCGAAGGACGCCTCCTGCTGTGCGACGCGCTGACCTACGCCGAGCGCTTCGAACCCGAAGCGGTGATCGACCTGGCGACCTTGACCGGCGCCTGCGTGATCGCCCTGGGGGCGCATCCCAGCGCCCTGTTCAGCAACCACGATCCGCTTGCGCGGGAAATCGAGCACGCGGCCGAACAGGCATGGGATCGCGTCTGGCGCATGCCGCTTTGGGACGACTATCAGGAACAGTTGAAGAGCAGCCTCGCCGACATGGCCAACATCGGCGGCCGCCCCGCCGGCTCGATCACGGCCGCCTGTTTTCTTTCGCGCTTCGCCAAGAAATATCACTGGGCGCACCTGGACATCGCCGGTACGGCCTACAAGGGCGGCCGCGAGAAGACCTCGACCGGGCGTCCGGTATCGCTGCTGATGCACTTTCTCCTGAACCGCGCCGCCAAGTGACCGAAGTCACCTTCTACACCCACGCCAAGGAGCCGCTCGACGTGGCGCGCCGCATCGCCGCCAAGGCTTACGGACAGGGCCTGCAGGTCATGATCTATGCGCCAGACGCGACCGTCGCCGCCGCAGTCGACCGCCTGCTGTGGATGACGCCTCCGCTCGGATTCGTCCCGCATTGCAGCGACGACGATGCTCTCGCCGGAGAAACACCGGTGCTGATCGGCACCCGCGCCGAACGCCTCCGCCGCGCGGACGTCATGATCAATCTGCATACCGAGCAGCCGCCGACGTTCGCCCGCTTCCAGCGGCTGGTCGAGGTCGTCGGCGAAGATGCGGCCGCAGTCGAAGCGGGACGGGCGCGCTACCGCTTCTACAAGGCGCGGGGCTACGCGCTGAATACGCACGATCTGCGCCAGGGCGCGGGCTAGGAGATCCCGATGACCGACAGCCCGCTGCTGACGAAAATGGACGCACTGCTGAAGAAGCACCGCGGAGGCGAAGCCGTGGCACCCGCGCCCGCGGTGGTATCCGCGCCGCCGCCCGGTGTGTGGCTCCCTGTATTGACGGACGTGATCGAGCGCGGCACGCCGGGCCGGATGGACGCAACGGGCACCGGGAGGCCAGGCCCGTCACGCGATCCGGCGGCGTGAGCGCCGTAACGCGCTGCCGTTCGATCACCCGCTTCACATAATCCCTTTCGCATAATCCCCGAAACCCGCCCAAAGTATTTTTGGGATAATCACCGCTTTGCCCGCACGCCATGGAACTCGCCAAATCCTTCGAACCGGCCGATATCGAGAAACGCTGGTACGCCCGCTGGGAAAATGCCGGCTATTTCAAGGCGGGCGCATACGGCTCCGCACGGACCCCAGGCGCCAGCGGATCGGGATCCGCCGAAGGAGGCAAGTCCGACGCCCCCGCCTACTGCATCATGCTGCCGCCGCCCAACGTCACCGGCACGCTGCACATGGGGCACGCCTTCCAGCACACCCTGATGGACGCGCTCACGCGCTACCACCGCATGGCGGGCGACGACACGCTCTGGCAGCCCGGTACCGACCACGCCGGTATCGCGACGCAGATCGTGGTGGAACGCCAACTCGACGCGCAAGGCGCCTCGCGCCACGATCTGGGCCGCGAGAAGTTTCTCGAAAAGGTGTGGGGATGGAAGGAACACTCGGGCTCGACCATCACCCGCCAGATGCGGCGCCTCGGCACCAGCCCCGACTGGAGCCGCGAACGCTTCACCATGGACGCAGGCTTGTCCCGGGCCGTCACCGAGGTCTTCGTGCGCCTTTACCGTGAGGGGCTGATCTATCGCGGCAAGCGCCTGGTGAACTGGGATCCGGTACTGCGGACCGCGGTGTCCGACCTCGAGGTCGTAAGCCAGGAGGAAGACGGATTCATCTGGGAGATCCGATACCCCCTCGAGGACGGCTCCGGCCACCTGACCGTCGCGACCACGCGTCCCGAGACGCTGCTCGGCGACACGGCGGTCGCCGTCCACCCGGAGGACGAGCGCTACGGGCATCTGATCGGGCAGCGCGTGCGCCTGCCGGTTGCGGAGCGGAGCATCCCCATCATCGCCGACGAGTACGTCGATCGCGAATTCGGCACCGGCGTCGTCAAGATCACGCCTGCACACGATTTCAACGACTGGCAGGTCGGCCAGCGCCACGGGCTGGTGGCGATCAACGTGCTGACGCTCGACGCGAAGATGAACGATTCGTGTCCGGTCGAATACCAAGGCCTCGATCGCTACGAGGCGCGCCAGAAGCTGCTCGACGAGCTCCACGCCAAAGGCCTGCTGGCGTCGGCCAAGCCGCACAAGCTGATGATCCCGCGCGGCGACCGCAGTCACGCCGTGATCGAACCCATGCTCACCGATCAATGGTTCATGGACATGGGAAATCTCGCGAAGCGAGCGCTCGGCGTGGTCGATTCCGGCGAGCTCAAGTTCGTCCCCGAGACCTGGGCGACCACCTACCGCCAGTGGCTGGAGAACATCCAGGACTGGTGCATATCCCGGCAACTGTGGTGGGGCCACCGCATCCCCGCATGGTACGACGGCGACGGCGGGATCTACGTCGCGCATACCGAGGAAGAAGCGAGAAAGCAGGCCGGCGGCCGCGAACTGACTCAGGATGACGACGTCCTCGACACCTGGTTCTCGTCCGCACTGTGGCCCTTCTCGACCCTCGGCTGGCCGGAGCGTACGCCGGAGCTGGAGCGGTATCTCCCGACCTCGGTGCTCGTCACCGGCTTCGACATCATTTTCTTCTGGGTTGCCCGCATGGTGATGATGTCGCTGCACTTCACCGGCAAGGTGCCGTTTCGCGAGGTGTACGTGACCGGTCTCGTGCGCGATTCCGAAGGCCAGAAGATGAGCAAGTCGAAAGGCAACGTGCTCGACCCGATCGACCTCATCGACGGCATCGGCATCGACGAGCTTGTCGCGAAGCGCACCCAGGGGCTCATGAACCCGAAGCAGGCCGCCGGCATCGAGAAACGCACCCGCCGCGAATTCCCCGAAGGGATCGCGGCGTTCGGCACCGACGCATTGCGATTCACCTTCGCCAGCCTGGCCACCCATGGCCGCGACATCAAATTCGATCTCCAGCGCTGCGAGGGCTACCGCAACTTCTGCAACAAGCTGTGGAACGCCACCCGCTTCGCATTGATGAATCTAGAGGGCCACGACTGCGGGCTCGACGCTGGCGCGGCGTTGGACCACTCGGACGCCGACCGCTGGATCGCGGTGCGTCTGCAGCAGGCGGTCAACGAAGTGCGCGAGGCGTTCGCCGCCTATCGCTTCGATCAGGCTGCGCGTGCGTTGTACGAATTCGTGTGGGACGAGTATTGCGACTGGTATCTCGAGCTTGCCAAGGTGCAGCTGAACACGGGCACGCCCGAGCAGCAGCGCGCAACCCGCCGCACGCTCGCCACCGTTCTCGAAGCCACGCTGCGCCTTGCGCATCCGATCATCCCCTTCATTACCGAAGAGCTGTGGCAGAAGGTGGCGCCGCTCGCCGGCGTCACCGGCGAGAGCATCATGATCGCGCCCTACCCATCGGCCGCCACGGCACAAACAGACGACGAGAGCACGACGAAGATCCGACTGTTGAAGGAGCTCGTCAGCGCCTGCCGCACGCTGCGCGGCGAAATGAACCTATCGCCCGCGCAGCGCGTGCCACTGCTGATCGAGGGCGACGCCGCGCTGGTCGGCACGCTCGCGCCCTACATCGCCGCGCTTGGCAAGCTCAGCGAAGTGGGTGCCGTCGCCGCGCTGCCGGACGCGGATGCCCCCGTCGCGTTGGTCGGCGCAATGCGGTTGATGCTGGTGGTGGAGATCGACAAGGATGCCGAGCGCGCGCGGCTGGCAAAGGAAATCGCACGTATTCAGGGCGAAATCCGGAAAGCGGAGGGCAAGCTCGCGAATCCCAGCTTCGTCGACAAGGCCCCGACCGCGGTCGTGCAGCAGGAGCAGGCGCGGCTGGCAGATTTCTCGACGATGCTGGCCAAGCTCGAAGCGCAACACGCACGGCTGGGCTGACCGCGCGCGGCGGCAACGCCAGCGCAACCGACGGCAGACAACAAAAAACCGGGCCAACGGCCCGGTTTTCTTGTCGGCTAACCGATGATCAGAAGTTCATGCGGACGGAAACCGTGATGCCCAGCTGCGAGTGATCGACCGTATGCGTCGTTGCGTTCGCAGGGAGCGCGTCCGGGTTGCCCGCGCCAAGAAGCCCCGAGATGCTCCCCGTGTCGATGGTCTTGGAGACCTCGTCCGCGTACACCAGTGCCCCTTCGAGCATCGTGTTCTTGCCGATCGCGATGCCGCCACCGAGCGTCAGGTGATCCTCAACCACGGCCGGGAAGAAGTGATTGTTGAACATATTGATCGCCTGGTTCGCGTAGCCGGTCATTCCCGCAGCATTCGGCAGCACGGAGAGCGGATCTTCCCCGTGGTTGTAGCCGAAGCCAACCCACCAGCCGTTGGCCGAATACTTCGCGCCCAGGGCGAACACGTCCTGGTCGTCCCAGTTGAAGCTCTTGTACCCGTCGGCATCGCTCCACATGATGCGCTTGTAGTCACCCGTGAACATCCACGGCCCGGTCGTGTACGCGATACCCGCCTTGATTTCAGCCGGTTGTGCGAGATCGTTGGAAGCAATGATGCCCATACCGTTCGGACCGAGACCAAAGCCATCGGCGGCGATGGTCAGTTGGTTATCGTAGTTCATGCTGATCTCGGACTGATAGGTCAAGCCGACAGTCAGCTGCTTGGTGATGTCATAGTAGGCGCCGAGGTTGACGCCGAAACCGAGGTCGGTCGCCGTGCCATCTCCGACACTATTCCCCAGCGGGCCGATGTAGTTGATGTCGAGTGCACCGTACTGGATCACAGCAGCCGCGCCTAGGCCAAACGGGCCGCTGTTGTATGCAAGCGACGGCACGAACTTCATCAACTGGAGGTTCGTGTAGCCCTGGAACAGCAACGCATTGTCCATGGAAGTGCCGCGGTAATCGACACCCATGCCGGCCGTGCCGTACATGCCGAGGCCGAAGGTCAGGTTGTCGTTGATGCGGTGAGCCATCGACACTTCGGGAATGATGCTGAGATCGGCGTCGCTCGTCGCGCTACCCATCATTCCTGCCACGTCGGTCGTTGCTTTGACGTCCGGCATGAAGATCGTGCCGCCGATGGCGAACTCGGAGCCCTGCATCTTGCCCAGCAGGGCGGGGTTGCTGAGCGAGTTCTCGGAGCCGAAGAAAGCGGCGGTGCCGGTGCCGCCGAGTGCGCGGGACTGAGCGCCCAGGCCGATGAGATTGTCGCCGTTGGTGGCGAACGCGCTGCCGGACATGCCAGCCAGCGCCAAACAAGCGAATACGCGGGTGAACTTCATTAGCTGATTCCTCCTCGGGGCGAGATAGATTAATTACGGGAAAATTCTTTATGAATGGCCCCGGAACAAGGCTACGCGCGGGCTCCGCTTTGAACAAGCCGGGTAGTCCATTCGACCCAGTGCGCTTGCACCAGTGTGGCAAAAAAGACACAAAAAAAGAGCTGCGGGACCGCAGCTCTTTTTCTCGGGTCAGGGATGCGCGTTCAGATGAACAGGCAGATATCCGTTTCGCCGGCGAATTCGAAGAAGGTGGCGGCGCCGCCGTACTCGAGGCCGTCGATGAAGTCCGAGTGCTCGAAGCCGAACAACTCGACCGTCATCTGACAGGCGATGAACTTCACCTCCGCCTCCTGGCACAACTCCCGCAGGTCGGGGATCGTGGCCACGCCGTTGTTGGCGATGGTCTGCTTCATCAACGCAGTCGCCACGCTCTCATAACCCGGAATGATCGCCTGGATGGCATTGGGCATGTTCCAGTTGATGCTCTTGAACCACTTGGGGCCGAACGGCATCTTCATGGGCATGCCGGGGTTGCCCAGCGGACTGACCTTGAGCACGGACAGATCCTTGCGGACCAGCTGGAGGCCGTAAAACGTGAAGAAAATCTGGGTTTCGTACCCCAGTGCCGCCGCGGTGGACGCAAGGATGAAGGGCGGATACGCCCAGTCCAGCGTGCCCTTGGTGGCGATGATGGCCATTTTCTTGGTATCCATGCTCATTACTCTCCTGATGTATGAAAAACAGCGCCGTAGACTGGGAAGAGCAGACGGCGCCGGCGAACGCCAGGTGTTACTTCTTCTTCATGAAGAAGGTGAATTCGCCGCCTGCTTCCGCAGTGGACAACAGTTCGTTACCGGTCTGTTTGGCGAAAGCGGCGAAATCCTTGACCGAACCCGGGTCGGTCGAGAGGATTTTCAGGACCTGGCCGCTGGCGACCTCAGCCAGGGCCTTCTTTGCGCGCAGGATCGGCAGCGGGCAGTTCAAGCCACGTGCGTCGAGTTCTTTGTCGAAATTCATTCGGTTCTCCTTACCATTAAATCGGCATGTACTAAAAAAGTGCTGCGGTACCTTAAACCAGAAATATCTTCGATGCAACCGAAATTGGGCCCCTGCAGCAAGTGTAGGAAATACGCGCTAACGCGGTGGCCGGAGCGCGTTCCCCGAGCGCGCCCAGGCCATGATTCCGCCGGCCAGGTTGTGCATGTTGCCGTAGCCCCGGGCCGCCATGAAGGCGCAGGCCTGAGCCGAACGGGCGCCGGAACGGCAATAGATCACCACGGGCGTGTCCTGCGGAATGTCGGCCGTCCGTAGCGGCAGCAGGTGCAGCGGAATATGGATGGCACCGTCGATCACGCCCTGCGCCACTTCGGCTTCGGTACGCACGTCGATCAGGTGCGCACCCTGGGCAGCGATTTGGGCGACGTAGCCGGCGTCGACTTCCTTGAAAGCTGATGATCCAAACATGGGTGCGATCACTCCTGTGAGGAATAAGGGGATATAAATTAGAGTTTGCTAATATACCGGAAGGCGACGGAGCCGGCTAGATTTGCATACGCCGGGTCAGCAGCGCTGCGCGCCGTGGTACAGGTTCACCACGTGGCGCGCCTCGGCGAAGAACAGCCAGCGCTCCACGGCGGCCCCGATGATGCCGGCTGCGGCGGCGACCGCCGCCGCAGCCACGCCGCCCTGCTGATCGAATAGCCACAGCAGCATCAGCCCCGGAACGCCGAATCCGACCGCGAACACGACGACCTTGAGCACGCCGGCCTTGCGGCGCGCCAGCTGGAACCCGAATTCCTGAGTCAGGAAGGTGCCATGGGTGTGACCGGTGTCGAGCAGCTTGATCCGCGCGCGGGTAAGGCCGGTCGCGGTGTTGATCGTCGGCGTGAGGCCGGGGCTGCGGATCCAGAAGTAATAGATGGCCTTGAGCACTGCAGCGATCGCGACGATCAGCGCGGACATCGCGATGAACGGGGTGGTGTCGAGCCCGGCGTAGACGGCGCCCAGCAACAGGAGCAGACTTCCGCTCGCGTAGCCCAGGGCAAGATAGTTGGCGGGTACCAGGGGGGTGTTCCACTGGCGGATCGTCTTGAGACAGGCGTAGATCATCCCGGTGGAAAACACCGTGATCCAGGCGAGTACCGCGGTGAGAAGGCCGAAGGCCTCGCGCAGCCAGAGCGGCGCGTCGAACAGGATGCTGGCGAGGTAGATCAAGGCGAGCGGCATGAAGCCGATGGCGAAGACGCCTTCACGTGAAAGCCACGAGGTGCGGAAGCGGGTCAAGGCGCGCCAGGCGTTCTTGGGGTTGGCGAGATGGAACGTCGACGACAGCAGGCCGAACACGATGAGCCCCATCGCGATCACGCCACCGACCGCCAATTGCTCGCGGCTGAACCCGCCGCCAAGCTTGAAGAAATCGGTCACGAACAGCAGCGAGATCAGGCCGAAGCCGGCGCCGGACGCCACGGTGAAGAAGATGACTGAGAGTGCGGGATGCATGGGTGTTCCTGGTTCGATTCGGGCGCCGGCACGGCTCAGCGGCGCACCAGCTTGTTGGCAAACTGCTTGATGCTTTCCTTGAGGCCGCCCTTGGGCTTGGTGTCGATCTCGATCACCGGCTTGCGGCGCGGCGGGAGATAGGTGTTGGTCGGGTTGTAGTTGAGCTCCGGCATCAGCAGGAAGCCGCCGCGCTCGCGCACGGTCCGGGACACCGCCGAATCGGGATCGTCGAAGTCGCCGAACATGCGCGCGTGCGCCGGACAGGTCAGCACGCACGAGGGCTGACGCTCCTCCACGGGCAAGGCTTCGTCATAGATGCGATCGATGCACAACGTGCACTTCTTCATGGTGCCGCTGGAGCGGTCCAGTTCGCGCGCGCCGTACGGGCAGGCCCACGAACAATAGTTGCAGCCCATGCACTTGTCCTGGTCGACCAGCACGATGCCGTCCTCGGCGCGCTTGTAGGAGGCGCCGGTCGGGCACACGGTGACGCAATCGGCGTCCTCGCAATGCATGCACGACATGGGAAAGTTGATCGTCTTGTTGTACGGGTACTCGTCCATCTCGAAATGGCGGATCCGGTTGAACCAGACGCCGGACGGTTCGGCGCCGTACGGCTCGTAGTCCGACAGCGGACCGGTGGTGCCGGAGGCGTTCCATTCCTTGCAGGCGATGGCGCAGGCGTGGCAGCCCACGCACACGTCGAGGTCGATGACCAAACCTAGTCTCATGTTCTTTTCGCTCGAGTTGTTCGGGTACGGCTCAGTTTTTTTCGTGGCTGCGCGCGTCGTAGCGGAGCACCTCGGGCCGCTCGTAGCGCTCGTCGCCCGGATAGGGCTTCAGCACATCGAACTGCGGCCAGGATCCGCTCTCACCGGGTTCGGCCTTGCGGATCTTTACGCGCACGTCGAACCATGCGGCCTGGCCGGTGACGGGATCGGAGTTCGTGATGCGCCGCTCACCGGGGATTTCCGGCAGCAGTTCCGAAATGAGGTGGTTGAGCAAAAACCCCTTGGTCGCCTCGGACGCGTTTTCCTTCAGGCCCCACGCGCCCTTCTGCTTGCCGATGGCGTTCCAGGTCCAAACGGTGTCTTCCTGGGTGCCTTCCATGGTCTTGACCTGACAGCGGATCTTGCCGTTGTGCGACTCGACCCAGATCCAGTCGAAATCCTTGATGCCCATTTCGGCCGCCTTGCGGGCGTTCATGTACATGTAGTTCTGCGCCATGAGCTGGCGCAGCCACACGTTCTGCGAATCCCACGAGTGGTACATGAACATGGGACGCTGGGTCAGCGCGAAGAACGGGTATTCCTTGGCGTCGACGCGCTGCTGCTCCAGCGGCTCGTACCACAGCGGCAGCGGGTCGAAGTATTTCACCAGGCGTTCCCGGTCGACCTGATTGGTCGGCTGCGGGCCGTCGTACAGGCCCTGGCCGGCGAGGCGGAATTTCTGCAGCGGCTCGGAATAGAACTGCATGATGATCGGCTCGACCTTGCCCACGAAGCCGGCATCCGCGGCCACCTCAAGGTACTCCTGGTTCACGTAGCGCATGTACTTCTGGCTGTCGGGCCAGTGGTGCGCATGGAAGCTCTGGTTCTCGATGTATTTTTCCCATTGCTTCGGGTTCGGCTCGCCCTTGAGCGACTTGGTCCCGTCCTTGCCACGCCAGCCGGAGAGGAAGCCGATGCCGGGCGAACGCTCGTAGTTGACGATGAAGTCGGGGTAATCCTTGAACTTGCGGCTGCCGTCCGGATTCGTGAACGCCGGGAATTTCAGCCGCGACGCGAGTTCGACCATGACTTCCTGCCACGGACGCACATTGCGGTCGATCTCGACCAGCGGATAGCGGATCGCGTCGGCTGCCGCGTCCGGCTCGGAGATCGGGCGGTCGAGGAGCGAAATGCAGTCGTGGCGCTCGAGATAGGTCGTGTCCGGCAGGATCAGGTCCGCGAAGTTGGTCATCTCCGAATGGAACGCATCGATCACCACCAGGAACGGAATCCTGTACTCGCCCAGGTCATCCGGATCCTTGGCGCGCAGCATGTCCTGGACCGCGGACGTGTTCATGCTCGAGTTCCACGCCATGTTGGCCATGAAGAGGATCAGGGTGTCGATCGCGTAGGGGTCGTGGTTGGCCGCGTTGGTGATGACCATGTGCATCAGGCCGTGCGAGGCGACCGGCACCTCCCACGAGTAGGCCTTGTCGATGCGCAGCGGGTTGCCGAACTCGTCGATCACCAGATCTTCAGGACGCGTGGGGAAGCCGAGCGGCGGACGCGACAACGGGGTATTGGGCGCGTTGATGACGTCGATGCTGTTTTCCGGCAGCTGGTGCGGCGGGATGGGCTTCGGATACGGCGCCCGGGCCCGGAAGTTGCCCGGCGCATCCAGCGCACCCAGCAGCATCTGGATGAAATGGACCGCGCGACAGGCATGAAAGCCGTTCGAGTGGGCCGAAATGCCCCGCATCGCATACATCGCAACCGGGCGCCCGATGACCTTGTCGTGTTTCTTGCCCCACACGTCGGTCCATTCGATCGGAAGCTCGACCGTCTCCCGGAACGCCACCTGCGCCATCTCCAGCGCGATGCGCTCGATCGTCCCCGCCGGCAGGCCGACCTCGAGCGCGACGTTCTCCGGAGCGTAACGCGAATCGAGGTAACGCTCGGCGAGGAGCGACATCACGGTCTTCACGCGGCGACCGTCAGGCGCAACGTATTCGCCGAAGAGCGCCGGAGCGATGTCGCCCGCCAGACCGTCCCGGAACGCCTCCTTCTCGAGGTCCCAGATCAGCGGCTGGTCATTTTCATTGCGCAGAAATAGGCCGTCGCCCTTCTGTCCGGGCGTCTGCACCACGAGCCAGGGCGCGTTCGTGTAGCGCACGAGGAACTCGTAGTCGAACTGTTCATGCTTCAGCAGCACGTGCACCATGGACATGGCGAGCAGACCGTCCATGCCGGGCTTGATCGGCAGCCATTCGTCGGCGATCGCCGAATAGCCCGTGCGCACGGGGTTGACGGTGACGAACTTGCCGCCCTTGCGCTTGAGCTTTTCCAGGCCGATCTTGATCGGGTTGGAGGAGTGGTCCTCCGCCACGCCCCACATGATGAAGTACTTCGCGTAATCCCAATCGGGCGCGCCGAATTCCCAGAACGAGAAACCGATGGTGTAAAGACCGGCCGCGGCCATGTTCACCGAGCAGAATCCGCCGTGCGCCGCCCAGTTCGGCGTACCGAACTGCTGCGCCCACAGGCCGGTGAGCGCCTGCATCTGATCGCGGCCGGTGAAGAAGGCGAGCTTGGAAGGGTCCGTCGCGCGGATATCCTCGAGGCGATTGCCCAGCACGTCGAGTGCCTGCTCCCACGAGATCGCCTCGTAGATGCCGTCGCCCCGCTCGGTGCCGGGTTTGCGCATCAGCGGCTGGGTCAGCTTCGCGGTCGAATACTGCTTCATGATCCCGGCCGAACCCTTGGCGCACAACACCCCCTGGTTCGTGGGATGGTTGCGGTTGCCTTGGATGAAGCGGACCTTGTTGTTTTCCAGCGTCACCTTGATGCCGCAGCGGCAGGCGCACATGTAGCACGTCGTGTATTTGATTTCCTGCGCGGCGTGATTCTCGAGTCGGATCTTGGCGTTCATGCGGTTTCTAGGTACGAATAAAGCCCCGCGCAGATCCATGCATGACGGAACTGCTTCGTCTTCCTGCCCGGAATTACACTTTCGGTAACTGCTGGAAGCAGCGCCAGCGCATCGACACTGGGTACTGCGGGGACGTCTGTATATTACAAGTTTCTAATATTTTATTATTTTGCACTTCAAGCGTGTTCGCTGGCAAGCAAAAAGCTTGATGGAGCTATAAGGAACATCGAGGAAAAAACCCTTAATAATTACCGACTTGCGCATCCTCATTTCCCTTATATCGCACGCGACCCAGTGTCGCCACGGCATGATTCGAGCGTCTGGCCTTCATGCATCCGTCGCGTTCGCCGCCTTCGGCCCGCTTCGCGCGAACATGGAAGGCGTCACGCAAGGAATATCGGCAAAAACATGCATCGCGCTTGCGGTATTTTCCTCCGAGCATGCCGCGCGTACGGAACGCGGAGACCGTCAGCGGCGGACCGGTGGCCTTTGCCAATGCCCCGAGCGCCCGCCCTGCTTCTCCAGCAGGCGGATCTCGCCCATGACCATGCCACGGTCGACCGCCTTGCACATGTCGTAGATGGTCAAGAGCGCGACGCCGACGCCGGTGAGCGCCTCCATCTCCACGCCCGTGTTGCCGACGGTCTCCGCGGTGACGGTACAGACGATCGAAGGCGGGGCTTCGCTGTGGCTGAATTCCACGCCCACCTTGGTGAGCGCGATCGGATGGCAAAGCGGGATCAGCTCGGCGGTGCGCTTCGTCGCCTGGATGGCGGCGATGCGCGCGACCGCAAGCACGTCACCCTTGGCAGCCTGGCCGTCGAGAATGCGGGTCAGCGTGCCGGCGAGCATGGTAATCTGGCCGGACGCGACGGCGATGCGATGCGTCGCCGTCTTGTCGGCGACGTCGACCATCATGGCGCGGCCGCGCTCGTCAAAATGGGTCAGCTCGCTCATGGGCCTGAAACTTGTGGGTGATTTGCGCATCCTAAACGAAATGCCAGCATTCTCCTCCGACCACGCGCCACGCGCCACGCGACTCAAGCGCCTCATACTCGCGCTTGCCCTGGCCGCCGGGCCCGCGACGGCACAGGATCTCCCCGATCTGGGCGAGGTCTCGCGCCAGTATTTTTCCGACCAGGAAGAACAGACGATGGGGCGCGCCATCATGCGCGACGTATACGCCGACCCGCGCTACCTCGACGACCCCGAGATCGAGACCTACCTCAACCAGCTCGGCTACAAGCTCGTCGCGGTCAGCACGCGCAATCAGCGTGCGTTCACCTTCTTCGTGGTGCGCGACCCCACCATCAACGCCTTTGCGATGCCGGGCGGCAACATCGGCGTACACACCGGCCTCCTCCTGGCGGCGCAGAGCGAATCGGAGCTGGCGGGCGTCATCGCACACGAGATCGCGCACGTCACCCAGGATCACATCGCGCGCATGGTCGCCGGGCAAAGCCAGAGCCAATGGCCGACCATGGCGGCGCTGGCCCTCGCCCTGCTTGCGGCGCGCTCCAATCCGAACGTCGCCAGCGCCGCGATCGCCTCGTCGCAGGCCTACTCGCTCCAGAGTCAGCTCAACTACAGCCGCGACTACGAGCGCGAAGCCGACCGCGTCGGTTACGAGATGCTGGACCGCGCCGACTTCGACCCGCGCGGCATGACCGGCTTCTTCAATCGCCTTCAGCGCGCGAATCGCTTCTATGACAGCACCGCGCCGGCCTACCTGCGCACGCACCCGCTCACCACGGAGCGCATCGCGGACATGCAGTCGCGCAGCGAAGCCATGCCGTACCATCAAGTGCCGGACAGCCTCGATTTCCAGCTGGTGCGTGCACGGCTGCGTGCGCAGGAAGGCAGCCCGGCGGACGCAGTGGTCGCAGCGCGCGACGCCCTGAAACAAAAGCGCTACGGCAACCAGACCGCGGCGCGCTATGCGCTTGCGACGGCACTGCTGCGTGCCCGGCAGTTCAAGGAGGCGGAAGCCGAAGTACAAAAACTGCTGGCGTCCGATCCAGCCGTGCCGATGATCCAGCAACTCGCCGCGCACACGGCGCTGGTGGGCGGCGACCGCGCACTCGCCCTGCAGCGCTACCAGGCCGGCAGCACTGCATACCCCGGCTACCGCCCCCTCCAGTACGGACATATCAGCGCGCTCCTGGCCGCGGGCCGCGGCAACGAGGCCCTGATCCAGGTCGACCGGCAATTGTCGCTTTTCCCCCTGGACCGCCGGCTGTGGAAACTCGCGGCCGAGGTCCACGCGCAACTCAACCATCGCCTGCTAAGCCATCGCGCGCAGGCCGAAGCGGCGGCGTTGAGCGGCAACCTGCCCCTGGCGATCGAGCAGATCCGACTCGGCATCAAGGCCGGGGATGGCAGCTTCCACGAGCTGTCCGCGGCAGAAGCGCGTCGCCGCGAATGGGAGGAAGCCGAAAAAGCCCAACGCAAGAACCGGAGCGAGGCCGCCGGATCGCGAGGCTGGTAGGAATTTACCCCACCGTATGGCCGTAAAAGCTCGCCCCCGGCCTTGCATGGCAAAATCCAATTCCTCTATGCTTCGGCCATCCACGAATGGATAGCGTTCTTTGCCGAGCTTGAGACGCTTTCACGCGAGTTCAAATAATCAGGAGGATGACAATGCGAAAGTTGCACCACGTAGCAGCGGCCTGCGCGATCGGCGCCATCATGCTGTCGGGTACCGCCTTGGCCCAGGCTACTGCAGCAACCCCCAAGAAAGAGGAGACGGGCAAGGACATCGCGTTCAACCGCAGCAAGGGCAACTGTCTGGCTTGCCACGCCATGCCGACCGTTCCCGATGCCGAATCTGCGGGCATGTACGGCCCCCCGCTGATCGCCATGAGCGCGCGCTTCCCGGACAAGGCGAAGATGCGTGCGCAGATCTGGGATGCGAGCGTCGCCAATCCGTCGACGAGCATGATCCCCTTCGGCAAGCACGGCGTCCTGACGGAAGCGGAAATCGATAAAGTGACCGACTTTGTGTACGGTCTGTAAACCCACGTTGCATCGTTCAATCAGGAGAATGTCCAATGAATGCACTTCGTAGAAACGTACTGAAAGGCGCTGCCGGCGCGGGTACCGTGGCCGTGGCCGTTGCGGCCGGCCTGCTCAAGCCCACCCAGGCGCTGGCCGCCTGGAACAAGGCCGCGTTCGACGCCAAGAACGTCGGCGACGTGCTGAAGGGTCTTGGTGCCGCCAGCCCGGCCGATACCCGGGACGTCACGATCAAGGCGCCGGACATTGCGGAAAACGGTGCGGTCGTGCCGGTGGAAGTCACCAGCAACATCGATGGCACCACCAGCATCGCCATCATCGCCGAGAAGAACGGCACGCCCCTGGTCGGGAACTACAACCTGGCAGGCGGTGCCACCGGCTTCATCTCGACCCGCATCAAGATGGGCCAGACCTCGCTCGTGCGCGCCGTGGTCAATGCCGGCGGCAAGTCCTACACGACGGCCAAGGAAGTGAAGGTCACCATCGGCGGCTGCGGCGGCTGATCGGCCCTCGCCCCCGATACCCCACATCCACACATTCAGATAAAGGAAAGCGAAATGGCTGAACCCATGCGTATCCGCGCCACGATGGCAGGCGACGTCGCCGACGTCAAAGTGCTGATGAACCACCCGATGGAAACCGGCTTGCGCAAAGACGCGAAGACCGGCCAGCTGGTGCCGGCCCACTACATCCAGGAAGTGAGCGCGACCATCAACGGCGCCGCCGTACTGAACGCCGAAATCGGCGGCGGCGTGTCGAAGAACCCCTACCTCGGCTTCAAGGTCAAGGGCGCCAAGGCGGGCGACAAGGTCGTCGTCAGCTGGTCCGACAACAAAGGCGACAAGAACAGCGCCGAAGCCACAATCGCCTGAGTCAGGCGGCAAGACGAGCGGGGCCGCGTGCCCCGCTCGCGCTTCATCACCCGATTCGAGGAGGACGACATGAAAAAACAAACCATCGCAAGACTGCTGGCCGGCGCCGTCGGTCTGG
This sequence comes from Thiobacillaceae bacterium, assembly GCA_035325585.1. Classification (GTDB taxonomy): domain Bacteria; phylum Pseudomonadota; class Gammaproteobacteria; order Burkholderiales; family Thiobacillaceae; genus Thiobacillus. Next base: position 105,993 of record DAOKZP010000001.1, on the reverse strand, counting down.
GCATCGCACTGGGCGCGGCAACGGCCCAGGCGACGCCCGAGTCCGACCGGCAAGCCTTCATCAAGCATTACACGAGCAAGTACCCCAACATCAAAGTCGAGGATTACGTCTACGGCGCGCTCGCATTCGAAGAGGACAGCAAGGCGCAGTATGACGCCATCATGGAGTTCCCCCCCTTCGAGGCGCAAGTCGAGAAAGGCCGCAAGATGTGGGAGACCCCGTTCAAGAACGGCAAGACCTACGCCAGCTGCCTGCCCAACGGCGGCAAGCAGATCGCGGGCAACTATCCGATGTTCGACGAGGCCAAGGGCAAGGTCGTGACGCTCGAGGGCGCGATCAACGACTGCCGCGTCGCCAACGGAGAAGAGGCGTACAAGATCAGCGACAAGAATACCCTGGGTGTGCTGACGGCCTATATGCGCACGTTGTCGGACGGCATGCTGATGAACATCAAGGCCGATACGCCGAAGGCGATGGCCGCGTACGAAGACGGCAAGAAGACCTTCTTCAGCCGCAAGGGCCAGCTCAACTTCGCATGCTCCAGCTGCCACGTACAGAACGCCGGCGTCCGCCTGCGCTCGGAACTGATCTCGCCGGCTGTCGGCCACGCCGTGCACTGGCCGGTGTTCCGCGGCGGTGACAACCTGGTGACGCTGCAGAACCGCTACACCGGGTGCTTCCGGCAGGTTCGCGCGGTCCCGCCCGCCGAGGGCAGCGAGACCATGAACAACCTGGAGTACTTCCACTCCTCGCTGTCGAACGGTCTGCCGCTCAAGGCTTCCGTGTTCCGCAAGTAAGCTGCATCACGTACAAAGAAAAGCCCGGCTCTCCGGGCTTTTTCTTTTCCCGCGCGCGGCGCGATGAGCCGGAGCTACTATTTACCGGCAATCGGCCTATGCCGACAATAACCGGACCTGTTTCGCCCCCATTCCCCAGGAGAGTCCCATGCACATGAGTCGCCGTGAGTTTCTGCAATTGCTGGCCGTCGCCGCCGCGTCCGGCATGGCGCTGGACAGCCGATCCGCGCTCGCAGGCAAGGCACCCGCCAATTTCTACGACGTGCCGCGTCACGGCAACGTTTCTTTCCTGCACTTCACCGACTGCCACGCCCAGCTGTTGCCGGTGTGGTTCCGCGAGCCGAACGTGAACCTCGGCGTGGGCGATGCGGTGGGCAAGGCGCCGCATCTGGTCGGCCAGCATCTGCTGACGCATTTCGGCATCAAGCCCGGAAGCGCCGAGGCCCATGCGTTCAGCTACCTCGATTTCACCGAGGCGGCGCGAGTCTACGGCAAGGTCGGCGGCTTCGCACACCTGAAAACACTGGTCGACAGGCTGCGCGCGCAGCGCCCCGGCGCACTGCTCCTCGACGGCGGCGACACCTGGCAGGGTTCGGCCACCTCGCTGTGGACGAACGCGCAGGACATGGTCGACGCCTGCATCGCGCTCGGCGTCAACGTCATGACGCCGCACTGGGAATCGACCTTCGGCGCCGAGCGCGTGATGGAAATCGTCGAGGGCGACTTCAAGAAGGCGGGGGTCGACTTCGTCGCGCAGAACGTCGTCACCAACGACTTCGGCGATCAGGTATTCAAGCCCTACGTGATGAAGGAAATGGGCGGCGTGAAGGTCGCGATCATCGGCCAGGCCTTTCCCTACACGCCGATCGCGAATCCGCGCCACATGGTGCCCGACTGGAGCTTTGGCATCCGCGACGACGGCATGCAGAAATTCGTCGACGAGGCGCGCGCCGAGGGCGCGAAAGTCGTCGTCGTACTGTCGCACAACGGCATGGACGTCGATCTCAAGATGGCGAGCCGCGTCACCGGCATCGACGCCATTTTCGGCGGCCACACGCACGACGGCGTGCCGCAGCCGATCAAGGTGAAGAACGCCAAGGGCGTCACGCTCGTGACCAACGCCGGCTCGAACGGCAAGTTCCTCGGCGTGATGGATTTCGACGTGCGCGGCGGCAAGGTGCAGAGCTTCAAGTACCGCCTGCTGCCGGTGTTTTCCAACCTGCTGCCCGCCGATCCGGCGATGGATGCGCTGATCAAGAAGGTGCGCGCGCCCTACGAGGACAAGCTGAACGAAAAGCTCGCCGTCACCGATGACTTCCTCTATCGTCGCGGCAATTTCAACGGCACCTGGGACCAACTGCTGGTGGATGCGCTGATGGAAGTCAAAGGCGCAGACGCGGCGTTCTCGCCTGGCTTCCGCTGGGGCACCACGCTGCTTCCGGGCGACACCATCACCATGGAGCGCCTGATGGACCAGACGGCGATCACCTACCCGCAGACGACGCTGACCGAGATGACCGGCGAAACCATCAAGACGATCATGGAAGACGTCGCCGACAACCTCTTCAATGCGGATCCCTACTACCAGCAGGGCGGCGACATGGTGCGCGTCGGCGGCATCGAATACACCATCGACCCGACCAAGAAGATCGGCGAGCGCATCGGCAACATGATGCTCAAGGGCAAGCCGGTGAGCGCGGACAAGACCTACATGGTCGCCGGCTGGGCGCCGGTCGCTGAAGGCGCCCAGGGCGAGCCGGTGTGGGACGTCGTCGCCGCTTACCTGCGCGATCAGAAAGTCATCAAGGGCCTGAAGCTCAACGAACCCAAGATCATCGGCGTCGGCCGATCGAACCCGGGCATCGCCGATTATCGCGGCGAGATCTCCTGATTCCGTATCTTCTCTGAGAAAAAAGGGCGCAAGCCCTTTTTTTTCGCCTCTCATCGCTTGCAGGTGGACCGCATACGGCGCAGACAACGCGCGCCGGCTCGGTTGCGGCCGCCATAGCCGTCTTCGGGATGAATGACGCGGCGTGCGGCGCGATCGCGCCGAAACACGCCGCGCCCGGTCCGCACCGGATCCCGCCGAACGAGCCGGGACCACCACACGCGTCCGGCCACCGGCCAGTTCCTGGTTTCCCGGCGTGTGCTGATGCTGCGCTACCGTGCGTGCTCAGCGATCGGTCATCGCGAAGCCGTCGGTTGCCCGCAAGCACCTGCCAAGACCGATCCAACCGCCCTCGTTCAGAAGGTCAGGAGCGCCCGCAGCAGCGCCGAGACTCGATGCGGTCAGGCAACCGCTCGCTCCAGACGTCCGCTACGGGTGCTGCCCAGCCGTGTTCCGCCCCCTGCCGCCGCGAAAAACATGCCGTTGATCTATATCAATGCAGAGGAGGGACAGGATGCTTACCTTGGCATCGGGCACACACCATTTTCGCCCGGCGGTACGAAGAGGAGTCCGCCTGACGCGCACTCGGCTCCGGCGAACTCCACGAGCGCCGCCTCTCGCAACGTGCATGAGGACAAGCAAATGCATTTGTCTCTTTACAAAGGAGTATTGGAAATATATATTTTAGCCGCGACAGCCGGGCGAGGGTGTCGAGCAGGTGAAGCATGCCCCGCAACCCGCGAGTCGAATCCAACCCCAGAACAACGAAAGGGATCCAACCAATGAGCTCGGCATTCACCAAATCCGCAGCCCGCAACATGTTCTACGGCGGCTCGGTGTTTTTCTTCCTGCTGCTACTCGGCCTCACCTACGACACGATGCATGCGCTCCCGAAGCGCGACAACCGCGCCGCCATCACCGAGACGGTGGAACGAGGCAAGCATATCTGGGAGACCCGCAACTGCGTCGGCTGCCACAGCCTCCTTGGCGAAGGTGCCTACTTCGCTCCCGAGCTCGGTAACGTCTATGTCCGGCGCGGTCCCGATTTCATCAAGGCCTGGATGCAGGGTCAGCCGACGAACATGCCCGGCCGGCGCCAGATGCCCAACTTCAATCTGAGCGAGGACCAGCTCAACGACCTGGTCGCATTCCTCAAGTACGTCTCCGAAATCAATACTGCCAACTGGCCGCCAAACATTGAGGGCTGACGACGTTCTGCCTCATCCACGCTTAGAAAGGGACATTTCATGAAATACCAATCCCAGGCAGTCGCGAAGCCTTACTTCATCGCGGCGATCGGGCTGTTCGCAGCCCAGATCGTGTTCGGCCTGATCATGGGCCTGCAGTACGTGATCGGCGACTTTCTGTTTCCCGCCCTCCCGTTCAACGTTGCACGCATGGTGCACACGAACCTGCTGATCGTGTGGCTGCTGTTCGGCTTCATGGGCGCCGCCTATTACCTGATTCCCGAGGAAGCCGAACGTGAGCTGCACAGCCCCAAGCTGGCGCTGGCGATGTTCTGGATCTTCCTCGTGGCAGGCGCGCTGACGATCGTCGGCTACCTGTTCGTGCCGTACGCGAAGCTGGCGGAGATGACGGGCAACGACCTGCTTGCCACCATGGGCCGCGAGTTCCTGGAACAGCCGCTGCCCACCAAGCTCGGCATCGTGGTGGTCGCGCTCGCGCTACTCTACAACCTGTCGATGACCGTGCTGCGCGGACGCAAGACCGCGATCAGCCTGGTGATGTTGATCGGGCTCTGGGGGCTGGCGATCTTCTTCCTGTTCGCCTTCTATAACCCGGTCAACCTGGTCAAGGACAAGTATTACTGGTGGTGGGTCGTCCACCTGTGGGTGGAGGGCGTGTGGGAACTCATCATGGGCGCGATGCTCGCCTTCGTGCTGATCAAGGTGACCGGCGTCGATCGCGAGATCATCGAAAAATGGCTGTACGTGATCATCGCCATGGCACTGATCTCGGGCCTCATCGGCACCGGCCACCATTACTACTGGATCGGCGCGCCCGAGTACTGGCAGTGGTGGGGCAGCGTCTTCTCCGCGCTGGAGCCGATCCCCTTCTTCATGATGACGCTCTTCGCGTTCAACATGGTGAACCGCCGCCGCCGCGAGCATCCTAACCAGGCCGCGATCCTGTGGGCACTGGGCACGGGCGTGATGGCGTTCCTCGGCGCCGGCGTGTGGGGCTTCCTGCACACGCTCGCACCGGTGAACTTCTACACCCACGGCAGCCAGATCACGGCAGCACACGGGCACATGGCCTTCTACGGCGCGTATGCGATGGTGGTGCTGACCATGATCAGCTACACCATGCCGCTCATGCGCGGGCGCGAAGCCAACGGCCGTGGCGCCCAGGTGGTGGAGATGTGGTCGTTCTGGCTGATGACGATCGGCATGGTCTTCATCACGCTGTTCCTGACCGCAGCGGGCATCCTGCAGATCTGGCTGCAGCGCATCGCCACGGAGCCGATGGGCTTCATGGCCGCGCAGGACCAGGTCGCGCTCTTCTACTGGATGCGCGAGATCAGCGGCCTGGTGTTCTTTACCGGCCTGGTGCTCTACATCGTGAGCTTCTTCATGAAGGGCGAGAAGGTCGCCCCCGCGAACTAAGGCGGGTTCCCGCCCGGCACGCCGGGCGGGCCCCGATTCCGTCATGACGATTGCAGCAACCCTTCCCATACCTCACGAGCGCCGCAAAGGCTTGCCGGGCGATCTCGCGATATGGTTCTTCATCCTCGCCGAACTTCTGGTGTTCGGCGTCCTTTTTCTCGCGTACGCCTTCACGCGCGCGCAAGACGTCGAGGTTTTCGACGCATCCCAGCTGGAGCTCGACCGGCTCAGCGGGGCAATCAACACCGTGCTGCTGATCACCAGCAGCTATTTCGTCGTCATTGCCGTCGATCGCATCCGGCATGGCGCGTCGCGCGCATGCGCGCATTGGCTCGTCGGCGCGATGGTGCTCGGAGCCGGCTTCCTGGCGCTCAAGCTGTTCGAGTTCGGCGCCAAGTTCGGTGCCGGCATCGACATGTCCACCAACCGGTTCTACATGTTCTACATCGGACTGGGCTTCTTCCACTTCATGCACGTCGTGCTCGGCATGGTCATCCTCGGCGCGATCGCCCTCAAGGCCTGGCGCGGCGGCTACAGCGCCGCTGAACACACGGGCGTGGAGACGGGCGCCTCCTACTGGCACATGGTCGACCTCGTGTGGATCATCCTGTTCCCGCTGATCTACGTGCTACGCTGACCATGGGACACGTAACCTTCCTCTGGCTGCTCCTGTTGGTACTGACCGTGCTGTCCACGCAAGGTCCCAGGCTGTCCGAAACGTTTCTGTCCACAGCCGCGATCGTGCCGCTGGTCCTGCTGTTCACGCTGATCAAGGGGCGCGTGGTGATCGATCACTTCATGGGACTGCAGCATTCCCGCTCCGCCTGGCGCTGGGGCGTGCTGGCGTGGCTGGTGCTGGTGCTCGGCCTGATCGCGTACGCCTTCCATCTTCCTTCATCCTGAATCGGAGACGCACATGAACGACCTCACCGAAGCCGGTCTGGCCGCTGTCACCGACGTTCCCTGGTATCACCCCGTCGGCAAGGAATGCGCGCTGTTCGAGTACGCGTTCAACAACCGCCTGCCGCTGCTCATCAAGGGCCCGACCGGCTGCGGCAAAACGCGCTTCGTCGCACACATGGCCGCGCGCCTCGGGCGGCCTCTGATCACGGTCGCATGCCATGACGACCTGACTGCCGCGGATCTGGTCGGGCGCCACCTGATCGGCGACGGCCAGACCGTCTGGTCGGACGGGCCGCTCACGCGCGCCGTCCGCCAGGGCGGAATCTGCTATCTGGACGAAGTGGTCGAGGCGCGCAAGGACACCACAGTCGTGCTGCACCCGTTGACCGACGACCGCCGCATCCTGCCGATCGAACGCACCGGCGAGGAGCTTGGCGCGCCGGACGATTTCATGCTGGTCGTGTCCTACAACCCCGGCTACCAGAGCCTGCTGAAAAGCCTGAAACCCTCGACCCGGCAGCGCTTCGTCGCGATCACCCTCGGCTTCCCGCCGCCGGCGATCGAGGAACAGATCCTGATCACGGAGACCGGCGTCGCACCCGCGGTCGCGAGCCGCCTGGTCACCCTCGCCAACCATCTGCGTCAGCTCAAGGACCACGATCTGGAGGAGGCCGCATCGACCCGGCTGCTCGTCTATGCGGCCAGTCTCATCGCCGCAGGCTGCGACCCGATCACCGCCTGTACCGCGGCATTGGTGGAGCCGCTCACCGACGACGCCGACACCGCCGAAGCCCTGTTCGAAGTGGTGAGGGCCGGCTTCGGCGAATGATCGCCAGCCGGAAACGGGCCTCCCCGGGAGTACAGGCCGAAGCGCTGTATCTGGCCAATCTCCTGGTGGCGCCGGGATTGGCGTTCGTGCTGCTGTTGCTGCTGCATCGGCGCCATCGGAACAGCACCGACCCGTTGATCCGCGGCCACGTGCGGCAGGCCTTCGCCGCAAGCCTGGCCGCAGGCCTGCTGCTTCTGGGCGTAACCGCGATCATCGCGCTGGTCGGCGGCATGGATCGGCCAGGAACCTGGATGGCGATGCTGCTGTATTTCGTGTGCTGCCACGCGGCACTGATCCTGTTCGGGGTGCTCGGCCTGGCACGCGCACTTTCGGGCAAGCCCCACACCTATCCGCTTTTCGGAGGTTATCGATGATAGGCACTCAAGCCACCGAAGCGATCCGCGAAACGCTCTCGCGGCAAAGCCGCGGCTGGCTCGGTGTGCCGGTGCAGCGTTGGCGGCGCCTGACCCAGGCAGGCTTCTTCCTGTTGTTCCTGTTCGCCCCGGTGTTCGATATCTTCCGCATCGATCTCAATCTCAAGCACATGATCCTGTTCGGTTTCGACTGGACGCTTGGGCTGGAAGGCTATGCCGAAGGGCACATTACGACCGCGCAGGCCTCGGTCAACATCCTGCTCCGCGGTTTTTTCCCGCTGCTCGCGGTGGCCGGAACCGTTCTCTTCGTGGCCTGGAAATGGGGGCGCTTGTACTGCGGGTGGCTGTGCCCGCACTTTTCCGTGGTCGAGACGCTCAACCAGACGCTGCGCCGCGCCATCGGCAAGCAGAGCCTGTGGGACAAGAAGCGCCAGCCGGAGCAGAATCCGGACGGCAGCGTGACCCGCCGCGACGCCTTGTGGTGGTTCGCCGTGCTGCCGCTCACGATCGCCTTCGCGATGCTGTGGGCCGTGGTGCTGCTGACCTACCTGCTGCCGCCGGCCGAGGTATACGGCAATCTCCTCCATGGCACGCCGACGCGAAACCAGACCATTTTCCTCACGGCCGCCACCCTCGCCTTCCTGGTCGAGTTCCTCTTCGCGCGCCACCTGTTCTGCCGCTACGGATGCGCCGTCGGCCTGTTCCAGAGTCTTGCGTGGATGAGCAACGACAAGGCCATGGTGATCGGCTTCAGCCGCGAGCGTGCCAAGGATTGCGCCAGCTGCAACGCCGCCTGCGACAACGTCTGTCCGATGCGTCTCAATCCGCGCAACGTCAAGCGCATGATGTTCGCATGCGTGCAGTGCGGGCAGTGCGTCGACGCGTGCGATCACACCCAGGCGGCCAACCCGAATGGCGCGCTGCTCAACTGGGTCGACAGCCTGCGCGCGGAATCCGAGGCCTCCTTCAACACCCGCACCGCGCGCACGGCGCAATCCGGCTGCGGCGAAGCGCCCATGGGGTGCCACGGCACGCGCGCGGAGGCCTGACCCATGGAAGAATTCGTCGGCAACCTGTGGAACAAGCTGATCACGCGCACCGCGTACCGCGGTTTTCCCAAGGCGCGTGTGGCGCTTGGCCAGATCGAGCACATGGCTCCGGTGTTCTTCCGCGCGCTCGGCGGCGATGCCGGCCTGAGCCTGCGCGCCGGTTCCGCCACCTCGCACGGCGCACGGCGCACGGTACTGGAACGGGTCGCCGGCATCGGCGATCGGATCGAGCTGGCTTGGCGCGACGATGCAACCCTTTATCTTCCTGCGGCGCTCGAGGTATTTCCCGAACCGGCGCTCAACCGGGAACTCTACCTGTGGCTGATCGCGCTCGCCGCACACGACGTTGCACCGGACGCGCCGTGGATCGTGCGCAACCAGGCCGCGGCACAGGCTGCCCTAGCGGCCCTGCCCGGTCTCGCTCCACGCTACCGGAAGCTGGTCGACGCGCTGTGCGCACTGCGCCCGGCACCGGGCAGCCTGCAAGGCGCGGAGCGTGCGGCCGAAGAGGCGATCCGCGCTGCGCTCGCGTCGCCCGGATCGATCCATTCCTTCACGCCGGGCCGCCGACCGCCGGCGCCGGTGCCCCTCTGGCTGCATCCCGAACCGCCGGCAAGCACGGCGCGGCCACGCCAGGCGGGCGACTCCGCACCTGCGGAGCCGACCGAAAAACGTGCCGCCAACGACCGCGAAGGCCGGAAGCGCCGCGCCGAGCGCGTCGACATGCCGGATAGCAAGAGCCCGTTCATGCTGATGTTTCGCGCCGAAAGCCTGTTCTCCTGGGCGGAGTTCATCAAGGTCGACCGCGCGCTCGACGAGGACGAGAACGAGCACGCGGAAAAAGCCGCCAACGACCTCGACCTCCTGAGCGTGGCCGACGGCGAGACGCGCGCCGCCAGCCGCATCCGGTTCGACCTCGACCTGCCCGCCGAGGCTGACGACGACCTCTTGCTGATCGACGGCATCCTGCTTCCGGAATGGGATCACCGAAAGCGACGCATGCAGCCCGACCACTGCCGGTTGGAGATGCGGGTGGCCGACAGTGCCGAGCCCTGTGCGCTGCCGCCAACGCTGCGCACGACGGCACGCCGGCTCCGCCGCCAGTTCCAGACGCTCACCACGCAAAGCGCACGGCTGCGCGCGCAGCTCTCCGGCAGCGATCTCGATATCGACGCCTGCGTGCGCTTCGCCGCCGACCGCGCCGGTGGCACCCGCGCGCCCGAACCGGGGCTCTACGTCGATACGCGGCGTCATCAGCGCGACCTGTCCTGCCTGCTGCTCGCCGATCTTTCGCTCTCGACGGACGCGTGGATCAGCAACTCGGGGCGGGTGATCGACGTGATCCGCGACAGCCTCATGTTGTTCGGCGAGGCGCTCTCCGCGACCGGCGACCGCTTCGCGCTCTACGGATTTTCCTCGGTGCGCCGCACCAACGTGCGCTTCCATCTGCTGAAGGGATTCGACGAACGCTACGACGAGCACGTCCGCGGGCGCCTCGCGGCGATCAAGCCGGGCTACTATACGCGGATGGGTGCGGCGATCCGTCACGCCGCAGCCATCCTCGCCTCGCGCCGGACCGCCCGCCGCCTGCTGCTGATCCTCACCGACGGCAAGCCGAACGACCTCGACAAGTACGAGGGCCGCTACGGAATCGAGGACACCCGCATGGCGATCATCGAGGCGCGCCGCCTGGGACTGACGCCCTTCTGCGTGACGATCGACGAAAAGGCCGGCGACTACCTGCCGCATCTGTTCGGGGCAACGGGTTTCGTCGTCGTCCGCGATGCCACGATGCTGCCCCGGGTGCTGCCGGATCTCTACGCGCGGCTGACCGCAAACATTTGAGTTTCACCAACCCACATCAACCCAAGGAGAACACAATGAAGATCGAGATTCTCAACATCACCCAGCCTCTCAGCGCCGAAGTCGCCCAGCGCGCCCGCGAAAGCCTGAAAGGCATGACGGGCGTCCGCGACGTCGCGTTCTTCGATTCGCCGGCAAGCGTGCATGCCACCCTTGAGGACATCGCCCCCACCCGCGCCGAACTGATGACGGTGCTCGCCAGCGCCGGCGTGCAGGTCGCGGAGGAGCGACGCGCCCACGGGGCCGGGAGCTGCTGCGGCGGCTGCGGCAGCTAAGCACGCTCGCGGCGGGGCGAAGCCACGACGCGATCACGCGCGGCTAACCGCTCCGGCACACACCTGAAACAAACCCGCCCCAGGGACCGGGCCGCCACGTCGGGCGGCGCCCGCGTCCAGGCGTCGGCCGCGGCGTAGGGAGTCTTGCGCGTGCCATTCGCGAGGCGCGGGTACCGGCCCACGCGCACCGGGTCCGCCCGATTTCGCCGCATTCGATCTACCGGGCCCGCTCTGCGGTTTCATATATATAGTGCTCGCCTTCCTCGGGCTCGGGCAAGAAGGTCCGGCCCGGTTTCCGGCAACGCGGGCGTAGGCGTCAACGGTGGCGGCGCCTGTAAGGTCGCGCGGTTAAGGGATACAATCTTCGATTGTCCGACGCCCACGCACCTCCGAGCCCGACACCATGAAAAGCAGTGCCATCCGCCAGAGCTTCCTGGATTTCTTCGCTTCGAAAGGGCACACGATCGTCCCGTCGAGCCCGCTGGTGCCGGCCAACGACCCGACGCTTCTTTTCACCAACGCCGGGATGGTGCAGTTCAAGGACGTGTTCCTCGGCACCGACACACGTCCCTACACGCGCGCGGTTTCATCGCAGCGCTGCGTACGGGCGGGCGGCAAGCACAACGATCTCGAGAACGTCGGCTACACGGCGCGCCATCACACCTTCTTCGAAATGCTGGGCAACTTCAGCTTCGGCGACTACTTCAAGCGCGAAGCCATCAAGTACGCCTGGGAATTCCTCACCCGGGTCCTCGAGCTTCCCGTCGACCGGCTGTGGGTCACGGTGTACGCGGAGGACGACGAAGCCTACGACATCTGGGCCAACGAAGTGGGCGTGCCGCTCGACCGCCTCATCCGGGTCGGTGACAACAAGGGCGCGCGCTACGCATCCGACAATTTCTGGGCGATGGGCGACACGGGCCCATGCGGACCCTGTACCGAGATCTTCTACGATCACGGGCCCGGCATCCCGGGCGGCCCACCCGGTTCACCCGATGAGGACGGCGACCGCTACATCGAGATCTGGAACAACGTGTTCATGCAGTTCAACCGCGACGAAGCCGGCGTCATGCATCCGCTGCCCCGGCCCAGCGTCGACACCGGCATGGGCCTCGAGCGCATCTCGGCGGTCATGCAGCGGGTGCATTCCAACTATGAGATCGACCTCTTCCAGGCGCTGATCACCGCCGCCGCACGCGAGACGGGAACGGCCGACCTCAGCGACAACTCGCTCAAGGTCATCGCCGACCACATCCGCGCCTGCGCGTTCCTCATTGTCGACGGCGTCATCCCCGGCAATGAGGGTCGCGGCTACGTGCTGCGCCGCATCATCCGCCGTGCCATCCGCCATGGATACAAACTGGGCGTGCGCGCGGCCTTCTTCCACCGCATCGTTCCCGACCTCGTCGCGACGATGGGTGACGCCTACCCGGAACTCGTCAAAGCGCGGACGCGTGTCGTCGACATCCTCCGGCAGGAGGAGGAGCGCTTCTTCGAAACCATCGAGCATGGCATGGGCATCCTCGAGGCGGAGTTGGAAAAACTGCCGGCCGGCAGCACCTTCGACGGCGAACTCGCCTTCAAACTGCACGACACCTACGGATTCCCGCTCGACCTCACGGCGGACATCTGTCGCGAAGCGGGTGTCGGCGTCGACACCGCCGCATTCGATGCCGCGATGGCGCGCCAGAAGGCCCAGGCGCGCGCGGCCGGCAAGTTCAAGCTCGGCGCCGGCCTGGAATATTCGGGCGAGGCGACGACCTTCCACGGCTATGACACGCTGGCGCGCGAAGCCACGGTGCTCGCCCTCTACAAGGACGGCAGCGCAGTAGGCGAACTCGGAGAAGGCGAATCCGGCGTCGCCGTACTCGACCATACGCCCTTCTATGCCGAATCGGGCGGCCAGGTCGGCGACGGCGGCACGCTGCAGAGCACCAACGGCCAGTTCGAGGTCGAGGATACGCAGAAGATCCAGCCTCACGTGTTCGGCCACCATGGCGTCGTCAAGACCGGATCGTTGGTCGTCGGCGACACCGTGCTCGCTCGGGTCGACCAGTTGGCGCGCGCTCGCACCATGCGACACCACTCGGCCACGCACCTCATGCACAAGGCGCTGCGCGAGGTGCTCGGCGAGCACGTGCAGCAGAAAGGCTCGCTCGTCGATCCCGAGAAGACGCGCTTCGACTTTATCCAGCCGTCCCCGATGACCGGCGCGCAGATCCGCGAGGTCGAGGCGCGCGTCAACGCCGAGATCCTCGCCAACACCGAAACGCAGGCGCGCGTAATGGACATCGACGACGCACAGAAGAGCGGCGCGCTGATGCTGTTCGGCGAGAAATACGGCGATGAGGTGCGCGTGCTCGACATCGGCAGCTCGCGCGAGCTGTGCGGCGGCACCCACGTCGCCCGCACCGGAGACATCGGTCTGTTCAAGATCCTCGGCGAATCGGGCGTCGCCGCCGGCGTGCGGCGCGTCGAAGCCGTCGCCGGTGACGCCGCACTCGCCTATTTGCAGGCGTGCGAGCAGGAGGTCCGCGAAGCCGCGGCCGCATTGAAAGCGCCACCGGCGGAACTCGGCGCCAAGCTCGCGCAGACGCTCGACAACGTACGCGCCCTCGAGAAGGAACTCGAACGCCTGAAATCCCGGCTCGCGTCGAGCGTCGGCGACCAACTCGTCGCGCAGGCCGCCGACATCGGCGGCGTGAAGATCCTGGTCGGCAAGCTGGAAGGCACCGACGCCAAGGGTCTGCGTGAGACGGCAGACAAGCTCCGCGACAAGCTCAAGTCGTGTGCACTGGTACTCGCGACGGTCATCGACGGCAAGGTGAGCTTGGTCGCCGCGGTCACGCCCGACGTCACCGACCGGATCAAGGCCGGTGAACTGGTGAGTTTCGTGGCCGGGCAAGTCGGCGGCAAGGGCGGCGGCAGACCCGACATGGCGATGGCGGGCGGCAGCGAACCGGCGCAACTGCCGCAGGCCCTGGCCTCGGTTCAGGCTTGGGCGCGCACCAGGTTGGAACCCTGACCCCGCTGGGACACGGTCTATGGGCACGCGCCGGCGTCAGGACCGCGCAGTTTTGTTTTCATAGTCTCTCTGGCACAATCCTTGAACGCCTCGCCACGCCACGCGAATAACCAATTCCCAGAAAGCCGGCGCGCTTGCGGCACCACGTCATCTGGAGAGCCTGTGGTATCAACCGACAAACCGAGTCTGCTTATCGTCGACGACGACCCCTTGATATCCGACACGCTCAGCTACGTTCTGGGCAAGGATTTCGAGATTTCCGCCGCGGAATCACGCGCACAGGTCAAGAGCCTCATGATGCAGCTCGACGCGCCGCCGCAGCTGGCGCTGGTCGATCTCGGTCTGCCGCCGCAGCCCCACAAGCCGGATGAAGGCTTCGCCCTGATCGCCGACCTTCTCGGCATCTCGCCCACCATCAAGATCCTCGTTCTCTCGGGACAAAGCGACGAGGCCAATGCGCGACACGCGCGCGCCCTCGGCGCGATCGACTTCGTCGCCAAGCCCTGCGAGCCCGAGCGCCTGAAATTGCTGCTGTTCAACGCGCTCATGGTGCAGGACGCCGAGCGCAGCGCCGAGAAGACCTCGCCTCCGGCCCGGGACTCGGGCATCGTGGGAAGCAGCCCCGCCATGGACAAGCTGCGCCAGCAGATCACGCAATACGCCGATGCCCCGTTTCCGGTGCTCATCGAGGGCGAATCGGGCAGCGGCAAGGAACGCGTCGCCTCCAGCCTGCACCAGTTGTCGGCGCGGGCCGCGAAACCCTACCTGGCACTCAACTGCGCGGCGATTTCTCCCACACTGGTGGAGCCCACCCTGTTCGGCTACGCGAAGGGCGCATTCACCGGCGCCACGAGCGCACGCGCCGGCTATTTCGAGGAAGCGGAAAACGGCACCCTCTTTCTCGACGAAATCGGCGAGCTGCCGTTGGAACTGCAGGCTAAGCTGCTGCGGGTGCTCGAGAACGGCGAATACCAGCGCGTCGGCGAAACCCAGCCACGCTTCTCGAATGCGCGCGTGGTCACGGCCACCAACCGCGACCTGCGCGCCGAGATCAAGGCCGGCCGCTTCCGCGCCGACCTCTATCACCGCTTGTCGGTATTCTCCATCACCGTGCCGCCGCTGCGCGAAATGGGGCAGGACAAACTCGCCCTGCTCGACCACTTCCGCGAATTCTACGCGCGCGAGGCGAAATGCAAGCCGTTTTCGCTCGATCAGCGGGCGCAGCGGATGTGGGAGGATTACCACTTTCCGGGCAACGTCCGTGAACTTCGCAACATCGCGATCCGCCTGACGACGAAATATCCGGGTGTGCAGGTCAGCGCATCCCAGCTGGAGGCAGAACTCGACACCGACCAGGCCTATCCGCTGGAGATCCCCTTGGCGAGCGATGGTCGGGCGCTCGTCGAGATGGGGCGCAAACAGCTCCAGACCCACGCCAACTTCAACCTCGACGTAACCCTGCGCCAATGGGAGAAGGCCTACGTCGAAGCCGCGCTGAACATGACGCACGGCAACCTCTCGCAGGCGGCCAAGCTGCTGGGAATCAACCGCACCACGCTCTACAGCCGCATGCAGACCTACGGCAACGACTAGCGCGTGCCGCGCCACCCTCCAGCCCGGGGCGTCCGTGTACTTTGACTATTTCGGCCTGAAAGAGGCGCCCTTCCGCATCACGCCGAACCCCGAGTACTGGCACGAGGGCGGCCAGCGCGGCGAACTGCTCGCCGCGCTGCTTTACGCCATCGTTCATGGCGAGGGCATCATCAAGGTGGTGGGCGAAGTGGGCAGCGGCAAGACCATGCTGTGCCGCAAGCTGGCGGCCCAGTTGCCCGAACACGTCGAAAGCGTCTATCTCGGCAATCCCACGCTGGACGCCGACGACATGCTCGGCGCGATCCTCGTCGAGCTCGGAGAAACTCCCGCCGAGGGACGTCAGGCACGGCTGGCGCAACTCAATAGCGTGCTGCTGGCGCGTCACGAAGCGGGCCGGCGCGTCGTCGTCTTCGCCGAGGAAGCCCAGGGCATCACCCTCGAAAACCTCGAATTTCTGCGGTTGTTGACCAATCTGGAGACCTCGACCGACAAGCTGCTGCAAATCGTCCTGTTCGGCCAACCCGAGCTCGACACAGTGCTCGCCGACCCCGGTATCCGCCAACTGAAGGATCGCATCACCGTGAGCCTCGACCTGCCGCCGCTCGCCGACGCGGAGGTTGCCGCCTATCTGCGTGCGCGCCTCGCCGTGGCCGGCTATCGCGGTCCGGATCTGTTCCCGGCCGCGCTCGTTACCCGCATCGCGCGGCTTTCCGGCGGCCTGTCGCGCCGCATCAACATCCTGGCCGACCGGACGCTGCTGGCGGCTTATGCGGCGCAGACCCACACGCTCACGCTGGCGCATCTGGACGCCGCGGCGCGCGACGCCGACATGCAGCCGGCCTCCGTGGCGGAGCCGCGCGCCCGTCACCTGAGGCACTGGGCATGGCTCGCCGGCGCACTGTTAGCCGTCCTGGGTCTATTGATCCTTGTCGCATGGCAGGCGCGCGCCCAACCGCCCGCCAAGCGCGCTAAAGAAGCCGTCCCTGCATCCGTATTACGTGATGACCCGCAAGCCGCCGGTCGGGCGGTGCGGGGTGCGCACGGCCTGTCGCAGGACGCAGCAACGGGAGCGCCCGCGCCGGGTTCACCCGCTGGCGGTCCGTATCTGCGCGTGGACGGCGCAGCCGGCGCCGTAATCTTACCGACGGGACGATCATGAATCTCATGCTGACACGCTCCATGCTGACGCGGCTGGCCCTGCCCGGCCTCGTCCTGCTGGGCGCCTGCGTTCCACCGCAGGGATTCAGCCCTTCGCCCGGTCACATCCGCCCGACAGCAGACGCCACAGCCCCGCCCGGCCCGCCGCCGGCACCCGTGCGCGCCGCGCCCGTGCTGACGCCGCCGCGGCCAAGCGCGCCCGTTCCGACCTATACGGTGGTCGTCAACGAGGTGCCGGTGAAGGATCTGCTGTTCTCCATCGCGCGCGACACCCAGTACAACATCGATCTGCATCCGGGCATCTCGGGCAAGGTCTCGCTGAACGCGGTGCAGGAGCCGCTGCCCGCGATCCTCGACCGCATCGCCAGGCAGGCCGGCCTGCGCTACGAAATGAACGGCCGCACCGTGTCGATCATGCCCGACACGCCATACGTGCGGACCTACGCCGTCAACTATGTGAACGTCGCCCGCAACATGACGTCCAGCGTCGGTGTCGCCGCACAGATCGCGAGCACCGGCAGCGGCACCGGCGTCGCCGGCGGCGGTCTCGGCACCATGGGAACCGGTTCATCCTCCGGGTTCGGCACGGCCGGCGGCGGCAACTCGTCCACCACGACGGTTTCCAGCAAATCCGAGAACGACCTGTGGGCCGTGCTGGCCGACAACATCCGTACCATTCTCGCGGGAACCCGTGCGGTCACGCAGAGCGGCGAGGAACGCGCCGCCCGGCTGGACGCCGAACGGGCCGCGCGCAGCGAGCGTGTCTCGCAAGCGGAGGCCGCCAGCAAGGCGGGGGCCGGCGCGGCGGATCTGTTCTCGACCGCGTTCGCCGGCGCCGGTGCCGGCGACGGCCAGCACGACGTGGCCGTGAATCCCGTGGCGGGCACCGTGGCCGTGCTGGGCACGGCGCGCCAACAGGAGCTCGTGCAGCAATATCTCGATCGCGTGATGCAGTCCGCCCAGCGCCAGGTGCTGATCGAGGCCACCATCGTCGAGGTTACGCTCAAGGATCAGTATCGCGCGGGCATCGATTGGTCGAAGGCGCTTCAGGGCACGACCGGCTGGACGATCAACACGGTCGGCGCCGGCACCAGTGCTTTCGCGGGCGCTCTCGCGCCCTTCGTCCAGGCGACTTACACCAACCCGGGCAGCAACGGTTTTTCGGCGGCGATCGATCTGCTGGAAAGCTACGGTGATGCCCGCGTGCTTTCCAGCCCCAAGCTGATGGCGCTGAACAACCAGACCGCGCTGCTCAAGGTCGTGAACAACCTGGTGTATTTCTCCATCGACGTGCAGGCCGGCACCACCTCCGCGACCGGCGTGGTGCTCACGCCCTCCACCTACACCACCACTGCACATACCGTTCCGGTCGGGATCGTCATGAGCGTCACGCCGCAGATCAGCGATCACGGCCAGGTGTCGCTGACGGTGCGCCCGACCATCACGCGCAAAGTGGGCGAGGTGGCCGACCCCAACCCGGCGCTGGGGATCGGCAGCAACCGCATCACGAACGCGGTCCCGCTCATCCAGGTACGCGAAATGGAATCGCTGCTGCAGGTGCGCAGCGGCCAGACCGTCATCCTCGGCGGCCTGATCCAGGACGACAGCAACCGGGCGCGTGACGGCGTGCCCGGACTCTCGCGACCGGAAGGTTTCGGTGCGCTGTTCGGCCAGCATGAGCGGAGCGATAGCCAGACCGAACTGGTGATCTTCCTCCGCCCGATCGTGGTATCCGATCCGACGCTGGAAGGCGAAGCGCTCGGCCGCTTCGAGCGCCTGCTCCCGGGAGCGGCACGGAGCACGCCGTGAGCCTGCTGCTCAAGGCGCTGAAGCAGGCCGAGATCGCCAACGCGGACCGCGGCGCATCCGAGGATCGCAGCGAAGTCGACGATGCGTTCGCGCGCGAAGCGCCACGCGCCACCGGGTCGGCGCCGGGGCGCGAGTGGGTGGAGCCCCCGGGTCTCCTGCTCGGGACCGAGCGGTCCGCGAGTACGCCGGGCAGCGCAGCGCGCTTCAAGTGGCCACGGCTCTCGCTGGTGCCGCTCGTCGCCCTCCTGGCGGGTGTGATCGCCATCGGATACGGGATCTATCTCTACTTCGCGCTGCAACCGCCCGCACCGCTTTCGCCCGTAGCGGAGACCGGCGCCATGCCCACACCCCATGCCGCCCTCCCAACACCGCTCACCCAAACGGAGCCACAAGCCGACGTATCGCAGGAAACGGCGTCTCCGGTCGAGTCCGCCCCGGCGCCGGAAGCGGCACCGTCTCCACAACCAGTCGCAGTCGCCCCTGCGACGGCGTCGCCACGCGCACGCGCGGGTGGGCGCGAGGCTGCTACATCTGCCACACCGGATAGCGCGGCGCGCCCGAATTCACTGCAATTCCGTCCCGATCCTCAGGCGCTCCTGCTCGGCGACGCGTATGCGGCCTATCAGCGCGGCGCGTTCGACGAGGCGCAGCGTCTCTACGGCCAGGCTGCCACACGCGGAAACAGCGTGGACGCGCTGCTCGGCCTCGCCGCCGTCGCCAGCGTCCAGCACCGCGACACCGATGCTCGCGACCTGTACCGTGAGGTGCTCGCCCTCGACCCGCACAATGCCGCGGCCCAGGCCGCCCTGCTCGATCTTTCCGGAAGTGCGGACCCAGCCGCGGCGGAAAGCCGTCTGAAGACGATGATCGAACGCACGCCAGCGCCCCAGCTTTACCAGACGCTCGGCAATCTTTACGCCGATCAGGGGCGCTGGAGCGAGGCACAGGATGCCTACTTCAAGGCTTACCAGGGTGCACCGGACCATGCCGACTACGCATTCAACCTGGCCGTCGCGCTCGACCAACTGCATCAGTATCCGGCGGCCCGATCGTATTACGAAAAAGCGCTGACCCAGGGCAGCACCCACCGTTTCGACCGCGCCGCGGCAGAGGCGCGCCTGCAACAGCTGCGCCTGGCGCGATAGGATCCGGCACATGGAGCGGCGCAAGAAACTTCGCATGGGTGAAACGCTGGTCGCGCAGCGACTGGTCACCCTCGACCAGCTGCGCATCGCTCTCAAGGAGCAGAAATCCACGGGGCTGCCGATCGGACGTCAGCTCGTCGCGCTCGGCTTCATGACCGAAGCCGTCCTGCGCGACCAGCTTGCCAACGTGCTCGGCAGCCAGGGTATCGACCTTGCGCAGGTGGTCGCCGACCCCGAAGCGCTCGCACTGGTGCCGGAAGACTTCGCCCGCCGCCATCACCTGTTGCCGATTGCCTACGACGCGATGCGCCACGTGCTGACCCTTGCAACGACGGACATGTTCAACGTCGTCGCGCTCGACCAGCTTCGGGCGTCGCTCGGCGGGCATCTCGAAATCGACACGTTGCTTGCCGGCGAAGCCCAGATGCTCGAGTACATCGACAAGTTCTACGGCTTCGACCTCTCGCTCGACGGTATCCTGCGCGAGATCGAGACCGGCGAAGTCGATTACGCCAGCCTCAACCCCGACACCGAGGAATATACCCAGCCGGTGGTGAGGCTCGTGGGCGCGCTGCTCACCGATGCGGTGAAGCGCGAGGCGTCCGACATCCACTTCGAGCCCGAGCACGCCTTCCTGCGCATCCGCTACCGCGTCGACGGCGTGCTGGAACAGGTGCGCAGCCTGCACAAGACCTATTGGCCCGGCATCCTGGTGCGGCTGAAGGTGCTCTCCGGCATGAACATCGCGGAGACGCGCGCGCCGCAGGATGGCCGCATGTCGCTGATGCTGAACGGCCGCTCGATCGATTTTCGCGTATCCAGCCAGCCCGGCATCCACGGCGAAAACCTCGTCCTGCGCATCCTCGACCGAGAGAAATCGATCGTCCCGCTGGAACGGATGGGCTTCACCGACACCGCGCTGCGGGAGCTGCAACTGATGATGGCGCGGCCCGAAGGCATCCTCGTCGTGACGGGCCCGACCGGTTCCGGCAAGACCACCACGCTCTACTCGATGCTCTCGCATCTGAACAGCGAGAACGTCAACATCATGACGCTGGAAGATCCGGTCGAGTACCCGGTCACGCTGATGCGCCAAAGCTCGGTGAACGAGAGTCTCAAGCTCGATTTCGCCAGTGGCATCCGTTCGATCATGCGGCAGGATCCCGACATCATCCTGGTGGGCGAGATCCGCGACCAGGAAACCGCGGAGATGGCCTTCCGTGCGGCAATGACCGGCCACCAGGTCTTCACGACCCTGCACACCAATTCGGCGCTGGGCGTGTTCCCGCGCCTGATGGACATCGGCATCCGGCCCGGCATCCTTTCCGGCAACATCATCGGCGTCGTCGCCCAGCGCCTCGTGCGCAAGCTATGTCCGCGCTGCAAGGAAGCCTACACCGCCGACGAGCACGAAGCGCGCATCCTCGGCGTCGATCCAGCGGAGACGACGCGGATCTTCCGCGCGGCCGGTTGCGGCGCCTGCGGCTACAAGGGCTACCGGGGCCGGATGGCGCTGATCGAGCTGCTGCGGATGGGCCCGGAACTCGACGAGCTCGTGGCCAACGATGCCCCGCTGCACGCGATCCGCCGCGTCGCGCTCGAACATGGCTACCGCCCCCTTGCCGAGGACGGCATCAAACGGGTGCTCAACGGCGTGACCTCCCTTGCCGAAGTCGCGCGGGTGGTCGATCTGACGGGGCGCGCGTGACATGAGGCGAATGCCGTCCCCGCCGTTCGCGACGCATCCGCGCGCGTCCGATCGGTAGCGGAGCGGAGCCGGCCATGCCCTTCTTCGACTATCGCGCCGTCGATGCCACCGGTCGCACCATCCGCGGCACACTCTCGGCGGTGAACGAGGTCGACCTCGAACTCCGACTGAAGCGAATGGGGCTGGACCTCGTGACCCTGTCCGAACTGTCGCGCCAGTATGCGCCCACGGGACGCGATCGCGTCACCCGGCGTGACCTCACGACCTTCTGCATCCATCTGCGCTACATCACCCGTGCCGGCATACCCCTGCTGGAAGGTCTGCGCGATCTGCGCGACAGCATGGAGAAGCGCGGCTTTCGAGACATCCTCACCGCGCTGCTCGAGGATCTGGAAGGCGGCAAAGTGCTCTCGCAAGCGCTCGCCGCCTACCCCTCCGTATTTGGCCCGGTGTTCGTCCACAGTGTGCGCGCCGGCGAACAGACCGGTCATCTCGACACGGTTTTCGAACGCCTCACCGAATCGTTGAAATGGCAGGAGGAGGTCGCGGGCAAGGCCAAACGGCTGATGATCTACCCGACGATGGTGCTCGCCGTGGTCGGTGCCGCGATCCTGTTTCTGCTGATCTATCTGGTGCCGCAGGTACTGACGCTCATCGAGACCATGGGTGTGGCGCTGCCCCTGCCGACCCTGATACTGATGGCGGTTTCCGGCGCGGTGCGCTCGTACTGGCTCGCGGGCCTGCTGTTGTCATCGGCGCTCGGGATCGGCGTTCCGCTTTGGGTCCGCAAGAGCGAGCGGGGCCGCGAGTGGTGGGATCGGGTCCAGCTCCGTCTTCCGCTGATCGGGCCGATCCTGCAGAAGATCGCGCTGGCGCGCTTCACCAACACGCTTGCGATGATGTACCGCTCGGGGGTATCGGTGCTCGACGCGCTCCGCACCGGCGAGATGGTCGCGGGCAACCGGCTGATTTCCGGCGGCATCCGGCGGGCCGCGCAACAGATCGCCGACGGCCGCGGGATGTCGGAAAGTTTCGGTTCGCTGGGCTTGTTCCCGCCGCTGGTGATTCGCATGCTGCGCGTCGGCGAGGCCACCGGCGCGCTCGACGAAGCACTCGAAAACGTGACGTTTTTCTACAACCGCGAAGTACTCGACGCCATCGAGAGCGGACTCAGGGTGATCGAGCCGCTGCTCACCGCCATTCTCGGCCTCGTGCTCGGCGGCATCCTGATATCGGTGCTGCTGCCGATCTACGATCTCATCGGAGAACTGCCGCTGTGATCTTCCCTCGCCGCCTGCTGCTGCTCGCGACGCCACGTCAGATTGGTGTGCTCGACTGGCGCCCCCGCCGACTGCGCTGGCTGGGCACGTTCGACGCCAATCGCGATGGCCTCGCCGCCTTCCATCAGGTGATCGCGAAGCACGCCCATCTGCCGGCGCTGCTCGTCGCCGATACGGTGGACGAGGATTACCGCAGCGAGATCCTGCCTCACGTCCGGGGGCCGGCACGCACGGAAATGCTTGCGCGCAAGCTGCGCCAGGTATTCCGCAACACCCGCTTCACGGCGGCATGGCGGCAGACGCGCGAGACCGGCGGCCGCCGCGACGACCGCTATCTGCTCGCTGCGCTGACCGACGCCGACTGGCTCACCCCCTGGCTCGGCATTCTGACCCGCGAACGAGTCCCGCTCGCCGGGCTCGTCCCGCTCGCACTCGCCTGCCAGCATCTGCTCGGCAAGTTGCGGCTCCAGGAGCCGCACACGCTGCTTGCCTGTCGCCTCGAGAACCGGTTGCGCCTTTCCTATTATCACAATGGCCTCCTGCGCTTCTCCCGCCTCGTCGCAAGCGATACGCCGACCCAGACGCCTGGAAACGCCGCGGACGAGATCGCCAAGACCCAGCTCTATCTCACCGGCCAGCGCATTCTGCCGCGCGACACCCGGCTTCAGGTCCTGCTCCTGGATCCCGGCGGCGGGCTGAACGCGGCGCAGGCACGGTTGAACGCGGATCCGGCGTTCAGCACGCGCATCATCAATCTCGCTGATCTTTCCCGTGCACTGAGTATTCCGGCGGACTTCCTCGAAGCCACGCCTGCGACCGCACCGCTCGTCGCGATCGCAACCGCAACCCCGGCCCTCGATCTCGCACCCCCCGAGTTGCGGCAGCGCTACGTTGAATTCCGCTGGCGCCGCGGCCTGAGCCTGGCGGCCACCACCACCGCGGCATGCGGGGTGGCACTGACCGCGGGCCAGTGGCTGCACGCGCAGGAGCAGCACGCGCAGGCGCTCGCGCTCGCCCAGGAAACCGCGCGCGTCGACACGCACCACGCGGCGCTGACACGCGGCTTCCCGCCACTCGTCATCCGCCCCGATCAGATGGCAGAGGCACTCGCGCTTGCGCAACAGCTCAACCTTGCGCCCCTTGACGTTCCGGCGGCTCTAATGCCGCTCGGGCGGACACTGATCGCGTATCCCGACGTCGTGATCGAGGCTATCGAGATCGAGGACATGGCCGCCGGCACGGTTTCCGTCGCGCTCAGCGCACGCCTCGCCGAATTCGATGGCAACTATCGGGCCGCCATGGCGCGTATCGGCGGCCTGGCCACCCAGCTTGCCGCCGTACCCGGTGTTACCACCGTCGAACAGGTGGCGAACCCCGTCGATACGGATCCGGGGACCACGCTCATCGGAAAGACCATCGGCACCGCGGCGGAAGAAACGCGCTTCAGCCTGCGATTGCGGGTACGCGCGTCATGATCCGCCCGGCCATCGCCTCGCTCAAGACTCCGATCCTGCTGTTGTCCGCAGCCGTGGTGCTGGCGACGATTGGGATCGTCTGGAGCCACGACCGGAATGCGGAAGCCAGAACCGCGTTACAGCAACAGCAAACGACGCTCAACGCGGCTCGCGCACGCGCGCGGCAGAGCGAGCGGGATGCACGCCTGATCGCGCAGCATGCCGACGCCTATCGAACGCTGGCCGCACGGGGTTTCGTGGGCGGGGAAAACCGCCTCGCATGGATCGAGGCGATACAACTCGCCAACCGCGACGCCCGCCTGTACGGCTTGAACTATACGCTGTCGCCGCGCGCCGCCGCGCCGCCGGACCTGGCGGGCAGCCTGCCGCTCAAACAGACGCGAATGTCGATCAAGATGCCCCTGCTGGTGGAAACCGACCTGCCCCGCTTCCTCGACGCGCTCCGTGCGCGGACACCCGGCGTGTTCCGCGTCACCCGCTGCCGCATGGTCCGCCTCGCCGACCTGCCACCTCAGCTCATCGACGTTCCGGAACTGGAAGCGGAATGCGAACTCGTCTGGTTTACGCTGTCGGCAGATCGCGAGGCGCCCACATGATTCGAATCGCCTCGAAACCAATCCGGCCCATCCTGCTCGCCGTTCTGGCGGCATTATTCGCCAGCGGCACAGGCGAGTCCCGAGCGGGCGACCTTGGACGGCTCTTCTACACGCCGGCGCAACGCGCGCAACTCGAGGCCGCGCGGACCGATGCCGGCCGTCCGGTGCGGCCGACAGCCCCGAACGCCGCCTCGGTACGTTTCGACGGCGTCATGATCCGCTCGGATGGCCGCAGCACGAGTTGGATCAACGGGAAACCCCGGCCCGGCGGATCGGGCACCGAAGGGCTGAAGCCGGGTCAGACCCGCGCAGCCGGAAGAACTTACGAACCTTACCAAATCCTGCCGCCGGCACCCGAGCCGGCTGCAAACGAGGTACCTGCGCCATGAAAAGCCAACACGGCTTCACACTCATCGAACTGGCCATCGTGCTGATCGTCGTCACCATCCTCATCGGCGGCCTGGCCGGACCGCTATCCGCGCAGATCCAGGCGCGGCGCGTCACCGAGACGCAAAAAACGCTGGAGGAGGCCCGGGACGCAATCGTCGGCTACGCGATGACCCACCGCACCACCGCCGGTCGGCCGTACCTGCCCTGCCCGGACACCAACGGCGACGGAAGAGAGGACCGCGACGGTACCGGCGCGTGTCTCCTGTCGCAAGGATTCTTCCCCTGGGTCGATCTCGGCAGCGCCCGGCACGATGCCTGGGGCAACCGCCTGCGCTACGTGGTCGAGTCGGATCTGGCGCACCGGTCACTCGGCTTCTCCAGCGTCACGACCCTGCCCGACCCTCCGACCAGCGGCTGGAAGCAGATTGCCAGCGCGCACGGATGCGCCACGGTCGACGTCGCGGCGGCAACGCCGTTCGTCCTGATCTCCCACGGCGCCAACGGGTGGGGCGCCCTCAACGTGAGCGGCGCCACGCTTGCCGCTCCGGCCAGTGCGGACGAACTGGAAAACCTCGGGGCCGACGACGGCTGTTACGTATCGCGCGCGCCCGGAAAAGCCGGCGAGGCGGCGGGAGAATTCGACGATCTCCTCACCTGGCTCTCGTTCGGCGTGCTCGTCAGTCGGGTCTGTCCCGCTCCGGCAGGCTGTCCGTAGCCTGTAGACGAAAACGCACGCATCCGGCCTCGTTACGGATCAGTTCAAGCCGATACCCCGCGCGCGCGCCCTGACGCGCCGCCTGATAGAGGCCGACGCCGAGGCCGAAGTCCGACGCCACCGGGCTCAGGAACAGATTGCGCGCGACGTGCTCCGGCACCGGTTCGCCGCTGTCCGTCACGGTCAGGCTCGCCAGCGGCGCCAAGGCCAGTTCGACCGCGATCGTGATTCCGTTCTCCCGTTGCCGCTTGCGCAGCGCGTTCGTGAGCAGGTTGTCGGCCACGCTGTCGAAGAGATCCTGCGGCAAGGGCGTGTCGTCAGCGGAGACCGCGAGAAAATCGACGTCGTCGTGCTCGTAGCGCGCCTGCAGCGCGTCCCACCATACGGCCGCCGGCACGGGCGTCACGTCGGTTTCGGCCGGCTGTTTGAGCTTGTCCACGGTCTGCGACAGCCTCGACGCCAGTTGCGGCAGCTGACGCTTCATGAGCGCCAGCAGCCGCTCGGTATCCTCGGGCGTCGAGACATCGGCCGCGGCGAGCAGCGTCTTCATCGATTGCAGGATGTTCTTCACGTCATGCGTCAGCCGCGCGCCGGTATCGTGGATGGCCTGGCTGTAGGCCTGCTCGCGCAGGGTCTGTTCGCGCACCTTGGCCGCGTAGAAATAGCCCAGCAGCTGCGATAGCAGACGCACGTGCAGCGCCAGCGCCGGCGTGAGCGTACGCGTCGATTCCCAGACCAGCGTCAGGCCGTGAAACGTGTGCGTGGTGGCGTGCGCGGCCGACGCGCCGAAACGGCCCTCCCCGCGGGCCGCCTGCCAGCTTCCACCGCGGATCCAGCTCAGCTCGCCCAGTTCGCCGAGCGCATCGCGTACAAACGACTCCGGGTCGCGCTCCCGTTCCGCCAGCGTCGCCAGACGCCGCGCCCAGCCCTCGAACGGCAGGCCGACGGAAAGCAGGTAGCGCGACATGATCTGGCCCAACCCGGTGAAGCCCGCGCGCGGATTCCACAGCCACGACAGGATCAGCAGCAGTGCGGCCATTCCCA
This sequence comes from Thiobacillaceae bacterium, assembly GCA_035325585.1. Classification (GTDB taxonomy): domain Bacteria; phylum Pseudomonadota; class Gammaproteobacteria; order Burkholderiales; family Thiobacillaceae; genus Thiobacillus. The sequence continues at coordinate 79,450 of DAOKZP010000001.1, read as the reverse complement.
GCAGCGTCTGCACCAGGGCCCAGGCGTAGCTCACACTGGCGACGGCCATCACCGCGAACGTCCCCAGGGCGAGTACGATGATGAGCAGCGAGAGCATCAGGCCGTAGATGAAATCCAGCGTGGACGCGGCGCTGCGCTGGCGGCCCGCGGGAAGGAACAGGATCAGCGCCGGCAGCAGTACGAGCCCGTAACGGACCGCCGCTTGCAGCGCGTCCGGCGGCGCGGCACGCCCAAGGCTCTGCGGCAATACCCAGGCGAGCAGCAACGCCAGCAGGTAAGCAAGCGCGAGCAGGCAGGCGAGCCGCTCGCTGCGCCCTTCCTGCGGCGCGGCCGCCGCACCGACGAGGCCGGCCAGCACCGCCAGCCACAAGGCCACCACCCAGGTACTGTCGACCAGCACCAGCAACGCGGCCATGACGAACACCGGCAGCGTCTGGCGCGGCTCGATGTGGACCTCGCTCCCGACCACCGGCTGCCACAGCAGAAACAGGCCGTAGTGGGCGAGCAGAAACGCCTGGGTGGGCCCCGTCGAGGTGTCGAGCACGACGGCGGCGTGCAACGCGAACAGCATGAGCGCCAGCCAGCGTGTCGGCGCGACTTGCCGGAGCGCGGCGGACAGCCAGGCCAGGCGTGGTACGGGCCAGTTCCGATCAGCCATCGGCGCGCCCGGCCCGTGTGCCGCGATCGGCGCACGAGCGAAGAAAACATGGCACGGTGACGGGAAACCGGCAGCGCTGTCGATTATTCGCCAGGATCGACGCCTCCTCGGGATGCATGGACGGGTCTTTTTCCTTTTTATTCATCGGTTTCCAAGAAACGGGCCGGTCGGCATGCTTCTTGCAGACCGAATCCTAACAACAACGAACCGGAGCATACGGCGATGCCAGCCCCTCAACTCCCTCGACGCCAATCCGGCTTCACCCTGATCGAAATCGCCATCGTGCTGGTCATCATCGGCCTGCTCCTCGGCGGCATTCTAAAGGGGCAGGAGCTGATCACCCAAGGCCGCATCCGCAACGTATCCAACGATTTCCAGTCGGTGACGGCGGCGATCAACCTGTACCAGGACCGCTATCGCGCACTGCCTGGCGACGACCTCGGTGCGGCGGCGCGCTGGGCAGAGCCGGCGGCTACCGCAAGCGGCAACGGAGACGGCGTTATCAGCGGCGCGTATAATGCCACCTGCAACGCGAATTCCACGACCGAATCCTGTCTGTTCTGGCAGCACCTCCGGCTTGCGGGCCTCGTCGGCGGCGCGAGCACCGACCGGACGCAGGCGGTCAACGCAACCCAGGGGCGCACCGGCGTGCAGAACGGGGGACTGGGTCTGGTGGGTCCGGTGATCTGCAGCAACAACCTGCCCGCCAAGATCGCACAGGCCATCGACGCGCAGTTCGACGACGGCGACGCGCGCACCGGCACCGTGCGCGGCATCATCATCGCCAGCCTCACCAGCACGCTGCAGGCCGCATCCCCGACCGTAAATTACGTGGACAACGGCACCAACATCTACGTAGTCTGCAAGATGCCCTGACGCGACGCCAGGATCCACCACGGGCACCAAGCCCGCTGAGATAGCCCGCCAAGACCCGGCGGGCTTTTTCATGGACGAAGGGCAATCAACCCTGCAGGAGCCTGAACTCCGCCGCTGCCAAGCCGTCGGCGGCGCCGCGCAGCACCAGGACGTCGCCGGCCCGGATCTCGGTATCGGGCTGAGGGTCCACCCCCTTGATGCCCTGGCGCCGGATCGCCGCCACTTCCACCAGCAGATTGTCGAGCGCAAGACTCTCCAGCTTGCGGCCCGCCGCCGCCGCGCCTTCGGTAACCAGTACGGTATGCAGGCGCGGCTGCGCCTGCTGGTCGAGCTCGTCGGCATCGCTGGCGCCGCGAAAGAAACCCCGCATCATCGCGTAGCGCGATTCACGCACCGCGACGATGCGCTTCGCCACTTGCGCCAGCGGAACCCCGAGCAGCATCAGCACGTTGGAGGCGAGCATGAGCGAGCCTTCCATCACTTCGGATACGACCTCGGCGGCGCCGGCGGCCTTCAGGGCGTCGATGTGCGTATCGTCGATGGTTCGCACCACGACCGGCAATGCCGGCCGCAGCTCGCGCACATGGCGCAGGATCGCCATGCTCGAGTGCACGTCCGAATAGGTGACGACCACCGCCTGAGCGCGCGCCAATCCCGCGGCGACCAGCACCTCGCGGCGGCTGGCGTCGCCGTAGACGACCGATACGCCCGACGCAGCAACCGCGCGGATGCGCTCGGGATCGGAATCGAGCGCCACGAAGCCGATTCCCTCCGCTTCCAGCAGGCGCGCCAGGTTCTGCCCGCTGCGTCCGTAGCCGCAGATGATGACGTGCTGCGCCTTGCCGAAGGTCTTGACCGCAATGTCGTGCACTTCCTTGGCGCGGCCTGCCCATTCGCTGCCCGCGAGCAGTCGCGTGAGTTGCTCCGTGCGCTGGATCATCAGCGGTGCGACCAGCATCGAAATCACCATCGCGGCGAGCACCGGCTGTCCGATCTCGGCACCGAGCAGCTTGAGATCCGTCGCCTGCGCCAGCAGCACGAAACCGAACTCGCTCGCCTGCGCGAGCCCCAGCGCGGTACGTACCGCCGTCGGCCGCGTGCTGCCGAAGAGCATCGCCAGCCCCGTGACCACGGCCCCCTTGCCGACGATGATCGCCGCCACCAGCAGCAACACCTCGCTCCAGTTCAGCATCACCTGCATCGGATCGAGCCGCATGCCGATGGTGACGAAGAACAGCCCGAGCAGCACGTCCCGGAACGGCTTGATGTCGTCCTCGACCTGGTACCGATACTCGGTCTCGGAGACCAGCATGCCGGCGAGGAAGGCCCCGAGCGCGAGCGACAGGCCCGCGCTCTCGGTGAGGAAGGCAAGCCCAAGCGTGAACAGCAGCAGATTGAGGGTGAACAGCTCGGGCGATTTGCGGCCGGCCACCCACTGGAACCAGGGGCGCATGATGCGCTGGCCGAAGAACAGCAGGAAGCCCAGCACCACCGCCGCCTTCAACGCCGCGAGGCCAAGCAGCCAGCCCATGTTGTCGGCATCCTTCGCGAACGCCGGGATCAGGATCAGGAGCGGCACCACGGCCAGATCCTGGAACAAGAGCGCGCCGAAGATCTGGCGTCCATGCGGCGTCTGGATCTCGAGCCGCTCGGCGAGAAGCTTCGACACGATCGCGGTGGACGACATCGACATGATGCCGCCGAGCGCAACGGCGGTGAGCAGCGGAAGACCGAGCAGCCAGCCGCCCAACGCCGTGAGCACGATGGTGAACACGACCTGCGCTCCGCCGAAGCCGAACACCGTCAGCCGCATGGTCATGAGGCGTGCCAGGCTGAACTCCAGGCCGATCGAGAACATCAGGAACACCACACCGAACTCGGCAAGGTGGCGCGCTTCCTCGAGGTCGGGGATCCAGCCCAGCGCGAACGGACCGATGGCGATCCCCGTCACCAGGTAGCCAAGCATCGTCGGCAGGCGCAACGCGCGCGCCGCAGCGGTCACCAGCACGGCAACCGCCAGGAGAACCAGGATAAGCTGGAGACTCGAATGCATCGAGGAAACGGGAAGGAAAAGCGGGCTGTTTAGTATACTTGCCGATCATGCATCCCCGCCCCGTCACCTCTCAGCACCTGCTCGCCCTTGCGCGCCAGGTGCTCGATATCGAAGCCGATGCGCTCCATGCGGTATCGGCCCGGCTGGATGATGGGTTCGCCGAAGCGGTGCGCCTCGTGCTCGCCTGCACCGGCCGCGTGGTCGTCTCCGGCATGGGGAAATCGGGGCACATCGGCAGCAAGATCGCCGCCACCCTGGCGTCGACGGGTACGCCGGCCTTCTTCATGCATCCCGGCGAGGCCAGCCACGGCGACCTCGGCATGATCGCTCCCAGCGACGTGGTGCTGGCGCTGTCGAACTCGGGCGAAAGCAGCGAGATCGTCAGCATCGTGCCTCTGATCAAACGGCGGGGCGCAAAGCTCATCGCGATGACCGGCAACCCGAATTCGACCCTGGCGCGCGAAGCCGACGTGCACCTCAACGCCCGCGTCGACAAGGAGGCCTGCCCGCTCAACCTCGCGCCCACGGCGAGCACCACCGCGGCGCTCGCGCTCGGCGACGCACTCGCGGTGGCGCTGCTCGATGCGCGGGGATTTTCCGCCGACGACTTCGCGCGCACGCATCCGGGGGGCAGCCTGGGGCGGCGGCTGCTGGTGCACGTCCGCGACGTGATGCACCGTGGAGACGCGCTGCCGAAAGTCGACGCGGGCGCCACGCTCAAGGCCGCGCTCTTCGAGATCACGCAAAAAGGGCTCGGCATGACCGCTGTCGTCGATGCCGCCGGCAAGGTCGTCGGCCTGTTTACCGACGGCGACCTGCGCCGTGCGCTCGAGCATCCGCTCGACCTGCAGCGCGCGAAGATCGCCGATGTCATGACCCGGAACCCAAAGACGATCCGCGCGGACGAACTCGCCGTCGCGGCAGTGGAAAGAATGGAAACCTTGAAAATCAATGGACTGCTGGTAGTCGATGCGAACGATACTCTGATCGGCGCGCTCAACATGCACGACCTCCTGCGCGCGGGGGTGGTGTGATGATCGCCGGACCCATCGACACGTCTCTCGCTGCCCGCTTGGGCAAGATCCGGCTCGTCGCGTTCGACGTCGACGGCGTGATGACCGACGGCACGCTGTTCCTCGCCGACGACGGCCAGGAATACAAGGGCTTCAACTCACTCGACGGCCACGGCTTGAAAATGCTCAAGAGCAGTGGCGTCGAGCTCGCCATCATCACCGGGCGAAGTTCCCGGGTGGTTGCACACCGCGCCAAGAACCTGGGCATCGAAATCGTCCACCAGGGCGCCCACGACAAGCTCGTGATCTACGAAGCGCTCTGCCGCGAACTCGGAATCGACTGCGAAGCCACCGCCTACATGGGCGACGACGTCGTCGATCTGCCCGTGATGCGCCGCGCGGGTGTCGCGATCACCGTGCCGGCGGCCCCCGAACTGGTAAAGGCGCATAGCCATTACGTCACCCGGCGCGAAGCCGGCCGCGGCGCGGTCCGCGAAGCCTGCGAACTCCTGATGCGCGCGCAGGGCACGCTCGACGCCGCACTCGCGCCTTACCTCGCATGACCCGCCGCACGGCAACCCACACGCACCGGCCCCCCGCGAATCCCGCATGAGCGCACGCGGTTACCTGTGGCTTCCGCTCGCCATCCTGGCGCTCCTCGCGGCCCTCAGCTTCTGGGTCGAGCGTGCGGTTCAGGTGGCCGACAGCGGCGGCCGGACGGTCGCCGCCGATCCCGAGGGCATCATGGAGAACTTTGACGCACTGCGCACCGATGCGACCGGCCAACCCCACTACCGGTTGTCCGCCGTGCGGCTCAAGCACTACTCCGGCAATCGGCTCACGGAACTGGAGTCGCCCCACTTCGTCCAACTCGACGCGAATGCCGGCAACGTGAGCGCCGCATCGCGCGAGGCGACCATCTCGCCGAGCGGCGACGAAGTGGAGCTGCGCGGCGACGTCGTCGTCGAGCGCGCCGCACACGCCGGCCAGCCCGCGATGACCTTGCGCACCGCACAGCTGCTGGTGTTTCCGGACCAGGATCTGCTGCGGGCACCCGGACCGGTGACCATCGACGACGGCCTCCAGTCGCTGCGTGCAGGCGCCATGGAATACAACGCCGAACTGCGCGTGATCCGGCTGTCGGGGCGGGTCCATGCCCGCTATCTTTCGGGGAAGGGTTAAGCCATGCGGCTATCGAGTATCGCTCTTCTGATCGTCTGCTGCGCCGCCCTGCCGGTATCGCCTGCGCTCGCCGAAAAGGCCGACCGCGACAAGCCGATCAACCTCGAGGCCGACACGGTCACGCTCGACGACATCCGCAAGATCAGCGTCTACGAGGGCAACGTCATCCTGAGCCAGGGCACGCTCCTGCTCCGTGCCGACCGCGTGCAGGTGACGCAGAACGAGCGCGGCCTCGAGAAGGTCATCGCCATCGGGCGCCCCGTCTTCTTCCGGCAGAAACTCGACGACCGCGAGGAGTTCATCGAAGGCTACGCCAGCCGCATGGAATACGAGGGCACCAACAACCAGCTCGAATTGATCGGCGAAGCGCGCTTGCGTCGCGGGCCGGACGAGCTGCGCGGCGCGCAGATCTCGTATAACGCCAACACCGAGTTCTACAAGGTGGTCGGTCAGGCGGGCGCACAGACGCCGGCCGGGCGCGTGCGCGCCGTCATCCGTCCCAAGCCGCGCGCCGAACAGCCGCCGCCCGCGCCATGAGCCGGATTTCCGCGCGGAACCTGCGCAAGGTATACGGCAAGCGTACCGTGGTGCATGACGTCTCGTTCGAGGTCGACAGCGGCGAGGTCGTCGGCCTGCTCGGTCCCAACGGCGCGGGCAAGACCACCTGCTTCTACATGATCGTCGGCCTCGTCGCCGCGGACGGCGGCAGCGTGCACCTGGACGACCACGACCTCACGCACATGGCGATCCACCAGCGCGCGAGGCTGGGCTTGTCCTACCTGCCGCAGGAACCGTCCATCTTCCGCAAGATGACGGTCGAGCAGAACATCCGCGCCATCCTGGAACTGAAGTCCTACAAGCGGCACGAAATCGACGAACATCTCGACAATCTGCTTGACGATCTGAACATCGCCCATCTGCGCGACGCCAGCGCGGTCAGCCTTTCGGGCGGCGAACGGCGCCGGGTGGAGATCGCGCGGACGCTCGCGATCAACCCCCGTTTCGTTCTTCTGGACGAGCCCTTCGCCGGCGTCGACCCGATCGCGGTGCTCGACATCCAGAAGCTGGTCCACTTCCTCATCGAGCGCGACATCGGCGTACTGATCACGGATCACAACGTCCGCGAAACGCTCGGCATCTGCGATCGTGCCTACATCATCAACGAAGGGCGGGTACTGACCGCCGGCACGCCCGACGTCATCATTCAAGACGACAACGCCCGGAAATTCTACCTCGGCGAGAATTTCCGCCTCTGACGTCCGTCGCCTTCACGGCAATCGCGCTACACTGTCGCTCAAGCCGGCACGATTTTTGCCGTATTCAAGTTTCATGAAGCACAGCCTCCAACTCAAGCTCGGCCAGCACCTGACGCTCACGCCCCAGCTGCAGCAATCGATCCGTTTGCTGCAGCTGTCGACGCTCGAGTTGAACCAGGAGCTGGAGCAGATACTGCAGGACAACCCGTTGCTCGAGCGCGAGGACGACGAACCCGGACCGGTCGCCGAGGCACCGGCACCCGCAACCGAATCGACGGGCACGGAAGCCACGCACGACGATGCCGAGGCGTCGGCGGGGCCGGACGACATCGACTGGAACGACTACAGCGCCGGTGGCGGTGACGACGAAGACACCGACTACGTGCAGGGTTCCGTCGCCGGGACGACGCTGCGCGAGCATCTGCTGGACCAGCTCATCGTCAGCCCGCTCACCACGCGCGACCGCACGCTGGTCGCAGCGCTGATCGACGACCTCGACGACGCGGGCTTCCTCAGCCAGCCGCTGGCGGACATCGTCGAAAGCCTGCAGGCCGAGATCGAGGATCTCGAACCCGAGGAAGTCGACACCGCCCTCAAATATCTGCAGAACATGGATCCGACGGGCGTCGGGGCCCGCAGTCTGGCGGAATGCCTGACCCTGCAGCTGCAGGCGCTGTCGCCGGACGTTCCCGCGCGCGACATCGCCATGCGCCTCACCGAACGCTATCTCGACCTGCTGGCGGCGCGCGACGTCGGCAAGCTCAAGAAAACCCTCGGCGTCGACGATGCCGGGCTGCGTGCGGCGCGGGCGCTGATCCTCTCGCTCAATCCCCGCCCAGGTTCGGCCTTCGGCCGCGACGAAGCGCATTACGTCATCCCCGACGTGCACGTGCGCAAGATCAAGGGCATGTGGATCGCGAGCCTGAACCCCGATGCGATGCCGCGCTTGCGGGTCAACCGGGTCTACGCCGACATCCTGTCGCGCCATCGCGAATCCGGCGGCAGCCAGCTCGCGAGCCAGCTGCAGGAAGCGCGCTGGCTGATCAAGAACGTGCAGCAGAGATTCGACACCATCCTGCGCGTCTCGCAGGCCATCGTCGATCGCCAGAAGCATTTCTTCGAGCATGGCGAGGTCGCGATGCGCCCGTTGGTGCTGCGTGAAATCGCCGAGGCGGTCGAACTCCACGAATCGACCATCTCGCGCGTCACCACCCAGAAGTACATGATGACGCCGCGCGGTCTGTACGAGCTGAAGTATTTCTTCGGCAGCCATGTCGCCACCGACAGCGGCGGCGCGTGCTCATCGACCGCCATCCGGGCGCTCATCAAGCAGTTGATCTCCGCGGAAAGCAACCGGAAGCCGCTGTCCGACGGCCAGCTGGCCGAAGTGCTCGGGCAGCAGGGCATCGTGGTGGCGCGCCGCACGGTCGCGAAATACCGCGAATCGCTGCAGATCCCGCCGGCCAACATGCGCCGCGGACTCTAGGCCGCACGACTCCGAGCCGCAGCTCGACGCGCGCGGCGCGCGCTTGAATGTCGCCTCCTTTGATCCGACAATGGAACCGGGCATCGCAGATTGCCCCCGTCGGGAGCCGAAATCCCGCCGGTCCTGTCTCAGCAGACTTTGGAGGCACTATGAACTTGACGATTTCCGGTCATCACCTGGAAGTAACCCCGGCCATCCGCAGTTATGTCTCGGAGAAGCTCGGTCGGATCGAACGCCACTTCGACCACGTGATCAACGTCAGTGTGATCATGCAGGTGGAAAAACTGGTACACAAAGTCGATGTCACCCTGCACGTTCGCGGCCACGATTTTCACGCCCGCAGCGAGGACGGCAACATGTACGCTGCCATCGATCTCCTCGTCGACAAGCTCGACCGCCAGATCGTGAAACACAAGGAAAAAACCGTGGACGTTCACCGCGACGGAAGCGCGCTGAAGCACATCGCGGCGGAAACGGTGTCCTGACGCCCGATAGCCCGAAGGCAGTTCATCGCCTCCGGGCTATAATGCGCTGGCACCGGCCTTCCTCCCCGGCATGGCAACCGGCATGAACCTGATCGCTCCTCTCATCACTCCCGACGCAATTTCGCTGGACGAGAGTTTCACCAGCAAGAAGCGGCTGTTCGAGCACGCCGCCGATCTGCTCGCCCATGCCCACGGATTGAAGCCGGCCGACATCTTCACCAGCCTGTTCGAGCGCGAGCGGCTCGGTTCCACCGCGCTTGGCCATGGCATCGCGATCCCGCACGGCCGCATCAAGGGCCTGAAAGAAGCCAGCGGCGCGTTCTACCGCCTGAAGACGCCGCTCGAATTCGATGCGCCCGACAATCAGCCGATCTCGCTCTGCTTCATCCTGCTCGTGCCCAAGGATGCCAACGAGCATCACCTCCAGATCCTGGGCGAGCTCGCGCAGCTGTTCGGCGACGAAACGATGCGCTCACGACTCGCGAAGGTGGCGAGTCCCGCCGAACTCCTTGCGCTGATCGGCGCCTGGTCGGGCTAGACGACGGCCGGAACGATGGACCCGATCAGCCAGGTTTCGGTCGAGGCCCTGTTCCACGACATGGCGGGGCAGCTCCAGATGCAATGGATTGCGGGGCATAGCGGAGGCGCTCGGGTGCTGTCGTCCGAGACCGCCGAGACGCCGGCATTCGCCCCGATCGGCCATCTGAACCTGATCCATCCCAACCCGATACAGGTGCTCGACCGCACTGAAATAGAGCATTTGCGCGACCTCTCGCCCGCGCTGCTGGAAGAAGCCGTCAGGCACCTGTTTTCGGTCGAGCTTGCGGCCGTCATCGTATCGAATGGAGAAGCCGTTCCCGAGGTGCTCTTCGCCGCCGCGGAACGTACCGCAACGCCGCTGTTCACCTCGCCGCTCCCCAGCCCCGCATTGATGTCCCACCTGGGCCACTACCTCACGCAACGCCTGGCCGAGGTCACCTCGATCCACGGCGTATTCCTCGAAGTGCTGGGGCACGGCGTCCTCATCAAGGGCGATGCAGGCGTCGGCAAGAGCGAACTCGCGCTCGAGTTGATCGCACGCGGCCATCGGCTGGTCGCCGACGACGTGGTCGACTTCCGCCACGTGGCGCCGGAAACGCTCGAGGGCGATTGCCCGGCAATGATTCGGGATTTCCTGGAAGTCCGCGGGCTCGGTGTCCTCAACATTCGTTTCCTGTTCGGCGAAACCGCGGTCAAGCCGCAGAAGAATCTCCGGCTCATCGTCGAGCTGGTGCAATCCGACGAGACCGCCGCGCCCGGGCTCAACCGGCTCGAGATGGAGGCCTCGACCGAGACGATCCTCGGCGTGGCGATCCCGAAAGTGCGCATCCCGGTGGCCGCGGGGCGCAATCTGGCGGTGCTGGTCGAAGTCGCCGTGCGCAACCACATCCTCAAGATGCGCGGCATCAATCCCGCCGAGCAGTTCATCAAGCGCCAGCACGCCGCAATCGAGAGGGGAGACTGAATGCAGATCGTCCTCATCTCGGGGCTGTCGGGTTCGGGCAAGAGCATCGCGATCGCGGTGCTGGAGGATGCGGGCTACTACTGCGTCGACAACCTGCCGCTGGCGATGCTGCAGCCCTTGGTCGCATACCTGCGGCAGGAGGGCCACAGCCGAATCGGGATCGCCATCGACGCACGTAGCGGGGAGAGCTTCGCCCAATTGCCGGGGATCGTGGAGTCGCTGAAGAAGGAAGGCGCCGATCTCCGCACGATCTTTCTCGAAGCCAAGGCGCTCACCCTGGTCAAACGTTTTTCCGAAACACGGCGGCGCCATCCGCTTTCGAGCGACGCCGTCTCGCTGCAGGAAGCGATCCAGCTCGAGCGCGAGATGCTCGCGGACGTCGCCCCGCTCGCGCATCGCATCGACACCAGCGACCTCTCGGCCGCGGCGCTGCGCATGTGGATCAAGGACCTGATCGGCCTGGATCGCTCGCGCATCACCCTCCTTTTCGAATCTTTCGGTTTCAAGCACGGCATCCCGCTCGACGCCGATCTGGTCTTCGACGTGCGCTGCCTGCCCAACCCCCATTACGTGGCCGAATTGCGACCGCTCACGGGGCGTGACCAGCCGGTGAAAGACTACATTCAGGCGAGCCCCGACGCGATGGCACTGCTGGCGGATATCCAGGGTTTCGTCGAGAACTGGCTCCCCTGCTTCATCCGCGACCATCGCGCCTATCTGACCGTCGCCATCGGCTGCACCGGTGGGCAGCACCGCAGCGTCTACTTCGCGGAGACGCTCGCGAGCGCGTTCCGCACCCGCGAACAGGTGCTGGTACGGCACCGGGAACTGGTCTGATGCTGCGTGCTGGCGACATCGGCGTACTGATCACGGGCGCGATCGCCGTCATTGCACTCACGGTGTGGGCGTGGAGCGGCGATCGCGGCGACGTCGCCGTGATCCGTGCCGCCGGCCAGATCGTACAGACCGCCGCGCTCTCCCGTCCGCAGCGCTTTACCGTCGACGGCCCGCTCGGAGTCACCCACATTGAGATCGAGTCGGGACGCGCCCGGATCGCGGCCGACCCCTCGCCGCGCCAACTGTGCGTGAAACAGGGCTGGCTCTCGCTCTCGGGGCAGGCGGCGCTGTGCCTGCCCAATCAGGTCAGCCTCGAAATCCGCGGCCGTGCACCCGCATATGACACCCTCGGTTATTGAACTGCCGGTCAGCCACGAAGATCGTCGCATCGCACGGCTGGCGGCGCTCGCGATCGGACTGACGCTGGCCGAAGCAGCGCTCCCCAGCCCGGTCCCCGGCGTGAAGCCCGGATTGGCCAACATCGTCATCCTGCTGGTGCTGCTGCAGCACGGCTGGCACGCCGCCGCGTGGGTATCGGGCTTGCGCGTCGTGGCGGGGGGGCTGCTGCTCGGCAGCCTCTTCGCGCCCGGTTTCTGGCTGTCCGCCACCGGTGCACTCACCAGCCTGCTCGTGCTGGGACTCGTGCGCCATCTGCCGCAACGCCATTTCGGACCGGTCAGCCTATCGGTGCTCGCCGCGTTCGGCCACATCGGAGGCCAGCTCGCACTCGCCGGCGTCTGGCTGCTGCCGGGTGCCGCCGTCCTCAAGCTGCTGCCGGTCTTCGCCGCCGCCGCGCTGATCTTCGGCGCCGTCAACGGCGCCGTCGTCGCGAGGCTGCTTGCCGCGCCGACGAGCGGCGAGCGACAATCCGCGCCATGCACGCCTCCGTGAACACCGTCACTCTCGCACTTTCCGGCGCCTCGGGCATGGCATACGGGCTGCGCCTGCTCGAATGCCTGCTCGCCGCGGGAGTGCACGTCCAGCTGCTCGTCTCCCAGGCCGCCCACATTGTCGCGAAGCAGGAACTCGGCGTCGCGCTTCCCGCGCGCGCGGGCGATCTGCAGAAACAGCTCGGCGAAAGCCTTGATGCAGGCAACGGCCAGCTCCGCGTATTCGGCCGCGACGACTGGAACGCACCGATCGCCTCGGGCTCCAATCCAGCCGACGCGATGGTGGTGTGCCCCTGCTCGATGGGCACGCTCGCGGCGATCGCGCACGGGCTGTCGGACAACCTGATCGAGCGCGCCGCCGACGTCGCGCTGAAGGAGCGGAAGAAGCTGATCCTCGTGCCGCGCGAGACGCCGTTTTCCACCCTGCACCTGGAAAACATGCTCACGCTCTCGCGGATGGGCGCGGTGATCCTGCCCGCGAACCCCGGTTTCTACCATCATCCGCAATCGATCGAAGCCATCGTCGATTTCATTGTCGCGCGCATCCTCGATCAGCTCGGGGTTCGCCACGAGCTGATGGCGCGCTGGGGCAGCGGGCGGTGAGCACCCGACCCGGGCTCGCGGCGCTGCCGCTGTTCCCGCTCAACACCGTGGCATTTCCAGGGGGCCGCCTGTCACTGCGGGTGTTCGAGCAACGCTACCTCGACATGGTCAAGCAGGCGATCGCGGATGGGACGCCGTTCGGCGTCTGCGCCATTCGGGAGGGCGACGAGACGGGTACCCCGGCCGTGCCGCACACGGTCGGCACCGAAGTACGCATCATCGACTGGGACATGCCCCAGACCGGAATCCTCCACGTCGATACCCGGGCGGCGGAACGCTTCGTCATCCGCGACCTGAGCACGGAGCCGAGCGGGCTTCTCATGGCGGCGGTGGCCCCCGTCACGCCCGAATCCCCCATTGCCGTGCCTGAGGAGTTCGGGCTCGCCGTCGAGATCCTCCGCCACATCGTCGCCGAATACGGCGACGCACATTTTCCGCCGCCGCAGGCGTTCGACGATGCGGTATGGGTCGGCTACCGCCTGTCGGAGGTGCTGCCGCTCAAGCTCGCGACACGCCAGAATCTTCTGGAAATGAACGATGGCGTGACACGCCTGCGCATCCTCACCGAATTTCTCCGGAAACAGACGAACTGATGGCCCGCTTCTATCCCGCACTCAACGACAGGCACCGCGCCTTCATTTCGGCGCAAAAGCTGTTCTTCACCGGCAGCGGCACGAGTGATGGCCGCATCAACGTTTCCCCGAAGGGCATGGACAGCCTGCGCATCCTGTCCGACAACCGGGTCGCCTATCTCGACCTCACCGGCAGCGGCAACGAAACCGCTGCCCACGTCCGGCACGATGGCCGCCTCACGGTCATGTTCTGCAGTTTCGACGATGATCCGCTGATCCTGCGGCTCTATGGCCGCGGCCGCGCCGTGCACCGGCAGGACGCCGAATGGCGGGCGCTGCGTCCGGCGTTTCCCGATCTCCCCGCCGTGCGCCAGTTGATCGTGCTCGAGATCGAATCGGTCCAGACTTCGTGCGGCTACGGCGTGCCGCGCTATCGCTACCAAGGCGAACGCGAGACGCTCGCACGCTGGGCGGAGAAAAAGGGCGCCGCCGGCCTCGAGGATTACCGGCGCGAGAAGAACCAGATCAGCATCGACGGCCTGTCGACCGGATTGCCGGTGGATGAGCCCTGAAACGGGCTTCCTCATCCACGCACATCGTGGGCCGTCCCTAGCCGGCGATCAGGCGCTGCACCACGGCGCCGGCCAACATCAGGCCGAACAACGGCGGCATGTAGCTTATGGTCCCGTTGATCGCGCGGGCGCGGCCGCGCCCCTCGACCGGCTCCGGCGGCAACGGCGCGCGCCCCGGTTCGTCCGAATACACGGTAAGGACACCGCCTGAAATTCCGCGTTTCCGGAGCCGCTTGCGCATCACCGACGCGAGCGGACACATCTCGGTCTTCGAGATATCGGCGATGCGCACACGGGCGGGATCGAGCTTGTTGCCGGCGCCCATGCTCGATGCGACCCGCAGACCGCGTTCGACGCTCGTCGCGACCAACGCGACCTTGCAGTTGAGCGAATCGATGCAATCGATGACGTAATCGACGTCCCCGGGCACCCGCTCCGCCACGGTCTCGGGCACGAGAAACTCGCGCAGCACGGTCAACTCGCACGCCGGGTTGATATCGCGGATGCGCGCCGCCATCAGCTCGGCCTTCGATTGCCCGACGGTCGACAGCAGCGCCGGAAGCTGCCGGTTCAGGTTGGAGAGCGCGACCACGTCGTGATCGACCAGCGTCAACCGTCCCACGCCCGCACGCGCGAGCGCCTCGGCGCAATACGAGCCGACGCCCCCCAGTCCTGCGACCAGTACATGCGCACGGGCAAGCCGCGACTGCTCGTCGGGGTGGAGCAGGATGCCGGTGCGCTCGAACTGCGGAAGATCGTGCATCGGGTAGAATCTCCTCATGCTGAAATGGCTGTTCACCCTCGTTGCGGCATTGCTGGTGCTGGGCCTGCTCACTCCGTGGCTCCATCGATTGGGACTCGGGCGCTTGCCGGGCGACGTGCAGCTGAAACGCGGGCGGGGCACATTCTACTTCCCCTTCACCAGCGTGATCCTGACCTCGGCGCTGCTGTCCCTGCTCGCCTATCTCCTCGGCCGATGAACAAGGCATTCGTCAGGGAAACGGACGCGGAGGACGATGACGACGACTTCGTCGCGCCGCCGCTGCCCACGGGGACGAAGAACTACATGACCCCGACCGGTTATGCGCGGCTCGACGCCGAGTTCAACGAACTGTGGAAAGTCGAGCGGCCGCGACTGGTCGAGACCATCGCCTGGGCGGCGAGCAACGGCGACCGTTCCGAAAACGGCGACTACATCTATGGAAAGAAGCGGCTCCGCGAGGTCGACCGTCGTCTGCGCTTCCTGTCAAAACGCCTGGAGCACGCGGAGGTCGTCGATCCCGCCACGCGCGAGACGACCGACCAGGTCTTTTTCGGTGCGACCGTCACCGTCGCGCACGAGGATGGCGACGAATCCACGTATGCGATCGTCGGTATCGACGAGGCCGACGCGGGCCGCGGCCGCATCGCCTGGATCTCGCCCATGGCGCGCGCGCTCCTGAAGGCGCGCGAAGGCGACACGGTCGCAGTGCAGACCCCTGACGGAAAGCGGGAAATCGAGATCGTCGAGGTGCGTTACCAAGCGATCGACTGAACGACCATTGGCCCGCCTCCGCGGCGCGCACGCAACCCCAGCCAACCGATGAGACGCCTTATGAAGCCGATCCCTCCCACTGCCAGCCTGCTTCTGACCGTGCTGCTCGCTGCCTGCGGCGACCCCACGCCGGACGAAGCGACGGCACCGCCATCGACGCTCCCCCAGCCCACCGCGATCATCGCCGCGCTGCCGCCTGAGGCGCAGCCGTACGGGCTCGATGTGTACACGCTCAGGTGCGCCGGATGCCACGGGAATCTGGGCGAAGGCATCGACAAGGCGCCGACGCTCAGGAATCTGTCCCGGGTGGATCTGTTCCAGCGCGCGATGGAATGCCGCGCCGCCCGTCTTGCCGACAACCCGGCCGCCGTGATGCCCCTGGCCGTGGCCCAGCGCAGCGAAGCCGAGATCGCGGCCGCGGCGATCTACGCCGGGGAGTAGGCGCGTTCGCCCCCCAAAGCGGGCGTTCAGTGAAGCGTGCTCGCCAGCAGGCGCCGGTAGCGGGACACCAGTTCGCCTCCGCCCAGGAGGTCGAACACGGACAGCAGCGTCCGGCGGCCGATGTCGTCGCCGAAGCCGCGATCGCGGCGCACGATTTCCAGCAGCTGCTCCATGCCGGCCTCGTGGCGGCCGGATGCAACCAAGAGGTTTGCGAGCTGGAGTCGCGCGTCCAGATCGTTCTCGTTTTCCGCCACCCGCGCCGCCAGCGCGCTCTCGTCCGCGTCTCCCGTCCCGGCGAACTGCAGGCGCGCCTTGAGTTGCGCCGCACGCGGATCGGCATCGTCCGGCACGCTCTCGACCAGACGGCGCGCTTCGTCAGTTTCGCCCAGATCGAACATGATCTCCGCCGCGTCGAGCCGAACGCCCGTATGCGCCGGATCGAGCATCGACGCCTCGGCGAGGTATTTCAGCGCCGCAGGCGCGTCACCGGCCGCGTGCGCGACTGCCGCCTGCTGCCGCAGCTCATCGGCCGGGCTGGGAACAAGACCGTCGAGGAAAAGACGAACCTCGGCCTCGGGTAGCGCGCCCGAAAACTCGTCGACCTGCTCGCCGTCGAGGAAGGCCTTGACGCTCGGGATCCCGCGTACGCCGTAGCGGGTCGCGAGCGCCTGATTCTCGTCGGAGTTGATCTTCGCGAGCAGGAACTTGCCGCCGTACTCGGTGGCGAGCTTTTCAAGGATCGGCTTGAGCGACTTGCACGGCCCGCACCAGGGCGCCCAGAAATCGACGACCACCGGCCGGTGCCGCGACTCCTCGATGACGTGCTTCTGGAAATCGGCCTCGCCGACGTCGATCGCGTGTTCGGACATCTCCCCCTCCTCAGATCTGTCTAGCCAGTTCGGCCGCCTTACCCGTGTATGACGCCGGCGTCATCGCCTTCAGACGGGTCTTCTCCGGCTGCGGAATCGCCAAACCGTCGATGAACGCATGCAAGGTGTCGCGGGTGATGCCCCCCTTGCCGCGCGTGAGCTCCTTCAATTGCTCGTAGGGGTTGGGCACGCCGTAGCGGCGCATCACGGTCTGGATCGGTTCCGCGAGCACTTCCCAGTTCGTATCGAGATCCGCCGCGAGGACCGTCGGATTCGCCTCGAGCTTGCTCAGACCGCGCAGGCAGGATACGTAGCCGATCAGGCTGTAGCCGAAGCCGACGCCCATGTTGCGCAGCACGGTCGAATCGGTGAGGTCGCGCTGCCAGCGCGAGACCGGAAGTTTCTCGGCGAGATGGCGCAACACCGCGTTGGCCAGCCCGAGATTGCCCTCGCTGTTCTCGAAGTCGATCGGATTCACCTTGTGCGGCATGGTGCTGGACCCGACCTCGCCCGCCTTCACCTTCTGCTTGAAGTAGCCGAGCGAGATGTAGCCCCAGACGTCGCGATCGAGATCGACGAGGATGGTATTGGCGCGTGCGATCGCATCGTAAAGCTCCGCCATTGCGTCGTGCGGCTCGATCTGGATGGTATAGGGGTTGAAGGCGAGCCCCAGGCTGCCGACGAAGTCGCGCGCGAAGGCTTCCCAGTCGAGCTCCGGATAGGCGGAGAGGTGCGCATTGTAGTTGCCCACCGCGCCGTTGATCTTGCCCGTGAGTTCGACGTCACCGATCGCGATGTAGGCGCGGCGCAGGCGGTAGACCACGTTGGCGAACTCCTTGCCGACCGTGGTCGGCGAGGCCGGCTGGCCGTGGGTGCGCGACAGCATCGGCAGATCGGCGAGCCCATGCGAGAGCTCGGTCAGGTGCGCGATCACTTTCTCGAGCGCCGGCAGCAGCACGCCGTCGCGCGCGCCCTTCAACATCAGCGCATGCGAGAGGTTGTTGATGTCCTCCGAGGTGCACGCGAAGTGGATGAATTCGGCGACCGATGCAATCTCGGAGTTCGCACCGGTTTTCTCTTTCAGGAAATACTCGACCGCCTTCACATCATGGTTGGTGGTCGCCTCGATCGCTTTCACGCGTTCGGCATCCGCCACCGAAAATCCGTCCGCGATGCCGTCGAGCAATGCAACCGCATCGCTGGAAAACGCCGGCACCTCGCCGATCGCGGGCTGGGCCGCCAGCGCCTTGAGCCATTCGATCTCGACGATGACGCGATATTTGATGAGCGCGTGCTCGCTGAAGAAATCGCGCAAGGCGGCGGTGGCGCGGCCGTACCGGCCATCGAGCGGGGACAGTGCGGTAAGAGAGGTCAGTTCCATGGTTTCGTCCGGATTGGTTTTCTCGTACGGGACGGCAATCGCATTGCCGTCAGAGGGTGCGCCGGTCGCGCACGGCCTGGGCGAGCGTGCCGCTGTCGACGTATTCGAGCTCGCCCCCGACCGGCACGCCGCGCGCCAGACGGCTCACTTTCAAGCCGCGCGCCTTCAGGAGCTCGCCGATGGTGTGCGCGGTCGCCTCGCCCTCGGGTGTGAAGTTCGTGGCGAGGATCACCTCCTCGACGACGCCGTCGGTCGCACGTGCGATCAGCCGATCGAGGTGGATCTCGCGCGGGCCGATGCCGTCGAGGGGAGAGAGACGCCCCATGAGCACGAAGTAGAGGCCGCCATAGCTTTGCGTGGCTTCCATCATGTTGAAGTCGGCCGGCATCTCGACGACCGCCAACTGGCGCCGGTCGCGGCGCAGGCTCGCGCACACCTCGCACACCTCCGCCTCGGAAAAATTGTTGCACAGGCGGCAATGATGCAGGTGGCGCAACGCGTGTTCGAGCGCGGCGGCGAGCTGCTCCGCGCCGCGCCGATCGCGTTGCAGCAGGTGGTATGCCATGCGCGCGGCCGACTTGGGGCCGACCCCCGGCAGGGCGCGCAGCGCGCCGATCAGTTGTTCCAGCGCGGCCGGTTGCATCGCGCGTCCGAACCTCAGAACGGCAGCTTCATCCCCGGCGGGATCGGCAGGCCGGCGGTGACGCTACCCATCTTCTCCTGCACCGTGGATTCGACCTTGCGTACCGCGTCGTTCACCGCGGCGGCCACCAGGTCCTCCAGCATTTCCCGGTCGTCGCCCATCAGGCTCGGATCGATGGTCACGCGGCGCACGTCGTACTTGCAGGTCATCACCACCTTGACCATGCCGGCGCCGCTCTCACCCTCGATTTCCATCTCGGCGAGCTTGGCCTGCATCTTGGCCATGTTTTCCTGCACCTGCTGCACCTGCTTCATCATGTTGCCGATGCCACCCTTCATCATGTTGCGTCTCCTAGTACCCCGAGTCGGGAAGATGTTGATTGCCAGCTCGCGAGTTACGCGAGCCGAGTCGAAGCGAATGCGGATACTCCGTGCCGCCCCGCCCCGCGACCGGGCCGGGGGAAGGCGAGTCGCGGCCCGACCGATCCACGACCGGGGATCGCGGGTCGCGGAAAGGCCAGGACGCGTCGATTCGCCACGGCCTCGTCTCAGGGCGCAAGCGGCCGTACAGACGCCGCCTCGACCTGGCCGCCGAACTGCTCGACCAGCTCGCGCACGAAGGGATCGTCGTCGATCGCGGCCTGCGCCTCGGCCTGCTGCGTCTCCTGGATACGGGTTCGCACCTGCTGCGGCGTCCGTGCGACGGTCCCCGCGACATCGAAATTCACCTTGAGCGCCGGGCCGAACTTGTCGCGCAGCGCGCCGATCAGGCGCTCCTGATACATGCGGTCGAGCAAGTGCCCGTGCGCTTCGTCAACGCGCAGCGTCATGCTCTCCGCCGTCTGCGCCACCAGTTCACACTGGTCAGCCAGCATCCTGGCCATGCCACCCCGGCGCAAGCCCGAGACGATCTCGAGCCAGTCCCACCCCCCAGCCGGCTCCGGTTCACGCGCGGTCAGCACGGATTCGGCCTTCACGGCCGGCTCGGTGGCCGCTGGTGGCTCGGTCGGCGTGGGCGGATTCGTCGGTGGTTCAACACGGCCCGGTTCAACAAGGGTCGGCGCGGCAATCGGTGCGGCGGCAGCGGACGCACGCAGGGCCGATACCGATGCGGAGACGGTCGCGGCTTTCGCCGACATCGCACCGCGCGCCGGGCCACTGCCGGCGCCGGGCGTGAACGCCAGCATGCGCAGCAGCGTCATGCAGAAGCCGGAAAGCTCGTCCGGCGCAAACGGGAGATCGCGGCGGCCATTGAGCGCAATCTGATAATAGAGTTGCACGGTCTCCGCATCGAGCCGTTCGGCCGCGGCCTGCATGCGTGCCGCGTCCGCGCCCGCCTCGACCGCGCCTGGCGCATGCAGCAGCAGCGCAAGCTGCGTAAGCAGGCTTCCCAGATCCTGCAGCGTCGCGTCAAAGGCGATGCCGCGTTCCGCGAGTTGCCGCGCCTGCCGCATCAGCGCGTCGCCGTCGCCCGCCGCCAACGCGTCGAGCAGGTCGAACAGGTAATCGCGGCGCACGGTGCCGAGCATGGCTTCGACCGCAGCGGCCTCGACACGACCACCGCCGTAGGCGATGGCCTGATCCGTCAGCGACAGCGCGTCGCGCATGCTGCCCGCGGCGGCACGCGCAAGCAAGCCCAGTGCCGCCGATTCGGCTTCGATACGCTCCTGCGCGAGTACCTCGCCAAGATGCTCGGCGACGAGCGCGGGCGGCATCGGCTTCAGATTGAATTGCAGACAGCGCGAGAGCACCGTCACGGGAATCTTCTGCGGATCGGTGGTGGCGAGGACGAACTTGACGTGCGCGGGCGGCTCTTCCAGCGTCTTCAGCATGGAGTTGAACGCCGACTTCGACAGCATGTGGACTTCGTCGATGATGTAGATCTTGTAGCGCCCCGCGGTCGGCGCGTACTGCGCGTTGTCGAGCACCTCGCGCATGTTGTCCACACCCGTGTTCGACGCTGCATCGAGCTCGAGCAGATCGACGAAGCGGCCGGCGTCGATCTGGGTGCAGGCCGGGCAGGCACCGCACGGCGTCGCCGTGACCCCCGTTTCACAGTTGAGGCACTTCGCGAGGATGCGCGCGAGGGTCGTCTTGCCGACGCCGCGGGTTCCAGTCAGCAGATATGCGTGATGCAGCCGACCCTGTGTCAGCGCATTGGACAGGGCGCGCACCACGTGCTCCTGTCCTTTGAGGTCGGCGAACGCACGCGGCCGCCATCGGCGCGCCAGCGCAACCGCGGGGGAAGTGGCATCGCCGAAGAGGTCAGTCATGGGCGTAATGGGCGGCTGGAACCATTCCTGGCGGCATTCGGATGGCGGCAAGGTGCCGCAGGCGGTACGTGGAGTATGGCAAGGCGCGACGATGCAGGATCACCCGCCCAATGCCGCCAGGAATGGCGAGCCTGGACCCCGGCACTGGCATCGGTCGCTGGGGCTGCTTCCTTCCGGACCTGACCCGGTTCACGACTTATCCATGCGGGGAGGCCCGCCGCCGACATTCTACCGCGGAAGGCGGCTCATTCTTCATTGTCCGACATTGTGAGCCGTCGTTTTTTCACCGCGTCGGCCAGCATTCGCAAGACGTGCTCGGTGTCGTCCCAGCCGATGCAGGCGTCGGTGATCGATTTTCCGTATTCGAGCGACTCGCCCGCGACCAGATCCTGGCGCCCCGGGTGGAGGTGGCTCTCGATCATCGCCCCGATGATGCGCGCGTCGCCGCCCGCCACCTGCGCGGCGACGTCCGTCGCGACGTCGATCTGGCGCTGGTACTGCTTGCTCGAATTGGCGTGCGAAAAGTCGATCATCAGGTGTTGCCGGAGCCCCGCAGCGGCCAGTTCGCCGCAGGCGAGATCCACGCTGGCTGCGTCATAGTTCGGCGCCTTGCCCCCGCGTAGGATCACGTGCGCATCCTCGTTGCCCGAGGTGCGGAACACGCCGACATGGCCGGCCTTGGTCACCGAGATGAAATGGTGGCGGGCGGCCGCGGCCTTGATCGCATCCACCGCGATCCGGAGGCTGCCGTCGGTGCCGTTCTTGAAGCCGACCGGGCACGAAAGGCCCGAGGCAAGCTGACGGTGCGACTGCGACTCGGTCGTGCGCGCACCGATCGCGCCCCAGCTCACGAGATCGGCAATGTACTGCGGCGAGATCAAGTCGAGAAACTCGGTCCCGCACGGCAGGCCGGCTTCGTTGATTTCCAGCAGCAGTTTCCTCGCGAGCCGCAGGCCGGCGTTGATGTCGAAACTCTCGTCGAGATGGGGGTCGTTGATCAGGCCCTTCCAGCCCACCGTGGTGCGCGGTTTCTCGAAATAGACCCGCATCACGACGATGAGATCGTGCGCCAGCGCATCGGCCAACGGCTTCAACGTCCGCGCATAGTCGAGAGCGGCGGCCGGATCGTGGATCGAGCACGGGCCGACGATGACGAACATGCGGTCGTCCGCCCCGCGCAGCACGTCGTGGATCGTGCGGCGTGCGTTCGCGACATGAGCGTCCACCGCATCGCTCGCATGTAGTTCTCGCATGAGCTGCAGCGGCGTGATCAGTTCGCCGCTCTGTTCGATGCGGGTGTCGTCGGTTCGGATGATGGACATGGTGAAGCTCCGTTCGTTTAGGGTGACCCGCCGCGGCTCAAACAAAAAAACCGCCAGCGGGCTGGCGGTTTTCGTGAAGGCCGTGCTATCCGTATCAGCGCCTCCCGACCGCCTGCGGCGTGGGATAAAAGTGGCGGAAAAAGAACGGCACGGCACGAATCATGCATCGCAGTCTACCAAAAGCGGGCCGATCCCGCCAAGCGCTTCGAGCCGTACCACATGGCCCAAGCGCGCGCTCTTCGGCCAACTTCGACCCGAGACAGACCCATGGTGAAATCATGACGATACCGATGAATTATCAACAGCTCGTATCCACACTGACCGGCGGCGGCCGGTGGGCCGTACTCGCCGCAGGCTTGTTGACGCTGTCCGCATGTGGCGGGGGTGGTGGGGGCGGCGGCACCCTGCCCACCGTCAGCCCCTCGATCGAAATCGATTCGAGCAAGACGATCAGCACGGAGGGATTGGGCAAGCAAGTCTCATATACTTGGGATGATTCCAAATTTTCCAGCATTGGCTCGACGCTCGATGCACAAACGAAGGCGGTCCTCGAGTTCGACAAGAGCGACATATTGGCTGCCCTCACCATCGAAACCACCACGGCGACTTCATCACCCGTCACGACGAAAATGAGCTTTCTCGGCTATGACCAGATCAAGTCACTGGGTGCCGATTTCTGGATCGCACGAAACGACGCGAGCAAGGCCATCGTCTCCAACCCCATGAGTGCGGCGTGGGACTATCAGACTTTCGGCGTGTGGGAATCCGGTCTCGACGCATCCGGCGGCTACTATGGCGCGATGAGCGTGGGGGATGCGAGCCCCGTGTCAGCCATTGCCAGCGCCTACGGTGCAACCTTTACAGGCAAGGTCATCGGCAGCTACGTCTCGGAAGGGATCGGCAAGGCCACGCTCGCAGACTTGACGGTTCTCTTCGACACGGGTGGCCAGACGCTGACTTTCACGGCCACCGGTACCCGCTACGCGGAAAACGGCGATGTGATCGACTTGCCCAAGCTCGATATGCGCGACCAAACCTTGACGTATAAGCCAGGAACGAGCGGATTCTCTGGCGATCTCACCACGACCGGTGGGCTTTCCGGCAACTCCACCGGCCAGTTCTACGGCCCCAACGCAACCGAACTAGGGGGCGTGTTCTTCCTTAGAAGCGCCTCAGGCCTCCCCGTCGAGACATACTCCGGCGCATACGGCGCTAAGCGGCCGGCGCCCTGAGCACGCGTCGATTCGCCGCGGCGCTCGGCTGCGCCGCCGCGTTGTTCGCCGGGCTCGCGCCGGCCGCCGATCCGCCACCCGAAGGCACACAGGTCGGCGCCGCCGCGCATCAGGCGCGCTTTCTGGAGGGCGTCGAAGCCCTGCACGCGGGCAACCCGATGCGGGCTGCGACGATCTTCGAACCGCTGCTCGCCGAGACCGGCAGCCCGCGGGTGAAGCTGGAACTCGCACGTGCGCTGTTCCTGCTCGGGCAGTACGAACGATCCGAGCGCCTGTTCCGCGAGGTGCTGGCGCAGCCCGACCTGCCCTGGCGGGTTGGCGAGAACATCCGTGCCTATCTCGACGAGATCGACATGGCCACCGGCTACGTGCGATTTTCTCTCGGGATCGTGAGTGACTCGAATCCGCGCAACTTCACCAGCAGCCGCGAGGTGATGATCGGTGGCCAGACACTGACCGTGGTGCCGCCGGAGGACAATCGCTCGGTCCATGGTGTGCGGCTGTCGGTGCGCGGCTACCGCCCACTGGACGAGCAACACCGTACCACGGCGTTCTTCACCGCCTCGTACTCGGATTTTCCGGCACGCACCTTCGACCGCCTGACGGGCGACGCCGGCGTGGCGCAGACGGTGCCCGGGGTGCGATGGCTCAAGGCGAAGGCAGGCTTCGAAGGCTCGCGTCTGGGCGGCGAGACGCTTTATCGTTTTCCCTACGTGGGTGCGCTCGCCGCCATGGCGCCGTCGGACGGCTACCGCCTGCTGGGGGAGTTCAAGTTCGGCCGGCTGCAGGTGCCCGAGATGCCCTATCTGGACGCCCACAACCTCTTCCTGATCGGCAAGCTGGCCCACCCGCCCGCGTTCGGTCTCGCGTTCAGCAACGAAGTCACGCTGGAACGCTCGGAGACGCGCGAATCGCCTTACTCCTACCGCGGCGGCGGGCTCGGCGGCACCGTGGTCTGGCCGTCGGCCGCCTGGGACGCACGGTTCACGCTGTACGGTTCGGTCGGCCTGCGCCGATACGACGCGATTGATCCCATCTTCGGCGATCGGCGCAGCGACACGCGCTACGTCGCGAGCCTTGACCTGCTGCGCCCCTCGCTTCGCATCCGGGGCTACCGGCCGCAGATCGGCGTGGTCTACGAAAAAACCGATTCGACGCTCGACTTCTACAGTTTCAGCAAGCTGGGCCTGCGTTTCCAACTCGAGGACTGAGCACAGTACGCAATGCCGATGGCAAAGTCTCGGCGCGATGCTCTATATTTAAGCTCCAAAAATCGAGAAAGGGATTGCCATGCACTCGAAGGCCGCACAACGCATCGTCATTCTTGCCGCGCCCATCCTGGTATCGGCCTGCGGGGATGGAGGTGGGGGTGGTACGGTAGCGACGACGTCCTTCACGAGTTGGGAAAGCGTCCCGCTCAATTCGATCGTGATCGCCAACGGCCTTGGACAGGAATCCACCTACGACTACGACCCCGTCACGAAGCAGGTGAGCAACGTCGTTCCGGGTAATGTGACCGGCGGCTACAGCGCAGAGATGCAGTTCGATGCCGGCGCACTCGTCGGCCTGAAATTCATCACACCCAGCACCTCGCTGAGTTTCGCGAGCAACCAGATCTTCAACGTGTCGCCCGAGGTCGTCGGTGCAACCACGTTGACCAGCAATGCGCTCCTCGCCAACCCCGTAACCCTGGGATGGAATTACCAGACCTTCGGCGTGTGGGAAACCGGCCTCGATATGGACACAGGAAGATTCGGCGCGATGACCGTCGGTGCGCCGAGCCCGGGCGTTCCCACTGCCGCGTCCGCCACATTCGCCGGCCGCGTCGCCGGGAGCTGGGTCGACACCTCCGGCAAGGGATACGCTGTCCTGGCGAATCTGACCGTGGGCTGGAGCGGCCAGTCGCTTACGCTCAACACGACCGGCACCGGGATATCCGAAGACTGGTCGACATTCACACCCAATGGCGCACTCGACATGAGCGGCACGCTGAGCGTGGCAGGCACCAATGGTTTCAGCGGCACGCTGACAACGACGAGCGGGCTCACGGGTAACTCGGCCGGACAGTTCTACGGCCCGAACGCCGAGGAACTCGGCGGGGTGTTCTTCCTCCAGGGTGCCGGTCAGACCTACTCGGGCGCATACGGCGCGAAGATCCAGCCCTGAAATCGGGGCCGCTCCGGAAGCCGGACGGGGGGATCGGACCCAATCGCCCCCCCATCGCCGCGGTCACGCCAAGCCCGACGCCCCCGGGCTACGGCGGGCGGCCTACGCCGTACCGCCGACCGTCAAGCCGTCGACCCGCAGCGTTGGCTGGCCCACGCCGACGGGAACGCTCTGGCCTTCCTTGCCGCAGGTTCCCACCCCGGTATCCATCTCCATGTCGTTGCCGATCATGGCGACACGCGTGAGCGCATCAGGTCCGTTGCCGATCAGGGTCGCGCCCTTCACCGGATAGGTGATCCTGCCGTCCTCGATCATGTAGGCCTCGGCGGCGGAGAAGACGAATTTCCCGCTCGTGATGTCGACCTGCCCGCCGCCGAAATTCACGGCGTAGAGGCCATTCTTCACCGACGCGATGATCTCGTGCGGAGATTTGTCGCCCGCGAGCATGAGGGTGTTGGTCATGCGCGGCATGGTGAGATGGGCGTAGGACTCGCGGCGTGCGTTGCCCGTGGTCTGCATGCCCATCAGGCGTGCGTTCATCATGTCCTGCATGTAGCCGGTGAGGATGCCGTCCTCGATCAGCGTCGTGCGCTGGGTCGGATTGCCCTCGTCGTCCACGTTGAGCGAGCCGCGGCGCAGCGGGATGGTGCCGTCGTCGACCACGGTGACGCCCGGCGCCGCCACGCGTTCCCCGATCCGGCCCGAGAACGCGGAACTGCCCTTGCGGTTGAAATCGCCTTCCAGCCCGTGGCCGATCGCTTCGTGGAGCAGGATTCCCGGCCATCCGGCGCCGAGCACGACGGTCATGGTGCCGGCCGGCGCGGCGCGGGCCTCGAGGTTGACGGTCGCCTGATGCACGGCCTGGCGCGCGTATTTTTCGAGGATATCGTCGGTGAAGTAGGCGTAGTCGAAGCGTCCGCCGCCACCACCGGAGCCCTGTTCGCGCCGCCCGTCCTGCTCGGCGATGACCTGCAGGGACAGGCGCACCAGCGGCCGCACGTCAGCCGCGAGGTGGCCGTCGGCACGAGCGATTAGAACGACCTCGTATTCCGACGCCAGGCTCGCCATCACCTGGATCACACGCGGATCCATCGCGCGCGCCTTCTTTTCCAGCCGTTCGAGCAGTGCCACTTTGGCCGCGTCGTCAAGGCTCGCGAGCGGATCGACCGGGTGGTAGAGCCGCCGCCCTTCCGCGCGGCGCGCCACGGCGGTACGGCGCTGCTGGCCGGCGCGCGCGATCGCCCGGGTGGCGTCGGCCGCGGCGCCGAGCGCGTCGAGGCTGATGTCGTCGGAATAGGCGAACGCCGTCTTCTCGCCCGAGATCGCGCGCACGCCGACGCCCTGATCGATGTTGAAGGAGCCCGACTTGACCCGTCCCTCCTCCAGGCTCCAGCCTTCGGAGCGTGAATACTGAAAGTAGAGATCGGCGTAATCGACGTCGTGGGTCAGCAGCCGGCCGAAGACGGGGGACAGCTTGTCGGCGTCGAGGCCGTTCGGCGTCAACAGCGTCGCTTCGGCCGCACGAAACAATTGCTCCGTGCTCTGGATTGGGGCAAAGGCGTCGTTCGGGTTCATGGCGTATCCTGGTTCACTTGGTCTCGGGCCGCGCCGGCGAGCGGCGTTCGGCCGTCTCGACCTCGATCTGCTGGCATGGGATGAAGCGATGCTTGAGCGCGGGCAGACTCTTGCGCAGGCTCGCCTGATAGGCCGGATTGATGTTGGCGATCACCACGCCGGAGCCGCGCGGCAACCGGTCGAGCACCACGCCCCATGGATCGACGATCATGCTGTCGCCATGGGTTTCCCGGCCCGACAGGTGATAGCCGCCCTGCGCGGGGGCGATCACGTAGGCGAGGTTCTCGATGGCGCGCGCACGGATCAGCGTCTCGAAGTGCGCGCGGCCGGTGGTCGCGGTGAACGCCGACGGCACGACGATGATGTCAACGTCGGGCATCGACCGGTACAACTCGGGAAAGCGAAGGTCGTAGCAGATCGACAGGCCGATACGGCCGAACGGACTGTTGACGACGACGGCCTTCTCGCCCGGCTCGATCAGCTTCGCCTCCTGATAATGCTCGGTGCCCAGATCGAGGCCGAACAGGTGGATCTTGTCGTAGCGCGCAACCCGCTTGCCGGAATCGTCGAACACGAGGCAGCTGTTGCGCACCTTGTTCGCAACCGTCGCCTCCAGCGGAACCGAACCGCCGACGAGCCAGATCTTGTGCTTCTTCGCCATGCGCGACAGGAAGCTCTGGATCGGCCCATGCCCGATCGCCTCGCGGACCTTGACCACGTCCGCGTCTTTCATCGCCATGATGCAGAAAAACTCCGGCAGCACCACGAGGCGCGCGCCTGCATTGGCCGCGAGTTCGATGAGCCGTTCCGTCTCGGACAGATTGGCAGGAACGTTGGGGCCGGACGCCATCTGGATGGCCGCCACGCGCACGGTGCCCGCATGCGCGGCCGCGGACGTCTTCCTGGCCTGATGCGCGCCCCTCGAACGTGCCGCGCTGCTGTTTGCTGGTTTCTTCGTCGCCATATATGCCGATTCCACGATCTAAGGTTCGGTTCCCAGGAATTCCGTCTGGCTCTTGGGAAGCTTGTTGACTTCAGGCGCCTGCCACGATCCGGTCACCATGTACTCTTGGCTGATGGCCTCCTCGAACGGGTCGCGCAAGAGCTTCTGCGCGGCAAGCGCACCCACCCCCGCGAGCGGGCCGGCGATCAGCGCTCCCGCCACGGCGACCCCTTCCGACAACTTGGGAATGACTTTCAGCCGCAACTGGACGGTCTCCGCGTTGAGATCGGCCATGCCGGACATATTCACCTTTGCGGCCGGTCCTCGCATTCGGAAATCGTCGCTGTACACCACGCCGCGCGCGATACGCAGCGTCGCGCCGATGTCGTCGAAGGCATAGCCGTCGGTGAAGATATCACGGAAATCGAAGCTCAGCCGCCGGCGCAACGACTGCAGGCTCAGCACCCCGAGCAGCTTGCCGGCGCCGGGCTCGACCTTGAGGAACTGTCCGTCCCGGGCTTTGAAATCAAGCTGGCCCGCCAGCGTACGGAAGCTGAAGTCGGCGGGCGAGCCCTCCCACGCGGCATTGCCCTGGATTTCCACGCTGCCGCGGCGCATCGTCCCCGGGTGGCCGAAACGCGTCAGAAAACTGCCTGCGTCGGTGATCCGGAGATCGAGATCCGCACGGGTTTCGCTCAAGCCCTTGTCGTTCCACACGCCACGCATCCCGAACACGCTGTCGGCATGCGTCAACTGCAGTTTTTCGATCACCAGTCCCTGTGCCGCCCCGCGCGTGTGCGCCGTGAGGCGTCCCAGCGCATGGTCCTGCAGGCGGAAGTCTTCCACCACCAGATCCAGCGTCGGGAGATCCTCCGCCTCGACGCGCGTCGCGCCATCGGCACCCGTTCCCGGCTCGCGCGCGGGAATTGTCAGTTGCCTGAAGTGCGCCGACACATGGGAACGTGCATCGCCCTGCTGCGGCCGATAGCTCACTGTGCCACTCATCCCGCGCCCCGTCACCTGCGTATGCAACACGCCATCACGGGGGCCGCCGTGCACGCGCACCTCGGGATAGCGGCGGCCCAGCACGTCGAGCGAATCGAACGTCAGATCGATCGACGACAAGGCCGTCGCCCCCCCAGCCCCCTTGCCCGCGGCGAGCAGATTCGCCCAGCCGGTAACGTCCAGCGCGCGGCCGGTGCCCGCCAGCCGCAGCCCGTCCTCGCGCGGCATCGTCGGCGGCCCGCCGAAGCGGATCTCGCCCCGCTGGAATCGGCCGCCGCGGGTTTGCCAGACCGCTCCGAGCGCCTGGCCTAGGACCACCTCGCTGACGCCACCGTCGGTTTGCAACGCGCTGTCGATCCGGAACGCCATCGACTGGCGGGCCGGCTTCGACAAGGGCGCCGGCAGCGTGGAACTCAGACCGACCAGGTCGGAGGTGACGCGAATCCGGCCACCCGCGGCATCCAGTCCGATCTCGCCGCGCCAGGTCGTATGCCCCGTGAACTGCGCGCCCCAGATCTCGCCGAGCAGCGGCCGCACCCCGGCAGCCGTGGCGCGTCCCTCCGCGACGATCTGAAGCTCGCCATCCCGGGTCGTCGCATCGATACCGACCGGGCCGCCGACAAACTGTGCCGTAATGCCTTTGGCCGCCAGGGCGTGCGCGGTGAAGTCGATGGCGCCACGCACCTTGTCGAACCGCGGCAGGCCGGGCCTCAACAGCGCGTTGTCCTGGAACGCAAGCGTGCCTTCCACGGTGGTTGCCTGCGCATCGCGCAGCGGTATCCGCAAGCCCAGGCCCAAACGCATCATTCCGCTGCCTTCCAGGCCACGGGTGACATCCCGCAGCCGCTCGCCAACCGGGCTGGTGTTGGCGAACCGGATGAAATCGGTGATCGGCCCCGCCGCCGCGCCGTCGATGAGCAGTATCTCCTCGTGGTGAATCAGGTCGGGGATCGAGACCTTCACCGGGTCGAGGGCGACTCCGTAGATCCGGGCCTGGCTCGATGCAACTTCCATCGTCTTGCCCTGGAACGACAGGCGCCCCTCGACGTCCTCGATGCGCGGCCAGCCAGGGGCGTAATCGATGATCGCACCGCTGACCTGGGCGTCGACGCGAAAGAGCCCATCCCCGCGTTCGAACGGAAACCGCGAAAGGTCGCCCTTCAGCTGGAGCCGCGCGTCGTCCGAACGGCCAGCGACCACGCCCCGCCTCACCCAGTCGACCGTATGCTCGCCGACATGCCGCGGCAGATAGCGATGCACCGCAGTGCCGTCGGCTCGGCTCAGGCGCACCGTCAGGTCGGCAACGCCCGGATGGCCGGGGATCAGCTCGTAGCTGCCCTGGGCGTCACCGGCCATGTCCGCGTTGGCGAACTGTGCCTCCTCCACGTGCAGCAATCGGCCGCGCGGCGTGCGCGCCCAGCGGCCGCGTGCACGCAGACTGTCGAACAGGAACGACGGCTCGCGAAACACCTCCGGCAAGCGGAGCGTCAGCCCTTCCGAATCGATCTGGAATACACCGCCAGTCGCGTCGCCGTCGACCCGTCCCGTCAGGTTGGCCAGACCCGGCAGCGCATCTGATGCGTCGGCGCCGAGCCCGCTGAAGTGAGCGGTAACGGTGAAATTGTCGATCCCGGGCTCGGCACCACGCCAGCGCAGTCGCAGATCGTCGAGCCGCCCTCGTGGCTGCAGGACCTGCAGGCGACTGCGTAACGCGGCATCCATCGGCAGACTCGGCAGGATCGACTGCCATCCATTCAGACTGAACGTCTTCGCGGTGACTTCCCGCGTCTCGCCGCCCCAGGCGACTCCGAGATTGAAGGGAGCACCGAGCGTGGATCCTGGCAGGGCCACGCGAAGATCCTTGAAAGCGACGTGTTGGCCGTCCTGCGCTCGTTCCCACTCCGCCCGCCCCTGGATCCGCTCGAGCCGCAGCGGCGGCAGCGCCTCGTCCAAGGCGGCTGCGACTGCCCGCAGATCGACGTCGGCCCCGACCCCGGCCAGCATGCCGCCTTGCGCCAGGCGGAGCCCGAGCTTCAATGCGCCTGTCCCTTCCGTCGGCTGATGGGGCAGCGCAAGCCATCTGGCGAGATGAGGAAACGAAACACCGCCGACGGCCGCCTCGACGGTGCCGCTCCAGGTCTTGTAGTCGTCGACGTCGCGCATGTTCACTTCCGCTTCGGCGGTCAGAGGCTGCGCGAGTTGCCGTGGCGGAACCGCGTGCAATCGCAGCCGGTGCATGCGCAGGGCACGGGTCAGCGTCACGTCGACCGACTGCAGCACCAGCGCCGGTGCGGCGCGGATCTCGTCGATCCAGATGAGGGTCGCGTTGCGGACGCTCACCTGCCTTTGACGCAGCAGCCAGTTCGAGAAGCCGCTCTCCGACGCCGCGGGGTCGATCGGAATGCCGCCTACGTAGAAACGTCCGTCATGCGCGCGCCGCACGCCGAGCATCAGTCCATCCAACTCGATTCGGTTGAACCGGAGCTCGAGCAGCAGCAAGGAGCGCCAGGCGAACGACGCCTCGAGTTCGGGCAGGTAGAGAGCAGGCTGACCCTTGCGATCGTAGAGCCGCACGCCGTGGAGACGAAACTCCGGTCGAGCCTGCTGCCAAACGCCCGTGACGTCCTCGAGCGTCACCTGCTGCCCCAGTGCCCGCGACAGCAGGCCCGCCACCGTGCCGCGATGGTCGGAGATGTTCGGCAGAATCCAGAAGAACATCAGCGCCGCGGCGAGCGCGAACGCGGTCGCGGCAACCGCCAGCAACGCGGCAATCCAGCGCGTACCGCGGCGCAGCAAGGATGACAGAACGGTGGGAACGATCATACGGCACGCTTCTTGGAAGCCCGGATTCTATGCGCCGCCCGGGCGGAACGGGAATGGCCGGCGGTGCGCACTACTCCCCGGTGAAGCGGTGAATCAGTCGTCGGTCGCGCTTGGTCGGCCGCCCCTTGACCGTCGCGGCGGGATGCATGGCGAGCCGACGCTCCGCCATCTGCTCCTGGCGGCGAGCCAGGCTTTCCGGCTCTTCGGCGTACAGCGTCTGCGCCACGGGCGCCGGGCCCCGCTGCATCGCCAGCGCACGCACACGAATCGACCATTCAGCGTCGCCGATACGTACCTCGAGCCGATCCGCCGGCCCGATTTCGCGCGACGCCTTGGCGCGCTCGCCGTTCAGTTTGACGCGCCCCTGTTCGAGCGCTTGCCGCGCAAGACTGCGGGTCTTGAAAAAACGCGCCGCCCATAGCCACTTGTCGAGCCGCATTCTTCCAGGCGGCGCTTCGGCAGATTGCATCGGTTTCTCCGCGAATCGACAGCAGTCCGGTCAATCCGGATAAGCGTATTGTGCCGCGTTTGCCACGCGCGCGCCATGCGCGTCATGCGCCGCACGCGGATACAATGGCGAATTTCCTTCGCAAACGAAGCCATGCCCAAGATACTCGCCTTTTCCGGCAGCATCCGCCGCGACTCCTGGAACCGCAAGCTCATCCGGGTTGCGGTCGAGGCCGCTCGCGCCGCGGGTGGCGACGTGACCCTGCTCGATCTCGCCGACTACCCGCTACCGCTTTACAGCGGTGATCTCGAGGACCGTGACGGCCTGCCGGATAACGCGCAGCGTCTGAAGGCGATGTTCAAGGCGCACGATGCGTTCCTGATCGCGTCGCCGGAATACAACAGCTCGATACCGCCATTGCTCAAGAACACGCTGGATTGGGTGTCGCGGGAATGGCAGGGAGAGTCGGGGCTGGTTCCCTACCGGAACAAGGTTGCCGCCCTGGTCGCCGCCACCCCGGGAACCTTCGGCGGCGTCCGCATGCTGCCGCACTTGCGCCAGGTCCTCAACGTACTTGGCGTTCTCGTGATACCCAGCCAGTTTTCACTGGCGCAGGCGGACAGCGCGTTCGACGAAGACGGCGGCACCCTGATGCTGAAATCGCCCGCGCGCCTGCACGCGGTCGTCGTGGAATTGGTGAATACGACCCGCGCGATCGCTCGCGCGCGAAACTGAACCGCGGCAGCCGCGAACGCTACGGGTTTGCCGCGCAGCCGCGAGCGCGGCGCGGTTCAGTCGTTCAGTCCGTCTGTGCGGCCGGGATGGAGGGATGCATAGAGCCCGCGGCATCGAGCGGAGCCCCGTGCACGAAGCCCACATAGCCGAGCAGCGCGACGATCAACGCCAACGCGAGGGCACAGCCCGGGACGCTGCCGGCACGATAACAACGCCGGTTGTCAGCGGAACGTACGGGAAACGGGCATTGCTGCGGCATGGCGGCACCTCGACGAAAACGCGCTCCGACCTCGGGCGGTCGATCGATCGACGACGTCCGCTTGCGCCTCAAGGCAAGTCTCCGCCTCATCCGGCGAGATGGGGCACATGCCGCTCGCACCGGAGCGCGAGCGGATGACGCGTCGCTACTTGATGATTCCAATGTCCATTTTAGACCTCAATTAGGGCGCGCAAGCAAGAAATTACTACTATTTTCGAGCGATAGCGATGGGTTGCGGCGCCTTCACCGGATGCCCCAATTCCGGCGCCGCATGAAGTCGAGGAAGCGCAGTATCGCCGCGCACCATGCCAGGGTCCAACCACGGCTCTCAAGAATCGTGCCCGATGCAGCGCATGCCGTGCGCGGCTCAGCTGACGGCGTCTTTGAGCTGCTCCAGGATCGCCGGATTTTCCAGCGTCGAGATGTCCTGCGTGATCTCCTCGCCCTTGGCGATGGCACGCAGGAGGCGGCGCATGATCTTGCCCGAACGCGTCTTCGGCAGGTTGTCGCCGAAGCGGATCTCATCGGGCTTGGCGATCGGGCCGATTTCCTTGGCGACCCAGTCGCGCAGCTCGGCGGCGACCTTCCGTGCCTCCTCGCCCACCGCGCGTGGGCCCTTGAGCACCACGTACGCCACCACCGCCTCGCCCTTGACGTCGTGCGGGCGGCCCACGACGGCCGCCTCGGCAACGCGCGGGTTCGCCACCAACGCGGATTCGATCTCCATGGTGCCGAGGCGATGGCCGGACACGTTGAGCACGTCGTCGATGCGGCCCATGATCCAGAAGTAGCCGTCGGCATCGCGATGCGCCGAATCGCCCGCGAGGTACCGCCGGCCGCCGAGCTCCTCCGGGAAATAGGTTTTCTTGAAGCGCTCCGGATCGTTCCACAGCGTACGCAGCTGCGACGGGAACGGCCTGTCGATCACGAGATACCCGCCCTGCCCCAGCGCCGACGGATGGCCGTGTTCGTCGGTCACCGACGCCATGATGCCCGGCAGCGGCAGGGTGCATGAGCCGGGTTTCGTCGCGATCGCACCGGGCAGCGGCGCGATGTTGTGCGAACCGGTCTCGGTCTGCCACCAGGTATCGACCACCGGACAGCGGCCGCCGCCGATGACTTCGTGGTACCAGATCCAGGCCTCGGGGTTGATCGGCTCGCCCACCGTACCGAGCAGACGCAGCGAAGACAGGTCGTACTTCGCGGGGAACTCGGAGCCGAGCTTGATCAGGCTGCGGATCGCCGTCGGCGCGGTATAGAAGGTCGTCACCTTGTGCTTGGCGATGGTCTCCCAGAAGCGGCCGGCGTGCGGATAGGTCGGGATGCCCTCGAAGATCACCTCGGTCATGCCGAGCGCGAGCGGCCCGTAGGCGACGTAGGTGTGGCCCGTGACCCAGCCGACGTCGGCGGTGCACCAGTAGACGTCGGTATCGGGCTTCGCGTCGAACACCCATTGCATCGACACGATCGCGCCCAGCAGGTAGCCGCCGGTCGAATGCTGCACGCCCTTCGGACGGCCGGTCGAACCCGACGTGTAGAGGATGAAGAGCGGATGCTCGGCCGACACCCATGCCGGTTCGCAGGTCTCGGCCTGGGTCTGGACGAGCTCGTGCCACCACAGATCACGGCCGCTCCAGGCGATCTGACCGCCGGAACGCCGATAGACCACGACGCGCTCGACGCAGGAAGTGTCGCCCATCGTCAGCGCTTCGTCGACGGCCCGCTTGAGCGGTACGGCCTTGCCCCCGCGCAGCGATTCGTCGGCGGTCACGATCACCTTCGCCTGTGCATCTTCGATGCGCTCGAACAGGCTCTTCGCGGAGAAGCCGCCGAACACCACCGAATGGATCGCGCCGATGCGCGCACAGGCCTGCATCGCGACCACGACCTCGATGCTCATCGGCATGTAGATGACGACGCGATCGCCCGTCTCGACGCCCAGCGATCGCAGGCCGTTGGCGAACTGGCACACCCGGGCGTGCAGCTCCTTGTAGGTGACCGTCGTCACGCTGCCGTCGTCGGCCTCGAAGATCAGCGCCGTCCGGTCGCCACGCGTTTCAAGATGGCGGTCGAGGCAATTGTAGGAAACGTTCAGCTCACCGTCTTCGAACCACTTGTAGAACGGCGCATTCGATTCGTCCAGCGTGCGGGTGAACGACTTCTTCCAGTCGATGTGGCGGCGCGCGAGGTCGGCCCAGAAGCCCTCGTAGTCCGTCTCCGCAGCGCGGCACAGCGCCTGGTAGGCCTCCATTCCCGCCACGTTCGCCTGCTGGACGAAGTCGTCCGCCGGCGGGAATACGCGGGTTTCGGTCAGAATCGATTGGATGGCTGTCATACGGTGTCTCCGCTGATAGAGTGCTCGATAGGCACAAATTCTAATCCAAGCCATGACCATTCCCGCATTCGAACGCGTCGCCCGCTGCTCCCGCTACGGCCGCCGGCAGCTGGCGGCGCAGCCTTGGCTCGGCGCCGCCGCGGCCGGGATGCTGGACCGGCCTTTCGACCGTGAATCGATGCGGGCCTTCCTCGCCGAACCCCCATGCGCGGACGAAACCGCGCTGAATGCGCGCATGCGCCGCTTGCGCCAACTGGTGTGGCTCGTCACCACGGCGCGCGACCTCGCTGGCGACGCGGATCTCGCGGAGGTCGTGGCCACCTGGAGCACGCTCGCGGAGGTGTGCATCGCGACGGCGCTCCGCTTTCATCACGCCCAGCTCGCCATGCGCCATGGCGAACCGCGCGATGCGCACGGCCGGCCGCAGCAGATGGTGGTGGTCGGCATGGGCAAGCTCGGCGGCGGCGAGCTCAACGTCTCCTCCGACATCGACCTGATCTACCTCTACCCGGAGGAGGGAGAAACCGCCGGCGGCGACGCCGATGCGCCGATCCGCCCGCTCAGCAACCATGAATTCTTCGTCCGGCTGGGGCGCAAACTCGCCGCTGCATTGAGCGAGAACACCGCCGACGGCTACGTATTCCGCGTCGATCTGCGCTTGCGCCCTTGGGGCGACTCCGGTCCGCGCGCGATGGGTTTCGAAATGCTCGAGGACTATCTCGTGTCGCAGGGCCGCCCCTGGGAGCGCTATGCCTGGATCAAGGCGCGGCCGCTCACCGGCGACCGGCACGGCGAACTCGACGAGATCGTGCACCCCTTCGTGTTCCGCAAGTATCTCGACTTCGGCGCGTTCGCGGCCATCCGCGACCTGCACGTCCAGATCCGACGCGAAGTCGCGCGCCGCGAGATGGCGCACGACGTGAAGCTGGGGCCCGGCGGCATCCGCGAGATCGAGTTCACCGCCCAGGTATTCCAGCTCATTCGCGGCGGCCGGATCGCCATCCTGCAGCAGCGCCCCACCCTCGCGGTGCTCGCCGAGCTGCGGAAGAGCGGCCTGATCACGGCGGTGGCGCATCGGGAGCTTGCCGAGGCGTACGATTTCCTGCGCCGGCTGGAACATCGCATCCAGTACCTCGACGACGCGCAGACCCAACTGCTTCCTGACGACGCGGAGTCACGAGCCATGCTCGCGGAGGCGATGGGTTTCGACGACTATCCCGCGTTGCTCCGGACACTCGACCGCCATCGCGTCCACGTGACGCGGCATTTCGAACAGGTGTTCGCCGCACCCCAGACCGACCAGATGAGCCACCCGCTGACGGCGGTATGCAACGGGACGGCGGGCGCAGACACGGCGGAAGCCTTGTTGCGGAATGCCGGATACGACGCGCCCGAGGCGGTACTGGCGGCGCTCGACGCCCTGCGCGAGAGCAGCGCGCGGCTGCCGGAATCCACGCAGCTGCGGCTCAACGCGCTGCTGCCACCCGCGGTCGAGGTGATCGGTGGCCAGCGCGATCCGCTCGCGACGCTGGAACGTTTCGCCGCGCTCGTCCAGTCGGTCTCGCGCCGTGCGACCTATTTGGCGCTGCTCGCCGAATACCCCGCGGCGCTGCGGCAGCTCGTCCGCCTCCTCGCCGCGAGTCCGTGGGCCGCACAGTTGATCACGCGGCAGCCGCAACTGCTCGACGAACTGATCGCACCGCAGCACCTGCTGAGCGTGCCTGACTGGGGACAGCTCGCGGCACAGCTTCGCGCCGAGCTCGACGCCCATCCGGGCGACACCGAAGAGCAGATGGACGCGATGCGGCGCTTCAAGCAGGTGCAGACGCTGCGCCTGCTGGCACAGGACGTCGCGGGGCGGCTGACGGTGGAAACGCTTTCCGACCACCTGTCCGACCTTGCCGACACCCTGCTCGCAGAGACGCTCGCGCGCTGCTGGGCGGCGCTCAAGACGCGCCATCGCGAGGAACCCCGTTTCGCCGTCATCGGCTACGGCAGGCTCGGCGGCAAGGAGCTGGGCTACGCCTCCGACCTCGATCTCGTCTTTCTCCACGACGACGAGGATCCGCGTGCGCAGGAGACCTACGCACGCTTGGCACAGCGCATGAACACCTGGCTCGGTACCCTGACTTCCACCGGCATCCTCTACGAGACGGATCTCCGGCTTCGCCCGGACGGCGCATCCGGGCTGCTGGTAAGTTCGACCGAGGCCTTTGCCGACTATCAGCTGCATCACGCGTGGTCGTGGGAACACCAGGCGCTCACCCGCGCGCGCTTCGTCTGCGGAGACCGCGCGATCGGCGTCGTCTTCGAGGCGCTGCGCCGCAAGGTGCTATGCCTGCCGCGCGACCCCGCGAAGCTGCGGAAGGACGTTCTGGCGATGCGCGAAAAAATGCACGCGGGCCACGTCAACCACTCCGGCCTGTTCGACCTCAAGCACGATGCCGGCGGCCTCGTCGACGTCGAGTTCTGCGTGCAGTACCTGGTGCTGCGGTACGCCGCTGCGCACCCGGAGCTTACCGACAACGCGGGCAACATCGCGCTGCTCGGCCGTGCGGGTGCGGCCGGCCTCATCCCCGCCGATCTCGCCGCCGCGGCCGCGGACGCCTACCGCGAGCTACGACGGCAACAGCACGCGGTCAAGCTCGCCGGCGCGGACTTCGCACGGGTGCCCCCCGCCGAGATGGAAACAGTGCGCACCCACGTCACCGCACTGTGGCGGCAGGTACTGGAAGCCTGAGTTTCCTGCGATCATTGGGCATTTCCATCCTCCGGAGGCGCCATCGTGAATCCGAGCAGCCCCGCAGCCACCGAAGCCCTGCGCCAGTTCCGCGTGATATTCGGTGCCGTGCGCCAGCACTTTCAGGCGGTCGAGAAAGTCTGCGGCGTGAGCGGTGCGCAGATCTGGGCGATGGCGGCGCTGCGCCAGCGTCCGGGCCTCAGGGTCTCCGAGCTCGCGCAGGCGCTCTCGATCCACGCCTCCACCGCCAGCAACCTCCTCGACAAGATCGAACAGGCCGGACTCATCCGGCGCGAGCGCAACAGCACCGACCAGCGCGTGGTCAGACTCTATCTGACGGCGGCCGGGGAAAAAGCGCTCGAGAAGGCGCCGCAACCGCTGACGGGCATCCTGACCCATGCCCTCGGGCAGCTTTCCGACGAAGCACTCGAACGGCTGAACCACGACCTGGCGACGCTGATCGCGCACATGGGCGGGACGGACACGCGCGACGCACAGAAACCGCTGTCCGAGGTCTGAATCCCCGCGCTCAGGCGCCTCGGTAGAGCCAGCCGCGCCGTACCAGTGCCTTTTCGGCCTCGACCCCGAAGAAAACCACCGACGAGAGTGCGAAGCACACGGCGAGCTCGGTGAGCCCCAGCGGTTCGGTCTTGAAGATCGGGTTCAACCACGGCACGTAGAGCACCGCCATCTGCATCGCGAAGGTGATCACCAGCGCGACGACCAGCATCCGGTTCGACAGCACGCCCTGGCGCCAGAGCGACTCGTGCTCGGAACGGACGGCGAGCACGTGGCCGAGCTGCGACAGCGTCAACACCGTGAACACCATGCTTTGCCAATGCGCCGATCCGACATGCAGCGCCCAGGCCTGCGTCAGCAGCGTCACTCCGCCCATCAGAAGGCCCACCCAGAGGATGTGCTGCCACATGCCGTGGGCGAATATGCTTTCCTTCGGCGGCCGCGGAGGGCGGCGCATGACGTCGCGCTCCGCGGGCTCGCTGGCGAGCGCCAGACCGGGCAAGCCGTCGGTCACCAGGTTGATCCACAGGATGTGGATCGGCAGCAGCGGAATCGGCAGCCCCATGAAAGGTGCGAGCAGGATGGTCCAGATTTCGGCCGAGTTGCCCGTCATCGCGTACCGGACGAACTTGCGGATATTGTCGAAGATGCGCCGTCCCTCGCGTACCGTGGTGACGATGGTCGCGAAGTTGTCGTCGAGCAGGGTCATGGCCGCCGCTTCGCGCGCCACGTCGGTGCCGCCCTTGCCCATCGCGACGCCGATGTCGGCCATCTTCAGCGCGGGCGCGTCGTTCACGCCGTCGCCCGTCATGGCGACGAACTCGCCGCGCTCCTGCAACGCCTGCACGATCTCGATCTTCTGTTCGGGGTTGATCCGCGCGTAGACGCGAACGGTCTCCACCTCCCGCACGAATTCTGCGCGATCCAGGCTCGCCAGCTCCGCGCCGGTCAGCACGCGCCCGCCATCCTCGACGATTCCCAGCCGCGCCGCGATCGCGCGCGCCGTGGCCGGGTGGTCCCCGGTGATCATCACGGGGATGATGCCCGCAGTCTTGCATGCGGCGACCGCATCGGCCGCCTCCGGGCGCGGCGGATCGATCAGGCCCGCGAGGCCGATGAAGGTGAGTTCCGCCTCCAGCGCATCGGGGTCGAGCGCAGCGGGAACCGCGGGCAGCCGCTTCAGCGCGAAGCCCAGCACGCGCAAGCCCTGTTCCGCAAGTTGCTCCGCGTCGTTGCCCAATGCAACGGCCTCGAGCGTGATCACGCCATCGCGGCCGAGCCGGTCGACGCACCGCGGCAGCAAGCCTTCCGGCGCGCCCTTCACGAGCATCAGCACGCCGTCCCCGTCCACATGCAGGGTACTCATGCGCGCGCGGTCGGAATCGAACGGCAACTCCGCCACGCGCGGGTGGCATTCCTCCAGCGCCGCCGGGTCGAGCCCCGCATCCTGCACCGCCGCGAGCAAGGCGGTCTCGGTGGGGTCGCCCGCCAGGCTGCCGTCCACGGCGATCGTGGCGTCGTTGCACAGCGCCATCGCGAGCTTCAGCTCGTGCCATGGCGAGGCGTCGGTCGCGGGTAACGTACGCTGCATCTCGCCGTCCGCCATCACGCGGTCGACGTGCATGCGGTTCTGCGTCAAGGTGCCGGTCTTGTCGGAACAGATGTAAGTCACCGAACCGAGCGTCTCCACCGCCGGCAAGCGGCGGATCAGCGCGTCTTGCTTGACCAGGCGCGCCGCGCCCAGCGCGAGCGAGATCGTGACGACGGCCGGCAGCGCCTCGGGAATCGCGGCAACCGCCAGGCTGATCGCCGTGAGCAGCATCATCAAGGGCTCTTCGCCGCGCAACCAGCCGGTGACGAAGATGATGGCGCAGATCGCCAAGACCACCAGCGCGAGATGCCGGCCGAAACGCGCCAGACGCTTCTGGAGCGGCGTCTTTCCCGAATCGCCCGACAGCAGCGTGGCGATCCGCCCGAGCTCGGTCC
The DNA here is from genome assembly GCA_035325585.1 of Thiobacillaceae bacterium. Lineage (GTDB taxonomy): Bacteria > Pseudomonadota > Gammaproteobacteria > Burkholderiales > Thiobacillaceae > Thiobacillus. The sequence continues at coordinate 38,235 of DAOKZP010000001.1, read as the reverse complement.
GCATGCCGGTCGCCACCACCAGGCCGAGCGCTCGGCCGTAGGTCACGATCGTGCCCTTGTACGCAAGATTGAGGCGATCGCCGAGCGGCAGATTCGCATCGTCGAGCCGCGGCAACTGCTTGTCGATGGCGTGCGATTCGCCGGTGAGTGCGGATTCGTCGACCTTCAACGCCGAGAGCTCGACGAGACGCAGATCGGCCGGGACGATGTTGCCCGCCTCCAGCTCGACCAGATCGCCCGGCACCAGCTCGCGGGCGTCGGTCATGCGCGCCTGGCCCGCGCGGATGACGCGCGCCTGCGGGCTCGACATCTTCTTCAGCGCCGCCATCGCGCGCTCCGCACGGAACTCCTGTACGAAACCGATGATGCCGTTGAGGATCACGATGACGACGATCGCGATCGCATCCTGCGGCTCGCCGATGAAGCCGGCGAGGACGGCGGCGCCGATCAGCACCAGGATCATGAAGTCGGTGAACTGCGAGGCCAGCATGACCAAAGGATTGCGGCGGCCGGCTTCCTGCAGTACGTTCGGCCCGTCCTGCGCGAGCCGGCTCGCAGCCATTTCCGGCGCGAGTCCATGCTGGAGATCCGTATCGAGCCGTGCCGCCGCGGCCTCGGGGTCGAGCCGATGCCATTCGTGCGAAGCCGCGCTACTTTCAGTGCCCATAGAGATAGAGGAACAGGGTGTTCAGGAGATAGATCGCAAGCAGCAGCAGGCTGACCCAGCTGACCGTACGCAGCACGCGGGATTCGGAGCACGTCACGATACCGACCACCGCCAGCCCGCTCATCATCATCGCGGAAAAGGCGGAGGCGGCGTGCGAGATCGACACGTCGGCGAGCAGGGGACCGGGAAGGTACACCAGGTCGTCGATGGCAAGGAGCGCGATGTTGAAGAGGTTGCTGCCAAGCAGATTCCCGATCGCGAGGTCGATCGCCCCGATGCGCAGCGCGGCGATCGTGACCACGATCTCGGGGGTGGTCGTCACGCCGGCCACGAACAGCGTGCCGACGAAACTCTGCTGCCAACCCATCGCCTCGGCGAGATCCGCAGCGATGTAGGGCAACCAGATGGCCGCGGCGACCACCGCGACCGACGCGATGACATAGCCGCGCACCGCCTGCCGCAGGCTGACGCCGGGATACCGCTCCACCCTTTCTTCCACGTAGTCGCGAATCTGTTCCTTCTCGTAACGGTAGATCGAATGGATCGCGAGGCCGTAGAGAAGCAGGATGATCGGCGTATACAGTGCGACGTGGCCGAGCGAGGGAATCGCGGCGTCCTGGTAAAGCAGCAGGCTGAATCCGACGAAGCCGATCAGGATGACGCCGTAGCCCGCGGCAAGCACGTTGCCCTGGCGCGCGCGCGTGTAGATCGACCCCGTGCGGTAGAAGGCGTCCAGTACCACGATGAAGGCGAGATTAAAGACGCACGCGCCGAGGATGTTGCCGACCGCGATGTCCGGTACGTCGGCGATGGTGACTGAGGAAATACCGGTCACGAGCTCGGGCAGCGAAGTCACCGACGCGAGCAGGATCATGCCCACCCATCCGCTGCTCATCCCGCTCTTCTCGGCGATGATGTCGCCGTAGTGCGCAAGCCGCACCCCGGCCACGCCGATGACGGCGAGACAGGCGAGCAGCGCGGTCCAGATCAGGGCAGGGTCTTGCATGCGATACGAAGTAGAGGCGGCTCCATTTCCACGTGCGCTTCATAGCGTGCCGGACTACCCCGGCATACATCGACTCGTCTCACGACGATTTCAGCGATCGGAGGGCACCTATGCCGCGTCAGCCCGGCTACCTGCAAGGTAGGACAGAACCGGCAGATGCGCTGCGCGCCATCGGCGACGCCCGGCCGATGCCGCTGTGGCCCCGTTCCACGGATGATAGGCTGCGCCGCGCGCGGATGCGAACACAAATGAGTCGCCGCAAAGGCGCTGGTGATCGCCCCGCAACCCGCTTGACCGCACGAATCGGCACCGGCAGGCCAGAACGCCGTCGCCACGTCGCCACACCACCATGCCGTCACCGCCGGGTGTGCAAGAATGAAAGATTCCAGCCGACTGAAGGGAGTCTCGATTGCCGGCCGATGACCCGCGCGTCCCCCGGGCACCCCCCGATATCTCGCCGCCGAATGCCTGTAGCAATCGGGTGTCGGCGCCCGCCTCGCCCCGGATTCCCGAGCAGACGGCCCGCCCTGTTCCTGCATGCAGCCGATGAAGACTGATCGCACCACGGTATGGACCTGATCAACCAGCTCGTCCTCGCCGGCGCCGTGCTGCTGCTGCTCGCCATACTCGCCAGCGCGCTCTCGTACCGCATCGGAATGCCCCTGCTGCTGGTCTTTCTGGCGGTCGGCATGCTGGCCGGGGAAGACGGCCCGGGCGGCATCCAGTTCGACGACAGCGGCATCGCCTACACGGTCGGCAGCATCGCACTGGCGGTCATCCTGCTCGCCGGCGGGCTCAACACGCGCGCCGAGAGTTTCCCCGCAAGCCTGCGCCCCGCCGCGGTGCTGGCAACGGCCGGCGTCATGATCACCTGCGTGATCACCGGGCTCTTCGCCGCGTGGGTGCTCGATTTCGGCTGGCTGGAAGGGATGCTGGTCGGCGCCGTCGTGGGATCGACCGACGCCGCCGCCGTGTTCGCGCTCCTGCACGCGAAAGGGCTCACCCTGAACCGGCGGGTGTCGGCCACGCTGGAGATCGAATCCGGCAGCAACGACCCGATGGCCGCACTGCTCACCATCACCTTCATCGAGCTGATCCTCCAGGGAGAGCGCACGCCGAGCCTGGGAATCCTGCTGCCGCTGGCCCAGCAGATGGGTTTCGGGCTGATCGCCGGCCTCGGCGGCGGCTGGCTCCTGGTGTGGCTCACGAACCGCCTGCCGCTTGAGCGCGGCATGTATCCGATGCTGATCCTGGCCGGCGGACTGCTGCTGTACAGCCTGACCACGGTGCTCGGCGGCAGCGGTTTCCTCGCCATCTATCTGTGCGGCGCGGTGGTCGGCAACCGCAACCCGCGCGAGGCGACGAACATCCTCCAGGTTCACGACGGCCTGTCCTGGCTCGCGCAGATCACGATGTTCCTGATGCTGGGCCTGCTGGCAACCCCGACCGATCTCGTCGCGAACGCCCCTGCCGCCCTCGCCATCGCGCTGGTGATGATGTTCGTCGCCCGCCCGGTGGCGGTATGGCTGTGCCTGCTGCCCTTCCGCTTCCCGTGGCGCGAGCAGCTGTTCATCGCCTGGGTCGGACTGCGTGCGGCGGTGCCCATCATTCTGGCCCTGTTCCCGCTGCTCGCCGGGATCCCGGAGGCCCCGCGCATCCTCGACGTCGCCTTTTTCGTCGTGCTGATTTCGCTGACCGCGCAGGGCTGGTCGATCCCTGCACTGGCGCGGCGCCTGCGGCTGGAGGTCCCGCCCGAGTCCAAGCCGACGGAGCGCTACGATCTCGCGGCCGACGCGACCCACCGCCACGCATTCTTTGGCTACCGGCTCACGGCGGACGCGCCGCTCCTGGGCTGCCCCGCCGATGCGCTGCGCCTCCCCGGCGCGGCACGTCCCGTGGCGGTGTTGCGCGAAAACAAAGCGCTGGCCCCCGAAGACGCGGGAGTGCTCGACCCCGGCGATACGCTGTACGTGCTCGCCGAGAAGCAGGACGGCGCCCAGCTGAGCGATCTCCTCATCCGTCCCGCCGCCCCGCCGCACCTGGAACAGCGCCAGTTCTACGGTGATTTCGTGCTGCGCGGAGACGCGCGAACGGGTTCGGTGGCCACGCATTACGACCTGCCTTTGCCCGAAGCGATGGCCGATCTCACGCTGGACGAATTTCTCGCCGCGAAGCTGCGCCGCAAGCCAGGCGTCGGTGATCGTGTCCGCCTCGGCCCGGTGGAGTTCGTCGTGCGCAAGGTCGTCGACGGCCACGCATCGGGGATCGGCCTGCGGCTCCCCATCCGCCACGACGCGCAGCCGGAAACCACAAACCGGTCCGACTGACCGGGCGGCCCTCATTCCATACCGCGGTACGCCGCAGCGCGCATGAGCAGGATCGCCGTGACCGGCGAAGTGAGGAGGATGAACACCGTGATCAGGAGTTCGTGGATCACCGGCCGCCCGGCAATCGCCGACGACACCAGCATCGACGCGACCAGCACGCAGCCGGCGCCGAGGGTGTTTCCCATGGTCGGCGCGTGGATGCGGGCGTAGAACGCGTCCAGGCGCAGCAGGCCGAGCGAACCGACCGCGGTCAGAAGGCCGCCGCAGACGAGCAGCAGGGCCGCCGGCAGCGCGGCCCACAGGGGCACGTCCACCATCGTCATGGCTCGATCACCTCGCCGCGCAGCAGGAACTTGGCGAGCGCTGCCGAGCCGACGAAACCGAACAGCGCGATCAGGAGCGCGATGTCGAAATAGACCGCCGACCCGACGCCGATTCCGAGCATGAGGATGGTCAGCATGCCGTTGACGTAGAGCGTATCGAACGCGAGAACCCGATCCTCGGCCGTCGGGCCCCGCAACAGGCGCACCAGCGCGAAGAGCATCGCGAGGGCGAAGCAGGCCAGCGCGAAGTGCACGGCCCAGGGCAGGATCATGTTCATTCGAAGATCTCCATGAGAGGGCGTTCGTAACGGTGCTTGATCGTGCGTACCCAGGCGGCCTCGTCCTTCAGGTCGAGCACGTGCAGCGTCAACACGTTGTTGTCCGGATCGTGCCCCGCCCATACCGTCCCCGGTGTTCCGGTGATGATGATGGACAGCATCGCGAGACCGTGCGGATCGCGCATATCGAGCGGAATTTTCATGAAACCGATGGTGGGCTGGCGCTTCGTCGCGTCGAGAATGATTCCCCCGACCGCAAAATTCGAGCGCACGATGTCGAGCAGGACCCGCGCGATCAGTCCGATGGCGACGTGCAGCCGGCGGGGCCAGGCGGGCAACGGGCGCAACCGCGTGATCGCCGCCGAGATCAGCAGCGCGAAGACGACGCCAAGCGCGATCTGCCCCAGCGAGGCGCTGTCGTTCAGAAGCAGCCACGCCCCCACAAGGACGAGCGGCAGCATGGGAATGCGCGGCCGCCGTTTCATTCAGCCCCCGATGCGGCAGCAGGCAGGACGGCGCCGGCGTAGGCCCCGCCCTCGTGCAGCGACGCGGCGGCCGCGTTGAAATAATCCATGGCCGGGCCGGCGCCGAGCGCCAGCGCCGCGCACAGCAGGACGAGCGCGGCGACCGGCGCCGCCTCGATCCACTGCAGGCGTGGCGCCGGCCGCTCGACGTCCCAGAACACCCGGATACCGAGACGCGACAGGGCGATCACGCCGGCAAGACCGGACAGCAGCAGCGCGGCGCCGAACAGGATGGCGTGCAGCACCTCGGATTCGGGCAGCGCGGCAATGGCCGCCGCGAGCAGCGCGAACTTGCCGACGAATCCCGAGAACGGAGGCAGGCCGGTCAACAGCAGCACGCACGAGAAGAAAGCCAGGCCGAGGAAGGCCATCGCGGCCGGGATCACGACACCCGCCGTCTCATCCGGATGCGAGGAGATGTCCTTGTCCTGCAAGCCGAAGCTTTCGAGACTGACCGCGAGCAGGTCCGCAGTCGCCGTACGATCGCGCTCCGCCATCTCGATCACCATGAAGAACGCGCCGCCCGCGAGCACCGAACTCACGAGATAGTAAAGTGCCGGCGCCGTCAGGCCGGTATCGCCGAGACCGAAGGCGGCGAGCAGCGTGCCCGACGACACGATGACCAGAAAACCGGCGACCCGCGGGAGCCGCTGCGAGGCGAGCACGCCGATCGTTCCCACCGCGATCGTCGCCAGCCCGCAATGGAAAAGCCATGCGCCACTGAACGGCGTCGGCGCACCCACCTCCTGCAGCAAAGTGGCGAAGCGCAGCAACGCGTAGACGCCGACCTTGGTGAGGATCGCGAACACGCCGGCCACCGGCGCTGCGGCGGCGCCGTATGCACCGGGCAACCAGAAATTGAGGGGCCACGCCGCGGCCTTGACCAGAAACACGATGCCGAGCAGCGCCAGGCCGAGATCGAACAGCGTGCGCTCGTGGGCGCCGAGGCCGGCCGCGCGCGGGGCCAGTTCGGCCATGTTGAGGGTGCCGGTCACGCCGTAGATCACCGCTGCGGCAATCAGAAACACGAGTGAAGCGGCCAGGTTGACCACGATGTAATGCAGGCCCGCCTTCACCCGCGCCTTGCCCGAGCCATGCAGCACCAGCCCGTACGAAGCCGCGAGCAGGACTTCGAAGAACACGAACAGGTTGAACAGATCGCCGGTCAGGAAGGCGCCGTTCAGCCCCATCAGCAGGAGCTGGAACAGCGGCAGGAAATGGCTGCCGGCCCGCTCCCAGCGCGCCAGCGAATACACCAGCGTCGCGAGTGCGAGCGCCGCTGCCAGCGCGAGCATGATCGCGGCGAGACGATCGACGACGAGCACGATGCCGAAAGGCGGCGGCCAATCGCCAAGCGCGTAGACCGCGATCCCGCTCCCCCGGGCCGGCAGGCGTCCGTCGGCCATGGCGAGGAGCATGACCGCCACCATGAGCTGGGCGAGCGTCGCGCTCACGGCCAGACCCGCCCGAGTGCGGCGGCGCGTCTCCCGGAACAGCAGCAGCAGCGCGGCGGTGAACAGCGGCAGCAGCACGGGCAGGATGGGCAGATGCTGGAACCAGCCCGTCATGCGCGCGCCTTCCTTCCGTCGGCACGGATACGATGCAGGCGAGCGCTCATCGCTTCTCCGGCTCGCGACCGTCGACGTGATCGGTACCGCTCAGTCCGCGCGCGGCGAGCAGGACGACCAGGAACAAGGCCGTGGTCGCGAAACCGATGACGATCGCGGTCAGCACCAGCGCCTGCGGAACGGGGTCGGTATACAGCGACGGGTCGCTGCCGCGCATCGTGTCGATCACCGGCGGCGCGCCGGTCCGGATCCGCCCCATGCCGAAGATGAACAGGTTGACCGCGTAACCGAGCAGCGAAAGGCCCATGATGACCTGGAAGGTGCGCGGCCGCAGCAGCAGGTAGACGCCCGAGCCGGCCAGGACGCCGACTCCCAGCGCAAGCACCGCCTCCATCAGGCAACCCCTCCATCGAGCCTGCGATGGTGATGGGCACGCAGCGACTGGTGCGCGATCGCGATCAGCATGAGCACGGACGCCCCGACCACCAGCATGTACACGCCGAGATCGAACAGCAGGACGCTCGACAGGTGGAGCTCCCCGAGCAGCGGCACTTCACCGTGCCACGCCTGGCTGGTGAGGAAAGGCGCGCCCGCCAGCATTCCGACGAGGCCGGCGCCTGCCGCGCATAGAAGGCCGAGCGCCATCCACGTCAGGGGATGGATGCGAAGCTGCGCCTCGACCCAGACGGTGCCGCCGACGATGTACTGCAGCAGCAGTGTCGTCGCCAGGATCAGGCCGCCGACGAAGCCGCCCCCGGGCGCGTTGTGGCCCCGCAACAAAAAGAACAGCGAGACGAGTATCGCCAGCGGAAGCAGCAGGCGGACCAGTACGGCCGGCAGCATGAGATATCCGGCCGGAAGCCTCTCGGCGGGATCGGGTACGCGCTCCGCGGGATATTCGCCTGCCCCATCCTGCTCGCGCTGTTGTTGCGGCAGCGGCACGCTTTCAGGCGCGGGGCGGAAGCGGCGCAGCAGCGCATACACGGCCAACGCGACGATGCCGACCACGGTGATTTCGCCGAGGGTGTCGAAGCCGCGGAAATCGACCAGGATGACGTTGACCACGTTGAGCCCGCCGCCGCCAGGCAGGGATTGCTCGACGAAGAAAGGCGAGATGCCCTCCACCACCGGCCGGGTCAGCACTGCGTAGGCGACACCGGCAAGGCCGAGACCCGACACGACGGCGATGACGAGATCTCTCAAGCGTCGCAGGCGGACGATCGGTGTCACACGGAATTTTCGGGTATCGGGGCGCGGCAGCCAGCGCAATCCAAGCAGGATCAGCACCGCGGTGACGACCTCGACAGCCAACTGTGTCAGCGCGAGATCGGGCGCCGAGAGCCAGACGAAGGTCAGGCTGGTCACGAGCCCCGCCCCACCGGAAAAAATCAATGCGGCGAGACGATGGTATTTGGCCAGCCACGCGACGGCGATCGCGCAGACGCCGCCGATCACCCAGAGCAGAACGAATGCCGGATCGGGCGGCGTCACCGGCCGGGTTCCCCACGTCATGCCCTTGGCCAGCACCGGCAACAGCGCGCCGCCGAGCGCGACGCCGACGAGGATCAGCAACTGCGTCTGCAGCCGCGCCGGCGAGAGCCGCTCGACGAGCCGCACCGCGCGCGTGGTCAGACCCAGCAGCATGCCGTCGAACATGCGCTTGCCATCGACGGCTTCGAGCAGCGGCACCGTCTCCATGGTGCGCCCCAGAAACACGCGATAGATGATCGTGCCACCCGCCAGCGCAAGCGTACTCATCGCCAACGGCAGATTGAGCCCATGCCAGACCGCCAGGCTGTATTCGGGGGTGCTGGCGCCGAGGATCGAGCCCGTCGCCATGCGCAGGAAGGTGCCGACCGTGTGTTCGGGGAAGACGCCCACCAGAATGCACGCGGCCACCAGCAGGCCGCTGGGCAGGAGCATCCAGCGTACGGGTTCGCGCGGTTCGTGCGGAAGACCCGTCGGCGGCGGACCGAAGAACACCTGATGGATGAAACGCAGCGAATAGGCCACGCTGAACATGCCGGCCAGCGTCGCCATGAACGGCAGTGCGACGCGCTGCCAATCCGGGCGGTCAAGAAAGACGGTCTCGGCGAAGAACATCTCCTTGGACAAAAAGCCGTTCAGGAGCGGCACGCCTGCCATTGCCGCCGCGGCGACCATCGCCAGCGTCGCGGTGATGGGCATCACGCGATAGAGGCCCGAGAGGCGGCGCAGATCGCGCGTGCCGGTTTCATGGTCGATGATGCCCGCGGCCATGAAGAGCGAGGCCTTGAAGGTCGCATGGTTGAGGATGTGGAACACCGCGGCGACCAGAGCGAGCGCGCTGTTCATGCCGAGCAGCAGCGTGATGAGCCCCAGATGGCCGATCGTCGAATAGGCGAGTACACCCTTCATGTCGTGCTGGAAGATCGCGAGGTAGCTGCCGATCACCAGCGTGGCGAGGCCCGCGCCCCCGATGATCCAGAACCACGCGTCGGTGCCGGCGAGCACCGGCCACAGCCGCGCGAGCAGGAATACGCCGGCTTTCACCATGGTTGCCGAATGCAGGTAGGCGGAAACCGGGGTGGGCGCCGCCATCGCGTGCGGCAACCAGAAATGAAAGGGGAACTGGGCGCTCTTGGTAAGCGCGCCCAGCGCGATCAATCCCAGCGTCAGTGGATACCAGGCATGCGTCTGGATCGCATCGCGCGCGGCCAGCACCGTGTCCAGATCGTAGCCACCCGCGATGTGGCCGAGCAGGAGCATGCCGGCGAGCAGCGCCAGGCCGCCCGCGGCCGTCACCACCAGCGCCATGCGCGCGCCGCGCCGCGCGTCCACCCGATGATGCCAGTACGCGATCAGCATGAACGAGGTCAGGCTGGTCAGCTCCCAGAACATCGCGATCTGGATCAGGTTGCCGGACAGCACGACGCCGAGCATGGCGCCCTGGAACGCGAGGAAGAACGAGAAGAACCGCGGGACCGGATCGGCCGGCGACATGTAATAGCGGGCGTACACGACCACCAGCGTTCCCATCGCGGTGACGAGAAGCGCGAACAACCAGGCGAAACCGTCCATGCGCAGGCTGAAATCGAGACCGAGCGCAGGCGCCCACGGCAGGCTCATGCGCAGCACGCCTTCGCTGGCCACCTGCGGATACAGGCTGACGACGATCGCCATGGCAGCAACGGAAACCACACCGGCGAGCCACGCTTCGGCGTTGCGCGCATTGGACGGAAGAAAAGCCGCGCACAGGCTGCCCAGCAAAGGGAGCAATAGAATGAGGGTCAAAGCCATCGGCGCATTTTACCGAAGGGACCAGGCGGATCGGACTACGATTTCACACGCCCCCTCAAAGGCGCGCACCGGCTCGGAGAGGTGCAGGACCGGCGTTACCGGTACGGCACCGCGTGTTCGGGGGGGGCCATCCCCCCTTCTCGCCACGTATCTCTCCCACGAAGGAGTCGCGCGCCCTAGAATGGCATGCACGGCCGGCATGCGGCGCGCCACCCGCGCATTCGTCATGATCGGTCACGCCGGTGCATCGCCGCCGAATCGAGGCCCCGAGAGGAAACACCATGACCCGCACCCTGCTTGCCGCTACCGACTTTTCCGCGCCCGCGCGCCACGCGCTGGAGCGCGCCGCGTTGCTCGCCCAGGCGCATCCCGACGCCCGTCTGATGCTGGCGCACGTCGTCAGCGCGACCGCACTCGACCGGCTGCGGCGCCTGCTCCCCGGCGAGGCGGGAAAGATGGAGGCCGGCCTGCTCGCCCAGGCCGAGCAGGATCTGTCCGAGGTGGCGAGCGCTCTGGCCTCGCGCTACGCCGGCCGCATCGAGACCGAGATCGCGCTGGGATCGGCGCTGAGCGTGCTTGCGGACCTGACGGAGACGCATGATGCCGACCTCCTGGTCATGGGTGCGCGCGGCGCCCATTTCGTGCGCGAGATGCTGCTCGGCTCGACCACCGAACGCGTACTGCGCAAGCTGCGCCGCCCGCTGCTGGCGGTCAAGCAACGCGCGCAGACGCCCTATCGGCGCATCCTCGCGCCGGTCGATTTTTCGACGCATGCGGCGGCCGCCATCCGGGTCGCCCACGCCTGGATTCCGGACGCCGAGATCGTGCTGCTGCATGCATTCGAGGTCGAACTCGAATCGACTTTCCGTCTCGCGGGCCTGGCCGAGGAGCGCATCCACGAGTACCGCATCCAGGCGCGCGAGGCGGCGGTCGCCGAGATGGAGATTTTCGCCGCGACGCTCGGCGTACCGGCCGAGCAGCTGAGCCGCCAGGTCGTGCATGGCGCCCCGACGCTGCGCATCATCGAGCACGAACAGACGATGGACGCGGACCTCATCGTGATGGGCAAACACGGCCTCTCGGTGATGGAGGAGCTGCTTCTCGGCAGCGTCACCAAGCACGTGCTGTCCCATTCCACGAGCGACGTGCTGGTGACCGGCCAGCCGAGCTGAACGCCGCTGCCGCGACGGCGGCGGTACCCGAGATTCAGGTTTGCACGGCCACGGGGAGCACGCGCGGCGGCAGCATGCCGCCGTCGGCGCTCGTGCCCCCATCGAGTGTGAGATGCGGATAGGGGATGTCGATGCCGGCAGCCTGGAATGCCTGCTTCAGCCGGTATAGATAGGCACGGCGGACACCCCACTGCTCGAGCGGCATCACCCGCATACGGCAGCGGATGATGACGGCCGAATCGGCCCAGTTGTCGACACCCGCGATGTCGAGATCGTCGACGATCCGGTGGCTGAATTCGGGATCGGCACGCAGCGCGGCCGCCGCTTCGCGCATCACCTCGTAGACCTGGTCGAGGTTCTCACGATAGGCGACGCGAACGTCGACCACCGCGTAGGCGAAACCACGGCTGCGGTTGGTGACGGTTTCGACCGCGCCGCTGGGGACGTAGTGCACGCTCCCCTCGTAGTCGCGCAGGCGAATGTAGCGCAACGTCATCTCTTCGACCATGCCGCTCTTGCCCGCGAGTTCGACGACGTCGCCCACGCGCACTTGGTTCTCGAGCAGCAGGAAGAAGCCATTGAAGTAATCCTTGACCAGACTCTGCGCGCCGAAACCGAGCGCGATGCCGAGCACGCCCGCGGTCGCCAGGATCGGCGCGATCGAGATGCCGAGTTTCGCCAGCGCCAGCAGGCCGCCGATCAGCATGATGAGCACGGTCGTCACGTAGCGCGAGACGCGCTCCAGCGTTTCGAGGCGCTTGAGCCGCTCGCGGTCGTCGACGCCTTGCTGCACGCGCCGATGCAGCCGCTTCAGCAGGCGGCTCGACAGGCGCAGCGCGAGCCAGGTCGCGCCGAGAATGACGAGTACGTGAAATCCGGTCAGGATCGTGCCGGGCCATTGGCCGAGATAGGCCGCAAGAGCGTTCATGTGATTGCCTTTCAATCCCCGCGTACACGCTTGACGGTTCGCGGGCTGGACGGCGCGTATACCTCGATGCGATCCGAAGTTCGACGCCATGTGGAAAACCGATGTCTGAGCGCCCTGGCACGTCCGGGCCGCCCGGCCATCGATGAAGCCGCTCGCGTGAGCGCCGGTGCGGCGACGTGCGTGAGCGCAATTATGTTTGCACACACCTATTTCCCCGTGCAAGCGCACGCCTCGTGGTCGCCGAGTGCGCTCGCCACCCCACAGCGGCACGGCGGGAATCGTCATGTCCGCCCCGAAGCGGCGCTTCCTTCGATTTCCGATTGGACCGCGTCTGCCTCGTCGTATCGGTCCCATTTTGGCGCGGCACGGGCGATGCTTGCGCCCAACCCGGCTCCACCTATCGGCTTGGCGCGTTGCACCCCGTCTGAATCTCGCCACCGCCGGGCCGCCGCCCAGGCCCCTGAAACGACCCCTGGTTACGATCGTACGTTCGTCTCATGGGCCTCCGCGCGCATTCCGTGCATAATTCGCGCACCCAATCCAACAAGGACGAATCATGCACAAGCCCGTCATTGCTCTGCCCCTGCTGGCCACCTTCCTGCTTTCTGCCTGCGCGACCAACGATCTCGGTGACTCGCGCGACATGACCAATACCCAGAAGGGCGCGATCATCGGCACCGTGAGCGGCGCCGCGCTGGGCGCGCTGGTCAAGAAGGACGATCGCGGCAAGGGCGCGCTCATCGGCGCGGTCGGCGGCGGCCTGGCGGGCACCGGCGTCGGCTACTACATGGACAAGCAGGCCAAGGATCTCCAACTGCAACTGAAGCCCGAGATGGACCGCGGCGAGATCACGGTGGACAAGCGCACCGACAACGCGCTCATCGTCAACATGACCTCCACCACCGGCTTCGACACCAACTCGTCGGTCATCAAGCCGGGCTTCACCACCACGCTCGACAAGATTTCCCGCGTGCTGAACCAGTACGGCAAGACCACGGTGACCGTGATCGGCCACACCGACAGTGTCGGCTCCGACGCCGCCAACCAGGCCTTGTCGGAAAGACGGGCGCAGGCGGTGCTCGACTACTTCGCGAGCAAGAACGTCAACCCGATCCGGCTGTCCGCCTACGGTCGCGGAGAGTCCGCGCCGCGTGCCGACAACGCGACCGAAGCGGGCCGCGCGCTCAATCGCCGCGTCGAACTGCTGATCGAGCCCGTCGTCGCCAACTGACCCGGCGTACCGCACTACGATCGCGACAGGCCCGGGTCTCCCGGGCCTTTTTACGTCTAAAGTGAACGCATGGCCGCCCTGCCCCGATTCCTGCTCAGCCTGTTCCTGCTCGCCGGCGTCGGATTCGGACTGACGGCGCCGGCCGGCGCCGCAACCATCCGTGTCCTGACCGTTCAGGGCGCGATCAGTCCCGCCAGTGCCGATTACCTGATACGGGGGATCGCGCGGGCAGGTGAGGACGGGGCGCATCTGGTCGTGATCGAAATGGATACGCCCGGCGGCCTCGACACGTCGATGCGCGACATCATCAAGGCCATTCTCGCTTCCGGCGTGCCGGTGGCCACCTACGTCGCGCCCGACGGCGCGCGCGCCGCCAGCGCCGGCACCTACATCCTCTATGCCAGCCACGTCGCCGCGATGGCGCCGGCGACCAATCTCGGCGCGGCGACCCCAGTCGAGCTCGCGCCCGGCGGCAGCGAGCCGCCCGCGGCAGACAAGCCCGCAATAGTGGACAAACCCGGCGATGCCGCACCGGCGCCACCGGCGGGCGACGCCAAGATGCGTAAGGCGGTGCATGACGCCGCAGCCTACATCCGTGCGCTCGCCGAGTTGCGCGGCCGCAACGCGGAATGGGCCGAACGCGCGGTACGCGAGGCCGTGAGCCTGTCGGCATCCGAGGCACTGAAACTTGGCGTGATCGACTTCGTCGCGACGGACCTCGACGATCTGCTGAAACAGGTGCACGGCCGCAGCGTCCCGCTCAGCACGGGAGCCGTCACGCTCGATACCGCCAACGCGACCGTCGAGCGTACCGTTCCGGACTGGCGCAGCCGTCTGCTGGCAGTCATCGGCAACCCGGGCATCGCCTACATCCTGATGCTACTCGGCATCTATGGCCTCATCTACGAATTTTCCAATCCGGGCATGCTCTTTCCCGGGGTGGTCGGCGGCATCTCGCTCTTGCTCGGGCTCTTCGCCCTGCAGCTCATGCCGATCAGCTACGTGGGGCTGGCGCTGATTCTCCTCGGCGTCGTGCTCATGATCAGCGAAGCGCTCATCCCCAGCTTCGGCGCACTCGGACTCGGCGGCATCGCGGCCTTCGTGATCGGCTCCGTCATGCTCATCGACACCGATCTGCCCGGCTACGGCATCCCGTGGGTGTTGATCCTGCCGTTCGCGGTCACCAGCGCACTGTTCAGCTTCTTCGTCGCCGGCCTGGCGCTGCGCGCACGCAGGCGGCCCGTCGTAACCGGCGCCGAACAGCTGGTCGGGGCCAGCGGCGAGATTCTGGAAGACCTGGAACACGAAGGCTGGGCACGCGTCCATGGCGAGCAGTGGCGCGTGCGCAGCCCCGTGCCGCTCAAGCGCGGCAGCCGCGTCCGCGTGCGGGCGCTCGACGGCCTCACCCTCGACGTTGAACCCCAAAAGGAGAATGCCCATGTTTGAATTCGGTGGCCTGACCATCCTGCTTCTCGCCATCGCGCTGCTGGCCTCGAGCCTGCGGATCCTGCGCGAATACGAGCGCGCCGTGGTATTCATGCTCGGGCGCTTCTGGAAGGTGAAGGGTCCGGGGCTCGTGATTATCCTCCCAGGCATCCAGCAGATGGTGCGGGTCGACCTGCGCACCGTCGTGTTCGACGTCCCGAGCCAGGATGTGATCTCGCGCGACAACGTCTCGGTCAAAGTCAATGCGGTGGTCTACTTCCGCGTCATCGATCCGGCCAAGGCGATCCTGCAGGTCGAGGATTACCTCGCCGCCACCAGCCAGCTTGCGCAGACGACGCTGCGCGCCGTGCTGGGCAAGCACGAACTCGACGACATGCTGGCCGAGCGCGAACGCCTCAATGACGACATCCAGCATCTGCTCGACAGCCAGACAGATGCCTGGGGCATCAAGGTATCGAACGTCGAGATCAAGCACGTCGACATCGATGAATCGATGGTGCGGGCGATCGCGCGGCAGGCCGAAGCCGAACGGGAACGGCGCGCCAAGGTGATCCACGCCGAGGGCGAACTGCAGGCGTCGGAAAAGCTGCTCTCCGCCGCCGAGATCCTCGCCGCCAAGCCGCAGGCAATGCAACTGCGCTACCTGCAGACGCTCACCAGCATCGCCGGCGACAAGTCGTCGACGATCGTCTTCCCGATGCCCACCGAACTCATGAACCTGATGATGCGCGCCGGAAAGAAGGACGAATAGGCGCCCGCCTCGGCGCAGCTTGCCGATTCCGACCGCGCCGCGGGTGGCACGTCGCGCGGCATCCCGGTATGCTCATGCCCAGTCTTCCCGGGCCAACCCGGGGAACCTGCCATATATCTGTGTGGTCTGTCCGCTACGGCGGTGGTGGCAGCTGCCCCGCAATTCATCACGAGGAGTCCGAATGAACCCGCAAATCAGTACCATCAGCCGCAGCCAGACCGGCGCGCTGTCGACCAACAAGGTCGTCCGGAATACCTACATGCTGTTGTCGATGACGCTGGCGTTCGCCGCGCTGACCGCCGGCGTGTCGATGGCACTAAATCTGCCGTATCCCGGCCCCATCATCACCCTGGCCGGCTACTTCGGCCTGCTGTTCCTCACCACCAAGTTCCGCGACAGCGGCACGGGACTCATCTTCGTGTTCGCCCTGACCGGCTTCATGGGCTACACGCTCGGCCCCATCCTCAACGCCTACCTTGCGCTGCCCAACGGCAGCCAGGTCGTGATGATGGCGATGGGCGGCACGGCGGCGATCTTCCTCGGCCTGTCAGCCTACGTGATGACCACCCGCAAGGACTTCAGCTTCATGGGCGGCTTCCTCATGGTCGGCATCCTGGTCGCCTTCCTCGCCGGCCTCGGCGCGTTCTTCTTCCAGATGCCGGGCCTTTCGCTCGCGGTGTCCGCGATGTTCGTGCTCCTGATGTCCGGTCTCATCCTGTATGAGACCAGCAGCATCATCAACGGCGGCGAAACGAACTACATCATGGCGACCGTCACGCTGTTCGTCGCGATCTTCAACCTCTTCACCAGCCTGCTGCATCTGCTGGGTTTCGCCAGCAACGATTGAGTCCGGTGACCACGGACGCAAGACAAACGGCGCCCCCAGTGGCGCCGTTTTTGTGCGCCACCCGAGTTGAGCCATGCGCGTCGTTTTTATGCGCCAGCCCAGTTGATCCAGGCGCGCCGTTTTCGCGCGCCATTCCAGTCAATCCAGCGGCACCGTTCTTGCGCACCACACTGGCGGATCCCGCAGCGTCGCCTTCGCGCTCCACAGCCACGGATCGCGGAGCGCCCTTTCTCATCGATACCCACTGCCATCTCGACGCCGCCGAATTCGACCCGGACCGCGATGCGGAGTACGCACGCGCCGTGGCGGCGGGCGTCCGCATCCAGATCGTGCCGGCCGTCAGCCGCGAGAATTTCGCCGCCGTCGCCGCAACGTGCGAGCGCTATCCCGGCTGCCTGCCGGCGTGGGGGCTGCACCCGATGTATGTCCATCTGCACCGCCCCGAACACCTCGCGGAGTTGCGCGCCCGCGTCGAGTCCGCGCGGCCGGTCGCAATCGGCGAGATCGGCCTCGATTTCTTCGTGAAGGATCTCGATCCCGCGGCCCAGGAGTTTTTCCTCGTCGAGCAATTGAAGATCGCGCGCGATCACGATCTGCCGGTGCTGCTGCATGGCCGGCGCGCCAACGACGAACTCCTGAAGCAGCTGCGCCGGATCGGCGTGCGCGGTGGCATCGCCCACGCCTTCAACGGGAGCCGGCAGCAGGCCGACGCCTTCATCAAGCTCGGATTCCGGCTCGGTTTCGGCGGCGCCTTCACCTGGCCGCGCGCAAACAATCTCCGGCGGCTGGCGGTCGAGCTGCCGCTCGATGCCATCGTGCTGGAAACCGACAGCCCGGACATACCGCCGATCTGGATCGGGCGGGGCCGCAACGCGCCAGGCGAACTGCCCCGCATCGCCGAGACGCTCGCCGAACTGCGCGGCATCAGCGTCGACGAGGTCGCCCAGGCGACGACCGCGAACGCGCGCGCCCTACTTGGTCTCGCTTAGGTGGGTGGCGGCGTACGGGATACGCCGTGTCTCGCCGATCTTCAGCACGTAGAACGCTTGCTCGGGGATCGCCGCGGCTTCCCGCGCATCGGCCAGCGCTTGCGGGGCTGCATCGAGCGCATCGTCGGCGAGTTCGAACACGCCCCAATGGATGCCCATCGACTGCCGCGCACCGACGTCTCGATGAATCTGCAAGGCTTGCGCCGGATCGACATGCTGCGGTCCCATGAACCATGCCGGCGCGTACGCACCAATCGGTATGGCGGCGAAATCGAATGGGCCCAGGCGTCGGCCGATTTCCGTGAAACCCTTCGAGTATCCCGTGTCGCCGGCGAAGTAGACGTTGGCGTCGGACGCCCGGATCGCCCAGCCACCCCAGAGCGTGCGGTTCCGATCGAATAGGCCGCGCCCGCTCCAGTGCTGCGCGGGGGTGAGCACGAAGTACACACCATCGACGACGGTCTCGTCCCACCAGTCGAACTCGGCGACGTTGGTGATGCCGCGCCGCTCGAACCACGGCTTGAGCCCCAACGGGACGAGGAATCGCAGCGCCTCGCCGAAGTGGGCATGCAACGCATCGACGCTCGCCGCATCGAGGTGGTCGTAATGGTTGTGGGAGATCACGACCACGTCGATCTGCGGCAACTCCGCCAGTGCGAGACCCGGCGGGTGATAGCGTCTGGGTCCGGCAAAACCGACGGGCGAAGCACGCTCGGAGAAGTGCGGATCGGTCAGCACATTGAGGCCGCCCAGCCGGAGCAACAGCGTCGCATGGCCGATCCAGGTCACGCTCGGGTTGCTCACCGGCGAGTGCAGCGCGGCAAGATCGGGCGCGACCCGCCAGTTTCGATGCGACGGCGCCGGCGGCCTGGGCAGGCCTCGCGTCTTCCGTTCCCACTGCCAGCGCCAGAACCCGCGGCCCAAGCGCGCCGCGGCGTCGAGGTTCTGAAAACCTTCCGCCGTGTGGTGACGCTTGTGCGGGTCGTGATAGATGTTGCCTGCGCCACCCGTACACCCCACCAAAGCCGGGGCTAGCGCAATGCCATACAGGAAGCGGCGTACAACGTGCTTCAAAGCCAGCGCCGCACCCGCGCGCGATACGCCCGGTAAGCGTCGCCGAATTTCGCTTCGAGATGCGCCTCCTCGTGACGGATCACGCCATAGCGCAGCAGCGCCCAGATCAGCGGTGCGAACAGCAGCGGCCACACCGTCTTCAGGATCAGGGAAACGCCTGCGAAGATGAGCCAGTCTCCGACGTAGATCGGGTTGCGGCTGAATCGAAACGGCCCCTCGATGCATAGATGGGACGCCGCCCGATAGGGATTGACCGTGGTGCGGCGGCGCATGAAGGTCGCCAGCGTCCACGCGA
The DNA here is from genome assembly GCA_035325585.1 of Thiobacillaceae bacterium. Taxonomy (GTDB): domain Bacteria; phylum Pseudomonadota; class Gammaproteobacteria; order Burkholderiales; family Thiobacillaceae; genus Thiobacillus. The sequence continues at coordinate 19,530 of DAOKZP010000001.1, read as the reverse complement.
ACAGCACCAGCCCGGCGCCGATCAGCAACCAGCCCAGTGGCCGCGTCGCCGCACCCAGGTCGAGCGGCAGCGCGAGGATGCGGCGATCCAGCCACCAGCCGCCGGCGAGCGCCGCGGCATAAGGCGCTGGCGGCAGAACCAGGGTGGCCGGGCGCGTGGCGCTCATGCGGTGACGATCGGCGCGAGCCGCGCCGCGCCACCTCCGATTCGCGCGAAGAGCCGGGCGAATGCCGCCGGTCCCGTGCCGGCTGCGCCAAACGCCTCCTTTAGCGCATGCTGGTCCGCATCGGCCTTGATCAACGCAACTCCCGTTGCGCAGTGGCGCGCAGAAACTCGGTGCGGAGCTGGTCGCTCTCCCGGAAACATCCGGTGAAGGCCTGGGTGACGACGCGCTCGTCGCCGCGGCGATCCTCGCCGAGCAGCAGGCACAACTGCTCGGCCTCGATGATGCACGCCGCACCTTTCGCCTGGCCGTGCGTCACCAGCGCGTCCGCGATATCGCGCGTCATCCACTCCTGATAGGTGAAGCGATGGCCGATCGCATCGACCATGCGCGCGATGCGTCCAAAACCATGCAGCCGGCCGCCCGGAATGTAGGCGACGTGCGCGACCCCGCGGAACGGCACCAGGTGGTGCGGACACACGCCGTGCACGGCGATCCCGCGCACCACCACCATGTCGTCGCGCGTGTCGCTGAAACCCTCGCCGAGCGCATCGGCGGGCGCGACTGCGTAGCCGCCGAGCAGACGCCGTTGCCACAGCTCGCGCACGCGCTCGGCGGTACGCCCGGTGTGCACCGAATCCGGCGCGACGCCGCTCGCGACGAGCAGATCGTTCACCGCGCGCTCGAAGGCCGCGGGATCGAACGGGGCGACCTGAGGAATGCCGACGCTGCCCGCGCCGGGCGGCAAATGAGCCGTGTCGTGGTCGCAGGAACCGGGCATCAGTCGAGCGTGGCCTTCAGGAATTCCAGCGTGCGGGTCCACGAATCGGCATCCGCCGCGGCATCGTATTTGAGCGGCAGGCCGAACTGTGCGGCGTAGCTGTCGGCCTCGCGATTGGTGAACGTGTGTTTCACGCCGGGGTAGGCGACGAACATGTAGTCGGCCTTGGCGTTGCCCATCTCGACCTTGAAGGCCTCGACCATCTCGGGCGGAACGATCGGATCGGCCTCGCCGTGGAACACGCGCAGGCTCGCCTTGATGTCGCCCGGCTTGACCGGAATATCGGTCGCGAGCACGCCATGATAGCTCACGACCGCCTTCAGCGGCATGCCGGCTCGCGCCATGTTGAGTACCACGCCGCCGCCGAAGCAGTAGCCCAGCGCGGCCGTGTCGCCCTTACGGACGCCGGGCTGCCGATCGAGGAACTGGCGCGCCGCGTCCACGCGCGTATACGCCAGTTGTGGATTCTTGTTCACGTTGCCTGCGAGTGCACCGGCATCCTTGGGGTTGTCGACGATCTGACCGTTGCCATACATGTCGACGACGAGCGCGACATAGCCCGCTTCCGCCAGCATGCGCGCGCGCTTCCGCGCGTAATCGTTCGCACCCCACCATTCCGGCACCACCAGCACGCCGGCGCGCTTGCCCTTGGCGGCATCGTCGTATGCCAGATAGCCTTTCATCGCAGTGTCGCCGGCCTTGTAACTGACGTCCTTGCCGACCACGGCGGCGACGGCGGACGAGGCGAAAACGAGCAATGACAGGGCGAGGGCGATTTTCATGGGCAATCTCCAAAGTACACAATCGTTGGGTTGACGCGGGAAAGACCCCACAGCATACCGTGCCCGCGGCGGGCTTCACAATCGTGGGGGGTGGCCGGATCCACCGCCGGCTGCGCCCCGCCGTGGATCAGCGCAGCGGTTCGAGCAAGCGGCGGCGGATGCGTTGCTCTTCCGCGCCGGTGACGATGCCCTCGTCGAGGAGCTCCTGCAAGACCTGCAGCTGGCGCAGGCGGCGCTCCGGCGCGGATTCGCCGCCAGCCGGAATGCGGATCGGCGCACCGGCGGCTGATGCGCGCGTGTCGGATGTACCTGCAGCCGGCACATCGGCGGGGGAAGCACCTGGGGACGGTGCGGGCGCGCCGCGCACATCCGGCGCCGCCGATACCGGATGCGGCGTGCGACCCGCCGGCTCGGCAAGTGCGCCGGGAGCGGCCGCCTTGCAGTCGAGCGCGACGTTCAGGCCGTGTTTCAGATCGTCGAGGGTCACGCGGTGGACGACCGTTTCGCACCCCGGCCTGCGCAGCGTCACGGTACCGTAGAGATGCGCCCGCTCGTCCGGATAGTCGTTGGGGTAGATCGCGCGCTCGCCGATGGTCAGCGGGGTGAATCCGGCTGCGCCGCCGATCAACAGCACCTCGGCACCCGGTGGATTCGATTCGATGCGCAGGCTGCCCAGGGTGAGCCCCGCTGCGCCGGCTGCCTGCGCCGCCAAGATGCCGATCAGCGCCACGGCGGCGAAGACGCCGCAGCCACCGTGCTCAGAAGGCCGCATCGAAGCCGAACAGCACGTAGTTTTCCTTTGTCAGGTGGCCGGTCCAGTAGGTGCCGGTTTTCTCGACCTTGTCGAGGAAATCGACGCCGATTTCGGCGATCGCCTTGACGTTGCGCATGAAGTAGTACGACGTGGTCAGGCTGAGGCTGTTCATGTCGATGCCTTCATAGATCGTGTCGGTGTCGGCCAGGTCCCCCGCGTCGGCGTAGTTGTAGAGAAGCGAGAACGCCCAGCGTTCGTTGAGAATGTAATCGATGCCGGCGAAGCCGCCGTTCCAACGGTAATCGCGGCTTGGGTCGGCATCGAGAAATCCGTCCCAACTGTTCCAAAGATACTGGGCGTACCAATAGGTACGGCCGCCGAACTCGCCGGACAGATCGAGGCCCAGCACGCGCTTGTCGGTATTGCGGGTGCCAAAATCCTGGCCCGCGTTGCCCAGCGCCACGCTGCGCTGCTTGCCCGAGGCGCCGAACAGGCCGACGTTCACAGGGCCGATGTCCGCACCGATGCGGCCAAAGACGGTCTTGGAGTTGTCGTTGTCGAACATCTTGTCGGGGCGGCGGTAGCCGGGGCTGTTGATGTTCAGGTTGTCGGTGATGCCGTTGCCGTTGACGAGACCCAATGCCAGGTCGAACGGGCCGACGCCACGGTCGAACAGCACGCCCCGATCATAGGTGATGCCGGCCATGCGATAGGCCATGAAATCCTGGAACGGCAGACGCGTCTCGCGTGGGAACATCAGGTCCGAGAGCTGGAACTGGCCGAGCTGCATGCCGATCCGGGTTCCGAACACGTCCGCATGGCGAAACCAGGCATCCTCGACCAGCACTTCGCCATTGGCGCCCTTCTCGCCGAGGATGCCGTAGAAGTAATAGGTGATGTTGTCGCTCAACGGCGCACTCGACAAAAGCTTGATGAGATAGGGCGACTGGAAGTCGGTCGTGGCGGAATCGGTCACCCCGGTGGCGGGATCGATCGATTTGCCATCACGTGCCTGCACGTAGGCTTGGGCGCGCACGGCAAGCGGCGGATACGCCGGCAGCGCCAACAGGTCGTCGCCGGTCTTGGCGGTGCTGTCCTTCCAGTTGGGCAGGCGGAAGTTGTCGGCGACAAACTGCTCGCCGAACTTGTTGAGGCGAGGAAACGCGACATGGCAAGCAGCACAGCTCAGGCTGTAGCGGCGCGCGAACTCGGGCATGGCCCACGCCGATTGCAGGCCGACGACCCACAGCAGCACGATCTGCACGAACAGCAGGCCGCCGGTCGCGGCTGGATGAGCAAGGCGCATGTCGAGTTCCCCTTGTGGCAATGGCCGTTGTTGTCGTGATCACGGGCGCACGGGCGCATCTGCACACCCGTTCAGTTCAATCTAGACAGAAAAAACGTCTGCGTCAAATGGTCGCGGCGGCGCATTCAAAAGCGCACGCCGACCACCGCCTGATGAACGTCGATGCCGTCGTTCGGCGTGTCGATATCCGCGTTCGAATAATGAGAATACTGGTAGCCGGCGAACCCCTTGCCAGCCAGTTCGACGCCCAGGCCGAGATGCTGCGAGAACTGGAAATGGGTCGAAAACCGCTTCTGGCCAAGCTGGTCCTCGCTGAACAAGGATAGGCCCAGGCCCAGTTCGCCGTAGGGGCGCCAGTTTCCCGTCTCACGCTGCAGGCGCAGTTGGCCGACGATCCCGCCCTGCTCCATGTTGTCGGGCCCCGTGGCCGGGCCCGTATAGCGGAAATGGCTCAGCTCGACCTCGGGATGCAACCGCGCCTTCCAGCGGCCCAGATCGGCCGACCAGACCGGCGCAAGCCGCAAACCAAGCCCGATGCGCTCATAGTCGCTGTCCGCTCCACCGTAACGCATGATCAGCGCCGAGTCCGCCGCTGCGGGCTGCGCCCCGAGCAGCAGGAGCCCGAGCACGAGGGCAATCGAAGTTTCACGGGGGCATACTCGCGGATATCGGCGTCTGGGCATGTACTGCCTCCTGTCTCTCGTGTCGGGACGCGATCGGGATACTGCGATCGCCTTCACCCACTATGGCACGCGGCGGAAGCGCCGATCAGTCGGGAAGAAACAGCGTCAGGAGATCGTTCAGAAAATGCTGTCCCAGCCGCGTCGGCCGCAGCTGCAAGGCGCCCAACTCGAGCAGGCCGCGTTCCCGCGCCTGGCTGAGCGCCCCGGCGCACGTCCCGATCGGCAGACCGGTTCGCGCCTCGAAGAGCGAAGTCGGCACGCCGTCGACGAGCCGCAACGCATTCATCATGAATTCGAAAGGCAGATCGTCCCGGCCGAGAACGCGCGCCTCCACAACGTGACCCCCCGCGCGTACGGCCTCCATGTACTGCTGCGGATGCTTCACCCGCATCTGACGGACGATGCGATCCGAAAAGCTGAGCTTCGAGTGCGCGCCGGCACCGATGCCGAGGTAATCGCCGAAATGCCAGTAATTGAGATTGTGGCGGGCGGCTTGGCCCGGCTTCGCGTAGGCGGAAATCTCGTAATGCGCGAGGCCGGCTTCCCTGAGCCGGGCGTCGATCGCGCTCTGCATGTCGGCCGCGGCATCCTCACCGGGCAGTCCTGCCGGCGCAGCATGGCCAAAAGGGGTATTCGGCTCGAGCATGAGGTGATAAGCTGAAACGTGGGGAGGCTCGAACGTGAGCGCAGCCTCGACGTCGGCCAGCGCACCAGCCACGCTCTGTCCCGGCAGCGCGTACATGAGGTCGAGATTGAAGGTTTCGAAATGGGCCGCGGCAAGCTCCGCCGCGCGATACGACTCCGCCGCACCGTGGATGCGTCCGAGTGCCTTCAATTGACGCGAGTCGAAGCTCTGCACGCCAAGCGAGAGCCGCGTCACCCCCGCCTCGCGAAAACCCGCGAACTTCGCGGCCTCGATCGTGCCTGGGTTGGCTTCGAGCGTGATCTCGGCCCCCGGAACGAGCCCGGTGAGCGTGCGCACCGCGACAAGAATGCGATCGATGCCGTCCGGCGAGAAGAGACTCGGCGTGCCCCCGCCGAAAAATACGCTGTGGATCCGACGCCCCCAGATATCCGGCAGCGCATGTTCGAGATCCGCGAGCAGGGCGTCGATATAGGCGGCTTCGGGGATGTGCAGCGCGGCGTGTGAATTGAAGTCGCAATAGGGGCATTTTCGCACGCACCAGGGAAGGTGGATGTAGAGTGCCAGCGGCGGCGGCGTTTCGAGGCCGGCGCCCGCGAAGCGGACGGTGAACTCAGCCAAGCCGCTTGAGCTTGTCGGCCAGTTCGCGCAACGCGATGCCGCGGTGGGAAATCGCGTTCTTCTCGTCCTCGCCAAGCTCGGCGCCGGTGCGGCCAAACTCGGGAACGAGGAAATACGGGTCATAGCCAAAACCGCCCTCGCCGCGCGGCGTGTCGATGATCTCGCCGAACCAGCGCCCTTCGGCGATCAGCGGTTCGGGATCGTCGGCGTGCCGCACTAGCACCATCACGCAATAGTAGTGCGCGCGGCGGTTGGACTCGCCCTGCAGTGCCGCGACGAGTTTCTCATTGTTGCGCGTATCGGACTTCGGCTCGCCCGCGTAGCGCGCCGATTGCACGCCGGGCGCGCCGGCGAGTGCATCGACGCAGATGCCGGAATCGTCGGCCAGCGCCGGCAAGCCGGTGTGCGCGCTGGCGTGGCGGGCCTTCGCAAGGCAATTCTCGACGAAGGTGACGTGCGGCTCGGGACACTCGGGAACGTCGAAATCGGATTGCGGCACCGCGGTGATATCGAGGGGTTCGAGTATGCGGCCGATCTCCCGGAGCTTGCCCGGATTGCCGGAGGCGATGACGAGTTTCTTCATGGTCTTCCTTCGATTTGCGGGTCGGCACGCAAGACGCCGCCCGCCTCATGCGTGTGGCGGGTCCTGTCGCTCAGTCCGCTTGCAGCGCCTGGGTTTGCGCCGCCGCGATCCGTCCGATTCCGGCAGTCGCCAGATCGAGCAGCGATTCGAGCGCGTCGCGCGAGAACGGCACACCCTCGGCGGTGCCTTGCACCTCGACGATGCCCCCCGCGCCGGTCATCACCACGTTCATGTCGGTGTCACAGCCGGCGTCCTCGACGTAGTCGAGATCAAGCACCGGTTGCCCGTGCCAGATGCCGACCGACACCGCCGCGATGCTGTCGGTGATGGGCGACTCGGTAAGCGCGCCGCTCTTCAGCAATCCATCGACCGCGTCCGCCACCGCGACCCATGCGCCGCAGATGCTCGCGCAACGGGTGCCGCCATCCGCCTGCAGCACGTCGCAGTCGACGTGCAGGGTACGCTCGCCGAGTTTCTTCAGATCGACCACAGCGCGCAGGCTGCGGCCGATCAGACGCTGGATTTCCTGGGTGCGCCCCGATTGCTTTCCACGGGCGGCCTCCCGGTCGGTCCGCGTATGCGTCGAGCGCGGGAGCATCCCGTATTCCGCCGTCACCCACCCTTCGCCGCTGCCCTTCTTGTGCGGCGGCAGCTTGTCGAGCACGCTCGCCGTACACAGCACGCGCGTGTCGCCCATCGCGACGAGGACCGCGCCTTCGGCATGCTTGGTGTAACGGCGGGTGAACGACAGCGCGCGCAGTTCAGCGGGTGTTCGGCCGCTGGGACGGGGGGTCGGACTGGACATGGCGGATTCCGCGGAAAAAAAGCGATCTTACCGTGCGCCGGCAGGCCGCCGCCATTCCCGATCGCCGTCCGTCCGCCTATTTGGAGGAGATTTTCTGGATCGCCCGCTGGATTTCGGAGATCGCCCGCTCGATTTCGTCATCCGACACCGCTCCCGTGACGGGGCCCGATTTCAGGGTGTTGAGCTGGGTGGTGATGCCGCCCGCGGGCATCGCGAGCGTCGAGATCGAATCCTTGCTCGGCAAGCGCGCCTCGCCCCAGGTCATGGCGATCAGGCTGAGGTTGTCGCCATGCTCGCCGCCGCGGAACTCCGCATGGTCCATAAGATGGCGCACTGCGTCTTCGAGCGCGTAGGCGTGCAGCATCGCCGCGGCCTCGGGGATGGTGATCATCCCCCATATCCCGTCGGTGCAGAGCAGCATCGTATCGGCATCATCGAGCGGGATCGGCGCGCCGCATTCCACCTCGGGCGTCACGTACCCACCCAGGCAATTGGATACGCGGTTGCGCTCCGGATGGGTGCCCGCCTCTTCCTCGCTGATGATGCCGTCCCGTACCAACTGGGCGACGGCCGTGTGATCCTCGGTGCGCGCGATGAGGCTGCCGTCGGAAAACAGGTAAAGGCGCGAATCGCCCGCGTGCGCCCAATATGCCGTGCTGTCCTGAACCAGCGCCGCGACGACCGTGGTATGCGGTATCTCCATCAGATCCTGGTCGACCGCATAGTCGTTGATCGCGTAATGCGCACGCGCGACCGTCTCCGCAAGAAAATCGCGGGGATCGGCAAGACGCGGCTTCGCCTGGGCCTGGAACTGCTCGGTGAGCGTCTGCACCGCGATGTGTGCCGCGATCTCGCCGTGCATGTGCCCGCCCATGCCGTCTGCGACCACCATCAGCAGCGCTTCTCGGCTATAGGAATAGGCCACCCGATCCTGGTTGGATCTGCGCCCGCCTTGCCGGGAAGCCTGATAGATGGTGAATTTCATGCCGCCACTTTAAAACAATTCGCGGCTCAGCGAACGCCTCAGCGTGGAAAACAGGGAGGCTCGGGGTGGGGTCATGGCGCTGCGATCGATCAGCACCTTCTGCAGGGCGAACACGCTCTGCGGGCGCTCCATGTAGTTCAGGCGGAGGCAGTGATCGATGGTTTCCAGCAGCTGGGTCGAGTACATGCCCCGCCATTGCTCGGCCGCCGGCGTGAGCTTGTCGTTCAGCAGGCGCGCATCCGCGGCCTGCGGCGGGTGCCCGGCCAGGCAGGCGTACAAGCTCGCACCAACGCTGTAAATGTCGGTCCACGGCCCCAGGCGTTCCCGGTTGTGGTATTGCTCAGGCGCCGCGAAGCCCGGCGTGTACATGGGCTGCAGCCGGCTCTCCTCGAGCGTGAGCGTCTGCCGGGCCGCGCCGAAATCGATCAGGACCGGCGAGCCGTCGAGCCGGATGTAAAGATTGGATGGCTTGATGTCGAGATGCAGCAGCTTGTGCGTATGGACGTCACGCAGGCCGTTCAGCAACTGGGCGAACACCCGCCGGATGAAGCTCTCGCGGATCGTCCCGCGATTGGCCTGGATATGCTGCTGCAAGGTCTTGCCGCGCTCGAAGCGCATCACCATGTAGACGGTGTCGTTGGCGCGGAAGAAATTGATCACGCGTACCACGTTGGGATGGTCGATGCACGCCAGCGCCCGGCCCTCCTCGAAGAAGCATTTCATTCCATGACGGAAGATATTGCTGTTCTCCGTCGAACTGGCCTGCACGACGACGGAGCCCTCGGTGCGCAAGACCAGCGCGCCCGGCAGGTACTCCTTGATCGCGACCGATTGGTTGTCATCGTCACGCGCCAGATACACCATGCTGAAACCGCCACCGCCGATCTTGCGCACGATCGTGTACTCGTTCAGCCGGTATCCATTAGGCAACGCCTGATTGGGTTGAGTCGCCATAATCGAACGTCTATTATCCTTGCCAGTTAATCGCGCATATCGCAAGAACGCCCGCCGGCCCATGCCGGCAAGCACCCACCATCCGAAATCTTCTGACCGCACATGACAGCCAGCATGACCGGGTTCGCCGCCCGCAGCCTCAGCGTCGGACATGCCGGCGTCAGCATCGATCTGCGCAGCGTCAACCAGCGCTTTCTCGAACTGCATTTCCGTCTGGCCGACGAGTTCCGCCCGCTTGAACCGCAACTGCGCGAACTGCTGAACCAGCGCCTTGCGCGAGGCAAGGTCGAATGCCGTATCGGTCTGCTTCCACCCCTCGTCGCCACGCTCGATAACGGCGTCAACACCGGTATTCTTGAGCGGTTGGCGGAATGGCAGGACCAGGTTCTCGATCAGTTGCCGGACGCCGCGCCACTGTCCGTTGGCGAAATCCTGCGCTGGCCCGGCGTCGCGCAGGCCGCGGCCCTGCCCCAGGAGACACTAGACCAGGCCGTGCTGGCTGGCCTGCGCGAGGCGCTGGATGAACTGGTCGAGAGCCGCCGACGCGAAGGCGCCAAGCTCAAGGCACACATCCTCGGCCGGCTTGATGCCGCGGAGGCGCAGGTGGCTTCGCTGAAGCCGCTCCTCCCGACGCTGGCGGCCGCCCAGCGCGCGAAGCTGGCGGAGCGGCTGCACGAAGCGCTGGGGGAGGCAGGACACGAGCGGCTGGCGCAAGAAATCGCGCTGGTCGCACAGAAAGCCGACGTCGAGGAGGAGGTCGCCCGGCTGTCCACGCACTTTTCCGAGGTGCGCCGAGTCCTCGACCAACCCGGCGCCGCAGGCAAGCGGCTGGATTTCCTGATGCAGGAACTGCACCGTGAGGCCAACACCCTGGGCTCGAAGTCGGTGGCAGTGGAAACCTCGCGCGTTTCGCTCGAACTCAAGGTGCTGATCGAGCAGATGCGCGAGCAGGTGCAGAATATCGAATGACAGGAGCCTCGACGATCATGACCCCCTCCCCCGCCAAAGGCGCGCTTTACATCGTGAGCGCGCCCTCGGGCGCCGGCAAGACGAGCCTGGTCAAGGCGCTCTTGAAGGCCGATGCGGGCATTCGCCTGTCGATCTCGTACACCACCCGGCCCCCGCGGCCCGGCGAAACCGATGGCCGCGACTACCATTTCGTCACCCGCGAGCGCTTCGAGGCGATGCTGGCGGACGGCGAATTCCTCGAGCATGCCGAGGTGTACGGAAACTTCTACGGGACGTCGAAGGGAAGCATCGAGCGGGATCTGGAGGCCGGCCGGGATATCCTGCTCGAAATCGACTGGCAGGGCGCCGCGCAGGTGAAACAGCACTTTCCCGCATGCGTGGGAATCTTCGTGCTGCCGCCGAGCTTCAATGCGTTGCGGACCCGTCTCGCGGGGCGCGGCCAGGACAGCGAAGCGGTGATCGAGCGGCGGTTGGCGGCGGCGTCCCACGACGTCGCTCACGCGGCGGCGTTCGATTATATAATCGTCAACGATGATTTCGACCACGCACTACAGGATCTGGTCGCGATCGCCCGCAGTGTTCGTCTCGAAGCGCGCCGCCAACTGGACCGGCATGCCGCGCTGTTCGACGAATTCCGACGTATCTGAGGTGCAGCCGCACCGCCCGAACACAGGAGTACCCGCATGGCCCGCATCACAGTCGAGGACTGTATCGAAAAGATCCCCAACCGCTTCGAGCTGACCCTCGCCGCGACCTACCGCGCGCGCCAGCTGGCGCAGGGCTCCCAGCCGCTGGTGGATACCCGGGACAAACCCATCGTCACCGCGCTGCGCGAGATCGCGGCAGGCAAGGTCGGACGTGAAATCCTCAACCGGGGCCGCGCCTGATTCTCCCGTTGCACATGAACCGGCGCACGCCAGCCGCGCGCCGAGCGTGACGCGCGGGTTCGAGCCGCTGCGCACGGCACTGGCCTATCTGTCGCCGGAAGAAATCGGCGCCGTCGAAGAAGCCTACGAATTCAGTCGCCAGGCCCACGAAGGGCAGTATCGCAAGAGCGGCGAACCCTACATTTCCCACCCACTCGCGGTCGCCGGCATCCTCGCCGGCTGGCATCTGGATGCACAGACGCTCTGCGCGGCGCTGCTGCACGACGTGGTCGAGGACACGCCCGCGACGGCGGGCGAGATCGAGGCGCGCTTCGGCAAGGCCGTGGCGATCCTGGTCGACGGTGTCTCCAAGCTCGACAAGCTTGCATTCGCCTCCGAGCAGCACGCGCAGGCGGAGAACTTCCGCAAGATGCTGCTCGCGATGGCCCAGGACGTGCGGGTGATCCTGGTGAAACTCGCGGATCGCATGCACAACATGCACACCATGGGCTCGATGCCGGCCGAGAAGCGCACGCGCATCGCGAAGGAAACCCTGGAGATCTACGCACCGATCGCCAACCGGCTCGGCCTTCACTCGGTCTATCAGGAACTGGAGGATCTCGGGTTCCGCTATCACTTCCCCAACCGCTACCAGGTACTCGCCAAGGCGGTGAAGGTCGCGCGGGGCAACCGCCGAGAACTGGTGGAGAAGGTGAAGGTCGCCCTGCAGGACCGGCTTGACCACTGCCGCATCGAAGCGACGATCAGCGGCCGAGAAAAGCACCTCTACAGCATCTACCGCAAGATGCAGGAGAAGAACCTGGCGTTCTCGGAGGTATTCGACATCTACGGCTTCCGTGTCGTGGTACGCGACCAGCCTTCCTGCTACCTGGCGCTGGGTGCGCTGCACGCGCTGTACAAGCCCATCCCCGGCAAGTTCAAGGATTACATCGCGATCCCGAAGGCCAACGGCTACCAGTCGCTGCATTCGATTCTGTTCGGCCCCAACAGCACGCCCATCGAGGTACAGATCCGCACGGACGACATGAACCGTCTCGCGGAATCCGGCGTCGCGTCGCACTGGATGTACAAATCGGCCGATACGGCACTGAGCGACGTGCAGACACGCACGCACCGCTGGCTGCAATCGCTGCTCGACATTCAGGCCGATCACGGCGATTCACCGGAATTCCTCGAGCACATCAAAGTCGACCTGTTCCCGGACGACGTCTACGTATTCACGCCAAAAGGCCGGATCATGGCGCTGCCGCGCGGGGCGACCGCGGTCGACTTCGCGTTCGCGGTCCATACCGACGTGGGCCATCATTGCATCGCGGCCAAGATCAACCACGAGCTGATGCCGCTGCGGACGCAGCTCCGGAACGGCGATCATGTCGAGATCCTCACCGCGCCGAATGCGAGCCCGAATGCCGCATGGCTGAACTTCGTCGTCACCGGCAAGGCGCGCTCGCACATACGCAATTACCTGAAGAACGCCCGCGTGGAGGAGGCGGCAGCGCTCGGCGAGCGCCTGCTGACGAATGCGATGGCCGCACTGAACCCGGATGCGCCGACCCCCGACGCCGCGGTGTGGGATCGGATCGTCAAGGACTACGGAATGCAGACGCAGGAGGAGCTGTTCGCCAGCATCGGGCTCGGCCGCAAGCTGCCTCTGGTGGTGGCGCATCAGCTGCTGCACGTGCATGGAGACCACACCGGGGAACCGGCACACCCGCACGCCATCGTGATCCGCGGCACGGAAGGGCTCGCGGTGGAACTGGCGCAATGCTGCCATCCGATTCCGGGCGATCCCATCCTCGGCTTCATCCACAAGGATCGCGGCCTGATCATCCACACCCATGACTGTCCGTCGATCGGGGCGTTTCGCGCCGACCCCGACAAGTGGCTCGACGTCGAATGGGAGACGGAGCCGGGCCGCATGTTCGACGTCTCGATCAAGGTCGTCGTCGGCAACAAGCGCGGCGTGCTGGCCAAGGTCGCCGCGGCCATCGCCGAACACGGCTCCAACATCGGCAACGTGTCGATGCAAGAAGAGGACGGCAGCCCGTACACGGTGCTCTTCTTCACGGTCCAGGTCGAGAACCGCATGCACCTCGCACGCGTGATGCGCGGCCTGCGCGTGCTGCCCGACGTGATCCGGATCTTCCGCATCAAAGGCCGCAAGGACGCGCGCGCTCCCCAGATCCAGTAGCCCTACCCGAGAACGACATGAACAAGCGCACTATCCAGACCGCCGACGCCCCGGCCGCGATCGGCACCTATTCGCAGGCCGTGCGCATCGACCACACCGTATACCTTTCCGGCCAGATCGGCCTCGATCCCGCGTCGATGCAGCTCGCCGAAGGCGCCGAGGCGCAGATTCATCAGGTGTTCCGCAACCTCGGGGCTGTCGCGCACGCCGCCGGTGGTTCGCTCGCCGACGTGGTGAAGCTCAACGTCTTTCTCACCGATCTCGCGGATTTTCCCCGGGTCAACGAAATCATGGCGCAATACTTCGCCGAGCCCTATCCGGCGCGGGCGGCGGTCGGCGTAGCCGCGCTGCCGCGCGGCGCGCTGGTCGAGGCGGACGGCGTGATGGTCATCGTCTAGATCGCAGCGTTGAAAAACGCGCCGCCGTTCTCGTTTCTGGTGAGCGCGGCAACCGCCGCCAAGCTCGCCAAACTGGGGCTCACCCGCGACGCCGACCTGGTGCTGCATCTGCCCCTGCGCTGGGAAGACGAAACCCGCCTCACACCGGTGCGCGAGCTGCGTCCCGGGCAGGTCGCTCAGGTCCAGGCGACGGTCCGTGAATCCAGCGTCAGCTATCGGCCCCGGCGGATGCTGACGATATCGGTCGAGGATGCGGAGGGCGGCGTGCTCGGAATCCGCTTCCTGCACTTCTATCCCAGCCACCTCAAGCTCTTCCAGCCAGGCACGAGCGTCCGCTTCATCGGCGAGGTGCGCGGCGGGTTCCTCGGACTGGAGATGGTGCATCCCCGCTTCGTGAAGGCGGACGCCGACGCTCCGCTACCCGAGCAGTTGACGCCGGTCTACCCGACCACCAACGGGCTGGGGCAGGCCACGCTGCGCAAGCTCGTCGAGCGGGCGCTCGCGCTGCCCCTCCCCGACACACTGCCTGTCGAATGGCTGCAGGAACTGGGCCTCCCGGCATTGGAGCCGAGCATCCGGCTGCTGCACCAGCCACCGCGCGGCGCTCCGCTCGCCGCGATCGAATCGCGTGATCATCCCGCGTGGAGAAGACTGGCATTCGACGAGCTTCTGGCGCAACAGCTGTCGCTCGCCGCCGCGCGCCAGCGGCGCGAGGCACGCTCGACCCGGCCCCTGCCGTCCCAGCAACGCCTTACTGCGGCGTTCCTGCAGTCCCTGCCTTTCACGCTCACCGCCGGACAGGCGCGCGCATGGAACGAAATCAGCACCGACCTCGCGCGGCCCCATCCGATGCGCCGCCTGCTCCAGGGCGACGTCGGCAGCGGAAAGACGGCCGTCGCCGCGCTCGCCTGCCTGCAGGCGATCGAGAACGGCATGCAGGCCGCGTTCATGGCACCGACCGAGATCCTGGCCGAACAGCATTATCGCAAGCTCGCCGAGCCGCTGTCCGCGCTCGGCATCCGCTGCACATGGGTTTCGGGCAGTCAGCGCAAGGCCGCGCGCACCGCGGCATGGGCCGCGATCGGTGCAGGCGAGGTCGATCTTGCGTTCGGCACCCACGCCCTCTTTCAGGAGGCCGGCGGCTTCAGGAACCTGGGACTCGCGGTGATCGACGAGCAGCATCGCTTCGGCGTCGGACAGCGGCTCGCGCTGGTGGAAAAAGGCCGCGAGCCGCACCAGCTGATGATGAGTGCGACGCCGATCCCGCGCACGCTTGCGATGAGTTTCTTCGCCGATCTCGACGTCTCCGTGATCGACGAACTGCCGCCGGGGCGCACTCCAGTCGTCACCAAACTGGTGAGTGCCGCGCGGCGCGACGACGTGCTTGCACGCGTACGCGAGGCCTGCCGTGCCGGCGGTCAGGCCTACTGGGTGTGCCCGCTGATCGAGGAATCCGAGACCCTGCAGTTGCAGACGGCGCAGGACACCTACGCCACGCTCGCGGCGCAGTTGCCCGATCTTCGTATCGGACTCGTCCATGGCCGCCTCAAGCCGGATGAGAAACAGGCGGTGATGGCGGCGTTCCAGGCGCACTCGATCGATCTTCTCGTCGCGACCACCGTGATCGAGGTCGGCGTCGACGTGCCGAACGCCACGCTGATGGTGATCGAACATGCCGAACGCATGGGACTCGCACAATTGCATCAGTTGCGCGGCCGCGTCGGGCGCGGCAGCCGCGCCTCGGTGTGCGTCCTGCTCTATGAATCCGGGCTTTCGGAACTCGCGCGGGCGCGGCTGAAAGTCATTTTCGAGCACACCGACGGCTTCGAGATCGCTCGCCAGGATCTGATGCTGCGCGGTCCTGGCGAACTGCTCGGGCACCGCCAAAGCGGCCTGCCGATGCTGCGCTTCGCCGATCTGGAGCGCGACGTCGAACTGCTGGAGGCGGCACGCGATCTTGCGCGGCGCTGCCTCGCCCAGCACCCCGAGATCGCCGCACGCCACGTCGAGCGCTGGATCGGTCCGCGGCAGGCACTGTCGTCGATCTAGCGTCCATTCGGCATCGGCTACGGCATAATGCCCACTTTCCGCCATCCGATTCGCACGCCGTGCTCGACTCCCGGCAGGGCTGGCTTGCCCACCCGCTTTTGCTTCCACGCTCGCTGCGCAGCTGGCTGACCGACCAGGGCTCGCTCACCCGGCGCCTGAAGTCGCACTGCGCATCGTTTCGGGTCGATCCGCTCGCCACCGGACACGCCCGACCCAATGCCGATGAGTATGCTTTGCTGGATCTCGCGCCGGGGCAGCGCGCCTACGTGAGGGACGTGGCGCTCCTCTGCGGTGGCGTGCCGGTCGTCTTCGCCCACAGCGTGCTGCCGCTCGCCGGCTTGCGTGGCGGCTGGAACGGCATCACCCGGCTCGGCAGCCGCTCGCTCGGAGAAACACTATTCAGCGACCATCGCATCGAGCGGCGCCCTCTTGCATACCGCAAGGTCGGCCACGATCACCCACTCCATCGCGCGGCGGTTTGGCGCCTCGCGGCGAATTTTCGCGGTTTGTGGGCACGCCGCTCGGTGTTCTGCCTCAACGGCCATCCCTTGCTGGTCACCGAAGTTTTCCTGCCCTCGATCGCCCGCACGACATGACCTTGTCCGAACGTCTGTACCAGTACGCGCGCCTGATGCGGCTCGACAAGCCGATCGGCATTCTGCTCCTGCTATGGCCGACGCTCTGGGCGCAGTGGCTTGCCAGCGAAGGACGTCCGGTGGCGTCGATCCTGGTCATCTTCGTCATCGGCGTCGTACTGATGCGATCGGCAGGCTGTGTCATCAACGACTATGCCGACCGTGATTTCGATCTTCACGTCGCGCGGACCCGCGACCGGCCGCTGACCGCCGGAAAAGTGACGCCGAAGGAGGCGCTCCTGCTGGCCGCCGGGTTGTCGCTGCTGGCCTTCGTCCTCATTCTGCCGCTCGACCGGAGCGTGCTCGCGCTTTCCGTCGTCGCCCTGTTCCTGGCAGCGAGCTATCCCTTCACCAAGCGTTTCTTCGCGGTGCCACAAGCCTATCTGGGCGTTGCGTTCGGGTTCGGCATCCCGATGAGTTACGCGGCGCTGCGAGGCAGCGTACCGCTGGATGCATGGATCCTGCTTGCCGCCAACGTCTTCTGGGCGATCGCCTACGACACGCAGTACGCGATGGTCGATCGTGAAGACGATCTCAAGATCGGCATCAAGACTTCGGCGATCACTTTCGGGCGCGGTGATCTGGCCGCGATCGCAGCCTGCTACGCGGCGATGCTCGCGCTCCTCGCCTGGCTCGGCGGGCGGCTCGGGATGGGCATCGCCTTTTACGGGGGGCTGGTTGCCGCGGCCGGGATCGCGCTCTACCACATGTACCTGATCCGGAATCGGGAGCCGCGGCAATGCTTTCGTGCGTTTCTGCACAATACCTGGGTAGGTGCAGCGGTATTCGCCGGCATCGCGCTGGATTATCTCGTGCGATAGCGGCGATCAGGGACAGGCGACGCGTGACTGGGTACTGTTCGGGAAAACCTGCGCGAGGCTGCCAAGGCTCTTGAGCACTTCCGGGTCCTCGCTCCGGATTACGAAATACAGTCCGGTGCCCTGACGAGGGACCAGTTCGATCCGCGTGCCGTGAATCCCCTTCTCCTCCACTTCGCGGACCCGCCGGCGCGCCGCGTCATTGCTCGCGAAAAGGCCGAGCGATAGGGCGTTGCGCCAGATGCCGTCCCTGACCACGAAGGCATCCTGCAAACCGGAAGCCACGAGTTCGTCGAGCTTGGCGGTTGCGGTCTCCGCGCTCGGCAGGGGCGGGAAAACGACCCAATGCCGCGTTTCGAGCGGCACTTCGGTGAAGGACATCACCCGATTCCCGGCCAGAACCTTGAGTCGCTCGCGCGCCTGCACGAACTCGTCTGCGGTGAGCCCGCGCCACTCGACGCAGAGAGGCTCGCGCGCGGGCGCCACCGGCGCCGTCGGCGCGGGCGTCGCCATATCCTGATCGCGCAGGCTGAGGCGATCGACGTTCAGGGGCGCGAGCCCGCCCGGCATCGCCTGCGGCCATTGGCCACCGCTCAGGAAGAACCCCGCGACCGCAAGATTCGCCGCGAGCAGAATCCAGGCAAGGTACTTCACGCTAGCTCTCCTCCGCCGCGACCCGCGCAATGCCTTCCAACACCAGCGCGGGAACGTGTTCGGCCGGCAACGGCAGGTGGGGCAGAAGCGTTTCCGCGTCGCCGCCCGTCAACAGGCACAGCGGCGGTGTTCCGGCTGACGCCGCCAATCGCGCGTGCTGCTGCCGAATCGCGCCGCACAGCGCGGCAATCACGCCGCTGTAAACCGCATCCGCCGTGGCCTGCGGAAATTCCACCCATCGACCGCGCGTCTCATTAACGCGTGCAGTTTCCCGCACCAGTGCCTGCCTCATCATGGCCAGCCCCGGTACGATCAGGCCGCCGAGAAAGGTCCCTGCCGGGGAAAGCGCGTCCACAGTCATTGCCGTTCCGGCGGAGACGACAAGTGCCGCACCATGCGTGCGCTGGCGCGCCGCGATGAGCGCCATCCAGCGATCGACACCGAGCTGCGCGGGATCCCGGTACGTGTTGGTCACGCCGCCGAACTCGGCCGTGGAGGACAGCCAGACGGCCGTCAGCCCCGCGTTGGCGAGCAGGGCGGCAAGCTGTCGTTCGTGGGCAGCGGCGGCGACACTGGCGACATAACAAATATCGCCGACGACAAGCTCAGCCGACAGCGCCGACCAGTCCACGTAATCGCCGTCGCCGCGGGCGTGCCATCGAGTCCCCTCGAGGATCGCCCATTTGACGCGAGTATTACCGCAATCGATGAGGATCCGCCGCGTCATTCCGAAACATCCAGCCGCAGGCTGATTTCGCCGCCACTATGGGCGGTAACCTGGCCGCGAGCGTCGCGCAGCCGAAAAGCTCCCGTCTCATCGACGCCGGCCGCCTCACCGGCAATCCGACGTCCGTCCGGGAGGTTCAGCGCCACAGAGCGGCCCGCGTAGGCGTCCGCCGCCATCCACGCCTCGTGTAGTGCGGCAAAGCCCTCGGCACGAAACGACGCGAGCACCATGTCGAGTTCGGATAAACAATCGGCGAGCATCTGGTTGCGGCCGATGCGAACGCCCATCTCGGCGAGATCGACGACGGCCTGATCGACGGCATGCCGCTGCGCCTCATTAAGGCGGACGTTGATGCCCACGCCGACGACGGCAAAGGCGGCACCGTCAATGTCGCCCTGGACCTCCACGAGGATGCCCGCGAGCTTCCGATATCCGACGACCACGTCATTGGGCCATTTGAGGCGCGCGGGATGACGGCTGTGCCGGTTGACGGCACGGGCCGTCGCGAGTCCAACCGCAAGGCTCAGCCCCGCAAGCGACTGCAAGCCCCTATCAAAGCGCAGGAGCAGCGAGAAGGTGAGGCTCCCTCCGGGTACGGAATGCCAGGGGCGGCCACGGCGGCCTTTGCCGGCAAACTGGTGCTCCGCGCAGTAAACCGTGCCGTCCGGCGCGTCCTGCAGCGCGGCTGCCATCAACGCGGTGTTGGTCGAATCGACCGTATCGAGTACGTGTACCGGATAGGCGCGGGCTTGTGGCCCGAGATGTTCCGCGATCACCGCCGCATCCAGCCACTCGACCGCATCGGGAAGCTGGTAACCGCGGCCACGCACCGCATGCAGCCTGAGTCCCATCGTCTCGGCCTGGCCGAGGATGTTGAAGACACTGGATCGCGAGATACCGAATTCCTTCGCGAGCGCCGCGCCGGAATGGAAGCGGCCGTCGGAGAGTCTGCGCAGTATCGGGAACAAAGCCTTGTGGGTTCTCGTGCACACCGTGCCGATTCTACATGCGCTGGGCCGCAGTCTTGCCGGTAATAAAAAACCCCCTCATTTTTGTTGAGGGGGTTTTTTGCCTTGTTGGCGTATGAGGAGTCTGACGATGACCTACTTTCGCAGGCGAGCTGCCTACTATCATTGGCGCGG